>NZ_JBALDI010000045.1:0-70249 GCF_036917395.1 Nostoc sp.
GCTGGAATTTATAATTATGATCTTCAAAAAGCTAATTAACTTGAAATTTTCATAACTCTACATAATACCACAAAACTTTTTTGCAAGAGGTCTAATGCCCTCCTCACATTGCCAGAGGCTAGCGCCTGCCGTAAGATGCCCGAACGCAAGAACGTCTCCTGTCTTGAAAAGGGCTGTAGGGAGAAGCAAGTGGCGTGAGGGTGCGCCCCAGTGCGGGTGGGATAGTTTTATTATGGGTAAATGACTATAAAATTTGCAGAACAACTAGTGTCATATCATCAGTGTTTTGCTTATCAGCACCAATGAATTGCTGAACTTGGTCAAATAGGTAATCCACAATTTCCTGTGGCCCATTGCAGTACTTGCAAGCCGTATTGAAGCTAGTGACAAAGTTATCTTCGTCGAAGCGATCGCCACCAGCGGCAGCGGCATCGGTCAAGCCATCTGTATAGTAAATAATTGTATCCCCAGGCTCTAACTGCGCCTGGGCATCTTCATATTGGCTGTTAGCATCCAAACCGATTAACATTCCTAAAGTATCTAAACGGCTGACAGTTTTTGTGGCTGCGTGCCACCACAAGGGAGGATTATGTGCCGCATTACTATAAGATAAAATTCGGGTATGGGGATTATATTCTGAGTAAAATAGCGTTACAAAACGCTGGGAATTGTCCAAATCTGCATACATAACTCTATTTAAGTTTTGCAGAATTCTTGCTGGGGAATTACCATGTAGCACTTCTCCCCGTAGCATTCCCCGCATCATCGTCATAATCAGCCCAGCGGGGACACCTTTGCCCATGACATCTCCAATAACCAAACCCCAGCGACTAGTTTCCGTGCTGCCTTTGGTCTTGGGCTGAATCTTATTGTGATTGGTAGCAATAAAGTCGTAGTAGTCTCCGCCAACGCGATTGGCAGGTTTACAGCGTGCCGCCAGGACAGCACCAGGGATTATGGGGCATTGACGTGGCAGAAGTCGCCGTTGAATTTCTGCGCCAATTTCTAGTTCTTGGTCTAGGCGTTCTTTTTTTCTTAATTCTACAGCTAGTTCATCGTTTTCAATCGCTACTGCTGTTTGGTCTGCCACTAACCTAACTAACTTTTGTCTAGTTTCTGTCCAACTATATTCTGGATCGCGGCTCAAGACATAGAGCCATCCCCGTTCTGTATGCTTCACCAGAATCGCCGTACCAAAGATTTGCACATCTGGCCCCAAATAGCGATGCATCTGGTCTTCCATTATCCCCGTGGCATTCGCTAGAGGGGCAGTATTGGGCATAAGCGTGATTTGACTACTGGCTATTTCTAGCGCTTTGCGGATATTTTTTCGCTGACGACTATCTTGCCAATGTAACTGCTCTAACCTGACTTGACCATTAGGTTTGTAGAGGAACAGGGCGCTACCGTCTGCATCTGTCACTCTTGTTGCCATCAGCGGGATCAGTTCCAAAAACTGATTCAAATTATTGAAACTTCTCAAGGCAAATCCTAAAGAACTTAGCAAATCTTGAATTTTGTTCTGTTCCCGGTGTAACCTTGCCACGAGTTCTTTGAGTGCCACGACTGGTGTGACATCTGTCGCGGTACTACTATTGTTGTCAGTGGGTTGAGAGGGCAGTTGAGACACAGGCACAGGTACTATTGCACTTTATATTGGCAGATTTTAGATTACTTACAAATCTTTTGGCTTTGGCATTGCTAAACCATATTTAGACAAGACTTGTCACTTTAGCAAGAGTATAAAGACGTAACAGGCAACTTTTATCAGTATTTTATTTGCTTATTATATTTTGGATGTAATAATTAGTAATTTAAAATCATGTATTTTTAGTCAAAACCCAACCCGTAAAAATTACTAGTTTCGGTGATATTAAGAAAGCTTTTTATTTTTTCATAACTTAATTCCCAAAGCATATCTCTAAAGCAAGAAAAATACTTTATTCAAAGAATAATTTATAATGTTTTCAGAGTCACTATTTGGGTAGAGACTATAAGTCTTTTTAGTGAAAACCTCTATAAGCGCTAAAATCGAGCTTGGTTTGGGAAAAAACAGACTTACATTCATTCCCAAACCTGAGAATATGTAAATAAGTCTTCAAATACTTAATTTGTATCCCATAATTGCCGGAATAATCGCCAATATTGAGCTTTTTCATTTTGAATTTATCGTTTTGCAAATTTTGACTTGCTGAATATACAAAAATTCAACCCATTGAAATGAGATAAAAGTAAGATAACTTAGTCTTTCGAGTCAGCGGTAACAGACTTAAAGGATTAGCCTGTAATTGATTTTAGGTGGGAGTCATTTGGTAAGTGTAAGATATGAATAGAAGAGATGACACTAAATCTAGAAAAATCTCCTCCAAGAACTTTAAGTCAAAAGCCAGAAAGAGTGTTGTCATTTAACTATCAGAGTTTAAACCTCTCGATTTATTACAAAAAATATTTGTGGATACTTTCGCAAATAATATCTGAGAATGCACCTGGGAGTGTTGAACCAGCTTACTTACACCAATTCGCTTTTTGAGTCCACAGTGGACGATTCTCCAAAGTTCTGATGGTCGGAAGCCCTCCTTTTCCTGAGATCAGCGCTGGGCAAACAGCTGACACTCGTACTCCTACTCTTAAGTAAGTTACGTGCAGTATGCACCTCTTTCGACTCGCTAACGCGGTTGCTTTAAGTCGCCATAGCCAATACCAGTCACTTGCGGAGGGAAAACCCCCCCTCAGTGCTGGACTCACCCGCGCTGGCTGCCCAACGCACTACTCATTGCTCACACTGCTGTTCATCCCACAATAGTTGTATTTGTGGGGGTAAGCGTCTCGACTGCCCTTTAAATTGCTGCAAGATACGAGTTTACGGGCTTTTATGTGTCGCAACTAAATGCCCACTGCTACATTTAAAAAGCCCATTCAGGGCGTGAAAAAAGGGCATTAGCTTGAAATTTTAGCAAAACTCACCCATCTATTGTGGCAAACTCATGATTTTAGGACTTTAGCTGTTTCCAGTATTTTGTTTCTAATTAGTTCAAGTGATAATACCAGATGAGTCATCCCTAAATTTATCAGTTTGTCAAGAAAAATTTTTCACTAGAAATTTTTCAACTAGCCACTCAAGAGAGCTTCGACAAACTCATAGCTAGAAAAGGGGCGCAGGTCTTCAATTCCTTCGCCAGCACCAATAAAGCGAATGGGTAAACCTAGCTGCTGCACAACGGCAAGGGCAACACCGCCTTTGGCGGTGCCGTCCAGTTTAGTTAAGACAACGCCACTTAGTTGGGCAGCTTGGGAGAAAACTTCAGCTTGCCGCAATCCATTTTGACCTAAAGTGGCATCTAAAACCAACAGAGATTCTACTTTGGCATTTGGGGCTTTTTTGTCGATAATTCGCCGGATTTTGCTGAGTTCGTCCATTAAATTTTTCTTGTTTTGCAATCGCCCAGCTGTATCTACCAAAAGTAATTCTGTTTGACGTGCTTGGGCGGCAGCGATCGCATCAAATACAACTGCTGCCGGATCTGTATTTTTCCCAGGATTGGCAATTACTTCTACACCACTTCTACTACCCCAAACCTTGACCTGTTCCACGGCGGCGGCGCGGAAGGTGTCTGCTGCCCCAATCAAGCATTTATAACCAGATTTTTGTCCCAGATGGGCAATTTTACCGATGGTGGTGGTCTTACCGGCACCATTCACCCCAGTGATTAACCAAATATTTAAGGTTTCTTTTTCTAGGGTAAAGGTAGTTTTCTGAGATGTTTTGCTCGGTGCATCCAGCATATCCCGGAGGATTTTTTTCAGGTAAGCGATCGCTTCTTCAGGTGCGGTGACTTCTTCTCGAAGTTTTTTCTGTAGGGCATTGATAATAAAATCTGTCGCCTCGACACCCACATCAGCTTGCAGGAGTAATGCCTCAATTTCTGTCACGGCAGCAACGTTTAGCGGCCCTTGACCAACGATCGCTTTTAGTTGGTTGAGGATGCTACGACGAGTTTTGTCTAAGCCTTGCCGGAGCTTTTTCAGCCAGGTAATTTCTTCAATAGAAACGTCTTCTGGACTTCTACCTTGAGCTGCTAGGACTTTCGCTGACCAGACAAACCCATCATCAAATACTAGTCCAGGAATTTCCTCTCCTGTCTCTGAGGTTGCAGCTACTGGCTGTACTACCTCCGGTTGTGGAACTTCAATGGCGGTGGCTATTAGTTGTTCCAGCTTGGCTTGCCGTTCTGCTGCCGCCCGTTCTAAGAAGGATAAGGTAGCTGGTGCTGTTGGCTGTGTTGCCTCTGGCGTAGCTAGTGGTTCGCTGGGCGTTGGTTCAACTTCACTTGCCTTTATTTCTGGGCTTTTGACATCTGGCTCTTCAACAATTGCTGCTACTGAGGAATCTTCTGTACTTTCTTCCTCAGTAGCTGCTTGGATAACTTCTGGCTGTGCAGTTTCTACAGTTGTACTAACAGGTTCCTCAGTTGCTTCTGGTTCAGTGATTTCCGCAATTGCCGTTTCTGCGGTTTCAGGTTGTGCTGAATCAGGTGAGGTTTCTACTTCCTCAACTTGTTGTTTTTGCTGAATATTTTTGTAGGCAGCTTTAGCAAACGCCAACAAATCTGCCGTTGTGTCTGGTGCAGTTTCAGCAGTTGGTGTTGACGTTTTGGCTGGCTCTGGTTGGGGTTCTTGTACAGCAGGAGTTTCTTCCTGTTTCTGATCAGAGGGAGTGTTAGAGGAATCGTTATATTGACGACGGAACCAATTAAAAACCATTGCAGCAGTATTAGTTATATGAGTTATAAGTTATAAGTTATGAGTTTAATTTAACTTTGCACTTTTTCTTGGGGTGAAAACTTCCGGGTTATCCTCACCTTTAAACACCAGTTTGAGGAGAATCGGTACAACAGAGGGTTCCTTCCGTTCGTGCAGCCTCTCCCCTTCTCACATTGTCAGAGGCTAGCGCCTGCCGTAGGATGCCCAAAGGGCTGTAGGGAGAATATCGCAGGAAGCCGCTTCTGCGGCTACAGACTTTTCTCTACGGCAGTATAGGAATTACGAATTACGTAACGGTACTATGCTGTTTTTTTCTGCTCAGTGACTCGGCGCAAAACACCGTTAATAAACCGATGACCGTCGTCTCCACTGTAGCGTTTGGCTAGCTCCACAGCTTCGTTGATGGCAATACTATCTGGAACTCCTAAGAACTTCATTTCTGCCACAGCAATTTGTAGGATATCACGGTCAATTTGGGCGAGGCGAGTTACTTGCCAATCTACTAAGGCACTAGAAAGGAGTTCATCGATAATGTGTCGATTTTCGTTGACGGTAATCACAAGCTCTTTAGCGTAATTCCGGACTCCCTTATCCTGATTAGCTAACTGAATCAATTCTGGGAAATCAACTGCTGTACCCAACTGATTGATTGCTGTCTGGGTACAGGCGATCGCCTCTTGAAGCATTGTTCTAGCACTATTGAGGTCGGAGGCCCGAGTTTGGCTACTTAAGATGCGATCGTTACTGCGTTGCAGTTCACCTGCGGCATTATCAAGGGTATCTTGCACTTCTGAGGTCAGGGTGCGTACTGCTCCTAGCACTAACTTGGATACTAGTTGATCGTCTGCCAATTTATCTAATTTCTTTGGGTTAACTGGCAATTGGCTAAGGCTTAAAAGCGCTAATTCACGAGCAATTTGCTGGGGTTTACGAGGTTGCATAAAAATGAGAGGTGATTGTGCGAGAACTGATGAACTAGGCGGGACAAACTTACAAGCCTATCAATTTTGGCACAGTCCAACAACAACATTAGGCATTTACTTGTGACTTTGCCAGATTGATTTTAAGTTTCTTCAACGGGAATAACCTGCTGCTTGATTTGGTCGTGTTTGACTTCCAGTGTGGACTCTTTGGGGAAAACTAAGGACGTATTGGGGGCGACAATGCCACCTGATACAACTATTTTAAAGGCGTCTTCAATCGACATGGAGAGGTTCACCACCTCGTCTTCAGGAACAACTGCGTACCATCCGGTAGTCGGATTGGGGGTGGTGGGGATAAAAACACTTAGCACGGGGCGAGACATCTGGGCTTGGATATCACTGCTGATTGCACCAGTAACAAAGGCGATCGCCCAAATTCCTCGGCGGGGATACTCTACCAAAATTACCCGGCGAAACTTGCCATTAGAATCTTTGAGTATTGTTTCTAAAAGCTGCTTCAGGGTTTTATATACCTGTCCCGCTAAAGGAATTGCCTGTAATAACCGCTCACCAAAATCTAGCAACCAGCGCCCAGCAATATTGCGAGCCATCAAGCCCATCAATAAGATACTCAGTAGGGGTACAGCCAATCCTACTAATAAATTCAGTAAAATTACTAAAATTGGGTTTAAGCCATCAAAGGGATTCAGCTGTTTGGGAATTTGGGTGAGGAAATTGATTACCCAAGTAGCAATGGTAATTGTCAGCCAGATAGTGGTTGCTAACGGAATTACTACCAACAAACCAGCAATCAGGTCGTTTTTTAAGTCCTGTTTTAGGCGATCGATTACCAAGCCCCGATTCTCCTGTTTTAAGCTAGAGGAACTTTTTTTATTGGTATCCATACCAGCATATTAGGGACTTCCAGTTAAAAAAACATCCCATCCCTGCGGGACGCTCCGCGAACGTAGGGGCACAAGGTCTTGCGCCCCTACAAATGTACAAATAATTTTGGATAATTTATTTTTTGTCAGTTCCTTAGTCAAATAGCAAAGGCTCTACTTGAAGCAACTTCTGCCACAAGTAACTTTCCAAAACGCTAGCAGCTTGGCTACTGCCGTCAAAACACATACTTGTTGCTGGAAATCAGCTATTTTACTATAAATTCTGATTTTGCGATTGCGTACCCGCTTACCGTAAGCGATCACTGCTTTAAATTGCATAGGACTTACGCAAAAAACCTCTCAAACTCTCATTCCTCCGTGTACTCTGTGCCTCTGTGGTTCGTTCTTTCATAACCCGTGCGTAAGTCCTGCCTTGTAATCTCCAGTCCTCTTTACACCGCATCAGCCTGTGTAGTTTCAGAATCCGCGCACTGTACCTGTTGTGTACTCTCTTGTGCCAGAATTGCTGTTGCATCTAAATTAGGTTTTGGTAAATACTTCATTTCCCAAACTTTGAGCAAAATCAGGTATTCGTAGAATGCTTGCAATGTACACCAAGCAAGTCCAGCGCCTCCATCTAAACATCCGCCTAAGATAAAATACATATATACAAAGCGTAGCAACGGTCTGGCGGGTAAACGCAAAGACAAATCTTTTAGGGCACGGCGTTTTTCGATTTCCGATTTGCCAAAAAATAAATCTTGCCAGTTAACCTTTCCTTGTTCTAGTTGATACAATGTTTCTTGAGCTTCATCTGTAGAATAACGGTTATGTTTTTCAATCCAGCGGCTCAAACCTTTGCTACAAGTGTAATGAGGGTATGTTTCTTTTAAAAAGCTAGTTGCACCCTCACAAACTTCCCGTTCAGTATGACCATAGTCTGTAAACCACACTTTACCGTAGCGGAAGAGGCGCATTTGGTAACGGGGATACTGTGTGCTGTAGCGAATCCAATGATTCATGAACATGACACGTTCAGCTACGTAGTAACCGATGTAGTCTGGATTCTGACCTACCTTTTCGCATTCCGCGAAAAGCTCTGGTGTCATGCGCTCATCAGCTTCGAGAATGTAAACCCATTCGTGCTTCGGGGGGATAGACTCTAACATCCAGGTACGTTGGCGTCCGTGGCTTTCAAAAGCGTGTTGGATAACGCGGATGGGATAGCAACTAGCGATTTCCACAGTGCGATCGCTACTGCATGAATCCACAACAATGATGTCATCCGATAGCATCGCCGATTCGATGCAAGCAGCAATATCTAACTCTTCGTTATATGTCAGTATGTAAATTGAGAACATTACCCAGGTTTTATAGCGATTTTAGTAACTGATAATTGCCTTTTTATTGTTATTAACTATTAGGCGCATGGCAGTATGGGCTGTCAACAATTATTGGATACGTCCTACTGCCATACCGATAGTGGATTAGCGGGCAGTAGCTCTAGGTTTACCACCTTGTAAAGCACCTCTACCTCTTAAGCCTGTCCAGCCGATGATAATGTAACCAATGGACAACAGCAAACTGCTAATCCCAATCCGCAGTCCAGACTTCCAAGCAGCATCTTTAGCTTGTTGCTCTGTTTCGTCTCTGCGCTGGCGAACTTGGCTCAGTTGTTGATTTCGCAACGTCTGAAGATCTGTTTGTTGTTCGATAGCTTTGTCAAGTACTTGGGGATCTGTTTTAGCCTTCTTGAGTAAATCTTTTATATTTGCGGGAATTTGAGGGCTTTCAAGTGCTTGCTTATATTTTTGCTCATCTTTGAGGATTTCACTAAACTGAGCTTTGGTTTGGTTTCGCAGCTGCTCTAGTTGAGCTTTTCCTTGGTCAGTATTCAGTTGTGCTTGCAATTGCGATAATCGATTGTTCAGTTGATTTTCTGCCTGATCTGCTTCTTGGGTAATGCGGTTGATTGTTTGAGTCTTAGCTTGATTGACGTTATTGAGGTGCAGGGGAAAAATCAGCAAGAACATCAACCCCAAAATACTTGATAAGATCAGGGCGGGAAATCTTAAATCGATACCTTGGGGGCGATCGCTTGTGGTATCAGCACTATCAATCCAATAGGCAGCAAACAGAAGCCCCAAACCTACTAAAGGAACAATTCCCCGATCAACTAGCGCTGTTGCCAAGTTGATTTGCCATACCCGATCAGTAGGTTGAAAAGGTAACAATAGAATCAAAAAGTCAACGAAAAAGGACAAAATGCAGATTATTCCAACTACCTTAACTGTGAGAGCAGTGCTTACGGAAGCAAGACGGTTAACCATAATTCTTCAAACTTGTGGTGAATACGAGTGATTTTCATATTTCAAGCTACTTAAATATTGTGCCCATGACTGTGACAATTGTGTAGAAATACAAAGCAGATTCAATACTGGTTAAGGCTATCTGCCTCTTGGTTTTCAACTAGGCCAGAGTAACATTTGTTATGTACTGTGTCTTCAGGAAATCCCTGGTGTTTTAAGATACGAATTAATGCGGGGCTGGGGAGCAAAATCTCACTGAAGCTAGATTTAGATCCCCTACTTCTTGAATAAGTCCGGGATCTGGGCAGCAACTTTTGCTTAAGCAAGTACCATTCGGTTCTAGAGTCCGACTCATTTATTACCTTATCTTCCTCATTACCCTCATCTTCCCTGGAAGGGCTTGTTCCCAAATCGGCAGATCCTCCGGTCGGTCAACATCAGCTAAAAGCGACAAGTTCACATGTGATAAATTAAGTTTCTATACAATGTCCACAGTTTTCTGGAATACTTGAGCAGTTCCCCACTCGATGTTAACGAATAACTCCGGAATGGGTTGGCGCAAACAAATTAAGTAATATCCACCATTGATCGCAGAACTAAGTATGAGGTTAAAGGTGTGTAACTTCTCAAACGCTGTTGCTAGAATCTGGGCATTCACTCCAGGACAATCTGTGCCGATGATAATTACTTTTTCTGCTTCAAATAGAAAAGCATTTCTAAGCGATCGCGCCATCGGCAAACTATCGATCCCCTTCACATTGAGGCTGGTAAACTAAATCTAACCGCAGTCAGTCTTGCATGAGTTGCGAATCGCCACTTAGAAACCACACTTTTACAGATATGGCAATGGTTTTTTGCAATTCTTTAACCTGAGATTTTATATGTTCAGTCAGCTGGCGTTGAAGATTGGCAGCATTAACAGTTCCCAAAGCAGGTATCAATCGAGTTTTTGTCTTACCTGGTTCTGGATAGCAAGTGAAAATAATCAGGTGCTGTTTTGGGCTTGCTGGAAAGTTCAGCACGCAATATTTATTTGAATAAACTAAAAATATCTTAATAGCAATACTTACCGTTTTCGGCTGTGCTATGGTCTTTTTCGATTCGTATTGCTCCTAAAATCGTAGAAACAACAACACAACGCTTAACTTTACCACCATACTTACTTGATAGTGTTATCCTTCCTAGTGGCGGTTGCCTGACATTACCTCTGTAATCAAATTGGATTTGTCTGATGCCATTTGACTCTTGTAAGGTTGTTTCCGCATCTAAGCGCACATTGGAATCTAGGTTATTCCAGTTAGCGTCAGATGGGTTTACTGTAGCAGGATGAACCGCCCATTGAATAATGCCGTTTTGCTCACGAAAGCTGGCTTGCCAAGTCAATTTTTCCTTGGTAGCTTGCCTTTGAGCTTGGTGCATGGCGAGGTGAACTTTGTTTTGGGCAGTGTTGAGGCGTTGAGTTTCCACAAAACCTAGCCAGTTGGGTATTCCCAATGTGGCTAATATACCAATTAATACAACAACTATTAACATCTCTGGTAAGGTAAAACCACTGTTATAGTGCTTATTCAAGAGACTTTTTGCGTTAACTAGAGATCGTAAATGCATCTAGGTATCCATTTTTATTTTCTGGTCGGTTTTTAGCTACCCAGATGTTGAGCAATGTTTCAGTTTCTTGGCTTCTTACTTCGCGCCGATTAGTAATACTGTAGAGTAAGGTGGGTAAGATAAAAATTATGATAATTTTCAATAATAATTTTAAAGTGAAATTTATATTCTGAAGTCTTGAAGGGTCGTTAATAAAATACTTCCACAGAAATCTAGCAGCGGCTATAGCTTTTTGTTGATTAAACGGCTCTTGTAGGGCTTTGCAGGTCAAGTATTTATATAAATTTGCTAGGCTTATATTCCAACTATGCTTAAGTGTCGTTCGCGTAGCGTCTCGTAGAGATGGTCTTACCTTGTACGCTCTCTCAAGCAATTGTAAGCAGGCTTTTTCCTGCCTGACAAGATTGGAAGAAACTGAATTACAACTTATGCGATATAAGATTTGTACAGATGGTACACATATAAAATCAAATTTAGAGGCTAATCGCAGCCACATATCCCAATCTTGAGCTGCACTTAGAGATTCGTCAAAGCCACCTAATGTAATTAAAGCTTTTCTACATATTAAGGGATTGGAACCATTTTCTAAAAAGTTATTTATTAACAAATTTTCATAAACATTTCCATTAACATTAATCCGCTTGCCTAAAAGTAGAAATTTACCATTTGCATTAATATAATCAGTCCAACTGTAAGCAACTTTCGTAGTAACATTTTCTTGCAGAGCTTTTAACTGACACTGAAGTTTATCAGGTGTCCAAAGATCATCTGCATCTAAAAAACTAACAAATTCTCCAACTGCATGGTCTAGCCCTCGGTTACGGCTGATGTTTCCGCCAGCATTGGAATAGGAAAACACTTTTATTCGTGAGTCTTGGATTTGTGTAACAACTTCTAAAGTTGAATCTTGTGAACCATCATTTATTATAATTAATTCAAAGTTAGTAAAAGTTTGATTTAAAGCAGACTGAATTGTGTGCTTAATAGTCTTTTCACTATTATAAGCGGGGATGATTACAGAAATTTTTGGTAAATTTTTGCTGGTTCTCATCATTTTATAGAGCTAATTTATTTTTTAATGCTCTGCCTAAATTACATTTTAAGTAGTAAAGAGGACTCATCATACTAGCCAAGTAAAACTCCACCTCAAAAAGTGCAATTAGATTATTTTTCAATTGCCCTCTATACTGAATGAGGTGCTGTAATGCTCGGCGTAAATTTCCTAAAATAGTTTTCACAAACACTATTGGTTTTTGCCAATTTTTAGTATTTATCAAGCGTAACTGGAAAATACACAAGCCACAGCCGCGTGCCAGAGTTAAGAGGTAATCTTTCTCAAGTCGCCAATGTGGTATTTGATGATAAGTATGCATGGTAGGGTTATACCAAATTTGCCAACCTGCATAATGTATGTAAAGCAATGGTTCATAGTCATCACCCTGTACCAAAATACCAGGCAACTTACCGCTTAAATTAGGCCGTTGTGGTACATTTTCACACCATACTTTTTTCCGAACAACAAGCGCCGCCCCAGGAGGAAGTCTTAAATTGTCAGCATCAAATAAATATGGATTTGAGCCATGTTCTCTGATAGCTAAAAAAGCTTGAATTCTTTCAAAGTTTTCTGGCGGCTTTACTTCAAAATCTCCATGAATCTGTCCACTCCAAGCACCTGCTTGAGGATGCCCTAATCCAAAGGTATATGCTTCTGATAACCAATCAGGTGCAGGTAAATTATCATCATCTAGAAATGCAATTAGCTGCCCTCTAGCTTCACGCACTGCTCGCAGTCGTGCAAAAGCGGCTCCCTGTTCGGTTTCTAAAAAATATCTTAAATGACAGTTTCCATCATATATTTTTTGGTAATTCTGGATTATTTCAGATGTATTATCAGAACTATTGTTATCCACAATAATAATTTCCCAGTTAAGTTTTTCTACTCCTGTCTGGGTTAATAGCTTATCCAAAATTATAGGTAAACGGGTTGCTCCATTATATGTAGGAATTGCTACGCTAATATCTAAAGTTTCAACTGCTAATTTAGTCATAATACTTTTTGAGAATTTATTTTTTAAAATATCCATTTTTCCAAAGATAAAAAGGACTCATGAAACTACTTAAAAACAGTTCCATTTCACAAGCAACTACTAAATCATGTTTTAGCTTAGTTCGATATTTTAGTAAGTGTAAAGCGATTTTACGCAGATCATTAATCATATAAGATAAAAGAGCAATTGGTCTATACACCTGTTTTATATTAACCATTCTCGTTACATAACGGCTAAGTCCAATACCTCTAAAAAACGGAATTAAATAATCTTTTTGTAACCGAAAAATTGGGATTTTGTGATAAATTTCCATTTCTGGGTTATACCAAATTTCCCATCCTGATTTTTGGATGTGAGACAACATTTCTAAGTCTTCACTGGTAAGCATATTGCCTTTAACTCTCCCAGTTAAAATAGACTTCTCTGGTACACTTTTAGCCCAAGCTTGTCTACGGACAACAAGTCCGGCAGAGGGAGGTAGTAATTTTTTGGCTGCTTCATATAATAGCGGTAAATTACCTCGCTCTGTAATTGCCAAGAATGGAGCAATTCGCTGAAAGTTTTCTGGTGGTTCTACTTCCCAGTCAGGGTGAATTTGACTACCATAAGCTCCTGCCTTGGGATACTTTTCACCAAAAGCATAAGCTGCGGATACCCAATTTGATACTGGGTAGTTGTCATCATCTAGAAAACCTATGAATCTACCTTCAGCTTGTTGCACTGCCCTTTTTCGGGCATAAGCTGCTCCCTGTCGCGCTTCAAAGCAATACTTTAAAGGGTAAGGACACTGCCAATTTTGTTGATAGGTTTGAACAACTTTAGCTGTATTGTCAGTGCTGTTATTGTCTACAACTATAATTTCCCAAGATAAATTTTCTGTGTGAAGTTGGTTTTGTAGTCGTTCTAGTAGCTCAGGCAAACGATTTTCACCGTTATAAGTTGGGATAGCTACAGTAAAGTCAAGGTTCTCAGTCATTTGGCAAAAGTTGCATTTTGATATTTTGATTATGACGCTTTTTATTTATATATTCAGCCAATGGTTAATTTGTTACTCATTATTAAATAAATCTATCAAACATTAAAACTGCATATGATGTTTCAATTTTGCTATCAATGTGCAGTTTTCTGTTCAGTATTATTGCTTATTTTTATAAAATTATACTATGTAGATTATTTAGTCGCACTGAGTGGAGTCTCTCGCTGTAAGCATTGAGCCTAAGAGAGTTTTCACAATGACGCATCGCTTTACGCTACTAGGCAATGTAGAATTTGCAGAGCTTGGTACAGCTACCACTATTTTTAACCCAGGTGGCTCTGTCGAAGGGGCTACAGGTGTTCCAAAGCTTGCATTGGGTAAAGTCCCCATATAGTCAAAGGTAATTGGTGGTGGCGTACTAGAAGTATAGGTTACAGTAGGATCAGTAGTATTGACAGTGTTTTCGTTACTGAGATTTGCACCCAGCAAAAATTTATCAGAGCTAACGCCTACATCTGACCCTAAAGGTTTCCATGTCCATGTTGTGATTGCAGCATCGGTACGATAAATAGCAACCTCTACATTTTGGGTTGTGGTATTTTTCTGAAAGCTGACACTGTAACTAAGTTTTTTGTTTTTAGCTTGGCGCTGTGCTTCTTGCAGTGCAGCTAAAACTGCGTCGTTAACCTTGTTTACCCGTTGCCGATTTACAAAGGCAACCCAACCAGGAGCTGCGATCGCTGCTAAAATTCCGATCATCAGAATTACTACGAATAATTCCAGCAAGCTAAAGCCAGCATCTTGTTGGTTGTATCCAGAAGCATAGCGCAGCCTGTTAATTAGATATTGGTGTTTACTGGTTTCATTTCTACTGTTTAGGTTAAATAACTTCAAACTTAACTTTTCCATAATGGCTGCTATTAAGTAATCCTTTGAACTTCAGCATTTATTTAGTAAATAAGTATCCGCGTCCTTGTACTTGTATACTTGCATTTGGAAAATAAGTTTTGCTGCTATCTTTATAATTAAGGTTATAGTTTTGTAAGCGTGCGAGTGCATTGCCTCGTAAAAATACTTGTGCTGTTGTATTAATTTTATCAACACAGGCATAAAAGCTAGTCATTTTAGCTGTATTACGAGTATTGAAAGAGGCTGGTACGCTGAAAGAGGCTGGTAGGCTGGTGAGAGAGCAGACTGCCGTTGGCGCGGGATTTGAAGCGTCGTCAATTTTGGTTTGATCAATAAAGTCAACAAGTACTGTGGTATCGGCAGTGTAACTTGCTGTAGCTTTTGTCCAAGCATTCATCTTTTGTGTTATCGTGCCTGCTCCATCAAGTTTAAATAGAGCAAAACCTGGGTTAGGACAATATTTATCACCACTGTCAGTGACATACTTTCCAGTATATCCAGTACAAGCTTGTCCACCTGGATCTGCTACACCATCCTTAATTTGCCATCGGGCGATACGAGCAGCGTTAGACCAAGTAGTACTAGTGTCTTTAATTAAATAGTAGGCAACTAATGAGTAAACAAAAGTATCATCTTTTTGAGTGCCTGTAATTGTAATTGCTTTACTAACTAATTCTCGTTTCCAAAAGACAAGCACAGGAACTCTATCTGTTGCAGTTGGGCTAGGTAGTTGATTCCCAGTTGTACTTGCGTTTGGGCAAGTATTAGTATCAGCAGTACCGGTTAGACAACCAATTCCAGTAGCATCATAAATATAGATTGCCTGTTGTAAATCACGGGCAATGTAATCTAGTGCAGCTTGAATTTCTTGCTCAGAATTTGCCTTGGCTTGTTCCTTTCGGTCGGTGTCCAGAATATTGATCATGAATCCTAGCAACGGCGTGATGATCAGGAACGCCATGATCATGCCTACCAACAATTCAATTAGGGTAAAACCATCAACTTGCTTAATGCCCTTGGAGCGCTTCAGGTGTATACTGAGCAGAAATTTTAGTGCCCTTATCATACTGCGGTATTCTCTTTGCTAATAGATGCACAGCGATCGCTCGCATAATATGAACTTGCTCAGTTTTTTATTGGCAAGTTTGATTTGTTGCAGTACCCAGTCGTTGACATAAAGCCTGAAATGTAGTGGTACTGTTGCCGATGTCGGTTGTCATTTCAATTAATGGTGCTTTGCGGCTACCTAATCCACCAGTGAAAGGTGTTTGTGTGTTTTTAGTATCAACAGTGCTGGCTGTTAAGGGAAAGTCAGCATCTGCTCGATAAACCCTAATTCCCAGACGATAGCCTGCCTCTACCAACTTTTTTGAATCTGTCTCAGTAGTTGTGAAATTAATTCGAGCAGCCTGAATATAAAATAAATCGCTAGTACAATCGGGCAGATTTAGCTGACCATTTTTGTTAAAACAATACAGACCAGTTGCCGATGTGGGAGCAGCCATATTTGTAGTATTAATTAAATAGTCTTGTGGTCTACCTGTTACGGCTGGTATAGCTGGTATAGCTGCTGTAGTTCCTGTAGCTGCTACAGCAGCTACAGCAGCTACATCTGAAACGCGTCTGGGCGCGGCTGATGTAGGAGCAGCAAGTGTAATAACTGTACTTGGCGCTGTAATAGCTCCAGTTCTGATACCATCAATGAATGTTTTTGCCGCTTGGGTTGAAAGTTCCACCCGTCGAGACTGAACTCGCGTTGCTGTTGCCAGGACGATTACAGGTGCGATCGCTGTTAGCAAAATAGCAACTACAAGTAGTGCTATCAGTGACTCAATGATCGTAAAACCAGACTCACCTGATGGTTGACTTACTTGCTGTGGTTTGGGCTTAATCATAGTTACTCACCGCTTCTAGGAATTAAAGATTAACTACAGTTAGTATGATCGACATCGACGGCATAACTACTGTCTGAGGCTTTTTTGGCACATAACAACGTTTGCACCCATGCATCATCTCGACCAACTTCCCGGAAGTACTCATTGGGTTTGTCATCTGGCGTTATCGCTAATTTTTGCGAAAATGCGTCTGGTGATTGCGACAGCAAGCCGACATCATAACCCCACTTCCGTTTGGGAGCCAGGTAAAAAGGTACTTGACCACCAGAATTAGCGATCGGATATGCTGCCAGAGATGAGCCATTTAAGTATGCTACAAATGGTGCAGTAGCATAGACACTACGAGTTCTTTGGATAAAAGAACCGTTAATTATAGCTGGAATAGCTGCGTTTAAGTCACTAGTTGGGTTCCAATTTTCCAGGAAACGGACAAAGTTGTGTAAACCACCATTATCTTCTGTAGGACGAGCTGGGGTGTCTCCGCCTGCTGCGGCTAGGTTAAAGGTGGTAGGTGTTGCTTGTTGCATCCAGTTACTATCCTGTGTATTGCTAGGACCTATTCTGCTAGTTGATGTTGGTGATGCACTTTCATCAGTGCCGAAAGCCACTTGAATTTGTAAAACTGGCGATAAAATTGGTTGATCGCTTGTACCAGAGCCTAGAGTAACCTTTGGCGGTTTAGTATCGTCATTAGGAGTATCACTATTAGTATTAGGATTGGCTGTTCGGAACCATAGAGCATTATCTTTGGAATTTGGCCTATTGGTAGAATCAAAACTACTCAGAGGAAATTGAGTTATTGCGCCGTCCTTGATACCTATAATGGTTGGTTTATTACTACCATCAACTGTGAGTACTCCAGAAGATAAATCACGGAGAAAGGCAACACGTCGAGGATAGGCCAGATATTTAGAATCAGTCGGTAATATTGCTGTTGTACCTGCTTTATGGGTAGCAATAAGAAAATTTCCAGTAGCATCAGAGGCTCTTAGACCACCATCAGCGGGTACTGTTACGTACCAATCAGTACCCGGATTACAAGCTGAAACAGGTAGTTTCGGGCAGACCTCCATTAAATACTCTGGGGCATTTTTCCTTCGCTGGATGGGTGTAACAAAGTTATTTAAGTAAGAACTAGCTTGAGTACCACTAGCTATAGTATCAAGGTCTTTGGGCAAGCCGTCAGTACCATACCAAGCAGCATTGATGACATTAGTATTGTTGGTATCAAACCCATTTTTCTTAAATCCGTGAATAACGGGAGTAGCAACAGGATCACCGATAATGGAACTAGTATCCCCCAAGTTATTATTCAGGTCATAGTCTCCATCATTGCGGTAGCCCCACGTGAAGTTATTAGAAAGAAGTGTGATCGCATCTGACAACACGCTGGCAGGTCGCCATTCGTCTCCAGTGGTACAGTTTGGTAGTCTAGCATCACCAGTACGACAAGCAAAGTTTTTATTACGGTCTGATGCCGTGCGAGAGTAAAAATTGCTCAAATCACTAGTTAGAGCTGTATTAAACTCTTCTTGGGTATGTTTATTAAAGTCGCCTTTAATATATACAGGCAAGTTAGAGGCTAAAATCAAGCCTTTTTCTGCATCTCTGAAACTCTGAACACGCCAGATTGGGTTGCCATTGATTAACATGATGGCATTGGGACGGCGAGTTGGATCAAGTTTGAAGTCTACCGGGCTACTTGATTTTTGAGTATCTTCTTTGTTCTGTTTTTGTGTATCCGTGTCTGCTCCTGTAATGCCAGAAGCAGCACTCAAATCCAAAAGTGCATCATCACGAGTAGCGTAAATAATACCGCTATTGGGAATTAAGTATTCTTGTGGTGTTGCTGTGCGATAAGTTGTTGCCCGTAACTTACTAATGTCTAATACAGTAGCGCGAATTTCCAGAGGTTGGCGGGTTTGTTTGGCGAGTTCATAGTCTGTAGTCGGGTTTGCTACAGTTCCAGTTCCATCTCCATTTACACCATCGGCGTTGGTGAATGTTTGTACACCTGGGGTGATGTTACCACTTGCATCTACATCTTTATGAATTGCCTTAATCTGCCTTGCATCTAAAAAAGCAGTTTCGTAAATTGCACCGTGAGGGATAACGCTAATATCTGGACTGCCGATAGTACCGTCTAATATTTGGATGGCACAAATAGCAGTATCAATGGCAGACTGCTCTGAGAGTAACAGTGTCTTAGAAGAAGCTATTTTTGACAGAGCCTTGCTCAGTACTTTATTTACCAACCGCCCATTGGGATACTTTAAACTAGCTTGGTAATCTAGTAAAGCTGAATAGTCAGAAACAGCCTTTGTTGGAGCTGCATAGACAATACCATTGTGGGAGTTGCCACCCACATTGTATGGAAGACCTGCAAGGTTCTTAGCTGTAGTGCTATTAGTGGGGTCATAGTAACTACTTATACAAGCAATGGGTGCAGGATTTGTCGCACTGTAGCCACTAGCTTGGTAGTGATACACTGCTGTAGCCCGCATCCGTAAATATGGTTGAGTTGATACTTTGATTGTTGCGTTGTAGTCAAAACCGCCTATTATACCTCTAAGATCAGTGCTTGCTCCAACGGTAGGTGTTCCCGAAGGAACTGGCATCATATCTGACCAAATTCGGGTTGTAGCTGCGGTGAAGCTGGGACTACTAACAATCAAATTACTGGGCAAATAAATCCCTGCACCAGTCACTACCCGCAAGCCGCCTACAGGATCTTGGGGAGTAGTTGGTACTTTAGAAGCTGCTGATTCCCAGTCTCCATCTCGCTCAACAGTTCCTAAATCAGCTAGTTGCTGTACACGACTGCGGCGATTACGAGTTGCAGTTGACGGGTCGTCCCAGTTAATACCTGTGATGTTTTGAGTATCTGTGCTATCTGAACCAATAAATGTTGTCCCGTTCCACCACAATGCAGGTAGGTTATTACCAAGCAAAACGCGATCGCCAACGTATTGTTCTTTACCTAGTTTTTGCTGCTTAGTTGTTTCTGTAGCACTAGGTAACAGCTTAGAATTACTAACGTTAAGTGTTAAATTGGAATAATTAGTTTTAGTTTGACCATCAGTAGCATCAAAGGGATAAACCCAAGTGTCTGGTGGACGCAGTGAATCACCACTTCCTTGTAGCACTGTAGTTTTAAGATAAGTCCCTTCTGCATTTCCACCAAAGGGAATTTCACCATAAGGTACACGCCGTGTACGTTTTTTAAAATAAAGTCTTAGCTGGTTATCACGGATACTAGCTTGTTGCTCTGTGGAGGCAGTGGACGTAGTTAGATTTAATACTGTTAATTGCTTTGCAATGCCATCTTTGACTTCTTGTGGGTCAGTAGATGCAGCGTTATCAATCTGCCCATCCTTCAAGAGATTAATGCGCTTTTCATAAGCTAGACTATTGTAGGCAATATTCTTCGGTGCTTCCGTTACTGATTTGTTCTCTTTAACACCAAGACTTTGATTAGGATCAACTCCTTGCCCTTGGAATAAATGCACTCCAGTAGTGTTGTTGTAATCACCTTCAGCCGTGAAAGCACCTCCTGATAAATTGCCACCTACAACAATTTTGGCATTGTCATCATCATAAAAACAGGAATTTTTACTACTAACCTGATAAAGTGTAACAATTTGAGAATTACTACCTGTCAGGAAGTTACTATTAGTTAAAATCCTTCCATTTAGGTTAAATGTGGGACCGGGGGTAAGTTCTATATCATCATCATAAACCACCGCATTGTTAACTAGCGCTAGTTGTACACGGTCTTGTTGATATTCTAAACTTGAAAAGCCTTTATTCCCTTGGAAAGCTTCGTATTTACCTGCATCACTTCCAGTCGCTGGTGGCTGAGTAATGGGAACATTAGCAGTGTAAACAAAAAAGCTTTTTTTCAGCTTACTAGCAATATTAACCCAGCCCGTATTCCCCACCAAACTAGCACTTGTTCCTAGAGTATCTTCACAACCGTTGCTTACACTACCAGAGGTCATGGGCGGTGTTCTGGCCTCTAGAGGATTTCTAGCGCGGCTGTATGTGCCAGCAGTTATTGGCGGAGTTCGGAAGTAAATTCCATAAAGAGTATAAGTGTCAAATTTCCCATTGTTATTTGTATCAACAGGGAACATCCATGCAGTTGGTAGCGCTGTTTGACCTGTATAATTGATATTTAGTTGAGTTTCGTCTCCAAAAGTATATTCATTCAAATTATTTTTGAAGGTATTCTCTAAAACTATATCTGAAGGTGTAGCTCGTGGCAGTCGGCGGTCATCAAATAGCTTGTCTAATTTTGCTCTAGCACGATCAATCGCTGGGGTAGCAGCGTTAAGCACAGCCTCATTCACGCGGACATTACTAGCGTTTTTAGAGCGCTCAAAAGACCGAAATAAAATTGCAGTTGTTAACAGCACGACGACCAAAATTACCATCGCAACTGTTGGTAAAATAAAGCCAGCATTCACCGAACTGCGTCTTCTTTGAGTGCCAGAGATATTCCGCAGTAGCCAAATGATTTGCTTGTTAATTACAGATAAAAATTGCTTGCTAATTTGTCTAATTTTTTTTTGGATTGCCTTGAATAGCTGACGTTTTAGAGACATAGCTGCTTTCCTGTCAAGTGATCTATAGCGGATTTACTATTTTTTAGACATCTTAATTTGTGCCTATAAAGTATTTTTACAGGCAAAATGTGAGATTATATTTAATGTAACTACTTGATCTGATTTTGCTAACTTCCAAAGAAAGTGGCTACAAGAAAAGATAATTTACTTCAAGTTATATCATTAATGAATGGTTTATTTTATCCGGGAAACACTGATTTTATCAGAATTATTTAATTCAAGTCTGATAAAGAATAAGAGCATAACTTTACAGTAAAATTGCGGAAATATATTTTATCTAAAGGCAAGTTTATAAAGATGTTGTTAACAGAATAAGCTTATAATACCCACCTGTTAAAGGAAAGATATCAGTTGGGTGCAAAATAATCAGATATAGCGGTTCTCACTTCGGTGCAATACTGTTGTAACCTCACCCTGTCCTGACTTTAATCCCTCTCCTTATTAAGGAGAGGGGATATGGATTAAGCGCTAAAGTATTTTGCTACTGGGTGGTAAGCAATAATCGCAGTGGTAGACTGTTCTGGATAAAGTTGTTCACTTTCATCCATATACAAGTTAATCCTGTCACTCTTCAATAACTCCAGCTGCTTGTACTGATCTTGGATATTCGGGCAAGCTGGATACCCAAAGCTATACCGTGAGCCACGATAGCGTTGTGCTAATATATCACGAATATTGTCGGGTTCTTCAGCAGTAAAGCCTAACTCCCGGCGAATTCTGGCGTGTGTCCACTCAGCTACAGCCTCCGCCACCTGCACCGCCATCCCGTGGAAATACAGGTAATCTGTGTATTGATTGGCGGAAAATAGCTTTTGGGCAAACTCTGTTGCAATATCCCCCACAGTTACCGCTTGCATTGGGAACACATCAATAATTCCCGACTCCTTCGGTGCAAAGAAATCTGCTATGCACAGCCGCCTTAACGACTTCTGTCTGGGAAACTCGAAAGTTGCAACTTGTTGTGATTGGTTTTGTGAGTCATATATATGTAGAGAATTCCCCTCAGCTTGACAAGGGAAATACCCATAAATCACTTGGGGATGCAACAGATTTTCCTCAAGAATCCGCTGTTTCCAATTTTCCAAAACTGGGTAGACTTTCTCAGCTAAGAAAGCCTGATATTCTTCCTTAGATTGCTCCTTTGGTTTGCGGAATTGCCACTGTCCAGCAATCAAAGCTTGTAAATCTAAATGCCAGAATATTTCCTCAATAGGAATATCATTAGGCTGCAATAACTGCGTTCCCCAGAAAGGCGGTGTCGGGCGTTCAATATCTATCGCTACTGCTTCTGAATGCCGCGTATCCACCTCTTTTGGTTCAGCAGATGCTATTTTTTTAGCAGTCGTAGTTACTGGTTCATTGTGACCATTTGTCGAAACTTCAGCAATTTCAACTTCGTTCAAAAATCCCTGCAAATCTTCCCAGTTACCAGCAGCTTTAGCTGGCATTAATTTATCCATGAAGTGCAAGTCAGAAAAGGCATCTTTGCCATAAACAACCTTACCTTTGTAGGTTTTTTGGCAATCTTCATGCACAAATTTGGGAGTCAGCGCCGCACCACCTAAAATCACGGGGACACTAATTCCCTTTTCGTTGAATATCTCCAAGTTTTCTTTCATGAAGGCGGTGGATTTTACCAGCAAACCACTCATGGCAATACAATCAGCTTTGTGCTGTTCGTAAGCTTTGATGATGTTTTCCACCGGCTGCTTAATTCCCAGGTTAATCACCTTGTAGCCGTTGTTGGACAAGATGATATCTACTAAGTTTTTACCAATATCGTGGACATCACCTTTCACCGTGGCAATAATAAAGCTTCCCTTGCCATTGTTGCCTGATTCTGACTTTTCCATGAACGGTTCTAGATAGGCTACCGCCGCCTTCATGGTTTCCGCAGATTGCAAGACGAAGGGTAACTGCATTTGTCCAGAACCGAATAATTCCCCGACAACTTTCATGCCATCTAACAGGAAGGTGTTGATAATTTCTAAGGGGGGATATTCTTCTAGGGCTTTTGTCAGATGTTCTTCTAAACCAATGCGTTCGCCGTCGATGATATGGCGCTTGAGTCGTTCGGGGATGGGGAGACTTTCATCTAAGGAGCGATCGCGTTTTGTCGTCACCCCGGCAAACACTGTGGTAAGCTCTCCCAAGGGATCGTAAACGCAAACATTACCCTCAAATTTCCGTTCGTCATAAATCAACTGCCGACAAATTTCTTGATGGCGTTCCTCAATCTTGGAGAGCGGTAAAATCTTGTTAGCACTGACAATGGCTGCATCCATTCCCGCCGTCGTCGCCTCGTGCAAAAACACCGAGTTCAACACCATTCGTGAGGCTGGATTCAAACCAAAGGAAATATTGGAAACACCCAAAATCACATGACATCCAGGCAATCCTTGACGAATTCGCCGAATGGATTCAATTGTCGCCTTACCGTTTTCTCGGTCTTCTTCAATCCCGGTGGAAATTGGTAACGCTAGGGTATCAAAGAATATTTCTGTGGGAGGTATGCCGTATTCTACAGCTTGACGGTATGCACGTTGGGCGATCGCAAACTTTTTGTCTGCTGTCCGCGCCATCCCATCTTCATCGATAGTACCAATGACTACACCAGCACCGTATTTCTTCGCTAAATCCAATACCTTCAAAAAGCGCGGTTCCCCATCTTCGTAGTTGGTGGAGTTCAGCAAACACTTACCACCAGCAATCTTTAAACCCGCCTCCATCTTTTCCCATTCGGTGGAGTCAAGCATTAAAGGCAATGTCACATTATTGACAATGCGCGAAACTAATTCGTGCATATCTCGCACGCCGTCGCGTCCCACATAATCCACGTTGACATCAAGGATGTGTGCGCCTTCTTTTACTTGCGCCCTCGCCATTGACACGAGTCCATCCCAATCTTCCGCATTTAGCAAATCGCGGCACTTCTTGGAACCACTGGCGTTGAGACGTTCACCGACAATCAAGAAGGAATTATCTTGGTCGTAGGGCTGAGTAGTGTAAATTGATGCAGCTGCGGGTTCTAAGCTAGGATGTCTAACTTTTGGCTTCAGGTCTTTAGCGGCTTCTGCCAATTGTTGAATGTGTTCTGGACGCGTCCCACAGCAACCCCCAATCACTTGGACACCCAAATCTTCAACAAAATGCATCAGCGACATCCGTAATTCTAACGGTGTTAAGCGGTAGTGCGCTTGACCGCCGACGTTTTCAGGTAAACCCGCGTTGGGAATACAGGAAACGATGAAAGGTGAATGTTCTGCCAGATACTTGATATGTGGTTTCATCAAGTCTGGGCCTGTGGCACAGTTTAAACCGAGAATGTCAATTGGGTAATGTTCCAGAATTGTCAGCACAGCACTGATTTCGGAACCAACCAACATTGTGCCCATGCTTTCCATTGTCACAGACACCATCAACGGTCGGCGATCGCCTTTTTTGGCAAACACTTCTTCAATTCCATTCAGCGCCGCTTTAATTTGCAGCACATCTTGGCAAGTCTCCACCAGAAATAAATCGACACCACCATCCCACAGCGCTTCTGCTTGTTCGACAAAAGTAGCTTTCATGGTGTCAAAGTCAATATGTCCCAAGGTAGGGAGTTTAGTTGTGGGGCCGATGGAACCTGCCACAAACCGGGGTTTTTCGGGCGTGGAAAATTCCGCAGCCACACGCTTCGCCAATTCTGCGGCTGTCTTGCTGAGGTAGTAGGCTTGGTCTGCCAAGTCATATTCTGCCAGCACCAGGGACGTACTGCCAAAGGTATCGGTTTCAATCACATCAGCACCAGCAGCGAGAAAGTCGCGGTGAACCTTAGCGACTGCTTCGGGGTTTGTGTGGACTAAGTATTCGTTACAGCCTTCATACTGTGGGCCGCCGAAGTCTTCAGCAGTCAGGTTTTGCGTTTGGAGGTTGGTTCCCATCGCCCCGTCGAAGACGAGGACTGGGCTATCTGGACTACGCAAGCGTTCAAGGAAAGAATGAGTCATATTTTCCTAGAATAAATGAGCAAATTAAGTGAGTCTTGTGATACTCCACTTACTTTATTATTTTCCCAAATTGTGATGTTTCGGGCACTATTTAATAAATTCAGTTTTGCTGAAACTCACCATTCGCTCATTTTGACCTGATTTATCAAGATTGGCGACGACAGAATTATGCAAAAGCTGTCAAGGAATAATTGACGAGTCCATTCTATGTAGAGACGGCGATTTATCGCGTCTCTCTAACGTGTCAGTCTTTTAGACGCGATAAATCGCGTCTCTACATGAGGGGTTTCTGGCTTATCCCAAGCGTATTGGGATAAAACTGGTAACTTGTGTGTACACCGTAGCCAAAGCATCGGGGGTAGGGTGTAATGACTGTGGTTAGCATAACTAATTATGCGGAGATGATATCAGTCTAGAGGTCGCTGGCTCACAAACAAAGCCCTGAAAATGTTGAGTTGAGGAACGAAACGCAACCTACACTAGAGTTATTTTTTAGGCAAAACCTACGCAGTATTGACATAGCTGGGGTTTTACTAAATTCTACACATAGTCAGATGAAATATTTTCATCAAGTTTCTTATCTTTGGATCACAGCTTAGAGTTGTCACTTTGTTCAGCTCAAAGATGGAAAAAACACTAGGAGTATAACTTGAGTTTTGCTATGGATTTAATTTCTTTGTTCAACCTAAATACATTTATTGAATTATTACTGGGGATTAGTTTGAGCGCGGCGGCTGGCTTTCGAGTATTTGTACCCCTGCTAGCATTGAGCGTGGCTTCAGTTTTTGGACATTTAGATTTGCCGACTAACTTTGATTGGCTGGAAACACCTCAAGCTGTAATTGTCTTTGCAGTCGCTTGTTCGCTGGAAATTACCGGTTATTACATTCCTTGGTTAGATCATCTGCTGGATATTGTTGCCACACCTGCGGCATTTATCGCCGGCACAATCGTAACAGCATCTGTTGCTCCAGAGATGAATCCACTGGTGCAATGGACGTTAGCTTTAATTGCTGGTGGTGGAACCGCAGGATTAACTAAGGGATTAATGAATACATTGCGGATAAGTTCTACAGGCGTTTCAGGTGGATTAACCAATCCAATTGTGTCAACCATTGAGTTGGTTATGGCAATTGGACTGTCTGTGCTGGCGCTAGCTTTACCAGTGGTAGCAGGAATCAGCGTAATTGGTTTTCTAATAATAGCTATTCAAAGAATCTGGAGTTTCTTCAATAAACCATCTTCTCAAACTCACGAAACCGTCTCTCCATCAAGAGAATTGGGATGAGTATTGGATTTGTGGAATGCTGATTCTGTCGTATAAAAAGTGCTGTAATAATTAAAAATTCGGAAACGCTTATAGGGTAGACTTTACAAGCCGCACTCACGCGAACGCAAGAGAAGACGGTAAGTCCAACGTGTCCACCCTCTCCAAAATGTATACGCAATACGATCTGTGTAAAAGACTGGTAAGCTCCCTCTCAGATTTGGCTCATTTTTTATACGTGAAGTTAAGTCGTCGATACCAATGTACTCGCCTCTTGTCGTTTCATTGTCTTTTACCGACGCCCACCCAACTGACTTAGCGAACCGTAAATAGGTTTTATAATCACTTTCTCGCGACTCAACTATCGCGGGGTTTGCTTTTATATCGAGTGGATTTCCCTGTTTAATCCATATTTCCTTTTGCACACTAAAGCCAAAACGGTTATGTGAATTGGCGACCCAAAGTCTGTCTAGTCTTTGCAGGTTTCGACAAGAAAAACTATTAATGTCCTCAGGAGTTAAATATTGTTCTTCTTCTTTTTTAGCAATATTGAGCATCAGTTGGGATGTTTGGGTATTTGCTGCTAACCAATTTTGAGACTTCAAAGAATTCTCAAGCTGAACATATAAATCTTCAGTAAGAGGTTTCTTAACCTGTTTTCTCAATTCTGATTCTGTATTATTTTTCGACAACAGTTGTACAGCTTTAACTTCTGTTCCCATTTCTCCAAACGGGCTTTTAGTTAATGCCCCTATAAATATTGTTCCTATGACTGTTAAAAGTAGAACAACTCCAAGCCGAATTCGTTTTTTTTTCATACCTTAGTCTATCGTTAAACAATTGAGTAAAGACAATAGCCGCTTGATTATAGACCATTGTGCCACTTCACTAGGGTGTAAAACCAAGAATCTGCGATCGCAATTAGAAAGCGATCGTAGTCTTCGGGTGTGTTAGCGCGAAAGCGTAATGCACCCTTTAATACTCGTGGACGAGTCTTTGATACTCGTGAGCGAGTCTTTGATACTCGTGAGCGAGTCTTTGATACTCGTGGACGAGTCTTTGATACTCGTGAGCGAGTCTTTGATACTCGTGAGCAAGTCTTTGATACTAGTGAGCGAGTCTTTGATACTCGTAGATGAGTGAATGTTATTGCAAGGGTTACGATGTCTACGACGGGCTACGCCTACGCACCCTGCTAATTTAAACATTACAGCCATTTCTTGGCAGATAGAACACATTAATTTAGCCCCAATAACCTGCGATACACTAATCTGGTAAATATCGCTACAGAGTTGGTGAGCTTTACAGATGACAAACGAAGAACTGTTGCAAATTATTGAAAAAGCTGCGAAGAAAAAGACAATGAAGCTAAACCTCGCTAGCAATCAACTCAGCAGCCTGCCACCAAAAATAAGCCAACTCTCCAAATTGACAAGGCTATCGCTCAATAACAATCAACTCAGCAGCCTACCGCCAGAAATCACTCAACTCTCCAACTTGACAACGCTATCCCTTAATAACAATCAACTGGGCAGCTTGCCGCTAGAAATCTGTCAACTCTCTAAGTTGACAAGGCTAGACCTGTGTGACAATCAACTAGGCAGCCTGCCACCAGAAATCAGCCAACTCTCCAACTTGACAACACTAAACCTCGCTTGCAATCAACTGGGCAGCCTGCCACCAGAAATCAGTCAACTCTCCAACTTGATAAAACTAAACCTCGCTAGCAATCAACTGGGCAGCCTGCCGCCAGAAATCAGTCAACTCTCCAACTTGACAGGGCTATCCCTCCATAACAATCAACTCAGTAGCCTACCGCGAGAAATCAGCCAACTCTCCAACTTGAGATGGCTAGACCTCTCTAACAATCAAATCAGTAGCCTGCCGCCAGAAATCAGCCAACTCTCCAACTTGAGATGGCTAGACCTCTCTAACAATCAACTCAATAGCCTGCCGCCAGAAATCAGCCAACTCTCCAACTTGAGATGGCTAGACCTCGATAACAATCCATTAACCTCCCCACCACCTGAAATTGTCGAGCACGGAATAGAAGCGATTTTCAGTTATCTGCGAGAAAGGTTAGAGGGTAGCCAAGGGCAGTAGGTTTCTAAGCTGCTAGTCGTCGGTGAAGCAGGTGTATCGTTATTCAGAGCATTGCGCGGTGAAGAGTTACGCGACAAGTACCCCCAGATTATCGAACACTGTAAAATTAGCTCTAAAATCAGCTTTAGCGTTAGAGAACTTCGGTAGGCGATCGCAGAATCAGCCACCGAGTTACCTATGGCTATGCGAACACCACGCAGCAGAGTATAAACGCTAACTATTTTAGATTTGAGATTGCGATATTGAATTGTAGAGACACAATTCATCAACTATTTCCCTGAACCAGTAGCAAGGTTTTGATAGCATTTAAATAGCTCCCTAGACAGAGGAAGCATCTAAAACAATTACTTAGCATTCCAACATATACTGGTAACGTATATTTGACTAGAATTAAGGTATTATAGCGATTCTCGTTTAGATACCATAGGCGGTAGGGGTATACAGCTGTGCGCTCCTACGAAAGACACGCCAGTTTAGCTATAAGTTAATATCTACCGTTTTACGGCTATTAAAAAAATGAGGTTTAAAGACTGGGCGACTAGGGTGCTACTAATCTCGCTGATGTTCATGGCTTTAATTGTAGTGCTGCTAATTGGACGAGCGACACAATTACACAATAATCCGGCAATATACCATACATCCAATCCCCAGTTTACAGCCTGGAGTCAATATCCTCAGGCGCAATTCCAATCAGCGAAAGAGCCAGAGAAGAAATTTCAAAATGTTATCAAGTCCCCAGTCAAGATTAGCAAGCCTTTAGCAAGGTACGTAACCACTCAAGTTTTTGCACAGTACAGACCTAATTATCAAGTCGCTTCGGTTGACCCAACTAACTATGGAGAACGGTACGCCCAAGATGTTAACGGCGTAACTCTCAACAACCAACCGATTATCGTCCTCCATGAAACTGGTTATTCTGCTTCCAGCGCGATTAATTTCTTTCAAGTAGCCCATACTGATGAAAGTGTGCAAGCAAGTTATCACGCCTTAATCAAGTTAGACGGAACGGTGGTTTATCTAGTACCGCCAGAAAAGCGAGCTTTTGGTGCAGCTAACTCAGTATTTGAGAGTCCAGGGGTAGTGGAAACTGTGCAGACTAATCCGAATTTGCCAGCGTCTGTAAATAATTTTGCTTATCACGTTTCTTTGGAAACACCGCCAGATAGTTATGACAGTAGCAGCCAAGAAACCCATAGCGGCTATACGGAAGCTCAATATGATTCTCTTGCTTGGTTAATTGCTCAAAGTCAAGTTCCAGATGATCGCATCACTACCCACCATCTAGTAGACCGTTCTGGTAAAAAAGTTGACCCGATAAATTTTGATGGTAATAAATTTCTGAACTTACTTAATACTTATCGTCAGGTCAGACCAATTTATAGAGTAAGTAAATAAAAAGTGGTGCCGTACTCTCGGCGATAACACCCCCTTGTATATTGAAAGAAAATTATCGAAGTTATTTGCTAAAGCTATAAATTTGCTGCGTCTCCAGGCGGTCGCTAATCGATGAAGGCATTGTACCATCCGGGAATGTCTGTCGATCCAGTTGAACTTGTAAATTACTCAAAGGATCGCAACCAGAGGAAATCAGAAATTCTAGCTTCTGGATGTAAGGCAAAGTTGCTAGGTTGTCCAGAATTTGGAAGATAGCCTGGATATAAGGATGACCACTTTGCTGATACCAATCGCAACTAGCAACCTTTGGTTGATCAAAACCCAAGTGTATTGTTAAAGATGGCTCGTCAAATATAGCGATCGCTAACGGACGCGCCTCTTCCTGCAACAATAAATCATTAGTTCTCGCTAAATGTCGCAGTTTCTCTAAGCGTTCATAACGTTCTGTCACAGCTTCCGGGTCATCTTGCCAGTGGATTGCTACTGTTACCAAATAAGTCTGTAACAGCATATGACCCAGCTTTTTCGCCTTTGTGGCCAGGTAATAAGAATTGTAGTCATTGGCCTCAATTAATAATGGCAAGCGATCGACTACTTCCAACCCATAGCCCTTGACTCCAGCAATTTTACGGGGATTATTGGTAATCAGGCGAATCTTTTTGATGCCCAAGTCCATGAGCATTTGTGCCCCCATTCCGTAGTCTCGCAAGTCAGCTGGAAATCCTAAACGCTCATTGGCCTCTACTGTATCCAGCCCCATATCCTGCAACGAGTAGGCTTTCAACTTGTTAATCAAGCCTATTCCCCGTCCTTCTTGCCGCAGGTATACAACTACACCTTGACCAGCAGCCTGAATCATTTTCAGTGCAGCTTCTAACTGCATCCGACAGTCGCAGCGCAGAGAACCCAAAGCGTCGCCAGTTAAGCATTCTGAGTGCATCCGCACCATCACCGGCTCATCTTTGAAGTTAGCTGGATCTCCCTTGACAATTGCAACGTGTTCTGTATTATCCAGAGTATGGCGGTAGGCGTAAATTTCAAACTGACCGAACTGACTAGGCAGCTTAGTTATCACCTCACGATACACGAGGCGATCGTGCTGTAGGCGATAACTGATTAAATCCGCAATACTAATAATTTTTAAATTGTGACGTCTAGCGTATTCAACTAATTGTTGCAACCGCGCCATTGAACCATCGGAGTTTTGAATTTCACAAATTACCCCGGCTGGGTATAGCCCTGCTAGTCTAGCTAAGTCTACAGCAGCTTCTGTATGTCCGGCACGTTTGAGTACACCTCCAGCTTTAGCCCGAATCGGAAAAATATGACCAGGACGACGTAAATCAGTAGGTTTTGTGACTGGGTTGAGAGTAACCTGGATAGTGCGGGCGCGGTCTTCCGCTGAGATGCCAGTGGTTACACCCAATTCTGGGCTAGCATCAATACTAACAGTGAAGGCAGTTTGGTTAGTATCTGTAATGTTGCTTACCATCAAGGGTAAGTCTAGTTCGTCTAAGCGATCGCCTGTCATTGCTAAACAAATCAGCCCTCTAGCTTCCACCGCCATGAAATTAATCATGTCAGGTGTGGCAAATTGGGCAGCACAGATTAAGTCGCCTTCATTTTCTCTATTTTCATCATCTACCACTACAATCACGCGACCACCTTTTAGGTCTGCTAAGGCGGCATCAATTGAATCAAATTTAAAAGCTTGACTAGTATTAGGCTGTGACACAGAAAGATTTCCAGCTACCAACGTAAATTTTTTTAACAATTTCTTCTTTTAGATTCTAGCTTCTCTATAAGACTAGAGAAGTAGACTAGCATTGACACTCTCAGGTCTAAAGATCCGCTCCTTTCTCCAAGCCAAGCATGGAAGGGATAGTCAAGTATACCCCTAGATGGTCAAAAAAACTACTGTTACTAAAGGTATTGCAATTGCACTTAATTATTGTTTTTATTAAAGCTTTCAGAGTCCATTCTCTTTGCCAAAACGTGGTAATATACACAATCCGCTCAACGGAAAACCCTTCTCCTAAGGGAGATGTTACGCGAACAGGACTGGACTCACCATTATTTACTCTTTCAAGTCATAGTGCCGTTAGCTCTTATTGCTAACCGTTGTTTGATGGGAGCCGGGATTTCTCCGTACTAAGATGCTTCAAAACGTAAATAGTTCTTTCTACTCACAATTTAATTTTAACATAGACTGACTGCATTTTTTACTGCACGAGTGGTGACTGGGCTTGCCCTTAGTGTCACTTCCCTCTCAGCGCGTAAAGTAACTGAGTTTCTCTCTTACCGAGTTATTTTATGATTTGATAACGTGGCAAAAATTTTTGCCCTTAAAATCGGCGTTTAGTAATAGAGTGCAGCGACAGTCAAGGATGAACAGGACAAGGGGGACAAATAGAATATTTGATAATTTCGCCGCCTCACCCTTCGGGTTGGGAAGTGACGCTCGTTCCGACGCTCGTTCCTCGCTAACGCTGCGCTATCGCTAACGCTGCGCTATCGCTAACGCTGCGTTATCGCTACCGCTTCGCTAACGCTACCGGACTCGACGGGAACCCCCTTCTCACAGCGTCTTGTACAGAAGACTCCGACTTGCTCACCGCCTCACCCCTTCGCCATGTACTCTTCCCTGTTTGCGTCCAAAAAAAGTAGAGGGGTTTCAGCTGTTTTGTACGCTGTGAGTCTAGTCGCTGATATTGTTGATAGCTGAGAACGAATTAACCATTCATGGGATAAGGATTTCAGATCATGGGCAAATTTAGACGCGTACCCGTTGGGATTGTTGGCGCGTCGGACTATGGCGGAGTACAGTTAGTACGACTACTGATGGATCATCCAGAAGTCGAACTGGTTTATTTAGGTGGTGAGAGCAGTATCGGGAAATGCTTTGGAGATATCTACCCGCATCTGGCTCATGCAGCTAACCTGCCAATAGAAGCGGTAGAACCAGAAATAATTGCTCACCGCTGTGAAGTAGTTTTCCTGTCTTTACCAAATGGTCTGGCTTGCCAAATCGCGCCCAAACTATTAGAAAAAGGATGTAAAGTACTGGATTTGAGTGCAGACTATCGGTTCAGTGATTTGGCAACTTATACAAGTTGGTTTGGCACACAGAGAAACGATCGCTCAACTGCTGCTATGGCGGTTTATGGATTACCAGAACTGTATCGCGATCGCATTGCCGAAGCTCAACTCGTTGGTTGTCCTGGTTCCTATCCCACTGCTAGTCTCCTTGCACTTTCGCCACTCTTAAAGCAAGGTTTAATCGTACCAGAAACAGCTATTATCGATGCTAAGTCCGGCACATCTAGCAGTGGACGGCAAGCTAAAACCAACTTATTACTAGCTGAGGCGGACAACTCGATAACAGCTTTCAATGTCGGCCGTCACCGTCATACCCCAGAAATTGAGCAAATTTGCAGTGACTTAGCTGGTCACGAACTCATGATCCAATTTACACCCCACCTTATCCCAATGGTGCGCGGTATTTTGGCAACGGTATATGCCACACTGCGCGATCCTGGTCTAGTGCGAGATGACTTAATTACAATTTTCTCAGCCTTCTACCGCAACTCTCCTTGGGTGAGAATCTGCGGTAGCGGCGTTTACCCCCAAACCAAGTGGGCTAACGGTAGCAATCTTTGTTATATCGGTGTAGAAGTTGACCCGCGTACAGGTCGCGTGATTGTCATGTCAGCAATTGACAATCTAATTAAAGGACAGGCGGGGCAAGCGATTCAGTGTCTAAACCTGATGATGGGCTGGGATGAAACCTTGGGGTTGCCCAAGTTGGGGTTTTATCCGTGATAAATGGGGAGTGGGGAGTGGGGAGTGGGGAGTGGGGGAAAGACCTTACTCCCTATTCCCTATTCCCTATTCCCTACTCCCCCTCTTCTCTACTTCGGCCCTAACCCCACAGCACCAGCATAAACGGCGCGATCGCCTAGTTCATCTTCAATTCGCAGCAAGCGATTATATTTTGCTACGCGTTCGCTGCGACAGAGGGAACCTGTTTTGATTTGACCGGCACGGGTTGCTACGGCTAAATCGGCGATGGTTGTGTCTTCTGTTTCACCAGAACGATGGCTAATTACTGAACGGATACCGTTGCGAGTTGCTAAATCAATTGTTTCCAAGGTTTCGGTGAGAGAACCAATTTGATTGAGTTTTATCAAAATGGCATTAGCAGCTTTTTCCTGGATGCCTCTTTGCAAGCGTGTGGCGTTAGTCACAAACAAATCATCTCCTACCAACTGCACCCGCGAACCTAACTTCTGGGTGAGCAATTGCCAACTTTGCCAGTCTTCTTCGTGCAAGCCATCCTCAATTGATACAATTGGATATTGATCAACCAGTTGTCCTAAATAATCAATAAACTCCGTGGGGGCGTGAGGTTTACCATCGTAAACATACTGCCCATTCTTGTAAAACTCACTAGCGGCCACATCCAATGCCAAAGCTACTTCTTCCCCTGGCTTATAACCAGCTTTCTTAATGGCAGCAACTAGCAATTCCAAAGCCACCTGATTGGATTCTAGGTTAGGGGCAAAGCCGCCTTCATCACCTACACCAGTGAGCAAACCCTTTTCATCCAACACCTGACTGAGGGTGGCAAACACCTCTGCACCCCAGCGCAATGCTTCCCGGAAGGAAGTTGCCCCAATTGGGACAATCATAAACTCTTGAAAATCCACGTTATTTGATGCGTGTGCGCCACCGTTAATCACGTTCATCAACGGCACTGGGAGCAAATTCGCTAAAGGGCTACCTAAATAGCGATATAGAGGAATTGCTAAAGACTCGGCACCAGCTTTGGCTGCTGCTAGGGAAACCGCCAAAATCGCATTAGCCCCCAAATTGGATTTGTTAGCAGAACCATCTATAGCGATCATCGTGCGGTCAAGCAGTTCTTGGTTGAGGGCATCCAAGCCTAACAATTGGGGAGCAAGTGCTTCTTTGACGTTTTGTACTGCCTTGAGTACGCCTTTGCCCCCGTAACGGCTTTTATCGCCATCACGCAGTTCGTGAGCCTCAAAAGTGCCAGTAGAGGCACCACTCGGAACCTGCGCCAGTCCGACAACACCGTTGGCTAAATGCACTTCGGCTTCAATTGTCGGTCTACCCCGTGAATCGAGAATTTCGCGAGATGCGATCGCCTCAATGGCTGTATCTAGAATGTTACTCATCTGTACTTTATCCTTTATTCGAGTCTGTTACGCATACAGTCCAGTTGCCTAACCCAATCGCTAGCATAGGCGTTTAAGAGACTTTATTGGCTGAGATTAAAGAAGATTTCCATTATATGAATAGGGATCAACGCCAAAAACGGGTAAGACAATGTTTATCTTGTCCTTTACGTTTTAATTCTTTCCCTGATGGCATTTTTACCTTCAGACTTTCAGCTAGGTAAAATATTGGCAGAGAACACTAAATCAATTACAGAGAAAAGCTCATGCGATTACTACACACAATGCTGCGGGTGGGCAACCTCGAAGAGTCCTTGAAGTTCTACTGTGAAGTTTTGGGAATGAAATTACTGCGCCGTAAAGATTATCCAGGGGGAGAATTTACCTTGGCTTTTGTTGGCTATGGTGAGGAAAGCGACAATACGGTAATAGAACTAACCTACAACTGGGGGGTGGAAAAATACGAATTGGGTAATGCTTATGGTCACATTGCCCTTGGCGTTGATGATATTTACGCTATGTGTGAGGAAATCCGCAATCAAGCTGGTAAAGTCGTGCGCGAACCAGGGCCGATGAAACATGGTTCGACAGTTATTGCTTTTGTGGAAGATCCAGATGGGTATAAAATTGAATTGATTCAGTTGGGAACTCAAGGGTCAGCAGTCAAACAGGAATCACAAGAGCAACTTGTGAGTCAGTAATTCTTATAATTAAGAATATAGGTGATGGATCTAAGCTTTAGTAGTGCTGAATCCTGAGTGCGGAGGAAAACCCTGTCGAAGGCAATAAAGGGATAAGAAAATCCACACCGATGTCTTAAAAAGTTGCTCTAGATACGGGGAAACTAATTTTTTCCGCACACTGGCGTCTCGCAGTCCTGTTACTCAGACGCGCGAGACTTTTCGCTTTTTGCCTCCCATTTTTAGGCGGGCTAGGGGATCTCCTCTGCGTAAATCTTATTAGTATTATCCCCATACTGTCGTGATCAGCAACACTAATAGCGACGCCGAACAGCCCGTCGTCAACATCGCTCCAATAGCACCATTTGGGAAAGTCCGCTCAGAGCAGTGTTTTCGTTTTAAATTAGGAAATAGGTAATAGAGTAAACTATCACCAAATTACCAATCCTAAATTGCCATCGGCGATACACGCGGATATACGCTGAGAATGTTTGGATAATTAGGGACTAGGGAAGAGTTTTTCCAATCCCCAGTTTCCAATCTCTAAACTAAAAATAAAAATTCCAAAATTTTAAAGATGCAACCTACAGATCCGAATAAATTTACTGATAAAGCCTGGGAAGCGATTGTTAAATCTCAGGATATAGTCCGTGCTTATCAACAACAGCAACTAGATGTTGAACATTTAATTCTTGCCCTGTTAGAAGAACCCACTAGTCTAGCAATACGTATCCTGGCTCGATCTGAGGTCGATCCAATCCGCTTGCAACAGCAGCTAGAAGCCTTTACCCAACGTCAGCCCAAAGTTGGTAAAAGTGATCAGCTTTACCTTAGCCGTAATTTAGATGTTTTACTAGACCGAGCCGAGGAAGCTAGAACCAGGATGAAAGACTCCTACATTTCCGTGGAACACATCCTCTTGGGATTTGCTGAAGATGATCGCATTGGACGAAAGATACTCAAAGGCTTTAGTGCGGATACAGAAAAACTAGAAGCTACTATCAAAGCCGTTCGCGGCAGCCAAAAGGTGACAGATCAAACTCCAGAATCCCGCTATGAAGCCTTACAAAAATTTGGCAGAGATTTGACAGAACAGGCCAAATCTGGAAAACTTGACCCGGTGATTGGGCGGGATGACGAAATTCGGCGGGTAATTCAAGTATTGTCTCGTCGGAGCAAAAATAACCCCGTATTAATTGGTGAACCTGGGGTAGGTAAAACTGCGATCGCCGAAGCTTTGGCACAGCGGATGGTAAATGGTGACGTTCCCGAATCTTTGAAAAACCGTCAACTTATTTCTTTAGACATCGGTAGTTTAATTGCTGGGGCAAAATTGCGAGGAGAATTTGAAGAACGCTTGAAAGCTGTCCTCAAAGAAGTTACCGAATCTAATGGTCAAATTGTCCTCTTTATTGACGAACTACATACCGTAGTTGGCGCAGGTTCCAGCCAACAAGGGGCAATGGATGCCGGAAATCTGCTCAAACCGATGCTGGCGCGGGGAGAACTACGTTGCATTGGCGCTACTACCCTCGACGAGTTCCGCAAACACATTGAGAAAGACGCCGCCTTAGAACGCCGCTTTCAGCAAGTATTTGTGGATCAGCCAAGTGTGGAAAATACTATTTCCATTCTCCGGGGATTGAAAGAACGCTATGAAGTGCATCACAACGTCAAAATTTCTGATTCGGCTTTGGTAGCAGCAGCAACTCTGTCAGCACGTTACATTAGCGATCGCTTTTTGCCAGATAAAGCCATTGATTTAGTGGATGAGGCAGCAGCACAGTTGAAAATGGAGATTACCTCCAAACCAGCGGAATTGGAAACCATTGATCGCCGCCTCATGCAGTTAGAAATGGAAAAGCTGTCATTAGCTGGCGAAGAAAAGGGTACTCCCCAAACGAAAGAACGTTTGCAGCGAATTGAGCAAGAAATCACCAGTTTAACGGGAAAACAGAAAATATTTAATGAGCAATGGCAAGGTGAAAAGCAGATATTGGAGGCTATAAGCGCCTTAAAGAAAGAAGAAGATGCGCTGCGAGTGCAAATAGAACAGGCGGAACGTGCTTATGATCTGAATAAAGCTGCCCAACTGAAATATGGCAAATTGGAGGGAGTACAGCACGAGCGCGAAGCCAAAGAAGCGAGCCTTTTAGAAATTCAAAATCAAGGTTCCACGTTGCTACGAGAACAAGTCACTGAAGCCGATATTGCCGAAATCGTCGCCAAGTGGACAGGAATCCCCGTCAATCGCTTGTTGGAATCAGAACGGCAAAAATTACTGCAACTAGAAAGTCATTTACATCAACGAGTCATTGGGCAAGAAGAGGCTGTAGAAGCCGTAGCAGCAGCGATTCGTCGCGCCCGTGCGGGGATGAAAGACCCCTCGCGTCCCATTGGTTCATTTTTGTTCATGGGCCCCACAGGTGTGGGTAAAACCGAACTCGCGCGTGCTTTAGCTCAGTTTCTCTTTGATTCTGATGATGCATTGGTGCGCTTGGATATGTCTGAGTATATGGAAAAACACTCAGTTTCTCGGTTAGTAGGTGCGCCTCCAGGATACGTAGGCTATGAAGAAGGCGGTCAACTTTCCGAGGCAATTCGCCGCCGTCCCTACTCAGTGGTGCTGCTGGATGAAGTGGAAAAGGCGCATCCCGATGTGTTCAATATTTTATTGCAGGTGCTAGACGATGGGAGAATTACTGACTCTCAGGGGAGAACGGTAGATTTTCGTAACAGCGTTATTGTTATGACCAGTAACATAGGTAGCGAACATATCTTGGATGTAGCTGGTGATGATTCCAAGTATGAAAAAATGCGCGTCAGGGTAATGGAAGCTTTGCGATCGCATTTCCGCCCGGAATTTCTTAACCGCGTTGATGATATTATTCTCTTCCATACCTTAAATCGCACGGAAATGCGGCATATCATCCGTATTCAACTCAAACGGGTAGAAAATCTCCTCCGAGAGCAAAAAATCTTCTTTGAGATATCCCAATCTGCTTGTGATCACCTTGTCGAATCAGGCTATGACCCAGTTTATGGTGCCCGTCCACTCAAACGGGCAATTCAGCGAGAAGTAGAAAACCCCCTCGCCACCAAGTTATTAGAAAATACTTTTATCTCTGGAGACACGATTATGATTGACAAAAATGAAAACGGTCTGTCTTTTAGTAAAAAAGTGCCAGTGAAAATGTCAGTATCACAAATTGCTACATAGTCTGATAAGGCGATTACAAATGGCGGCTACGCAGATAAAACCCACCTCCGTGGGTTTATTTTTCTTATTCTCTACGAGACGCTGTGCGATCGCAGAAGCCGTAAAGTGAAAAGGCGATCGCTATATTAGTTTCCTGCTTCTAGATGAATTATGTTGTCATTCTCAATTTCCCAGTCTTCACCATCCAAAACCGAGAATTTTATTAATTTAAACTAATATTTTAAGTGGAAGTGAGAAGGTGATATATCTTCAAAAGCTGCTTAGATGTTTCTGTCAGCGCTGATGTTAAAGACATTAAACCAGCCTCTAATACCAGTTTAATTTTTACAGCTTAGTCGGAGGATGCAGGTTAATAAACCTGCGGTGAAAATCGGGAGTAGGGAAATCCGAATCAGAAAATGGGGGCAAACAATGCTCACAAAAGGAGCGTAGGCGCAGCCCGTCCTAGACATCGCCCAAGTTATGGTTTTAAAATCCTAATTGCTTGATGCCTTTCTGTGTTATCCGGGTTTATCCTGGAAAACAGAGGGTTAGGCTGTATTAGCCACTATCATCATTTCAGATACTAACGTCGAAGATTACCAATTATGCTAGAACAAGGCACTATCAGTATTCATACTGAGAATATTTTCCCGATCATTAAGAAGTCGCTTTACTCAGATCATCAAATCTTCTTGCGGGAACTGGTATCCAACGCCGTAGACGCCATCCAAAAGCTGAAAATGGTATCCCGCGCTGGAGATTACGCTGGAGAAATTGGCGAACCAGAAATCGAAATTGCCATTGACAAAGATAACAAAACCCTATCCATCTCCGATAACGGTATCGGGATGAGCGCAGAAGAAGTTAAGAAATATATCAATCAGGTTGCCTTCTCTAGTGCTGAAGAATTTATTCATAAGTATGAAGGTAAATCAGATCAACCGATTATTGGTCACTTCGGTCTTGGCTTCTACTCCTCATTCATGGTGGCGCAAAAGGTAGAAATTGATACTCTATCCTACCAAGAAGGGGCACAGGCAGTTCACTGGACTTGTGATGGTTCCCCAGCATTCACCCTAGAAGAATCGCCCCGGACAACTCGCGGCACTACTATTACTCTCAGCCTGCAAGGAGAAGAAGAGGAATTTTTAGAAGATGCACGGATTAAGAATCTTGTCAAGACTTACTGCGATTTCTTGCCAGTACCGATAAAACTAGAAGGTGAAGTATTAAATAAGCAAAAAGCACCGTGGCGAGAGTCTCCAAGTAATCTGAGTCAAGAAGAATATTTAGAGTTTTACCGCTACCTGTATCCTTTTCAGGAAGAACCTCTGTTATGGGTACATCTAAATACTGACTATCCCTTTATCATCAACGGGATTCTATATTTTCCCAAAATGAGGCCGGATGTAGATGTTACTAAAGGGCAGATCAAGCTATTTAGTAATCAAGTTTTTGTTAGCGACAACTGCGAAGAAATTATTCCGCAATTTCTAACTCCAATGCGGGGTGTGATTGATAGCACCGATATTCCTCTGAACGTATCGCGCAGCGCTTTGCAAGGCGATCGCACCGTGCGACGAATTGGTGATTACATTGCCAAAAAAGTAGGCGATCGCCTCAAAGAACTTTTCCGTGACAACCGTGAACAATACATTAGCGCCTGGAAGGATCTCGGTACTTTTGTAAAATTTGGCGTTCTCAACGACGAGAAATTCAAAAAACAAATTGAAGATATTATCGTCTTCCGCACTACCGCCAAGCTGACAGAAAAACCTGCTGCTGAAACTCCAGTAGTCGAAGTACAGTCTTCAGAGGGAGATGCTTGGCAAGATGTCACTCCTCCTTCAGCCACTCCTGATTTTTCAGAACCTAGCGCTCCCTATACTACGCTCAAAGAATATCTAGAACGCAACAAAGAGCGTCACGAAAACCGGGTTTTCTACAGCACCGATGCAGCAACCCAAGCTACCTATATAGAACTACACAAAAATCAAGGCTTGGAAGTCCTGTTTATGGACTCCTTCATCGACACCCACTTTATCAACTTCCTAGAGCGGGAATATCAGGATGTCAAATTTACGCGGGTGGACTCAGATTTAGATAATACCCTGCTGGAACAAGACAAAGCTACGGAAATTGTTGATCCCAAGACGAACAAAACTCGGAGTGAGAGCATCAAAGAGTTATTTGAGAAATCTCTCAACAAACCTAAACTCAACATCCGTACCGAAGCTTTGAAATCAGACGATCCCCAAGGGACACCACCTGCGATCGTGCTTTTACCAGAGATTCTCCGCCGGATGCGAGAAATGAACGCCATGATGCAGCAGCAAACAGCAGAGTTTCCTGAAGATCACGTTTTACTGGTGAATACTGCTCACCCGCTGATTCAAAATCTGGTAAATCTTAACCAAGGTAGTATTATTCAAGGTGACGGTCAATCGCCTACAGATCAGTTAGTAAACTTGATTTGTCAACATGTCTACGATTTAGCGCTGATGTCTCAGAAAGGATTTGACGCTGAGGGGATGAAATCCTTTGTCGAGCGCTCGAATGAGGTACTCACTAAGCTGACGGAACAAGCTAGTAAATAGTTAGAAGTAGAGACGCGATTAATCGCGTCTAGTTATTTCTCTTCCTGTCCCCTATCCCTCTCCTTCCTTTCCTACTTCTGTTGCCTAAGACCTAAAATGGAAAGGCTGTATTAAAATAACAATCTGGAGATACTTGCTATGTCCCGTCGCTGTGAACTAACTGGTAAGAAGGCAAATAACGCCTTTGCTGTTTCTCACTCCCACCGCCGTACTAAACGCCTTCAGCACGCCAATCTACAAAGCAAGCGTGTTTGGTGGGCAGGCGGAAATCGCTGGGTAAAATTAAAGCTGTCTACCAAAGCAATCAAAACCCTAGATATTAAAGGGTTAGAAGCAATGGCAAAAGAAGCTGGTATTAACCTGAATCATTACTAAGTAACGTGGATTTGTAGCCTGAGACTATGTAGCGGAGACAGGATAAGCGGCCAAAGCCGCTGCTCATCCTGCTTCCCTACCAAAATAGGACTGAAATTAGGTAGTTCAGTACCTTAAATTAATTCTTAATTACGAATTATTTCTGTTGTATCTGCTTTTGTACCCAAAGACGAAAAGCTTTGAGTGTTGCATTTCTGCCTGCTGTTCTACTTTGCTCCAGATATTGGGGAATCGTTTCAATTAGTGGGAATAGAGGAAAATTTAGGCTTTGCGGAGACTCTATATAATGCCCATCTCGTAGAACATTAATTTGTAAATTTCCTTTATTAAAACGCCAAAGCTCAGGTACTTTTAAAGCTTCATAAATATTAGGATGAGTGCGAGAAGTAATATCAATTTCTAGAGCTAAATCTGGAGGGGGGTCTACTGTTAAATCTAGTCGCTTCTTTCCGCGAATCTTAGATTCATTTTTTATATAGAAACACTGGTCAGGTTCTATACCTTGAGCCATTGCTTGGTTTTTGAAAGTGGTAGAACCAAGGCATCTAAACTCAATATCTAATTCTTCCAAAAGCGCTTTGACTAAATCACTAATAATTTCTTTATCGTCTTCATGTTCTGGCAGTGGTGCCATAATCTCCAGTATTCCCCTGTCATAAGCAATTTGTGCAGCACGATGTTCCCCTAAATCTTCTAGAATTGTTTCCAATTCCTGCCAGGTTACATCTCGCAGTAGCACTCTTTGTCCTGGTGGAACATGGATGCGCTTTAATTCCAACAACATCATCTCCACTCCCACTAGCTCAAACCTAAATTTAGCTTACTCCAGTTGACTAATGCGCTACGATAATTTTTGCTGCTTCATCACTAAAATTGTCGGATGCTTGTACACACAGCAGCTTGTCGTCGGACATCAGCTGCTTAAAAAACTCCTCATAGAAGTGTATACAGGGGCGATCGCTCCTACATAGAAAAGCGTAGTTTAAAGAAAAACCTCTGGAGTTCCCAGAGGTTTTGGTTCCTGATTTAGTTTCTACTTGTTACTCCAACTTGTCCTCAATCATTTCCCGATAATGAAGGAAATTATTTGATTTGAGTAGTTATAGGACTTACGCACGAGTTACGGAATAACGAACCGCAGAGGCGCAGAGAAGCCAGTGCGTTGGGCGGGTTTCCCGACTTAAAGCAACTGGCGTGACACGGAGAAATCAGAGTTTGAGAGATATTTTGCGTAAGTCCTAAGTTAGTCAAGTACTCAAAGGTGGGGGATTGAAAGACTTGGTTCCTCTTGCAAATTCAGGAATAACTGATTAACAGGCTCATAGTAGCGTTCCAGATAGTCCAAGTCTGTTAATAAATCAGTTCGAGGCAAATTCATCATCTAAAAGCAGGCTGAATTTCTTACTCGCAATTTTTGATTAATTCTTCGCCTGTGGTCGCAAACCAGGAATCGTTACATCTATTGGTGTCACCTTTGCTGCTAGCTGCGTCAATGGCGGTTGAATAGCGGCTTGATTCCCCACGACTAGAGTCACAATCCTTTCTGGCTTGAGGTATTCTCGTGCTACCCGTTGCACATCAGCGGCGGTGGTGGCGGCGACGGCCTTTTGATAGCGAAAGAGAAAATCAGCAGGATAGCCGTAATATTCGTATCGCATCAACCGTGATAAGGTTTGGCTGGGGTCTTGAAAGTTGAATACAAAAGAGTTGAGTGTAGACTCTTTGGCAAAAGCCAGTTCTTTTGCTGTTACTCTTTGAGTTTGGATGCGCTTGATTTCAGCTTGTAAGGCTTTGACAAACTGCACAGTAGCATCCGATCGCGTTTGTCCACCAGCAATAAATATGCCAGGATAGTCGTAGCGGGGACTCCACTGACCATAGACAGAGTAAGCTAAACCTTGACGCGATCGCACTTCATTAAATAAGCGTCCACCAAACCCATTTAATACCCCATTTAATACATCCAGCGCCGCATAATCGGGATTATCGAACCGTCCGCCTAAATGCCCGATAAGCACACTACTTTGCGTTAGTTGTGGTTGATTCACAAAAAAGACTCCACCTGTATTTGCTGGCGAAACCTTTGGTAATTTGGGTTTAGCAATACCTGGGTTGCGGTTCCAGTCGCCAAACTTTGCTTGAACGAGCGATCGCATTTTCTTCGCCTCAAAATCCCCCACAATCCCTAAAATCATATTATTGGGGTGGAAATATTGCTGATAAAAGTTGAGCAAATCCTCACGCTCAACTTGATCCACCGTTGCATACTCTATTGTGCGAGCATAAGGACTATCTTTCCCATAGATCAATTTCTTAAATTCTCGACTAGCAATACTATCTGGATCGTCATTGCGACGAGCAATGCCACCCTTAGCTTGTGTCTTAGCCAAGTCTAGCTTTTCTTGAGCAAATACTGGCGATCGCACCACCTCGGCAAACAGCCCAAACACCGTTTCTAAATCTTCACTGAGTCCGTCAAAGCTAGCACTACCAGAAGTTTCAGCAATACCAACTTCTACAGATGCCGCCCGTTGTTCCAATATCTCGTTGAGTTCATCAGCCGAATGCTTCTTAGTTCCCCCAGTTCGCATTACTGCGCCTGTAAAACCAGCTAAACCGACTTTTTCCAGTGGTTCCAAGCGATTCCCTGTCCGCACAAACGCCGTCCCATTCACCAACGGTAACTCGTGATCCTCCATTAAATAGACAACCAAGCCGTTTTGGAGAACAAACCGCTCATACTTGGGTAACTTAATCTCAGGTAGCGGTGGCAACTGCAACTCACTATAATGCTTTGCTTGTAACGTCGCCGCCAGAGAAAAATTACAAGTTAAAAGTAAACACGCAAAAACTGCAACCAAAGCATAAATAAACCTCTTACCATTTTTGATTTTAAGTCGTACCTTTGGTGCGCTTCTAGCGCAACTTAGATTTTGGATTTTGAATTGTTTACCCTTCACCTTATACCTCTGCATATCTCTCTACCTTTGCGCCCTTTGCGCCCTTTGCGGTTCATTTCTCTTAAGCTTCTTTCGACAACAACTTACCAATCGAGCGATTTTCAGCTGTAAACGTCTCCTTTGCCACTCGTTGAATATCAGCCGTCTTTACCGCTGCAATGTCATCCAACTGCTTAAACAAATTCCGCCAAGAGCCAGTTTTCACCTCATATTCCAACAATTGTTGAGCCATCCCCATATTTGAGTCGAGGGTACGTAACAAACCCGCCCGTGCTTGGGTTTTCACCCGTTCCAAATCAACCGCTTCTACAGGCTCAGTTTTTAATTTGTCAATTTCTTGACGCAAAGCCACCGCCAACTCATCAACTGTATGACCAGGAGCTGTGAGAGCATAGAAAAATATGAGGTTTGGGTACTTATCTCCAGGAAATCCACTGTAACCTTGGGCATTTAGCGCCAAACGCTGCTTTTCTACCAAAGACTTATATAACCGCGACGTGCGCCCATCACTCAATAAACTGCCAATGATTTCATAGACTGCATTATCTGGATGGGTAATTGCCGGACGATGATAACCTTCTAAATACCAGGGTTGAGAAGGTAGCTGTAAAGTAACTTCCCGTGTTTGTTGTTGTGGTGGTTCCGTCGGGATTTGTTCAACAGCTTTGGTTTTTGCTTGATAGCGGCCAAAATAAGTTTGCGCCAGTTTTTTCACCTCAGCCGGCTTAACATCTCCGACAATAGCGATCGCTAAATTACTTGGTACATAATGAGTATCAAAAAAATTCTGGACATCTTCTGGTGTCAGATTGCGGATATCTTCGTCATAACCAATCACTGGACGCTTGTAGGGATGAACTTTATAAGCAGTATCAATAAACTTTTCCACCATCAGTCCAATGGGTGAATTCTCCACCCGCATCCGGCGTTCTTCTAAAATTACATCTTTCTCTTTATAAAACTCACGACGAATTACAGGATCAAGAAATCGTTCCGATTCCAGCGACATCCAAAGTTCCAGTTTATTGGCAGGAAAACTGTAAAAATAACGGGTGGCTTCAGTAGAAGTATTGGCATTTAAACCCACGCCTCCGGCTTGTTCCACAATTTGCCCCAGTTCGTTTTGCTTGACTAGCTTACCTGCTTGTGATTCTACTTGCTTAAACTCAGTTTCTAATCGAGCAACTTCATCTTTTTTGCCCTCGGCTTTCGCTGTTTTAATTTGAGTATCTAACTGCTGCAAGCGCTCTAGTAGCGGTTTTTCGGCTTTGTAGTCTTGTGTGCCTATGCGCGTTGTCCCTTTGAATGCCAAATGCTCAAGAAAATGAGCTACGCCAGTTTTACCATCTGACTCATCCACACCACCGACATTGGCATAGGTAAGAAAGGAAACCACAGGCGCTTGATGTCGTTCCAAAACAATAAATTTTAGACCATTGTCGAGGCGAAACTCCGTTAACTGCTTAATCACTCGATCCAGATAAGGTTGGATCGAACTTTGAATCGGTGGGGTTTGAGTTTTGGCTGCTTGAAGAAGTGCCGTTTGAGTTTGAGCCAGAGCAATTTCTGGCAGTAATCCCCACCAAAGGACGATTAAAGCCAACAAAGTGACAAACAACCGCCGCAATCTCACAGATACTTTATCTAACCAATCCAAAATCGTTCGATGGTTCCTGAGCGTACTCCGCAGGAGTTGCAAGCTACGCGTAGCGTCTCGTAGAGAAGTCGTACTCCGCAGGAGTTGCAAGCTACGCGTAGCGTCCCGCAGGGAAGTCCCCAATCTAAAATCTAAAATTGACCGACTGATCTGGTTCATAAGCGAAAATTAAGATAAAGTTACACTACCTAAGAAACAGGATACTTAGCAAAAGGACGTTAATCTTGTATTAAGCTTTCACTGGCTTTTTTACTTGATGTTAGACAATAATGCTACAAATTGTGTTCTGCAAATCTCACCATAACTGTTATGCGAGTTTTTAATTCTTCCCCACCCTCAGAGGCTCAGACGCGCACCCGGATTTTACAGGCAGCACAACGATTGTTCGCCGCTCAGGGATTTGACGGCACTACCACTCGTGATTTAGCACAGGCGGCAGGTGTCGCTGAAGGCACTCTATTTCGTCATTTTCCCAATAAAAAGGCAATTTTGGTGGAAGTAGCTACGAGTGGCTGGGTAGAGATTCTTACAGATTTGCTGACAGAATTGAGTGAAATGGGCACTTATAAAGCCGTAGCTCAAGTGATGCGTCGCCGGATGTGGAATTTCCAAAAAAATGCCGATTTGATGCGCGTTTGTTTTATGGAGGTGCAGTTTCACCCCGATTTGCGCGATCGCATCCAATTAGAAGTGATTACTAAAATGACCGATGTGGGCGAAGCGTTCTTTCAAACAGCGATGGACAAAGGCATTTATCGTCAAATGGATGCCAAGCTGGTTGCTAAAGTTTTCTTGGGAATGTTTGCGATCGCAGGTTTTTCTAACAACACCCTCATAGAACCTGACGCTTCCCCCCAACAAATGCAGGAAATGGCTGAAGGACTCGCTGATATCTTCCTTAATGGTGTTTTAGCCAAAGAGTGAATAATTATGAATTATAAATTATGAATTATGAGTTTTAACTCCTAACTAATAATTGCTTTAGCTTGCTGACTCCACTGTTGTACTAGCTCAATCGCTGGACACAAATCTCGTCGTTGCATTGTTGCTACTTGCAAACGCATTATTTGTTGGTGCAATCTGTGAGTCGGAGTCTGAGCCAACTGTGCTACAGAACCAATACCTGCATGGAGCAATAAACCACAATATTGTACGCCTACACTGGGAATACGCGCCAAGTCAGCTAAAGCCATCCATTTATTTACATACTGAAGATGAATCTGTAGTTTATTTGCTAACGCCAGCCGTGCCTCTAGAGTTTTGCCTTGTTTGACTAGCGCTACTGTGCTAGTAATCCCACAATTTTGCAGTTGAGATTGTTCTTCGTGGCTCAGTCCAGGTAATTGCTCGATTGGCCAGTCACCAGATGTGATCAGATTTCGACTATTTGTATTTTTAGCAGACATTTTTAAAACTAAATATAAGCTTATTTTAATATTGTGACAAATGAAAAAAACTTAATCACATATATAACAATCCTAAATCAAACGCGCAGAAACAAAATTCCCGACTTCTTAGAGAAATCGGGAATCTGAGCCTTTCAATTTTGGCATTGTTTTGCTGCTACCCTGCGGGAATGTTTCATTAATACACATCTAAATGCAACCTACTGCAATGCGATTATATTGACTAACAATGCGATTGTATCGACGGACAATGCGATTGTATTGACTAACAAAGCGATTGTATCGACGGACAAAGCGATTGTATTGACTGACAATGCGATTGTATTGACTGACAATGCGATTGTATCGACGGACAAAGCGATTGTATTGACTAACAATGCGATTGTATCGACTAACAATAACATTTCACCATGTTAGCTTATTAAAATGAAGCGGTAATTAACTTACCTCGCATAACAGTTACGGTTTGTCGACGAGAAAGAGGCGATCGCTTCGCCCCCTAACGTTAAGATGGGTGTAAAAGATTTCAAATCTAGCTCGTTCATAGTGGATTGCAGCAAGCTCATGACCCCGATTCCAAAAAGCGCAGCCCAGTTGTATGAAATAGACTTTGTAGCATGGACAGAACAGACTGTACAACTCATTCGGGCTGGAGAATTTGAACAGGTAGACTGGGATGCTGTGATTGAGGAGATTGAAAACTTGGGACGGTCAGATCGGCGGGAATTAAAAAGCCGCTTGGAAGTATTATTACAGCATTTGCTCAAGTGGCAATATCAGTCTAGTTTGCGGAGTGGCTCCTGGCAAAATACGATTAATGAGCAACGCAACCGGATTATAGATTTGTTACAAGAGAGTCCCAGCCTTAAGTCCTATCCAGAAGAAGTTTTAGCTCAATGTTACCATCGGGGATTGAAAGCTGCTAGTAATGAAACTGAACTACCAATAGATACGTTTCCAGTGAAATGTCCTTATCCCATTGCCCAAGTTCTCGATGCTGAGTTTTTGCCGGATGCGATTGATTTGTAATATTATGTTTATGCAGTAATTAACTCACCTCGCATAACAGTTACGGCTTGTCCGGCGAGAAAGACGCGATCACCTCCTGTATAGTGTACTTTGACTACCCCACCGCGACTGGATGCCTGATAAGCCAATAACTCATCTTTATGCAAGCGATCGCGCCAAAAGGGAGCGAGGCAACAATGGGCAGCGCCAGTAACGGGGTCTTCATTAATACCTAAACCTGGTGCAAAGAAGCGAGAGACGAAATCATAATTTAAATCTAAAGAAGCAATGCTGGTGACTATAACATCAGAAACAGGCAACGTTTTTAGTAATTGAAAATTAGGCTGCATTTGCCGCACCAAGTCTTCCGATTCCAATTCCACTAAATAACCTAGTGAATTCTGCAAGACAGATTTGTATGGTATACCCAAAGCCTTGCTGAGTTCTGGAGGAGCGATCGTTTCTTGTGAGTGATTCACAGGAAAATCTAATTCAATCCACTCACCTTGCAACTTTGCAATCAGTACTCCGCTTTTGGTGTAGAAACGCGCAGCTTCATTTGGTGACAAATGTCCCTCTGACCAAAGTACATGGGCGCTAGCTAAAGTTGCGTGACCACAAAGCGGCACTTCCACCGTGGGCGTAAACCAACGCAGATTGAAGCCATCATCCTGTCTAACTAAAAAAGCCGTCTCAGATAAATTCATCTCCTGCGCTACGTTCTGCATCCAGCGTTCGTCTTGGGGAGTAGGCAAAACACAGACAGCAGCAGGATTCCCTGCGAAAGGTGTATTAGTGAAAGCATCAACCTGAGTAATGATTTGTCTCATTAAAGTCGCTTTAAAAGTTAGACAGCAATATATTTATCAGGAGTGCGTTAAAGATTTATGCCGATTGTTACGATTATTCTGAGGCGGCGTATCGTTCCCAAAGCGCGTGTTACATCCAAATGAGAACCACCATATACAGTACCTTATAAATTAGGAATACAATCTCCAAAAACTGGGGTCAATGTTCAAGCAAAACGAAAACATGAGGATAAAAATCTTCAGAAGCATCTTTGCTGCTGTCAACTTAGCGCTAATTGCTGGAGGATTAGTTAGTTGTGTTGTTGAGGCACCGCAGCGCTCTGCTCCAACAGAGCAACAAAAACCAGTCCTACAACCTACCCAACAGCCTAAGCAGGAAAAGCAGAAGGACAAAAATGGCGACGACAAACATAGCGATCGCAAGAATGATAAAGACGATGACGATAACGACTAAATAAAGACAAAACTATAACCTTGAGTTTCCATTTATGCTTATCCAACAAACTTCTACTTCCTTAATTGATACTTTACGTCTGCGACGCCAACAACTAGCCAACCTCATTGATTTTCCAGTAATTTTGTGGTCAGGTAGCAACAGTCCGCGCAACTTTCCAGCAAATCTTCTTCCGTTTCGCGCTAGCAGTCATTTCCTCTATTTTGCCGGACTGCCATTATCAAAGGCGGCAATTCGTTTAGAAGCGGGTAAGCTACAACTATTCATCGACGATCCATCACCCAGCAGCGCCCTTTGGCATGGAGAAACGCCAACGCGCGAGGAAATAGCCCAGAAGATTGGGGCGGATGTAGCAGGGCCAATGGCAGAATTAGAATCTTGGGTAGAAGATGCCGCCACACTTGCTGTACAAGATGCAGCGACTTGGACGCAACAATCGCAGCTATTAAATAGATGGGTGTTACCCCAAAGTCCTCCCCAAGGAATTGACTTGGAGTTAGCTAAGGCGATCGTTTCTATCCGCCTCACTCATGATGATGCTGCATTAACCCAGTTACGAAAAGCGGCAGCTGTCACTGTAGAAGCGCACAAAGTTGGTATGGCAGCAACACCAAAAGCGAAGCTGGAAGCAGAAGTTCGGGCAGCGATGGAAGGGGTAATTATTGCCCACAATATGACCACCTCGTACAACAGTATTGTTACAGTTCACGGTGAAGTTTTGCATAACGAACACTATCACTACCCTCTACAACCAGGTGACTTATTGCTTGCCGATGTTGGCGCTGAAACTGAGATGGGTTGGGCAGGTGATGTCACTCGCACGTGGCCAGTTTCGGGTAAATTTTCATCGACCCAGAGAGATATTTATAATGTCGTACTAGCAGCCCATGATGCTTGCATTGCCAAAGTACACCCTGGTGTAGAGTATGGGGATATTCATTTACTAGCTGCCACAGTTATCGCTGAAGGTTTAGTAGAGTTAGGCATTTTACAAGGAAATCCCCAAGATTTAGTAGAAATGGATGCCCACGCCCTGTTTTTCCCTCATGGTATCGGTCATATACTGGGTTTAGATGTCCATGATATGGAAGATTTGGGCGATTTAGCAGGGTATGAAGAGGGACGCGAAAGAAGCGATCGCTTTGGCTTAAGCTACCTGCGTTTAAATCGTCCTTTGCGTCCAGGAATGTTAGTCACAATTGAACCTGGTTTTTATCAAGTACCAGCAATTTTCAATGATGCCAATGTTCGCTCAAAATATCAAAATGTAGTGAATTGGCAACGTTTATCTGAATTTGCTGATGTCCGCGGAATCCGCATCGAAGATGATGTATTAGTTACCGCAGAAGGTAGCGAAATATTAACAGCCGCATTACCGAACGATGTTGATAGTATAGAAAATTTAGTAAATCATTAATCTAGCCCTTTCAAGGTGGGTAAAAATTTGGTTCAAGAAATTCCTCTTTATACTCTTAACTCTGTGTCCTCTGCGCCTCTGTGGTTAAATAAAATTATTTTTAAACCGCAGAGTCACAGAGAGCGCTGAGAAAAAATAAGAGATTTTGCGAGTCACCTTGAAAAAGCTAGTCGTTAATCTGTTCATTAAAACACATAGGATGTTACCTCATGATCAAAAATCCCATTGGATTACTACTCAACGGAGTTATTGTCAGCTTCGGACTATTGCCATTATTAGCTCAAGCACAGCAGCCGATTTCTAATACCCAAGTTGCGGCGATGGTAGAGGCGTTGCGACAGGCTGCACCGCAAACAAAAAATCCCAACGATGGATATTAGAGTGAATGGCAAGTTAAGCCAGAAACCCTCAAAGGCTGGTCAAAAACTTGTCTCAAACGAGAACTAACACCGACGCAGTTTGAAAACAGCCCTGCGATCGCCCGCCAAGTTGTATCCTGTATTACGCGCCGGGAGTTAAGCAATCAATTTCGCGCCACCAACAATAATGAAATTGCATCTGTGCGTGGCGCAGCTTGTTGGTGGATGACTGGTAACTATACAGGTTGCAACAAAGGTTTCACTGCTGACTATGTGCAAAAAGTTGTCCGCTTTTATCAACAACAGCTCTCAAAACCGGCAGCAACTCAATCATAAAAGAGTATTCAAGTATCGCAGTCCCCAGTCCTCAATTCAATAAAAGTAGGTATCTGATTGCTACAGTCGCGGTGAAAAATACTAAGCTGGTAGATAGCACGTTTAAACTTTAGCGGAAATTCCAAATCGCATTCATCGGCGGTTTAGAATTCTCCATTGGCGAACTACCTGTAATTACATTATGTTTGATGCATTATCTGACCGTTTAGAATCCGCCTGGAAAAAACTGCGGGGACAGGACAAAATTTCTCAATCCAACATTCAAGATGCATTGCGCGAAGTGCGCCGCGCCTTGTTGGAGGCAGATGTCAATCTCCAGGTAGTCAAAGATTTTATTAGCGAAGTCGAAGCCAAAGCACAGGGAGCCGAGGTGATTAGCGGTGTGCGACCTGACCAACAGTTTATCAAAATTGTTCACGATGAACTGGTGCAGGTGATGGGAGAAGAAAATGTTCCCATAGCAGAAGCCCAAGAACAGCCTACTATTGTGCTAATGGCTGGGTTGCAAGGTACTGGTAAAACCACAGCTACCGCTAAGTTAGCCTTACATCTCCGTAAATTAGAGCGTAGCTGTTTGTTGGTGGCGACAGACGTATATCGCCCAGCAGCGATCGACCAGTTGGTGACGTTGGGTAAGCAAATTGACGTACCAGTATTTGAACTAGGAAGCGACGCAGACCCAGTAGAAATTGCAAGGCAAGGTGTAGAACGCGGCAGGGCAGAAGGTGTAAACACAGTAATTATTGATACTGCTGGACGCCTGCAAATTGACGAAGACATGATGGCTGAATTAGCCCGGATCAAAGCAACTGTCCAACCCGATGAAACTCTGTTGGTGGTGGACGCGATGACTGGTCAAGAGGCAGCTAATCTTACCCGTACCTTCCATGAGCAGATAGGAATTACTGGGGCGATTCTCACCAAGCTAGATGGTGATAGCCGTGGTGGTGCAGCGCTTTCGGTGCGAAAGATTTCGGGAGCGCCGATTAAGTTTGTGGGCGTGGGTGAGAAAGTCGAGGCACTGCAACCGTTTTATCCCGATCGCATGGCATCGCGGATTCTGGGAATGGGCGACGTTCTCACCCTGGTAGAAAAAGCCCAGGAAGAGTTTGATTTAGCAGATGCTGAGAAAATGCAGGAGAAAATCCTGTCAGCGAAGTTTGACTTTACTGACTTTCTCAAGCAGTTGCGGATGCTGAAGAACATGGGATCTCTGGGAGGCTTCATCAAGATGATTCCAGGGATGAACAAGCTCTCAGACGATCAACTCAAGCAGGGAGAAACCCAGCTCAAGCGCTGTGAGGCGATGATTAACTCCATGACTCGCCAAGAACGCCACGACCCCGATTTATTAGCCAGTTCACCCAGTCGGCGGCGGCGGATTGCTTCTGGCTCAGGCTATAGAGAGTCAGATGTGACTAAACTAGTGGGCGATTTCCAAAAAATGCGATCGCTCATGCAGCAAATGGGTCAAGGTGGCTTCCCTGGAATGCCGGGAATGTTCGGGGGCGGCGGTATGGGTAATGCCTTCGCAGGTGCAGGTAATCGTCCTCCTGCCCCAGGATGGCGGGGTTATGGTGGTGACGCCACAGGCACGAAAAAGAAAAAAACCAAAGATAAAAAGAAAAAAGGTTTTGGCAATCTTTAGTCATTAGTTAACGTGAGTTTGACAAACCTCTCCCACTCCCAGAGGGACAGGTTTTACGTAGTAAAACCTCTTAGAGGTCTTTTGATTCGACTAACTAGGCGGACACCATATAACCCATCGAACTCACGTTTAGTTAATGACTAATAGCAGCAAATGCTAGGCAGTGCTAAAATTAGCATTTCGACCTCATAATTTATCAGCAGAGGAAACTAACCCTCAATTTATCGGCAGCAGCCAGATTTAGGCTACTTCCTCAGCAACTAGTTACTAACTAATATCTAACAACCAACAGGAGAATGATTCTTCAACCATGATCAAACTGCGCTTGAAGCGATTCGGTAAAAAGCGGGAAGCAAGTTACCGCATTGTCGCCATTAACAACCTCGCTCGCCGCGATGGCCGTCCCCTAGAAGAGTTGGGATTCTACAACCCCAGAACCGATGAAGTGCGACTAGACGTTCCCGGCATCGTCAAGCGACTACAACAAGGCGCTCAACCCACTGATACCGTCCGTCGCATTTTAGTAAAAGCCAATGTTTTTGAACAGGTCAGTGCCACAGCCGCATCATAATTCCGCAACAATATCTCCAACAGCTAGTCCCAACTATCTTGGGCTGGTTCAGTTTTTGGTGGAGCCGTTTTTAGAATCTCTAGAGACTTTAAGCGTCGATTGTGAAATTTCTCAAACCCTAAATCGGGTTTGGGTTCGCATAGCCTTTGATAGCACAGATAAAGGAAAAGTGTTTGGTCGAGGGGGACGCAATATTCAGGCGATTCGTACAGTAATTGCCGCAGCAGCTGCCGCGGCTGGGCAATCAGTATACCTGGATATCTACGGCAGCACCACGCCGGGCCGCGAGGGTATGTCTTTTGATGAAGACACAGAAGAGCGATCGCCACCGCCGACTAGGAGAGAACCGCGGGCAAATGATGGGCCTAAACCCATTGTTAAGCCCCGTCTCCGCTAGGTTAAAACTACAGAGCAAGTCTGAGCGGTTGTGATCACCTCCGCTCAGAATTTTTGTAAAGATGGAAAGTAGCAAAAAGATTTTTGGATCTTTTTTTGAACACTTCACCAGTACCATACTGCTGATAGTAGGGGCGTACAGTTGTACGCCCCTACAGCCGATTCATTTGTTGCCAAGATTTTTCCAAAATGTAAGTAATAAAAGCGTAATTTCGCCCTTGGCGAGAAAACATTAACCTTTGTCAAACACAGATCCTCACCAATTAAGAAATACTATGGCAGGTGCCTTAACAATTCAGCTGCCGAATATTCCCAGTGTGATGGCTCTTGCAGGAGAAGGAGAAGAAAATCTCAAAACCCTATCTCGGCAAACAGGAGCCAGTTTAGTGCTACGCGGACAGGAATTACTGATTTCTGGTACCCAAGGGCAAATTGATCTGGCTTCTCGATTAGTGCGATCGCTTGAAGACCTCTGGATTAAAGGCAATGCCATCTCTAGTGCCGATATTTCAACAGCCCGTCAAGCCATAGAAAGCGATCGTCAAGAGGAACTACAAGATTTACAGCGAGATATCCTTGCTAAAACTCGTCGGGGTGAAGAAGTCCGTGCTAAAACCTTTCGCCAGCGCCAATATATCGACGCACTCCGTAGGCGTGACCTCACCTTTGGGATTGGGCCTGCTGGTACCGGCAAGACTTATCTTGCCGTTGTTGTCGCTGTGCAAGCACTCCTTGCTAACCAGGTTGAAAAGCTAATTTTAACTCGTCCTGCCGTCGAAGCCGGTGAAAAACTTGGCTTTTTGCCTGGAGACTTGCAGCAGAAAGTTAATCCCTATCTTCGCCCACTTTACGATGCTATTTATGAATTCATCGACCCAGAAAAAGTACCCAGTTTAATGGAACGTGGTGTGATTGAAGTCGCACCACTCGCCTATATGCGGGGACGCACCTTAAATAACGCCTTTGTAATTGTGGATGAAGCTCAAAATACTACACCTGCTCAGATGAAAATGGTTTTGACTCGTTTGGGCTTCCGTTCTCGGATGGTGATTACAGGCGACATGACACAAACTGATTTACCACTTCATCAACAATCGGGTTTAGGAGTGGCTTTACAAGTTTTAAAACAGATTGAAGGCATTGCCTTTTGCGAATTTTCCCAAAAAGATGTCGTGCGCCATCCTTTAGTTCAGCGCATTGTCGCTGCTTATGAACAATACGAAAAATAGACATAGGGCATCAACAAATAACAAAGGATAATAATTTATGAGTACTACTTTGAAAGAATTTTTAGCAGCTTGTGAGACTCTTGGAACATTGCGCCTAATTGTTACTAGCAGTGCTGCTGTATTAGAAGCAAGGGGTAAGCTAGAAAAGTTATTTTATGCAGAATTACCAAAGGGTAAGTATGCGAATATGCACACCGAAGGCTTTGAGTTTCACTTGAATATGGACAAAATTACTCAAGTAAAATTTGAAACAGGTGAAGCGAAAAGGGGTAATTTTACAACCTATGCCATTCGGTTTTTAGATGAGAAACAGGAGCCTGCTTTAAGCCTATTTTTGCAATGGGGTAAACCGGGAGAATATGAATCAGGTCAGGTAGAAACTTGGCAAGCTTTACGGGAGCAATATGGAGATATTTGGCAACCTTTACCAGCAGAAATTTAATCCGGCTAAACTGATAGGGGTGAAGGAAATCGGATATCTGCACTGAACTGCTCCACATCAACACTGCGATGAATCGGTAAAACATATTCTAAATTTTCGTGGGGGCGGGGAATAATATGGTAAGAAAGCACCTCGCCACCGTTAACTCGCAGAACCGCCTTTAGTGCTGCTGTTATCGCCACATTTACCTCGCCCACAACCCCCCGAATTAATACGGTAATTCGTCCCAAATCAGTATTTTCATAACCAACAAGGGTGATACGGGCAGCTTTACACATGGCATCTCCCGCTTCTACTGCTGTGGGAACGCCATAAACTTCAATCATGCCTAATGCTAATGTCATGCTGTTACCATAATTTGGGATTGTGGGGTTAAGTATCTTTAACTATGTTGGCTCTTTGTGATGGTAAATTAGTGACTAAACGATATTCTGTGGGTGAATAATTAGCAGAATAATACACAATATCTGAAATGCATTATTATCTCATAGATTAAGTAAATTGGCGCAAATAAACTGAACTATCCAAAAAAAGTAAAACTCTGTGATTAGTTTTTAGTCAGCGCTTGAGCGTTAAACCACTTAGTACAAACTTTTAATTTTTTACAAAAACTTACTTAATTTTTAATCGATAAATACAAAACTGCTAATGCGTACAATGAAGGTAATTTGGAGTTTTTGCTTGCTGGTTTTTTTCCTATTGTGGAGTGGCGAAGCTTTTGCAGGAGAGTTATCTCAACGGTTAGCAAATTTTCCCCAATGGGAAAAATTAACTTCAGTGCAACCGGCTTCGGGTGATTTGGTTTACCCTGAATGGATGGCTGGTTATTGGCAAGTTACGAGTACGTTGGTAGATTTAGTTGCGCCTTTAGCACCAGATATCGTAACACCAGGGTTTGAAGGTAATCGCCGACAATTAAATCAGCCGATGAGTTTTGTAGTAAGATTTTTGAAAGAGCAACCACATTTTCCTGGGTTAAAAATATTTCCTCAGACAGATTACAAATCCCCAATTTTAATCGCAGATAGAGCGTTTAATAGCTTGAATTTGGCACGGGCTTATTTAGGGGATGAAGCAGTATTATTAGTTAAAGTAGATCCAGATTCACCTAATCGTCAGATTACATTCTTGCGTAACAGTCACCAACTTGTTTCCATTGTGACTGCACGGGCCACAGAAACTGCCCCTAATAACAAGTTCATCACCACAGAAGTGTTTCAACAACTATTTAAAGGCGGTTCACGCCCCTATTTCAACTCTGTAGAATCTACCACTGCTTATCATAAACTACCAACAGCTAATCTGGCGATTGAGGCAGATCAAGTTACTGCTGTCTATCTTTCACCCCAAGATCCAGATTACTTTAAAGCTGGTTCTCGACCTGTCGCCCTCTATCGCTATCGCCTAGAATTTGTTCCAGCGCAAATGCCTACTACTTCAAAGGAGTCATTTAAACCTATTAGCCCTTGACTTTTTGTAGTACAATTGTACTGGATTAAATTCCAAGCTCACGATCGCGCTCTTGGACGGTGTGCATCATGGCCAAATTTCAAGATATTGTCAATTACTTTCGCTCTGACTGGAAGCTAGGTCTTTTTAGTATTGCGACATCCGGCATTTACGAAATCATTGATTTGGTTGTCCCTTATGCGATCGGACAGATTTTAAATGTTTTGTCTACTCAACCTTTGGATAAACCACTTGAAAGTGCGATCGCAATTGTTTCAAACATTACCAATTACCCTGTTAATAAACTTCTATCTTTGGGTGTATTACTGGGTTTAATTTTCGTTGTCACTGTAGTGAGAGCGCCAACACAGCCCTGGTTGACTGTTTGGTTTCACTGGGATATAAGTTTTAGGTCACGTCGAAAGAAAACCGAAGCAGCCATTGCCAAAATTCTTACTCTCCCACTGGAATTTTATGATGAAAATAACCCCGGACGCATCGCCGGAAGAGTAGCTAGAGGTGTTGAGAACCACACTTGGGCGTATCCCGAAATCGCTGGACAGTTTATTCCTAAACTGGTTCGTGTACTGGGAATTTTTGTGTTTATTTTGGTGATTGAGTGGCGAATTGCGATTTTATATCTAATTTCCTTTGTAATTATTCTCAGCTTCAGCTTGAAGGATTTACAGCAATTGATTAGGGATGAAAGTGGTCTGAATAAATATGCAGAGAATACCGAAAGCCGCAATTCTGAACTGATCACCAATATCAAAACGGTGAAAGCATTTGCTACAGAAGCTAGGGAACTGAAACGGCAAAAGCAACGTTTAGATCGGGAATTAATGATCCTTGATTATCGCATCCACAAAGGTTATGTGAAACTGGCTACTTGGCAAAGAACCATAATTCAGTTATGCGTGTTTACTATCCTGAGTTTGACTTTAGCAGCAACAATAGATGGGAGGATTTCTCTTGGTCACTTTGTGATGACCTTAACTCTTTCTAGCATGGCATATGCCGAATTAGAACCTATTACTACCTTGGCAGAAGTTTTTGCCCGTCGTTACTCTTCCATGTTGCGGTTTCACGAATTTCTCCAAGAGCCAACTGCATCTGATTCAGCTAGTCTTTTAGAAGAGAGCAACCAAACAGAATCACCTTATAAATTTACTGGAAAAGTTGAGTTGTCACACCTCAGTTTTGGATATGATGCTAACCGTCAAGTTTTGCAAAATATTAACTTGTTGATTGAGCCATACCAAACAGTGGCATTAGTGGGACGTTCCGGCTCTGGTAAGTCTACTTTAGTGAAATTGTTGTTGCGATATTTTGAACCTCAATCAGGTCAAATTCTGATTGATGGTCAAGATATTCGCACTTTGGATGTGGGTAAATATAGACGGAGATTAGCGATCGTTCACCAAGAAGTAGACGTTTTTAACGGTACTATATTGGATAATCTCACCTACGGTAGACCAGATGCCAGCTTGGAGCAGGTTCAGGAAGCCTGTAGAATTGCCAGAGTCGATGAAGTAGTGCAGCACTTACCCCAAGGTTATTACACCATCGTAGGAGAACGAGGTGTGAGGTTATCTGGAGGACAAAGACAACGCTTGGGAATTGCCAGGGCGTTGCTAGTGAAACCAGACGTCCTAGTTTTTGACGAAGCCACCTCTAGCTTAGATTATGAGTCTGAGCGTTCGATTCAGCTAGCAATGCGATCGATTCAGGGCACTTGTACAACCATCGTGATTGCCCATCGTCTAAGCACAGTGCGAGAAGCAGATAAAATTGTGGTTCTGGAGCAAGGAAAGATTGTAGAAGTGGGTAGCCACGATGAACTCTTGCGTCACGAGGGCATTTACCGCCGCTTGCACTCCCTGCAAGAAACAGGAGAACTTCTGAGTTAACTTATATCTTGCACCTGCTCAATCTCTAGCCAAGAAATAAATTTCTTGGCTGATAGCCTTAGTGGACTTAAATCCATGCTAGCAAAGGGTTTAAGTCCTTTTTAGAGAAATGCAAGTTATCAGCCATAGGTATAGAAAGCTATTTGAAATTCGTTTTACGCGCTTAGGTCAAGTGCGAGAAGTAAATAAAATAAATAATCCATTCACTACTGCTAAAATACTAATCAGTAATCAAAGTCTTCCAATAAGAAAAAACTAAGATTTACTCTTATCGGCTTCTTTCTGCGCCGCCTCACTGTATTTCTTATATAGTTGAGTCCGAATTTTAGCTTCCTGATAACGGTTGTGGTTTTGTGGCATCGTACCCATTAAATCTGAAGCTCGTTGCCACTTAGCAGCAATCTCTAACCACTGAGTTGAGGTTGTGGCTGTTTTACCAGATGCAGAAGCTTGGTTGGCAATTCGCACAGATATTGCAAATGGGTCATCAGATGGCTCAGAAAGGCTATTGTTAGGAACACGGGATGGTGTCTGGGCTTTATTATCGTTAATATTTTCTGTAGTTAGAGATTTGGAAGTTTCTAGTTGCATTAGGTTTTTCAGTTTATTACCTAACTGGGCATAAACAACCCAACCAAGCAACAAAAGTGAGCATAAACCAGCCGCTGCTAATATCTTTTTTTTCAGTTTATTTTCGTGTTTTTCTTTGTTGATAAGTACTAAAGGACGAGAGACTGGAGTTTTAGGGAAATTTGGTTTTCCTAGTTCAGCTTGAGCTTCTGTGAAATCTTTAATTAGTTGCTTTATAATATTGGGCTGAATTAATGTAATTTCCTGTGACCAAAGCAATTGGTTTTCGCGATCGCTATCTATTTCCTTTAACCAAAGTAATTGTTGTTCGCGAACAATTCGACTGTTGATATTGACTCGGCGAATGTGACGCGGGGCGATGGACTCAAGAATTTGCTGGATTTGTTCTACTAGGGGAGATTGCTCAAGTTGCTCTACCCTAGCCGCCTCGCACAGAAGTTGTAAGACACCATTAGAAAAAATGGCTCTAGTTCTGACACCAGACTTGGCTAGCTTTTCGTTCAATAGCTGAATAATCGCAGCAACGCTACCTTGGTGAGCCTGCCAAACGATATCATTTATCCGATCTACCATCTGAAATTTAATGATAGATCTTCCACCGTGACTGATTAACGTACTCATTAATTTAGAGACTCTTTTCTACTGACCTTGATCTTGTCTTCGATTTTACGAGTAAAAAGATGAGTTGCCAAATAAAATCATAAAAATAGAGCCTCCCTTCTCGGTTCGGCAAGGACGGTTGATCACGCTAAGTTAATTGGACACTCTCAGTCCTTGAAAGCGTGGGATTCTTGGGCTGAAACTGTGCTTTCAGGGTAACGCCCATGCTGGCAGACAAGCTACCTGTTTGACATAATACGTTATGATCTTTTTTAGCGATCGCCTTTGCTCAGGTTGAGGTAGGTGAATGGACTCTGCGATCATGTGAAGCACCCGCTAAGAGCGATCGTAAATGTATGGCTAGATAGTATCAGGGTCAACACCAAGTGATCGTAAATGTTCCTTCAACCTTTCCACCTGCGACTGGGCTTGTTCCCTCATCAGTCTTTCCTGTTTCAGCGCCTCTGCCAACTCCTCTGGAATCAGCAACTTTTCCCCAGTGTCTTCTCGATAAAAACCAATCAATTGTCCCTCTATTTGCAAACGCAGCTGCAAAGGTTCACATCGACTATCTGTAATTGGCTCATACACCTCGCCTTGCAGCCGATACCCTTGCAATTGCTCCTTAATCCACTCTCCCTTAGGGTCAAATAACCAGTATTCCAGTACCCCTAACTGCTCATACAGCGTCTTCTTGAAACCCGTGTCCTGGTTTTTAGTCCCCTCCGAGGTCATTTCAAAGATTACTACAGGCACTTGTCCCTCTTCCCATATCTTGTAATTATCCCTACCTCCAGGAGCGATATTAAAAATCACCATTACATCTGGAGCTACGCGTAACTTCGGAAAACCCTGAGCATAGTAGAGAAACTGGTTACTCAAAACCGTTGCTTGCCTACCTAGCAAATATTGCCTCAATACTTCTAAAGTTGCCAGTAGAGCATATAAGTGAACATAACTTTCTGCCAAAGGTTCACCATCCGAGCTTGGGTAAAAAACTTCTGTTGGTTGAGAACTGGGTAAGAGGCTAGTCATAATTAGCCACCTGATTGAAAGGATGAGTGCATGATTATATTATCTCAGAGACTTTCGCTGATATTTCTGGAACTGTTGCCTGTCAGATATCGTTCATAAACCAAACAAAATAGCTGTATCAAGATAATTTTCTGAGTAACTCTCGTTTTTTTTGCTATATTGCCAGAATGACAAGACTATTTAGCACAGCGATCGCTACATTAGAAGATATATATATAAAAATCAACAATGATTTTTATTCATCCGCAGTTCACACAAAACCATGAGTGCAAGTACTATTATTTCCGACAATCCCCTACTCCAAGGCGTTGGTTTACCTCCCTTTGCAGAGATTAAACCAGAACGAGTAGTACCAGCCTTCAATCAGTTGCTGGCAGAACTTGACCAGCAGCTTGCCACCTTAGAGGCTAATGTAGAGCCTACTTGGAGTGGTTTAGTAGAACCCTTAGAAAAGCTAACTGAACAGCTTACCTGGAGTTGGGGGGTGGTGAATCATTTAATGGGTGTTAAAAATAGCCCCGAACTGCGCGAAGCTCATGAAATCGTACAGCCACTAGTCGTACAGTTTATCAACAAGCTCGGTCAAAGCCAACCCATCTACAATGCTTTTAAGGCACTCCGTACCAGTGATAGTTGGGCAACTTTAGAATTAGCTCAACAGCGCATTGTAGAAGCCGCGATTCGAGATGCTGAACTTTCTGGTGTTGGCTTAGAAGGAGAGGCAAGAGAGCGTTTCAACGCCATACAGATGGAGTTAGCAGAACTTTCTACCAAATTCTCTAACCACGTACTTGATGCCACTAAAGCCTTCAGCCTAACCCTAACAACACAAGCGGAAATTGACGGTTTACCACCAAGCTTAGTGAGTTTAGCAGCCCAAGGTGCTCGTGCAGCTGGCGAAAGCAACGCCACACTTGAAAATGGTCCCTGGCGGATTACTTTAGACTTCCCCAGCTACGGCCCTTTCATGCAGCACAGCACTCGTCGAGATTTGCGCCAAAAGCTCTACAAAGCTTATATCACCCGCGCTTCTGGTGGCGATTTAGATAACAACCCCTTAATTGAGCGCATTTTGAAGTTGCGCCAAGAACTCGCAGATATACTAGGCTTTAAAAGTTTTGCTCAATTAAGCCTGGCTAGTAAAATGGCTCCCAACGTTGAGGCAGTCAACGCCCTGTTAGAAGAACTACGCCGCGCTAGTTATGATGCTGCTGTCAAAGACTTGGCAGAACTCAAAGCTTTTGCAGCGGCACAGGGAGCAGCAGAAGCTACGGATTTAAAACACTGGGATATCAGCTTTTGGGCAGAACGCCAACGAGAAGCAAAATTTGCCTTTACCGCTGAAGAATTGCGTCCCTACTTCCCTCTTCCCCAAGTGTTAGACGGCTTATTTGGACTAGTCAAGCGGCTGTTTGGCGTCACTGTCACCTCTGCCGATGGTCAAGCGCCAGTATGGCATGAGGATGTCCGTTATTTCCAAATTGCTGATGAAACTGGTTCTGCCATAGCCTACTTCTACTTAGACCCCTACAGCCGTCCAGCAGAGAAACGCGGTGGTGCTTGGATGGATGTGTGCATCAATCGGGGCAAAATCACTGAAAATGGTGTCACTGCCATCCGCTTACCTGTAGCTTATTTGGTGTGTAATCAAAGTCCTCCCGTAGATGGTAAACCTAGTTTGATGACTTTCTATGAAGTAGAGACTTTGTTCCACGAGTTTGGTCATGGATTGCACCATCTGCTCACTAAGGTTGACTATCCCGGAGCCGCAGGCATCAATAACGTGGAGTGGGATGCAGTGGAACTACCTAGTCAGTTTATGGAAAACTGGTGTTATGAGCGACCCACTTTATTTGGAATGGCGAAGCATTACGAAACTGGTGAAGCCCTACCGGAGCATTACTATCAAAAGCTGCTAGCGGCGCGTAATTATATGAGTGGATCTGCCATGTTACGGCAGATCCACCTGAGCAGTCTTGATTTAGAATTACACTACCGCTATCGCCCTGGTAGTAATGAAACTCCGTCAGATGTGCGTCATCGTATAGCTAAGACTACTATGGTTTTACCACCACTTCCAGAAGATTCAATTTTATGTGCTTTTGGACATATTTTTGAGGGTGGTTATGCAGCAGGCTACTACAGCTATAAGTGGGCTGAGGTACTGAGTGCTGATGCTTTTGCCGCTTTTGAAGAAGCTGGGCTAGAAGATGAAGAAGCTATAAAAGCTACAGGTCAGCGTTATCGGGATACGGTGCTGGCACTCGGTGGTGGTCAGCATCCAATGGAGGTGTTTAAAACTTTCCGAGGTCGTGAACCAAGTACGATCGCTTTGCTCAGGCACAATGGTTTAGTTAGTGCATCTGTAAACTAAACAATACCTCTGTAGAGACGTTGCATTGCAACGTCTCTACTGGCATCAAATCTTTGCAAACAATCCTTAGCTGGAGATGGTTTGCCAACCTGGTAGACCTTATGGCGGGATTGGTTGAGATTACAGGATATGTGTTGGGCTGCCGATTTGATTACACAACCACTTTATAAAGATGTTGGTAATCACAAGGCGTTAAAAAGGCTTGCTCTAATTCCTTCCTTTTTAAAAAGGGTTAGGGAGGATCATTATTTACGTGGATATTGGCTCAATCCCAATAAGAAACCCCCTCTGCTTTCGTCATAGTAAACTGATTACAAGGCAGAAGGGGTTCATTTTTTATTTTTGTATAGGCAGATTTTAAGGATAATGCTGGCAAAAAACCAGTTTCTCTGATTTAAAACCTGCAAAAACCTATGTTGTGTTTATTTTAACCTGCCTAATCAGTTGGACCTATTTCCAATCGGGAATCTCGGCATCTTCTCCACCAATCCCGATTCCAGTGTTAAATATTTCGGCATCAGTAAGATTGAGATCATTCATTGATGCTTTATACACATTAGAATCGTGAATGGTAGCGCGAGTAAAATTTACCCTGTTGAGATTGGTTTGCTTCAAATTCACATTGCTTACATAAGCTGATGTTAGGTTAGCACCTGCCAAGTTTGCACCTGTTAAGTCAGCACCTTCAAGGTTAGCCCCTACAAGGTTGGCTCCTTGAAGCTTTGAGCCTCTCAAGTCAGCACCAATTAAATGAGCGCCACTGAGGTTAGCTCCCGATAGATCACACTGGGTACATTCCCCAGTTGAAAGCAGCTTTTGTAAGTCCTGCGGATTCTCGGCTCTAACCGAGCTAGCGAAAAATAGGGGAGTTGCTAAGGCAATGGCCGCTAATAGCTGGAGTTTCATAATTTTCCCCCTTAATAATCAAGTTGCGTCCGTTCTGTCCCTCACAACTCTATTATCTCACTAAACTTCGTGAGGTCAATCTATCTCTTGACAAGTTAGTTGTAATATGAAGCAGAGATAAAAATGAGATCAAAAATGCAATTAATTCTGATTTTTGGCGATTTTTACTCGATAAACCCTAAAAAACTGCCAGTGTTAAATCACTGTTAAATCTTTTTAAAAGCTTGCACTACTCGCCATAATTTGGCTATTTTGATAAGTATTTATACTTTTTAGCAAATACTATTAGCTTAAGGGACTTCCAAGAAATAAATTATCAAAATAAACGAACCACAGAGACACAGAGAAGCCAGTGCGTTGGGCGGGTTCCCCGACTTGAAGCAACTGGCGCGACACAGAGAAAGGAAAAATGAGAGGGTTTTTGCGTCAGTTTTGGGACATTTTTTTATTTGGAAGTCCCTAAGTCCTCAAAAATTCTCGCATATACTGATTAACCAATTCAGGTTGTTCTTGCTGCACCCAATGGCCACAATTGGGAATATATTTGATTTGAAAGTCCCTGACATAGGTTGCGGTGTCGTAGGTTAGTTCCTTGCCGAGTGCAGTGTCATTTTCTCCCCAAATCATCAGTGTTGGCACTTCCAGAACGTCCCAACTTGGATTTAGCATTCTCTGTTGAAAAATATTGCGGTAGTAGTTCAACATTGCTGTGAGGGCACCGCGTTTTGCAGCAGCATCTTTATAAGCGTCAATATCCGCTTTGGTAAAAGCGCTTTTGTTAACTGCTGTACCTTTAAAAGCTGTTTCAATTGCTTGGTAGTCTGAAGATTGTAAAAGTAATTCTGGTACCCACGGTAGTTGAAAGACAAACATGTAGTAACTACGCAGCAACTGTTGGGGAGTGCGTAAACCTTGAGCAAATTTGGCAGGATGAGGCAGGTTAAGGATAATTAATCGCTCCAGCATTTTGGGGTGAGCATAGGCAAAATTCCAAGCGATCGCACCACCCCAATCATGTCCAACTAATACACATTTTTCGTATCCTAATCCTTTAATTACTCCTTCAACATCTTGGATAAATTCATGCATTACATAAGCTGATTGCTCTGTTGGTTTATCACTATCGTTGTAGCCACGCAAGTCAAGGGCAACTACTTTAAAATCTTGGGCGAATTCTGGTATTTGATGCCGCCAAGAGTACCAAAACTCAGGAAACCCATGCAACATCAACATTAAGGGGCCTTCACCTTGGGTAACGTAGTGTAGTTTCACCCCATTAGTAGTTATATAATCGTGTTTGCAATAACTTTCTATTAAAGACATAATTAATAAAATATCAACATTATCAAATACTAAATAATCATACTGCACTTAATAAGTGTAATATTATTTTGAGCAAACTCACATTTATTGAAAGACAGTATTACGATAGTGATGTACAGTAACAAACACTATGAAATCTTACGCACTACATTTATAGTGTTGCATGGATAACCCCTACAAACTTTCGTCAGCTAAAAACTTTCGTGTTAATTTAGATACAATTATTTTTCATTAGCCAGCAAGAGCGCAAATATGCGATCGCTTTTTCTTTTTGTTTGGCTTCGACTTCGATCCACGGTGCTTGGTGGTAGACGTTGGGCATATCGGTAATCAAGTCGCTGTGTTTTCTATCATTGAAAGCTTGTTCACCATTGGAAATATGGACTAATTGCCAATCTGGATTTGTCCAAGTTTCTTGCGCTGCATAAAACATGGATGCTACATTCGGATGATCGTAGCTATCTAAATTTTCGTGGCAAATATGGTGATGGGCATCAAATACCATCGGCACGCCAGTTTGCTGACATACTGCTAAAATTTCATTGGCGCTATACGCATATTCATCATTTTCTAGAGTCAAGCGGCTTTTGATATTTTCTGGTAGTGAGGAAATTACTTTTACTAGTTGTTCAGTACGTTGAGATTTGCCACCATGAATATTCATCAATGACCAAGGCGATCGCGGTAAGCCCAGTAAATCAAGTGTACGGGAATGTCCTGCTAGATTATTGATACTTGCTTGTACCACTGAGGAAGAATCAGAACTCAACACTACAAATTGATCTGGATGCAACACCATTCTTATACTCAATGCATTTGCTCGTTGACCGATTGTTGCTAAATCAGCACTCATTGCCTCTAATATATTTGCACCGATTTCGTCTTCTAAGTCACTTAGAGGAAATAAATTAGAAGACATCCGATACAGCTGAATTTGATTCTGCTGACAAAACGAGAGGGCGTCATGCAAGCGTTGTAAGTTATGCTGATACAGTTCACTCAGGGCGCTTTCACGTTCACTAAGGGAAAGTTTTAAGTAACGTGTGCGCGTCATTGTCCGAAAGCGCACTTGTTTGTCAGAGGTGATGCAAACTAGCCCTAAGTTGGGCAGTGTAATTTTTTGACACTGCTGTGCATTCGGTAAATTTTGGAACTCGATTACAGTCATTAACTATATTTACTAACTATTGTTTATTTTGAAGATTTTTTAATTTAAACAAGTTCTGCCACCGACTTACGACTACCTAAAGAATGAACTCTTAAGTCACGGCACTCCACTAATTTCACTTCGGTAAATAAAGCCCAGTGCTATCATTGGGACAAGCATGGCTTTTGGGTATTGTGGCACTAGTACCGCTGCGCGGAAGTCAAAAGTCAAAAAGCTCGAATTTCGCAGCTTTGAGCGATTTGGAATGAGTAGTTTATTTTTGCCGATGTGTACTAAGTTTGCTTGCCTATGGGATTTACACAATAATACAGGCGCGGTATCGTTGGCTAATCAATGTTTAGATAGTCCAGCGCCGAGAATTTCAATTTATAGAAATGGCAATAATAGAAACACGTGGTATTTGGCTGACCACTACTGATAGTAAAGTTCTCAGGTCAAAACAACGCATTGCCGAGGCGATGGATTTCCTTGCCGAGACAGGATTTAATGTGGTATTCCCCGTTGTTTGGAACAAGGCAGTAACTTTATATCCTAGTCAAACAATGCAGCAGACATTTGGAGTCGAAATTGACCCGATGTCTGTAGGCCGCGACCCTTTAGAAGAAGTGGTGGTTGAGGCGCGACGAGTTGGGTTGAAAGTCATTCCTTGGTTTGAATACGGCTTTGCTAGTTCCTACAATTTGAATGGCGGTATACTTTTACAGAAAAAACCGGAATGGGCTGCGCGTGATTATAACGGTAACTTATTGAAGAAAAACGGCTTTGAGTGGTTGAATGCACTTGACCCACAGGTCCAGGAATTCTTATTGAATTTGGTGCTGGAAGTTGTGAAGAATTATGATGTGGATGGTGTTCAAGGTGACGATCGCTTCCCAGCATTCCCCTCTGAAGGTGGCTATGATCAGGTAACTGTAGCACGTTATCATCAGCAATTTGCTCACAATCCACCACAGAACCCCAAGGACAGACAATGGTTACAGTGGCGTGCAGATATTCTCACTGAGTTATTGGCGCGTCTCTACCGGGAGGTGAAAGCAGTTAATCCTAATTTATTAGTAGCGATCGCACCTAATATTTATGATTGGGCATTCCAGGAATATCTGCAAGATTCACCCACCTGGTTGAAGCGGGGAATAGTTGATATGATTCAGCCGCAGATTTATCGCCGTGACTTTAGGAGTTATCAGGCGATCGCTGATAAACTAGTAAACCAGCAGTTCACAGATGCGACGTTGCCCAAGTTAGCGCCGGGAATATTGATGAGGCTTGGCAGTTATTGTATAAGTCCCGAATATTTGGTGCAGGCAATTGAATATAATCGCCAACTTGGCATTCAAGGAGAGGTATTCTTTTTTTACGAAGGTCTGCGCGAGAATAATAATACCCTAGCTAAAGTTTTGCGAAATGGGCCTTATGCTAAGTCTGCATCATTTCCTACTCTATTAGATTTGAGTAGGAGTGGTGTAGACAACAGCAGATCATCTTCAATTTGGCAAGGGTTAGAGAGGTTGTTAAAAAAGTTTTTTTAAGGGAAAAGGTGCATGGAATTTAAATTGCCAGTGGAACGGGTAATTAAAACTCTCAAACAGGATTTACCAACACTTTTTCAAAAAGATATCTCCTATGACATCTATACACAGGATATCTATTTTAAAGATCCGGTAAATACATTCAAATACAAATTTAACTATCGCATTATATTTTGGACTTTGCGATTTCACGCTCGGCTATTTTTTACCCAAATTTACTTTGATGTGCATGAAGTTTATCAGTCAGCCGAAGATACGATTTTAGCAAAGTGGACAGTGCGGGGAGTGTTGCGCGTTCCTTGGAAAGCTGGTTTGCTTTTTAATGGATATTCAACGTATAAACTCAACCAAGATAATTTGATATACGAGCATATCGACACATGGGATCGTAAACCAGGGGAGATTTTACGGCAGTTTTGGCAAAGAGAAAAAGAGAGCTAAAGTGCAGCATTATAACAAGTTACTGCACTAAATTCCAAGATACGATCAGCCGATTGCAGATCAAGAATGTGATTTACGGTAGTCTAAGATTATATAACTTTGAATAAGGAGTAATATTTTTTATTGCTTCTAAACCTGGTAAGTTTATTTTTGGAATCTCAATTAGACTACGCATTTGTGCTGAAAATTTTGTAAGCTCATTTTTCCCAGGTATTAGCTCTGCAAATAGTGAGTTAATTTTGGGAAGCTCGGTTATACTTCGCGTTAGCTCTGTAAATGGTGAGTTAATTTTTGAAAAGGTAGTTAGATTTTGCAAGTTTTCTGAAAATGGTGAGTTAATTTTCGGAAGCTCAGTTAAACTCCGTAAGTTTTCTGCAAATAGCGAGTTAATTTTGGGAAGCTCGGTTATACTTCGCGTTAGCTCTGTAAATGGTGAGTTAATTTTTGAAAAGGTAGTTAGATTTTGCAAGTTTTCTGA
>NZ_JBALDI010000046.1:0-18461 GCF_036917395.1 Nostoc sp.
GTGCAGCAACAATACTCCTTAGCTACCCATCTATACCGACAACAAATTTTACTTGTCATCAATAACATCGAAGAAATCGTGGAGGGATTTTCCAGGCTTTACAATCGCATCCTAGAGATGAGCCGTTTCATTCTCGCGATCGTCAAGTTGTCCTTTCTCCTGGGAGTTTCGCTCCTATTTTTGCTGTTATTTGGCATTATCGATTTGCAAAGGAAGTTTCCTGATCTCAGCCTACCTGTAATTGTTTCTCTAGCAATTTGGGTGTTGATTGCTCTTTTGGAGCTAGTACTTGATACCTGGTTTCTTTATAAAAACCTCTATGGCTCGTTGAGTCATTATCTGCGGTTTTTCCCTAATAAAAAATCCTCTAATTAATTGGCATAAGGTAACTTACTATGAGTAACTTAATATCCCAAAATACCAAAGCTAGTAACACAAGCAAAGCATCTCAATCTACAGCTGATACAGTACGTACCTATCTTCAAGAAATTGGACGGATACCTCTGTTAACCCAGGAGCAAGAAATTTTTTTTGCCAAGCAAATTCAGCAAATGATCACAATACTTGCTGAATCAAAAAAACTGGCTGTTGAATTAAAGCGTACACCCACACTGCCAGAATGGGCTAACCAGATGCAGTTAACTGAACAGGAACTACTTCAGCAGCTAAATCAAGGGAAAAAAGCCAAGCAGAAAATGATGGCGGCTAATCTCCGGCTGGTGGTGTCAATTGCCAAGCAATATCAGAGACGTAATTTAGAGTTTATGGACTTAGTTCAAGAAGGTACTTTGGGTTTGGAGAGAGGGGTTGAGAAATTCAATCCGGCTCTAGGATACAAGTTTTCAACCTACGCCTACTGGTGGATTCGCCAGGGAATTACCAAAGCGATCGCCCAGCAAGGACGTGCGATTCGATTACCTATTCACATCAATGAAAAGTTAAACAAAATTAAGCGTGTTCAGCGAGAGTTATCTCAAAAACTGGGTCGTGTTCCCACCAGTACGGAAATTGCTAATGCACTTTCTTTAGAGCCTAGTCAGATTCGAGAATTTATACTTTTGGCTCGTAAAACTATCTCTCTCGATATTCGAGTTGGATCAGATAAAGATATAAAATTAGAAGACTTAATAGAAGATTACAGATATTCTGATGTTGGCTATACCAATAAAGAGTCTCTCAATCATGACGTTGAAAATTTATTGTCAAATTTGCCTCGACAACAGCAAGAAATATTAAATTTGCACTTTGGTTTGATAGACGGTCACGAACTTTCTCTAGAACAGATTGGTCAGCGTATAGGTATTAGTCGAGAACGAGTCCGGCAAATAGAAAAACAAGCTCTCAACCTTCTCCAGCGACAGCTAACTATGTAATAAATCAACAAAAATACAAGTTTATATCAGAGGATTTAAGATGATGAAATCTTTCGACTATGATTCCCTGAGTGATATTGAGCAATATTATAGGTTTTATTTTAACTCGACAAAATTACCGTTTATAAGGCACATAAAGCAAACCGAAAAAAACAAATTAGTCATATGTGCCGCCTCAAATGAAATTGGGATCAGCGGGAATTGAGGTGGTAAAGGATTTGGCTGTTTCTAATAAACTAAGATCCACTGGAGGTTCTCATGAACCATGAAATTGCTAACGATTTAACTGAGAACAGTATAAAACCAGAGCTACCACGATCGCCAAAAAAGCGATCGCCAAAAAAGATTAGTTTGGTAATTTTGGGGGTGATATTGCTGGCTGGGCTGGGTTTTTTGGGTATCCATGCAGGTGCAGCCAAGTCAGACAAAACTGAAAAATCTGGGCGTAATAAACAGCAAGTAACACCTGTAACCGTGGCAATGGTCACACAAAAAACGGTTCCGGTACAATTGCAGGCGATCGGCAATGTGCAATCGGGGTCTACAGTATCAATTACGCCCGAAGCTAGTGGACGGATCATTGGAGTTTATTTCAAGAAAGGTCAAGACGTAAAAAAGGGACAACTTTTGTTTACCCTGGATGACCGATCGCAAACTGCTGCAATCCAGCAAGCTCAAGGAACTGTAGCGAAAGACCAAGCCTCGGTACAACAAGCAAGAGCTACATTAGCTAGGGATTTGGGTCAGGTAGACCAAGCTAGGGCGACTTTAATCAAAGACCAAGCTTTGGTGCGACAAGCCCAGGCGACTTTAGCCAAGGATCAAGCCCAAGCACAATTTGCCAAAGGACAGAGCGATCGCTATGGTGCATTGTACAAGAAGGGTGCTATCAGTTTGGATACAGCACAGCAATACGTTTCCAACAGCAAATCGGCTACAGCAACCCTACAAGCAGATCGAGAAGCGATCGCTAATGCTGAGGCTGTTTTGAAAAGCGATCGAGTGGCGCTGACTAATGCCGGAGCTGTTGTTCAGGGCGATCAAGCTGCGATCGCAAATGCTCAAGCCGTTGTCCGTTCCGACCAGGGAGCATTGGACAATACCAAAGTGCAATTATCTTACGCCAAAATTTATGCGCCGATTGATGGTCGCGCTGGCAATATTCTGGTGACTCTGGGCAATGTGGTGCAAGCCAACAGCACGACTCCATTAGTAACCATTAGCCAAATTCGCCCGATTCAAGTTGCTTTTTCCATTCCCGAAACAAATCTGCCCCAGGTACAAAAGTATATGCAGAATGGCAAGCTGAAGGTAGATGTAACGTTCCCTGATAATCAAGCTCATCCCCTACCAGGTGTTTTGGCATTTGTCAATAATACGGTCGATAACACCACGGGGACAATTCAACTGATTGGCGACTTTGACAACACTCAGGGACACTTATTTCCCGGTCAATTTGTGAACGCAACGCTAACGCTGACTGAACAACCGAATGCAACGGTTGTTCCCTCCCAAGCGGTGCAGAATGGCCCGGATGGTCAGTTTGTCTTTGTAGTTAAGCCAGACATGACGGTGGAAAATGTTCCAGTTACAGTTAGCAGCACCATTCAGGGGCTAGATGTGGTTCAGAAAGGGCCGCAACCAGGCGATAAAATTGTCACCGATGGTCAAGCGAATCTCGTTTCGGGGAGCAAAATCCGCATCAAAACAGCCGGCAATAACTCAAATGCAGATAGAAATTCCTCGAGAAGAGGAAGGGGGGCAGGGGGCAGGCAGCAGGGGGGAGAACGCCCCAACTCAGGCGGAGGTGATTCATGAACCTCTCAGAACCATTTATCCGCCGTCCGATCATGACGACTCTGGTGATGGCGGCGATTTTAATCTTCGGTTTCATGAGTTATCGCTTGCTGCCAATTAGCGATTTACCAAATGTAGATTATCCCACAATTCAGGTAAGTGCCGCTCGACCGGGAGCCAGCCCCGAAACGATGGCAGCATCGGTTGCCCGTCCCCTAGAGAAGCAATTTTCTAGCATTGCTGGACTCGATTCGCTCAACTCAACTAGCACTCTGGGCCAGACTCAAATTACCCTGCAATTTAACCTGAGCCGGAATATTGATGATGCGGCGCAGGATGTGGAAGCAGCGATATCGGGAGCATCAGGGCAAATTGCGACTGATTTACCCAATCCTCCTACATACAGCAAGGTTAACCCCGCCGATCAACCGATTCTTTACCTTTATCTGGACTCTCCTACTTTGCCCCTTTCCCAGGTGGACAATTATGCTGAGACTTATTTGGCGCAAAAGCTATCTACAATCAATGGGGTAGCACAGGTAGCTGTCTACGGTTCCCAAAAGTATGCGGCTCGAATTCAACTTGATCCGCAGCAATTGGCAACACGGCAAATTGGGTTAGATCAGGTAGCAACGGCGATTCAACAGAATAACGTCGATTTGCCCACCGGCAGTCTTTCAGGAAATCACAAGAACTTTACAGTCCAGACAAACGGGCAACTTGAGGATGCGGCTGCTTATCGCCAGCTGATTGTGTCTTACAAAGATGGAATGCCCATCTATCTCAATCAACTGGGTAGGATCATTGACAGTGTAGAAAATGACAAGGTAGCAAGCTGGTACAACAATACCCGCGCGATTATTCTCACCATTCAAAGACAGCCCGGAACCAATACGGTGCAAGTCGTAGACACGATTAAAAAATTGCTCCCAAATTTGCGAAGCCAGATTCCAGCATCCGTGGAAATTGGGATTCTCTATGATGCATCTCAGTCGATTCGAGATTCGGTGGATGATGTCAGATTTACGTTGATTCTGACCATTGGTTTAGTTATCTTAGTGATTTTCCTATTTTTGCGGAACCTCTCGGCGACGGTGATTCCCAGTTTGGCATTACCCGTTTCGCTGATTGGTACCTTTGCAGTAATGTATTTGCTGCACTACTCACTAGATAACTTGTCGCTGATGGCGTTGACCCTTTCTGTGGGCTTCGTAGTGGATGATGCGATCGTCATGCTGGAAAATATCGTCCGTCACATGGAAATGGGGGAACGTCCGCTAGAAGCGGCGTTGAATGGGTCGAGAGAAATTGGTTTCACAATTCTATCGATGACCCTTTCTTTGGTTGCAGTGTTCATCCCCATGTTGTTCATGAGTGAAGTGCTAGGACGATTATTTCATGAATTTGCTGTGACGATCGCAGTTGCAATTCTCGTATCTGGTTTTGTGTCTTTGAGTCTGACTCCGATGTTGTGCAGCCGTTTTCTGCGTCCTGTGGATCATGCTAATCAAAGTCGGTTATATCAAGCTTCCGAATATGTGTTCGATCGCTTGCTGGGTCTGTACGATTGGAGTCTGAAAAAAGTCTTAAAATATCACCGCACCACGATGATTTTATCTGTCTTTCTGTTCGCGGTGACAGTTGGGCTGTTGGTGATAGTTCCCAAAGGCTTTATTCCTAGCCAAGATACCGGACAAATTACAGGCATTACCCAAGCAGCCCAGGATGCATCTTTTGATAATCTTGTCCAGCATCAGCAGACAGTTGCTAACCTGATCCGTCAAGACCCGAATGTAGATGCAGTCAACTCCAATATCGGGGCGGGAGCCAGTGCTAGTGGTAGTGGGGCAGCAGTTGCAGCCAATTCCGGGAGTTTGTTTATTCGGTTAAAACCGCGATCACAGCGCCAACTTGGGGCTGACGAAATCATTCAAAATTTGCGAACCAAACTCGCCACTGTTCCAGGCATCCAAGTATTCTTACAAAATCCCCCAGCGATTCCGATTGGCGCTCAACAAAGTACAGGACTTTATCAACTAGCACTCCAGAGTTCTGATGTCAAACCCTTACAGCAATATGTTCCTCAACTTGTTGTCAAGATGAAGACTTTGACAGAACTCCAGGATGTCAACAGCGATTTACAGTTTGCTTCCCAAATTCAAATTGATATTGACCGCGATAAAGCCTCAACTTATGGGATCACCGCCGAGCAAATCGAAAATACCCTGAGAAATGCTTACGGTTCTTACCAAATATCAACCATCTATGCAGCGACCAATGAGTATCAGGTGATTCTGGAATTAGCGCCCCAGTATCAGGAGGATATCAATGCTTTGTTGACATTGTACATTAACTCCAGCACAGGAGTGGCAGTTCCTCTGAAGACATTCGCCAAACTATCTCAGGGAGTCAGCCCGTTAATGGTCAACCATAACGGTCGGATGAACGCCGCCACTATTTCCTTTAACCTCGCCCCTGGTGTGTCCTTGGGAAATGCCAACCAAGAGATTGAAAAACTGATTGATCAGGTAATTCCTGCCAGCATTAGCACCAACTTTAAGGGCGCAAGCCAGGTATTTCAAAGTTCACTGCCGAGTTTGGGTTTACTGTTAGCGATCGCTGTCCTAGTAATTTATCTGATTTTGGGTGTTCTCTATGAGGATTTTATTCACCCGATTACGATTCTTTCCGGTTTGCCTTCAGCAGGTTTTGGCGCATTGTTAACGCTGATCATATTCCATGTCGAACTGAATGTTTACTCCTTCATCGGCATAATTCTCTTGGTGGGCATCGTCAAGAAAAACGGCATCATGATGGTGGATTTTGCCATTGAAGCCCAGCGAAATGAATCGAAAAAGCCATCTGAGGCGATTTATCAAGCCTGCTTGGTGCGCTTTCGCCCGATTATGATGACGACAATGGCAGCGCTAATGGGAACCTTACCGATAGCGATCGGATTTGGGGCTGGTTCAGAATCCCGCCGTCCTCTAGGTATTGCCGTTGTGGGTGGACTGGTGTTTTCTCAGATATTGACTCTGTATTTAACTCCTGTGTTTTATATTTACATGGAGTCATGGCGGAAGAAGCTCAGTCAAGTTAAGTTCCGTCGGGTATTTTCATTTACAAATGGGCGATCGTGATTTTCAACAGGCAATATCAGTTTGCAACTAACTGAGTAAAAATATATTTTTTAAACGAACCGCAGAGACGCAGAGGACACAGAGAGGATAATCAAGAGAGTTTTTTACAGCTATATGTGTTGAAACCAGATTATTAAAGCCGTTTTTTCCTGTCTCCGGTGTTAAAACCCAACATTCAGTTAAGCATTTCTTTCTTCTCTCAGTGTCCTCTGCGCCTCTGCGGTTCGTAAAGAGTTAAGCCTATAACCCAAGCGTATTGCTGCGATCGCATCCCCACCACATTTCTGGGAGAATACAACTCATGAACCTTTCAGAACTCTTCATTCGTCGTCCGGTCATGACCACTTTGGTGATGATGGGTATCCTCATCTTCGGTCTGATGAGTTATTTCCTGTTACCAATCAGTGCGCTGCCTAACGTTGAATATCCTTTTATATCTGTCTCTGCTAGTCTCCCTGGTGCTACCCCAGAAACAATGTCATCTTCGGTCGCCGCACCCCTAGAAAGACAGTTTACCGAAATTGCCGGACTCAATTCATTCAATTCCACCAGTTCAACTGGCAGCACCAATATTTCCCTACAATTTGACTTTAGTCGCAGAGTGGAGGATGCTGCAAAAGATGTACAGGCAGCCATTTCAGCCGCAGCAGGACAACTCCCGGCCGGAATGCCTCACCCACCCACCTACCGCAAAGTTAACCCGTCTGTCTCACCAGTTCTCTTCCTCTATATGTATTCTGAGACACAGCCAATCTCGACAGTAGATGAATACGCAGAGGTAACAGTTGGTCAGCCAATATCGATGATCAATGGTGTTGCTCAGGTACAGGTTTTTGGTCAACAGCAATATGCAGTCCGCGTCCAGCTTGACCCGCGAGAGTTGGCATCGCGGGGAATTGGTCTAACTCAGGTGAAAACTGCAATTCAACAGGGAAATGTCAACTTACCAATCGGCAGTCTCTCTGGCCCTTACAAAAGTTATACGATTCAGGCAAACGGTCAACTCACCGATGCTGCCAGCTATCGCCAGTTGATTGTAACTTACAAAAATGGTGCGCCCGTGCGGCTCCAGGATTTGGGGCAGGTGATTGACAGTGAACAAAACGTCAAAGTCTCGAATTTGTATAGCGATCGCAAGGTAACAAACCGTCATTCCGTTGTTCTCGCCGTGCAGCCACAGCCGGGAGCCAATACAGTGAATATCGTTGATGCTATCCAGAAACTTTTACCTACACTCCGCGAACAAGTTCCCAAATCGATTGAGATGGGAATTATGTACGATCGCTCCCAAACAATCCGAGCCTCTGTCAACGATGTGAAGTTTACCTTGGTTCTCTCGGTTTGTCTAGTTGTCTTGGTGATTTTCTTATTCTTGCGTGACATTACTGCGACGCTAATTCCCAGTTTGGCGCTACCTGTAGCTATTATTGGGACTTTTGCTGTGATGTATTTGTCGGGCTTCTCCTTAGACAACCTCTCACTAATGGCGTTGACCCTCTCGGTGGGCTTTGTCGTGGATGATGCGATCGTTGTGTTGGAAAATATCGTCCGTTATCGAGAAATGGGCGAATCTCCCCTAGACGCGGCATTGAAGGGATCAAAGGAAATCAGCTTCACAATTTTGTCAATGACCCTCTCCCTAGTGGCGGTGTTCATCCCGATCATGTTTATGAGTGGAATAATCGGTAAATTATTTCATGAATTTGCCGTGACGATCGCTGTGGCAATTTTGGTTTCGGGTTTTGTTTCCCTCAGTCTCACCCCAATGTTGTGCAGTCGCTTTCTAACTTCATCCCATCAGCAAAAACCAAATCTGGTGTATCGAGTCTCAGAACGGGCATTTGATTTACTATTGCAAGGATATGATTGGACGCTCAAGCCCGTCTTAAAATACCGCCTGATGACACTGATTGGTTCTGGCATTCTGCTGGTAATGACCGTCTATTTGTTCATCATCGTTCCCAAAGGATTTATTCCCACAGAAGACACCGGACAACTGATGGCGAACACGAAAGGAGCGCAAGATATTTCTTTTGATGATATGCGGCGTCACCAGCAAACGGTTGTTGATATCATTCGTAAAGACCCTAACATTGAAGCAGTTGACTCGATTGTGGGTGCAAGTGGCCCGAACGCATCGGTCAACTCCGGGCGAATTACAATTCGGCTCAAGCCGCGTTCTCAACGTAAACTGAGTGCTGACGAAATCATTCAAGAGTTAACCCCCAAGTTGAGACGAACAACTGGAATTAAAACATTTCTCCGCTCTCCGCCAGCTATTCCCATCGGTGGTCAACAAAGCAATTCTACTTATCAGTTCACGTTGCAGAGCTTAAATTTGCAAGATTTGCGCCAATACGTTCCTAAACTTGTGGATAAAGTCAAAACCCTACCAGGACTCCGGGACGTTGACAGCGATTTACAACTCAGCACTCCTCAAATCCAAGTCCAAGTTGACCATAACAAAGCTGCCACTCTTGGGATTACCGCCCAAGAAGTTGAACAAACCCTCAGCGCTGCCTATGGTTCCAGCCAGGTATCAACTATCTATACCCCAAATGACCAATTTTATGTAATCTTAGAAGTGAAACCAGAGTTTCAGCGAGATCCCAGTGCCTTATCGATGCTTTATGTGCAATCGAGTACTGGAAAACAGGTTCCCCTAAGTGCGATCGCCAATATCACCCAGAATGTCGGCCCCCTCACTGTCACTCACGTTGCTCAACTCCCCTCTGCAACTATCTCTTTTGACACCCTACCAGGAACATCTCTAAGTCAGGCTACAGATGCTATCAAGCAAGTAGCCAGTGAGATGCTACCCTCAACAATTATCCCCAGCTTTCAGGGTTCAGCCCAAACCTTCCAACAGTCCTTCAACGATTTAGGCGTGCTGTTGTTGGTGTCTATTTTAGTAATCTATCTGATTCTCGGTATCCTCTATGAGGATTTCATTCACCCAATCACCATTCTTTCCGGTCTACCTTCGGCGGGTTTTGGCGCATTACTAACGCTGCTGATTTTCCAGGTTGATTTAAATCTTTACTCTTTCATCGGCATCATCCTGCTAGTGGGCATTGTCAAGAAAAACGGGATTATGCTGGTGGATTTTGCCATAGAAGCGCAGCGAAAGGAAGGGAAAAATTCCTTTGATGCCATCTATGCCGCTTGCTTAATTCGCTTCCGCCCGATTATGATGACGACGATGGCAGCTTTGATTGGCACACTCCCGATTGCTCTGGGGACGGGAGTAGGTTCAGAAGCGCGTCGGCCTTTGGGGATTGCGATCGTTGGTGGATTGCTGTTCTCTCAGATATTGACTCTCTATCTGACTCCAGTGTTTTACACTTACATGGAGGCATTGCGGAAAAAGCTTAGTATACAAAGTAGAAAAGCTAAAAAAAAGCATCTGCCAGCAATTAAAAGTTAATCATAGATTTATGACTCATTAATTCGTCTTATGGTCAAGCGATTAGCGACTTAAGCTTTTGTTTATGAACCACTTCTTAGTCATTCTTTATTGCTAAATAATTAGTTGGTCTAAACTGCTCGAATACTTCCTTATACGATTTAATAGGATAGAGGTAACCGGCAGGAGTAATACGAAATAAACTCATGTTTATATTATTGAAAAAATAGAAGAAGTCTTGAAAAAAAGTTCGAGTATCAATATTACATCCCCCAAACTCAAAACTAACTACATTAATTGCTTGTTTAAGGAACATTTCAGATGCACCTACAAGGACATCTAGCTCATGCCCTTCAACATCCAGCTTAAGCAAATCTATCTGCTGAACATTATTTTTGTTACAATAGTTATCAACTGTATCTACTCTTACAACTTCAGAATCGTCGAAAGTGATACCGAAATGATCGAGTCTGCGCTTAGTGAGAGAAGCTAAAGCTGAACCTGGTTTATTATAATGCAATCTCAATTCGCCTTCTATGTTTCCAAGAGCTAAATTGTTTAACTTGACCTTACTCTTTACTTTTGGCTCTACACTAGATTTGAGAATTCCGAATGTGTAAGAACTTGGCTCAAAACAATGAACCGAAAGGTTGTCTTCTGGAAAAATTCCTAATATAAGTTTTAGATACTGTCCTTGATTGGAACCTACATCAAAAATGCAGTAAGGGGCTTTTTGCTTTTGATATACAAAATCCAACACTGCACTTTCACCACTAGATTCAACACTAGCTCCGCAACCAAATCCCATCCAGAATTGAGCGCCAGCAACGGCCTTCTCCAAGAAATCTTGTGTAAAACGGTTTCCTGCAAATTTGGTAAGAGTTTTTCTTAGCATCGACATCTTCAAGTCTCCTTTATTTTTGCATGGCTCTTGGGCAAAACTCACACTCAGACAGGCTCTTGGTTATAGCTCGACCTTAACGTATCTGGACGGCAACGCTTAACGACGACTTTTATCCCTTTAATTCCCTCGCTTGTCAGGTCGTCAACGTATCCGGGTTAGACAGCTTTCTAGAACTTACGCATTATACATATGTACTATACGAAAATTGGGCTTTTGAGCCATGTCTAACACCCAACGCAGTAAATATGCCAGCTTTTTCAGGGTTGCGATCAGCGTCTAAAACGGACTTTTTGCGGAATACACATTATGGTTAATTTGTACAGTGCGTAAGTCCTACTTTCTAGCTCTTTCAAGGTGACTCGAAAAATCTCGTTTTTTCTCTCTGCACTACGGGCAGTTTGCTCAAGTCGGGAAACCCGCCCACGCAACTGCCCTCCTCTGTGTCTCTGTGGTTTAAAAGTAATTTATCTAACTACTCCACACGCAGAGAACACAGAGGTAATAAGTTAAAAAGAGGTTTTTTGACTAACATTTTTACCCACCTTGAAAGGGCTAGTCCTACTTTCGTTTCAAAAAAGTTTGAAACTAGCTAAAATAGTAAGTGAGTGAGAGGGTTCAGTGGTAATTTATGCCCAGTAATCACTAGTAAGTCCTTGGAGAAATCCTGTTAAAAAACTTTTATTCTGTTAAATACAAAAGAAAAGGTGAGAATAATATTTGTTGCTTAACAGCATGACTTGTTGCTGTGACAGCTATCGTCTGCCAAAAGCATGAAAATATATAAAGTCTTTATATCCTTGGGTATAATCACTTCATTTGCAGGTAATCAACGACAACTAACCCCAATTTCCGAATGGCACTAAGAACAGCTCTAAGCTATGCAGAATAAGCGCTACAGTGTTTAATGCAATTGAGCAGTAATGGCATGAGTTAGGCTCTAGTCGATGGAGAGATGAGGTAACGCTGCCCAAAAGTTTTTTGGATGTAGAAAATTACCGATTGCTAAATTTATAGAAGCCGTGTGACCCGAAGACAAACCGATTTAAATTATTTTTGTCTTTGAGCGCGAATAAAGTATTAAGTGCATTTGCTCTATCCCACTATCTACTTTTATTGGCAGAACACTATAAATTACAAATGCTCAATACAACGGTCATATTTCCTTGGCAATTCATTAATAACTCTTTCTTATTGCATACACTAAACGGGTTAGAAAAGGTGTAGTACAACAAAGTATGACAATATAGATTACTGCATACCCCTGTTTTATGTTCACCACTTTACAGTGTCTTGGAAAGTCGTGCTTTTAGTCTATATAATCTGTTAATATTGGCTCTTCAACAGTGTTATTTGAACCTATTGGGCGGCTACCATCTATCTCTAAAGTATCCTGAACTTGAAAATTACTTTTAGCGATCGGACGTTGACCATCTAAGTCTTGAACAGCTTCAATCTCTAAATCACTAGGATCAATTGGACGCTTACCGTCTACAGTTAGCATCGAATGTTCTTGAAATGCGCTCTTCCCAATCGGACGTTGACCATCTATATTAATTGTTTTATCATAATCGTTTTCATTCTTGCCAATCGGGCGCTGACCATCTATATTAATTATTTCTTTAATTTCAATATTACTTGGATCGACTGGACGCTGACCATCTATATTAATTGTTTTGTTTGTCTGTATCACTTCATCATGCATCACTTCGTCAGATGATGGATTCATATCAGTTTTAGCTCCTCTTTTTTGCTGCTAAATATTAGTGTTATTACTTTTAAATTCATTTGTCACATTCATATTTACCATCATGATTTTAAGACTATTTATCTCCTACTAGTATCACTTTAAAAATTGTTTCCCTTTAAGCAAAATACACTAAAAACTAGGTAAAAAGCAGAAAAATTTTGATTTTTCTGACAATTTCTTTATCTAATTTAAGTAGAATACTCAAGTAGGGGCAAAAAATCCTCTATCACAGTACAGAATATATATATGACTTCAGAGGGATTTGTCATCTGTCAATAAACATACAGCAGGACTTTCGGCAATCAAAGGGAAAATGGATTGCTCTTAGGCAATGGACTACGAGCCGCTGCACTGCGCTTACTTCCAATATCCCCAGAATTTTCGCTCATCAGCACCCCATCACCAGCAACCATGTCTTTAGACTACCAGTGCATCTGCTCTAAATCGCGGATGCCTTCAATAAAGCTACAAGCGCGATCGCTATCCTTTCAACTCACACACACGTTACCACTACTGTTGCTCCCGTCCTGTAATTTGTAGCGTTCGGCTGACGAATTACAATCAAAATCTTCAACATAGGATCTTGTTTTAACAAACTTTGGGGGTTTAAGTCCAATATTTGTAAAGACGGCAATTTATCGCGTCTCGAAAACCCAAAATTTTTTACCAGTAGTCCTTAACTGAACCGTATTGGGTTTAAGTCCCCAGTAAGACAGGCAGCGCGTTTTGTGTCGGGGTCTAAATCCCCGTCACAAAACGTAATTGTGAATTGCGAATTGGTTTAAGTTTTCCCTCCGCAGTAGCTTTTTTAACACAAAAGCTGCTAAACCGAATCTTCGCACCAGATTTCCCACAACATATCACTGCAATAGCCCACATCAGCAGGGCTTTCGCCAATCACTCGCGAGAATCGATTGCTCTTAGGCGATGGACTGCACCGACTAGCGATATCTACTTTAAGGGGTTATAACGCTCCTGCATCGTTAACGCTACGCTATTGTGTCGCTTACTTACTTGTCTTATCCCCAGATTCCCTCTTCTCAGCACATCATGATCAGCAACCATGTCCTGTGCACTGTACTTGGTTTTTCTGACAGCGTATCACAGCATATAAGCGATATGCCTCAATTCACCACGGTTTTATACCAAGCTATATAGTTTTTACCGTCCTGTTTCACCTATCTGATCTGCATCGTCTGCTACTCCATTGCAAAAGCGTACTTCTAAGCCGTGTTCTGGCTCCCAGTCACATTCAGCTATCAATTTAAAGGTAGCAATATCCAGGTCATACTCAACGTGTGGCGGTACATAGATATATGAGAAAGTGACCTGATCCCAGACCTGAATGGGATTAGCCAACATCGGCATTTCCTGATCTCCAATCATGTCACGATATACATCATAATTTTGCAGCACCAGAGGAGCAGTGATGCGTAACACATCGGGTAGCAAGGCTAGAGCTTGCCGAATAGCTTCACGCTGAAGCGATGAAAGTTCACCAATCTGCCCCTGTTCAAAATCCACACAAATCGGTACACGGCGATCGCCCAAAACAGCGCATTGTGCTAAAGTCCAGTAGTTATCTTCGATTCTCATCTGTCCAAACTCAGCATCGTAATAACTCCTTGGGGGTTTCATCATCGAATGGTACTACCTTTATTCATCAAAATTATGAAAAAATATGTTGATCTTGTTCATAGTTATACCATTTCACGAAAAGCGTGATATAAGTAACGCCTTTAAAATAAAATTCCAGCCAGCAATAGATTTAACTTGAGTAGTTAATTTATCTAACTGTTTCCATACAGCTTCTCGTAACTCATCTAACCTCTGAAAACATTCCCATTTCAAAGTTTTTTTAATTTCTTTCCATAATTTTTCTATTGGGTTGACTTCTGGTGTATACGGAGGCTAAAACAAAAGAATTATATTTTCTGAAACTCGCAGATAATTCCGCTCAGTGAAATGCCCGATTATTTACTTGAATAATATGTATTTCATCTGGATATGCTCCGGCAAACTTTTCTAAAAACATTTCAAAACACATTGGAGCTAAATGTGTAAATTCCCGGATAAAGTTCTCTACTGTTAATGGTTCTACGACTCCTTATATAGAAAAATTATCTATGCATCCATTGTGTAAAGACAACTGGTTTTACTCCCGTTAGTGTGATTAATTTCCCCGTTCCGGTCTGAAGACCAAATCTACTTTCATCCCCACACCAATAACGAGTTACTTGACAATTCCAATTTCGTCTGGGAGTCTTGAAACACTTACATAAGCAACTCAGGGAGATTTTGCATCAATTATTAGAGTCGAGTTTATGAACAAGCAACCAGATCAAAAAAGCTACACACCACAAGAAACGCCATGTCCTATCTGCGGTTCACAAAATTTTATTTGGGGTCGTACCGTTGGAGAATCAGTAAGTCAGTGGGTGTATTTTCGTGCTGATGCAGCTGGGTGGGGGGAAGGCGAAAAGCTGCGGGCGCGTAAGTGCCTTGATTGTAGAAACGTTCAGCTGTTTACATATGATTAGCTGATTTCCTTCTACAAGTCTTGTGCAAAGCCGTATTTCATACTTTTTCAGCAATTGCTCTCTAATTTCCTACCGCTTACTAGGTTGTTTAAAACAGCCTTCTGGCAACCTAAATTACCTGATTTTTCCCACGTTGAATTTGTTCCTGCTATGCTTCTGGATAATTTCACTTAGTTACTACTTGCTCACTCCAGAGAGTGACAGAAGAGGGATATCATACAAACTCTAAAAAAAAATGTGAATAACAATTTCGCAAGTTTATCAAAGGATTATTCATTGCAACTACACTTTAAATCCTGAAAATTATAATGCCGTAGGGTCTATTGCGATTAATTTTTTAGTTATAAAATCTTTATATTGTCTCCTTTAGATAACAAATCATACAATTGTCTTGCAACTGCTGATCAGCTAACCCAATAGTAGTGATTGTACCAAAAGAAAAAGATTGGAAGCAAATTTTCGCAATTTTAGACTTACAGAGTGATTGCTTGCTCTATTTTCTATATTTAATTGATTATGTTGGATGAAGAACTTTTTTTATAACGTCGGCTAATTACTAAACTTCCTCCAATTAAACCTATAGCAATTAAACTTGTAGTTGCCATTGGTTCTGGAACCTTTTGAGGAGTTTCCACAATGAAGTTCAGTTTAGCTAAACCTTGAGAAGGGCTTCCAGAGGGATTAAGTTGGTCTTGTTCGGTAAAAGCAATTTTACCTATAGCATTTTGGAATAAACCTGTTCCCCCAAAGATGGTAATAGTACCACCACCTTTGATAATGCCTGCGGCAAAATTAATTTCAGCGCTGTCACTTGCTTTGCCAAATAATTCATTAGCACCGCCATAATACCTGTCAGAGAAAGCGAGTTCCCCCTCTAAACCAAACACGCTTGGATTTGAGTTAAATGTATATTTATTAATCGAGGGGTTTTCAATCGGTTCAAGTTTGCCATAATCATCACTAATAAACGAATTCAATCCATAAGGAGCCAATTTAGTACTTTTACCTTTGACAGTTGCTCTAATAATTCCTAAGTCTGGTCTGAAGGTTGGGTCAATAGTAACAAATGTATTGTAGTCAATACTAAACGTATAATTATTATAATTACTTTGTGCTTTTACACTTTGCATCAATAAACCTAAACTGATTACAGTTAAGTTTGCAGTCATCAGCCAGCCTATACGTGAACTAAACATAATTATCCTTTTTTGATTAAAATAACAAAGTTACCTAATGTAAAACTTGGTCTAAATTTTAAAAAAATATAATTTTTTGTATGGTGAGTAATACCCTCAAAACATTGATCGGTTTGGTATTGCCACCCTCGGAATCAGTTAAAAAGTACATGTTTAATTAATAAACAATCTTTAATATTGATTAATAAACTTTTTTTAATATTAATTAATCTACTTTAAAGAAGAATTACTATAAAATATATTAAATTGATTTTTTTACTACTTCAATGATTTATTTTTTGCTTTTACATGAATTATTTTTAGATCCAGTTGCATAAAATATTTGAAAAATGCTGATAGCTAGGGTGTTTGAAAACTTTTGAGGAGCCAACCTTTATGCTAATCTCCTCACTATAATACGGTTTATGGGAAGGTAAATAAACCTCTCTTATGTTCGGGCAATAGCTCAACGTCTGCTGAACAATCGGCCACACCTATCAGCTTTTCTCTAAGTGCGCTCGACTGCAAGATCATTCGACTAACAAAGGGAGCAATGCGATTTTGTAAGGTGTTTAAAATTCGGGTGCTAAATCACCTATTTAGGCGTGCGTAGGCACAGCCCGCACTTCGACAAGCTCAGTGACCACCGCAGGCATCGCAGCTAAATAACTGTTATTATTGAGAATCTAGGTCTGTAACTGAGAATTAAAGTCCGATCTAACTTTGGAGCATCGTTCCCGGGACAGCATCACACTGCGTCAAACCGATGCCGTCTGTAATGCGGTAATACTTGGGATTGCTTTGCGGTTACTTTCGAGCGAATGATTTTACTGTTGCTGGGATGGAGTTTAGATCATCCCCGTTGTTGACTCATCCCTCCTCCTGTATTTAAGGGACTTGCATTCCGCGTTGCACAGCCGGACGTTGCTGCACCATATCCACCCAACGTTTGAGATTTGGGTAGTTATCGAGTGTTAAACCAACAAATTCATAAATCGCTACCCACGGGTAAGTAGCAATATCAGCAATAGAATAGTCACCACAGATAAATTCATTGTCTTGCAGTTGTTTATTTAGCACACCATAAATACGTAAAGTTTCCTTTTCGAGAGATGCAACCATCTAAAACGGGTTTAATTTCTCCATCGCTAACCCGCAAGCGTTGAGTTTGGCTCAAAATCGAATAAATGTCTGGGGAATTGGAGCGTGTCTGAGTATTCATGCAGGTAAGAGCAACAGTCCTAAGTAAAATTTTAGGCTGCATTAGTCTTTAATCTCAAATTCCAGAAAACTCAGCAGTTTATCTTCCAAATCCGTCAAATAAGCACGGTTGAAATGTCTTTTGGCTGCTGTTGTGCCAGTCTATTTGTTACCGTTTGGCTACTATACGGGCAAAACACTTGATTTCCTTGACGATTATGCTTTCCTACTTCCCCCACAACCTCTAATGTTTATATTATCGCTATCTAGAAAAAGATTATACGGAAAGTTTCCGTATAATAAATGGTTATACAGTTTGAACATTAAGCTTTCTAGTATGGAAATCGTAACCAAAAGATTTCTGCTGCGTGATTTCATTGAGTTAGATCGATCTCCATTCCTGGACTATCAAGCTGACTCTCGCAGCCAGATATTTTACGAACCAAGTCAAGCCAGTGGCGAAAATTTAACACGTTTGTTTGAGAAATTTTGCACATGGGCTTGTGAGCATCCTCAACTCAACTACCAACTTCCTATTGTGCAACGGCGTGAATCTTAGGTGCTTGTCGGCTGCTGCTCCCTGCGGGTCAGGGGGTGTGATGCAGGTGAGATGGAACTGGGGATTGAACTTGCACCAGACTATTGAGGGCGATATGCCTACGCGCTCGATGTTGGTTAAAATTACACGACCTCTGTAAAAGCTGGCAGCTTGCAAAAGAGACTTAACGGGAAAAGTCAGGTTGTACCACGAGATCGGAAAAGTCAGAGCCACGCAAATCTACTTGAAGCTGCACCAGCAGGTTGATCAGGTTGCCCCCAATATACCTTGGGATTTTCCCTCGCTCCATCAATAATTGCCTTGCTCTTGCCTCGATCACTGCTACACTACCAAAACGAGACAGGAGTCGCTCTATCACAGGTTGCACAATCAACCGAATTTGAATCTCTCGGATATAGTCTTTTGCCTGCACCTGCATTAAGAGATGACTTAGCAGTCAAAATAACCTCGGTTCTACTTACGCTGAAAGGGTTCTGGGTAATAAACAAAAGAATTTAGAGAAGGCGATTTCGTCATATATTAATGCCTTAGAAGTCTACACTATTTCTGATTATCCTCAGCGATGGGCAGAAACAAAAACCAGTCTGGGAAATACCTATTATAAAACAGGTCAAATTACT
>NZ_JBALDI010000047.1:0-89476 GCF_036917395.1 Nostoc sp.
AGGCTTTGAGGCTGAGACTTGAGGCTTTGAGGCTGAGACTTGAGGCTTTGAGGCTGAGACTTGAGGCTTTGAGGCTGAGACTTGAGGCTTTGAGGTCGAAACTTAAGGCTTTGAGGTCGAAACTTAAGGCTTTGAGGTCGAAACTTGAGGCTTTGAGGTCGAAACTTGAGGCTTTGAGGTCGAAACTTGAGCCTTCAAGGTCGAAACTTGAGGCTTTGAGGTCGAAACTTGAGCCTTCAAGGTCGAAACTTGAGGCTTTGAGGTCGAAACTTGAGCCTTTGAGGCTGAGACTTGAGCCTTTGAGGTCGAAACTTGAGCCTTTGACGCTAACACTTTAAGTTCTAACTCTTCCCTGATTCCCCACTCCCCACTTACGAGAGATAATCTCAGTAGGCGTTATCTTAAAAAATAGTGCGCGGGCATAATTACATATCCAGCCCAGTTTGCCGAATTCAGCACAAACTCACGACAAGTAGTAGCTTGCAAGGTTCCTTTTGATGAATAGCACAAAGTTTCTTTTTTTACATAAACAAATTACTGACTGGCGAAGGTTGCTGTCCAAATGCTTGTTGTTGCTTGCAAGTCTTTTCATTATAAGTATGCAACCTGCATATGCTGGTCTCAATAATGATTTATATGATGGCAACATCTTTGTCGTTTATGCTGGCAATGGTTCATTGGTTCCTCCCAGACAGACACTTGCACAGACTTTAGCGGAACATAAACCCATATTTTTGGCCTTTTATGTGGATGACAGCAGCGATTCCAAAAGATATGCCATTTCCATTTCACGGGTACAGGAATTCTATGGTCGGGTAGCAGAGATTATGCCTATTAATGTAGATGGTATCCCACCTAAACAGACCTACGACCCTACAGAACCAGGATATTACTATTCTGGGACTGTTCCTCAAGTTGTGGTGTTTAATAAATCAGGTCAGGTAGTTTTGAATAAAAAGGGTCAAGTACCTTTTGAAGATATAGACGATGAATTTCGCAAAATATTTGATTTGTTACCACGCACAGAAACAGCACAGCTAAAGCGCCGAGCTTTCAATGAGTTCAGTAGTGAGTTAGCTAGGTAACTTATGGGGTAGACCAAATTGGTCTGCCTTAACTTTTCGTGCTTGTTACTACATTTATGCTGATGTAAAAGCATAATATTAGAATATCTGTGTTAACCATTTAGGAAGTTAATCTATAGTCCCTTATAAAGTGTATTCTGATGTCAAAGGTTTACACCACCCAGGAGCTAATTCAAATTTTGGCAGCCGAACGCCAAGCTTGCCTCAACGGAAAACGCCTAAAATTAGAAATCACAGTATCTGGCAATCCTGTAATTGACCAGTTTATCAGAACTGATGGACTGCAACAATTCACAGCCTATCAAGATTTCAAAGCTGCAATTCACGACTATCAGAAAGAAAATCAAGTTTCAGGTATTATCTGGCGGCAAGTAACAGTCAAAGCTAAAAACTTGAGCTATCCCGAAGTAAGCACTGAGTTAATAGCCCTCACCAGTGACTTAGAGATATTAAAATCTGCTAAAAATTCCATCGTCGAATTTTGGTATGAAGTCTCTATGGGGATGGATTTATACTTGAGTTTCAATAATAGTAAACAATACCAACAAATTCTCACATTTGATGTAGAGAGAATTGTTCAAAGAACAGAATGGGCAAGTTTGTGCAAGTGGGAAAATTCTAACTTTTTGGAAATGATTTTGCAGCTAGGATGGGGTAAACCAGAAGAAGCTTATTATAAACGAGGAAGACCGCGATCGGGTAGTGAATATATTCATGCAGTCAATCCTGGTAATCGCCCCATTGGTTGACCAAACCTTGTTGTCTCCTGCCTCCTTCAAGGTTGATTTTGCCCGATCAGACTGACGATCGCTGTAGCTAAATCCCCTAGTTCGACAGGTTTAGGTAGGTGTTTTTGAAACCCTGCTGCCATTGCTTGGTTGTAGTTAATTTCTCCAGCATAAGCAGTCAAAGCGATCGCGGGAATTTGCCCCCCTAGCTCTGGCGGTAATTTTCTCACCTCGTGCAGCAACATATAACCATCCATCAAGGGCATTCCAATATCGCTTAACAGGATATCTGGTTTTGATTGGGCTAATGTTTCCAACGCTTGGGCGGCTGATTCAACTGCTGTTACAGTTGCTCCATATTGTTCTAGCGCAAAGCTAAAAAACTCTCGCACATCAGCTTGATCGTCCACCAGCAGGATTTGCACTCCAGCAAGTAATGTGTCCTCAGTACTGAGTTCTGGTTGAGAAGCCTTAGCACTGCTGACTCGCAACTCAGAATTTTTGAGTAAAGGTAGCCTGACTGTAAAGGTAGCCCCTTGTCCTTCTCCCAGACTCTCAGCCTGAACTGTACCACCGTGAAGTTCTACTATATGACGCACAATTGCCAGTCCCAATCCCAGTCCGCCAAATATCCTGGTTGTCTTGGCATCTGCTTGTCGGAAGTAGTCAAATACGTAAGGCAAAAATTCTACGATGATTCCCTTACCTGTATCAATCACCTGAATTTGAGCATCTGACCCAACTTGCTCTAAACGCACTTCTACTCGTCCTTCTGTGGGTGTGAATTTAACGGCATTAGAGAGAAGATTCCACATCACTTGTTGCAAGCGATCGCCATCGCCCAGAACTTTGCCGATATCATTACTTAACACCGTTTGAATTTCAATTGACTTAGCTTCTGCTGCTAAACGCACCGTCTCTAGTGCAGCTGCGATCGGCACTCTCAAATCCACTGCGTAAAGATTTAGGTTGACTTTACCTTGTAAAATCCGCGAAACATCAAGTAAATCTCCAATTAATTGGGTTTGTAACTGGGCATTGCGCTCGATTGTTTCCAATGCCCGGATTGTAGCGGCTTCATCAAACTTGCGGGTTCTGAGTAACTTTGCCCACCCTAAAATAGGATTCAGAGGAGTTCGGAGTTCATGGGAAAGGACAGCGAGGAATTCATCCTTAATTCGATTGGCTGTCTCGGCTTGTGCCCTTGCAGTCTTTTCAGCTTCGTAAAGTTGAGCGCGAGCGATCGCTTGGGCACACTGCTGTCCCAATGTCAACATAAATCCCCGGTCTTCTTGATTAAATATTTGTTCATTGGTAAAGCTTAATCCCAGTCCCCCAATTACTTTGCCTTCTGCTATCAAGGGAATGGAAGCGCAGGCATTATTCCCTGGTAGAGCCACAGCATCTGCTAAGTTGGGATATTTAGCAGCCATGATTGCTAAATTTTCTAAAAAAATCGGCTGCCTAGTTCTGACTGTTTCTGCTATTTGGTTAGGTGCAGTGATCGGAAAATTTGTCCAGGCATCTATGAGTAATTGTGAATAGCCAATTGCTTGCACAAGCTTCAGGGTAGTACCTCCCTCAGTAAGTAAGACAACAGAACCAGCAGTGGCTTCCAAGGCGGCAATCCCTTGGTTTACGATCACATCAGCCACCTGTTGGGGAGTTAGCGCTTCCGAGAGGGCAGCAGTTATTCTTTGTAAAAGTAGCGTGCGATTGACAGACCGTTCAGCTGCCTGTTTTGCCTGTTGAGCTTCCTGGTAGAGTCTGGCGTTGTCGATGGCTGTCGCCGCCCGACGAGCTATATCCTCTGCTAAAGCCAAGTCTGTCTGTTTGTAGTGCCGACCTGACTCGGCTGTAAAAAAAGAGATTGCTCCAAATAATTGCCCACGGGAACGAACTGGAATCACCATTAGAGAATGAATACCCAGACTTCGCAGCAATTGCAGATGTTCATCGTCTTCAGCCATCTGGACAAGATGAGACTCAGATAATTCCGGATAAAAGACAGATATTCCCCGCCTTAGCTGCTGCACAAGCTGTTCTGCTCTGATTTGGGGTGGATAACGCCGTTGCATTTCGTTTAAAGTATTTTGTTTTATGGGATCGGCAATTGCGATCGCAATTTGTTTACTTGACCAATCTTCTTGGAAAACATCTACAATACACCAGTCAGCTAGAGTAGGAACTGCTAGATTAGCCACACTTTCCAAGGTAATTTCATAATCCAATGAGGCAGCTAGTAAGGTGCTGGCTTCAACTAAAAAGTTTTGTGTAATTTCAACTCGTTTGCGTTTACTAATATCTTCAATAATGCCTAATGCATACTTTGGAAGTCCATTGGCATCCCAAACTGCTGATGAAGTTAGGTTTACCCAAACAATGGAACCATCTTTGCGGATGTAGCGCTTCTCTAAGGAATAATCACTAATTTCTTGTGCCAAAACTCGCCGAGCATTCTCCGAATCAACTTCTAAGTCGTCAGGGTGGGTAATTTCCTGAAAGTTCATTTTAATTAACTCTTCATGACTATACCCAGTAATTTTGCACAGAGCAGAATTAATTTGCAGAAATTGTCCATCCAATCCTATTAGAGTAATGCCCACAGCTGCCTGGTTAAACATTGCCCGGAACCTTTCTTCGCTTTCCCGCAAAGCAACTTCTGTTTGCTTTGCTGCTGTCACTTCTGCCAGAATAATTCCAATTCCTACCGTTTGGCCTATTGTGTTGTTGACTGGGTAATAGTTGCCCAGCCAGTAGCCATAACGTTTGGGTCGTCCCCTTATCTCACCGCTAATTTCTACATTCAGCAGAGGTTTTCCACTATCCAAGACCTGCTGTAAGAGTGGCTCTAACTCAGCCGCCATCTTTGGCAACACTTCCCCAAATTTGCGTCCTAGATGTTCTTCTATGGTCAAACCGTTAATCTCAGCAAAAACTTGATTAATTCGGATATATCGCAGTTCCCGATCCAAAAAGCATACTGCAACAGGAGCAGCTCCTAAGAGCGCATCTAGAAGAGATAGAGATTCGGCATAATGGACTAAAGCCTGGTGGATATCTCGATAAAGTCGCGCATTTTCCACTGCTAAGGCAGCACGATTGGTAATATCTGTTGCTAAAGTCAAATCAGAGCGATCGTAGCGACGGTCTGATTGAGCGATGATAAAGCTGATGCAGCCCAGGACTCGCCCTTGTGCGATTAACGGCACAATCATCACAGACTTCATCCCCAATTGCCGAACAAGTTCTAAGTGTTCCTGATTTTGAGTAGTTGCTACTAATAGCGAGTCAGATACCTCTGAGATTAATTCGCTTTGCCCGGTTTGCAGTACTCTAGTAATTGCACTTACAACCTGATAATTTGTCACATACTCCTGAAGTTTACGCGCCAACTCCGCTTTAGATGGGTCTGCATAAGCAATAGGTAGGCGGCGAATCGAACCATCTTCATTTAAAATGTCAACGCTACACCAATCAGCTAGCTGGGGAACTGAAATTTTGGCGATCTGTTGTAATGTTTGTTCATAATCTAGCGAAGTAGAGAGTACACTACTAATTTTGGCGATATAGCGGAGTGTTTCCTCAGCCTGCTTGCGCTCTGTAGTATCGAGAATAAAAAAAGCTCCTCGATCTACAGTCCCTTCAAAATGGCTACCACCTGCCAAAATCGGCAAGCGTGAGCCGTCTTTACGGATATATTCTTTTTCATAGGGTGTGCAAAAGGGGCTGTCTTGAAATTGAGTCAGTGCTTGCTTATCGAGTGGCACGTACTCTGTAGGAGTCAAGTCTTGCCAGCGAAGTGTTCCGGCAAGTAATTCTTCACGAGTATAACCCACCATACTTAGCAAGGCATCGTTCGCGTCTGTAATCCTACCGTCTCTATCCCAGAAACCAATACCAATCATATTTGACTCAACCACGCTGCGAAACTTCGCTTCGCTTTCTTGCAGTGCTTGCTCAGTTTGTTTGAGTTGAGTAATATCAATTGAACTAATGCCTACTCCCAACAACTGCCCATCCGGCAAACACACTGGATAGTAGCTGATAAGAGCATAACGATACACCCCAGGCGGATAATCACCGCTCATTTCCTGGTTAAGCAAGGATTGCCTAGTTCTCATCACTTGCTCAAAAACAGGCTCAATTTGCGCTGCCCATTCCGGTAGTACTTCCCTAAAGGTACGACCAATATGTTGACTTTGCGGTACACCGTTAATCGCGGCTAGCGCTTCATTAGCATGAACATAGCGAAGTTCAGTATCCAGAAAAGCCAGCGCCACTGGTGAACTAGTAACCCAAGCATTAAGCAACGCCAGAGATTCGTCTTTTTGCTGAATAGCTTGCTGAAGTTCCTGATGCAACCTGGCGGTTTCTAGTTCTGCCTGTTTGCGCCCAGTAATATTTACACCTGCACAGGTAATACCCTGAATGCTATTGTCTGTATCCCTTAGCGGTTCAACCAGCAAATCATAGTAGCGGTCTTCTCCAGCAATCGTCAGATAAACCTCTTCACGGGTTGCAACACCAGTCTCTAGTACCTTCAGCTTAATTGCCCTCAACTTCTCTGCTACTACTGGAAATAATTCATCATCAGACTTTCCTAACATTTCCTCAGCAGTGTTTAAACCTTGAGGATTATGAATCCACTGGTATCGCAAATCGCGATCCTGCTGAAAGACGACGATATCTGAACTGCTTAACGTTAATCGAAATCGCTCCTCACTAACTTTCAGCTTTTGGAGATTTCCATCAGCCCATCTTTTAGCAATCTTTAATACCTCACATAAGATGCTAAAAAGTAATCCTTGTAATCCAAACAACCCAATTCGCACAAAATTGGATAAGTCCGAACTCAACTCATAAACTGGAGGAAGAAAGAAGTAATCGATCAGTAACACAGACAAGGAAGTTGCTAACAGCCCTGACTTCAAACCACCATACCAAGCACTCACCATTACAGCGCTAAAAAACAGCAAGAAAGGAGTTCCACTCATGCTGAACCAGAGGTCTAGTATCAACATTGGCACTAATGTAAATGCAACAATTAATACAACAATGCCAGAACGCAGTAACTGGGAATAATGAATATGGGGCATGAAAATGTCTTGGATCAACCAATACTTATTGCAGCGGCTGTACATACCCTAAGCTAGTTTGTATATTTTAGTAACTTATCCACAGATAGATTTTTATTTAGTTTTAATAACCTCTTTTGTTAGAAGCTAATTCCTCAAGAATATAGTATTAAAAGTAAAAATTTATCGTTAATTATATCTAGCAATCCTGTTTGATTTGTAAAAATTTAAAGCTATAGAATCCCTGACTTCTCAAATAAGTCAGAGATGCTGTTTAAGATTGCTATAAGTAAGTAGGCGTGAATAATTAAATTGGAGCCGCTTTCTACATTCCAATTTAATTAATTTTACATTGCGTAATATAGGTTGATTTATTTTTGCCCACTTACTTAAAACCTCACGAGTGAAGAGATATCCTTCAGCACTGCTACCAATTTGTCAATATGTGCTGCTTCATGAGTTGCCATTAAAGATATTCTGATCCGACTTGTGGGCACTGTGGGAGGACGAATTGCTGGAGCAAAAATGCCAGCATCTCTTAGCTGTTTTCCTGTTTTGAGAGCATCAGTCGCACTGGGCAATTGAAAACATAATATAGGTGATTCTGAAGGCAGTAATTTTAAATTAGGTAATTGTTGCAGCAACTTTTTTAAGTAATGTACATTTTGCCACAATTGGGCACGGCGTTGCGGTTCTTGTTGCACTATCTTGATTGCTGCTAAGGCCGCAGCTGTATCAGCAGGTGAAAGCCCAGTGGTGTAAATCCAAGTGGGTGCGCGGTTTTGCAAGAAGTCAATTAGGGCGCTACTTCCTGCCACATACCCGCCTAAACTACCCAAAGCTTTACTCAAAGTGCCAACTTGAATTAATTGCTTTCCTGTACACCCAAAATGTTCCACACACCCAGCGCCAGTTTTTCCTAGTACCCCAGTGGCATGAGCTTCATCAACTAGCAGCATACAGCTAAACTCATCAGCCAGATCCAACAGTGCTGGCAACGGACATAAATCGCCATCCATGCTGAAGACAGTATCAGTAAGAATCAAACAACGTCGGTAGTTTTGTCGCTGCATCAACTGGATTTTTAGTACTGCAAGATCACAGTGCGGATATTCCACAACTGCTGCACCGCTGAGAATCGCCCCATTTTTCAGACTGGAATGATTGTACTGGTCAGATAAAATTAAATCACGCTTGCCAACAAGGGCGGTAATTGTACCCAAATTGGCTAGATACCCTGAACTAAATATCAAAGCATCTTCTGTTTGTTTGGTAAATGCGATCGCCTCTTCTAAATCCCTGTGTAATTCTCGATGCCCACTGAGTAATCTAGAACCAGTACTACCAGTTCCAAATTCTGCGATCGCAGCAGTTGCGGCTGCGATCAACCGCTTATCCCCAGTCAGCCCCAAATAGTCATTACTGGCAAAATTAATTACCTCTTGGCCAGCTAAAACCACCGTTGCACCCGGACGACCGTGGATTGTTTGTACTGAACGATACCAGTCTGCCCGATGAATTGTTGCTAAGGAATGTTCTAGCCAGGCATAAGGGTCAGTGGGCATGGGGGATAATAATTCAAAATTCAAAATTCAAAATTCAAAATTAATGCACAAGATTAAACTTGTTCGCTACTGAGATGAGCGATCGCTTGTTTAATCCAATCTTCTACATAGGCGTCTTTGGGTAGTCCGATATCTTCACTCACTACATGCAAGGCGTGACTGACTTCATGGGCAGTATATCCCAAGGCGAAGAGGGTCATTTGCACCTCTTCGAGAATTCCAGGTGCTGGGCCACCTGTGGCGACGAAGAAGCCGGCTGATTTGCGCCACTCGACTAATTTGCTTTTCAGTTCCAAACAGATGCGTTCGGCGATTTTCTTACCGACACCGGGAGCCTGAATTAAGATTTGTGTATTGCCAGCGATAATAGCTTGGACTAAATCTGGTAGTTCCAGAGTGTCCAAGAGGGCGATCGCTAAGGCTGCACCAATACCACTGACAGTCAGCAAGTGGCGAAATAAATCGCGTTCGGATGGCGAAGCAAAGCCATATAGGAAGGGCACTTCTTCACGAATTTGGAAATGCGTAAAAATTTGCGTCACTCCTCCCGACTCAGGTAACTGGTTTGCTAGCCGTTGAGGAACTTGCAAATCATACCCCAAGCCATTCACTTCCAGAGTCAGGATTACGCGATTAGCGCCAATTGTTTGGATACCAGCAACTATACCTTTTAGATAACTAATCATTACAAGAGACCAAAATATTTTAATCCTTCGATAATTCCACCTGCACAAAAACATGAAGCCAGGTAGCGGTGATCAGCGGGATACTCATCGTGCCATTGGAGTAACTCTTTTCGGGCATTCCCCACAATGATTCCCCGTTCGTTGCCTATAGCAAATAAAGCAATATCATTACCTGAATCACCACAGACAATTGTTTGTTCTGCTGCAAATTTCCACTTGTGGCGTAAAAACTGCATTGCCTGACCTTTATCGCTACTATGGGGTACAATGTCAAGGTCTATTCCGCTACTGTAGATTAACTTTACATTTAATTTATATTTCTGCAACTCCGCCTCAAGTTGTGGTATCACACTTGCAGATGCCTCTTGTTGTAAGAAAAAACTCACTTTGAAGGGACGCTGTTCTGAATCTGGTTGCAGAACTAACTCAGGATATTTTCTAGTAATAGATAATACAGTTTCCCGTTCCCATCCCGGAGAGAGGATTTCTGACCAACCTGAGTCTGGTGTATCAGTACCATCAAGGTAGATTTCTGTACCCACAGAAAGAACGAGGGCATCTGGTTGCAAAAGATTTTTTTGAGTTTGGAGTTCTTTGTAAAGTACAGGCGATCGCCCAGTAGCATAAACAATTTTCGTACCGTATTCTTGGCGATGTCTCTCCAGCAGTTGATTTAGTTCTGGTAAAGCGCTGTCATCGCCTACAGTGCGATATACGAGGGTGTCATCCAAGTCAGTTACAAAAAGAAATTTAGCCATAACCACCTCTTATGCTTCGCTTTACCATCAAAAAGTTTATGTCCTTTTTGCACTTGCAGGATGGTGAATATGTGGCATTGATACCAAATACGTCAGGAATAATTGAAAGTCAAGTGTTTCCAGGATTGTGGCTTGATGTCTCAGGATTAGTTGCGGGAAATATGCAACAGGTGTTGGCAGTATTGGACAAAGGACTAACTTCAGTTGAACATCAAGCGTTTACTCAGCAGTTGAACAATAGCTGATTTACAATACCTTTGCCAAATCCAAAAATGCCTTGATTCGTAGGTTGGGTTATGTTATTTCGGCGAACCCATTTGTTATTTCGGGGAACCCATTTGTTATTTCAGCGAACCCATTTGTTATTTCGGCGAACCCATTTGTTATTTCGGCGAACCCATTTGTTACTTCGACGAACCCATTTGTTACTTCGGCGAACCCATTTGTTACTTCGGCGAACCCATTTGTTATTTCGGCGAACCCATTTGTTACTTCGGCGAACCCATTTGTTATTTCGGCGAACCCATTTGTTATTTCGGCGATCGCTAGTTCAATTCTCATCAAATCAAAGGCAGGCATCATTTCAAGCTATGCGATCGGCTTAGAGGTTGTTTGAAAAGTGGTATGTTGTGATTTTAATCGAATTATTACCCCCCTTAATCCCCCCTTATAAAGGGGGGAAATAAGAAAATCCGGTTCCCTCCCCTTTATAAGGGGAGGGTTAGGATGGGGTAAAAAATATCTGATACATCAATCATGACTTTTCAAACATCCTCTAAAAGTTATTGATGAATAGCGATCGCTTATTTGTTCTTTAATAGCTGTAAAGCTTGAATTTGCGATCGCCCCTGGAGTGAGAAAAGTCTATTTACCAGAGGGAAGCGGTAGTTCGATATTTAATTTGTTCCCTATTTCCATAACATTGTTTGCAAAGTCTGTCATACCTGCGATCGGGGCAGCGACTAGAGTAGCAGCAGTTAGTAAAGCTAGTAGACGCTTTTTCAGTTTGGGTAAATTGCGTTCTTTTTCTGGCTTTTGAATTTCTACTTCTACATCATCAATATCAATGATGATGTCGTCGCGGGTTTCTGGCGGGAATTGGGCTACAATTTGGCGCAGGTTGCCGATCAGTTGCAGAATTTCGCTGATGTTTGCGCCGCTTGTTTGGGTGAAGTTAGAGGCTTGCTGTCTAGCGTTGTCTTTAACTTCGTTGGCAAAGTTGCCGATATTTGAGCCTTTGAAGTCATTTTGGATTTTATCACCTGCAACGTTGTCGCCTTTGCCGAATTGATTGATATTGTTAGACATAGTTTTTAGGGGTTTGTAATGGAGTTTTAGGAGTTTATGGGCTGGTAAGGCTTGCATAGCATAGGTTTGACCGTCATCATCACTAAATTCTACTTCGTATACTTCGGGGGCGAGAATTTCGACAATGGTTCCCACTTGACCTGCAAGGAGGTTATGTTCGGATAAGGGAGTTTTAAGAGCAACAATATCTAATAAATTGAATTTGTTTGGGGTCGCAAGCATGGGCATTATCTCAAAATATAGCAACTAACGAGACGGGGAAAATCTTCGGTGGGGCGGACGATCCAAGTTGTGCGAATGTTAGCAGTGTTTTGGTTGCGGGTGATGGGTAAATCGACGATATAGCGTTGACCATATTCATCTAACAGGCTGGGAATTGCTTGATAATTTTGAATCGCATCTTCGATTAGCAGTTGCGGAATTTCTGCATCATCGCTACCTAAGTCTGGGATAGCGGCAAACAGTCTGGCCTTATGCTTTCCGCGATCGTGTTGGGAGTTGAGGCTATAGTTTTGCAGTTTGTTGCGATCAATAAAGGCTAATTCAAAGTTGGGTAACTTCATCCAATTTTATTGCCTTCGACCTCATCGCCAGCAAAGTTATCGCCTTCTCCATGTTGGTTAATAGTTTTAGAACGGCGATCGCTAACATTGACATTAACTGTAAGAGATGAGTCGTCTGTTTCTATATCAATAAATTGATCGCCTTTTAACTTTCTTTGACGTATTCCAATGTCTTCATAGCCATCTAAAAGTTGACGCAAATCGAGTTTTAATCTTAGTTTGCCGATGGTGATTGTACTTTCACCCATTGATTCTTGTCCGAGGAGTTCTTGGTAGTCGAGGGGTGGATGTTTGGGGTGATTGGGAACGGGAACCCATTCGGTGATTTCGAGATTGGGAAGACTTTTGTGGATTTTTTGGAAGACATCGCGGAGGATGCCGAGAAATAAGCGGCGGGTTTCTTTACGTCCGCTAATGGTGATGAAGATTTTTTTGTCTTCGGGATCAGCTTTGATCCGAGCGATGTTGTAGATTTCGTTGTTTTGTTGATATTGCAGCATTACGCCACTGCGCCAATAGATTTGGCTATGAATTTTTTCGTGGGTGATGACGATGAAGCGGGAGATGATGCTTTCGGGGAGAACTTTGTAATGGTATTGAAATTCCAGGGTTTCGTCGTCGAGTTCTGTTTCCTCTGGTTGGTCTTTAGGCAAAAGTCCCGCAATCAGAAATTGTGGTGGCTGACATTCTAGTGCAAAGCAAAGCTCAAATTCTTTCATCAGCCCGATCAAATAGCTATGGCGCTTGGTGGGGTATCGCTCTGGATTGAGGATGCAGGTGAGATTGGCGGGGGTGAAAATGCCTTTTGTTTTAGTTTTGAGGTTTTCATCGCTCAAGAGCGCGTAAATGCCTTCTGTCACCCAGTTGGGTTTGAGGACGTTGGTATCTTTGAGGATGGGATGATCGCGGAAGTTGAGAACTAAGCCGAGTCGATGCAGCAAGTCAGATTAGTTAATTTAACGAGCGCCTCTGGAATCTGGGTAATTTGGTTGTAACTAAGGTCAAGCCGCGTCAGATTAGTTAATTTAGCGAGCGCCTCTGGAATCTGGGTAATTTGGTTGTAACTAAGGTCAAGCCGCGTCAGATTAGTTAATTTAGCGAGCGCCTCTGGAATCTGGGTTATTTGGTTGTAACTAAGGTCAAGCTGCGTCAGATTAGTTAATTTAGCGAGCGCCTCTGGAATCTGGGTTATTTGGTTGTGACTAAGGTCAAGCTGCGTCAAATTGGTTAATTTAGCCAGCGCCTCTGGAATCTGGGTTATTTGGTTGTCACGCAGGTCAAGCTGCGTCAAATTGGTTAATTTAGCCAGCGCCTCTGGAATCTGGGTTATTTCGTTGTAACTGAGGTCAAGCTGCGTCAAATTGGTTAATTTAGCCAGCGCCTCTGGAATCTGGGTTATTTCGTTGTAACTGAGGCCAAGATACATCAGATTAGTTAATTTAGCGAACGCCTCTGGAATCTGGGTAATTCCGTTGTCACTGAGCTCAAGATACATCAGATTAGTTAATTTAGCGAACGCCTCTGGAATCTGGGTTATTTCGTTGTCACTGAGCTCAAGATACATCAGATTAGTTAATTTAGCGAACGCCTCTGGAATCTGGGTAATTTGGTTGTCCATGAGATCAAGCTTCGTCAAATTGGTTAAATTAGTGATCGCCTCTGGAATCTGGGTAATTTGGTTGCCCATGAGATCAAGCTTCGTCAAATTGGTTAAATTAGTGATCGCCTCTGGAATCTGGGTAATTTGGTTCTCATAGAGGTGAAGCTGCGTCAAATTGGTTAATTTAGCGAGCACCTCTGGAATCTGGGTAATTCCGTTGTAACTGAGCGAAAGCTTCGTCAAATTGGTTAAATTAGCGATCGCCTCTGGAATCTGGGTAATTTGGTTGTTAGTGAGGTGAAGTTGCGTTAGATTGGTTAAATTAGCGATCGCCTCTGGAATTTGGATAATTTGGTTTTTATAGAGGATAAGCTCCCTCAGATTGGTTAATTTAGCGATCGCCTCTGGAATCTGGGTTATTTGGTTGTCACTGAGGTGAAGTTGCGTCAGATTGGTTAAATTAGCGATCGCCTCTGGAATCTGGGTTATTTGGTTGTCACTGAGGTGAAGTTGCGTCAGATTGGTTAATTTAGTGAGCGCATCAGGTATTTCAGTTAGCTCTACTCGAATTGAGATAAGTTCCTCTAAATGTAGTATTTGCGTTACCACATCGGGAATGCTCTTTAAAGGATTGCCACTAATATCCAACTTACGCAAATTAGGCAAACCCAATAGTTCGAGTGGAAGCGTTTTTAAATTATTGCCCGAAACCTTTTCGAGATAGCGGTTTCCTACTACTTCATAACCTTCAACCTTCTTTCCCAAAATCAAAGACTCAAGCTGCTTCAACTTACCAATTTCTACAGGTAACTCAGTCAACTCCTGTCCCGACAAGTCTAACTCTTGCCAACCCTCAGCCACAGCGCGATCTATCAGTACTAACAACTCATCCTGCGTCATAATTCGAAGGAGAAGGGTAAAAGGAAAGAAGATTGATGAAGATTATCTTAACTGATTAGCGAAAAATACTAAATTATCACTTGTTGGCGATCTGCGGGTTAATAGTGTCCCAACTAGCCGGGTTTCGACTGCGCTCAACCCTCGGCCGTCGAGAGTTGAGCGCAGTCGAAACTCGGTTTACTGGTACTTTATTTTCATGTAAGTTTCTTAGTGATCGCGCCTTGAGATAATAGCTAAAGCGATCGCTATTTGGGATATTGCGAATTTAGGCGACGCCGATAGCCCGTCGTAGACATCGCGCTTTGAGATGTAGCGATCGCATATATCTAAATCTGGTTTATAGCTATCTCTGTTATGATACCTACGATCAATTTTTGGCATTGCTTACAAAATCGAGCGATCGCATCCCTGACACTACACCAGGGGGCAATCACGCTATCTAACAAATTTGAATATTTCTAGGACTTACGCACTGTACAAAACAATGATGTTGTGTATCAACGTAAATACGTCGTTTCAGGTTTTTCTTAATCATTCTTTGATGGTAAATAGACCCGCGCCCTACGGGCACAGCAATGCTGTGCCCCTACGACAGATGTGTATTTTTCAAATCATCCATATTTGGTCTTTCCTGTCAATGCGTAAGTCCTAATTTCTACTCATCACTCAAAGTTTCAATTAATAAATCTACTTGCTGCTGTCGCTGCTGCAAAAAACTTTCGCACTGACGCAAATACTCTACAGCCTTAGCAAATTGGTCAAAAACCTCTTCCAATTCCAACTCACCCGCCTCAATCCGAGCGATAATTCCCTCTATTTCAATAACCTTCGCCTCATAATTCCAACCTTCCTCAGAACTAGAAGCACCCTTACGTTTAACCATTCAACTCTCTGTGTCCTCTGCGCCTCTGCGGTTCGTTAATTCCATAACTTTCACTTTAACCCCACCTTGCCCCAACTGAATCAACAAATCTTCTCCCACAGCTAACTCCGCCGCAGAACGCGTGATCGCCCCATCTTCCCGCCTCACCACCGCATAACCACGCTGCAATACCGCTTTCGGGTCAAGACTAACCAACTTTTCCCGCAATAACTCTAGATGCTGCGTTGCTTGCTGCGATCGCCCCGTCGTAATTTGCACCAAATGCTGACGCTTCCAAGCTAGCTTTTGCACCTCTTGCTGCACTTGTCGATCTAACCGCAAACGCCGCAAACGGTTCCGCAATACTTGCAGTTTATTAAGAGAATTTTCCCCAAAGTCATGCACCGCTTCATCTAAAGCTACAACTCGCTGCCGATGCTCAGTATACAACTCTGAAAGTGCTGGCACAACTCTTTCCGCCGCCGCAGTCGGTGTATGCACACAAGCATCTGCAACTAAATCTGCTAAAGATTCATCTCGTTGATGACCGATACCAGTAATTACGGGTATAGAACAACTAGCAAGCGATCGCACTACTCGTTCATCATTAAAACAAGCCAATTCCTCAACCGCACCACCACCCCGCGATAAAATTAGCACTTCGGCGCGACCATCGTTTTCCACCCGCTCAATTGCTTTGACGATAGATTCCGGTGCTTGCTCACCCTGTACTGTAGCTGGAGAAAATAAAACGTGTAAACTTGGATACCTTTGCTTGAGAGTTTTTTGAATATCACCCCAAGCAGCAGCCGTTGGTGAAGTGACGACAGCGATCGTTTGAGGGTGGGTTGGGAGCGATCGCTTTCTTTGCGCGTCGAACAACCCTTCGGCTAGCAAGCGATTTTTGAGTTGTTGATAGCGCAACGCCTGTAAACCGACACCAGCAGGTAGAGTCTGCCAAACTGATAACTGATACTCTCCCCGTTGCGGATACAGGCGAATGCTACCCAAAATAATTATCTGCTCACCGGGAACGGGTATCTGGGCGAGTTTTGGCAATTGGCTATTCCATACCACACACTTAATTCCAGCGGTGCGATCGGTATCTTGCAGGGTAAAAAATAACCCACTGCGATGATGGTTAGCACTGGAAACTTCGCCAGTTACCCAAACTTGCCGTAATTGTTCATCTTGCTCTAACAGCAAGCGGATATAGTCAGTTAATCCAGATACTGAAAGCGCTGTATCGAGAATCAGAGAGTCGGGAAGGTCGAAAGTCATCAAAGATGCGCGGGAGCAAAAACCTAGTCAAATCTTAGCAAATAACGTTAATTAATAGCTATTGTGTTGAATTATCAAATTATAAATACTCCAAAATTCCATTAGAAATAAATTAATTTAGTAAATCATGCAAAGACTTGTTTAATTTTAATAGGTAGATAATAAACTTATTCACCGATTTATTCCTTATAAGCAAACAACTTTGCACTTTTAACAAATATTGGTGCCCCACTGCACCGCCATTAATGCTGAGTTACACTGTACTAATAAACCCTAATAATTTATATGGGAGTTTAAAACCATCATGGAAAAGATAGAAATTGAACTAGATAGACTCACCTTTGAACGAGCAAAAACTTTGGCAATAGTCAATCAATCAACTCTATCAGAATTGATTACTGATGTAATTGAACGGTTAGCAGAAATTCAGGAGAAAAAAGATCCATTAATGGGATTATATGCGGATGTCCCAGAAATTGTTGATGAAATTGTTGCTGAAGCGATGGAAAAAAGAGGATATACTGTATCAGATGAATAAAGTAGAAAAATACCTATTTGATACGGATATTCTGTCAGAAATTATTAAACGAGTAAATCCTCATATTATTGCCAAAGCCAATAGTTACTTAAACCAGTTTGATAAATATACAATTTCTGTAATTACAGTTATGGAAATTGTAGAAGGTTGGCAAAAACGTAAGCAAGAACAACGCCTTCAGCAATTTTTAACTATCGTGAATTCACAGGAGATATTATCCTTTGATTTGACAGAAGCAGTATTAGCAGGAAAAATCTACGCTGATTTAGAGACAACCGGAAAAAGAATTGGTTATCCTGATTGTATGATTGCAGCAATTGCCATCAGTTATAATCTAACTTTAGTTACTGGTAATTTATCTCATTATCAAAGGATTCAGGATTTAGATTATTCACTAAGACTAGATAACTGGCGTTTATAGTAACAAGGGTGATGCATGAAGTGCCATCAAGTTTCGCCATTAGCTAAATGCTCTAATGCAGATGTAAAAGTCTCTGTACCAATCATTTTGGACTGACTCAGCGCAACTTCAGCAGATTGACCGAAAACCATATCCTCTAATTCTTCCAGCCGATTAATTAATTTTTGGTAGCTCTTAGCTGAAATAATCACATGACTAGGCCGTGATTGCTTAGTTAGTAGAACTGGCTCAGTAGCAGCCTTATCAAAAACCTCACCGTGTTTGTTGCGCGCATCAGTCAGAGTGTAGGTCTGCATAGTAATTGTGACTATTTTAGACATTTTGACTATATTTTAGCAGATAACTCTTCTCATCTCAATTCTGACTTAACAGAACTTGCTGCTCGTTTATATTAATAGAATAGTTATGTAGAGAATAATTCAGCAATGAATATAATACCAATTCTATGTGAGCCTGCATAGAATAATCCCTTATATAGCAAGGATTTAAGGCAGATCATTCTGTGCATCTTCATGGAGAATTAGTATAACTTATATTTTGTTACGATCAGTTGATGACTGCTACTCCTGTTGTCGATGCCCTCAACAAGTTTGATATATAGCTGTTAGGTGAGCAAAGCATTTGAATTTTGGTTAAGTATAAATGCCAAATTAATACACCTTCACTAAGCTATCTACATCTTGCCTTGACCGATGAAGCTGCTGTAGATGATATGCTGATTGGCATGGCGATCGCTCCTAATTTTTCAACCTCCGCAAATGCTCACGAGTACGGTTCTACTGACACTGTATATTTAGATAATTTTTTATTGAAATCCCTTGCTTACCCAGCCAAAAAAAGCTATCTCTGAATGCAAGTTGGTATCATTGTGCAAGACTACTCTAATCTGGTAGCGATCGAGTTACGATCTTGTCACACCCTTTTTTTGATTTGAGAAGTCCTATTCCAGAATTTTCTGGTTAAAATAGTATATCTGTTCTACTCAGACTCCCAGAGCAACACTCCTTAAAACCATATATTTAGAGGCATTAGAGGCAGGAATGGCTATCAACACCGATACTTCTGGCAAGCAAAAAGCGCTGACTATGGTGCTCAACCAGATTGAGCGCAGCTTTGGTAAAGGAGCAATCATGCGCCTGGGCGATGCCACCCGGATGCGGGTGGAGACGATTTCCAGTGGAGCGCTCACCCTAGATTTAGCATTGGGTGGTGGTTTACCCAAGGGGCGGGTAATTGAAATTTATGGTCCCGAAAGTTCCGGGAAGACTACAGTAGCGCTACATGCGCTCGCCGAAGTGCAAAGAAATGGCGGTATTGCTGCCTTTGTTGATGCTGAACACGCCCTTGACCCTACCTATGCTGCGGCATTAGGTGTAGATATTGACAATTTACTGATTTCCCAACCTGACACAGGCGAATCAGCTTTGGAAATTGTCGATCAGCTTGTTCGCTCTGCTGCGGTTGATATTGTAGTCATTGACTCAGTAGCAGCACTGGTTCCCCGCGCTGAAATTGAAGGGGATATGGGTGATATTCACGTTGGTCTGCAAGCGCGGTTGATGAGCCAAGCTCTACGTAAGATTACGGGTAATATTGGTAAATCTGGTTGTACAGTAATTTTCATTAACCAGTTGCGGCAAAAAATCGGTGTTACCTATGGTAGCCCAGAAACCACGACTGGAGGTAATGCATTGAAGTTTTACGCTTCGGTGCGCTTGGATATTCGCCGGATTCAAACCTTGAAAAAAGGTACAGATGAATTTGGTAACCGCGTTAAAGTCAAAGTCGCCAAAAACAAAGTAGCGCCGCCCTTCAGAATAGCGGAATTTGACATTATTTTTGGCAAAGGAATTTCTACCTTGGGTTGTATTGTAGACTTGGCAGAAGAAACTGGCGTGCTTGTCCGCAAAGGAGCTTGGTATAGTTACAACGGCGATAATATCTCCCAAGGACGAGACAATGCCATTAAGTATCTAGAAGAAAAGCCTGAATTTGCTGAACAAATTAAGCAACTGGTGCGTGAAAAGCTAGATAAAGGCGCTGTTGTTTCTGCTAACTCTGTAGCTAAACCCAGTGAAGGAGAGGAAGAGGAAGAAGTCGATTTAGAGCCAGAAGAATAACGAGTGGAGATTTATTAATCTGCAACTGCTAATGGATAGTGCGTTATGAAGACAGCTAACGCACCTTTTCCAAGGTATTGATGAGTTACAACAAGCCTAAGGAAATGATTGCCACTATATGACGAGCAATCATTTTTTTGGCGTTTCTCATTGGAATCAGGTAAAAGTAGGGGTGCACATCTCTACATTGGTGTCAACTTAAGCAAAAAGTCAGCATAAAATGTAATCTAGGTACATCTGGTTTGATGTTCTTAGATTCCATGCTTACAGCTATTTTCAGGTAAATAGACCACGCTCTACGGGCACAGCAATGCTGTGCCCCTACGACAGATGTGGTTCAAATACTTGAATTCTGCTGTAAGTTAACACCAGTAACAGATATGTCCCCCTACGAAGCATTTTGCAACTCAGCTGTGCGGACTGAAAGCTGCTGTGTCTGATTACCTCGTTGCACTTTCACCTGTAATATTTGACCAAGCCGACTGTCTTCCACAAAGTTCTGCAATTGTTCAGCACTGGTAATAGCTTTACCATCAACTTGAAGAATTACATCGCCGCGCCGGATACCCGCAGATGCGGCTGGAGAATTGGGGACAACTCGCATTACAAAAACACCATTAACTTCTGGTATCTGAATAGGAGAGTTGGGATCGGTGTTATTTTCCTTGGCAAGATCGGGTGTTAAAGTTAGCATTTGCACACCTAGATACGGGTGAGCAACTTTACCATCACGTTGCAGTTGGGCTGCGATCGCTTTGGCTTTATCGATGGGAATCGCAAACCCAATACCCATCGCGTCAGGACGAATGGCTGTGTTAATGCCAATCACTTCACCTTGGCCATTCAATAGTGGTCCTCCAGAGTTACCAGGGTTAATCGCGGCGTCTGTCTGAATAAAGTCTAAGCGTTTATCACTAATGCCGACTTGGGCGCTGGAACGTTTGAGGGTACTGACAATTCCCAAGGTAACGGTGTTATCAAATCCTAAAGGATTACCAACTGCGATCGCCCAGTCTCCTACCTGTACATTATTAGAAGAACCCAAGGGCGCCACTGGTAAATCGTTACCAGCATTTATCTTGACTACTGCCAAATCTGTGACTTCATCAATGCCTTGAACTTTCCCTTCAAAGGTGCGACCATCTTTGAGCCGGACTGTTACTTTATCAGCCTTATCAACCACATGAGCATTAGTCAGAACTAACCCACTCTTGTCAAGAATGAAACCTGAGCCTAAACCGCGCAACTGCTGCTCAGAAGGCATCTGTTGGGAAAAACCGTCACCAAAAAACCGGCGGAAAAAGGGGTCTTCAAAAGATGGATCAACGCGACGAGTAATTGTGCGCTCAGTATCAATCCGAACAACTGCTGTGCCCACACGATTCACTGCTGCTGTGACAAAGCTAGTGCTACCGATCGCAGCAGTGGTTGGTGATTGCCGTTGGGCAATCACTTTTGAAGTATCTCCAGCAGTCATAGGGGGTGCTGGTTCGGCTTGAGAGGGCAACACTTGCAGGGTGCTAACAGTTAGCACAACTCCTAGCGCGATCGCTAACACATAAGAACTAAGTTGACGTAAAGACCGGAATAATTTGGGAATTCGCATAATCACAACCTAATTTATTAAGCCTAATTGAAGCTTCGTCGTGACAAATCTATTTACAGTTATTTTTACTTCAGGTTTCGCCTGCTTTTCCCAATACTGGGGTTAAGGCATTTTGCGAACTACCTTTAATCAACTTAATGGAAAATTTAACCCAAAAGCTATTATGGACATTTACACTTTACAAGTTCGGTTTTTACCCATGAATAAAACTTTTGGATTGCTAATGATACTAGACCTTTCAAGGTAGTCACACTGATGAAAAAGGGACAAAGGATAGCCATGCTCACTTTTGGTTCAAAACTTTGTCAGATGATGACTCTGGACGATAAACTAACTTTTGGATAAAATTTCATTTCGACTGGTTGCACCTAGCTGGGGTAAAGAGTTGATAACTGAGTGGGGAGTGAGGGCAGTAGGAACAGCCAAAGGTAGTTGTAATTGTTTTACAACACTTTGCAATAGTTGGTCTTGTCCAGTCCGGAAACCCCAGACATTTGTCCCCCGGTTGATAATCGCAAACCAAACCAAACCGCGATCGCGTGTGGGCATCACTCCTGCTAAAGCGCTAACATCGCGGAGAGTGCCAGTTTTGATCACAGTAGCAAGGGGAATGTGTCTGGTATGTAGTGTACCTCGGTGATCAAACCCAGACATGGGGAACAAGTCAGCCAGATTCAGCTGATGGGCAGATGCCTCAACTTGAATAGCCATCAGCATGGCACAGACAGCCCTGGGGGAAATGCGATTTTCCGGGCCCAGTCCTGAACCATTGATTAACTGAATTTCCACTTGTGGCACCCTAGCAAGGTTAGCAGCAGTGGATTGGACTACACTTGCTCCTCCCAGTGAGTCTGCCAGCATCTGTGCCATATCGTTGTTACTGTAAACGTTCATCTCCTTAAGCAGTTGCTTCAAAGGCAATGAGCGATGCCGCATTAACAAAGTTTGTTGAGGGTTTGGTTGCGCCTCAACTTTCACCCCACCTGTAATCACAACTTGAGGCTTGGGCGTTCCCTTGGGCATAATTGAGTACCTGAAAATAGCGGGGCGGCCCCAAGTCGCACGATTTAGTATTTGCTTGAGCATCAAACCTGCTAGCATCGGCTGGCGTTGGAAATTCATGGCAAAATTGCCAGTAATGATCAAATTTCCCTTTACCTGCTTGATGCCCATTTTATTGAGAGTATTACCAAGTGCGATCGCTTCTTCCCAAACAAACATCGGATCGCCACGGCCTGTAATTACCAAATCGCCCTGCACAACCCCATTTACCACTGGGCCAGTCACACTCACCAAAGTATCAAATTGGTAATCTGGTCCCCAAGTTTTCAAAGCAACTAGTGAAGTGGCAATTTTGGTTAAAGAGGCAGCCGGCAGAGGTGTTGTACCTTGGTGATTTGCCATCAGCATCGGCCCCGACTGCATCCAAATTCCCTGACTCTCAGCCAGATTTGGTGCCACGACTTTTGATGTTATGAGCTTTTTCAGATATTCCTGCACCGTCGTTGCCCCAGATGGATTGGGATCAGGGGCAAGAACCAAGCCAGGGCTACTTTGCCAAGTCAATGCATCTAAGGCATCTAGAGGCTTGATTCGTACCCCGGCCATTTCCAGCCAGAGCGACACCAAACCTGAACCCAATAATTCCAGCATCTTTTATTCCTCTATTAGGATTTGATATATTGTTTCCTGTGCTAATATACAAGCTTTTTTACCAGAATCAGTATTGAGTCATAATAACTGGTGTTTTTCTCATCTGTAAGTAGGGTGAATCATATTGTTTTCCTGGCTCCTTTGACAATGCCAAAATGCGATCGCTCGTCAAGATAGCCGCATGAGTAATTGAACTACACCACTTTCTCCTCCCTATTCCCCATTCCCCGGCTCAGTCGTGGTCTAAATAGCTGATAAATGCTCTATACAGACATTTTTGATATGTGGAGAGACTACGCCGTTAGCCTGATTCAGGAACTAGCGATGTCTACGACGGGCTATGACGCAATACAGTTCAGTTAAGCATTTTTTCCTTCTCTCTGTGTTCTCAGCGCCTCTGCGGTTCGTTAAAAAAATTGACTTTGATAAAGAGTTTTAACCTTAACCCAAGCGTATTGGGCTATGACGCTTTCTTACGAGACGCTCTTGCCAGCTTGCTTCCCCGTAGGGGTACGAATACTCGCTAACGCTTTGCTATCGGCGGCGCAATTCTATAATTTTGAAACAATAAAAAGGGAAGGGATTCAAAAAAATTATTCCCTTTACCCTTCCCTTTCTTAATACCTACTTTCTTTCTGGATGTGCTGCATCCTCTGGTGAAGGAGTACCCATCAGGTTAATTGTGGCAATCATCTGATACAAGCGCCCCAAGTCGCGTTGATTGAAGTACAAAATCAGCCGGGGTAGTCCAACAGTTTCATCTTGTGCTTCTTGAGGTAATGCTTGACTTTTTTCAATCCGTCCTTGAACAATAATCTGGCTAAAATTAGCATTGAGTTGCTCTACCTGAGCGTCTGATATATCTGTCTTGAGGCGGATGACTAATTTATTGCCAACATATCGACAGGAGTGATAAACCTGGTAAAAACGAGTAATCACATCACAAGCTACATCTAAGTTGTCTGTCACTGTGTAAAGGCTGGGGTCTTCAGGACTGACAAGACCATTTTGTACTAATTGCTTCTCAATATATTCGCTCCAAGACCACCAGTAATCACCACCAGGGCGATCGATTAAAACTAGAGGTACTGGGCCAAATTTACCATTTTGGGTTAATGTCATGCATTCAAAAGCTTCATCTTGAGTGCCAAAGCCTCCCGGAAACAAGGCTATAGCATCACTTTCTTTGAGGAGAAACAGCTTGCGGGTAAAGAAATATTTGAAGTTAATTAGCTTGGGATCGCCTTCTATAAATGGGTTCGCTAGCTGTTCAAAGGGTAACTGAATGTTTAATCCAAAAGAATTTTCTCGCCCAGCACCTTCGTGACCCGCTTGCATAATCCCGCCGCCACCGCCTGTCATCACCATAAATCCTAATTGAGAAACAGCACGAGCAAACTTAAGGGCCATTTGGTACTCTGGCGTATCTGACGCTAGACGAGCAGAACCGAAGACGGTGATTTTGCGAACGTGTCGATAATTATAAAAAAGCTGGAAACCACGCTCCATATCTACTAGAGCAGCGGACAATATTTTCCAATCGAGACGCTCAATTTCGGTATCAGCTAGACGAACAATAGTAGCAAGTGCTTGCTGAATAAGTTGCCGATTTTTTAATGTCGGTAAACGAGCGATCAATTCAGCGATATCCGCCTGCAAAGACTCTGATGTGTCAAACGACGCAGATGAGGTCATGAGAAGTGCTGCAACAATGGCACTATATTTTACGTGAACTACTCACACTCTAGCAAGCGGGAATAAGCCCTCTGATGTACAGTTAACACACTCATACCATTTCACTTTAATAATGATATAAATACGTTGGTAAGGGCATGGCATTGCCATGCCCCTACGAGAAATCTATCTGTATCAGGGTTTTCGTGAATTGGTATCACAACTGGCTTTGAGGTAGTATTGCTCATTACTCAAGCCCAGATACCCATCTTTTGAGATTGGAAGTAGGAAGATGGTGTTCAGAACTCGGAAGATGGTGTTCGGAACTCGGAAGATGGTGTTCGGAACTCGGAAGATGGTGTTCAGAACTTGAAAGATGGTGTTCGGAACTCGGAAGATGGCGTTCGGAACTTGAAAGATGGTGTTCGGAACTTGAAGGTTGGTGTTCAGAACTCGGAAGTTGGTGTTCGGAACTCGGAAGATGATGTTCACCGTGAGTTCGACAAACCTCTCCCTGTCTTGAACTAAAGTTCAAGTCTGTCCCTCTCCGAATCGGAGAGGGACGGTTTTGCGTAGTAAAACCAGGGAGAGGTCTTTTCTTTCATTGAGTTAATTAGGCGGACACTATATGAGCCGTCGAATTCACGTTCAATTACAGTTATATAGTGATTCTCCCCTGCTCCTTTGCTCCCACTTCTTCTCAACTCAGCCCCAACTGTTGTTTTAAGGCTTCTGGCACATTCCTTGCTGTATCCAGCCCTTTGACTTCATCCCATTTTGTATTTTTATCCCAGCGAATATCCCCCCAATCTTTATCGCTGAGGTCTGCGCCGCTGAGGTCTGCGCCGCTGAGGTCTGCGCCGCTGAGGTCTGCGCCGCTGAGGTCTGCGCCGCTGAGGTCTGCGCCCCTGAGGTATGCGCCCCTGAGGTATGCGCCCCTGAGGTTTGCGCGGCTGAGGTTTGCGCGGCTGAGGTTTGCGCGGCTGAGGTTTGCGCTGCTGAGGTATGCGCCGATGAGGTATGCGCCGATGAGGTCTGCGCGGCTGAGGTCTGCGTTGCTGAGGTTTGCGCCGCTGAGGTCTGCGCGGCTGAGGTCTGCGCCGCTGAGGTCTGCGCGGCTGAGGTCTGCGCCCCTGAGGTCTGCGCCCCTGAGGTCTGCGCCCCTGAGGTCTGCGTCCCTGAGGAATTGCCCGACTACACTATTGAAAGTTTTAAGTTGAATGCACTCACTGTAGTTAATGATGCGAAGTAGTTGGGTTGTTATAAAATTTGCTTCTGTTTGACCAGATGGATAAAAGACAATTTCTTGTTTGAGGTCATCTCGCCCTTTAGCATAACGGTGCAGCTCCAAGAGCAAAATGATCACATTCAACCCGGCATAAATATCTACCTGACGCTGACCTAGCCCTTGAATTCCATACTTTTGCAACTGTCGCAGCTTTTTCTGAGGTAAAGTCTCTTCCGCAGAGTCAATAAATTTCCCTTTACACCACTTACCGTAAAACTTTTCTAAGCGTTTAAATAACTGCTCCCAAGGGAAATCTTGATTTTCAGTCAGCAACCCCATCAAGTATTCCACAATTTCTGGTGTGAGTTTACCAAAACCCAGCAAATCATAAATTTCCCAATTCATTTGGGCTTCGGCAGTAACTAGTTGTTTTCCGTCTTCTGCTTTGTAGTATTGTGTCCAAACTTTCAGGCGTGCTTTCAAGCGTTCTGCAAAGAGAAATTCGCCAAAACTCTTATGAAAAAACTCAACCCCACCCTCTTGTTTATCAGCAGGACGAATGTAAAAAGCAGCTAAAGCTGTTTTGAGAGCTTCGTTACCTAATTTTTCTTTAGCTTTTTCAATTAAGGCTTTTGCTGTTTCGTCGTCTTGTAAACGTAGCTCTAACATTGACATGGAAGCAAATTCGCCTCCCGACTGCACAACACAAACAGCCGCTTCTGTGAGAATACGTTTTAAATCTTCGGGTTTTTGTTGGGTTAACTCAATATTTAAATTAGTCCCATCCGTTTGAGAACGCTGTTTTGTCAGTACCCAGTTTAAAGCCTCCTGGTAAATTACAATTTTTGCTGTGCTATGGCTTGCTTGCTCTAATTTATCAATTGCCAATTTTCCATCTCGATACATTGCCGCTAACAAATAAAGTAAGAGCGGCTCTTGGGCTAAATTTTTCACCTCAGATGGACATTTATCACTTTGTAAAAACTGCCCAAAGGCTGCGGTTTTTCCTTTAGGAGCTGCTAATTCTTCCCACTTATCTAACCATTTTTGTTGGAGTTGTCCATCCATTTCGACAATTTCCACCCGCTCTAAATTGCGGGGCAAGTAAGGGATACCTTGTAAAGACATCGACCTACCAGTGATTAATACCCGATGTCCCATGTCGCGGTAATTTTTGCACTCATCCTGAAATCCAGAGACTTGTTTGATAAATGCTTCTACATTGACGTTGGTTCTAGCCTCAATATGCAATTCATCAAACCCATCAAGGATAAACAAGAAACGGGTGTTTTTATTCGTCAACCAGTTTTTATCGCTTTGAATAAAACCAATTTTAAGTTCTGCTTCTAAAGTGTTTTCTAAACGCGATTCAAAGGAGTCTAGATCCCGTAACCGAATCAAAATTGGTGTCCAAATGGGATGCAAATGCTGCCGTACCCAATCAGAAAACATCCGACAGAAGACACTTTTGCCCCTTCCTGGGCCTCCTTGAACAAACATCACTTGTTCTAGGTTATTTGGATTTAGGAGAATTTCCTTAGCCCATGTTTCTAATTCTAATGAGTCGGCTTTTTTATCTATGTCCCCATTTTTATCTACAGGTTTGGCTTTTAAAGGTACGTAAATATCTTTAAATGAGAAACTTTCGTCAAAAACTAAGTCTAAAGGCTTGCTAGCAATATGAGTTTTTAGGTATTCATCAATGCTAGAGAACTTTTGCTGTTCTTTCTGCCAGTCTCCAAAGGAAGGTTGAATTATATTTTTGATAGCATCGCCTGATTCTATCCAGGCTTTAATGATATAGCGGTGAGTATTCCAAGCTACTCGTTGCGTCAAAATCTTAGCATTAGCGTTGGGGATGTTTGCTGCTGCTAACCGTGCCAATAATACTTGATTAAATGCTTTCGCTAATTCTGATTCGTGGAAACAGGCTACAGCATTGCTTGCACTTTCATAATCTAATTCAATATTATTGAGTTTTTGTAGTTGTTTGGTTAGCGCTTTATTAATATTGGGGTCATCATCCGAGTTAATAGATGGGTCTAAGGATAAAATTTCTTTGACACTTTCCAAATAAGCAGCTTGACTAACTATAAATACGCAGTCTTCTAGAGAAATATCTTGCTTAGTTATGTCGCGGGAATACTTCAGCAAGGCTATTCCAAGTGGCACGAATGGCAAACCCGCACCCACTACCTGCGCTAAGGGTAAACACAACACATCTAGCAGTGAAGATGAATTTTGTAACAGAGGTTTCAAGAGTTTTACGCTGGCACCTTGTTCTTTAAGGGTTTTTGCGGCTTCTAAAACTGCTTTACCAGTCTCAACTGTGGCGTTTACAGTCTCTTCTACTGAGAAGGATTGCCGAAACTTCTGCCAGGTTTGCGATAAACGCTTGTTCATTCGCTCAGACTCGTATAATTACTGCTTATTTAGAGTCTAGTGTAAAATTTGGGGTTGATGGGTGTAGGAAGAATGACGAACCGCAGAGGCGCAGAGGACACGGAGGAAGAGAAGAGGCGATCGCATTGAGTTAATAATTAGATGTTTGCTGTTTCTGAGTTGATCATTCAAGCTAATATACTCGTCTTTTGAGATTGAAACTCGGAAGATGGTGTTCGGAACTCGGAAGGTGGTGTTCAGAACTCGGAAGTTGGTGTTTGGAACTCGAAAGGTGGTGTTCGGAACTCGGAAGTTGGTGTTCGGAACTCGGAAGTTGGTGTTCGGAACTTGAAAAGTGGTGTTCAGAACTCGGAAGGTGGTGTTCGGAACTCGAAAGTTGATGTTCAGAACTCGGAAGTTGGTGTTCAGAACTTGAAAGTTTGATTTGTAGTTGCTGTATGTACGATGGAAACTGTCACCCACTAAAGGAGAAAAATCTTGGCAACAGAACACAAAACACACTTTTACCAAGTTGAAGTAACGTGGACTGGAAATACTGGACAGGGAACTGTTGATTATAAAGCTTATGAGCGATCGCATGAGATTTCAGTTGTAGGTAAACCCCTAATTTTCGGTTCCTCTGATTCTGCTTTTCGTGGAGACAGAACTAAGTACAATCCAGAAGAATTACTAGTTGCATCGCTGTCTACTTGTCATATGCTTTGGTATTTACATTTGTGTGCTGAGGTGCAGCTTGTTGTTACTAGCTATGTTGATCACCCAGTTGGCAAAATGATTGAGACTGACGATAGTGGCGGAAAATTCGCTGAAGTGATTCTTAAGCCAGTTGTAACAGTGAAAGACTGTAAAGATCCAGCGATCGCTAAACAGTTACATGAAAAGGCGCATCACCTGTGTTTTATTGCCAACTCAATGAACTTCCCTGTACGTTGTGAACCATCATTTGAGGCTGGTACACAACCTAACTGAATTATTGAAAATGACGATTATCCGTGTAGCACAAGCAAGAGATGCTGAAGCGTTACTAGTTCTGGCCAAAACCTTGGCGACATCGTTCGTCGTTGACCCGAAGGCTTTTCGTGTCGCATTTTCAGAACTCTTGTCTTCGCCGTCAGGCTACCTCGCTGTAGCTGAGGTAGACAAAGATATTGTGGGTTATATTCTTGGCTTTGACCATTACACGTTCTATGCAAACGGGCGGGTGGCTTGGGTAGAGGAAATTATGGTTGACGCAGACTACCGAAAAATGGGGATTGGCAGATCACTGATGCAAAGCTTTGAAGCTTGGGCTACTGATCGAGATGCCAAGCTTGTGGCATTGGCTACACGTCGGGCAGGGAACTTCTACAAGGCATTGGGCTATGAAGAGTCTGCAACCTACTGGCGAAAGCTGCTTTGAACGACGCGCAGCGGTTTGCCGCAGGCTACTACGGAAGCGCAGAGGACATAGAGGAAGAGAAAAGGCGATCGTATCGTGCTAATAATTAGACATTTGCTATTTCTGAGTTGATCATTCAAGCTGAGATATCCATAGATGGTGTTCGGAACTCGGAAGTTGATGTTCGGAACTCGAAAGTTGATGTTCGGAACTCGGAAGTTGGTGTTCAGAACTCGGAAGTTGATGTTCGGAACTCGAAAGTTGATGTTCGGAACTCGGAAGTTGGTGTTCAGAACTCGGAAGTTGATGTTCGGAACTCGGAAGCTGGTATTCAGAACTCGGAAGTTGATGTTCAGAACTCGAAAGTTGGTGTTCAGAACTCGAAAGGTGGTGTTCGGAACTCGAAAGGTGGTGTTCAAAGCTTGGGTTTTACCTTTCCCCTCATCTCAATTCAATCCCAGTTCTTCTTTCAACGCCTCCGGCACATTAACTGCTTTCTCTAATCCCCGCACATCTTCCCACTGCTGCTTTTTACCCCAGGTCATTTTTTCCATATTGGCGTCGCTGAGGTCAGCACCGCCGAGAATGGCATAACTGAGGTTACTGTGGCTGAGATCCGCGCTGTTGAGGATAGCACCACTGAGGTTACTGCCACTGAGGTTAGCACTGTTAAGGTTGGCATAGCTGAAGTCTGTGCCCAAAAGGATAGCGTCGGTGAGGTCGGCACCACTGAGGTCGGCGTCGCTGAGAATTACCCCACTGAGGTCGGCGTCGTTGAGAGTTACCCGACTCAGGTCTACACCGCTGAGGTCTGCGCCTAAGAACATTGCACCGTTGAGTTTGGCATTGTTAAGCTTGGCACCGTTAAGTTTAGCGTAGCTAAGGTCTGCGGCAACAAGGATGGCGTCGCTGAGGTTGGTACTGAAAAGAATTGTGTCACTCAGGTTAGTACCGTTGAGGATGGCGTGACTCAAATCAGCACCACTGAGGTCGGCGCGACAGAGGTCGGCATGGTTAAGGTTAGTGCTGCTAAGGTTGGCTTCACTTAGATTCGCACCGAAAAGGATGGCGTTGCTGAGGTCAGCATGGCTAAGGTTGGTGCTGCTGAGGTCAGCGCGGTTGAGGTCGGCGTGGCTGAGGTCGGCGCGGCTGAGGTTGGTGCTGCTGAGGTCGGCGCGGTTGAGGTCGGCGCGGCTAAGGTTGGCACAGCTAAGGTTAGCACCGCTGAGGTTGGTGCTGCTGAGGTCGGTACCACTGAGGTTAGCACCAGTGAGGTTGGCACTGCTGAGATTGGCATCACCGAGGTTAGCACCGCTAAGATTGGCACCGCTGAAGTTTACCCCAGTTAAGTTGGCATCACCCAGATAAGCACGGCTGAGGTCAGCACCCCTAAAGTCTGCCCCAGTCAGGTTGGCATCGCCCAGGTAAGCACTGCGAAAGTTGCCGCCTTTGAGGAATTGCCCAACTATACTGCTAAAATTACCAATTTCCAAGGCATCGCTATAGTTGATGATCCGCAGCAGTTGGGATGTGAAAAAATTGTCTGTGTCTGGTTGAGTAGATGGATAGAAGGTGATTTTTTGTTTGAGTTCATCTTGCTGTTGGGCGTAACGATGTAACTCTAACAGTAAAATCAGTACGTTCAGCCCTGTATATATATCTACCTGTCTCAGCCCAAGAGCAATATTTTGTGCCGCCAACTTTAATCTTGTTTTTTGAGGCAGGTTATCATCTGGTGTCCCATCGATAAATTCTCCCTGACACCAGCGACGATAAAAATCTTCTAGCCGCCAGAAAAGTAGTTCTAGGCGAATTTTTTTACCTGTCACTAGTAATTCCATGAGTTCGTTGACTATTTCTGGTTTCAGCGCTCCATTGCCCAGTAAATCATAAATCTCTTCATGCATCTGGCGATCGCCTACTCTCAAACAGAACTCTGATGGTAGCGTGCCCGATGTCTGATCACCTATCTTAGAAGTCAAACCGCTCTTTGATATTGTCCATTTTTTTAAGCTTTCTTGGAGTCTTTGAAAGCATAAATCTGACTGCAAATTATCTTGAGCAAATTTAACGCTTTTGTCTGGTTTTTTAATGCTTTTTTCTAGAGGTAAAACTGCTTCGGTTTCCACAGATGTGGTCTTTGGCATCTCTTGTAAACTTATATCCCTCACATAATTTCTCAGCAGTTGCCAGACTTGAGATAAATATGTTGACATTTCTGTGTCCGTTGTTACATTTAAATTACTATTTTGATAATCCTGAACTAAAAATTTTTCTGTGCTAGTTTGCTTTTCATTGCTAAAAATTAATAGTATCAATAAATACTACACGAAAAATCTCATGCGTTGGCGATATCTACGATGGGCTACACTGACGGCGTTCCTGGAGGGCGGCTTATCGCTAACCCGAAGTAACCTCAAACTTCTTCTCCTGATGCAAATAAAGGATCATCGGAAAAATTCTTTCAAAAATCAACTATTTTCCCAAATTTGGTTAATTTATTAGATTTTTTTCCCCAATATTTATTAGTCTGATCTAAAAATAATACTTCCTGTTTGTGAGAGATGCAATTGTTATGAAAAATCCTCCAGGATAACAGTGTAACAAGGCTGAAAAATTGCAACTAAAATTGAAGTCTAAAGTTTACTGCTTGATATAAAGCAACTGAGAGAATCGGTAAAAAGCTGGCTACATAGCTTTGGAAAAGTTAAAAATTAACTACGGTATAGTTATCGGGGGATTGATGCGATGAACAGATTAACCTTTTATATGATTTTGTTACATGGTTTGTTTTTAGGAATAGTAACGGCTAGCGCCAAGTCACCATCTGTAAATGTTGATACAGAATTGTCAGCCAACCATAAGCCTGTGCGGGTTTTAGAAGCCGTCGTTACAGCCAGAGGTGGAGAGAAGTCTAATAGTCAGTTAACCACGGAAACTTCTTCAACTAAAGTCTCAGCCTTATCGCCAAAGAATATCAATATTTCCCAGAAACAGAGGCTACCGTCAGGGCAAGTTTGGGTAGTTAATCAAAATAAACACGTACAGCCTCAACCGTTTATTTGGGTAGTAAAAGACCTTAAAAAAGCAGCACAGCAACCATTTTTGCAAGTTGCAAAACCCCCAGAGAAACCGAATTCAAAGCCTAATCCTAGTGCCAAACCACCAGCAAAGGATGATTTAGAGGCGTTTGCTGAAGTAATCAAAGGCACCCAAAAGTCAGGGGGACTGTTTACCCTTTATCGCAATAAAGAAAAGAATAAAATTTATCTAGAAATTAAGCCAGAGCAACTCAATAAAAATTACCTAGCTACAGCAACCCTGGAATCAGGGATTGGCGAACGGGGTATTTACAGCGGTATGCCTTTGCAAGATTTTTTGTTTTATTTCCAACGGGTGGATGATAAATTAAACTTTGTCATCCGCAATGTCAATTTTCGCACTCGTGAAGGAGATCCTCAAGTGCGATCGCTGGTGCGATCGTTTAGTGACTCTGTTCTTTACACCGTTTCCATAAAAAGTATTCATCCACAACGCAAAACTCTTCTCATCGACTTGGGCGATTTATTACTCACAGACTTAGGTGGATTATCTGCAAGTTTAGGAGTCCCGGCTATCACAGACCAGTCCTATTTTGGTACTGCTAAAGCTTTTCCCCAAAACTTAGAAATTGAGTCAGTTTTGAATTTCTCTGGTGGCGCTGGCCACGAGACTGAACTACCAAGCTTTGCGTCACTACCTGACAACCGTGGCTTTACCCTGCGCGTCCACTATAGTCTCTCCCTACTACCTGATAAAGATTATCGACCGCGCCTTGCTGACGATCGCATCGGCTATTTTATCACTGCCTACCAAGATTTATCCAAAGACGATCGCGGCGATTCTTTTGTCCGCTACATCAATCGCTGGAACTTAGAAAAACAAGACCCAAAAGCAGTAATTTCTCGCCCGAAAAAACCGATTGTCTTCTGGATTGATAACGCTGTGCCTTTAGAATACCGCGATGCGATGAAAGAAGGCGTCCTGATGTGGAACAAAGCCTTTCTCAAGGCGGGATTCAAAGATGCAATTGAAGTCCGCCAAATGCCCGATGATGCCACATGGGACCCAGCAGATATTCGTTACAACACGATTCGCTGGATTAACACAGTCGATGGTTATTTTGCAATGGGGCCATCCCGCGTTAACCCATTGACTGGGGAAATTTTGGATGCAGACATTCTCGTAGATGCCAGCTTTGTGCGGGTACTCAAGAATGAGTATCGCAAAATCGTCCAACCTAGCCAAACACAAAATCAGACTACTTTATCAGCTTTGATGCAAAATCGTCTACTTTGCGCCAATGGTTTAGATGCCAAAAACAATGGTGTCCCTCAGCAGATGCAAGGGCAACAGGGGTTGTTGAGTAGTTTATCGAAAATGGCAGGCGAATACGATTTATGCTACGGGATGGAAGCTGCTAACCAGTTTGCCTTTGGTTCACTGGCAATGTCACTATTGCCAGATACCATGGCCACTCCAGACCAGGTGAAAGAATATATCAATCAATATTTACGTTTAATCATCGCTCACGAAGTTGGACATACTCTTGGTTTACGCCATAACTTCCGTGGTAGTACCCTGCTAGCACCACAGGAGATGAATAATACGGAAATTACCAAAACTAAAGGTCTGACAAGTTCCGTAATGGACTATATTCCCCCAAATATTGCTCCTCAAGGTACAAAACAGGGAGATTATTTTCCTAGCATGGTGGGGCCTTATGATGAATGGGCGATTAAGTACGGCTACATACCAATTCAAACATCAACTCCCATAGCTCAAAAGCCAATTTTGGAGCAAATTGCTGCACAATCCTACAAGCCAGAGTTGAGTTATTCCACAGATGAAGATGTGTATGACCTTGACCCAACTGCTGATGCTTGGGATAACAGTAGCAATGTACTGCTTTATTCTCAGTGGCAGTTGAATAATTCGCGGGTGATGTGGGAACGTCTCGATCAGCGTTACCCAATGGCTGGTGATAGTTACAGCGATGTGAGCGAACGTTTTAGCACAGTATTGGGTAACTATTTCCAGCAAATATTTTACACGACAAAATATATCGGCGGACAGTCTTTCTATCGCATTCACCCTAGCGAAATCCCCTCTGGAGTTAGCCAACACCGATTACCATTTGAACCAATACCAGTTGAAGAACAACGGCAGGCTTTAGAAACGCTGCAAAAGTACGTGTTTGCAGAAGATGCCCTGAGTTTTTCACCAGAACTACTGAATAAATTAGCACCTTCCCGTTGGCGACATTGGGGTGCTTCTCCCCAAGTTGGTCGTTTGGATTTTCCAATTCATGACTTGGTGCAACTCATTCAAGGTTCTGTGTTGCGAGATTTACTCTCAGGCGATCGCCTCTCTCGCCTCAAGGATATTGAACTGAAAACGAAGTCCGAAAATGCATTGACTCTACCGGAACTATTTGACACTTTGCAGTCAGGTATCTGGACAGAAGTAATCAAACCAAAAGGTAAACCAATGAAGATTTCTAGTTTGCGGCGAGGCTTGCAGCGGCAATACCTGGATATTTTGACTGGTATGGTGTTGCGAAAAGTATCTGTTCCAGAAGATGCCCGCACACTAGCTTGGTATAAACTAAAACAGCTTGACGAGAAACTCAAGGGGGTTAATTCCGAGGATGAATACACCAAAGCGCATTTACTAGAAACGCGCGATCGCATTGAGAAAGTCTTGAATGCGCCGTTGCAAGGAAATTAAAAAAGTTAGGAGTTAGGAGTTAGAAGTTAATAGTAAAATTCCTAACTCCTCTTCTCCCATGATTTTGGCAAAATAAATTTAGATAGGACTTACAGCAGTTTTCAATTGAATAGACTACACGTGTAGGGGCAGAATATATTGTGCCCCTACAATTATGTGTGTTTCACGCTTGTGAAAATTGCTGTAAGCAGCGATGATTGGTCATTACGAGCGAAGCAATCTCGTCAAGACTGGGATTGCTTCGCTTTTCTCCTAACTACTCAACGCCTTTAAAAACCGTTGCAAACTCTTAAACACACTGGGCTTTTTCGCAGGTGCAGCGTCTGTTGTTGTTTGCGGTTGTCCCTTCATGAGGATGAGATCCAACTCATCACCCGATGGTTTTGTGGGTAATTCGGCAATTCTTTGATATTCACCGCCGGTTTCCAGCCAAACTTCCCACTGTCCTGGGTAGCAGCGACGTAGGGCGCTTTCATCGTCTACGGGGCGGAGGTAATAGGCGGATTCAATGGTACTGATAAAACGATCGCGGATTTTTCTAGCTGTATAACCAATGCCCACAGTTCCAGAATCTTCTAGGCGGGGATTCAACAAGACTAAAGGGCGATCGCCTATTACTTCAGATAACTTTTCCAACTGCGGCACTTCTACGGAAGTGGGGGCAATGAATAAGAAAATTTCATCCTCTGGTTGAATTTTTGTCTGCAAAGAAGCAGCCCTACCTGTACCAATATCCAAAATTTGAAATGGTGCATCAGCCCAATTGCGGCGGGCTAGGGCCGCAGCACCAGCGTCAGCAAAGAAAATCTTCAAACGGGAATCATATTCTGTAAACACGGGCAGAAATTGTTCCGCCACGGGCATAAACTTGAGTTCTGGGAACAGGAACTCAACTTGGATGCGAGTACAACCATCTGCAAGGGCAGCTTGGACGGCTGTCTGAGATTGGGCGATCGCATCTTCAAGAGTATTTGGAAGTTCACTCATAGTTTATATGTCACTCTAGCATTACTTCCATTGTTTCAGTATTAGCTCTGATTTTGGCGTTGCTAAATTTGAATATGAATCATTTGCTCTTGATATGGGAAGCATAAAAATGAAGTATTGATATCAAGGTCTTTGATGAAACCTGTTTTGCGTAAAGGTAAATTAACAACATGGAAGGATGACAAGGGTTTTGGCTTCATCCGCTCCAGTGATGGCACTCAAGACGTTTTTCTTCATATCACTGCACTCAAAGAAACAAATCATCATCCACAAGTTGGTGATGTGATTTGCTATCAGCTAACGGTTGATAAAGACGGCAGAATTCATGCTTGTAACGCCTTCATTGAGGGAATTGTATCTAAACCTCTGCTGAGAGCCTCATCGTCCGCAATCAAGAAAGAAACATTCCAGCTTAAAGCAAAATCTTCTTTAATGTTTGAGGTATTGCTCTTATCTTTATTACCAGGTTTAGGAGCAATGCATTTTGCATTGACAACTTTTAACCCAATTCCTCTGATTCTCTATCCTGTAATGAGTTTTCTTACTTTTGCACTGTATGCGGATGATAAATCTCGTGCAAAGCAGGGGCGTTGGAGAGTACCAGAAAAGACATTACATTTGTGTGAATTCATGGGTGGATGGTTGGGGGGATTTATCGCCCAACGAAGATTACGTCACAAAAGTAGCAAGGTTTCATACCAAGTTGTATTTTGGGTAATAGTAGCTATTCATATTATATTTTGGTTGGATTGGCTTTTCTTTGGGAAAAGACTGGTGGGTTTATTTCTGGGCATTGTTTTTAAAGGGTAGCAGAGATCCCTTGCAAAACAAACTGCTCAGTTGAGATTCGCTGACTGCTTGCCCATTTTTATATCTGCTATTGAAGTTGAGGAGAAAAGTTCATAGGAGTAAACACAAAAATACTTCACATCCCAATTGCAGAAGTGCGTAGGCGTAGCCTGTCGTAGACATCGCATATAAGACACACTCAAAATTTTACCTGTTAGTAAAAGACTCGTTTAAAGCTTTCAGCAACAGTGAGATACAGCGCAATATCAGATAAAACCTAGATATTTTGATACGCGATACCCAAGCCAAATCCCCACAAAGCCACCAATGACGCCCAAGAGGATCGAGGTGAACGATAGCAAACTTCCACCCCACAATGCAGGGATGTAGCTGCCAATCGTAGAGCCAATAAACATCCCAATTCCAATGATAGTTTTACTCATTCAAGAAAAGCCTTAATCAAAAGTAATGAAAATAAGTCATGGTTGAACTCCTTTATGACTCAAAATCTTACCTTTTGGGAAAAGACTCGTTTAACACTTTCGGCGGCGTTGCTGATTAGATGTATGAATTCTCTCTGGTGTCAAGGAGCGGCTAATCTCTATAATTCATGAAGTCATCGGAGAAATTGTCTAGACTATCGATGAGGGATTGCCAGGGGTTATCTTTAGCAATGAGGACAATGGCGTTACCAATTTTTTTGATATAAACTTCAGTACCAGTCAGTTGAAAGTCTTCGGGCAAAATAACGATTTGGTGAGTGCCATCAGTGGTGAGTTTGGCAGTGTTCATGGTGTTATTGTCCTGAAATTAGCTAATATTTATGGTCTGGTTAGCATGAAATTTGATAAATGCAGCTGTGAAATTTGCTTGAGTAGCTCATTGTTAAACCGAATCTATGGAAATCCTAGCAGCCCTGCCGAGGAATATGATGGTGACGAAAGGATCAATATCGTAAAGGCGATCGCCTATGACCAGTTATTTCTTGCAAAAAGCGATCGGAAACTGCATAAATATCGCACTTACTCAGGAACTTGCACGAGATTGGCGATCGCATGGGAGACACGCTCAAAATTGTACTTATTTGTAAAAAACTGGGGTGATGCTTTCGACAGCAGTGACATAGAGTGCTGCGATCGCCTTAGCAGTTCTGCTAAGGAATATGACGGTGGCAAAAGGATCAATGTGGTAAAGGCAATCGCCTATTGACGATCAATATTGAGTCCATGTTAGCTTTGATAAGGCAAAATTTGGGAAGGGTGAATGAGCCAGACATATAGTTTTGAAGTTCTTTGCGTGGATTCACAGAATAAAACAGTCTTGCAAGAATCCCAAAATGTTATTCATGTTTTATTTGCAAATTCGACATTATGGCAATCTGCATCTTTGACTGGGATCTCTCCGAACTTAGAAATTCGAGATGAGGATATATCATTGACTGTAGAGAAGTTAGAGATAGAGTCTACCTCGGAATCTATTCTGAAAAGAGCCTTTTCAGTTAAGTGTTCTGGCTCTTACGAAGGACTGGAAAAGGTAAGGCTACCTGTTTGTCAGTATTTGAAGTCTCAAGGATTTGAATTTGTATATATTCTTCTTGATGAAATATCGGAGTTTATTGCACAGCAAATATATCCTAGTATTAACAGAGTTGAGAATCGGCTGAGAAAGTATATCATTAAGTTTTTTGTCACAAAGCTTGGTCCTAACTGGTGGGAGGTCACTGCTGATGCTGAGATGAAAAAGAAAGCCAGTCAAAGAAAGAATAATGAAACAATTTTTGGTTCAGTAATTGATAATAAAGTCTACCTTATAGACTTTGGAGAATTAGGTAAGATCGTTTACCAACAGTCATCAGGTTACATTAATCGAGAAGATATCATCCGAAAAGTTCTTGAGATAGAAAGTAGTGTAAATGCTGTTGATAGGCTTAAAGAGGAGTTACAGAGCAACTATACAAAGTTTTTTAGAGAGACTTTTAAAGATCAAGATTTTCAACATCAGTGGGAGAAACTTGAAAAGCTGCGGCATAAAGTTGCACATAATAATCTTTTCACTAACGATGATCTTCAGAACTGTCAGAGGCTTGCTACATCATTACTACAAACCATTGAAGATGCTAATTTAAAAATTGAAACAATCGCCTTTAGTGCAAATGATTTAGAAACAATAAAATCTAATATTATTGAAGTAGCTGATCCATATAAAGTCATTTCTGAAGACGAACTGTTAAATGATTTGAGAGAAAGACAAGAACATTACTCTCGTACTAACGGTTTCGTTGGATTAGCTAGTTTTGTAAAGAATCATTTGGGATTAATAGGCTATGATTACTCTGCTTCATACTCCGTCATTAAGCAACTTGAGCAACAAGAAAAGGTAGAAGTCTATCATATTGATGGGCCAAATGGGTTTCCAGTAGCAGCAGTCAGATTGAAGGAGAATCGAAGTTTCCAAAGCTAACAAAGTATGCAATCAACCTTAAAAAATTACATTAGGCTCAAAATTTACCTGATTGTAAAAGACTCGTTTAACCCTTTCGGCAGCCGTGACATAGGGAGTTACGCTCACCCCTCTCCTACTCAGAAACTTGCACGAAACTGGCGATCGCACTTCTTCGTTATGCTGAAGCAACTAATTCTGCGTCTCTTCATCTGACCCTAGCTGCTCTAATAGCTGACGCACTGACAAAATGGGTATCGCTGAATTAGAAAACCCTTGCAAATCGCGAGTAATGATCGCGTCTAAATTCTGAGCAACTGCACAATAAATTTGTACCGCATCCTCAAAATCAGCTAAACCAGATGCGAAAGCTGCTTCTAAAATAGCCCGATTTACAGAGCAAATCACCATAACCGCCAGTGTGGTTGAAACTGCTTGTCTAGCAAGTTCAATACTTTGAGTTTGTCTGCGGGCGATGTAGAAAATATCAGTGAGTGTTGTTGCACTCACGTATCCAACCACTTGTCCAGAATCAATCATATTAAACACGGCTTGGGCATCTTGCAGAAATGGCTCTCGGTCTAGCAAATAATCTAAAACAATGTTGGTATCAATCAAAACTCTCACTAAAGATACTTCTCCACCCGACGTTCTTCTAGCATGGACTCCACCTGTTCATCAGTCGGCACTGGCTGGTCAGTCTTCAATAAACCTTTCATCTGCTTGATAATACGCGATCGCTCAGGTGGTTGGGTTGGAACATCTTGTAAGGATTCGATGATCGCACGGACGAGTTCAAGGCGATCGCTCACTGGCAGTTGACGGGCTTGCTCTTTAAGCTCTTGCAGGGACATAGAAAACACTCCGACAAATGCTGTATCTAAATTTTAGTATGACGGACTAACGCTTAACTAAAGATAAATCCGGCGTTAGCCTCTGCAAAACTTGCTTCAACACCATCGCTGTCCAATCTATATCAGCTTCCGTTGTATCACGCCCCAATGTGATGCGAATTCCACCCAAAGCGGCTTTTTCAGAATAGCCCATCGCTAACAATATCGGGCTAGGGCTAAGTTTACCACTGTGACAGGCAGCACCAGCACTGATACCAATGCCAGCAAGGTTTAGCTGTCGTACCAAGGCTTTACCGCTGAATTTTTCGCCATCGGCGTGTTCTAGACACATACTGACATGGTGAGGTAAACGATCGCAGCCATCCCCTGTAGCAATTAAACCAGGAATCTCAGCTAATTGGGCAAAGGCGCGATCGCGTAACTCAATTAACCGTGGTGTTTCCATAGCTAATTCTTCGGCTGCTAATTCTGCTGCTACACCAAACCCCGCAATTATCGGTACTGCCTGCGTACCAGAACGCAGTCCCATTTCTTGCCCACCACCACCCAGTAGAGGCATCAAATCCACACCATAACGCACGTACAACGCCCCTACACCTTGGGGTCCATATATTTTATGACTGGAAAGACTAAGTAAGTCTACTGGGAGTTGTTGCACATTTATGGGTAAGCGTCCCGCAGCTTGCACCGCATCTGTGTGGAACAAAGCACCATGCGATCGCACAATCTTACCCAGTTCTGCGATCGGTTGCACTGTCCCTACTTCACTTTGACCGTAAATCACTGAAACCAAAACTGTGTTATGTCGCAAGGCTGCCTTTAAATCTAGGGGATTGACTCTACCTTTAATATCTACAGACAAGCGCGTAACTTCCCAACCCCACATTTCTAAGAACCGCACTGTCTCAGAAATTGCTGAATGCTCGACGCTGGAGATAATTAGATGTTGAGGAACAGCATACAACCGAGCCACACCCATAATTGCTAAATTATTTGCCTCAGTGCCGCCAGAGGTAAAGATTATGGATGCCGGATCGGTGGCGTTAATTAAACCAGCAACTTGGACTCTGGCTTGTTCCACAACCGTTGCAGCCCGTTGTCCCCACTCGTGTAAGCTGGAAGGATTGCCCCACTGTTGGGTGAGGACTGTTTGCATAACTGCGATCGCTTCTTTTCGAGTGGGAGTGGTGGCGCTGTAATCTAGATAAATTTGCATATAACTGAATAATCGTGAGAACACACGTTAGTAGTAGGCTGCTGATCTTGTCAGCATATACAGTTTTAGTGGACAAATTATAAAAAAATCTCTGTAATGCCTCTAACAGGGGATTTTTCCCTTTGCTTGGAAAGCTATTTATCTACTTAATTCAAAATACAAAATTTTGGGAATGATAAATATGTCCACTCTCAATCCATTTTTAACAGATTACAGTGCAACTTCTCTCTAGACAAAGATATTTTTTATATATCTTTTTACTGATATTTCCCTTCGCTGGTTGTCAACGAGTCGAGTCCTACAATCAGCGTCCAGCACCCTTACCACAAGACCCTTTAGTTCAAGTTTACTTTAACCATTCTGAGTCTTCAGAATACAAGGAAGCTTACCGTCAGCAAACTCGCCTGGGGGATGATTTAGAAAAACAAATTGTCAATGCTATTACGCACGCTAAATCTACAGTAGATGTGGCGGTGCAAGAATTACGTTTACCCAAAGTTGCCCAAGCATTGGTTGATAGACAAAAAGCTGGGGTAAAAGTCAGGATAATTTTAGAAAATACCTATAGCCGACCTTGGAGTAGTTTAACATCTGCTGAAATAGGTAAGTTAAATAAAAGAGAACAGGAACGCTATCACGAATTTCGCCAATTTATCGATATTAACCAAGATAATCAACTTAGTCCAGCAGAGATTAATCAAAGAGATGCTTTGATAATTTTGCAAAATGCCAAAATTCCCTGGATAGATGATCAAGCAGATGGTTCAGCAGGTAGTAGTTTGATGCATCACAAATTTGTGATTGTGGACAATCGTCTTGTAATTATCACTTCGGCGAATTTTACTTTAAGTGATACTTCTGGTGATTTTACAAATTCTAGCAGTTTAGGAAATGCCAATAATTTATTGCAGATTGATAGCCCAGAATTAGCATCTTTATTTACAGAAGAGTTTAACGTTATGTGGGGAGATGGGCCAGGAGGTAAGCCAGATAGTCGATTTGGTTTGCAAAAACCGATGCGATCGCCTAAACAAATTACATTAAATCAAACCACAATTACTGTGCAATTTTCGCCTACTTCTCCAACTCAAGCCTGGAATAACAGTAGTAATGGTTTAATTGGTAAAACTTTAGATTCAGCAACTAAATCTGTTGATATGGCGTTATTTGTCCTTTCCGATCAACGTCTTGCCAATATCTTAGAAAATCGCCATCAACAAAGTGTCCAAATTCGCGCTTTGATTGAACCACAATTTGCCTATCGTCCCTACAGCGAAGCATTGGATATGATGGGGGTTGCTCTTAGTAACAAATGTAAATATGAAGTTGATAACCATCCTTGGCAAAATCCAATTACCACCGTAGGCGTACCTGTATTACCCAAAGGCGATTTATTGCATCACAAATTTGGTGTGATTGATAGCCAAATAGTAATTACAGGTTCTCATAATTGGTCAGACGCTGCGAATAATGGTAACGATGAGACACTTGTAGTGATTAAAAATCCCATAGTTGCTACTCATTATGTGCGAGAATTTGCTCGTCTTTATGCCAAAATTAAACCCGGTTTACCACCAGCAATTCAAGAAAAAATTAAATTAGAACAAACACGGTGTCCGCAGATAAAAACTTCTTCATCAAGTGAACTACAAGCAATTAAACAAATAAATATCAACACTGCAAGTCTGGAAGAATTAGCAACTCTCCCTGGCGTGGGTAAGAAGTTAGCACAGCGGATAATTCTTAGCCGTCAACAGCAAAAATTTACATCTTTACAAGACTTAAAAAGAGTTCCAGTTAGTACTAGAACTGTAGAAAAATGGAGCGAACGAGTTACTTGGTAGCAGTCTTTATTTAACGTGAGTTCGATAAACCTCTTTCTAGCTTGAACTAAAGTTCAAGTCTGTGCCTCTGAGACTCAGAGAGAGACAGGTTTTGCGTAGTAAAACCTCTTAGAGGTCTTTTGATTTGACTAACAAGATCCGCGACAACTTTTACGAAGTCGGGGATCTGGGGCAGACAATTTAAATGCGATCGCTACTTAAACTAAGCAAACTGCGGGAATGCCCATTCTGAGAAAATCGTTCTGCTATTACTTGTTGATAAACCGCCTCATAGCCATCAGTCATATGCTTAACGCTGAAAATATTTTCGACATGCTGACGACAGGCATAGCGGTCTAACTCTGTTACTTGGTCAATAGCACTGATGCACTCTTGAATATTATTGCAGAGGAAACCTGTTTTGCCGTGGGAAATTACCTCTTCAGTAGACCCCAATTTTATCGCAATCACTGGCGTACCCGAAGCCATTGATTCAACCATTACCAACCCAAACGGTTCCCGCCAAGTGATCGGGAACAGAGTTGCTACCGCACCTCCCATCAGGGCATTTTTTTGAGTATGGTTAGCTTCACCTAGATACTCAATTTGCTTGCCGTCAATGTGCGGTTTAATTTCCTTCTCAAAGTATTCTACATCAACGGCATCTATCTTACCTGCCATTTTCAAATGCCAACCAGCTTCTTTGGCAATTTCTATTGCTAAATGCACTCCCTTCTCTGGAGACATCCGACCTAAAAACGCCAGGTAGGGCGGATCTTCTGGTTGGGCGTGAAAATTATAACTGCTGACATCAATCCCGTTGTAGACCGTTGCTAGATAGTTTAACCCTAACCTTGGTTCTCGTTGTGCATCGGAAATATTGACGTAGGGTTGTTTTTTCCCAAAACTAAATATCTTTTCGTTGTCAGGGGTAAAAATACCGTGTAACGTATGAACTGTAGGGGTTGTGACGAGATTTGCGTAGGCCAGTGTCCCATGCCCCACATGAGAGTGAATAATATCAAACTCTTCTGCACGTTCATACACTGAAGCTAGATTCAGCATTTCGTAAACGCTGTAATCTTTGATAGTGCGATCAAGTCTGAGGGCACGGGGATGAACTGACGTTAGTTTTGCCAGACTAATAGAATCTCCCGATGCAAATAAAGTTACTTCGTGTCCGCGTCGAACTAATTCATCGGTCAGTAACCCCACTACTAACTCTACACCACCATAAGCTGGAGGCGGAACTCTTTCCCATAATGGAGCTACTTGAGCAATTCGCATCACAAACCTCCTAAAAAATAAAAATTGAATTAGAAGTTTTTTCTTTCTGTTGCTCTAGTGCTTGTAATTGATTCACTCTGCATCAGAAAGTAACTTCAGATCCTAAACTGATTAACAATTCCATTCAAATTTTATGCTCATTTTTTTATATTTTTTATCTATCCTAGTACGGAAATTACCCACTCCTAAAGAGGTAAATCCATTCTAATTTATTAATTTTTGGTGATTTGGTGCAATTTTAAATATAGTTTTTTTATAAGAATGAATTTTATTTAATCGTCAAAATTTCAGCTAAATGGTGATAATGGACGAAAAAGCTCTATTATCGCCTGTTAATTATCTGATTTTCAAATGTTAATTAAAGAATAAAGTGTGTAGTCACTCTTTGGGCGGCTTTCCGTACCTAAAGGACAACCCGTAGCCGCCCAAAGGGTAGATTTTCATAAGATAGGGTTACCATACCATCAACCTATTTACCTTAATCCCAAGCCACAGACTTAGATTTCCTTGTAGGTCGAAGTCTACAGCCAAGGTTTTGCCTCTTTGAGACAAAATTAGGGCTAGATTTATGTGATAATTTTCGGACGGTAAAAGATGAATAAATGCGTGCTTGCCAAAATCAAATTAACGCTAAATCAAGGGTTTTAGAATACTTGCGCCCACCTTGACAGGGCTAGAGAAGAGAGTTAAATTATTGACTTATTTCATTAAATATGATATTCTATGTTGCTATCAATAAAATAAAATATAAACGTGAATATCTCTGCATATCTCAAAAAACCGCGTGTCTCATGGCAGGCGGTTTTCTCACTCATAATACTTATTTTCATGTACCTGCCTATACTGGTACTTGGCTTTTATAGCTTCAATCAGTCGCCCTACAGTGCAACTTGGCAAGGATTCACTCTCGATTGGTATCGCAAGTTGTTCAGTGACGATCGCATCTTATCAGCTTTGCAAAACAGTATGATAGTTGGTGTTTGTGCAGTGGGGATTTCAGCAGTGCTGGGAACCTTGATGGCAGTTGGGTTGGCGCGTTACCAATTTCCTGGTAAAAAATTGTATCGTGGTATTGCTTACCTACCATTGATTATTCCTGATATTGCGATCGCAGTAGCTACCTTAGTATGCCTAGCGGCGTTTGCAATACCCTTAAGTTTGTGGACAATAGTTGCAGCCCATGTGGTGTTTTGTCTCGCCTACGTCGGACTTGTAGTTGCTTCACGACTGACTAATTTAGATCCTCACTTAGAAGAAGCAGCACTAGATTTAGGCGCTACACCCACACAAGCTTTCATCAAAGTATTGTTACCTCAATTGATGCCTGGTATTGTAGCTGGTTGTCTCTTGGCCTTTGTCCTTAGCTTAGATGACTTTCTCATTGCCAGTTTTACTGCTGGTAGCGGTTCTAACACCCTACCAATGGAAATTTTTAGCCGCATTAGAACCGGAGTCAAGCCTGATATTAACGCTTTGAGTGTGATGTTGATTTCAGTATCTGCGATCGTTGCTCTTGTAGCTGAATTAATTCGTGCTTCTGAAGAGAATAAAAGTTTCAAATAAGAGTCAAATCAATCTTTACGATCTTCGCCTGTTCAATAGCATCAGATGGAATCGCAGTTTCTAAGGCTTTAAGTACTATACCTGATTCAATCATAGATGAGAACACTGAGAATTCTTTAAGTTGTATTCAATCGGAATTACGTAAAATTACAAACTGCTTAAACCACAAGTGTTTGAGCTTTTTTTAGTGCCATTCGGCATAGAGAGTACTGAGTTAAGTTAAGGCTCAAGGGTCAATAATTAGTATTTATACCAATTATTTAAAATTAGGCAATACTTCAAATTAAGCAAATTTTCGGTGTTAAGTATTAGGTTTTACAAACAAAATTGAATATGTGAAGTTTAGTTCTAAATCAGCCATTCTGAACATTCGTAGAGTCAGGAGTGCTTAAAAATTAGTATTTAAGTGAATAGTAAGCAGTGTCTACTCTCTAAAAAAGTTTTAAAAAAACTGGGTGCAAAATCTTAGATAACAAAAATTAAAAAACTGAAAATCGGTTCATAAATCATGAAACCATCATGCAACTTTTTCGCTCAGAAATTGCATCAGTACCGTTTTTTATTAGCAACAGCAATTTCTTTAGGAGGGCTATTTACACTAGTAATGCCTTCTTTAGCAGATGGTACAACTGCTGGTACTGTTATCAACAACACCGCAACTGCTGAATATAATTACGTGAATAATTTGGGAGTAAATGTTCTTAATAAAACTACTTCCAATACTGTAACAATTACTGTAGCAGAGATAGCAGGAATTACGGTGACTTCTCAAGGCATGACAGATACAACAGGTGGTAGTGTTGTTTCTAATGATTTGCTGTACTACGATTTTTTGATTACTAATGTGGGGAATGATCCCACCCGTTTCTTTATTCCAGGTAAAGCTACTATTACAGGGCCAGCAACAGCTGGCGCAATTACCGCAGATTTAGATGGCAACGGTACATTTGAAACTACTATTCCCAACGCTGGTTTTACCACTGGTTCCATTCCTGTTAGTGGATTTGTCAAAGTGCGTGTTCCTGTCACAGTTAATTTGTTGGCAACGCCGGGTTCTAATATTTCAGTATTACTAGGTGATACAGGCCCTAACGATAACAGTAATACTACCCAAAACCAACCTGATAGTCCTGATGGCTCAAACACTACGGAAGTCCGCACCGTTGATAATTCAGATGCAACAGCAGGAGAAACGGCAGGGATACCGTTGAATGGAGAACGAGAAGCTAGTGCTATACAAACAACTACCATCTCTGCAACTCCACAGGCCTTTGCTAAAGTCTTAAAAGTTCGTTCTGGGTATTCAGATTCCAGTACACCCAACAATCTGAGTGATGATAAGTTGACCTACGATTTGAGTCTAAAAATTGATTCCACAAGTCCCGCAGGTAGTACAGGATTAACTCCCACAAATTTGGTAGGTACGAATATTAATGTAGATGCGCTGATTGGTGCCAAAATTTTGGTATCTGATGCCATTCCCGTAAATACTCACTTGGCAAGTGTAGTTACCCCTCCTACAGGTTGGAGTGTTGTTTACACTGTGACGCCTACAGTAGTGACGGCAAACAATGCCCTTTGGACTAGTATTGTACCCGTTGATTTAACATTGGTAACTCGTGTTGGATTTGTTAAATCTGGCACTCTCACTGCCGGGACAACAGTAAATGGATTATCCTTCCAAGTGGTGACAAATGGAGTTCTGACTTCCACAGCCACGATTTCTAATATTGCTCAGAGCTTTGGTCAAACTCAAGGTGATACACTCAATCAGTTAGTTTATGATGAGTCAGGCGACCAAAACCCCAGCAACTTTAATGATGATGGTACTGTTGGTTCAAATATTCCTAATAGTGGGGTAGCAAATGTTGCCAGTCAAGGAGCAGATAGCAGTAATAACAACACAGGTCAAGGGCCTGGAGGTGAAGTTAACACCTTCACGATGACTGCCCAAACTTCGATTTTGAATGGGCCGCATTTGCACCCTGACGCTGTGGGAGCAACTGATAATAATAATGATTTTTCAAACCAATCAGCGATCGTTTCACTCTATCTGCCCCCAGGATCTACCATCGATCCTGGTGCTGTCAGCTTCTTCAATACTATACTAAACCCCGATCCAACGTTGTTGAGTAATGTCTTACTAGTACCAGTTACCCCAACCAATACTAGTGACCTTCCATCAGGTACAACTGTAACGTTGACTTCTGGAGCCAACGTTGCCACTTATACATACAATGGTACTGTCTTCACCTTAACTTCTGGCTTAGGAATTGTCCTACCAACCCTCAATAATCTCCCAGTTGATTATACCGTAACTGTAGATTTACCTGGAGGAACGCCTCTATCAACAGATACAGGTAAAGCTTTTCCTGTGACAATTCGAGCTTTTGTGGATAGCAATAATGATGGAGCGTTTAATTCTGGAGAATCTTACAATAATACTATTGACCAAGTTTACACAGGTTTCTTGAAACTTGTGAAAGAATCTCGAATTATACAAGGAAGTGGAGCTGCTGTTGCTACGAATGATAGCACTTTTAGCACAACACCGAAAAAGCCTGGTGTAGGCAACATTATTGAGTATCGGATTACTTATACCAATATTTCATCAGTTGCCATCGGCTCAAATAACGCTACTATAAGTGCAACTGGAATCATTATTACTGAAAATGGTAATTCCACTAATAATAACTGGGCGAAAGACAATGATGGCAATGGAACGGTGGATACCAGTCATGTGTTTAATACTGCAATTGATCCTGCCGGAATTGTAACTTATTTAAATTTGGGAGTAGCTGTAACGGATGTGATTGGCGTTAATATTACCACCTATCTAGACACAATTCCTGGGCCACTTCAACCTGGACAGTCTGGAACATTTAGTTTTCAACGTAAGGTCAATTAAGTTATCTGATATAGCGATTCTCATTTGAATCAGGTACACGGGTAGGGTAGCACAGCTATGCTACCCTACTATGTTCATTTGGTTCTTTGCGAACTTTTTTGGCTAGTGAACAAGAGCTATATTAAAATGCAGGGTGTGTTACGGCAAGCCTAATGCACCAATATAAGTTTAATTCAGGGTTTAAATCCTCTTATGTAACTCTCTTAAATTTTAAATTTTAAATTTGGAATTGTTAACTAATTTTGGGGCTTTAAGTCCCCCACAACTAACAAGCGGCAAGTTTTGTGGTAGGTTTAAATCACCCTTATAAAACTTAAGTACGAATTATTTTAATCATCCTTCTATCCTCATGGGAAAGATAGTTTTTAAGCACATATAAAAAATTCCGTGTTCGCTTCTCTACAAAACTGTTTTCAATTAGATAATATTGGGGCTAACTTTGGAGAAGATGCTATTTCCTCCTGATTATGCAAATCTGCCAAAATCCCAATTGCTCAAATCCATTCAACTCTGATGGCAATAGATTTTGCGTGAGTTGCGGACAAAGCAACTTTGGCAAACTTCTGAGAAACCGTTACCGCGTATTGAGACTCTTAGGTGAAGGTGGGTTTAGCAGAACCTATGCAACTGAAGATGTAGACAGACTAAATGCGCCTTGTGTCATCAAGCAATTTTTCCCACAATTTCAGGGAACAGGACAACGCACCAAAGCAGCGGAATTTTTCAAAGAAGAAGCTTTTCGGTTGTATGAATTGGGAGAAAATCATACGCAAATTCCCAGATTACTAGCTTATTTTGAACAAGGTACTAGCTTGTATCTCGTACAAGAATTTATTCAAGGAAAAACTCTCTTACAAGAAGTTCAGCAAAAAAGCTATGGTGAAAAACAAATTTGGGAACTTTTAACTGATTTATTGCCAGTTCTGGAATTCATTCATACCCATAATGTCATTCATCGGGATATAAAACCAGAAAATATTATCCGCCGTGCAAGTGATGAAAAACCCGTATTAATTGACTTTGGTGGTGCTAAACAGCTAACACAAACCAGTTTAGGAAGACAAGCTACAGTAATTTATACCCTTGGTTATGCCCCAACAGAACAAATGGCTGGATTTGCTTGTCACGCCAGTGATTTGTATGCTTTGGGTGTAACTTGCGTGCGTCTTTTAACTCGATGTTTGCCTTTACAGGATGCTTCTGGACAGATTAATGACCCTATTTATGATGCCATGAATGCTAAGTGGTTGTGGCATCAACGGTTACAAGAAAAAGGTATTACTATCAGTGATGACTTAGGGAAAATTTTAGATAAACTACTAAAACATCTACCGAGCGAAAGATATCAAACAGCAGTAGAAGTTCTCAACGATTTGAAGTTTACAACATCGAACATTGAACCGATTGCCCTAAAAATTGTTTCGATGTCCCAATCTATATTACCGCTGCTACCGCAAAAAGTAATAATACCATTACTCTCCTTAGAAACCTTTGAATTTGATGTAGTGACAGTAGACACAGGTGGTAGAGAAGTAAACCGCGTGAACAGCAATGCAAACTTCTTTGCTGAAGAATTGGGTAAGTCTGTCACATTAGAAATGGTATCAATTCCTGGTGGTACTTACATGATGGGTTCACCAGAGTTTGAAGGGGATGCTGACGAACGTCCTCGACACGAAGTTAGCGTCGAACCATTTTTTATGGGAAAATTTCCTGTAACTCAAGCACAGTGGAGAGTAGTAGCGGCTTTACCCAAAGTTAAACAAGCTTTAAATCCCCATCCATCGAAATTCAAAGGTCTAGATAGACCAGTGGAAAATGTATCTTGGTATGAGGCTGTAGAATTCTGTCTCAGACTATCAGAAAAAACCGGACGCGACTATCGTTTACCGAGTGAAGCTGAATGGGAATATGCTTGTCGGGCTGGAACTACAACATCCTTCCATTTTGGTGAAACGATTACCTCTGAGTTAGTCAGTTGTGCTGTCGAACCAAAAAGCAAATTCCGTAAAGAAACAACAAACGTTGGTAGTTTTGAAGTAGCTAACGCTTTTGGATTGTACGATATGCATGGGCTAGTTTGGGAATGGTGCGCTGATTCTTGGCACAACAATTATAACGACGCACCCTTAGATGGAACAGCTTGGGAAGTTGACGGTGATATTAATCGCCGAGTCTTACGCGGTGGTTCTTGGAGTTTCAGTGCAGAACTTTGTCGCAGCGCCAGTCGTAGCTGGAATGAGTCAGACGGTGGATTGAGGGTTTGTGGCTTTAGAGTAGTATTTTCTGTAGAGGAGATTATTTAGCAATTTAATTTAGAGGTTGTAGAAATTATGAAAGAGAGAATTGAGAAAGGTGACATAGTACTTATAAATAAAAGTGGAAAATATCATCAACAAGTAGGTGAAGTTAGTGAGGTTGATTACAATATTTTCTTTGTTAAAATAGTGATAGTAAAATTAGGTGATCAAGAAGAAACCTTTGAAGAAAAAGATTTACAATTAAAAATTAAAAAACCGAATATTGAAGAAGTAATTGCATCAATAGATAAAATTATAGAACAAGTTGATCAGATTCCCAACTTGCCGACAAGAGAGAAAGTAGAGTTACCCAACCGTCTGAAGTATCTTAAATTAGATATTCCTAAACTAGATAAGCAGTTGATTCAAAAAAACTTTGATAGTATAGATAAAATATTCACAGCAGCGAGAGAAGCAGACTCATCAGCAAGCTTTTGGCAGCAAATAGATCCTAATTTGGAGAAAATAAGCTGGTGGATTAGAACAAGCCTATAAATCAACAGCCTAACACACCTTACTTTATAAATAGCCTTTAAGACAGTGCTTTGCCTCTTAACCTAATTTTATCAGTAATTAGAGGAAAAGTTTATATTTTACCACATCATCATTGTTAGGTTTAAGGCTAAATAATTGACATTGGACATAATTAAACGTAACTATATTTTTCTCGTTTTTTATGTTTAACGTCTTATGCCTCATACTTTTTCCTTCATCCTCAGCAATGATATTTATTTTTACCCACTTATCTAACTTTGTATTTATAACTGTATGATTAGAATTTTGTTATCAACTTGATAATTAATTCATATCGAATTCTAAAAAGTATTTTTTATCTTTTAAGACCAGCTTCTTAGCGGTACTCCCTAAATTTTTAGATTAATAAAAAGCGTTTTTTTAGATAGAATAAACTACGAAGATAAGGAGTATCTATGCGTTTTTCTCAATTTGCAGGGATTCTTGGTTGTACTACAGCAGCTTTTATATCAATTACACCCATACAGGTAGAAGCTGCAACTTTTAAAGTGATATCTGGAGTTACCAGCATTGATCGTGACCACGAAGAGATTCTTAAAAGTATCGGGTTACTCATAACAGGCACTAATAATACAGTTGCACCAATTCCCAGCAATTACTTAGTTGGCTTCAAAATCGACTCAGCTACTAACTTCACGTTTAGTGACGAGGGCGGTTTTACTCCGCTCTCAGGTACAATCGAGGGTACTGGTACTGTTACCTTCAATGATCAAATTACTGTTGGTGACCTATCAATTGGTCTGGCTCCGGGACGTACTGTCACAGGTGGCAGCGGATTTGTTTTAAGAGACACATTCTCTTTAAATACAATTTTGTTTGATTTGAGTATTACAGAACCTGTGGCATTTGATGGTCAAAATTTAACCATCCCTGATGTTAAATTGCTAGTTTCTCCAGAGTTTGCAACTATACTGCAAAAACCTGACTTGTCCGGTTTGTTTGCTGGAACTGCACGAATTGATGCTGAAGTTGCTGCCGTACCCGAACCTGACAGTGTACTAGCAGTTTTGGCAGCAGGTGCGGCTCTGTTGGCAACTAGATTTTATACTCAAAAAATTAAATCCACTTGATATCTTGAAGCATTGCTAAATGCTTATTAACCGGCGCAAGGGTATTCGCAGCAATCAGCCCACTAGCGGCGACTGCTGGTAAACCAATGCCGGGAAATGTCGAGTCGCCACAGCACATCAGTCCTGGTAGAGGTGTGCTGGGGCCAGGAAACATACCAGCACCAGCCGGAATTGCTGGGCCGTAGGAACCTTGATGACGACGGAGATAACGCTCGTGGGTTAGAGGTGTACCAACTAGTGTGACTTCGCAACGAGAGCGAATATCTGGAATGATTCGCTGTAGCGCTTGCCACATTACTTCTGCACGCGATCGCTTTTGTTCGGCGTATTCTTGGTTCCTTCGATCCATTCCCTGCCACAGAGCATACGGCTCATTACCAGGAGTATACACATGAATCACATGCTTACCTGCTGGTGCTAAGGATGGATCGAGAGTTGAAGGGATTGATATCACCACAACATTCTGAGGTGCCGTAACGCCCAATTCCCAGTTATTGACTACGATGTAATGACATCGCAAATTTGACTGTAATCCTTGAGCATCAATGCCTAGATGTAGATGCATGAAGCTATCGCACTCAGGCGTTGCCTGTCGTTTGCTGCGGTACTGTTTAGGTATTGCCTTTTCTGGTAGTAGCTTCAGTGTGTCCCAAACCGATGCATTAGAAATCACTGCCCGCCGCGCCCGAATTTCTTGGCGATCGCGCAGACGCACACCCACCGCATGATTACCTTCTACAAGCACTTGCTCCACATGAGCGCCCAGCATCAACTTCCCACCATGACGCTCCAATCCTTGGACAAGAGTGTTAACTAAAGCACCACTACCACCAATCGGATATTCAAGTACTGCGTCTGGTCGATACCAGTCGGCAAACATAAATGCTACCTCTGCGGCGCTAGTACCATCTGCTGGTAGTCCAGAAAGTAGAAAACACAGCAAATTGAGCCAATTTCGCGTAAACGAGTCTTTAACAACGCCATCCATAATCCGGCTGAAGGGGCCCGTCAGCTTGATGATATTCGCCACATTTTTTGTCAGAGATGGAACAAATGGGCCCACAGTTCTAGCTGCACCAAAATCAAAGCGTAATGCGGCTGGTGGTATAGAAGTTGCTGCACTGGCGAATGGTTGCATAACGCGTTGGAGTTCTTGCCATTCGGCTACAGCATTATCACCACGGAATTTCATCAGCACTTCACAAAATTGCTCGGCACCAACCCCCGTGTCAAAATCACCTTCTGGCAGACAACAACCCCAAGTATCATAGGTTACGCATGGTAATTCAGAGCCAATTGCATCTAGCACTTGTCGCAAAGGGTTGGCAGAGGGGCTGTAAGACAGTCCAGAGTAGAGGGACGGGCCCGAGTCAAATTTGAAACCATTGCGCTCAAAAGCATGGGCAGCGCCTCCAGCAATAGAGTGGCTTTCGCAGACTATCACATCAAAGCCATATCGTGCCAAAATAGCAGCACAACTCAAACCGCCAATACCGCTACCAATGACAACTATATCTGTGTTTTGCATATCCCTTATGTTTGCAACGATGGTTTTCAAGGTATGCTAACTGATCCAGAGTTAGCGCGTCTCAAACCCTATTCACAGAGGGATTCTAGCACAAGGGAAGAGTTTGCCAGAGCCGCCATCAACACAGAAACCATCTACTGATCATTTATTTATAGAATAAATTTTAATATATAGCAATCCTATTTGAGTTATGAAAATTATTTGAACCGCCAAGCCGCCAAGAGCGCCAAGAGGAGAAACAGAAAAGTTCATAAATCATTTAGGACTGCTATAGCAATCCTAAATCATCTGTAAAATCTTCTCTTTCCACAGTTTGCGCCCTACCCTGCGGGAAGCCACTTCTCAACTCTTGAAGAGGTTGCGCCAACGAGACGCTGCGCCAATGCCTCTACGTTAGACAAAATAATTTTTACAACTCAGATCGGATTGCTATAAAGTAGCCACGGCTTTTTGCGGTTTCGTGCAACTGATATTACCACACAACAAAGTCCTGAGTCTGAAGATTAAAGACTTGATTCAGACAAACTGATGAGAAACTTAAACTAGTAACTGAGTTTACCCAAGTCAAAGCAAAACTTTTGACTATTTACTACTCTCAGATTTATCCGTACTATTTTAGTTAGGACGGGCTAAACCATAGCTATCCGCTAACACGACTCAGCACTCAGATGGAGAGAGGAATTTGAAAAATCAGCAATTGGGAAATTGGCAAACCACAGTTTTAGGAATTGTGTTAGCAATATTAGTGATTCTTGGACTAAATTCCTTTGTGATTATTAACCCTGGACAAGCAGGAGTAATCAGCATCTTGGGTAAAGCTAAAGATGGCGCTTTATTAGAAGGGATTCACGTGAAACCGCCTTTTATCTCCGTGATAGATGTGTATGATTTAACAGTGCAAAAGTTTGAAGTGCCAGCGGAGAGTTCTACTAAGGATTTGCAAAATTTATCTGCGAGATTTGCGATTAACTTTCGCCTCGATCCCATACAGGTAGTTGAAGTTAGAAGGAAACAAGGAACCTTAGCAAATATTGTATCGAAAATCATTGCACCTCAGACACAAGAAGCATTTAAAATTGCCGCAGCCAGAAGAACCGTAGAAGAAGCAATTACCAAAAGAAGTGAATTGAAAGAAGACTTTGATAATGCCTTAGGCGATCGCTTAGACAAATATGGGATAATTGTGTTAGATACTAGCGTAGTTGACTTAGCGTTCTCACCAGAATTTGCCAAAGCAGTGGAAGAAAAACAAATTGCTGAACAGCGGGCGCAAAGAGCCGTTTATGTAGCACGGGAAGCTGAACAAGAAGCACAAGCGGATGTGAATCGCGCCAAAGGTAAGGCAGAATCTCAAAGACTCTTAGCAGAGACACTCAAAGCCCAAGGAGGACAGTTGGTTCTACAAAAAGAAGCAATTGAAGCTTGGAAGAGTGGCGGCGCTCAGATGCCAAAAGTCCTCGTTATGGGTAGTGACTCAAAAAGCGGTGTCCCCTTCATGTTCAACCTTGGGAATGTCCAAAATCAACCTTAATTCGAGTAAATAATACTTAGTTAAGTTAGGCTAGTTCCAACTTAAACACAACAGAAAAACTAACAAGATAATAATCGAAGTTTATGTCAACCCCCAATTCTCAGAATCTCACTGCCGAAGAAGCGAAAAAATTACTGAATAAATTCAACTGTCTAGACATTGCGCCTGTCCTCAAGCCATCAGAAAAATCAGTAATTCGTAGTGCCTTAATTTTAATCACCAAGCTTGCTGATTATCAAATTTTAGGAATTTGTGCTGATACAGCAGAAGAAGGAATACTGGCGATGAAGACCTATTCTTTGGCTTTGGGTTATGAACCACCAAACAATTTACCTACGCCTGAAGGTTCAGTTTATATCAAATTAAATGGTAAAAACGGCTTGTGTTATCTTGATTCCTATGCTGGACATCATCGTGGTGTATTAGTATCTTGCCAGTCTGACGACGAAGATGGAATCAACGAAATGTATGGACATTTACCCTTGGATTTATTTGTATAGAATTCGGTGAATGTAGGTAGGGTATGTGCCTTGCCTACTCACTAATGAAAAATAATTAATGACTTAAATATTATGAGTATTATTACATTACAATCAGTAACAAAAGACTTTGGCATCAAGGAAATTTTAAAAGATGCTAGCTTTAGCCTCGATGCTACCGATAAAGTTGGTTTGATTGGTACTAACGGTTCTGGGAAATCAACCTTATTAAAAATGATCGCTGGGTTAGAAACCATTGATAGCGGTCAAGTTTTAGTCAACTCTGGTTCTAAAATTATCTACTTACCTCAGCAGCCAGATTTAGATGAAAATCACACAGTTTTAGAGCAAGTTTTCGCTGACAGTGGCGAACATACAGCTTTGGTGCGTGAGTATGAAGAACTGTCAGATAAATTGGTTCACTATCCAGATGATAGCCAACTGATGTCTCGCCTTTCTGTGGTGATGCAACGGATGGATACGAGTGGTGCTTGGGAATTAGAAACCAACGCTAAAATCATCCTCACAAAATTAGGAATTTCTGACTTTGATGCTAAAATAGGCACTTTATCTGGAGGTTATCGCAAGCGTATTGCTCTAGCATCAGCGTTGCTAGCAGAACCCGATATTTTGCTCATGGATGAGCCGACAAACCATCTTGATGCTCTTTCTGTTGAATGGTTGCAAAGTTATTTAAATCGCTATCGCGGCGCACTTTTTCTGATCACCCACGATCGCTACTTTTTGGATCGTGTTACCAATCGGATCATTGAAATCGACCGAGGCGACATTTACACCTATACAGGTAACTATTCATATTACCTGGAAAAGAAAGCTTTAGCTGAAGAATCTGCTGTAAGTAGTCAACGTAAACATCAAGGCTTGTTGCGCCGCGAGTTGGAATGGCTCAAAAAAGGACCGAAAGCTAGAAGTACTAAGCAGAAAGCTAGAATTGACCGCGCTCATGCTCTGCGGGATACTGAATTTAAACAAGTTCAGGGGAAAGTTGATATTTCTACAGTTGGTCGTCGCATTGGGAAAAAGGTTATTGAATTAGATAACATTTCTAAAGCATACAATGGACGTACCCTCATCAATAATTTTACCTACGAATTTAGCCCAGAAGACCGCATCGGCATCATCGGCGCTAACGGTGCAGGTAAATCCACATTAATGGATATGATTACTGGCCGGGTTAAGCCAGATTCTGGCATTGCAGAAATTGGTACTACAATTCACATCGGTTATTTTGACCAGCATTCTGAAGAATTGCTCACAGCCTTAAACGAAAATCAGCGCGTGATTGACTATATCAAAGAGGAAGGAGAGTTTGTCAAAATTACCGATGGTACTCAAATTACTGCTTCCCAAATGTTGGAGCGGTTTTTGTTTCCTGGTAATCAACAGTATGCCCCAATTCATAAACTTTCGGGTGGTGAAAAACGCCGTTTATTTTTGTTGAGGGTTCTGATGAGTGCGCCCAATGTCTTGATTTTAGATGAACCGACAAACGATTTAGATGTGCAGACATTGGCAGTACTAGAGGATTATTTAGAGGATTTTGCCGGGTGTGTAATTGTAGTTTCTCACGATCGCTACTTTCTCGATCGCACCATCGACACAGTATTTTCCTTTGAGGAAGCTGGTAATCTCCGGCAATATCCAGGTAATTACTCAGTTTATCTGGACTATAAGAAGGCTGAAGAGGCACAGCAACAAGCTGCTAATGCTAAAGAGAAGCCTAAAAATGTCGAAGCCCAAAATGGTGCGTCTGCACCCAAAGATGTAGAGAATACAAAGCGGCGCAGGTTATCCAATTGGGAAAAAAAAGAATTTGAGCAATTGGAAGGGAAAATTGCCCAGTTAGAGGTCCAGAAAGCAGAAACCGAGAAAACACTAGCAAATGTCTCACCGGGGAATTATAGCCAAGTACAGAAATTGTATGAACAGGTGGAAAATCTCAAGCAAGCGATCGATGTGGCGACTGAACGCTGGTTAGAATTGGCAGAGATGGAGTCTTAATAGTAAGCATTTCACGTTTGCAAATACCTAGCGATTAGAAATCGCGTCTACATATACAAAACCCACCTGCGTGGGTTCAAACCCTTGATTTTTTATTAGTCCGCGTCGGCGGACTTTGTTTGTGTAGCCGCGAATTCCATTCGCCCGGTACTATTCGCTATTCGCTGCAAGATGTAAAATCTAATTGCTCAATATGCCAACTAAAATATGAGTTAACTCAGTTAATTCTTCAGGAACCCGATATAATTTGAGGTCTTCCGTTATCTGTTTTTCCTGACGGTTATATATTGCAAATCGCCAATCTTCACCAGTACTTACTGCCCCATAAAGAACTGGCAATTCTGAATTTATCCATTGATCGAGTGCAATCAACTCAACTGCTAATTGTGTAAAGCCTCTACTTAAATCTGCTTGTTTCGCTTCAATTACTAATAATCCCTTACCTTTATCAATGTAGTAATCCAAGCTGCCTTTTAGTTGGTCACTAACACTAATGGGATACTCAATATTTAATTGGGTTTGGGCAATTTCGCAAACCTCTAGTAATATTGGTGCGATAATTGCTTGCTTGCGTGCATCTTCACTAAGTAGCTTGACGCGTCGGAGATTACGCTCAATTACTCGCTGTAATTCTGCAATTATCTCAGAGTTAAATTCTGTTTTTGGTAATTGCAACCGTTCGCGTTGATACGAACAGCTAAGTTCAGCAAGAATATCTTCTGGAGAAAACGGCAGCTCAAAATATTTGCTGAATGTATAACTTTGACCGGGTTGAATGATTCGGGGACGACTCATACAGCAGTTTTAGTGTGGATGGCATACACTACTCTACAATTATTCTTAACAGAACTATTGCTTACTCTTGCTTTTAATACATCAAACAACGCAGAGTTGAGCTTACCCTGGCTATAATTGATCTTACCTCTTAAAACAGTTGAGCATCCGTAATGTGGCAGCTGCTGCATAATTGCGCTTTGCCGCAAGATTAGGAGAAAAGGCATTTCCTGTTTCATTTAATGGAGAAGCGACACCGCAGTAAGCAGACATTTCTTTAATCGAATTCTCCGCCCAATGATTAGATATATCACTAAAAGCTACTGCCTGCTGCTTGGCTCCTATACTTGAACTTCCGCCATCTTGCCCATATTCAGCCGCTTTATGCAATACCGCCATCAACTCAGCACGGGTTACTATTTGGCTAGGACGAAAAGTACCATCAGAATAGCCGAGTATAATCCCGTTTAATTTTGCCCACGCAATCATTGCAGCACTCCAACGAGTTACCTTTACATCCCGGTAAGGTTTGCTGGTCACTTTCAATAAGTTTCCTGCTGCTGGTGGTGGGTCGTGTGGTACTGTCAAAGGACTGACGGATAGCTTACTGAGCGCGTTTATTACCATCGACAGCATCTGTTCTCGTGTTAATTCTAACGTGGGACGGAATGTATTATTAGAAGTGAAGCCTGCAATAATCCCTGTTTGAACAGCCTCTTGAATCTCTTTGGCATATACATCATTGTTAATATCGGTAAAGCTTATAGGCACGTTAGCAAGTACTGGTTTAGTGCTAAAAGCGCATAACAATATAATGGCAGTAACATTTCCAAAAGTTTTGGTAGTTATATCACTCAAAAAGAAGTTAAAAATAGGTTTGAGCATAAGGTTTTATCATAAATTAAATGCTTATTATTGTAGACGTTGCTCTATTTTAGAAGGTTTCTTAAAGTTATTAGTTATACCTGAAATTGCGATCGCTTTTAGAAGATATTTATAAACTCGCTGAGTGACTAGAAGTCGCGGCTATAAAGACAAAACCCACCGACCTGGGTTTCAAACCCTGAATTTTTCCTTAGCGCTATTTTATTTTTTAGCCTTAACCGAGCAGTATTGCAATGTAGGGTGCGTTGTCGCAAGGCGCAACGCACCATTTAAATATCTAGTGTGGTGCGTTACGGTGTTTTGCCTAACACACCCTACGACTTCATCTTTTACTTTTAATCTTTGGAGAATCGTTTTTCTCCCTTTTATCCTGCAAGCTACGAAATTTAACCAGCACTGGAATATATTGTTGAATCATCCAGGTTAACGCCTCAAGGGTTGAGTTACCTTGGTCAATCTGGCTTTTAGCTTGTAAACCAATTAAGAATAGTTGCATTGCCAGCAACAAAGCAATAGTTTTACCGAGAATATTTTGACGCTTACCTTGCATTTGTTTGTACCCCAAAGAGTTGATAGATACAGGTTCTCTTTGGGGTTGTGTCCCTAAGCAAATACCCTAGTCTTGCTGAAAATGCCTTAGAATCTGGATTACATGAGTTTGGGGTGGTAGTTTCGATATGGGGTAGCCTCAAACTTCTTACTCAATTTTTTGGATGTAATGCCACGAACTACCTATGGGCCTCAGATTCAAAAGCGAGTCAAGCGTCTACTAGAGGCGTTGCTTTGTTTTGCTGATGGAGAATTTGAAGAAGGTAACTTTAAAATTGAGTTTGACTGGAAAGAAGCAGACAGCGCTAACCCCAAGCTGACTGTGCAGACTACGTTAGTCGTGTTGGAGTTGCTGACTCAAAAAGACAAATATCCTGGCAAGTTAACTAAAGCGCAAATTCGAGAAGCGCTGAATTTGCTGAAGGATTTTTTGAAGATTCTGGAAGATAACCGTCTCCAAACTCAAGGTTCTGATGACTGGCGCTTTACTTTAAAGCTATGGTCAAAAGATAGAGAGAAGAACCTGAAAGGGTTTGATGAAGCGTGGGAAAACAAAAGACCAAAGAAATCGAAAAAATTAGCAGCCAATTCCACCCAAGATGAGGGTGTTGCTACTGTACCCCAAATTAAACTTACTCTATTTCAAGCGCCACCTTTACCCACATACTTTGTAGAACGCCCAGAGTATAGCGATGATTTAAAGACTCGTCTTTTAAATGGTTCATCGTCTGATAGTCGCACTTTGGTAATTACTGCGATTCACGGTTTGGGTTCGGTGGGCAAATCTACTTTAGCTGCGGCTTTAGCCCATAATGCAGAAATACAATCTCGTTTTGGTGATGGCATTCTTTGGGCAACATTAGGTCAACAACCCAATGTGCTGGCTTTACTTAGTGGCTGGGTGCAAGCATTAGGAGACTATAGCTTTAAGCCTACAAGTGTTGAAGCAACTTCCTCGCATTTGCGGACTCTGCTTTATGACAAGGCTGTGTTGCTGGTGGTGGATGATGCTTGGAATACCGAAGATGCACAAGCGTTTAATTTTGGTGGGGCGCGTTGTCAAGTTTTAGTAACTACTCGTGAAGGTCATATTGCCGATGCCTTAGCAGCCAGCATCTACAGCCTGGATATAATGAAACCAGACCAGGCAATGGAATTGCTGACGAAGAAATTAAGACGCGAGATTACAGGCATAGAACGTCACTCAGCAGAAAACTTAGCCAAAGGCGTTGGTTATCTTCCTTTAGCATTGGAACTTGCAGCCGCCGAAGTTGCCTGTGGTACGACTTGGAATGAACTGTTGGCGGATATTCAGCAAGAAATAGCCAGATTAACAAGTTTTGACCGACCGGAAGCCGAAGAAATTACTGATGAGGCTAGTTTAAAACGCCTGAGTTTAACCGCATCATTAAATTTGAGTGTCAAAAGAATGCCACCAGAAAAGCAGCAGCATTTCTCTTGGTTAGGGGTATTGCCGGAGGATGTCAACATTAATAAGATGATGGCGGCAACGCTGTGGCAGATGGATAAGCGTGATGCTGCCAAGATGTTGCAATATTTACGGAATAAAGCATTGCTATTAACAGGAGTACCGCTTGCTGATGGTATGCCTAGCTATCGCTTACATGACTTATTCCACGATTTAGCTTGTAATTTGTTAACTGCTCCCTCCCAGCCTAAGCGCCGAGGAGATTTGGCTGGGTTGGGTTTAAACCTTGCTGATGTTCACGCTGCTTTTTTAAAGAAGTATCGGCAGAAAACACAGAATGGTTTATGGCATACTTTACTCGATGATGGTTACATTCATCAGTATTTAGTTTGGCATTTGGAAAAGGCTGGACAGTTAGAAGAGATTCACCAGTTATTGCAGGAAGAGTCTGCAACTGGAAGCAATGGCTGGTATGAAGCGCGAGAACAATTGGCACAAACTGGCGGTTACATCACAGATATTTCTCGTGCCTGGGAACTAGCAGAAGCGAATTGGAATGAATCAACTCTGCCGCAAATTGTAAGTTGGCAGTGTCATTATGCTTTAATTACTGCTTCCTTTAATAGTTTGGCAGCTAATTTATCAGCAGAACTGCTGGTGGCACTAGTCAAAAATAATATCTGGACTCCCGAACAAGGACTAGCTTACGCTCTACAAAACCCAAAGCCACAGGAGAAAGTCAACTCGCTGACACAACTAGTCAATTATTTGCCACCAAATTTTCAAAAATTAGCACTGCAAAAAGCCCTTGCTGCTGCCAGGGAGATTCAGGATAAGTATTATCGTGCCAAAGCCTTGAGAGCCTTAGCTGAGAAACTGCCACCAGAGTTATTGCCAGAAGCCCTTGCTGCTGCCAGGGAGATTCAGGATGAGAATTATCGTGCCAAAGCCTTGAGAGCCTTAGCTGAGAAACTGCCACCAGAGTTATTGCCAGAAGCCCTTGCTGCTGCCAGGGAGATTCAGGATAAGTATTATCGTGCCAATGCTTTGAGAGCCTTAGCGGAGAAACTGCCAGAGTTATTGCCAGAAGCCCTTGCTGCTACCAGGGCGATCCGGGATGAGGATTCTCGTGCCAATGCCTTGAGTGCCTTAGCTGAGAAACTGCCAGAGTTATTGCCAGAAGCCCTTGCTGCTGTCAGGGCGATTCAGAATGAGTCGAATCGTGCTTATGTCTTGAGAGCCTTAGCTGAGAAACTGCCAGAGTTATTGCCAGAAGCCCTTGCTGCTACCAGGGAGATTCAAGACGAGTCTTTTCGTGCCTATGCCTTAAGAGCCTTAGCTGAGAAACTGCCAGATATATTGCCAGAAGCCCTTGCTGCTACTAGGGAGATTCAAGACGAGTCTTTTCGTGCCTATGTCTTGAGAGCCTTAGCTGAAAAACTGCCACCAAACTTATTGCCAGAAGCCCTTGCTGCTGCCAGGGAGATTCAGAAGAAGTTTGCTCGTGCCGATGCCTTAAGAGCCTTAGCTGACAAACTGCCAGATATACTGCCAGAAGCCCTTGCTGCTGCCAGGGCGATTCAGGATGAGGATTATCGTGCTGATGCCTTGAGTGCCTTAGCTGACAAACTGCCAGATATATTGCCAGAAGCCCTTACTGTTGCCAAGGCGATTCAGGATAAGTCGAATCGTGCCAATGCCTTGAGTGCCTTAGCTGACAAACTGCCAGATATATTGCCAGAGGCCCTTGCTGTTGTCAGGGCGATTCAGGATGAGGATTATCGTGCCATAGCCTTGAGTGCCTTAGCTGAGAAACTGCCACCAGAATTATTGCTAGAAGCCCTTGCTGCTGCCAGGGCGATTCAGAATGAGGATTATCGTGCCGAAGCCTTGAGAGCCTTAGCTGACAAACTGCCAGATATATTGCCAGAAGCCCTTGCTGCTGCCAGGGCGATTCAGGATGAGTATTCTCGTGCCAATGCCTTGAGTGTTTTAGCTGACAAACTGCCAGATATATTGCCAGAAGCCCTTGCTGCTGCCAGGGCGATTCAGGATGAGTATTCTCGTGCCTATGCCTTGAGTGCCTTAGCTGACAAACTGCCAGATATATTGCCAGAGGCCCTTGCTGTTGTCAGGGCGATTCAGGATAAGTCGAATCGTGCCTATGCCTTGAGTGTTTTAGCTGACAAACTGCCAGATATATTGCCAGAAGCCCTTGCTGCTGCCAGGGCGATTCAGGATAAGTCGAATCGTGCCAATGCCTTGAGTGTTTTAGCTGACAAACTGCCAGATATATTGCCAGAAGCCCTTGCTGCTGCCAGGGCAATTCAGGATGAGTATTCTCCTGCCATAGCCTTGAGTGCCTTAGCTGAGAAACTGCCAGATATATTGCCAGAAGCCCTTGCTGCTGCCAGGGCAATTCAGTTTGAGTCTTCTCGTGCCATAGCCTTGAGTGCCTTAGCTGAGAAACTGCCACCAGAGTTATTGCCAGAAGCCCTTGCTGCTGCCAGGGCAATTCAGTCTGAGTCTTCTCGTGCCTATGCCTTGAGTGCCTTAGCTGACAGTTTGTCACAAATGCCAAATGCCAAACTTTTCCCTCTCTGGCAAGATACACTTCATCAGCTATCCCTTCGCACTCGCTCTAATTTGCTGCAAGATATCAAAGTATTGTTTCCAGTTATCTTTGCATTAGGTGGTGAAGTAGCAACGGTAGAAATTGCTCATGCGATTGTGGATGTGGGGCGATGGTGGAAATAATTCGTACCTCGGCTTACTTCGACTTCGCTCAGTACAGGTCGCTCGGCAACCTAATTTGTAATTTAAGAAAGTTAGATTTAACTTGCATCTGTAGCCTGATTTTGGTCAATTGGTATAAGGGGATGCAGGATCTATAGTTTTAAGCGAAGTGCGATCGCCTTTTACAGCTACTCAACCATCAAGCAGGTATCGAATTTACAAACTCTCTCTGGTGTCCATGAGTGGGCGATCGCAATTAATCATAAAATCATCACAGAAATTGTCTAGACTGTCGATGAGCGATCGCCCTTCTACAAACTGCGATCGCCTGTTGTTGTTTTGCCTACGCAGCGATATCTAACAAGAAATCGCGCCTCTACGCACTCCCCAACAAACGGGAGCGGTCTTCCTCGTGCCGGGAGCGGTCTGCCTCGTGACGGGAGCGGTCTGCCTCGTGCCGGGAGCGGTCTGCCTCGTGCCGGGAGCGGTCTTCCTCGTGCCGGGAGCGGTCTTCCTCGTGCCGGGGGCGGTCTTCCTCGTGCCGGGAGCGGTCTGCCTTAAAACTTTTATGAAACTTAGACAATTATTTCTACAGAAATCAACATTTAATGATTAAATACCGAAAAATTACTGGTATCACCTAAAAATTTTATGAGAAAAATTGCGAGTTCTGCTGAACCGGAATGCGGTTTCATTAAGGCAAGCTAGCTATATAAGCATTTTAAAGGAATAAATTTATGTCTCGTCAAAAACGTACATCCCGCGTTTTAGAAAAAGCTCAGTTAAGATCCGCTGGACTGAAATCGATTGTTCCAAACATCAAATTTGATGAAAATTATAGTCTGGAAAAACTGATTGAGTCAATTGAGCAGTTACGTAACAAACTTGATGTTTATAATACTGCTCTGTCTATGGTTGACTCTTCTAGAACTGAAATTGAAGAGATGGAAAAAAACTTGAGTCAGCTTTCTGAGAAGATGTTGATGGTGGTTGCTATCAAGTACGGCAAAGACAGCCGTGAGTATGAGATGGCGGGTGGTGTTCGCAATAGCGATCGCGCCCGTAAAATCAGGTCGAGCCGCTTGAAAAATGTTGCAGAACAAGCATTAGATGAAAATAGTAAAACTGCATAGTCGTGGCACAGCAAGCCTAAAATGTTGTTGCATTAGAGTTATCTATATCGTCGGTTTTAAAAACCGGATAAAAATGCTTAAGTTTGACACAAGCATCTTCAGTAGTAATAAAATTTTGATTGCTGCCAGCTACTGTTAGATGATTCACCATTGGGTATAGTTTAAAATCTGGCTTCTACCGTACAATATAAAACTGCTCTAGACGGAAGCCAGAGCAGTTTTTGAGAGAAATAAGTTATATAGTATATAGGAGACTTTTACTGTTGTCTCCGGTTTAGGCATATTAAATACTGTTATATAATAATATTCACCTCAAGTTTCGTGCTTTACGCAAAGCTCCCCTTTTGGACTGAAGCATTTAAAGTTTTTCAATAACACACGTCGCCACTCATTATTTTTGCTCCTTCATCCATAATTTCTTTACTGCTACAGTCTGGCTTAAATGGATCTATTGGTTTTAAGGGACGAAAGATAGCTAGCTGAGATTTTGGAGTCAACATTTGTTGTAACTCGCTTTCACGTATACCAATTTTTTCCTCAAACATCAGTTCAGCACCATGTTCGAATTCATCATGAATAACATTGAGATCCCGTAAGCCTTTATAAGTTTCAAACTATTAAGGAAACAGAAAATCTCAGAGTCGGACAATTGATGAGTATGGTATCTAGAAAAAATCAATATTCTATAGCCAGCTTTGAAAGCTTGTAGCGATATAGTGCCAAGCTATAACATCTAGTATTTTAATGGTAAAGCTAAAAATGTATGAGTGCTGTTGTGTTCATTTGTCCTGATTTTCCGTCGTAGTTAAGCATCTTTACATTTCATATTAAGTACTTTTATGACATTTGCAATCATCAAGTTTGTGAACTCTGAACTATATAATTATTCAACTTAAGTATTAAATAAAAATATTACCAATAGTTTAGGAAAAGCAAAGACGTGAACCGTTTCAAAAAGCTATCCTCAATTGTGTTGCTGCTATTAACCTTCATTTATCCACCTGCTTTAGCTGAAGCTAAGGATAATACTCTAAATAATGTTCTCAATCAACAGAGCATTGACGCACAGACAAAATTAGTTGGAGAGCAAAGTGAAGAGCTTTTGTTAGCTCACAGACACACTCGACGACGTTATCATAGACGACATAGGACTGGAAAATATTATTATCGACACCAGCGAAATCGACGACATTATTATAGACGACACTATCGCTCTATACGTTATCACGGACAACGATATCGTCATGGAGAATGGGAACTTGTGCGCGATCGTCATGGACGATTAATGTATGATTGGCAGCGTTAATAGTAAACGAAATTGAAGAGATGGAAAAAACTTTAGTCAGCTTTCTGAGAGCTGATGGTGGTTGCTATCAAGTACGGCAAAGACAGCCGTGAGTAGAGATGGCGGGTGGTGTTTGCAATAGCGAACGCGCCCGCAAAATCAGGTCGAGCCGCTTGAAAAATGTTGTAGAACAAATCTTAGATGAGAATGCTAAAACTGCATAGAAAGTCTTAGTCTTAAAAGTAGGATAGTAGGGTGTGTTATGCCGTTAGGCTAACCGTTTTTCTGAGCTATTACGGTGCGTTAGGCTAGCGCCATAACGCACCTTAGATATAGAAATCTTATCTGAGTTGTAAAAATTATCTTTTTTAACGAACCGCAATCGCGCAGCGTCTCGTTAGAGAAGGACGCATAGACACGAAGTGGCTTCCCGCAGGGTAGGGCGCAAAGTGTAAGAAGAGAAGATTTCACAAATGATTTAGGATTGCTATATACTAAAATCCTAAATCCAAAATGGTATAAACCAATTAATAAAGACAAATTAGGCGTTAGCACGCTAGCAAAATCATCACATAATACATATAGCCAGTAACAAGCTAGCGTCCACCAAAAGCCACTCATGCCGCAAAATAACCAAACCGCCGTCGAATTCCGTGATGTCACCTTTAGCCGGAATCATCGCCCATTGGTGTCAAATCTCAATTTCACCATTCACCAAGGAGAAGCACTCGTATTACTCGGACGCAGTGGAAGTGGCAAAACCACGACAATGAAATTAATTAATCGTCTATTCACACCCACACAAGGCGAAGTTTTATTTGATAGTATTCCGACAACTGAATGGGATGAAATTAAACTGCGGCGCAAGATTGGTTACGTAATTCAAGAAATTGGTTTATTTCCCCATTTCACTGTAGAACGCAATGTGGGCTTAGTCCCGGCTTTGGAAGGTTGGCAACCGAAACAAATTAAAACGCGGGTTTATGAATTGTTGCAATTGGTGGGTTTAGAACCAGCACAATTTGCAGGGCGTTACCCGCACGAACTTTCGGGTGGACAAAGGCAAAGAGTTGGTGTAGCCAGGGCTTTAGCAGCAGATCCGCCAGTGTTGTTGATGGATGAACCCTTTGGCGCACTCGATCCAATTACGCGGCTAGAACTTCAACAAGAGTTTCGACGTTTGCAGCAAGAGTTAGGCAAAACAGTTGTGTTTGTCACCCACGATATTCAAGAAGCTTTGGTTTTGGCATCGAGAATTGGTTTAATGTATGGCGGAGAATTGGTAGTATTGGGGACAACAGATGAATTTATGCGATCGCAACACCCAGAAAGCCTAGCTTTTCTCCAATGTCTGCGTTCCTTCCAAGACACTTTATGAAAAATTTCTTCCTGGTTAAGTATGCCCCAGAAATTCTTCAGCATACTCTAGAACACTTATTTTTGGTAGGAATCGCGATCGGAATTGCTATACTTGTAGGCATTCCTTTAGGTATTTTAATTACACGTAAAACCTATCTTCGCCAACCAATTCTCGGCATAGCGAATATTCTGCAAACTATTCCTAGTTTGGCACTGTTTGGCTTACTCATTCCGGTTCCTATAATTGGCGGAATTGGCGCAGTACCAGCAATTGTTGCCCTGATTGTATATTCCTTGCTGCCGATAATTCGTAACACTTACACAGGGATTACTAGCGTCGATCCAGCTATTCGGGAAGCTGGGAGAGGGATGGGGATGACAGATAGACAATTGTTATTGCAAGTTGAAATTCCCTTGGCAATGGGAGTGATTTTAGCAGGAGTGCGGGTAGCAACGGTAATTGCCATTGGCATTGCAACCATTGCAGCAGCAATTGGTGCTGGTGGTTTAGGAGTGTTTATTTTTCGGGGTATATCAGTAGTGAACGATCAGTTAATTTTAGCTGGTGCAGTTCCGGCGGCGGGAATTGCATTACTGGCTGACTTTGGAATTGGCTGGTTGGAGAATAAATTAAAAATTAAAAATTAAGCTAATAATGAAAAGATTTTTAGCATTGTGCTTTTTAACTTTTGCTTTTTTACTGCTAATCACTAGCTGCACACCGAATTTAAATAGTAGTAGCAATGGCAATATTATCGTTGCTTCCAAAGATTTTACCGAACAAGATATTTTAGGTGAACTTTTAGCACAGCAAATTGAGGCTACAACTAATTTAAAAGTGGATCGTCGTTTCCGTTTGGGTGGTTCTTTTGTTTGTCATAGCGCTATTACTGCTGGCAAAATTGACGCCTATATTGAGTATACAGGCACAGCTTTTACTGGAATTCTGAAGCAAAAAGCAGTTAATGATCCTAAAGAAGTTTATGAAAGATTAAAGCAAGCTTATGCTCAACAATTCAATCTGGAAGTAATGCCAAGCTTGGGTTTTGAAAACACTTTTGCGATGATTGTCCGGGGTAATGATGCCAAACGCTACAATATTCAAACTCTCTCCGAAGCTACTCAATATACACCGCAGTGGCGTGGTGGTTTCGGCTACGAATTTTTAGAACGGGAAGATGGTTTTCCCGGATTAGCTAAAGCTTACGATTTACGTTTTGCTAAACCACCCCAAATTATGGACTTGGGTTTAATATATCGGGCTTTGATTCAAAAACAGGTGGATATGGTAGCAGGTAACTCTACTGACGGACAGATTGCTCGCTTGGGTTTAGTTGTACTTAAGGACGATAAAAAATATTTTCCTCCTTACGAAGCTACACCAATTGTTCGACAAGAAACTTTAAAAAAATATCCTGAATTAAGAAAAGCGATCGCTCAACTTGCTGGAAAGATTTCGGCAGATGAAATGCGGCAATTAAACTATTTAGTTGAGGGCGAATTGCAAGATATTAAAGATGTTGTGCGCGACTTTCGCAAATCTAAGGGATTAGGTTCATCTCAACCATAGGCACGATGGAATCGCTTATACCATTTTTCGTGTTTAACTATTACCGCTTGTCTAATGTTGTTCACGCAAAAAGTTTCTTAACCACCGAATCGCTTCACTTGTTGTTTGCTCGTTTGCAATTTGGACACATTGCTGTACAATTTCTCTGACATTAGGAAAGTAGCTGCTTTCTGTAAGCAGATAACTTTCTGCTTGCAATCTATAAATTAATAACTGATTACTCTTTAATATCCAGACCTCTGGCACTCGATAAGGTAAGAAATCATTAATATCGGTGTAGCTTGTCACATCTATTTCAATTGCTAAATCTGGTGGTGGATCTGATTGCCAATCAATTCTTTTTTTGCCTACTACTGCTCTCCAATTTTCAATGTAAAAGCAATAGTCTGGTTCAATACCACTAATTTCTGGTAAGCTCATGGTGATGGGCGTAAATGAGTCGTATCTTTGCTCTAAATGATCCAGCAAAACCTTAGCAATATCTGCCAACAAACTCGCATCTCTTCCATGCTCTGGTAGCGGTGCCATCAGTAAAATCTCTCCAGGTCGATATTTAATCCGAGGCGAGGAGCGATCGCCTAATTGTTGACTCAATACTTGATAGTCTTGCCAGTCTCCCAAAAGTTTCAACACCGCACCAGGTGGTAACTCGATTCTTTGTGGTGTAATTACGGTATCCATATTCGGCTGTTTCACCCATTTCAGTTAGCCAGTTGATTACAAGATACATTAAAAAGTTATTTGAAATTACTTATGAAACATTTTTTTGATTGTTTCCATCATCAGAAACAGCCGATAAGGAAAATTAGGAAATTGAATAAAATTATAATGCTCATAAAAAGAGCGAGCTGCGTCGTCTTTGGCATCAACCACTACAGCTATTGTGGCAATTTCGCTTTGTAGACTGCGATATAGTGCATCCATTAACAGCATTTCCCCCAGCCCTTTTTTTCGATGGTTTTTATCAACTGCCAATCGACCTAAAAGAGTTGCAGGAACATTTGGATATTTTGGCAGCTTCTTTGTTATCTCAATTGGCAATTCATCAAATTTAATACCTGTTGATGATAGTGTGTAATACCCAGCAACGATTCCAGAACTTTTTTCAATTAAAACAAAGGGAGCAGCCATCCGTTTACGGGCATCTTGTCCTGCTTGCTGCTTTAAATAAATATCGAGTTTTTCAACATCGCAAGAAAAAGCCGCCCGGTCTTGCTTTCCCAGCGGCTCTATTAAATAATCATCAAAAGTATCAGATAACGCCACTTATACACCCATGTTTTGTTTATAGCGTTGAGCTGCGGTTTTTAATTTTGCACTTGGTTCTGGTGGATTGAGTAGTGCTTCCACAAAAACTTCTTGGTCTTCTCTGCTTAAAATCATCATTTCATTTTCCTGGATAATCTGTTTGGCAACATTCATAACGCTGCTAATCACAAAATCTGTTAATGTTCGACCTTGAATCTCAGCAGCACGCTGGAAAATTTCTTTTTGTTCTTTGCTGATACGAGCTTCCAGGCGTTCATCTCTGGAGCGCGTTAAATTTTCTCGGCGGCTTCGAGCCAGAGTATTAGCCATCATAGCCTCTATGTGATAAGAATAATGTTTACCAAAAAAATCCAGTGTACGGCATTTGTCCTTACAAATTAATAGTAACAAACATAGATACAAATTTCAACAGAATTTAGCGATCGCCCTGCAACTGGGTAACCAACAAGCAGCGTATAAAATGCACACCTTAACGGTAGGCTAAGAAATATCAAACAAAATGGCATAAAAATGCTTACTGTTGCTAAATCAAAACGGGTTACGCTTGTAATATTTTCTTTGGGCGTCTTACTTTACAGCCAAGTTGCATCAGCCGCCTTAACTTTACCCCTACGCAGCAAAAAGGGAATGGTAGTTTCGGCCCATCCCCTAGCAAGTGAAGCAGGAATTTTGATGTTACGCAAAGGTGGTAATGCAGTGGATGCAGCCGTAGCCACAACCTTTGCAATCTCGGTAGTTGAGCCTTTTTCAGCCGGAATCGGCGGCGGCGGATTTTTACTGATGCACTCTGAGAAAACTGGCGAGATGAAAGCGTTAGATTTTCGGGAACGCGCCCCCCTGAAAGCTACAAGAAATATGTATCTGGATGCAGAAGGAAAGGTGCGTCCGAATGCAAGTATCAATGGTTATTTAGCAGTAGGGACACCAGGAACGGTAGCGGGACTTTATGAAGTGCATCGTCGCTATGGTAAGCTACCTTGGCAAGAGGTGGTGAAACCTGCGATCGCACTGGCTAAAGATGGCTTTATTATTGGCGATGTAGCAACTTGGCGTTCTCTACAAACAAACCAATCCAACAAGCAAGCACTTCTCAAGAATCCAGCACTGCGGGAAATTTTCACTCACAACGGCGAATTTTACAAATCTGGTGAGAAGCTAGTGCAAAGTGATTTGGCCCGCACCTTAACAGCAATTGCCCAAAATCCCCAAAGTTTTTACACCGGAAGTATTGCTCGGGCGATCGCCTCTGATATGGTAAAAAATGGTGGTTTAATTACTCTAGAAGACCTGAAAGCCTATAAACCAATCTGGCGCACTCCCGTTTGTGGCAATTTTCGTAAAGCTAAAATTTGCTCAATGCCACCACCTTCATCGGGAGGTGTTCATCTATTGCAGATTTTAAATATTATCGGTGACACTGATTTAAAATCTTTAGGATGGCATCATCCCGATGCTATACATTTAATAGTAGAAGCAATGAAGATTGCTTACGCCGATCGCTCAGAATATTTAGGCGATCCAGATTTTGTCAAAGTCCCTGTACAAGAACTGCTCAGTCTAGCTTACGCCAAAAAACGTCGTCAAGAAATTAATATGCAAGTGGCTCGACCCTCGACCGAGGTCAAGCCAGTAGATAAAGAGACACTACAACGTTTTAGTCAAGCTAATAATCAGAGTTTAGGAGAAAATATCATTCCGTTATCTGCTCAATCTCTACAAACAAACGCGACTCGGTATGAATCTCCCCAAACCACTCATCTTACTGTTGTGGATGAAGAACGCAACGCCGTAAGTCTGACTTTCACGGTTAATCTGATTTTTGGTGCTGGTGTGGTGACACCGGGAACTGGAATTGTCCTCAACAATGAGATGGATGATTTTGCTTCTGCGCCAGGAGTGCCTAATGCCTTTGGTTTGGTTGGTAACGATGCCAACAGCATTGCCCCCCGTAAAACTCCTCTATCCAGCATGACTCCCACAATTGTCACAGAAAACGGTCATTTCCGCATGGCAGCAGGTGCGCCTGGTGGTAGCACCATTATCACCCAGGTTTTACAAGTGATCCTGAATGTGCTGGAATACAACATGGATGTTGGTGCGGCTGTTTCTGTTCCACGCATACATCATCAATGGCTTCCAGATGAATTGCGCGTCGAATCTTGGGGTTTGGATGCTCTCACTGTGCAAGACTTACGCCGTCGGGGGCATAAAATTAAGGAAACTGCTCCTTGGGGTAATGGTAACGCGATCGCGGTTACAGCCGATGGAACTTTAGAAGGGGCGGCTGATCCTCGCGGTGAAGGTTCCCCAAAAGGCTTGTGAGCCAGATAAGGAGAATAATAACAGACGCGATGATTAATCGCGTCTCTACTCCTAACTCCTGTACAGACGCGATTAATCGCGTCTCTACTCTTAACGCGATTAATCGCGTCTCTACTCTTAACGCGGTTAATCGCGTCTTTCTATTGATTTTGAGCTGTTGACTCTGCGTAGCTGCTGCCGCCAAACTCGTTTGCCCGTGTGCTAGGTACTAGTGTCCAACCTGCTTTGAGAAGTTTTTGATAAGTTGCCCAACCTTTAGAACCACCTGGTATTTGATAATCTGGGACTGCAAAATGTCCAAAAGCTGTGTAGGGACGCCAAGGCTGATTGGGTTCTGTCTGCAAATACAAAATTTTCTCTCCGTCACCACCAGACTTAGATAACCAACACATTTGTCGATGCATTGCAAACTCCTTTGCTTTGAGCTAATAACTAACGCATAATGGCAGATTTTTGTCAAGCTAAATCTCACCTTTGTAGAGTACTTTTTTGCCTAATACTTTAGACAAAGTGTAATTAAGTTCTATCCACTACAGGATAATTACTTAACAAGTCATACCCTAAGAAAGCTGCTGTAGGACACAAAGATCAACAGCTTTCTCTCACCTTGCTTCTAGGGGAGATTTTTCTAATGTTATCCGCGCTTTTAAGGAGTGTGTGTAACAATAACTACTATTTTAGCTAGAGTTTACAATCAGACTATTTGTATTTCTGGTTACATAAGCGCAGATTTGAGAAATTACTTATAAAGTTCTGTTGATTAAACACTACGAGCAAACAATATAAAATCTAACAGCAATGCTTGTTGTTTGAATCGTCAGTTTGATGACTAGACACAATCCCGTATTTATCTAGAAGCAAGATTATTTATAAAGTAAAAATCAAATTAACTGTAGGGTAGAATGGCGTTACTTAACCTAGATCCCCGACTTCTTCAAAAAGTCGGGGATCTAGGCAGCAAGTTGGGTTATTAGAAAGATGGAGCATACAACTTATCGCCGACAATCTTGCGAATTGTCTCTACTAATTGGGTGTATGCAAAGTCAGACAAAACTGGTTTTGCTCCTTGCAAGTGAATTGGTTGATCTAAATCAATCCATGACTTACAACCGCCGTATTTAGGGTGGTAGGGAATTTCTTGTTCAGGTAGTTGATATGTCCGCAGGAGGAGAATATAAAGCGGCTGGCGTGGTTTCCATTTGAGGCGATCGCTAATAAAATGCTCGTTCCAAATATGGAAGGGAAGCAAGGCGTTGACAAGAAATTCGTCACTAATTGGCAAAATATCTGTAATTTCAGCCCAACTGCCGATGCGAACTGTCTCTGGATGCCAACATGATGTTACTGGATAAACATGATTGGCATACTCAGCCTTGAGCATGAAAGCTTGTTGATGTTCATAAGTAGGGTAAAGCAAAATTTGCTTGTGGGCAACTTGGAAATGTCCATTTCGTTCATGGATACCGCCTTTGCGGAGCAACATAATTGTTTTGCCATTTTCCAAAGCATTTATGGCGACTGCCCATTCTTTGAGAGCATGAAAAGTTGTAGTCAATTCCATCAGCATCTACTGTAACTCTGATTTAATTTCAACCTAAAACCGATAAAGTGTGAAACTATCTAGGGAAATGAATTAGGAAGCAGTTATGGAAAAGCGCTCGCTAGGTACAACTGAAGTCCAAATTACACCTATCCTTATGGGAACCTAATCAGCACATTAGTATCAAATACGAACCGTCGATTATTTGTGATCATTCAAAATCGATTCTAATATTTAGCTATTTCTTTCATCTTTACTCCCAGTTCATGGCAGACAAAATTTGTATCTTTCACTACCGCTAACCATATATTGCTCAACAGGTTACGATCAATTAAGAAGTAATAATTTTTTACGGCACCGCCAGGAGTCTTTTAATGTTCATTAATGAATTGTCACCTATATTCAGAGAATTTATCCAGCATCCAGTCTCATTTGTGGGTGGGTTATTCTCTGGTGTGCTTCGGCTGAATCTTGCAGACGATCCCGTTAAAAGCTGGCTGGATCAACAGATCCGCTCAAATAGTTACACCAGCACCACAATAGACGCACATAACGGCAAAGCAAGTGGGCCTCAACAGATTTCGATTGACTAAATTTTTGGGTAATCGCAAATCTGGTTAATCATTTTGGTGACAGACTCTCACACTGTATGCTTGCATCAATCTGGGAGTCTGTCACAGAGAAACTTTCCATGTCTTCCATATTAAGAGATACTAAAGCTAGGTAAGTGGCAAGGAAATATGGAATCCCTAACCTCTCGTATGCAGGCGGTACAGTCGCCAATTATTCCTGTGGTTGGGGAACTGATTAAAAACTCCCCTGGAACAATCTCTCTAGGACAGGGTGTTGTTTATTACAACCCACCACCGGAAGTCAGAGAATTTTTACCCAAATTCTTCGCTGAACCCACTAATAATTTATACAAATCAGTTGAAGGAATTCCGCCATTGTTGACAGCACTTGCAGGAAAATTGCAAGCTTTCAACAACATTGAAATCAATGGGGAAAACTGCATCGTCGTGACAGCGGGAAGCAATATGGGATTTATGAATGCCATTCTTGCTATCACTAACCCAGGCGATGAAATTATTCTGAATACGCCCTACTATTTCAACCACGAAATGGCGATCGCAATGGCTGGTTGTCGTGCAGTGTTAGTGGCGACAGATGAAAATTATCAATTGCAAAAAGAAGCGATCGCTCAAGCAATTACTCCCAAAACACGGGCTGTGGTTACAATTTCCCCGAATAATCCGACTGGAGTTGTCTATTCAGAAGCAGCATTGCGCCAAGTAAATCAAATTTGTGGCGATCGCGGCATTTACCACATCAGCGATGAAGCCTATGAATACTTTACCTATAACGGGGTAAAACACGTTTCCCCTGGTACATTTGGGAATAGTAGCAAGTACACCATTTCTCTGTTTAGCCTTTCTAAAGCATACGGTTTTGCCAGTTGGCGCATTGGCTACATGGTGATTCCCAAACACTTATTTGTTGCTGTCAAAAAAGTCCAGGATACGATTTTGATTTGTCCGCCAGTGATTTCCCAATATGCAGCTTTCGGGGCATTACAAGCAAAAGAGGAGTATTTGAAGAGTAATATAGGTGCAATCGCTCAAGTGCGGCAATTAGTATTAGACTCCCTTAACCGCTTACAAGGTTTATCTAGCATTACACCCGCTAATGGCGCTTTCTATTTTTTCCTCAAGGTTAATACTCAGATGGATGCTTTTGAGTTAGTTAAAAGACTAATCCAGGAACATAAAGTAGCAGTCATTCCAGGTACAACCTTTGGTATGGATGATGGATGCTACCTACGCGTTGCCTATGGGGCGCTACAAAAAGAGACGGCAAAAGAAGGTATAGAAAGATTAGTGCAAGGTTTGGAAACTATAGTTAGGAGTTAGGAGAGACGCGATTAATCGCGTCTGTACAGGAGTTGATATTTAATTTATGAAGGCGTTAAACTGTGTTGGCGTACCTTCTTTGCAATTACAAATATAAAATTGAACAGATGCCAATTATTAATAAGTTAATTGAAATTGAAACTGAGCCAAAAATTAATATTTATAATATCACACCACAAATCAAAGATTTTCTTGCTTCAACATCAATTAAAAATGGACAAATTTTAGTATTCTCTCGACACACAACAACAGCTTTAGCTATCAATGAAAATGAAGTCAGATTGTTAGAAGACATAAAAATGTTCTTGCTAAAATTAGCACCTGAATCAGACAGTTACTTGCATAATGACTTGCATTTAAGAGATGTCCCAGAAGATGAGCCGATTAATGCTCACTCTCACTTAATGGCAATGATGCTGACTACTAGTGAGATAATTCCGGTTGTAGATGGTAAATTAGCTTTGGGAACCTGGCAATCTGTGTTGTTTTTTGAGTTGGATGGGCCGCGCAAAAGAACGGTATTTGTGCAAATTTCTGGCGAATAATGCAACTTAACACCTGGAGAGATCGCAGATTATCCCAAATCTGAGAGAATTACGAACACGACCAACAAGTGTATCAGTTAAATTTACTTACAGCAATTAAAAATCTGAAAGAATGTTTTCAAGCATAACCTTCCTTTCCACAAACCAGGACTTTCGTTGTGTCAAAGGCAGACGCAATTAGTTATGAAAAATAGCGATAATTTTGTATTACGTAATACTTGGTACTATGCTCTGCCTAGTAATCAGATCAAGCCAGGTATGATGATCAGCCGCATTTTCTTGGGAGAACCGGTGCTGCTAGTCCGCGACCAGGATGGCAAAGTCTCTGCTATGCGGGACATTTGTCCTCATCGGGCCGTGCCCTTGAGTTGTGGTAGATTTGATGGGCAGGAAGTGGAATGCTGCTACCACGGTTGGCGCTTTAACTCCGGTGGGCGCTGTACTGCGATTCCGTCTCTTGTAGAAGAACAGCAGATGGATTTGAGTCGCTTCGATGTCCAGTCCTATGCAATTCGGGAAGCCCAAGGGAATATCTGGATATATATGACTGATCCCGATAACCCTCAGCCTGCTTCTGACATGGAGATTCCGGTCATTCCAGGATTTGATGAGCGATCGCACCAGTTCGTAGAGGTGGTAAAATTCCCTTGTTTTATAGATCATGCAGTGGTAGGTTTGATGGACCCTGCTCATTCACCCTATGTTCATCGCGCTTGGTGGTGGCGAAGTGAACAACTGCACGAGGAAGTAAAGCAATTCGATGCTTCACCCTATGGCTTCACGATGCGACGACACCGATTACCAGCGAATGGGGGTCGATTATACTGGCTGATTGGCGGTGGTGTGCCGGAAACGGAAATTTCTTTTCGTTTACCTGGAGTCAGAATTGAAGAAACCACGATTGGCAACCATCGAGTCGTTAATTTAACGGCAGTTACACCCATTTCAGACACAGAAACCGAGGTAACTTTTGCTCTTTACTGGACACTGCCTTGGGTAGGGTTTTTCAAGCCATTGATGCACGTACTAACACAAACCTTCCTCGGTCAAGACCGAACGGTTGTGGAAAAGCAGCAGATTGGTTTGCAATATAATCCTGTGCTGCGACTGATTAAGGACTCAGATATGCAGGCGCAGTGGTATTACCAGTTAAAGCGGGAGTATGCTCGGTCTGTGGCTGAAAGACGAGAATTTGTCAATCCTGTCAAGGGTCAAATACTCCGGTGGCGTGCTTAAAATTAAGATTTACAGCGTTGCATATTTGCGGGATGATTTAGCAACTAAGGCTGATCTCTCCCCCTGTTTTCCCTGCTTGCCCAAATTACAGCAGAATTCAAGTATTTGAACCGCATCAGTTGTAGGGGCGCAAGGTCTTGCGCCCCTACCACGTGGTCTATTTACCTAAAAAAGCTGTAATCCCACTGTTCTGCAACACCAGATTTACTTCTCTTGCCACGACGTAAACATCGCCTAAAAACCAAAACCGAGAATTTAGCGTCAAATAGACATTTTAACCAGTACAAAATATTTCGTTTTGTTAAGAAATACTGAGTCAACGATCGCTCTAGTTAATAGAGGTGGGACAAACAGCAAGCCCTATGCTAAATCCACGGCTGAGAAGATGATCCAGCTATTTGGGGAAGTGTACTTTGTCTGATTTTTTCCTTATTTACCCAGACTATTACCTGCACTCAACCTTAAATTATGTACACAATACTAAATAGCAATGCATATCCCTAAGTTCTCAGAATTACCGCATTATTCTATCTAGAAGGACGAATTATGGAACACGAAAAAAGGGTAGAAATAACATCCCAAGGCGGTTTTTTGGGACAGGCACTGACTGCTGCCGGAACGGCTATAGCCGCTCCCTCATTACTCAATCAGGCAACTATAGCAAAGGAAGCTAGCCAAAGTAACCCTGGTGAAATCAACGTAAAACTTACTGTTAACGGTGAGCAGCAAACCCTTGACCTTGAGCCGCGTGTCACACTCTTAGATGCCCTGCGCGATCGCCTGGGGCTAGTGGGCAGCAAAAAGGGATGCGATCACGGACAGTGTGGGGCTTGTACTGTTCTGATCGATGGTGAGCGAGTTTATTCCTGCCTGAGTTTGGCAGTGATGCAAGAAGACAAGGCGATCGTCACCATTGAAGGGCTGGCAAAAGGCGATACTCTCCATCCAGTGCAGGCAGCATTCATTGATAACGATGGCTTCCAGTGCGGCTATTGTACCCCAGGACAGATTTGTGCTTCTGTTGCCTTACTTGATGAAATCAAACGCGGCTGTGCCAGCGTTGTCACCCCAGATTTGGCTAGTCCCCCACAGTTTGCTGAACTCTCTGAAGCTGAAATCAAAGAGCGACTGAGTGGTAATCTCTGTCGATGTAGCGCTTACAACGGCATTGTGGCAGCAGTCCAGCAGGTAATAGGACAAAAACCGCCCTCTCCTGCCGCAACAGTGATGGTCAATGAACCCCAGGAGATGCTCAGATGAACAACTTCACTTACGCCCGTGCCACTTCTGTAAAAGATGCGGTTGAACGGGCAACGAATGACCAAAATGCGATATTGATTGCGGGCGGTACGAATTTGGTTGACCGTCTCAAGGTTTTCTTAGATGAGCCATCGCAACTTATCGACATTTCTCGATTAGAGATGAAGCGCATTGAACAAACAAGTGAGGGTGGTCTGAGCCTTGGAGCGCTGGTAACTAACACAGCAGTGGCAGACCATCCTGATGTTCGCCGCGATTATCCAATACTGTCACGAGCGATTCTTTCTGGTGCGTCTCAGCAAATCCGCAATATGGCAACCGTAGGGGGCAACCTACTGCAACGCACTCGCTGTCCCTACTACTACGATACCGCCTTCCCTTGCAACAAACGGCAACCGGGAAGTGGCTGTCCGGCAGCAACGGGCATCAACCGGATGCACGCCATCCTTGGGGCCAGTGACCAATGCGTGGCAGTTCAACCCTCGGATATGTGTGTTCCTCTTGCGGCTCTGGATGCTGTTGTTGTTGTGGAAGGCCCCAACGGTAAGCGGCAAATACCATTGACAGACTTTCACCGACTACCAGGGAACACACCCCAGCGAGATACAAACTTAGAGCCAGGTGAGTTGATTAGCTCTGTGATTGTTCCCCCAGTGCCGTTTGCCAAATCAGGGGTTTACTTAAAGTTACGCGATCGCACTTCCTATGCCTTTGCATTAGTCTCTGTGGCAGCTGCGGTTGACTTAGCGGGTGAGCAGATTCAGAATGTCCGCTTGGCAATGGGTGGTGTAGCCCATAAACCTTGGCGCTCAAAGGAAGCAGAAAAGTTTTTGATCGGCAAGAGTGCCAATACTGCAACGTTTCAAGAGGCGGCAGAAATTGCACTTCAAGAAGCAAAACCATTAACTTATAACAGTTTCAAAGTTGACTTGGCAAAGCGGGCAATTCGTCGCGCACTCGCGGTATCAGCTAAAGGAGGAGGCGTAGTATGAACAAAGTAATTGGGACTGCCATCAACCGTAAGGATGGACGGGCAAAGGTTATGGGCACGGCAACCTACGCCGCAGAACATGAAATTCCAGGTCTGGTTCACGGTTATCTTGTCACTGCCAGTATTGCCAATGGGCAAATTAAAAGCATCGACACCAGTGTGGCAGAAAAGGCAGTAGGTGTGATAGATGTTTTCACGCATAAAAACTCGCCTAAAGTGTTTATGCCAGCCAACGACTTTACGACCTCGAAAATCTACGAGGCTCGTCTGCCGTTGTCGGATGACAAAATTTACTATGCAGGGCAAATTATCGGTTTAGTAGTGGCAGACACCTTCGAGCGGGCGCGTGATGCGGCGCATTTGGTCAAGGTGGAATACACAAGCCAAAAGCCAGTCGTGGAAGCTGCGAAAGCCACTTTCAAGGAGGCTCCACCGCAGATGGGTCAAGAGCTAAAGTTTGAAAAGGGGAATTTTGCAGCAGGGGTGGCGAGTGCAACAACGAAACTTACAGCCACCTACAAGACAGCCACGGAAATGCACGCGCCGATGGAACCCCATGCCATCATTGCCCACTGGCAAGATGCAAACTCACTCACTGTTTATGAGCCGTCTCAGTGGGTGTTAGCAACTCAGCGCACCTATGCACAACTCTTTGGAGTGCCCACTGAACAGGTTCATGTCGTCACACCTTTTTTGGGTGGAGCTTTCGGCTCTAAAGCTTTTCCCTGGCCCCACGGTATTCTCTGTGCTGCGGCTGCCCGTGAAATTCAGCGTCCTCTCAGAGTTGTCCTCAGCCGACGGCAAATGACAGCGAACGCCGGACACCGCTCCGAAACCGAGCAAACTATGCGTTTGGGAGCAACTGCTGATGGTAGTTTAACTGCGATCGCCCATGAGGTTAAATCCTATACCTCACCAGTGGATGTGTTTACAGAACCCTGTACTGCGGTCACGCCAGTTATGTACACAGCACCGAATTTGCAACTGAAGCAGGAACTAGCAGTGTTGAACATCGGTACACCAACATTCATGCGCGGGCCAGGAGAGAATCCTGGAATGTGGGCGTTAGAGTCGGCGATGGACGAATTAGCCTGGATGCTAAAGATTGACCCGGTAGAACTGCGCCTGAAAAATGAAACTAAAGAACACCAACGCCAAGGTCAGCCATTTTCAGCCAAACATTTTGCTGACTGTTTGCTCTTGGGTGCGGAGCAATTTGGCTGGAAAGACAGACCAAAACAGCCCCGTTCTTTGACACGCGATGGCAAACTCGTTGGTTGGGGGATGGCGGCAGCAACTTACCCTGGCAGGCGGGGGAAAGCATCAGTCAAGGTACGGCTGCTACCAGATGGTACTGCCCATATTCTCACCGCCGGCAATGACATGGGCACTGGCGCATATACCGTTGTTGCGGCCACAGCAGCAGACGCATTGGGGCTACCCGTCGAACAGATACACGTAGAGTTGGGCGACTCCTTGCTACCAGATGGAGGCATGGCAGGTGGTTCCATGATGACAGCATCTTTACTCCCGGCGGTCATGTCAGCTTGTGAGCAAGTTCTGAAAACTGCTAATGTTAAGACTGCACAGGAGGCGTTTGCAACTCTGAGTCAGTCCGGCCAAGCAGCAATTGAGGCCACAGCATCCTCCGCTCCTGGCGATGAAACCAAGAAATGGGCATTCCAGTCTTGGGGGGCACATTTTTGCGAAGTCAGCGTCGATGAAGAAATCGGACGTTTGCGGGTGACGCGCTGGGTGTCAGTGATGAATATCGGGCGAGTCATCAACTCTAAGACAGTCGCCAGTCAAGTCCGTGGTGGCGTGATCATGGGTATTGGGCAAGCTTTAATGGAGGATTGCCAAGTTGATCCAAACATCGGCTACCCCGTGGTTTATGACCTTGCTACCTATCACTTCCCAGCCCATGCAGATATTCCTCGCATTCAGGTGGCCTTCGTCGGCGAACCTGACTTCAACTTCAACCCAGCAGGTGTACGAGGTGTAGGCGAAATTGCGATCACAGGTGTTTCAGCTGCGATCGCCAATGCAGTTTACCATGCCACAGGTAAGCGCATCCGTGATTTACCCATTACACCTGACAAGTTGATCTAAAAGGGCATTGGGCATTGGGCATTGAGAAGAAGCTTTAGGGGCACTAACCTAAACTAAATTCTGCAAATTCTCTTTGCCCAAACAGCATGTTTCGGTCTACGGCTGACAAAATTTTATTATTGGCGCGATCGCTATTTAAACAGCGAACAACTAACTGCGCGACATCTGCACGATTAATGCTACCAATAATCTGCGGATCTTCAGTTAAAACGCCATTACCCGTTGCTGGTTCTAACTTTAGTCCACCAGGACGGATGATTGTATAGGTGAGTCCACTGGCAATTAAGTGTTGTTCAGCTTTGTCTTTCTCAGCTAAAACTTTTCCCAGTACCTCTAAAACTTGGGGTGACGCAGCAACAACACTATTGCCAGCACCAATGGAAGACACAAGAATAAACTTTTGCACCCCAGCTTTAACTGCTGCATCGATCAGATTTTTATTACCAGGGTAATCCGGCCTTTCTACATCTGTTGGTAAACCGCCAATTGTACTGATAACGGTGTCAATAGGTTCATCTATCAGTATTGCCCGTTCTACATCGCCAATATTCAAGGCATCTCCCAGAACTACCTCAATACCGATTCCTTCTAGTTCAGCAGCAACTGCTGCTGTTCTCAGGAGTGCTTTGACCTTTAGCTGTTGTCCTGTGAGGGATTGGGCAATTTCTCGACCAACACCGCGACTTGCTCCAGCCAGAAAAATATAAGATGCACTTGTCATAATCAGCCTAACTACTTACGCTCAAAGGATTTTATCAGAGGATTGGCAGTATTCAATAATTGCTCAAGCAACTGAGATGCTTCTGGTTGGTGGCGAACATAAGTGTCAATAAACAGACCAATAATTTCACTCATTAGCAAACGCAAGTTTTCTTGGGATTGAGTAGCTTCTAAGTCGAGAGAGGGTCTAACTATAGTGGAGTCTGGCTGATCAACTATCGAAAAGTGATTTGCTCCTTCTAAAATTACTAGATAGGTGTCATTTCGTCCCCCAGTAATTGCTTCTTGGAATGTACGGATGACTGGGGTGGTAGCATCCCCAGGACTTACTTCGCTACTCTTAACCATGAATCCATCACGGGTTCCTCCCATCAGTAGAAGTGGTAGGGAATCTGGTAAAGGTAAGATGGTTCCTGGTTCATACCCCAAGATTGGAAATCCTGTGCTACTTGCGCCATAAGCAAAAGATGCAACAACTCCAGGGAAAAACCGAGGGTCAGCATTTTCGATAGATACTATACCACCCGCAGAGTGTCCACCGAGAATGATCCGTTGTAAATCCAGCATTCCTGCTAAAATTCCCTGATTTTGTAACTGTTCGAGTTTAGCTAGGAGTGCTGGCAAAGCCGAAGCTGTGGGAGCAGTACGATAAATTGTGGGTTTCATCTTTTCCAAATCAATCCCAGGTGTGAGGCTAATTACGCCTGGTAGACTTTCGGTAATCCAATTAAACAGAACCACTACCAATCCACGTTCAACGAGTTTAACCGCTAGCCATTGGTATTGTTGAGCATCACAGTTAAAGCCGTTGAATAAAATTACTACTGGAAAAGGTGCATTTTCTGGATTAGCTGGCTCAATTTGGGTACTTTTTTCTAGCTGCTCCGGTATCTGTGCTGGATAGAGAATTTTCAGGTGAATGGTATCGTAAGGTGACTGGACACCCTCAACTTTGGCAGCTTCAAAAAAAGCCCGAACTGTCATCTGTACCTTCCTGATTATGACTTTAAGAAAATCTTCCTCTCAGTCTACAACTGTTCCTTGCAAGCAAAATCTAATGATCTAAAATAACGAAGTAACTAAATAGAAAGCAGAAGGCAGCAGTAAAAACGCGATTAATCGCGTCTGTATAGGAGTTAGGAAAATCATTTCGCTGATTGGGATTTTATGTTCAGGATTTACGCACGGGTTATGAAAGAACGTAGACGCAAAGCGGCTTGCCGCAGGCTACCACTCCAGACACAGAGAAGCCAGTGCGCCCTTCTCCCAAGGGGAGACGCCAAGGGCGATGCGGTTAAGAGACTTGTACCCCTGCGGGAATCTTGCTACGCGCAGCGTCTCCCTTAGGAGAAGCAACTGGCGCGACACGGAGGAATGATTTGAGAGGTTTTTTGCGTAAGTCCTAATGTTGAATTCTGTTTACCTATTGGTAATTAAAAATATTAGTACAATAATTATACTTAACCCAATTGTAGGAAGTATTTTAGTAAACAATTGTGCCAATCTAGCGAATAACTTTTCAAGGGATTTACTTATGGCTAAAAAATCTCAACCTAATCTAGAACAATATCAAGATGTCAGATTATCTGCCACCACAAGAATTTGGGTAATTACAGTCGCCATTCTCGGAGTTTGCGTCCCACTGTCAGCTGTTACCAGAAGCGGTGCTATTCTTCCTTTAGTTGCTATTGGTGGCGCAGCTGTTGGTACAGTTGCTGTTTGGCGTTCTGATAAGCAAAAATCAAAAACTAACTATTTGCAACAACAGCAAATAGAACTGTTAGAGCAAAGATTAGCGAATTTAGAAACAATTGTTAGCAGTGATGACTTGAACTTGCAAATGAAAATTAAACATATAGAGGCAAGTGATACTTTTGGCAACTCCTCTGATGTAAGTACTACACCCAGACAACCAAAACGCAAAGGTTAAAATTAACCAATCTTTACCATTTATACTTGTTTCAGATGATCTTTCCTAGAATCAGCGCTACTAGGTTATTTTTATGTAGGTATTTGTTGACTTAACGTTACTGCAACCTTTGAAATCCCTCTCACATAAAACTTTTATTTGCAACTAGAACTGTTTCTAGGGAAACAGTATCTCGCTCTCCATCTCCGTTAGAATTAACTGACATCAACTAATTCTATATACTTCAGTTGCATCAGTGAATGAAATGTCTAAGTGCTATCCATCTATCTCTTTCCCGCAAACATCTGCCAATGGCTGTGTTTTTTTAGACTACTAACATTACTGAATTTTTAATTAACTAAGGTTATAAACTTGAGTAATTGCATTGGTATAGCTTACCTTAGGTATGCAATAGTTTGCCGCAGGAATGCTGATGGATTGGATTAGCTTACTCAAAGCTCAACAAACTGACTTCCTTCAACGTGTGAAAAAACCTAAAACTTATGACTTATCTTTGCTGGAAAGTCAAGTTAAAGGTTCTCACACTGAAATAATAGGATTTCGGGGTGAGCCTTTGGCAAAACTCCAAGAACTTTCTCGCCAACAAGCAGAAGTTCTCGCCAAAAATCCGCCGCCGACGCCGCCTGAATATCCTGAACCTCCCGACTGGACGATACCTTTTCCCAAATACTTCCAACGACAAGCGGAAGATTATTTTTTGCGGGAGCAAATCGTTGACTGGGTGATAACTGAACGCTTAGGGAAGTTGGTAAAAAAGGTATCACAAGATACCTTGCAAAACATGATTTTAGATGATGAAGGAAATTTGTGTGGCGAAAGTAAATTTCCTTATGTCCTAAAAGATAATCCTCAGCTGAGTATTCAAGTTTATGTTGCTGATGGAGAAAGTTTTAATGGTATTAAGAAAGACAAAATTAAGTGGTCAGTTACTCAAGAAGATTTGAGAAATCACCAAGGATTAATTTTTCTTTGTTTGTTTTATCCATCTACAGGTAAATTAGGTTACGAAAAGCAAAGTATAATAACAGGCTTTTTACCTACAAATATCCTTGAACTTACTGAAGCAAAACTGGATATCAGTCCGAGTAATTTATTGTATGCGGGGGGGTTGAGTTGGTATTTAGAATCACTAGTTGCTAAAAAAGATACGTCGCCATTAATTAATGAGAAAGTGATCGCAGAGACAATACAAACTCTACCATCAGAGCATTGCCTTAAGGGTATAATCGGTGACTGGGAATGCTGGCAGACTTTACAAGGGCACAACAGAGGGATTAATTGCTTGGCTTTCAGTTCTGCGTGTAAGAATGGCAAAGCTTTACCCATATTGGCAAGTGGTAGTCGGGGAGAGACGAAGCTCTGGGATTTAAGCAAGGGTGAATTAATAGATACATTATCAGAGTATCCTTGGGTGATATCTGGGCTAGTGGATGAAGTGAATTCTCTGGCTTTTAGTTCAGATGGGCAGACTTTAGTGAGTTGCGGTGCAGATTCCACAATTAAACTTTGGCACGTCGGCGCTTTAGACTTGATTGATATTTTGCACAAACATAATGGGGTAGTGCGGTGTGCTGCCTTCACCCCAGATGGCAGAATGTTAGCTACAGGCGGAGATGATCGGAAAATTCTATTTTGGGATTTGATGCAACGTCAGGTTGCGATCGCCCTCTCTTTAGATGATACAGCAGCTCATTCCCTGGTTTTGAGTCGAGACGGGGAAACTCTGGTGACAGGTAGCTACCGCAAAATCAAAGTCTGGCGCACCTTACCTAAGACGGGGATTAAAAGTTTAAAGGATGCACAACCGCTGCATACCCTCATGGGTCATTCTCACATCGTTCGTTCCTTGGCGATTAGTGCAGATGGTAAAATACTCGTCAGTGGTAGCTGGGATCAAACGATTAAAATTTGGCATTTGGAGACTGGGGAATTACTTCATACTCTGAGAGGACATAGAGATAGAGTATATGCGATCGCTTTAAGTCCTGATGGGCAAATAATCGCTAGCGGTAGTGCTGATAAAACCATCAAATTGTGGCATCTACAAACTGGGGAATTGCTGGGTACGTTTACAGGTCATACTCATATAGTCACAGCATTAGCTTTCACAGCTTCCGGCGAGATGTTAGTTAGCGGGAGTTTGGATAAGACTATTAAAATTTGGCAACGCAGTTAGAAGATGTTTGAGAAGTCATGATTGATGTATCAAATATTTTTTACCCCACCCTAACCCTCCCCTTGGAAAGCTACGGTGTACACACAAGTCGAATTACCCCCCTTAATCCCCCCTTGTGAAGGGGGGAAATAAGAGATTTTCCTTCCCTCCCCAATACATCGGGGAGGGTTAAGGTGGGGTAATTCGAGGACTGGTAATGATTCGATAACTTGTGTGTACACCGTAGCCTTGGAAAGGGGAGGGAATTAACTTTACCGTTTCCCCCCTTTATATTGCAAAGGGGAGGGAATTAACTTTACCGTTTCCCCCCTTTATATTGCAAAGGGGAGGGAATTAAGTTCACGGTTTCCCCCCTTTATAAGGGGGGATTAAGGGGGGTAATAATTCGATTAAAATTACAACATACCACTTTTCAAACAACCTCTTAAGACTAATTCGTAATCGGCTACGCTAACGTAATACTCGCCAAAGCATAAAAAGCAAGCTACGTAATTGTGGAGTCTTTGATAATCGTGAATGAAACTCAGAACTCCTTTAATAAGTTTTTGAACTGGATGAATCTACCTTTGATACTCGTTAACAAGTTTTTGAACTCGGTATCTAAATACTCGCAAACGACGCTTCACAAATGTCAGTATTGGATTAAATCTAACTAACTCAGGATAAACAGGAATAAAAAACTCCTTTTGCTTGCTAAATCTAACTGCTAACGTCCTTGCTGAAGTAAAAATTTCGCCTTCATAAATGTCTATTTCCGAAAGGCCGATGATTTCGTTTAACGCTTCTGCATTGCCAATATTACCCAAAGCCGATGCCGCGTAGCCTCTCACAAATGAATCAGAGTCCTTGAGGGCGGCGATTAATCCCGGCACAGCTTCTGCATTGCCAATATTACCCAAAGCCTCTGCCGCGTCGCCTCTCACAAATGAATCAGAGTCCTTGAGGGCGGCGATTAATCCCCGCACAGCTTCTGCATTGCCAATATTACCCAAAGCCTCTGCCGCGTCGCCTCTCACAAATGAATCAGAGTCCTTGAGGGCGGCGATTAATTCCGGCACAGCTTCTGCATTGCCAATATTACCCAAAGCCGATGCCGCGTAGCCTCTCACGTCAGATTCAGAGTCCTTGAGGGCGGCGATTAATTCCGGCACAGCTTCTGCATTGCCAATATTACCCAAAGCCGATGCCGCGTAGCCTCTCACGTCAGATTC
>NZ_JBALDI010000048.1:0-109107 GCF_036917395.1 Nostoc sp.
TTTTGAACTTCTAAATCGAGTTTTGAACTTCTAAATCGAGTTTTGAACTTCTAAATCGAGTTTTGAACTTCTAAATCGAGTTTTGAACTTCTAAACCTATTAATCTCAACAAATTTCAGCAAATATACCTGCATTTATCTTGTGTACCATGCTCTAAAAGTTCTGTAGCTTCACTCAGGCTGATGCATCCGCTTATTGCGTATTTTATGGTATATAAAGAATTCAGTGTAAAACACTATCAGAGTTCTCTATATTAAATTAATCCAAAAAGGAAAACTTTATGGCGCAACGGAGACGAAACTCGATCGCACTGACCAAAGCTGAACGACGCATTGAAGGATTGCAGACGATTAACGCTGACTTAGACTTTGGCAATGGATTGTCAATAGCTACTTATAATACCATGATTCATGAGTTACGAGAGAAGCTAGCTGCCCATAATCAAACACGAACAATAATGGATAAGACGCAGAATGCATTAGAAGAAGCAGAACGTGCGTTGAATACTTATTCTGAGCATATGCTGCTGAGTGTTGCATCTCGCTATGGCAAAAATAGTGATGAGTACGGGATGGCTGGTGGAACACGCAAGTCAGATTATCGACGGAAAGCACGCGCGGTAGTCAACCAAATGATCAAGCTTGCGGAGTGATTGTCTAAATAAACTCACATTAATGGTTGTGAATCAGTAAACCTATAATAAAAAAGCCTGTTTGTGATGATTACTCACAAACAGACTTTACTTTTTATAGCCTTCTAATTAAGCCTGTTCCCAAAGCTGACGTACATAGTCAGGTAGCCAGCTAGCAATTTCCTGAATCCGCTCTTCGGAAAGTTCGTCTTTGGTGGCAGAAAACACCGCTTTAACCGCTTGTTCTCGCTCGACTGATCGCGGCATTCCGCTTTCATTAGCAACTCGGAACAGGAAGCGATCAGAATCGATATTGAAGATACCTGGGCCTTTCCAGGGTGGACGAACCCGGCTCAAAAATCCCACAATTGGATTGGTATCTTTCCAGAGATCAGACACTTCAAACTGGAGTGCTTTCTCATCAGTAGGTATAGCCTCTGTATGTAGTTCTGCCTCGACGCGATCGCTAGCTTCTGTCGTCATTACGTCGCGCATCACGCGAAACACAACTTCGGTAAAGTCTCTTGCGTCATAGGGGTCTGCAAATCCGGCTTTCACCTGGACTTTTTCTAGAAACGAACGATGTTCGTCGGGGATTACAGTTCGAGAATCTTCAATTTCCGTTGGGTCAATTTCTGGAACGTTTGTTCTAAATGATTCATCAGGCATTGTTTTTTCTTGTGCTTCTTAATATTGAGTCTTTATGCTAACTTTATGTAAGATTGCACAAATCAAAAACCCTTAGCATCATCCAGAAGTTTGAAATACCACCTATTCAAAAGTTAGAAATTTATCTGAGCTGTTCACAGTAGCAAAGTTATGCTTAAGGGTAAGCGATTTCCATTCATTGAGTAGAGCAATACTCCTGGTATTTTTGCCCGTTGTAGACATCGCCCATCTGTGTCGAAAAACAGTCAAAGTAGATGAGTTGGTATAAAATCAGCCAAAATAAAGATGGTAGAAACGACAAACATCGAAATTAACACCACAAAAGTCAAAGTACCTAACAATGGCTTAGAAATCGATGCTTACTTAGCTCAACCAGCACAAAAGGGAACCTTTGGCGCGGTTATAGTTTTTCCAGAAATTTTTGGAATCAACAGTAATATTCGAGATATTACTGAACTAATCGCTAAACAAGGATACGTAGCAATAGCACCCGCGCTGTATCAACGTATTGCTCCCGGTTTTGAGGCTGACTTTAGCCCTGAAGATGTTGGCTATAGCCCAGAAAGCTATCGCCTTGGCTTGCAATACTATCAACAAGTAAAATATCAGGAAATACTCAGTGATATTCAAGCTGCCATTACCTACCTAAAAACTTTACCCAATGTCAAAGATGATGCGATCGGGGTTATTGGTTTCTGTTTTGGCGGTCATGTTGCTTACATAGCTGCAACTTTACCCGATATCAAAGCAACAGCTTCCTTCTACGGTGGTGGGATTACCACTGCTAGTTATGGTGAAGACACTCCAACCATTAATCGCACCTCGGAGATTAAAGGTACTATCTATGCGTTTTTTGGTACAAGAGATGCGTTAGTTTCCCAAGAGGAAAACGAGCAAATTGAGGCGAAATTAAAGAAACATAACATAAATCATCGTGTATTCCGATACGATGCAGGACACGGATTCTTCGCCGGATTCTTCAAAGATAAGTACCCATTCTTAGAGCAGAACCCAAGTTACAATCCCGAAGCTGCTCCTGACGCTTGGAAGCATGTTCTAGAACTGTTTCAAAATAACTTGTGATCTGATTTCAGGCTAATCAACCTTCCTTCAAATATGTTCGTAGTCAGGACTTCAGTGCTGATTTTGTTCGTGTAGCGGATCGTAGTGAGGACTTAAGGGACTTCCAGTAAAAAAACATCCATCGATAGGGGCACAAGGCCTTGCGCCCCTACTGTTAGCTTTAACCTTTTGAGTTTTTAAGCAGTAATTGACAACCACATGAAAACGGATTTGGGCTTTCGATGCGATCGTCCACAAGCACTTCAATGGTCAGCTTACTGTTGTAAATCAATTCGTCATAATCCATCAATGCATCCCATTTGATTTTGCCAGTCGGGAAGCCTAGCTGTGAAGCTGGATCAGCTATTAATTCTTGCCATTTCTGAATCTCTGGATCTTGCGATTTGCAGTAATCGAGAATGGCAATAAATGCACCAGGCTTAGTAACTCGTAGCATTTCCTTAAGAGCAAGAACTGGATCGTCAACGACACAGAGGGTGAATCCCGACGCTACTGCATCAAAACTATTATCAGGAAAATCAAGATTGCAAAGATTCGATACCTTGAAGGTGATGTCTGCGGATACACGTTTTTTACCTGCTTCATCCAGCATCTTATGAGAAAGATCAACACCGACGACATGCACCCCTTCAGGGTAGGCTGAAAGATTAAGACCTGTTCCTACCGCAGCATCTAGTACGGTTTGTCCTGGCTTGAGCTGTAAAGAAGCAATTAGGGGTTCGCGCTCAATGTGCCAGTAACGTCTCATAATTGCGTCATAATCCACTGCTCCCTGATCGTAGGTTTCAATCACCTGATTTATCTGCATAGGTTTGTTAACAAATAGGACTATTGATTTTAACTATCTGTTTAACGGTATAATCTGTTATCGTTCAAACTTTGTATGTACTACTACTTAGAGAACTTGACAATTCAAAATCAGTATCAAGTTAAACCACTCCATCAACTTTTAACTCTAGAGGAACCTGAATGATAAATTCGGTTCCTTCTCCAGGAGTTGAGAAGCACTCCAGTTTGCCGCCATGTTTTTCTGTGATAATTTGGTAGCTGATTGACATACCCATTCCGGTTCCTTTGCCAATCGGTTTGGTGGTGAAAAAGGGATCGAATATTCGTTGCTGAAATTCTTTGGAAATACCGACTCCGTTATCAGCGATCGCCACTTCTAACCACGTTGAATTAACCACCGATGTGCGAATCTTAATTCGACTGGGATTGTCTTGGATCTCCTGATAGGTACGCAAGGCATTATTTTCTTCTAACGCATCAATCGCATTTACTAAAATATTCATAAACACCTGGTTGAGTTGTCCGGCATAGCATTCTACTAGGGGTATAGTGCCGTAATCTTTGATCACCTCAATTTCCGGTTGTTCTGGTTTAACTTTGAGGCGATGTTGTAAAATCATCAAGGTACTGTCGATGCCTTCATGAATATCGACGCTTTTGAATTCTGCTTCGTCGATGCGGGAGAAGTTTCGCAGCGACAGGACAATTTGGCGAATGCGATCGGTGCCCACTTTCATGGAAGACAACATTTTTGGTAAGTCTTCCTGCAAAAACTCCAAATCCATGTCTTCAGCAGCAGTTTGAATTTCAGGGGCAGGGTTGGAATCATACTGCTGATACAACTGCACAAATGCTAATAAATCCTGGGTATATTCCTGCACATGGACAAGATTGCCATGAATAAAGTTGACTGGATTATTAATTTCGTGTGCGACTCCAGCAACTAGTTGTCCCAGACTAGACATTTTTTCACTTTGAATAACTTGAGCTTGAGTGCGCTGCAATTCCCCTAATGCATTTTTGAGTTCAGTAGTGCGATCTTCTACCCGATCTTCTAGTTCTTCCTTACTTTTCTCTAAGGCAGCAAACGATTCGTGCAGTTGTCCTGCCATGTGGTTGAAAGAGTTGGAAAGGGTATTAAGTTCTTGAACAACGCTAGTTTCTACTCTTTGATCTAAATTGCCAGATGCCATTGCCTCACTTGCCCTATTTAGGCGCAGAATCGGGCGTACAATCCAATGGGAGGTAAACACGCCCATCACCGAGGCAACGACCAATGCACCAAAACAAAGCGCGAGTGTGGTGCGCGTGTTGGCGTTAATTTGCTCCATAAATGTGTTTTCTGGCACAGTCACTACCATCAGCCAATTCAAGCCATATTTGTCACGCCAAGGTAGGACATCGACAAAATGCCGTTTTCCTTGCACCTCAAGTTGAAAATCTGTGTCTTGGGTGATAGACCCAAACCCGGAGGTTTGGAGGTGTTTGGCAATGTTCTGTATGATTGAGTCAGAACTATCGATCGCCCGCAATCGCCGGATCTCTTGATTAACGAGGACAAAAGGCTTCTCTGTACCAGAACTGGCGATTAATGTGCCATCCCGCTCCAAAAGGAACACCTGCCCAGACTTACTAATATTTAAACTGCGTAAAAAATCGCTGAGTTTGAGCAGGTGAATATCCGTTGCAATCATTCCTAGTAAGCGATTTTGCGAATCATAGATCGGACGACTGGCAGAAGCGCTGATGTAGGGGCCCGTTGGAAGATTTGCAGTATAAATCTTTGCCCAAATAGGTTTACCAGCGGCGATGGGTTGGGTATACCAAGATTCACTGAAATTGTTCCAATTCCATCGAGCATTGACTTGAGTTCGATTACCTTGATTATCTGTGGCATAAGTGGAAGTATTATTGGTCAGCTTGGCAGTCCAATCATCAATCGTGATTGTCTTGCCATCATAACGAGCGGCTCCCAGCCCCTCACCCGTTGTTAGTCCAATACCAATATAAGTCAAGTCATAAACCTGCATCTGATCCCAGAAATACTTGCCAAGGATTTTGCGATCGCGCACATCTAAAATTCCCCTGCGGATGGCATCTGCGTTGATTTGATTAAGGGTTTGCGGAATGGAAAGATAAGACTTCAGGTGTTCATTCACTACATCGGTGGTGCGATCTATCAACTGTTCTGCTAAATCGTTAACTGCTCTTTGTCCATTTTTAAAGGACAAATAACCCACTAAACTGACTGCTCCAAAAATTTGGATAACGAAGGGAATAATAAGAACAATCTGTAATGGGAACGCTTTACCTTTGCTAGGATAGTGAGTCTTCATTGCTGGAAACTGGAAGTTGTGCTAATTTGATTTGCTTCTATAGTTCCCAAGATGCCCACATACTCACCTTTGTTTAAATTTTTTTGTCAAGTTAAAGGCAGCTATAGCTGCAATACTTGTCGGGTTTTGGAGAAAAGGGTAAAAAAACCTTTAACCCAAACCCAGTAAGCAATTTGTCACAATAGTTATTTCAGTTAACAGTCTCCAGAAAGATGACAGAAGTTACACTACATCCAGAGTGCCCGTTTACACCAAAAACCTTTGAGCTTCTTGAAAAATATAAAAATAGTTCAAATGAAGATTTTTATCTAACACATGAAGACGACATGGATTTATGCGATTGTTTGCTGTGGTGAAACGCTCTACTTGGCTTCAGGAAAATTTCAGACAATAAATGTATTAGAAAATTTCACTGTTTCTACTCCAGCCTTTGAATTGGGGGACGTGGTTGACGTTGATTTGAGTGAACAGCCAATTTACACTAGTTTGCCTACATTTGACTAAAGCTCGGTTCTAGGTGAACCGAGCATTGATTGAGATTTTAGTTGATGATCCTCATGGGGCTTAGAGGATGTTTTAAAAGTCCCGAAAGTTATAATTTTGCAGTTCTGCACTGGGTTAAGTACAACGCCAAATTAAGGTTTTAGCTATGTACTAAGATGCAATGCTTTGCTAACTATGAGAGCAAAAAACCTTTTTAAAACATCATCTTAGATAAGCGCAATTGCTTTTGTATTAACAGAGCAAAGAAGTTTTACTTGCGAGTTAGGTTAAGCAGTTCTTTGGGAGAAGCAAGTAAGTCAATAGCCACGAAGTAAATTTGACCTTGAGGATCGAGTAAAAATCGCCAAGCAATGTTCATGCCAACATTACCTCCAAACCAAGGAGTTTCAACGGTACCAGTAATTTTATGCTGTGTATAACCATCTTCTATAGTTTCCGAGACGCCTTTGGTTGGCTTCATCACTAACCCTTGTCCCTCATCTCGTAGGTAGGAAGTGATCGCTTCTCGACCAACAATTGGTTTTTGGAAGGGTGGTTGCAGCGCTCCGTTGTTAGCAAATAAAGCAACAGCAGCTTCAAAGTTATCTGCATTCATGGCTTCAATGTATTTCAGCACTGTCGGTGCTGTCACTCCCTCAATAGTAAATTGGGGACTTAGGGATGCACGTGGGAACTTAAAGTTTATGACTTGCGCCTGTTTGTCCTTAGCCAGAGACGGATCGAACCCCATATTTACTACAGTATTGCGTAGTACAGTAATTTGCTGACTTTGATCGATTCTCTGAACTGCTTGTAACACTGCTTTAACTTGAGTTGACATTTGATAGCCAACTGGCATGGGAGCGACGATACCCTCTTTCATCCACTCTCCTAACTGCCACCAGAATCCCAATTTAGCGTTGACACCAAAGTATGCATAGGAACGGCTGATAGGAGTATCAGCATTACTTGCTAAATCTCTCATTAATTGTGTTTGTTCATCATGAGACATCTGCTTAATTTGGTTGAATATACCTTCCATTAATTGGAGATTTGCTTTTCCGGGAGCAGCCGGAGTAATTGTACGACCTAATTCAGCGTAGGCATACCAGAGAAATGCCAGTTGATCGTCAATGTTGAGTTCAGCAAACATTGCTGTGGTGGCTGGAACAGCATCTGCCACTTGAGTGTTAGAGAAAATATTGCGTGCGGACTCGATAGTATAATTCATGCTTATTACCTTCAAGAAAGATTTACCTATTCAGTAGTTGCTTTCGGCAACAATTTTGCAGCTTAGAGGATAAATCTAGGACATTTTTCCTGGATGACACAATTATCCCTAGATATCTAAATCCGAATCATTATCATTCACTACTCTGGCATCATAACTGGTAAACGTTAACAAAAGACTAAGATTTATAAGATTTATCTGATGAATATCATTGAATGAAATGTATATCCACTATTTATTTTTCAAATTTATAGTCTAATAAAATTTTGATTTTGAAAAGCATATCTTTCTTCAGGTAGATATTTATCTATATAGCATCTATCTATATAGATAAATAGATCTGCCTTTTAGACTTTTTTAGCAATAAAATACAATTTGGTAATTGCTCAACTTTGTTTATTTAATTACTGTATGTCTTGCAGCAGATTTATCTCTAGCCGGAGGTGAGGTTAAATAAAGTGAAATCCGTCTAATGCAAGCCTTCGGTTCGTTTATTAGTAAGACGCAACTTACAAATTTTTTGCGATCGCCGTTTGGTTAGGGAATAGCTCTAGCTCAATCTTTTGGCTGCCGAGTTGGGGTCAAACTATGATGTGACAATAATTGCTCCTTATGAAGTAAGAAATAAAGGTTTATACTTGTATAGTATTTATATAGCAGCAAAAACACTATCCCAAAGCCTAAAAAATAATCTCTTGTAGATTAAAGAAACACTTAAACTGATTTGCCAAATTAAGCTTAATATTCTTTACATTAAAAAGCTTCCGTCTCAATTAGGGTAATATATGGGCAATTTCCGTAACCTAAACAATAAAAAAGATTACACATGTCAGAAATTGAGAAGAAAGTCGTTTTAATTACGGGTGCAAGCAGTGGCATCGGTGAAGCTAGCGCCCGCTTACTCGCTAGCAGAGGCGCACATGTCGTGTTAGGTGCGCGTCGTACCGATCGCCTCGAAACTCTTGTGACGGCAATTGGCAACGAGGGTGGTTCAGCGCATTATAAGCAATTGGATGTCACGCAACGCAATGATATGGAGGAATTTGTTGGATTCGCTCAAAAGACGTTCGGCCGCATCGACGTAATTGTGAACAATGCAGGCGTCATGCCGCTTTCAAAACTGGAAGCCCTCAAGGTTGACGAATGGAATCGGATGATCGACGTAAACATTCGAGGTGTCCTACATGGTATTGCTGCTGGATTACCAATTATGAAAGAACAGGGATTTGGTCAATTCATCAACATATCATCAATCGGTGGACATGCAGTAAGCCCCACCGCAGCCGTTTACTGTGCTACGAAGTTTGCAGTGGGTGCTATTTCGGAGGGACTGCGCCAGGAAGTCAGCGACATCCGGGTAACGGTGATTTCCCCTGGAGTAACGGAGTCAGAACTGGCCGATAGTATTTCGGATAGCGAGGCGCGTCGGGGAATGCAGGATTTCCGGCAGATTGCTATTCCACCAGAGGCTATTGCTAGAGCGATCGCATTTGCGATCGAACAACCTAACGACGTTGATGTTAGCGAAATCATTGTGCGCCCCACCGCCAGCCCTTATTAATTTTAAAGGATTGGATACCAGCTTCTTTAAAGAAAAACTTATTTCATTTGCGATCGCTGGAGAATCAGCAAATTATGTTACGCTGTCAGAGCTATTTGCCAGATGATGAATAAACCTAAATTCCGAAAATTAAAACCACGTAATGCAGCTTTCTCTTTTTACGATAAGTTGTTGTTCTGAGTCAAAACTGACGGAGAATAACGCAGCAGCATAACGCTTTTTTGGAGCGGACTGTCGAGATATCTAGGTGTGTATGCACAGGTTACTTGGGAGTTGCATATTTGCGGGATGAATTGATATTTTTGAACAAGGCTAAAAGTAGATTCTTTGCCTGTTTGCGCCTTTGCATGAGGCAAAAATTATCTTATCAATCATCAAGACTGTTACTTGCAGCCACTCAACCGTATTGTTGGCTCAGTGCGATCGCATTCCTCTTCTAAGGTGCGTTGCGTCTTGCGACAACGCACCCTACTACTAGCAAGACCATTAACAAAGTGGGCGATGCCGAACAGCCCATCGTAGACATCGCCTACGACCCAAATCTAAGCGATCGCACAATCGGTAACGCGGTATCATAGAAAAACGGGAAAGCGGTTTTTAGATTCTGGCGATGTCTGCGAAAGATATTTTCCACGAAACAGTCAAGCAGGCTCTTGAAAAAGAAAACTGGGTGGTTACAGACGACCTACTAAAGCTTAAATTTGGAAATGTCAACTTTCAAATTGATTTAGGTGCAGAGCGGGTATTAGCAGCCTAAAGAGCAGATGAAAAAATAGCCGTTGAAATCAAAAGCTTTCTCAATCCTTCCGCAATTACTGATTTTTATGCTGCTTTGTGACAATTTCTTAGCTATCGTCTTGCCATAGATTTTCCTATTTATTAGGTATATATATTGCAAAGGCGCAATGCACCATAATCTCAAGCAATTTGATAATATTAACAAAGTGAGCGATGCCGAACAGCCGGTCGTAGACATCGCCTACGACCCAAATCTAAGCGATGTCTACGACGGGCTAACGCCTACGCCCTCTTCAACAGAGAAAGCAAAAACACTATGGCAAAGCGTAAGAAAAGCAATCTCCAGTGGATTAAAGAAACGCTTGAACTAAAACCTGACCATCGCTGGGAATCTCCATCAGGCTACAAAATTTTTGTCGCAGATCGAGGCGCTGTTCGCTTCAATGTTCCCCAGAATTGGGTTTTTGAGCCACAAGAAAAATCATTCAAGTTCCTCGATCAAAAACCGCCCAACGATGATTGCTGTCTGGAAGTATCTTTTAATCGTCTGCCACCCAACGACTGGAGCCAGTTTCCGCTAAAATCCACATTGAAGAAAATCATGGAAGACGACAGTCGCAACGTCATTGCCAAGGGAGAAATTTTTACCATCAAGCGCCAAACCGCTAGGATTGTTTGGACAGAGATGAAGTTTATTGACACTCAGGAAGAACCACGGGAAGCTTTTTCCCGGACTTGCATTGGTTTGGGGTCGAATGTTCAGTGCTTGATTACATTCGATTATTGGGTAGATCAAGCAGAGCCGCTAATACCCATTTGGGATGAAGTGATGCGTAGTCTCACATTAGGGTTGTATATCCGTGATCCAATGACTGGTTTGGCTTTCCCAGACTGAACTACAAGGAAGTAGGGATAATTCATATCTATCCAAGACTGGTGATTTTTATACGCAATATGTTGCGATTTAAGTCAGACAATATTTAGTTAAGAACCAGTATAAATAAGTGTCAGCGTTTTTGCTTTTATTAGTGCCATTTAGCTATGAGGCTTATTATATAAGCATCATAGCCATTTTTATCTACCCTTCAGCAGTATATAGCATTGACAGGAAAAGGTTCATTCGTGATTCAAACCTTAAAACCTGACATTAGAGATTACTTAAGTCATGATTACACTAGTGACAAAAGTCACTAGTATATAGCTGTTTTAACTCCTATGCTTATAAACATGAGACATTAACCAGATTAAGGTTTACTGAACTTTAATCATGCAGTTTACAAAAGGAGATTTAGTGATGAATATCAAACAAATTTTTGCTGGTGCAGCCCTTCTTTTACCATTTGCTGTTACTTCTATTCCTTCGCAAGCATCAGCATTACAGGTTATTGTTAATCCCCACAGTCTTAATAGACCTGCTCAAATAATAGCAAAAAAACCATCACAAGTTAGGCGTTATGCACCACCAGTGAAAAAGAAAGTTTTGGTTCCTGGACATTGGGAAAAAACAAATCATGGTCGCAAGTGGGTTGCGGCTCATTATGTATACAAATAAAAACACTTAAAACCCCCCAAGCAATTGGGATATAAGAAGCGAAATCTTCTTATCATCTCCCTACTAAAAGTAGGGAGAGTGTCAAATGGGAGGCAAATAAAAGCTTTTTACTCAAGATTTGAGAGTTACTTATGAAATTGGTATCATTAACAAATGTTTTGGTTGCAGGTGCGATCGCCCAGGATTCTCCAACAAGCTTAAGCTGTTGATGGGAAATCCTGGGCGCGATTTGTTAAAAGGACTAACAAATACTATCAAATGCTTGGTTATTCCACTATTCGTTTCCATTTTTATGAGACTTTACTCAAAGTTATCATTGCATAGTTTAGCTGAATATAATACTGCCGAAGAAATAGTCTTTGCAATGGGAATAAGCTTGGGAAAACTGCGCTTTTTGACAACTAGCCGTTATACATCTCCAATTACACATCACCTCCGCTTCAAAATTTCAAAAAAGACAGGTGGAGAAAGAATTATTTCTGCACCAAAGCCCGATATTAAGGCTGCTCAAAGTTTTTCCTGTGCTAGATTTGAACTGGGATAGTAACAAAGTTACAAAGCTATAGTTTAGGTTCTATATGCCTAACTGGTGCGCCAATCTCTAGTATGAGCGTATACCGCCGAGTGCTTGAAACTGTACCATCGTTTGATTAGCTCAGTTGGTAGAGCAATCGACTCATAATCGATGCGTCACAGGTTCGAGTCCTGTATCAAACCCCAGGAAGTTAGCTCACTGGTAGAGCAATCGACTCATAATCGATGTGTTGTAGGTTCGATTCCTATACTTTCCACCAACCCTGTCCGGGTCAAAAGACACTACCCCGTCACGGTAGCCAATATGGTACGGGAGAAATCCCAAAACGGTTCGAGTCCGTCATTTTCCCAACTCTGCGGTGCAAGTGTTCTGCTGTCGGTCATTACTTGTAAGGGTGATGTTCGGTAGTCACAGTCAAGGAGCAAGCGCAACTGCATTTCTCCCTAACTTGAGTATGTCCCTTCGTTTCCTACATCTAGTTTTCCTTCAGGGATTCTGGATTGGCAACCGAACGGCATATTTGAGCGCAGTTATCTTTTTCTAGATTGCCATTGAGCAGTCTGGTAAAACTAACAGCAATCTTAATCCAGCTTTGGAGAAGCTTTTGCCCGCACTTAAACTGTAAATACCTGCACTTGCAGAGTAAAAAAATATTTTGTAGTATATAGTATTATAAACAGATAAAACCAATCCTTTAGTCTGTGTCTACAGGGTTTTAAACTCCAAGAATCTCAAGAGAAATTCTGTCTACTCCAATACTTAAGCTGTGAGACAGCTATTTGCATCGCAGGTGGTATTTGAGTTCAAACGAGGTTATAAATGTCTTGATCAAATCTTTTTAGCTGGTTGCGATCGCCTAGCTTACCTAAGGTATCGCCCAAATTATTTATGCAAATTACTATGTGGGAAACATTTTATATCAAACCTAACGAAATCGGCATCTTATATCACCGCAGTGACTTTAAGAAAATTTTGCAGCCCGGTACACATACTTATTTTGGTTGGCATTGGCAAGTCAAAACCTACGATCTCAACCAGCCACAAGCTCAGATTGAAAACCTAGAACTGTTGTTGCGAAATCATCAGACTGAACTGCAACAACATTTATTGATTATCAGAACCGGATTCAACCAAGTTGCGTTAGTCCGCTACGGTCAGAATTGGGTAAGCATTGCACCAAATAAATTGATAGCTTTTTGGCGTGGTTTTATTGAGGTAGAATCTCATCTCTTCAACTTGGAAGAAAGCTGGGAATTGCCTGGTTCCTTTGTGCAGCAATTGCGCTCAGTTACGTTGAATGGATTGAAGAAGTTCCAAATCTCAGAGTCTGAGATTGGTTTACTATATCTGCAAAATAATTTTGTGCGACCTCTAGAACCAGGAGAGTATGCTTTTTGGTCGGTAGATAGAGATGTTACAGTCAAGACTCTCAGCCGGATTGTGCCTAACCCAGACTTTCCCCTCGAAGATGTACTCATTGAAAAACATCCCGACTTTATTGCTGCCTACTGTGAAGCAGTGCAATTACTGGCTTCGCAAGTTGCAATTGTGCGGTATCGAGGTAAAGTGATTTCTATTTTGTCGCCTACAAGTCGCAAGCTGTTTTGGCAGGGTGTTAAAGTAGAAATTATCGACATCAGCGCTGATGCTCAGTTACAGTCTGCCTTAGTGGCTGAGTTGGTTGAGGGTTCAACAGAAGTGAAATTGCTCAGTCGTAACTGTTTGCATATTTGCCAAGTTCCTGCCCAGCACGTTGGGCTAGTATACATTAATCAAGAGTTTCAAGGGCAGCGATCGCCAGGGGTACATGCTTGGTGGTTATTTGGTCGCTCTTTTCAAACCGAAACGATTGACCTGCGACTGCAAAATATGGAAGTATCCGGTCAAGACATCCTCTCAAAAGATAAAGTACCTCTGCGGTTAAATTTGACGGCTGGCTTCCGCATTCAAGACCCATTAAGGGCAAAAAACGGGCTGTCAGATATTTCCGGGTTCTTATACAAAGAATTACAATTTGCTTTGCGTGGTGCAGTCGGCGAACGCAACTTAGATACCTTATTAGAGGATAAAGGTGCAATTGATAGAAGTATATCTGAATACATTCGCCAGAAAACCGCAGACTATGGAATTGAAGTAGATTCTGTAGGTGTGAAAGATATTATTTTACCTGGTGAGATTAAGACTATCTTGAGCAAAGTAGTCGAGGCAGAAAAAGCCGCTCAAGCAAACGTAGTCAGACGTAGAGAAGAAACTGCTGCTACCCGCAGTATGCTAAACACTGCCAAAGTGATGGAGGATAATCCCGTCGCATTGCGTTTGAAGGAACTCGAAGTGTTAGAGCGGATTGCAGAGAAGATTGATCGCATTCAAGTTAACGGCAGCTTGGATAGTATTTTGACAGACTTGATTAGTATTAATCGGCAGTGATATATTATATCATGTCCGGTTGCTTACCGATAATATGTCATTTTAAATGACGCAATTACAGGGTTTTTGGGATTGCTTCGTTTCACTCGCAATGACGGTTATTGAGGTGCGTTGCGCTACGCGACAACACACCCTACAGATTTTATGTAATTGCTTTTGTGAAGTTAGTATCTCACACATAATCTGTTGAGCCGTTAGCCGTCTTAATTCTTGTGATAGAGTTATCTAGATCATTTGTTCTGTATTTGAGATGACTAATCTTCCACATCCAATTCAATATCAAGGTAGTAAGAGAAATCTAGCTTCAGACATTCTCAGATTTCTACCCAACAGAGTAAAGAGGCTGGTAGAGCCATTTTCAGGAACTGCTGCAATTAGTATCGCTGTCTCTAATAAAGAAATTTCACAAAAATTTTGGATTAATGATCTAAATAAACCTCTGGTTGAGCTATTGGAGTTTATTGTAGAGGAACCAGATGAAATAGCAAATGCTTATACTGATATATGGAATGAGCAGCATGATAATTCTGTAGAACACTTTTATCAAGCCAGAGAAAGATTCAATAAAACTAACAATCCAAAGCTTTTTCTATACTTGTTGGCTCGATGTGTAAAAGGTGCTGTACGGTATAACTCTGAAGGGTTCTTTAATCAAAGCCCTGATAAAAGGAGAAAGGGAACCCAACCTGAGAAGATGAGGAAAAACATAGAAGGAGTTTCTAGGCTTCTTAAGGGAAAGTGTATATTTACATACTTGGACTACAAAGATGTTCTAGCTGAAGTTAGAAATAGTGATTTTGTCTATATAGACCCCCCATATCAGGGTGTATGCGGTAATAGAGATTCAAGATATTATTCTGGGATTAATTTCGATGATTTTGTTGTAGCTATCAAAGAACTGAATCGAAAGGAAATAATGTTTGCAATAAGTTATGATGGCAAACGAGGAAATAAAACCTTTGGGAAGGAATTCCCTGAAGAATTAGGACTTAAAAAAATTGAAATTGAAGTTGGACGCTCATCTCAAGCAACATTATTAGGTAGACAAGAAATTACAGTAGAGTCTTTGTATTTATCGTCAAATTTATCGGGCGATCGCAATTTAGATTTGGAGAGCTATATTAGCGAAGCACATAAACAGATTATTCTTCTAGAACGGCATGGACAGTTCTCAACAGCACCCTCACTTACCCGATGATTTCATCCAACTTTGTCAGTCAGTAACCGCTAAAAGGCCAAACGCTGTTATCGATCATATCTTGCAATATGGTTTTGTAACAACAGAAGAGTTGAAACAAAGGTACGGTTACAATCATCCTCCCAGACCAGCTAGAGATGTTCGGGAACATGGAATTCCTCTGGAGACATTCCGCGTTACAGGAACTGATGGAAGGAGAATAGCTGCTTATAAATTTGGAGATATCAGTAAGGCTAGATTTTCTAGGCTATCTGGTAGAACGGGCTTATCCACACAGTTGAAAGATGAATTGATCAAGAGATATGGCTGTAAGTGCTTCATCTACTTGGAGAAAGTTGATAAGCGGGAATTGCAAATCGATCACCGCGTTCCTTTTGAAGTTGACGGAGAGCCAGAGCTAGAGTCTGAAAGCTTTATGTTACTTTGTGGTTCAGCTAATCGGGCAAAATCTTGGTCATGTGAGCGTGACAGCTAATACCATTTTCCTTTCAAATTCCTAATGAGTCGGTTCTCAGCAATACTCCTGAGCCAAAGTTAGGCGGAATTACAATCTATCCGAATGTTGCTATTGGTGCGATCGCAGGAGATGGTTATTGGTTAACAAGTCAGACAAAGCCCATTGACCGAACATCGATAATAAATGGTCTGGTAATACATTAATAGCTGAATACTCGTTGTGCTATTAAATTAAAAATTGAAATTGACTATAACGGTAATGGATAAAGTTTTTACATTTTTAGTCTAGTAATACTTGCGAAGATGTATATTTACACTCAATAAAATATATACTTGACAGATAAGCGATTATGCCAATTCAATGGCATGGAGTAACTGCGATGTCAATTGATGAAATTAAAAACCAGCAAAATAATGGTCTAGCTCAACCCACTACAGATTTAATAGAAAACCTAGCAAAGGCAAAAGACAAGAAAAAATCTAAAAAATCAAAAGGAATTTTTGAAGTTAGCACTGAAGCTATTGCCAAAAAAATTCCCAAAAAGACTTTTGAAACTGAACTAGAGCAACTCCAGATTGAGTTAGTCAAAATGCAATACTGGATTAAGCACGTTGGCTATCGGGTTGTCGTAATATTTGAAGGGCGCGATGCTGCCGGCAAAGGAGGAGTAATTAAACGCATTTCCGAGCCACTCAATCCTCGTGGCTGTCGTGTAATTGCCTTGGGAACCCCCTCTGATCGTGAGAAAACTCAGTGGTATTTTCAGCGCTACGTGCAACATCTTCCTACAGCAGGCGAAATTGTCCTGTTCGATCGCAGTTGGTACAACCGAGCTGGAGTTGAACGGGTGATGGATTTTTGTACTGAAGCAGAATATCAAGAATTCATGCAATCTTGCCCGGAATTTGAACGAATGCTGGTACGTTCAGGCATTGTTTTAATCAAGTATTGGTTCTCCGTCAGCGATGATGAACAAGAGCAACGCTTTCTCTCTCGCAGTCACGATCCAGCAAGGCGTTGGAAACTCAGCCCGATGGATTTGGAATCACGTAATCGCTGGGTAGAATTCTCCAAAGCAAAAGATACCATGTTTGCGTACACGAATATTCCAGAAGCCCCCTGGTTTACGATTGAAGCGGATGATAAAAAACGGGCGCGGCTCAACTGCATTCATCATTTGTTGAGCAAAGTTCCTTACGAAGATATGACACCTCCTCCCTTAGAGCTTCCGTCTAGACCTGTGGCACAGAATTATGTTCGCGCCCCCCGCAATGAGCAGTTCTTTGTCCCTCAAGTGTATTAAGCAACATCAGACGTTGTGTTGCAGCTTCTCGCTAATAATTGAATATAGCCAGAAGCCCAAAAGTTTGTGTAAACCTTATTTATGAATGTTGCGATCGCCCAGAAATTTGTCGGTTGAGACATCGCAGTTTCGAGGTTTTCGGTGAGTGGTGAGATGTCTACGACAGGTTACTTCGGCGTTGCATCTCACATCCAATCTCTAAATATGCAGTGGCGTGTTAACGAGTTAGCGCGTCACCGAACAGACATCGCGACAACAGTATACTACAGATATTATAAGTGTTTAACCGAACTTGATATCACACACCATCTTTAAATATACAGTGGTCTGTTGTCGAGTTAGGGCAAGCCGAATAACCCGTTGTAGACATCGCTACGACGGACTACTTCGGGAGCATTTCACACAGAATCCCTAGACAACTCTGCAACAGGGGTAAAATAGAAACAATTCCCTTTTATTAAAAACGTCATATACTCAAAGCATTGCGAAACTATGGCGTACAGCGACTTTACTCTAGAAAAAGCTGCGGCTATTTTGGGAATCACCACCCAAGAAGCCGATCTGTTTCCCAAGCTTGTACCTCTTTCTATTCCTTCGTGGTTAAATGAAACTTTAGGAAAGCGCACCCAATTAGCCTTGATTAGTGAAAAGGCTCGGAGCGAATTTATTATTGTACCGATTTTACTAACCTGTCGGGATCTCAGCCAAGATAGTTTGGCTATTTTTTCTGGACAAAGACTTGACGTTGATCCTGCACAGGGCTTGATTGGAGAATGTGATTTTATTTTAGCAATAGCTCCACCTTTACCACCGTTGCGTAGCCCAATACTCACTGTTGTGGAAGCGAAGAAAAATGATGTTGAAGCTGGGTTAGGACAGTGCATCGCGCAAATGGTAGCGGCGGATTTATTCAATCGTTCATCTGGACAAACAGAAATACCTGTGTATGGATGTGTGACAACAGGAGAAGTATGGCAGTTTCTTCAACTTTCGCAAAAAGTGGCTTTGCTTGATAAGCAAAGATATTACTTGGATAATGTAGGAGCCATTTTGGCAATTGTACAGACAATTGTTCAGAAATTCAGTAGTTAATTTGTGTAACACTTTGTTTTCACAAGTGGATGAATCTACTCATTACAACCGCCAACAAGTCTACATTCGGGCTGTGTTAACGCATTTAGAATACGATCAAGGAAAGTGGAAAGAATAATGCAAAGCTTCAACCTCGATCAAACCATCACTGCTTGGTCAACTATTGCCGAAAACGTTTCTGTTCCTCACACAGAAGAGGAATATGAACGCTTGGTTGAAATCCTCGATTGTCTCATTGATCAAGTTGGTGAAGACGAGACGCATCCACTCGCGTCTCTAATGGAAGTTATCGGTGTTTTAATTGAAAACTACGAAACTGAACACATTCCTGAGTTAGAGGCGATCGCTTAACTTCACCTAGTATGAATATACAATGGCGTGTTGTCGAGTTGAGGCGATCGCTACAACAGTCTACTTATTATGCATTTCACACAATCTCTAAATGTTGTCGAGTTGGGACGATCGCAGGCTGAGTTTGTCTAATTGAAGAGATGAACTATAGATTTAAGAATTTGATTAAAAAAATTCTACTACTAATGCATCCTACGTATATTTTAAAAATCAAATATGAGTCCTATATTACTTTTGTCATAGGGTCAGTGATCCACAGAAGGATGGCAGGCAAAATTCAGTATAATTACCGTATTGCGGGTAAGTAAAATTCGTTATTATTGGCGAGTTTTAAGCGCATAAAACCGTAAATTACTTATCATAAAACTTACAAAGATAATAAAAAAATGCCAAGATACGCAATTAGCTTTGATCTTGATCGTAAAGCATTAACCACTGACGGTTACACAGATTCCCAGATTAACAATGATATTTATGGTAAAGAGGTTAAGACAGCGCTTAAGAAATGTGGCTTCACGCAGCATCCCGAAGGTTCTGTATATCATACAGAAAAATTGAATGAAGAAGATAGTCTAGCTCCGATTGTTATGCTGCAACAGGAATTACAACGCAATGCTCCGACTTTCTGTAAATATGTAAAATCAATTCACCTTTTTAAAATGGAAGGATGGAGCGATATTCTTACTCTTATTCAAAATCAACAACTGCCTGGTTTGATTATACCAAGGAAGGCTGAAGATGCTGGAGATATTGCAGCATAAAGTAAGCAGTACGATTGTACCGAGTTGTAGGGTGCTTTGTCGCAAAGGCGCAGCGCACCCTACAACTAATACTATGCAAAAATTATGACTTTGCCAGTTTTATAGTGGCTTATTGTCGAGTTAAGGGAATCGCTATAATTTAGTCTAATAAAATGATTTAATTAAGTTGAATTTATTAGCCAATTATAGTGGTAAGAATGAATCTAAAAACTCGGCTAAAGTAGGTAGTTAGAATAGCTTGTCAGTTTACCTATATTCGTTTTATTTCTTGCTAGCTAGTATATATGTCAATTCATATTTTTTGGGACAACTCAAATATTTGGTTAGTTGGTCGAAATGTTTGCCAACAAAAGGAACCTAGCGATGAAAATAGCTTCCGTATTCACTTTTCCAATCTGTTCGATTTTGTTGTAGATAATCGGAAAGTGGATTATGCCTTTGTTGGCGGTTCTATTCCACCTCATAGTGATCTGCTGTGGCAAAGATTTGAAAATTTAGGAATTAATGTTAAAACGCAAGAGCGAGGGCAAAGTAGTGGTGGTGAAGTTGCTGTAGATGAAATCATCCAACTTCAGATGGCTAATCAGGTACTTGATGTAAACCCACCAGGTGTCATAGTACTTCTAACAGGTGATGGTAGTGGTTACAATAACGATCAAGGCTTTATTAAACAGTTGGAACGGGCACACAAACATGGCTGGCAAATCGAGGTAGTAAGCTGGGATTTAGGTTGCAATCGCTTATTGAAAAGATTTGCAGAGAATAACGGAGTTTACCGAACATTAGAATCTGTTTATAATAAGGTAACCTTTATTAATAACAAGCGTTGGGCTATGTGAGCCTAGTTCTGTTCTCTCGGTGAGAAGTAAGCAACATGACAATATATTAAAGCGGGCAATTAACAAATTCTAGTGCAGTTCTAAATATTATTTGCCGTGATTCAATTTAACGTCAGACGAAAGTTGAAGGAATCGCATCTTATACAATTACTATACTACCTAGTAGCTTATTTTAGAGTAAAAATGATCGCACTATTTAATCTAAAAAATCGCCATTAAAAATAGTCTTTTATTTTACAGTTTTCCTTTGAGCAAAATGCAAGCAAAATCTAAAAACCAGACTGCATAAGAGTTATATTGTCTGAAGCATAAAAACAGATTGTTCCTACATAACCCTACAACTTGCATTTAGGCTAGAAATAGACTTGTTTTTCTCCCGCCGCGAAAAAACCTTGCATTATATCAATTGTAAGAGCGATCGCTAGGTTCGGAGTAATCCCAAGAGTGCATTTGACGGAAAGGTAGACCCATCTTTTGGAAGACGTACTTCTCTTTCACACCAGAGGCTACAAGGTCGGGCTTGAGGGCTTTGATAAATTCCTCGAATTCGTAAGCGGTAACGTCGTCATAAACGATGGTGCCGTTTTCGATGTAGCCAGTTGTACGTTTGTAGTCATCGTTATGAGCGAACTCATAACCTGTACCAATCATCTTCATGCCCAAGTCTTGGAAAGCTGGGACAACGTGGCGAGGACGCAGACCACCAACCATGATGGCGACAGTCTTACCTTCCAAGCGTGGGCGATACTTTCCAAGAATCGTATCCATTGTGGGCTGATACTTGGCGATGACCTTCTCAGCATTTGCTTGGATTGTCTCGTCAAACTTGGAAGCGATTTCCCGTAAAGATTCAGCAATCTTGGTGGGGCCGAAGAAGTTGTATTCCAACCAGGGTATACCGTAAGCTTCTTCCATGTGACGGCTGATGTAGTTCATCGACCGGTAGCAGTGGATGAGGTTCATCTTCACATTGGGGGTCATCAACATTTCGTTGAGGGTGCCATCACCTGACCACTGAGCGACTACGCGCAAGCCGATTTCTTCTAACAGGATGCGGCTAGCCCAAGCATCTCCACCGATGTTGTAGTCACCGATAACGGCTACGTCATAAGGGGTACCTTCAAACTTGAGTGTACCGTCTTTCTTGGCTTGGTCGGATTTGGTGAACACCCAGTCACGAACCATGTCGTTAGCAATGTGGTGACCCAAAGATTGGGAAACACCCCGGAAGCCTTCGCAACGCACAGGTACAACTGGCTTGCCAATTTCTTTCGATGTCTTCCGAGCAACAGCTTCGATGTCATCCCCAATTAGACCGATGGGACATTCAGATTGAATGGAAACACCACGGTTGAGTGGGAAAAGTACATCAAGTTCTTCGATCAGCTTGACAAGTTTCTTGTCTCCACCAAAGACGATATCTCGTTCTTGGAAGTCGGAGGTGAAGTTCATGGTACCAAAGGAGTCAATACCTGTAGTACCGATATAGTAATTACGACGACCAGACCAAGAATAATAACCGCAACCAACAGGCCCGTGGCTGATGTGGATCATGTCCTTAATAGGACCCCAAACCACACCTTTAGAACCGGCGTAAGCACAACCACGAGCGGTCATGACACCAGGAAGGGATTTAACGTTAGACTTAACGCCGCAATCGGACTTACCTTCTTCGTATACGTTTAAGTGTTTTTCCCGCTTTTTAGCGGCTTTTTCAGGATAAGCACTGAGAACTTCTTTAATTAGTTCTTTTCTTTCTTGGATGATGTTTTGATTTTCTGGAGGTGTCATACTTAGCCTATTCATAAGGATCGGGGCATAGGGGGACTAGGAGTCCCCTGTAAGATTAGGGGGGAGATTAGAGGGAAAGGTCAAAGGTCAAATATGAGATTCTTCCTTTTTCCTTGTGCTAAAGCGTTATTTCTTAGCAGCGATTTATACTACAGGAGCTTCAGCAGCACTCTTACCAACTAGCATTGCGGTATTTTCGTCGCTTTCGAGGATACCGAATTCAATCAACAATTCTTCTAGTTCTTCCATTTCGATGGGTGTAGGAATAGCTAGATTCTTGTTGTCAATGATCTTTGTAGCCAATGTCCGATATTCGTTAGCTTGGTTGCTTTCAGGTGCGTACTCGTTAACAGTCATCCGGCGCAATTCTGCGTGTTGAACGATGTTGTCACGGGGTACGTAGTGAATCATTTGGGTGTTCAACCGTTTTGCCAAGGTTTCGATCAAGTCGATTTCCCGGTCAGTGTTACGGCTGTTACAAATCAAACCACCCAAACGCACGCCACCTGTGTGAGCATACTTAAGAACACCACGAGCGATGTTGTTAGCAGCATACATCGCCATCATTTCACCTGATGTCACGATGTAGATTTCTTGTGCCTTGCCTTCACGGATAGGCATTGCGAAACCACCGCACACAACGTCACCTAATACGTCGTAAGATACGAAGTCTAGGTTTTGGTAAGCACCGTTTTCTTCTAAGAAGTTGATGGCGGTGATGATACCACGACCTGCACAACCTACACCGGGTTCTGGACCACCAGACTCTACGCAAAGAACGTCACGGAAACCCTTGAGCATCACTTCTTCGAGTTCTATATCTTCTACTGCACCACGTTCTGCGGCGAGGTGAAGAACGGTGGTTTGAGCTTTGCTGTGCAGCATCAAACGGGTGGAGTCAGCTTTAGGGTCGCAACCGACGATGAGGATGCGTTGACCCATTTCTGCCATAGCTGCCAAGGTGTTTTGGGAAGTGGTAGATTTACCGATACCGCCCTTACCGTAGAAAGCTATCTGTCTAATCTTTTCGTCTGTCATGGTTTGTATTTCCCTGCAATTGGTTGGTTGGTGGGTATGCGCGTTTGTCAGTTGCGTTCACGCCAGTTGAGCGACAGTAGTGAGCGCGTGTAGAGCATCGTTGGTAGCGTTGGCATAAATGCCTGCTGGGGGCGATCGCTCCACAGCTAGAATTATTGAAAGCAAGTACATATATTTTCTGGTTAAATTTCTTTTCTTTTTGTCCTTAGTCATTAGTCAAATAACTAATGACTAAGAGCTTACGCAATTTACAAATACGTCATAATGTGTTTCAACTGGAAAGACCAAATAGGACTTGACTTTGTTATTTGTCAACAATCAATGCATCAGTCCTATTACTTGTTCAAAATAGCGCCCTTGAAATTTGAGACGCGCTCTAGTGCAGCTTGGGTATCTTCTGGCGACTCTCCACGCACAGCCATTGATTCACTTAAAAGCTTGGCGATCTCATCGAAGTGTTGTTGCTGTAAATTCATTCCGGCGTGTGTTTTGTCCATTGGACGACCTGCGTATTGCTTTGGCCCCTCAAAAATCTGAGACAAGAAAGCAACTAGATGATTACGTTGCTTGACCATATCTGTACCAGCAAAAATGGGATTGAGGAGGCTGTCTGTTGCAATGCGTTTGTGGAGTTCATCTACTATTTGTTCAATAGCTGGTTGTCCGCCAAGTTTGTCGTACAATGTACTCATATCCTGTTCCTTTGAAGCGAGTTAGATGATGAAATTTGCTTTTTAGGCACTTAATCTCTTTGCCTATATGCTGTTAGCAGTAATAGTGGTAGGACTGATACCAATTCGTAATTCGTAATCCCTTGGGGGAAGCAATCCTTCAGGTGTCTACGTCATTCGTAATTAAGAAAGTTAGATTTGAATGTGTTACTTTCTTTTGGCGAATTGGTATGAAGCATTGAGTGGAGACAATGATTCGGTTCAAATCCTACTTTCTGTTTCTGGCTGAATGCATATTAGGGCGTATTTGTAGAGTACGTTAAGTCCTACAGCAATTCCTAAACTGCTTCGACTACAAGGCTCTTGCTGACACGCTCTTGTAATCTGGCTTCGATCGCAATTTTCAGGGTTGCTGTACTACTTGAACAGGAACCGCAAGCACCTTGCAGTACAACTTTAACGCGATCGCCTTCGACATCATAAAGTTCTACATCTCCCCCGTCAGCGATGAGTACGGGTCTAACTTCTTCATCGAGAACCTTTTGAATTAGAGCAATCTTTTGCACGTTAGTTAGCGATCGCTCTTTAGACGTAACAATTTCTGTGGCAACTTGTACGCCATAATTGTTGAGAGCAGGTGAGGCGTATTCCTGTTGAACTGATTTAATTATATCATCAATGTTCGCCAAACAGGAACCGCATCCACCACCAGCTTTTACATAATTTGTTACCTCTTCGGCACCAGTGAGATTATTTTCTAGAACGACGCGGCGAATTTTGGCCTCGCTGATGCCAAAGCAACTGCAAACTAACGCACCTTCATCGTCATCATCATGGGTAGCTAGAGGTATGCCACGATAATTGTAGATAGCGGCTTCTAGCGCTTCTTGTCCCATGACAGAGCAATGCATCTTTGCTTCTGGTAAACCACCCAGGTAATCTGCAATGTCTTTGTTGGACACTTTTAGGGCTTCATCTAAGGTTAAACCTTTGACCATTTCGGTTAATGCACTAGAAGATGCGATCGCACTAGTACAGCCAAAGGTTTGAAAGCGAGCATCTAGAATCTTATCAGATTCTACTTCTACTTTCAGGTGCAATCTCAGAGCATCGCCGCAAGCAATGCTACCGATTTCTCCTGTTGCAACCTTAACTCCAGCTTCGCTCGTTTCTTCAATTTCTCCCTGATTTTTGGGATCGTAAAACAGTTCTAATACTTTATCGGTGTAGTCCCACATAATGAATTTTAGATTTTAGATTTTGGATTTTAGATTGGGGGATTGGGTACTGGGGATTGGGTACTGGGTATTGAGAAAATTCTTCCCTAATCCCTAGTCCCTAATCTCCAGTCCCTAGTCCCTAGCGATGCGCCAGTGCTTGTTCTTGTCCTTGCAGCCAACCTGCATTATCATTTTTGAAGGGTGAGAGGGCGCGTAAACGTTCTACAATAGTGGGCATTACCTCTGTCACTTGATCGATTTCAGCTTCTGTGGTGTAGCGACAAAGACTGAAGCGGATGGAACCGTGCAAAGTTGTGTAGGGTAAGCCCATTGCCCGCAGGACGTGGGAGGGTTCCAGAGAACCGGAGGTGCAAGCAGAACCGGATGATGCACAGATACCGTATTTGTTCAATAACAGTAGAATTGCTTCACCTTCGATGTACTTAAAGCCGATATTTGTGGTGTTTGGCAATCTCTGCGTAACGTCACCATTGACTACACAATCGGGAATTTTAGCGAGTAAAGTTTGTTCGAGGCGATCGCGCAGCCTTCTTTGTTTTGTAGTCGCTTCTTCTAAGTGTAACAGTTCTAGTTGGGCAGCTTTGCCCAAGGCGATAATTGCTGGAACATTCTCTGTTCCCGCTCTCCGTCCGCGTTCTTGGTGTCCCCCAAGAATGAAGGGACGGAACCGAACTCCGCGCCGGATATATAAAGCACCAATTCCTTTAGGGCCGTGCAACTTGTGACCAGACAGGGTTAACATATCCACGGTGCTAGTCTTCATATTTAAGGGGATTTTTCCCACTGCTTGCACCGCATCTACATGGAAGATAGCACCATATTCTTTTACGCGCAACCCAATTTGCTCAATCGGGAAAACCGTGCCGGTTTCATTATTAGCATACATAATTGTCACCAGGGCGGTGTTACCCGTCAAGGAGGCTTCTAGTTCATCTAGATCCAACTGCCCTTGATGATTTACTGATAGATAGGTAACACTGTAACCTTGGGTTTCTAATTGTTTGCAGACATTAAGTACTGCTGGATGTTCAACTTGGGTGGTGATAATATGTCGCTTTTCTGGTTGCGTTAACAGTGCGGCTCGAATCGCCGCGTTATCTCCCTCAGTTCCAGAACTTGTATAGACAATTTCTGACTCATCAGCTCCCAGAATGGCTGCAAGTTGTTCTCTTGCTGTTCTCACTGCTTTACCAACTTGCCCACCAAAGGTATGCATACTGGAGGGATTGCCGTAATAATCTGTCAGGTAAGGTAGCATTACCTCTATAACTTCTGAGTCTACCTTAGTGGTGGCATTATTATCGAGATAGATGCAGTTATTTTGCATTGTTGTCTTCAATTAAAAATTACGAATTACGTTAGTGCAGTGTTAGCGAAGCGTTAGCGTTAGTGATAGCGAAGCGTCGGAACGAGCCTCACTACAAATTATTTGTTAAACTTCTGCTCCCACTGATTGGGGTTGACGCTTTTGCAACTGTTCGGAGTATTTCTGGGAATAGCAGTTAAACCAACGTTCCCAGTAATCTTGTTTATTTGTTAATTTAGCAACTACACGGTTGTAATCGGCAAACCAGCCTTCCCAATAATCGCTAGGCTGCTTAACGCAACCGTCGCATGTAGGACAACCAGCTTTACACTGAGGTACGGTATGAATGCTACCAATACAATTTGTACAAAGTTCAGGGTCAATCCAGTGCTGTCCGTCAACCACTTTAACTGCATTTGTGGGACATCCCGATAGACAGAGATTGCAGGAAATACACTGGCTAGTAATAATTTTGTAAGCCATTATTATTCTCCTTTTTTGGGCAAGGGGTATTGGGCATTGGGGAGGCAGTGTCGTAGGCGGGAGGCGATTGGCGGCATTGGGGATAATTCTTGTTCTATTCCCCATGCCCCATGCCCCATGCCCTATTCCTTATTCCCTAATTCCTTAACATATTGCTCGTAAAACTCCAAAGCAACCTTCTCAATCACGTCGTAAGCTTCAACACTCTGTATTCCAGCTTTTTGCAATTTTTCTTGAGGACTGTTACCAATCTTGGAGGCTAAAACTGCTTTGCAATCTGCGATCGCTTTCATAATATGCTCAAAAGAAGCTTCCTCGCCGTATCCACTTTGGCAGTATTGGTCAATTTTGCGATGACCGACAAAGAGAACTTCCTTTCCATCCACTTCGTAAATTTGGAATTCTTTGGCATGACCAAAGTGCTGGTTAACCAATCCGCCGCCTTTGGTTGCTACTGCAACAAGGACTTTGGGATTGTTGGCAAATTTCTTGCCGACTAGCGCCTTGTCTTTGGCTACTTTCAGTTCTTCTTTAAACTTCTCAATACCGTCGTGAACTTCTTGGCGTTTCTCCATGTCATATTCTGGAGCCATTTCCAAGAATTTCTCTTTGGAAAATTCTTGGCTGCGGTCTTCTCCCAATAATCCGACTGCATCGGCACGGCACTGGCGACAGTGACGCATCATTTTCATGTTACCAGAGCAATTGTCTTGAACTTCTTTGAGTTCTTTGGGTGTGGGGCCACGTTGACCGGTTAAACCGAAGTGTGTGCCATGTTCTGGTGCAGAAATCAATGGCATGATGTTGTGCAAGAATGCACCTTTTTCACGAATGACTCGATTCACTTCGACTAAGTGCTGGTCATTAATTCCGGGAATCATCACGGAGTTGACTTTGCACAAGATGTCAGCATCTTTGAGGGCTTGCAATCCTTCCATCTGTCTTTCGTGGAGAATTGTCGCGCCTTCAAGACCTCTGTAACGCTTGCGCTTATAGTGAACCCAAGGATAAATCTGAGCACCGATCTCTGGATCTACCATGTTAATGGTGATCGTAACGTGATCTATATTTAATTCTTTAATGCGATCGACGTAGTCAGGCAGCATTAAACCATTGGTTGATAAACACAGTTTGATATCTGGTGCTTGCTCTGCAATCAACTCAAATGTGCGGAAAGTCTTATCTGGGTTCGCCAGTGGGTCGCCAGGGCCGGCAATTCCCACAACTGTCATTTGGGGTATCTTGCCGCCAATGACCAAAGCTTTGTGTGCTGCTTGTTCTGGTGTTAGCAATTCGCTAACTACTCCAGGACGGCTTTCGTTAGCGCAGTCATATTTGCGGTTGCAATAATTACATTGAATGTTGCAGGCTGGAGCAACTGCAACGTGCATCCGCGCGTAGTGGTGATGAGCGTCTTCGCTGTAGCAGGGATGTTTAGCAATGCGTTCTTCGAGCGTTTCATCCCTTTCCACGGTGGCGCTGCTGGTGCTGTCGCAGCCGCAACCACCTGATTTTGCTTGGGTTGGCGATTCCGTGGCGGTAGAGTTGAGGAGTCGTTTAGACGATGATGTCATTGAGTTTTGCAAAAGGTCGGTGGACTTGGCTGCCACTGTGGGAGATGCTGTTGCTACTCTTTCATGCCCAGGAATTGAAGTCGCGTCTTCCACACTGCCTGCAAATCCTTGGGTTTGGGCGACTTGTTATCAAGTAAGGCAGGCGATGAATCTTTAGATGTTCGGCTGGTGTGTGTCAACGTTCGGTTCTTGGGTAGAATTGGTGCCCTGAGGCGCGACTTCTCTTCACTTCAGGCATGGTGCTATGTCATCCCTCCACTCACTCTTCGCTTCGTTTTGTGTTGGAGCGTTAAGTGATTGGCGATATAAGAGTTATATCAGCCGTCTCCTAGCCAGACGGTGCGTCTATCTGGGATAGAATTTATTGGATTTATTACGCTTGTACTCAAATAATAAAAACCCTAATTCTTCAAGCATTACAAGAATTAAAAAACTTTTTTTCGGGTGGGGGTTCTAGTATTTTTTGGTTGGGGTTCTAGTGTTTATGGACAGGGGTTCAGGATTTATTTGTACTCAGCCAAAATCCAATTCCAGCAAGGAATTTAATCTACTTGCAACTAGGTTTTGGTTATTTTAATGTGTACTCAGATTGCCCTCAAATTCCGTCAAAAGCAATAAATGCCAAGGGTTTGAGGGTGAAAAACTGGAGTAATCTATATCGTTCTACTCCAGAAAAAAAGCGAAATTCAATTCTGTATCTAACATATCATTTTTTTGAAGGTAAAAATGCACTTTATATTTTTTTAATTTTTGCTTTGGTAATGATATTCAATTGTGGTTATAAATCCTTATCTGGCAAGCTATACAGGCTTGTGGAAATAGATGTATTGCTGCACATATTTTTCAAAAGGTTTAACTTTTCAGTTCTTTTTTTTATTCCCACAATTAGGAGATGGGTAGGGAACTCTCAGATTTTGTGTTTGAAAGAAACAACAAACTATAATCTAACATGATTGAGCGATCGCTATGAATTTTCTTGATTGCTCACTACAAACCTTGGCGAAAAACCTAACCCCCTTCCCCATGCTCTAAGGGCGAAAATTTAAAGTCTCTGACGCCACATGCTTCTCCTAAGGGAGACGCTGCGCGAACAAGTCGGCAGAGCGCAAGGGCGCAGTAGCTCCTCCTTTTAGGAGAAAGAAATAGAAGTGGGGTTTTCCAGATACTGTGACAAATCTGGGACTTTAAATGGCTTTAGCGCAAAGGCAAAGGCGTTGGCGTAGCCTCTAGTAGAGTTGCCGATCGTAGGGCATCGCTCTTTGTTGCTGATACTACTTAGCTACAATCAAACCAAGCGTAAAAAATCTTAGTTATGATAGCCATCCTCCAACAGCCGTCAAAAATGACCGTTGAGGAATATCTCGAATGGGAACCTCAGCAAGACGTTCGCTACGAATATATCGCTCTCACAAGCCAAAAAAGTCCTCCAACCCAACGGAATTTATATCACCACAGTACCTAGCCCTGAAGTCTTCTTAGAGAGCGTCTTAACAGCGTTCCTTCCTGGTCAAAAAGCTAAATTTTTCTTTGAGAAACCCAGCACTCAAGATTTGGTTTATCTTAAAGAATTGATGGAAGCGGGTAAAATTCGTGTGGTGATTGATTGCACATATCCTTTAGAAGAACTAGCCACTGCTCATAGTTATAGCGAAAGTGAGCGTGCAGTTGGGAAAACTGCGTTGGCGCAGCCCGTCGTAGACATCGCGGTTTCCAGTTGATTGGAGGACAGTAAGGTGAGTGGTTGGTTTAGCTGGGGCAGAGGAGCATCCCAAATTTGCAAATAAAATTTGGTGTTACTTAACCTGTACTCACGGTGTGTAGGAGAGCTTGTAGATAGTACCGCTGTAGTCATCCGAAATTAACAAATTACCTTGCTGATCGACTGCCATATCCACCGGTCGCCCCCAGACTTCTTGCGTTGCTGGAACTAGCCAATCGCTGACTAAATCTATCTCGTCTCCTAGAGTCTTTGTCGTACTATTCCAGGGAAAGTAAGCTATTTTGTAGCCCGTTTTCTTGTCCCGATTCCATGAACCATGCAGCCCCACCACTACCCCATTTGAGTACAAGCTGGGAAATTTGGTATTTTGTAAGAAGGTTAGTCCCAAGGGAGCCGAATGAGCTGGGATACCCTTGCTAATCCTATCCAATGCATTGCAATAAATATGTCCATCAGGATTGAACTGATAGTCGCGATCAAAGGGCATATTGTTGAAGCCATTTGCCGTGTCAGGATTGGGGTTGCAAAATGGCCAACCGTAGTTACCGCCATCTCGGACTTTCGTCAACTCCTCCGGCGGGTGGTTGTCCACATAAGACTGGATAACCTTACCATATTTGCCACTACCATCGTTGTAGGGATAGGCGATGTTGTCTCGATTATTTACGGCTACCCAAAGGTCATTTGTGTTAGGTAAGAATGCTAATCCTTCGGCATTGCGTAAACCTTGGGCAAAAAGCCGCTGATTGCTTCCATCAGCGTTGTACTGGTAAATCGCGCCGCGCTTTGGGTTGCTGACAGTATCTGCCGTGCAGGCATTGCACGTAGAGGCGATCGACACATACAGTTTGTGATTGCCATCAAGTGCGATATTTTTCAATTCGTGACCATAAGCGCCTTTGAGTTCCAATGTGCTGTTATCTGGTAAACCAGTTATAACGATTTGCCGATTTTTTGCAATTCGGTCTCCAGAGTTGTAGATGAAGCGGTTAATTTGATGAGTCTCAGAGATATAAATGTATGTGGTGTTGTCAATCTTATGAAACACAATGTCGTGTGGCTGGCGTAGACCCGTTACGAAGTCAGAAATAATTGGGTTGTTGCTGCCATTTGACCGGACAATTAACACTTTACCGGTACTGGGCTGTGACACTAGAAGATCCCCATTGGGAGCAACTGCTATAAAGCGAGCCTTGTTAATGCGAGCATAAACAGAGATGGAGAAGTTGGGTGGCAATTTCAAGTAACGGTTAACATTGAAGGGCGCAGAACTCATTGCACTAGGCACTTTCAGCTTGGTTTGAACAGATGCAGCTGGCGGGGCACCGAATGCTGGGGTGGGAAGAACCTCTAAGGATATCAGACTAGTAAGTGAGGCGATCAAACTAACTAACGATCCGGATAGTATGCGTCCGAGTATATGTGTTGGATTTAGATCAAACAACTTTGAACTTCCTTCTACTGTGGTAGTGATTTATATTACACCTGACTATTTGCTGGTCAAGAGTTAGAGCTAGCTTAACCCATAAGAGAACATTTTTTACAATACTTCGTTAGACATACTTTTGTAATCGGATTTTTTCTTAATTCATCAAAAAATGGGTGAACTGAGGGTTACAAACAAAGGCAGAGCGATCGCTTTCACAAACCAAAAAGTCCTCAAATCGAACGGTGTTTATATTACCACAACCTAGCCATTAAACCGTTGTGCAGAGCGTTTTCACAGCATTACTTCCTGGTAAAAAAGCTAAATTTCTTCTTGACAAACGCAACGCTAAAGGCTTGGTTTTCTCAAAGGTGATTAGGCAGGTTACTATCGCGATCGCATTGGTGACTATCGAGTAATCTATCAAGTTGATGATGGAACAAATCAAGTTATGGTAACTACTATTGCTCATTGACGAGAAGCTTATGAATAAATATACAATTGTGATTCAATGGTCAGAAGAAGACCAATGTTATGTGGTTTTCTTACCTGAGTTTACGCATATAATGCAGCCTTGCACTCACGGAAAGACTTACGAAGACGCTTTGAAAAATGCTCAGGAAGTTTTAGAAATACTGATTGAATCATCTTTGGCTGAGGGTGAAACTCTACCAGAGCCAAAAACACTAGTAAAGTCATTAAAAGTGGCGTTGTAAATCAGTAAAATTAAATAAAAATAGGTAATCTTATGACTACATCTGTAAATACAGCCAAAGTCTACGATGAAATTATAGAGTTTATTGCTGCTGGAACCACTCCCCAAAGTGTTATCGATTTCAAATTCTCGGATGCAGCCAAAGACCGTTTAGAGGATCTCGTTTACCGCGCAAAAACTGAAGGTTTTACAGGAAATGATCAGCGAGAGTTAGATTATTTCCTCACGCTAGATCATATGATGCTACTAGCAAAAGCAAAAGCTCGTCAGTACATCAGCGCGGAGTAAGTAATCAAAATGTCTGGACAAGCTCAGGCTCAACTTAGTACAAGTGCGCTCACCAGCCGCTCACTAACCATCGTAGACATCGCATCCACCAATGGTAATTCTATAAGAAAATCTATTAACGGTTGCTAGTGGGCAACGGTCAATAGACTTTTTTAAGTTTCTTGAAGAAAAGTAAGTGGTTATTAATAAACGTTTGTAGGATAAGTGGGAGTAAGAAACAACTAATGGCTGATGTAATTAAGTCCATTAGTAGTTAAGACTGGCGCTAAAGTAACTTAACTTGTCCAAAAAACAGGATAAATTACTTAAAATGCCACACTTGACCCCTGTAGAGACACGATTCGCTGTCGTGTCTTTACATTTAATAATTTCCATCTACTAAACTTCATATGTCTGCATATTCCCCTAACTTAGTGATGTTTCTTGGGTTTATTGCTGTAGTCATAGTAGTTTGCATTACCACTACCAATTGCAGTATTTGAATTATCGGTATTACCACCAACTTCACCAATAATAATCACCAGTCTTATCACCACCTGATTTTTTACCACTACCAGACAAATTGGCTTCTCCATTGGTGCTTAATGGGGTAAACAATGTACTTTCGATCATTTAATTCTCCTTTGATTGTTAGCAATTTAAGTCATGCCAAATACTTTGATATCTTACTTGTTCCACGAGTAGTGGGCAAGTGAGGGTCGTAAGTTATACTAGGCTGTTAACTGCCTGATGTTTTGGCACAAAATAATCATATCAGGGAAAACGTATCGAAATTACTCTTGATCATAAAAAAGTTCAAAATCAACAAAAAATCAGCATTTATCGTTTGATTGGCTTTTCTAGACCCCATCTTACGAACTTCATTCTGTAATACGCGATGAATGATTTCCAACATCGTAATACACGATGAATTATTTCCAATATCTGGCTAATGGTGGTTAAATAGCATTACAAATCACCAAAAATTCCCAGTATTAATTACTTAATAGCCTATAAAAATTTATTTACTGGTAGGTGCTTACAGTAAAATTATACGAAAATGTGCGATCGCATCCACCAATGGGAATTCTATATTTAGCAAAACTTGCTACTTCACTATTAGAACTACCAAGGTAGATATACGATGGCCTATCAAAATATTACAGCCTCGCTTTCGCCACAAGATATCCAAGAAGTTAAAGCCGCGCTACAGAAAGTCCAACAAAAGCTCCCCTTCCTGATTACTCTCAGCACGGAAGAACGGCGGAAATTGGTAAAAATGGGCGACAAAAGCCTAGCCTTTGTGAATAATAGTGTCACCGCTGCTCAGTCTAACCCCGAAATCCTTCCAGCCACTTTTGACGTTGAGGAACTTGTTCGGGATTATCAATTAGCTGCTGTGCTGACTGAACTTTTAATCTCAATCCAGCAACTCACTGAACAGGTAGATGATACCCTAATGGCAGTCGGTAGTGAAGCTATGACTAGCAGTTTGACTGTTTATGATTACGTCAAGACAGCATCAAAAAAGACTCCAGGCTTAAAAAGTGTCGCTGAACAGTTGGGTGAACGCTTTAAAGCTATTGGTAAAGGGAAATCTGTAAAAATTTCTGTCTCTTGATAAATTAACACTCGTAGGCAAACTGTAGGGGCGTACATTTGTACGCCCCTATTCTGTTTATCCACCTTTTATCTCCGTCGTCGAGTATTTGAACTGGATGAATCCACCTTTTATCTCCGTTAACGAGTGTTTGAACTGGATGAATCCACCTTTTATCTTTGTTAACGAGTGTTTGAACTGGATGAATCCACCTTTTATCTCCGTTAACGAGTCTTTGAACTGGATGAATCCACCTTTGAACTCCGTTAACGAGTCTTTGAACTCCATTAATGACAGGACTTACGCACAGATAACGGAAAAACGAACCACAGAGTACACAGAGGACACGGAGTAATGAGGGGTTGACAGGTTTTTTGCGTAAGTCCTAAATGAGTCTCGAAAATCGAAATGTTCAGCCTTGGCGAAGGTCATTCACGCACCAGCAAGCGTTTTGCTATCTCGGCTATATTCGGTTTTGTTGATTTCTAGCCAGTTGCAGAGCGGGAACTGAACTCTGTTGAGCGCTGTATCAATTATGTAGAGCTATTCTACAGCACTTATTTGACAACTGGCATAGCTGGGACACCAGAAGCGGGAAGTTTTGCCCTATCCCTCGTACAACTTCTTCACTGTCCCGTTGTGTTGATATCTCCATTTAAACTGCAACTCAAAGTCATGAAATGCCAAATTGCCAAAATTGCTGAGGGCGGTATCTCATCCCCATATTCTTTTCCTAGAACAGCTAATCTTCGCCCAAGATTTGCTACCACACGGCACTCATTACTCTAATAGCCCCTTGTACCATCGCTTGACTAATGCTGTGGATACCTGAAGTTACAGAGGTGTCACAGAAGGGTGTTGCACGCTATTGTTAACAGTTTTTGCTTCTACAATAGGTTCTCGACCTGTAATCAATCTAGAGCGACGATTACGAGTGATGTAATTCCACGCCCACTGAAATACTACTAGGAATTTAGTGTCAAACTCGATTAAGAAGTAGATGTGAACTAGTAGCCAAAATGCCCAAGCAATGAAACCTGTGAGTTTGATTAAGCCTAAATCTACAACAGCTAAATTTTGCCCAATCATCGCCAAACTACCCACATCGTTGTAATGAAATTGTGGCAAAGTCTTACCTTGAAGCCGTCGTCGAATTAGTTTACCTACATACTCTCCTTGTTGTTTAGCTACAGGTGCAACACCAGGTAAGACTTTACTATCTTGGTGGGAGAAGTTAGCTAAATCTCCAATTACGAAAATGTTGTCATAACCCTCGATAGACAAGTCAGGTTCTACAATTACACGCCCAGAGTAATCGCACTCTACACCTGTACTTTCTGCTAAGACTTTCCCCATTGGGGAACCTTGGACACCTGCTGCCCACAATATAGTTTTTGAGGTAATTTCTGTAAATTCATTGCCTTGCTTGAAAGTAACGATATCATCTTCAATATTTGTTACCCTGGTGTGAGTGTGGAGTTCGACACCCAACTTTTGCAAAGCTACTGCTCCTGATTTCGATAACTCTGGCGCAATGTGTGGGAGGATGCGAGGGCCTCCTTGTAACAGTAAAATTTTTGTTTCTGAAGTGTTGATGCTGCGGAAATCTTCTTTGAGAGTTTTGTGTGCCAACTCGGCGATCGCACCTGCTAATTCTACACCAGTCGGGCCACCCCCCACAATTACAAAAGTCAAGAAAGCACGGCGAATTTCTGGATTAGTTTCTTTTTCTGCTGCTTCAAATGCGCCAAATATCCGGCGACGCATTTCTATCCCATCTTCCACACTTTTCAAACCAGGAGCAAATTTTTCCCAGTTCTCCTTACCAAAATAGGAATGGTTAGCACCTGTGGCGACAATTAATGTATCATAAGGTACTACTTCATCACCCAAAAAAACTTGTTGCGCTTTTGGATCAATATTATTTACTTCTCCCAACAACACCTTTGTATTCTTGCTTTTCTTAAATACAGATCGCAATGGTGCAGAAATATCAGAAGGTGATAGCGTACCGGTGGCAACTTGATATAAAAGCGGCTGAAATAGGTGGAAGTTACGTTTATCAATGAGAGTAACATTTACATTCGCTGCATTTAGACCCTTTGCTGCATACAATCCACCAAAACCACCACCAACGATAACAACCTGATGTGGTGCATTATTATTAAGCGCAACTGCCATAAAAATATTTCCTTGTGTTAATAAACTGTAACTATTCTTAACAAGAATCTAACAGCATTATGATAAAGATTGCTGTTTATTTAGAACAATTGAAAAAATAATAAAAGTAGTAAAAGTTAGTTTTTACCCCTTAGTTTCGGATTGCCCTCAGCAAGAATTTGGCACACTTCGCCAATTTGGTAAGTATATTTCTGCATTATATAATTTGCTGCACAAAGAAAAACCCTGTTGTTTTACTCAAAGTTTTATTCTATGACTCAATACGTTGCCAAACTAATTCAAAAACCTTTGAGACAGCATTGCTGATAGTTGGAAGCAACTCGGCAAGCAGGTAAATTTGCACTTCTTGAAATGCTTTCCTTCAACACATCTATATAATAAGATATTCACTATGAGCTATAACTATATTTTGAAACGTATACATACATACAGACAGCAAATCCTAAAAAAAAATAAAGAAACCTGCTGTTCGCCTAACCAAATAATAAGATACTAATAGTAATAGGATATACAAAAAATTGATTTTTAATCTCATCAAACTCAAATATGAGTGCATCTGAGTACAACTTAATATATTGCAAAATCTCGTGACTAAATCTTAGCAAACTCTTACAGGTAAAGTTTCTTGTAGCGAGTACAGAAATTCTTAAACCCTGCCCTAAAAATACTAGTACCTCCATCGTTAAATACTAGCGCCCCTACCCCAAGACATATTTTAAGTTTATCTTAAGTCGGAGTTTCGGCGTTTGAGTACAACCTTAATCAATCCAATAAATCCAATCAGCATTGGGTTTGCTATCGAGTTGGAAGTCGCCTGATATAAGCATAAAAATAGCACATGGCTCTTTCAACCAGATAGACAGTACCGATGCAACAGTCTTTAGACAATATCAAGAATCCCCAAACTATCAAAACGCAGGATTCTGCACATACATCCCTGCTGAAAAATCTCTTCTCTGGCGTTTTTTTTGAGCCATTATTGAGTGATTTTCGCATTATCTTTGAGCGCGATCCAGCAGCATGTAATTGGCTAGAGGTGGTGTTTTGCTATCCCGGATTGCACGCCCTCTGTTTGCATCGTCTTGCTCACTGGTTACATGGTCGAGGAGTGGGTTTTATTCCCCGGTTTATTTCTCATTTAGGACGATTTTTGACAGGAATTGAAATTCACCCAGGTGCAGAGATTGGTCAGGGTGTGTTTATCGACCACGGAATGGGTGTTGTGATTGGCGAAACTGCGATCGTCGGCGACTATACACTGATTTACCAGGACGTCACCCTTGGCGGGACTGGTAAACAAAGCGGTAAGCGTCATCCCACAGTGGGTAAAAATGCAGTGATCGGGGCGGGTGCGAAAGTTTTAGGTAATCTTGAAATTGGCGATCGCGTCCGTATTGGTGCAGGTTCGATTGTCTTACGGAATATCCCCAGCGATTGCACAGTCGTGGGAGTTCCGGGCCGAATTATTTCCCGAAATGAAAACGCCAGCCTTTCTCCTTTAGAACATGGAAAGCTACCCGATGTGGAAGCAACCGTGATTTATTCTTTGCTCTCACGTATTGAACAACTCGAAAAACAACTGCAAACTTTAGAAATCAGGAAACAGCAGACAGGAGTTAGTAGTAAGTAATTATTCTCCTTCATCCCCGTCATCTTCCCCATTTTGCCAATATGAGAGAATTAAATGCCTCACCACTTAGTTCTGAGCCTTTAGGCGAGCAAGTTTTGCAAATTCCTTTGAGCGATCGCTGGCGAATCTATCACCGTTTGCAAGAGTTAAAAATTAATAGTTCTTGTCCCCCCGATGGTTCTTTACGAGTGCAAGTGAACAATTTGCTAGAAGTAATTCTAATTCGCAGTACAGTTATGCAATTTCTTGCTTCTCGTCAGGAATTATTGGAGTGGCTAGAGCGTTGCTGGCATTACAGTGATGAAAAATGAAGTGTTTTTGTTAAACCTAATTCAGACACTATTAATCTTGAATTCATGACGCAAGCACTGCACTTCATACTTTTTGTTCATAGATGCACAAACCTATTCGATATTTAGAAGTTGAAGCTACTGTCCGCTAGCAGATTTTGTTGCAGACTGAGAGGGATTAACCGAGTTTGAGATTTTGTTTAGTCTACTAAATCTAAAATTTCCCTGACATCTAGCGACAATTACAAGGGCGAAATTACCAAACAAGACTGAAAATTTCTGATTTTTAATTCTTTCCCAAATTAATAAATTGAAAGTTCAATCAATTATGCCTACTCGGAACAGAGATATAAAACTCCTCAATTTTTTGCACAAGGAACTTGAACTTTCAAATGCGGATATTGATGTAGCTTTGCGACACCGGGAGTCAGAAAATGGCCCGTTAGCGATGCTCCTCTGGCAGTATGGTTTAGTTGACTTGGAGCAGCTAGAAAAGATTTTTGACTGGCTAGCAGAACACAGTTAGCTAATTTGTACTCATTACCTTTGAGTACCATTACCTGCCTAAATTACACCCCAATACTCTAGAAAATCTGAGGTTACTAAGATGATTACATCCTTAATTGCTGGATTCTGTGTCTTACTTTGTTCCGGATTTGCTAATAGCTATATTAGTTCATTGCTACTCGAACAAACTTCAACTGACATCGGTAAAAACGATTAGTAAAATATACATGGTTTTAGTTCCCTGTCATACAGATGTAATGCTGATAATCGGTCAATAATTAAGGATCATGTATCCTACATTATGAATTGTGATATTTTTAGCATTTACCATCGCTGGGGATTGTAGAGAGAAAAGATATTAAGAATACTTCCAAGAGAGGGATATTTGCAATGAATCAAATCATAATTAATGACACTACATTGCGTGATGGCGAACAAGCAGCAGGTGTTGCTTTTAACCTAAAAGAAAAAGTAGCGATCGCTAAATTTCTCGATGCCATTGGTATTCCCGAATTAGAAGTTGGTATACCAGCAATGGGTGACGAAGAAATACGAGCGATCGCAGCAATTTCTAAGTTAGGTTTACAAGCAAAACTCCTGGGCTGGAACCGCGCTGTCATCTCAGATATTAAGGCTTCTATCGCCTGCGGTCTGAACCGGGTGCATATCGCCATTCCCGTCTCTGGTATCCAAATCGCCGCCAAATTTCACGGTCAATGGCGGGTAAGTTTGCAAAAACTCAAAGACTGTATCAGCTTCGCCGTCGATCAAGGTCTTTGGGTAGCAGTCGGCGGAGAAGATTCTTCTAGGGCTGATGAAAACTTTCTCTTAGATGTAGCACTTTATGCTCAAGAATGGGGTGCATCTCGGTTCCGCTTCTGCGATACCGTAGGAGTTCTCGACCCTTTCACGACCTACACAAAGGTTAAACGGCTGGTTTCAGCTTTGATGATTCCTCTAGAAATCCATACCCACAATGATTTTGGTCTGGCAACTGCCAACGCACTTGCGGGTATCAAAGCCGGAGCTTTATCAGTGAATACCACAGTCAACGGTTTGGGCGAAAGGGCGGGAAATGCAGCTTTAGAAGAAGTTGTCATGGCGATCAAACGCATCTACGGCGTTGATTTGGGCATCAACACTCCCAGTTTGCTGGAACTGTCTCAACTAGTTGCAGCTGCATCAGGTGCAGATGTACCACCCTGGAAAGCGATCGTTGGCGAAAATACCTTTGCTCACGAATCTGGCATTCATGCTCATGGAGTACTACAAAACCCTATCACCTACGAACCATTTGCTCCCGAAGAGGTGGGTTGGGAACGGCGTTTAGTATTAGGAAAACATTCTGGACGGCATTTGGTTTCAAACTTGCTAGAGCAGCATGGAATTTTCTTGAACTCTCAAGAAACCCAGTCTGTTTTAGACGCAGTGCGCCATCAATCGGTACAGAAAAAACGCAGCCTGACTACAGAAGAACTATTAAATTTGGTCAGAGAACAGAGGTATTCTCATGCAACGCGATGAATTAGAACTAAACTTGCCACCGGCTTTTGAAATTGGTGAAAAAGTCAGAGTTCGCAAACTGCTCAAGAACGATGGTACTTTTCCTGGTAAAGAAGTCGGGCAAGTTTTAGTGAACAAAGGAGATATCGGTTACATAGCAAGTATAGGCACATATTTGCAGAGTTCATATATCTATGCTGTGCATTTCTTAGAAACAGGGTTCGTCGTCGGCTGTATGAAAAAAGAACTAGAATCTGTTGAGGAATCTCATGAAAGTAATGCTACGCATGAATGACGCCGGTACCTTAGTAGTATACGTTGCTAAAAAAGACCTTGAGGAAGAAGTAGTCAAACAAACCGATGGAAATGATGGCAAGATTCTCACCCTAGCAAATGGTTGGGAATTGGAATTTCGTGATTTGCCAGACGCAGCAAATTTACCCCAAACTGTAGAAGCTAAACGCCTCTCGTAAAAAAATTAGGAGTGATGAGTTATAAATGATAATTTATGATTATTAACTCCTAACTTTTGTACAGACGCGATTAATCGCGTCTCTACTGCAAACTCCTGCACAGACGCGATTAATCGCGTCTATACTCCTAAATTTTTATCAATCATGGGTAACAAGTATCTGACGTTATCAGAATTGAATCTTGAGGGACAGTTACTAGGTTTTGTTGGTGGTGATCCAGGAAAATATAAATACTTGCAATTGGCAGTTCCATCTGGAAATGTGGAAATTAAACTGCCTAAAGAGTTGCGCCGTTCTCTAAGTTCATCTTTAGTTCCTGGCCAGCAAGTTCGCGTTTGTGGTCATAGTAAGCTAGACTCACGCACAAGTAAAATAAAAATCAAAGCCTATCGGGTGACACCAATTGATGCATGTCCAAATCAAGATTTACCGCCTGAAACCAAAGCGAGGATTATGGTATGTCAAAAGTCAGGTTGCATCAAACGTGGTGGTAAAGGGTTTTTATCAGAATTAGAAAAAACTTTGAGCGATCACGGTTTGCTAGACAAAGTTACCATTGAACATACTGGTTGCCAAAAATGCTGTAGCAGCGCCCCCAACTGTGTTTTAGAACTTGGTAAAAAGAAATACAAGAATATTCAACCTGAAGCGATCGCATCTTTGCTAGAAAGTCACTTAACAGAGTAATAACCTTCTCTAGCTATTCTTAAAATAATACACAACTTTGTAGGGGTAAAATCTTTACCCCTATTTGTTGTTGGTATCGTCTGTGTAGCACCCTTGTCAATTAAGATAAAAATAACTCTGCATTCTCGTAGTTGTTATGAGCCTTGCCACTGCTAAACGCTTTACTATAGCTGAATATCACCGTCTAGCTGAACTCGGCTTCTTTGAGGAGGATGAGCAAGTTGAGCTAATTAAGGGTGAAATAATCCAGATGGCAGCAAAAGGTACACCGCATTCTGTTTGTGAAACACGCCTAGAGCGAGAGTTCTATAAACTAGTAGGCGATCGTGCAACCCTGCGAAAACAACAACCAATTACTTTGTCTAACAACAGTGAGCCTGAACCAGATAGAGTAATTGCAAAAAATAGAGATGATGACTATCTAGCGAATCATCCTAGCCCATATGATATTTTACTCTTGATTGAGATTGGTGATTCATCCTTCAAATATGACCAAGACGAAAAGCTGCCTATTTATGCCGAAGCAGGTATTTGTAATTATTGGATATTCAATTTAGTAGATTATTATCTAGAATGCTATAGCGAACCTTATCAAGCTTTGCAAGGTAAATTTGGTTATCGTCGCAAGTTTATTTATCTGCCAAATGAATCAGTTAATCTGCGCTGTTTCCCTGATTTAGTTGTAGATTTATCTAAGGTGTTTCTAGGTTGAGGTGTAAGAGCGATCGCTAAATATCTATATGCTATAAAAATATTGCATTATATTATAGGCCAATAGCCAGCTTGGTGAACTAGTATGGATGCCAAAAATATCTAGGCAACAAGTAAGGCTATGACTTGATCAAAATAGCTGGTTAATTCATCAATTAAATTAATGTAATCAATAGGAGTATTGCCAGTTGATTCTTTAACAATTTTGATCACATCTTCCTTCATATTATGAATAGCAAATATTACAGATTTATAAGGTATGCCCTGAGATTGTAAACTTTCACATAAACTGTTAGGCATAAGTTTAAGCTTCTCTAAAACGCTGGTGTCACGAGCTAGCATCGCATACATGATGTAGCGTAGGATATTTTCCATATCTCGTTGAAAAACTACTATTTGGCTATCAATATATGCACTAGCATTTTGAGAAATCAATTGAGGTTCTTCTACACATAAGGCTCTAACAGAATTAGCTACTATGTTTGATGCATTATTTGTAATACGTTGAACAATTTTTAAACATTTTTCTTCTTCATGAAAATATCGAACCCAGTACTGAAATTGCTTCTCCGACAACAAATATTCTAAAAAACGTTTTACTGATAATAAAGAAAATATGTATTCAGAAATGTATTTAAAATCTGGATGGAAAAATAATTTAAAATTAGCTACTTTTCTAGTTAAAATATAATCAATTTTCAGAATATTTGCACAAGCTAACTGTATTGAAAATTCAAAATCACTTAACTTGTACTTGCTAGCTTTTTCTAAAATTGTGTCATCAATAGGGCAGATTTTCATTATTGCTCTAATATCAGATACTGCCTGCCAAGCAATCTCAACTTCCACACTTTCTCTGCCGATATCAAAAATTTTGTTGATCGTTGTTGGAGTGACATAACCTTCTATTTGTTCAGACTCAATTAACTCCCAGAGTTTTACAGAATCTTCCACAAATGGTTCTCGGTCTAGGAGAATATCTAAAAGAATGTCAATATCTACTAAAACCCGTCTAATCATTTTGTGTTGCTCTAATCTCTAATTTCCAGGTTTAGCAACTTCAGCATCAGAAGAATACTGTTCGTTTCCTGATTTCCCACGCTTAAATATTCCGCGCACTCGTTTCAAACGTGGCAACTCTGTCACGGTTTCTTCTGTCGCTTCTGCTACTTCTGGGAGTAAATGTGCAACTCCAAATAGTTCTCCCAAAGGAGATGTTTTTAGAAAAGCTTGCCTTTGGGCGTGAGTCATCATCTCACTTGATCCTACTCTTATTTCATCACTGCTCATATAGCTTTGCTTCTCCCCATTGACTTTCGTGTAGGTGACAGAATTCTGCTGCTGCTGTTCGTGAAAATCTGAAGCCATATAAATCTTCTTTAGGAGTGCTACGTGCGAACCCAAGATACTCCATATGCACTTTATCTCTATAGTATGACACAGATGTATCTACAGCTTCTAGAATAACTAGCGGCTCGTCTGCTTGTGTTTGACAAAATTCTAGACTCACCTTGGTTGCATACCAGATTAACCATTTGCCGATTGGTTCAATTAACCGTTCAGCTACATCTCCTCGACTTGTAGGATGAGCTTCTATATGTTCTATTTCTAGAAAACTGGGATATCCAGGATGGGGATAAAGACCATATTGCACTAATCCCCAAACTTTGGTACCATAAACGAGTTTAACTATGTTTTGACAATCAAAACTGGTATTTTTCCAGAAATTTAACCAGTTACAAGACCAATCGTTTGGCATATCATTTTCTCTAGCTGGGGAAAGACAAGCTATTTCCTCAGCCGTAGATTGGATTTGGACTTTTACCTGATAGGAGCCAATGGTAGTCAATTAAGTTTTACAACCTTTTACTATGTCTCTACATTCTTTTTCGCATATTGTCTATAGTCTGACACAGCTGTATCTAGAGCTTGCAGAATAACTAGCGTCTTGTCTGCTTGCGTTTGACAAATGTTATGAGCGTTACCGAGATTGTTCGGAGAATTACCTGAGTAGTTTTTGTAATTGATAACTATCTTAGAGAAAAAATGCCCTTACTTTCTAGTAAGAGCATTGAAATTTACTTATTTAATGTTTAGTGGGGAAATCTATGGAGCTTAGGATACTTTTCGCTTAAGCTTTATCCAAAATTCCATTACTCCAGCTATCATTTTTTTGGATAAAAATGTAGTCTTTTCTCGTGTCCATAATCACTGAAGAGAAATCAAGCCCTATTGCGAATAGTCCCTACCCAATTGCTACAATAGACCTCTTGCGCCGTTTGCTGCCAGCTAAAGCCAGACCGACGATTCCTAAACCAGTGAGACTAGCAGGCTCAGGAGTCGATTGGACAATACCAGATTTCTTGAATTCAAATGCAATGGTTTGTGTGCCGTTGAATTTGTTGGCATTATAGCCAGTGGTTAGCAACTGCTGCGTTACATCACCCTGTGCTAGAAACGAGATTCCATTAAGATATTTTCCAGAGTCAATGACATTGAGATTAAATGTATTGTCATTGCCGTTATTAGTAAAGTAACTACTGGTCAAATCACCATAACTGGCAACACCACCACCTGTTTTTACCTGACTTTCGTAAGAATTCCCTCCTCCTGCCAAACCACCATATGTAGCAACAGTGTAGCCCTCTTTGATATTAGTAACTGTCTTTGCCTGAACACCACTATAAACACCTAGTTGTTGTACCCCTGAAGCATTCACTGAGGAGAAATGAATACCAAACAAATCCCCGCTGCTCATTGCATTATCAAAGGTCTTACCCGCCATGTTGAAGAACAAATCACCATATCCAATCTGACCACCGCTAGCACCCGCTTCAGCCTCTCCTGTCAACTTCATATTGCCATTGATTGCCACAATGACGCTGGTAGCAGTTTCTTTGATAGCCATACCAGAGATATCGTAGGGATTTACTGTCCCTGGTGCGGCACCAACCCAGTAGTTCCCGTTCATTCCATCTGTGTTTGAATCAAATGCATATTGCCAGCCGTTAGCATCAGTAGGGTTTTGACCCATAAAAAGACCAGTAGTGTCGTTGAGACACTCCAAAGATATGCTAAATGCTGTTCCCTTTAAGTCGGAGGCATATGCTCCTTGACCAGCCACAAAGAAGATTCCAAAAGTGGTAATGCCAATCTTCAGTAAATTGAGTAAGCTGTGAGTTTTCATTATTTATAACCTGATTGATTTAGGGAATCACAATTTCCTGGACTTCTCTATTTGTAAGTGGAATTATAAAAACAAAAAAGCGTAATTCTTCTGAAAATATACTTTGGATAACTTAACGGTAATTTTATAAAACTCAAATAACCAATTACATATTTAGTTGAAATTACTTTGATTTTACCTAATTGTCTTCAATGTGAAATAGGAGTAAAGCCAAGTAGACCTAGTAGCCTAAGGTTTTTAGCACCCTTTTACTTAGATAGTTTTGAAAAATTTTGGGGTTTGTGTAAGCTTAATAAACCATATCGTGCCAGCATCTCCGTACAGGGTATCTAAACCCGCGATCGCTAGAAATTTGTTGTCTGCATTGATCTACTTTAGAAAGTAGTATCCGCAACGGAAGAACACTTGGGCATTTACATTGCACTCTTGCTAGTTAAGGGAGTCAGGAGCCAAGGAGTCGAAATCAATAAGCCTCCTGACGACTGACACCTTTATTCTGCTTCCTAGCTAAAGATGCAACCCTCTTAATCAAATCAATCCTTCCAACGCGTGTTGTAAATCATTCGTCACTTCAGCAACGGCTTGCCTAGCACCCAAACGATTTTCTTTATACGCTGGGTAGCGCTCAGAAACAGATATCGGTTCACCCACAGTAATTTTGACTTTTTGCTTACCCAATTGCGGACGCTGTACAGCTTTATCGCCTTTGATTTTGGCAATCATCTGCCATAAAATTAAAGTTGTCTCAGCAAACCTTTCTACCGTTGGATTTTCACGAATATAATTACCAGAAACTGCCACAAAACTTTCTACTAAACGCATATGCCACATCCGCGCATTCGCTTCTTCCGCAACGCGATCGCCTAAAGCTTTCTCTACAGCGGATACTCCTTTTACATCCTTAAAATCTTCTCTAAATATATAATTCCAACCTGCTTGTTCTACCCGCCGACAGCGGTCACTCAAAGTACCTTTTGACTGCAAATCAAAATACTGTTCTGATATTAGTAACGCTGCATTTAACAAAGCTTGTAAACGAACTGCTAGCACTTCATTTCTATCTTCAATTTCTCCTACTACTGTTTTGGCATCCGGCAGCTTGAGATGATAAAACCGTGTGTAAAATTGTTCCATCAGCAAAAGTAAATGTTCTGCCAAAGTCAATAACCGGGGATAAAGCGACTCTACAGAAGCATGTTCTGATAGATTCACAGGTAAACCACTAGCCGCTTCCAATTCACTTAAAAGATTTGCGATCGCATCCCAAGGAGCATCAACGTAACTATATTTAATCCCAACTGGTACAATTAAAACCTGTTGGTCGCGTCCAGCTTTGTGCAAATCTTCAGCACACCAAAAGCCTAATTGGGCGATACCGGGTTCCAGGGGGCTAATATTCTCTGATAAACCATTGGTAGCACCTTCTGGCGCAGCAGCCATCGGGAATTTCCCATTGGCAAACAAGTCACGCGCCGAACGTAACCCCGTCCAGTCAGCCTTACCCCGCTGAATCGGAGTACCACCTAAATGAGACATGATCCAGCCAACGTGGGCACCTGCCCATAGAGGAATGCCGCGATCGTAGATAAAATGAGCGTGAATCGGAAATTCTAGCGCTGTGCCTTGCGATCGTGCTACCTTTGGCACCAGTTGAGACAGCAAGTAGCCCAAACAAAGTGGATCATCTGTTTTAGGATGGCGAAATGCCAGCATAAAACGGATCTTACCCTCCTGAAACTGGCGATAGACATCTACCAGAGCCTCTACATTGTCTGCTTCAATTTGGGTAATAGCTGTTTGCCAGTTTATCCAACTGGGTAGCAACAGATGGACAACTCGTAGTAATAAGGGGTTAAACGCCGGCGGAATAAATTCTAAGGGTGCTTGTGCTTGATAAATTACATCTGCCAAGGTAGTTCTCTCCTGAAGTTGTGATCAAAAAAGGCGGAAAGCTATAAATAAAAATGAAAAAGAAATAACACTGTATACTTTGTACTTCATCCTTAATACTTCATACTTTAGTTGACATAGAAATTAGTGAGCAAAGAAAGGCTATAAACGATGCGACTGTCACAAATGTTATTCGTTACACTCCGGGATGATCCAGCTGATGCTGAGATTCCTAGCCATAAATTATTACTCCGTGCAGGTTACATTCGTCGCATCGGAAGCGGTATCTATGCTTATCTCCCACTGATGTGGCGGGTACTGCAAAAAGTTTCCCAGATTGTGCGGGAAGAAATGAACGCTACAGGCGCACAAGAATGTCTTTTACCGCAATTACAACCCGCTGATTTATGGAAAGAATCGGAACGCTGGGACACTTACACCAAAGCTGAGGGGATCATGTTTTCCCTAATCGATCGCCGTGAACAACAATTAGGATTAGGCCCAACTCATGAGGAAGTAATCACAGCGATCGCTCGTGATATGATTCGCTCTTATCGCCAACTACCACTGCACCTCTACCAAATTCAAACCAAGTTCCGCGATGAAATTCGTCCCCGCTTTGGTTTGATGCGTGGACGGGAATTTATTATGAAGGACGGCTATTCTTTCCATGCCGATGAAGCCAGTCTTAAAGAAACTTACTCTTGTATGTATAAAGCCTACAGCAATATCCTGCGGCGTTCTGGTTTAGCTTTTCGGGCAGTGGAAGCTGATTCTGGGGCAATTGGTGGTTCTGGTTCCACAGAATTTATGATTTTGGCGGAAGCTGGTGAAGACGAAGTTCTCTACACTGAGGATGGCAAATACGCCGCTAACGTAGAAAAGGCTGTTTCTTTACCAATTGACGCCGAAACCTCACGGTTTACAACCTATGAGAAACGCGATACACCTGGAACAGAAACGATTGAAAAGGTTTGTCAACTCCTTAACTGTTCTTCCACTCAATTAGTGAAAAACGTCCTTTATCAGACACTTTATGATAATGGGATAACGGTGTTAGTTCTGGTGAACATCCGAGGCGATCAAGAAGTTAATGAGGTCAAGTTGCAAAATGAATTGACCAAATTAGCTCCTGAGTATGGTGCTAAAACTATTATTAGTTTGAATGTACCAAATGTAGAAGCCCAGCAAACATGGACAGCTAAATCTTTACCTTTAGGTTACATTGCGCCAGACATTGCAGATGAGTATATTACCGCCAATAAACAGATTCATCCCAAGTTTTTGCGTTTGGTGGATCAAACAGTCGTTGATTTAAAAAACTTTGTTACAGGTGCAAATGTTGCTGGCTATCACGTAGTTGGTGCTAATTGGGGTGAGCAATTTAAGTTACCAGAAAAAGCAGTAGATGTGCGGAAGGCAAGACCAGGCGATCGCGCCATCCATAACCCAGAACAAACCTTACAAAGCGCCCGTGGAATTGAAGCAGGTCACATCTTCCAATTAGGTACTAAATATTCCGAAGTGATGGGAGCAACTTATACCAATGAACAGGGTGAAGAAAAGCCGCTAGTTATGGGTTGTTTTGGCGTAGGTGTGTCACGACTAGCGCAAGCCGCCGTAGAGCAATCTTACGATAAAGATGGAATTATTTGGCCAGTAGCGATCGCACCCTATCATGCAATCGTCACAATTCCTAACATTAAGGATGCTCAACAAGTTGAAATCGCTCAAAAACTTTACACAGAACTCAATCAAGCGGGAATTGAAACCCTACTAGATGACCGCGATGAACGAGCGGGAGTGAAATTTAAAGATGCTGATTTGATTGGCATCCCTTATCGGATTGTAACCGGGCGAGCGATCGCTAATGGCAAAGTTGAAGTTGTAGAAAGAGCCACCCGTAAATCTCAAGAAATTGTCATTGATGAAGTTACAACTACACTTCATAAGTGGATTACCGCAGCGATAGAGGGTAAAAATTAAACGCATAGGCGCTTCGCCTTCGCGCAGGCTAAGGGTGCAAAGGTTTACGCAGAGGAATAAATACTTCAATTTACGTTCCTCTGTGTTTTCCTCAGTGTTCCTTTGCTTTGTAAATAAAATTATCAATCATCTCCAGAAAGAATGAGATTTACATAATTTGGAGGTGACGGATTAGAAGTAAAAATTCTAGAATTGAGTAAGGGACTTGCAGAATTAAAAATAATTGTATTTTGATGCATCAAGCTCCAAGTTGTGGGATCTCCACTTATAAGTATCGTCTTTAACCAGGCTGCTCCTCACATAACTCCCATATCAGCCCTCAGTCAGGAAGGTTTTGAACATGAAAGACCAACAAGGATCTAATCGTATTTCTTCAGGCGCAATTGCAGCCGTGTCAGCAGTGGTTGTAGCGGTGGGTGGCAGTGTAGCTTGGTTTACTTCCCACTCCAGTAATACTTCCACACCATCAAACCCCTCTCAACAGATCGCTCAACCAGTACAGCCATCAACTAGGCAGCCAGTTAATGAGCAAACGCCTAACGTTTATTGGCTAAGACCAAAGGACAAAAATATTGCTTTGGTTCCCCAGCCTGTTAAAGTGGCTTCTGTACTACCCAACCAGCCTTTAGAAGCAGCTTTTCAAAGTTTGTTAGCAGGCCCACCAACAGGAGGGACAGATTCAACAACTATCCCCAAAACAACCAAACTTTTGGGGTTGAAGTCAGAAAATAACGAGGTTCACGTTAATTTATCTGAAGATTTTACTAGCGGTGGTGGTAGCACCTCAATGATCGGTCGCGTGGGACAAGTTGTTTATACTGCGACAACTTTAAATCCCAAAGCCAAGGTGTACATTGACGTGAACGGCAAACCGTTGGATGTTTTAGGTGGTGAGGGTCTAGAGTTAGAACAGCCACTAACTCGTGAAAGCTTTCAGAAAAATTATCCGCTTTGAAAAAGTTAGGAGTAGAGACGCGATTAATCGCGTTTGTGCAGGAGTTAGGAGTTTTAACTCATAACTCATAACTCTTATTAAGCTTACCGATTACCATTTAACACACGAAAATTACGGGCTTGCTGTTCTAACCTTGTGGCGAGCCGATCGCAAACCCGATTACACAAATCGAAAATCATTTGATCTTCCACCCGGTAATAGGCGCAAGTTCCTTCACTGCGGCGGCTAAGGATACCTGCTTGCCACATTACCTTCAGGTGTTTTGACACATTTGCCTGAGAAGTTTGTGTTGCCTCTACCAATTCTTGCACGCATTTTTCTTCATCCCGTAATAAGTGGAGCAGCCGCAGGCGCATCGGCTCACTTAATAGGCTGAAGTATTCAGCTACTTGTTGCACCACTTCTGGCGGTAAAGGCAACGTTTGTTTCATCAGGATTAACCCGCAAGGACTGAAAGTTTTAACGATGACTCATTTGAGATGACTCATTTCATATATAGATTAATACTTAATCAGGGTTAATTCGCATCAAAGGTTGACCATATTCTACAGCGTCACCATTTTGGAGGAGAATTTCCATCACCTGTCCAGAGACTTCGGCTTCGATTTCATTCATCAGCTTCATCGCCTCAATGATACAGACTGTTTGACCCTTGCGGATGCGATCGCCCACTTCCACAAATGCCGCTTCCCCTGGTGCAGGAGCGCGATAAAACGTTCCCACCATTGGGGAAGGCACTTCTACTAATCTCTGATCAATGATTGAGGGAGGATTTACTGACAACTGTAATTGTGTCCCAGTTCCAGTATTCTCAAATACGCGACCTGTGGCCACCTCTGTTACCTGACTCGTGGTGACCTGATTTGCCCCAGATGAACCCGATGTCAATCCCGAACCTACCACACCGCCTAAGGTCGCTTGACCTGCCGACAACACCTGATTGCTGACACTCACAGCCTTACGGACTGTTAGTTCAAAGTCATCGCTTTTGAGCGTAACTTCTACAATATCTGTTTGTGCGATAGTTGCCAGTAGTTGGCGGATTTCATTAAAGTCCAATGGCACAGTTTTTATTACCTCGACCTATCCATAAATGAGCATCTTAAGTGTGGCAGGGATTTAATCCCTATGTAGGGATTTAAATCAGCAGCAAGCATCTCTGTGGAGATGAAAGTTATTCCCTGCCTAAGTATTTATCCTCACGCGTATCAATCTTGATGCGTTCTCCTTGGGTGATAAACAAGGGAACCATCACAGTTGCCCCAGTTTCCACAATTGCTGGTTTTGTACCACCTGTAGCCGTGTCACCTTTAACGCCTGGGTCTGTTTGCACTATTTCTAGAACCACAGAATTGGGCAGTTCCACTTCAAGCACTTGCTCGCCCCAACGGATGACGCTGACTTCCATACCTTCTTTGAGGTATTTTATGCGATCGCCAATCTGCGTTACGCTCAATCTGCCTTCTTCGTATGTTTCCATATCCATAAAGACAAACTCATCGCCCTCTTTATAGGTATGCTGCATTGTGCTTTTTTCCAGAGTAGCTTGCGGCAACGTTTCGCCTGCTCGGAACGTTTTTTCCATCACGTTCCCACTCTGAACATTTCTCAGTTTGGTACGTACAAAGGCAGAACCTTTGCCTGGCTTAACGTGGAGGAATTCGAGCACTCGCCATACAGACCCGTCTAATACAATTGAAACACCAGGTCGAAAATCGTTACTGGAGATCATGAAACTTTCAAATTTTGGAAGACAATCGGCATTTATTGTACCCTTCAAGCGGGGTAATTAGTTATTATTTAGTCATTGGACATTGGGCGTGGGTTATTCTTTTTATCCCCCTTGTCCCGCTACTCCCTACTCCCCACTCTTTCTTAGCTTCCTATCTGCTAATCTGGCTCTTTGCATTTAATTTTGACTCAGCACCCAGCACAGGCTAGACGCCCTACTATCGCTAACAGCACTCCTACTGTGGGAAGATGATTGATGGGTTACGTCCAGTCAACAATTTAATGCTGCATTTGAGTTATCCCATGTCTAACCTATTAAAATCCTGGCTGAAGAACAGCCTAATGGCAATATTGCTGGTGACAATATTTTTAGGCATAACTACAGCTGGGTGGACTCCCTCCAGTAGCGCCGCGCTGCCAGCCGGCAACGCAATTACCGATGGCAAGGCTCTGTTGCGGTATGCACTCCCGATAGATAACAAACCTGTACGGCAACTACAAGCCAGTTTAGAGGACATCTCTGCCCAACTGCGGGCAAATCGGCGGTGGGGTGCTATTTCCAAAGACATCAGCCAAGCATCCCGTATTCTCGATAAACCCTCTCAAATCTTAACAAGCGTTCCCGAAGAACGCCAACCCCAAGCTGAAGCTTGGATTACCGAGTTAAAATCTGGGGTGGGTAAATTGCAACAATTGGCAGACAGCAAAGATAAAGAACAAATTCTGCAAGACAGAGGCAAACTTCTGAATCTCATAACTCAGTTACAAGAGTCAATGGTGAAAGAATTCCCCTTTGAAGTACCTGCCCAGTACAGTAACCTACCACAACTTAAAGGTCGTGCCACTGTAGAATTCAAAACCAATAAAGGCGATTTGACCCTCGTAGTGGACGGTTATAGCGCCCCTGTCACTGCTGGTAATTTTGTAGATTTGGTGCAGAGGGGTTTTTATAATGGTTTAGAGTTTACCCGTTCTGAAGAATCTTACTTTCTGCAAACTGGAGATCCAGCCGGCAAAGACGTGGGTTTCATTGATCCAAAGACGGGCAAATATCGCGCCATTCCCTTAGAAGTCTTAGTTCAGGGTGATAAAGCACCTACCTATGGCATTACATTAGAAGAAGCTGGTCGTTATATCGATATGCCAGTTCTGCCTTTCTCTGCTTTTGGTGCAGTGGTGATGGCTCGTCCCGAAAGTGAAGTAAATGGTGGTTCATCACAATTTTTCTTCTTTTTGTTTGAACCAGAACTTACCCCCGCTGGACGCAACCTATTGGATGGTCGTTATGCCGTTTTTGGCTATCTCACTGAAGGCAGAGAAATTTTGGATAAACTGAAAGCGGGTGACAAAATTGAATCGGCAACTGTGGTTCAGGGAATAGAAAATCTGGTTGAGCCGCAAGTAGCATAGGAGGAGAGCAGGGGGAGAATAATTACTAACTCCTGTACAGACGCGATTAATCGCGTCTCTACTCCTAACTCCCCTGACTCAGATTCCCAGCGGTAAACACCTGATCAACTGCGTTCACGAAGTGTGCCGTAGGTATCGCTAATTCTGGAAAAGTCCGTGATCCAATTTGCTCAATGGCAGTAAAAATTGTTTCTTTATAAAATCCATATTCCAGTAGTAACACTTAAATTTTTGCTTTTAAAGGGTCTACAATCCAATATTCAGGAACCTCTAAAGCTGCATATTCGGAACGTTTATGACGATAATCCCGTTTCAGCGATTCTGGACTGACCACCTCGACAATTAGTAACGGAGGTGACTCAAATACTGCTGAGGCATTCAACAATTCTCTAGCTTGCTCCAGTGTCACTACACACAAATCAGTTAACCTAGATTTATTTCTACCCGTTCTCACCCCGCTTTCCCGAAAACACAGCCAAGTAGAGTTACAACGTTTGATTTCTACTTTCAGGGCAGTATCCAAAAAATCGACAATCAGGAAATGTTGAATAGTTGGTGGGTTCATTAGCTCCAGCTTGCCATCCACCAGTTCATAATGAAAATCGTTGCCATGATCATAGGTTAAGTATTCCTCAAATGTGATGCTGGTTACTGGTGTTGTTACCATCCCAACTGACTCCTAGACGATACTTTTATATTAAACAGTAAAGCAAATCATCAGTTTTCTTAATAATTTTGCGACACGGAAAACCGATTGTGAACAGTGAGTTATCTTCCCTAAAAGTACAAGATATTGGAGAACAAGGTCTTTTAGAAAGATTGCAGCGCTTCTGTCCTCCAGAAATTATTGGAGATGATGCAGCAGTGCTTGTGACTGCACCAGAGCAATCTTTGGTGGTGACTACAGATGTGCTGGTTGATGGCGTACATTTCAGCAATGTCACCACTTCCCCAGAAGATGCTGGTTGGCGAGCTGCTGCTGCCAATTTATCAGATTTAGCAGCAATGGGTGCTTCGCCATTAGGAATCACCGTCGGGTTGGGACTCCCCGGTGAAGTTAGGGTGAGTTGGGTTGAGCGACTATACCAGGGAATGACAGAATGCCTGCAAAAATACAATACCTCAATTGTTGGGGGTGATATTGTGCGATCGCCTGTAATTACTCTGGCAATTACCGCTTTTGGTCAAGTTAACCCAAGTCAAATTATCCGCCGTTCTGCTGCTGTTGTCGGGGATGCGATCGTCGTTACAGGTGTTCATGGAGCCTCAAGAGCTGGCTTAGAATTACTCTTACATCCCGAATTGGGACAAAACCTAAACAACGAAGAAAAGACGGCTCTAATCCGCGCACACCAACGCCCACAGCCACGGTTAGATGTCTTACCAATCCTCTGGAAAATCTTAGCATCCCCATGCCCTATGCCCATTGCTGGTATGGATAGCAGCGATGGTTTGGCGGATGCGATTATCCAAATTTGCCGTGCCAGTGGCGTTGGCGCTGTGCTAGAACGCAGACAAATTTCCTTCCCAGCAGCTTTTGACCATTGGCTGACACCAGAGCAAGCGCTAAAATATACTTTATACGGTGGCGAAGACTTTGAATTAGTGCTGTGTTTGCCACAAAAGCCAGCATTAGCCTTGGTGCAACATCTTGGTGAGAGGGCTGCGATCGTGGGCAAGATTACACCTGGATCAACAGTACTATTTCACGACGAACAAAAAAAATCCCCTGACCAAGTTCTAAGTCTTAGCCAGGGATTTCAACACTTCAAAAGTTATGAGTTATAAGTTTTAACTCTTCACTCCTCACTCCTAACTCTTTAATTAAACCCACTTCTGGGCTACCAATTCTGCCAAATCCAAGACTCGTTGGCTGTAACCCCACTCGTTGTCATACCACGCCATAACTTTTACTAAGTCATTGCCCATAACCAAAGTCAAGCTGGCATCAACAATCGAAGAAGCATCACTACCTTGATAATCGGAAGATACCAGTTCTAGATCGCTATAGTCCAAAATACCTTTGAATGAACCTTCGGCAGCATCTTTGAAAGCTTGGTTAACTTCTTCAGTAATAGTACGCTTCTCAACCTGAACTACGAAATCTACCATTGAGACGTTCGGGGTAGGTACACGCAAGGCAACACCATTTAGCTTGCCTTTGAGGTCTGGGATAACCAGCGCCACTGCTTTTGCTGCACCAGTGGAGGTGGGTACAATATTGATCGCTGCTGCCCTCGCCCGTCGCAAGTCCCGGTGAGAAGCGTCTAGCAAGCGCTGGTCACCTGTATAGCTATGGGTGGTGGTCATCGTACCTTTGATGATGCCGAACTTATCGTTCAACACCTTGGCGATTGGCGCCAAGCAGTTGGTAGTACAGCTAGCATTACTGATAATGTTGTGTATGTTGTGATCATAGTCGTGATGATTCACACCAATCACAAAAGTGCCATCCTCGTTTTTACCAGGAGCGGTAATCAGAACTTTCTTAGCTCCAGCATTCACATGCTTCAGCGCTCCTTCTTTGCTAGTAAACACCCCCGTTGCTTCGATAACTAGGTCAATTCCCCAATCTCTCCAGGGCAACTTTTCTGGGTTGCGATCGGATACGCACTTAATGGTCTTACCGTTAACGATGATAGAGTTATCATCGGCACTAATCTCAGCACCTTTAATCTTCCCTAGCATCGAGTCATACTTCAGCAGATGAGCATTGGTTCTAGGGTCTGACGTGTCATTAATAGCCACAAGGTCGATTTTACTATTCTCTCTACCCACCCAGCAGCGCGCAAAGTTACGTCCAATCCGCCCGAAACCGTTGATTGCAACTCTAATCACAGTGTCTTACCCTCTGTATTTATGCTTATATGTTGATATCGTTGACCCCAATCATATCGCAAAGGGGGGGAGCAATAATAACCATAAACTGTTAGATCAATAAAAAAACACATAATTTATTCAGATTTATTCGAGTAAAGATTGTTGTTACTGATATATGATCTGACTGATTCCGGGACTAAATAACGAATTGACTGGCGATCACCGCAAAATTTGCGAATTAGACTTGACGAAACTCCTACTAAAGGTATATTCAAGAATTGCCAGTGAATAGTGTACGACTGCTCCCTCAGTTGTTGCTCCACTTGCTTGCAGATTAGTTTGCTTTGAGTTATAGTCTCACCACCTAGCAGTCGGGGTGCGATTAACCAATCACACATTTGTGCTAGTTCGTGTCCACGGTACCAACGGGGTAAGGTTTGGAAAGTATCCAAGCCTACAATCCAGTACCAGTGAGTATTTAGGTAAGAAGCAGATAAGTCGATCAGGGTGTTAATGGCATAGGAAGCCCCAGAGCGATTTGTTTCCACTAGTGAGACAGTAAACGCTGGGTTATCTTTTATGGCTAATTGCAGCATTTCCACACGATGCTCAAACAAAGCTGCTTCTTTGTGAGGAGGATTTAGGGATGGCACCCAAATTACCTTTTCAAGGGATACTTCTTGCATTGCTGTCTCAGCTACGAGCAGGTGTCCCCAATGAATTGGATCAAATGTGCCACCAAAAATTGCTAGTTGCTGCATCCAGTTATGCCTGGGTTTTGTGCAATTGAAAAATAGTTTCATTACCAATGTACTATTGTACTCAATTCACGCCTAGACTTGATGCAATTTTAAATAAGTTTCACTAAACAATGTATTATGTAGCCAATTCCAGTAAGGTAGCCAAAAATATGTATTTGACATTACAAGAATTTCTTTCCCGATGTAGCCAAAATTTTGAGAATAATCTTAAGAACAGTTCAAAAATAGCAAAAACCTCCAACCAAGGTAAAATCATTCTGAACCAGCAAAACCAGAGCAGAAACATCATCTGGGCATTAAACATGAACATGAGATAGGAGCAGTTACGGTAAAAATCAAATTACTGTTATGATACGCGTGTCATTTGTGATTATGGTGTGGTGTGGTGTAAGAGGAGCAATAAATGACTAATTCTGTAGATTTTAGTGGTAGACCATTTCATTTCATTGGCATCGGTGGCATAGGTATGTCTGCTCTGGCATACGTTCTCACTAAGCGTCAATTTCCAGTATCAGGTTCGGATCTTCGTCCCAACCACATTACGCACAAATTGGAATCTATTGGTGCTCATATTTTTGGTAGACAAGAGGCAAGCAATCTCGAATTCTTTCGCCCTCAAGTATTGGCTAATGCAGTAGTACTAAATTCACAAGAACAATTACCTACTGCTACTAAGTCAAAACTACCTCAAGTCATTTGTTCAACAGCAATTAACACGAATAATTTAGAATACAAAGCAGCGCTGGAATTAGGTTGTCCAATTTTACATCGTTCAGATGTACTAGCCGCCTTAATTTCCGATTACTACAGTATTGCAGTGGCAGGAACACACGGCAAAACTACAACTAGTAGCATGATTGGTTATATGCTTCTGGAAGCTGGTCTAGATCCAACAATTTTAGTGGGTGGCGAAGTCAATGCATGGTCCGGTAATGCTCGATTGGGACAAAGCCAATATTTGGTGGCCGAAGCAGATGAATCTGATGGTTCTTTGGTAAAACACGCTCCAGAAATTGGCATCATCACCAATATTGAACTCGATCATCCTGACCATTACGATACATTAGAAGAAGTCATTGACATCTTCCAGACATTTGCTAAGGGTTGTAAAACATTAATAGGTAGCATTGACTGTACTACAGTGCGCGATCGCTTGCAACCCACAATCAGCTACAGCTTATACTCAGATACCGATGCTGACTACACCGTGACTAATATTGATTATCGTGCTGATGGCACCACGGCTTTAGTTTGGGAAAGAGGCAAAGCTTTGGGCGTATTGAAGTTGCGGCTGCTCAGTCGGCACAATCTCAGTAATGCTCTAGCAGCAGTGGCTGTTGGTCGGGCGTTGGGCTTAGAATTTGGAGCAATTGCCAAAGGCATCGCCACCTTTGAAGGAGCAAGACGACGCTTTGAGTTCCGAGGTGAAGTTGATGGTATTACCTTCATTGATGACTATGCTCATCACCCCAGCGAGATTCGTGCTACTCTGGCCGCAGCACGCTTACAGGCAAGACCAGGGCAAAGAGTGGTTGCCATCTTCCAACCCCATCGCTATAGCCGGACACTGACCTTTTTAAAAGAATTTGCCGAGTCCTTTACCCATGCTGATTTGGTTGTACTGACTGATATTTACAGTGCAGGCGAACCAAATTTAGGGCAAATTAGTGGTGAACATCTAGCGGCGGAAATTGCTAAACAGCATTCTCCTGTTGTTTATCAACCAACTTTACCCACAGTGTGTGAGTACTTGCTGCAAACACTACGCCGAGGAGACTTAGCGCTGTTTTTGGGGGCTGGGAACTTGAACCAGGTGATTCCTGAAGTAATTACAACACTTTGCGAGCCTGCTAAAGCCACATCTTAAGTGGAAACTTTGCGAAGTTTTATTTCTGAGCAAAGCGCCCCTCTAGCAACGGTTTCATAGGTTAACTCTATTACCGTATCTTTGCGGTAAATAAATGTAAAAATTTTACCAAAACAAAGTAAAGATGACCATTTCCCAGGCAGCTGGAAACGTCTGCACAGTTTCTGCTTTGAATACAAAGAAACACCAAACAACTAATTCGGTGGAGAGTGAAGTAATTTACTTACCCAGTACTGATTGTGTGATTAAGTCCCAGGCTTCCTTGTCAGCGTTTACTTCCTATAGGGTTGGGGGAGCTGCCGATTTGTACGTTGCCCCCCGAAACTTAGAAGCACTGCAAGCAAGTCTTAAATACGCAAAAGAACGTGATTTAAAGGTGACAACACTGGGAGCAGGTTCTAACTTGCTAGTGAGCGATCGCGGTATATCAGGTTTAGTCATTGCTACTCGTCATCTCCGCTTCAGCAACTTTGACCCCCAGACAGGTCAATTAACCGTTGCTGCTGGAGAATCAATTCCCAGCTTGGCATTGGCGGCAGCAGAATTAGGGTGGGAAGGATTGGAATGGGCTGTTGGTATCCCTGGAACAGCAGGAGGTGCCGTGGTGATGAATGCCGGGGCACATAATAGCTGTATCGCAGATATGTTAGTTAGTGCCCAGGTACTTTCACCCGATGGGACGCTGGAAACTATTACCCCGGAAGAGTTAAGTTATAGTTACCGGACTTCATTATTGCAAGGTGGCGATCGCATAGTTACCCAAGCCACCTTACAACTCGCGCCAGGTGCCGAGCCAGCAAAAGTTGTGGCAATCACCAAACAACACAAAAAGCATCGGTTGAGCACCCAACCATACAACTTCCCCAGTTGTGGCAGTGTATTCCGCAATCCCAAACCTTACACAGCAGGCTGGTTAATTGAACAAACTGGTCTCAAAGGCTACCAAATTGGTGGAGCACAAGTAGCACTACTCCATGCTAATTTTATCGTTAACCGTGGTGGGGCAAAAGCTAGTGACATTTTCTGTCTCATTAGTCACATCCAACATCAGGTACAAGAACGTTGGTCTATTCGGTTAGAGCCAGAAGTCAAAATGCTCGGAGAGTTTCAAGCTGCTTGTTGAAACTTTCAATCTCGGAAATGGAGCGTTGGGGATTTGAAACTGGAAAGATGAGGGAGATGAGGTGTAACCAATGCCCAATGCCCAATGCTAGGATGCATTAATTATTGGTAAAAAAAGAGGTAAATTACTTACCGCATCTATAATTGAATTTGATTTGTTATTCAACGTATAAGCGTACAACTAATTATGACAGGAAAAGGACAGGGATTCGGCTTTGGCTTAGGAAAAATGAAGGAACTGGCCGAAGCTTTTAAGAAAGCACAGCAAGTTCAAGAAGGCGCAAAGCGACTTCAAGAAGAATTGGAGCAAATGGAGATTCAAGGAGAATCTGGCGGTGGTCTGGTGAAGGTGATTGTCAGTGGTAATCAAGAACCCAAGCGGGTGGAAATTTCTCCAGATGCTTTAACCGAAGGTGCAGAAGTACTTTCTGATCTGGTGACAGTGGCAATGAAAGAAGCCTACACCAAGTCCACTGCAACAATGCGGGAACGTATGGAAGAATTGACCAGTGGACTGGAACTTCCTGGATTTTAGTCAAAAGTCATTGGTCATTGGTCTAATGACTTTTGACTTTTGACAAAGGGCAAAAAATATCTATGGCTTACAAGTTGCTATTTGTCTGCTTAGGTAACATCTGCCGATCGCCATCGGCAGAAAACATTATGAATCATCTAATTGAGCAGGCTGGCTTGAGCGATGGCTGTGCCGATCCCAAAGGTGTCCGCATCCTTTGTGACTCTGCTGGTACGTCTAGTTATCACATTGGTAGCCCACCTGACAGACGCATGAGTGCTGCGGCTGCTACAAAGTTGGGAATTAAACTGCGTGGTCGATCCCGCCAGTTTCAAGAGTCAGACTTTCAAGACTTTGATTTGATTTTGGCGATGGATCAAGAAAATTATGAGAACATTCTCACTCTTGATCAAACTAAACAATATCAGTATAAAGTGCGTTTGATGTGCGAGTTTTGCTCTCGACACACTCTAAAGGAAGTTCCAGATCCCTATTACGGTGGTCAACAGGGATTTAATCAAGTTATTGATTTACTGATCGATGCTTGTGAAGGTCTGCTTACAAAAGTTACGAGTTATGAGTTATGAGTTAGGAATTAGGAGTTAGGAGTTAGGAGTTTTAATTCCTCACTCCTCACTTCTAACTCCTCACTTTTTTATTCCACCAGACCATGCTTAATCGCAAAACGTACTAATTCTGCTCGGTTGCTAGTTGAAGTTTTTCTCAATAAACTGCTGACATACTTTTCCACTGTTCGAGGACTCAGATATAGCTGATGACCCATCTCGGCATTAGAAAGACCATGAGTCAATAACTCTAGGACTTGCTGTTCTCTATGAGTTAGAGATGAGTGCAAGTGGGATTTCTGAATTTGAGTGGACAAAGAATTATGGGCGTCCACCGCTTTGGTCGAGGTGGAAAGGCCCAAACTATCTTTATGAGAAAAGCGGTACTCTGATTGAATGATTTGCGATCGCTCTAAAAGATTACGGATTGCTGCTGCTAACTCTTCCAGTTCAAAAGGTTTGGGTAAGTATAAATCGCAGCCTGACTGGTAGCCCATAATTCTTTCCTGGGTCTTAGTTCGGGCTGTTAATAAAATTACAGGCAATAACCGAAATACTGGTTGTTGACGCACCCGGCGCACTAGTTCGTAGCCATTCATCTGTGGCATGGCGATATCCGTGACAATCAAATCCGGATGATACTCATCCACCATAGCCAAAGCCTCTTGACCGTTATTAGCTGTAATCACCGAGTAGCCAGACAGTTCAAGATAGTCGCTAATATACAGACGAGTGCCCAAATCATCATCCACTACAAGGATCGTCAAGGGCATGGACAATACACCCCTAGCATTTTTTTACTTATAAATTTATTTTCTTCTACGTACTCCATCAGTGAACACAGGCAAGAATAGTGTTCTTATGTTTCATACTATGACAGTATTACCAGCTAATGAATGCCTTTAGAGTTGATTTATAAAGGAAATCTTAAATCTTTAGGAATAAGGTTACAAATTATAACTCACCTTTGACTTACTGTGCTGGGTAGGCACAGAAAGGTTTGTAATTTGTAACAATTCATCAATAAGGCAGAGCAAATACTCACTATAGTGTAAATTAATATTGACATAATTAATAATTTTATCAAAGCGAAGTAAGTATAAATATCTTTTATCCTTTATCCTTTGTGATTAGTTTTTAGCTAATCACTAATGATTATTGGCTCCAGGTAACTTAAAGTTGCCAGAAAACTTTTAATTACGAAGTTAGAAAAGTTAAATTAGTTATATACAGTTTCAGCATTTATAGCAGTTATAAGATATACCCTATATTTTACAAGCCAATCCAAATATTTTTTTATAATATTTTTGGTAACTCTGCTATAATTACCCTCTGTCTAAAATGCCAACACTGCCTAAAAACAAAAGCTAGGATGTTACTGAATTACCAGTATGGCGCTTACTAGAATACCAATCAAAAACTAGAACTGAATAGTTAGTTGTAAGTTTGACGATACTGGTACAACAAGAAACTAGGTGAAAAATTTGATTGGTGGGGAAATAACTGCAAGAGTGTCAATGCTTGTCGCCTTGTTTGCTCTTACCAGAACTGAGGAATAATCCCAATTTCTCCTCTCAGAAAAAACAGCTTCCTGTTATCAAGGAGGACTTGGCTTATATTGAATATTCTAGTGAATCGTTAAAAGAAGTGTAGGTAGTTCACGTACATTTAAAGCACACAAAATTATCAATGAGCGACAACAACGAAGGTTACAAAGTTATTTGCGACAACCGCCAAGCCCGTTATTTGTATGAAATTCTGGAAACTTACGAAGTTGGAATTGAGTTGACAGGAACAGAGGTGAAGTCGATTCGTGCGGGTAAAGTCAATCTCCAAGATGGCTATGCTTTACTTCGCAATGGCGAAGCATGGTTGATCAATGTGCATATCTCACCTTACAACGCTAGTGGACAATATTTTAATCATGAACCACGCCGTACACGCAAGCTGCTGCTGCATCGCCAAGAACTCCGCAAGCTAATTGGCAAAGTCGAACAGCAGGGTTTAACTTTAATCCCTTTGAAAATGTATCTCAAACGAGGCTGGGTAAAAGTGAGTATAGCCCTTGGCAAAGGTAAAAAGCTCCACGATAAGCGAGAAGACCTGAAACGACGCCAAGACCAGCGTGACATTCAACGGGCTATGAAAAGCTATTGAGGATCGGTTTGCTTAATTACCACAGTAAGAGTGAGAAACTGATTGCTGTGAAAATTATGTTGTATGTCTACAGCGTGAGTTCTGAAAATGCCTAGTTTATAGCCGCAGATTGATTTTGTTAAGGTTGAGACTCGATACAGTGGTGAGTAACTTCGGATGGCATCAGGAATTTTCAGATTTATGAAAAGTAATTTCATTACATTTGTTGGAGCTGGCGTTCTCAGCTTGAGTATGGGAATTTTACCCTTAACTCTATCTGCACAAGCTCAGACAACTAATGACTCCGGGGCCACTACTGCTCCAACAACGACCACTAATGAGCGCAACGATTCTAATTGGGGTTGGCTAGGATTGATTGGTTTATTTGGTCTAGCTGGGTTGGCTGGCAAAAAGCGCGATCCTCAACCGACTGCTTATCGCGACCCTAATGCCCCAAGTGCCACTACCTACAGAGATTAGACAATTAGACAATTCAAAATTTAAAAGTTGTCAGTTGTTCAGTAAGACAACAACTGACAACTTATTGATGTTAGTTTATTGCTGGTTCTGAGTTAGTTGAACTTATCTTGTTTTGAGCTAAAGGTGTCCAATAGCTGGCAATTAAGGCAACGATGAGCCACCAGAGAGTATTGACTTCAGGACGATACCAAACAGTATCTACGGTGCCGTGAGCTAGCATACCCAACAAAATAGCGATCGCCCCAATTAACCAAAATCCCTCTCCACTTCTCAATCGTCGCAATCGTCGCACTTGTAGTAATGCCGTATTAAATGTGACAATTATTAGCCAGAGAAAGCAAGCTAAACCAACAAAGCCAGTTTCTACAGTCACTTCAAACAAAATCGAATAGGCACTTAAAGCAGTGTAACGAGGGCGTTGGTAGAGGGGATAAACTTGATTAAAAGAGTTGTGACCAGGGCCAATGCCGAAAATCGGGCGATCGCGAATCATCTCAAAGACAGCATCCCACACATTTCGGCGAAAATTATTACTGCTATCTTGACGGTCGGCAAAAATACTGAATACTCGCAGGCGGACTGGCTCTACAAATATCACTGCTAGTATTAATACGCCGATTAAACTTCCTAAGACAATCGGTAGTGACCAAGTACGCCAAAAACGAGGCATTTCTACGCTTTTCCAATAAACTAGCAATGCCATCACAGCCAAAACTGCCACCACTAGTCCAATCCAACCGCCACGACTAAAAGTGAGGATCAGGCAGGCAGTATTGACAATTAACATTGTTAATGCCAATGCTTTTTTGAGCCAGCTTTGCCATGCAAAAATTGCTACTAAGCTAAAAATTACTGCTGGTAGGAGGTATCCAGCCAATAAGTTGGGATTGCCTAAATAACTGTAGACTCTGGTAGTCTTAGACAGAGGAGATTCTGGATCAACCCAAGTTGCCAGTGCTGTGGCTCCAAAAAACCATTGCCGCAATCCATATACACTGACAATTAACGATACGTGTAGGTAAAGGATGATAATCCAAGACCGGAGGCGAGGTGACCTCAGTACCCTGGCACAAAGGGCAAATAGTAGCAAATACAAGGTCAACGTTGCTAAGTCGTTAAGTGCCGCCTTTTTCACTGGTGATAATGCTGTTGCGACTGCGGCAATTCCCCAGTAGAACAATACCAGCAGGTGAATGGGAGTAACTGACGAGACATTTGTTGGTGTTGCTTCATCAGATAAAGTCAACAACAGCCAAAATACCACACAAGCTACCAGCAACAAGCCTACCAATGTACTCGAAGCAAAAGGTGCAAGCGCATATACTAAACTCAGTAAAGCCGCTGCGATCGCATCTCCCCACTGAATCAAGACGCTGGTTTGCCGCCAAGAACTTAACAGTCCCACCAGAGAACGGTGTACGTAACTGCTAGCAAGATATTCTTTGAGCGGTAAAGATGATAAAGTAAATCGTTGCCAGACTAAATTCATAAAAAACATTGCGATCAATTAGCCTGCCGACGCAGAACTTGGAATTGATCATAATGCGTATGGCTATAAAAAGGTAATAATCTAGATTGCAATTTAGTGATGATGCTCTTACTCATGGGTATCAGCTACCACCTATAATTTTAAGCTCCCTGCTTTTCTCTAATGCGAAAGTGAATAAATGTCAGTAATTGTTAGCTTTTTAACTACTGTTGATTAACCCTTCACGTACATAGTACACAACTAAAGTATGAATTTATCTTTTCCTATCCCCTATCACCTGTAAGATATTCCCTACTGGCTGTAATCAGACATCGCTAATTGCTTGTGAGGAAGTCGCCAGTTGCAATGGCAAACAAAGCACATAACGATATCCTGATTCTGGTGAACCTTGAATTAAAATATGTCCACTATGCAATTCTGCCAATTGACAACTTAGCAATAGACCCAAGCTTTCACGAGAAAGACTTCCATGTGATTTAGCTAAATTTATACCCGAACTAGCAGCAAATAAATTTGCGTGGGAATCACTCAAATTTTTTGAATTGTCCACTGCTACTGATGAAATATCTGGTTGCTCCTGGCTTTCTCTTCGAGTATTGTAAGTTGCTACTTCACCTGTCAACTCCAGCAACGACAAAGAATTGAGACGGAAGTAGGGATCAACCTCAGTGATCCCGTCCCCTAGCCAGGGATGGGAAACCCAAATAGTAATGTTGAGCGTATCTTCCTTGTAAGAGACATGAATGCGAACAATGCTACCTGTAGCCGAAAGTTGAATCACACTGAAAACCAGGTGGTAGAGGATTTGCCGCACCTTGTCTTTATCTAAAGGCAAAATGCGATTGCGTCCCGGTTCTATAGAGAGGCGAATATCTTGCTCACGGCGATTAGCCGCTTCTTCTAGGGTATTGATAGCTTGTTGACACAGCATTTCGATATCCACAGGAGCCAGATTCAGCACAGTTGAGTTTTCATCCATAGCTCCTAGTTCGGTAATTTCGTTTACTAGGGAAAGTAAGTAGCGACCACTGTGTTGGATAATTTCTAAATATTCTCTCTGTTTAGGCATTAAAGGCCCATAAATCTCACGTCCTAAAACACTAGCCATACCAAGTACAGATGTTAAGGGTGTGCGTAACTCGTGAGTTAGTTGAGCCAAAAGTTCCAGTTTCAGCTGCTTGGTAGAAATAGAGTCGCTATCTTTAGTGCGTGGGGTGATTTTAATCTCAGCGTTACGTTCGTCATTGAGTGAAAATATCGGAGCGCTCTTGGGAGTGCTTGATTCGAGTTTCCCTTGCAGGAGTCGGTTACGTTCAAATTCACTCATGCTCCAACGAGCTATGATTTGTAAAAACTCAATGTCTCGGTTTGTAAAATTGCGCGGCACTAAATCCATCACCTCTAATGCACCCAAACAATGTCCCTCAGCATCAATCAGTGGCACTCCTAAGTAAGCACGAATACCATAATCCTGCACCAACTTACTGCTAGCAAGTGCTGGATCTATAAGGTTGTGTGTATCATTGGTTACAAATATTTGCAAACTCTCTACTACCTGAGTGCAAAAGGATTCCTGACGTGACAGTTGGCGGCTTTGTGCCAAATGGTTCATTAGTCCCAGCCTAGATAAGCCCACCGCCGACTTGAACCAGTGACGTTCTTGATCTACAAATCCCAATATGGAAATTGGTGCTTCCAAAAAGTGGGCAGCAGTTTGTGTGGCTTCTTCAAAAACCGGAATCGTTTCTGGTTGTCGCAAACCTAAATCTGACAAAGCTTTGAGGCGTTGTTGTTCTCTTGATTCATGAGAATCCCAACCATCCTTTAGGGCAAATAATTTGTTTTCAGGCTCTATCATTGCCACTGCTACCTTAATAATTTCTCGATACTGTAATTGATATAAGCCCTATTTCTGGGTTATCAATTGCTATTTTTAAGCATTCCCTAATTTTGCCTCTGACAAACAAATTTGGGGCAAAAATTTTTTATCCCTTCCATTAAGTCGGTGACGTGGTATCTACAACTTCCTACCTACTGATGCTGAATGTTCTTTATTTAGCACTGGTGTAGTCTTTATTGCTTGAGATTTTGCAATCAGACTGCGTTAGATTTGGATTCAGCCAGGGTAACCTAATGCTAGGGATATAATACAAAGGTGTTGTCATTTTTTATGTACAGAAGGAAAAATTCTGCCTGGCATATTAAAAGTAAATTTACTTATACAAAATGTATTTATGTAATTTTTATAGCCATTTTTACTGATAACAGCTAGCACTGATGGCTGACAATCCTAAATAGTTAATATAAGTCTCTATCCAATAGATTAAACCTATTACAATTTCATCCTGGAAACTGTGCAGGGTTTTCTATTTTTTCCATGTGAGGAACATTTTTTTAAGGGCAACTGGTAATGAAGAAAATGACTATTAGAGTTCCTTTTGTAAATCTGAAGTTACAACACGAACCAATTCAAACGCAATTGCAATATGCAATCCAATCTGTATTGGAACAGGGAGATTTTATTTTAGGGCAAGCCCTGTCAGATTTTGAAGCAGCATTTGCGGCAGTGTCTGGGGTTGAATATGGAGTTGGTGTTGCATCAGGAACAGATGCGATCGCTCTCGGATTGCAAGCCTGTAATATTGGTGCTGGCGATGAAGTGATTTTACCAGCAAACACTTTTATAGCAACCTTGATTGGGGTACAACGGGCTGGTGCGAAGCCAATTCTGGTAGATTGCGATCGCAAAACAGCTTTAATTGACTTAAGAAAAGCAGCAAAGGCAATTACGCCTCGTACCAAAGCAATTATCCCTGTGCATCTCTATGGTCAGATGGTATCACCACGCGAACTATTAAACTTTGCCGATACCTATAAATTACTAATTTTTGAAGATGCAGCACAAGCACACCTCGCCGAAAGAGACGGATATCAGGCTGGTTCAGTAGGAATAGCAGCAGCTTTTAGTTTCTATCCCAGCAAAAATTTAGGAGCATTTGGGGATGGGGGAATGCTGCTGACACGAAATTCAGATGTAGCCGAAAAGATGAGGCGCTTGCGAAATTATGGGGCATCGCAAAAGTATTTTCATACTGAAGCAGGTACAAATAGCCGTCTGGATACTTTACAAGCAGCGGTATTGCACGAGAAACTACCATATTTGCCACAGTGGAATCGCGATCGCCTGACTGTTGCCCAGCAGTATGATCAGGAACTAGCATCCTTAGCAACTGCTGGCATTATCCCTATGGAAAATCAAAGTGCTACAGGACACGTTTATCATCTTTATGTGATTAAAATTGATGATTCTTGCCCAATAGAACGCCAGCTACTCCAGGAAAAACTAACAGCAGTAGGAATTCAAACTGGCATTCACTACCCAATTCCCTGTCATCTCCAGCCAGCATTCACCAACTTAGGCTATCAGCCTGGAGATTTTCCTCAAGCAGAAAAACTGTCAAAGCAAATATTATCATTACCGATGTATCCTGGTTTGAGCAGTAGCCAAGTCAAAGAAGTTGTTGCAGCGATCGCCAATGCAGTCTCAACGAGTTCTAAGGCAAATAATCCATCCCCTGCTGACCTTGGCAGCGTGGTAGCCTAAAGTTAATTCAATGGCAAAAAATCTGACCACTGATTACTGACAGTTTTTGAATTACTGAAAATCATGGCACTCCAGCAACAGGTTAAAAACAGAAACGCGTCAGGCTTGTTAAATCTAGCTATTTTAGGCGTTTTGCTGCTGCTTTATGCTCCTATATTGCTCCACTGGTTGGATGGTTGGCTGCACAAAAATATCAGTACAGAACACGAATATTTCAGTCACGGGATTATTGGTTTACCATTTGCTGCTTATCTGGGCTGGATGAACCGGAAAAAGTGGACACGTTTACCAGATACCATCCATCCTTTGGGCGCTGTTTTATTGTTATTAGGAGCAGTGTTTTATCTGAGCGGTGTTACAGAGTGGGTTAACCTTTCCTTGCCCGTTATACTGGCAGGATTATGCTTGTGGTTTAAGGGAATACCAGGTTTGCGATCGCAAGGATTCCCCCTGCTACTAGTATTTTTGGCAACTCCAACAGCAGTACCCTATCTCATTGCTCCCTATACCATGCCTCTCCAAAGCTTCATCGCTGGCACAGCAGGCTTCATACTGAATCAATTTGGTATGCAAGTAACCGTAGATGAGATAAATCTCTACGTGGGAGGACGGATTGTGGAGGTTGCCCCGTATTGTGCAGGGCTGAAAATGTTGTTTACTACTCTCTACGTAGGCTTGATGCTGCTTTATTGGACAGACGCTTTGTCTTCACGCCGCACAAGTATATCGTTTTTATCTATTGCTGCGATCGTTAGTACTACTGCCAATATCATTCGTAATACTTTACTGACTTTCTTTCACGGCACAGGTCAAGAAGCGGCTTTTAAATGGCTACATGAGGGTTGGGGTGGTGACCTCTACTCTGCTTGTATGCTGGTGTCATTAGTGCCCTTACTAAATTGGATTAATAGCTATTTTTCAACATCTCTAGAAACTCAGCAAGAAGGAGAAAGTTAGAAGCATGGGGCATTGGGCATGGGGCATCGGTTAATAATCAATAGTTCTTCCTCTGCTCCCCTGCTTCTTCTCTACTTATAAATATTACTGAACTCAGATGTGATTTTATAAAGTAAAATTTTGCCTAAGTATTATAAATTTTACTGATGATTTCCTTCTCCAAGTTTTTCAAAGAAAACCAATTGAGTCAGGTAGCAGCACTTTTGTTATTGCTACTGCTGTTGGCAATGGGAGGGGTTCCCGGATACCTGACAGGACACTGGCAATGGAAACAACCGCCACCTGTTAGTACCCTCAACGAGTTAAAACAGATCCGCAAGACTGGGTTAGCCCTTCCTGGTTGGCAAACTATTGAACAAGCACAACAGCAAATTGGCGAACATAAATGGTCTTTGCAGGTAATTAAAAAAGAAGGTTCCCAATCTCAGGCAATCCTACTTTTGCTGCCGCAAAATGGACCTACAGATCAACCAGAGGTAGAGTGGACAGACGTTAACGGCTGGGGAAGGTCACGCTGGGGAAAGTGGGATGTAGCTCAATCTCGTTCTGCGAAATTTACTGTCAAACCGCCTACAAAGTTGGCTTCTAATGTGGAAACTCAAGTAGAAGCTAGGTTCTTTCGCGCCTCCACACCACAGCAAACCTTCGCTGTCTTGCAATGGTACGCTATGCCAGACGGCGGAAATCCATCACCTTTACACTGGTTCTTAGCAGATCAATTGGCACAGTGGCATAAGCAACGTACTCCTTGGGTGGGCGTGAGTATTATAATTCCAATGGAACCTTTAGGGCAGGTAGAAACATCTTGGTCTTTAGCCCAGTCTATTGGAGAAACAGTGCAAGCTGTATTGATGGCAGGTTTTTTGTAAAGTATGTTACACCATATTTGCGGTGACGACGCTGCGGTTCCGGGTTTTGATAAAGCAGATATGATGCTGAATCACAACGCAACTTGGAGATTAAATGTAAATTACGATGTCAAACATCGACTGTTTGTGGTTTTTGAGTTGTCGTTTTGGAAGACAACAACTCTACTACATCAGCCCTATCTCTTCATACTCTTTTTTTGGCGAAGGTATTGTCATGAGTATCTCTATAATTGCCTTCAGGCTGAAACTCGGCTAAAATATGAAGTAAAAATTAAAATATGCAAAATTTTCCTCTTATTGATTGGTAAATTCTTGCAGACACGAAAGACATTTAGAACATTAATAGAGTAAAATAACCACTCGGCGCGACTAATTCCTATATTCAGTATTTCCTGCACTAATGTTCATAGATCCTAGTTCTTATATGCGTGCATTCAGCGCCCTGTGTTTTGTCAGTCTTCAAGTAGGAGTTTTTTTAACAACACCTATCCAACTTGTTATTGCCCAGCCTTTTCCATCTCAAGGACAATCACCAGGACAACCCCCCCCGCCTGTGCCGGGTACTGAGGTTGTACCTCCAGGTGCAAATGACGAAATTTCGCCCCAACTCAGCCGCTACCTCTTGGGACCAGGAGATACAATTAGTGTTGTGCTTCAGCGTCCTCCTGGTCCATATCGCTTAGGAATAGGAGATGGAATTAGCGTTTCGGTTCAGCGCTTTCCAGATTTGAGCTTTCAAGCTTTAATTAATCCAGAAGGTAACATTGTGGTGCCGCTACTGGGAAAAGTTTCCTTACAAGGTTTAACTTTGGAAGAAGCTCAAGAAAAAATTCGCTTGGGTTTAAATCGTTATGTGGTTGATCCAGTAATAGTTTTAGCCTTAGCAACGCAGCGTCAAGACTTAAGTTTTCAAGCTGTAATTAGTCCAGAAGGTAACATCGTAGTGCCGCAAGTGGGAACGGTATCATTACAAGGTTTAACCTTGGAAGAAGCTCAAGAAAAAATTCGCTTAGGTTTAAGTCGCATTGTACCAGATCCAATCGTAGTTGTATCCTTGGCAGGAACGCGACCAGTTCAAGTTACCATTAGCGGGGAAATATTTCGACCAGGAATTTATCCGATTAATTCATCAACACCCCGCGTTGCTGATGCCTTGTTAATATCTGGTGGTTCAACGTTAAATGCAGACCTGCGACAAATACAAGTCCGCCGCAAGTTAATCGATGGTTCTGTGATTTCACAAACTATTGACTTATATGCAGCACTGCAAAATGGTGGTTCAATTCCTGATTTACGCTTACAAGACGGAGATGCGATACTTATCCCCCGTCGTGAAGTTGGTAATGATGACGGTTATGACCGCAATTTGGTAGCACGTTCATCCTTGGCCACACCACAGATTAAAGTCCGGGTTTTAAACTACGCAGCAGGAGGTCTTTCTATTCAAGCACTGCCTAACGGCAGTACATTTGTAGATGCTTTGGGAGGAGTAAATCTCGACACTGCTAACCTCCGAAATATCGCTCTGGTTCGCTTTGATCCGGAACGAGGTAAAGCTGTTACCCAGAAACTTGATGCTAAAAAAGCTCTAGGAGGTGATGCGTCTCAAAATGTGGCGCTTCAAGATAATGATGTTATTGTTGTTGGTCGGAACCTCATCGGTAAAATTACTAATTTCCTGACTACCATTACCCAACCTTTCTTCAATGTTCAATCCTTTCTCCGGTTTTTTGACGACTTCGGTGGCAATCGATAAAATTAGTGACTCTAAAAGAAGGATACAATCTATAAATAGTTGGGAGTGGAGGAAGCCATATCTCCAACTTCTCTTTAAATTCCTTAATGGAAAAATATTAAAGATATCAACCGATATACACAGTAGGAAGTTGATAGCGTTTTTATATCAAAGCTACTATCTTTAGTTTGGTGCTTCCTAATTTTGAATTTTGTTAACGCAGCGTAAAGCCTGCGGCATGGCAACTCGAAGAAGAGGCTGCGCCAACGCTTAGAGCGAGTCTGCGAACGTCATTTTGAATTTTAAATTGGAGCGAAGCGACCATGACCCCACCAATTGTTAAGCGCTATCTTATTGCTTTTGATAAGTACAAGTGGATTGGACTAGCTAGTTTTGCTCTAATTGTAGCAGGGTCAACTGTGGTGGCTATGCAGCCAGAGCCACCTACTAGTTACATAGCATCTGCTGCACTTACCTATAGTGGTCCACCAGTTTCTTTCTCGGCAACTGGTACTCAAATCCAACAGCAAGGAAAAGAACTAAATGAGGAAGTTTTACTATCAAACCAGATAATTGCAGCAGTGGCAGAGAAAGTCGATGTCAAACCGAATAAGCTCGGTACTAGTGTCGTTCTTTCTATACCTAAAAAAAACCCCAAGACTGGAGAATTGGAATCTAGTATCTTGCAATTGAAATATGTAGATACTGACGCCAAACGAGCTATACAAGTCTTGGCGGAATTGATGCAAGCAATGATCAAGTTGAGCAGTGATATCAATACTGGGCGATTACAAGCAATTATTCAAAAGATTAACGATCGCACACCACAAACTAAACGGGAATTGCAAATTGCAGAAAAGAAGTTGGAACAGTATGATCGCATAGAGCGAACGGCAATATTGGCAGCAGAGAATGGCAGCTTGTTAAGCGCCATTACTGCTAGCCAAAATCTCCAACGGCAAATTCAATTAACTATTTCTGGGGTAGATGGTCAAGTTCGCAGTATACAAAATAAGTTAGGCTTAACAGTTGGACAAGCTTATATTTCTTCTGCTTTGAGTGCCGATCCAATTATTGGTAATTTACGATCGCAAATTTATCAAAGTGAATCGCAAATCGCTCTACTCAGAAAAGATTTGCGACCGGAACACCCAACGATGATTCAATTGCAGCGTCAGAAACAAGCTGCTGAGGAATTGCTGCAACAACGTGCCGCTGAGGTGTTAGGTGGTGATGGTACGGCGGCTCCACTTCAGGGTAGCGTTGCAGGTATTCGCACCCAAAGTAGCTTAGATCCAGCCCGGCAGCAATTGGCAAACCAGATGGTGGCGTTGCAAACGCAGGGGGAGACGCTTCAACAACAACTAGCCCAAGAAATTCAACAAGAAGCACTACTACGGCGAGAGTATTCTCTCATACCCAATAAGCAATTAGAGCGATCGCGTTTAGAACAAGAGGTTGGACTCAAAAAAGCCATCTATGACCAAATGCAGGCGAAGCTAACTGATGCTAAAACCGCAGAAGCAGAAACTACCAGCAGCCTTAGCATTGCCAGACGCCCCACAGTCGTTGTCGATGTCAAACCACCCAAGAGTGTACCTATTACCCTTGCTGTGGGTGGTTTCTTAGGTGTGTTGGTTGGTGGCGGGGTAATATTTTTACTGGGAGCGCTGGAAGGAACTTTCAAAACCAGGGAGGATATCCGCCAGAGCCTCAAGCAACGGGAAGTGGCACTGTTGGGAGAATTGCCTTTAATGCCAGTTGATGATTTGGAAAAAGAAGCAGTGCCTGTATTACTTTCTGCGGATTCTCCTTATTTAGAATTTTATGAGAAATTCCGCAGTAATCTGCGCCGGATTGGTGGTAAAGCCTTAAAGGTGGTGTTGATTACTAGCACCAGTAGCCTAGAGGGTAAAACGGCAAGTGCTTATAACTTGGGTATCGCTTCTGCCCGTGCTGGCAAAAGAACCTTGATTATCGAAACAGATTTGCGATCGCCTTCCCGTTGTACATCCCTAAAAGTAATTCCTGACCCCGACGCTAGTATTGAACCCCTGCGTTATTACGCTAACTTAAGTGAATGTATTCGTTTAGTTCCTGATGTTCAAAATTTATACATTCTTCCCAGCCCTGGCCCTGTGCGGCAATCCGCTGCTATTCTTGAATCCAGCGAAATGCGGCGGCTGATGGAAGATGTCCGCGAACGCTTTGACTTAGTTATTTTAGATACAAGTTCTCTCAGCATATCCAATGACCCTTTGTTAATTCAACCTTACAGCGATGGTATTGTACTTGTGGCGCGACCACACTATACACAAGAGAACATGCTAGGTGAAGCTATTGATCAATTGGTTGAATCGGAACTGGGGTTATTGGGAGCAATTATCAATGGTGCTGATATCATCGTTTCTGTACCTGAAGTCGTACAATCATCAAGATTTGCATCTGAGGTACAAGAATCAGAAGAAGTTTCAGCGGGTGCTAGGAAAAACTAATAATTTCCCAAATATTGCAAAGGTAGATGGCGAATTGGTAATTGTTTTTCCGGCGTTGCACAGTGAAAATTTTAATTTTGAATTGCTTAGTCGCGCCTAAACAACCCAAATAAAGGAGCAAGAATTATCCCAAAAACAAAACCACCAATGTGGGCCCAGTAGGCAACTCCACCAGTTTGCACAGTCATGTTAGCGGCTGTTTGCAGGGTAGCAAGACCGGATATCACATTTTGGACAATAAACAGTCCAATTATTACTATTGCTGGAACTCTGATTGTGGTGATGAAAATCCCCAAAAATATTAAGGTCATGACTTTAGCCTGGGGGAAGCGGATAATGTACGCACCCAAAACCCCAGAAATTGCACCACTTGCCCCCAAGGAAGGAATCTCAGAATTTATGCCAATGAACCATTGGCACAAGGCAGCTAAAGCACCACATGCCAAATAAAAAATCAGATATTTGGCATGACCTAATCGATCTTCAATATTGTTACCAAAAATCCAGAGAAACAACATATTAGAGATCAAGTGCCACCAACCGCCATGTAAGAATTGCGACGTAAATAACGTTATCCACTCTCCATTCAAATTGGTGGTTAACTCTTGAGGTATTACTGCATACTGACTTAAAAACTGATTCAATTGTGCATGTGATAGGCTCGCCTCGTGAATAAAAACTAAAATATTCATGCCAATTAACCCGTAGGTGAAATACGGGGTGATTCGCGTCGGATTTTCGTCGTAGAGGGGAAACACAGGTGTTTTTCCTAAATCATTAACTAACTGCAATATAGCTTGTAAGGCTAGCAGTTGCGAAGGTTAAGCAATTTCACCTACTAAATCAATCAGGATAATTGAGGGTTACTACGATACTATGAATAATTAGTTATACCAAGATTCTTCCTGGGATTTATCGTTAAATAAACCCAAGAGTGGGCCGAGAATTGCCCCAAAGATAAACCCGCCTGCATGGGCCCAGTAGGCAATACCGCCGCTTTCCATACCGATGTTGGTAGGTGTTTCGAGGCTAGCAAATCCATAGAAGGCTTGTTCGAGAAACCAGAATCCTAAAAAGAAATATGCCGGGACACGGAAAGTTGGGAAGAAAAACCCTAAAGGCACTATGCCGAGAACTTCGGCGTTGGGAAAGCGGAGAATGTACGCTCCCAGAATGCCTGCGATCGCACCACTAGCACCCAAAGAAGGAATGCTAGAATCTTGAGCGAAGAACCACTGGGTTAAGGATGCCAAAACACCGCAAGATAAATAAAACAGCAAATATTTGGCATGACCTAACTTATCTTCAACATTATTCCCAAAAATCCAGAGAAACAGCATATTGCCACCTAAGTGCAAGAAACCACCGTGCAAAAATTGTGAGGTAATCAAAGTTGCCCACTCTGGCACTGGTTGATGTAGAGAAGTACCAGCAAAGCTTAAACTGAGTTCTCGTGGAACTACAGCCGCAAGGTGTAAAAACCCATTTAATGCTTGCGGGGGAAGATTTGCTTCATAGAGAAAAGCGAGGACATTGGCAGCAATCAGTCCATAAGTTACATAAGGTGTGATTTTTGTGGGATTATTATCTCTGATTGGAACCACGGGCGTTTTTTCCTGATTTTAAGACACAAACTCTACAATACTGAATTCTGTAAGTAGTTTCTTCTACCTCATGGATGGATCTCACTTTCACAAAGGAAACTGCACTTCTTGAGTTAGAACAATAATGACAGCGCTATCAAGATTTGTTGGCAAAATTGCAAGCTAGCGGAATTGATCCAGAAAATCTGTGAAGCAGTAGTCATGTAATAAATTTCCCCGTAGAGAAGAAAGCGTATGACATGAAACAGTTTTTTAAAGTTAACGCTTCCGAAAATCAGCAACACCTAATATTTGGAAGATTGAAAAAGGGATTGACGTACTCTCCTGAAAGCTGAAAATATGCTAGTTAATCTTCCATATAGGTTTGGCAACTCATGTTTTTCTCAAATTCTCTGGAAAATCAACTCCAGCGCTGGAACGAAACCATCCACAATCAGCCGAAAAATCATAATGCTTACATTCGCCGAGGCATGGTTAACTTTCAGCTTGCCAAAATTGATGAATCTATTCAAGATTTTGACATGGCAGAGCAATTGGATGCCCGTGTTAAACCTTACCTCTGGCAACGTGGATTATCGTACTATTATGCAGAAAGATTTGCTGAGGGCGCTCAACAATTTGAAATAGATTTGATAGTGAATGCTCAAGATGTAGAAGAAACAGTATGGCGATATCTCTGCATAGCTCGTTCGTTAGGTGTTGAAGAAGCACGTAATTCTTTACTAACTGTAAAAAATGACCCTCGACGTGTTATGCAACGGGTATATGATTTGTATGCGGGAGATTGTACACCAGATGATGTTTTAACTATTGGTCAGTTAAAAGGGATAAAGGGAAATTTTTACAGTCATCTTTACTTGGGATTATATTATGAAGCTCAAAATAATCTTGATTTAGCTCAGGAATATATAGTTAAAGCTGCTGATAATTACAAAATTGATGACTATATGTGGAACCTGGCGCAGGTACACAAAAAATTGCGAAGCTGGATATAGTTGAGTATTAATGTCCTAGAGGATGCCTTTTTGAATTGAGGGTATTATTGATACAAATTACTCACAATTATAGAAAGCATTTGGAGTTGCCTTGCTGTTACTTGCTAAAACTCAGCCCCCAATTCTATATGTACGCACAATCTACGACCATCCTCGTTATGTTGATAGACTTTTTAGAGACTGGTATGACATTACGCAACTTTTTAAAGACGACTTAAAAGTTACAGTTAATTTTAACTATTGCAAATTTCTGGGACACATCGGTGTTGCGTTTCTAGGGGGAATGGTTCGCCTGCTTGAAGCTCATGGTGGTGATGTGACTTTCGACTGGAATACACTTACCGATAAAAAAATTCGTACTAACTTGGCTCAGAGTGGTTTTTTATGCGATTTTGGCTATAATTGGGAACCTTGGGATGGTAACTCTATCCCCTTTAGGAGCGATCGCCAGCATGACCCTATAGCTATAGCTGACTACCTGCGATACAAGTGGCTAGGCAAAGGTTGGGTCAATATCAGTCCTGGATTACAGGAAGCAATTACAGGAAAAGTTGTAGAAATCTATCTTAATGCCTTTGAGCATAGCCAGTCTGCTATAGGCGTGTTTAGCTGCGGTCAAAACTATCCCGAAGCAGGTACTCTCCAGTTAACGGTTATTGACTTTGGTATTGGTATCCCTAATAGAGTTCGCACTTTACCTGAAAACTCAGCCATGACTGCTACTGAGGCTCTAGAGTGGGCATTCCAGCCGGGAAATAGCACAAAGCAGAATGGTGTTCGACAGGGTGAAGGTTTACATTTACTACAAGAATTTGTCAAAAAAAATCATGGAAATTTGATGATTTTCAGTAATGACGGGTACGTCACTATAGGGGATAATGAAATTATATATGAAAACAAATGTACTAGTTTTTCGGGGACGCTAGTTAATATTGCCTTTCGATGTGATGAGTCCTACTACTGTCTAGCTTCTGAAGTTCCTCAACTCAGGAAGCAAATATTCTAGAGAGCGGGAGATGGAGAAATGGTATACAAAATTTACGATATTGTTGGAGAATACGCCATCACTGCTGATGGCGGACAGAAACTATATGACCAGATTCATCCACTTTTGCTAGCTGGCGAATCTGTAGAGTTGGATTTTACACGCGTGAAAGTTTTTGCGTCTCCATTCGTGAATTTCGCCTTTGGTCAATTGTTGAAGGACATTCCAGCAGACAAACTGAACCAACTAGTTGAATTCACTTCTCTCAACGCTGATGGGTATGATGTTCTAGAACATGTAATGGCTAATGCCAAACGATATTACTCTGATGAAAAATATCGTACTGCTGTGGATACAGTGATCACAAATATAGCTGTAACTCCTTGAGGTATGGCGATTAACCTCAACATCCAAGCTGATGTCATCAACATCAGAACTGATACTTCACAACAAGGTGATATTTTCTTCGTAGATACAAACGTCTGGTTTTGGTACGCTTATGTAAATGCTGGGTTTAGCGCTAAATCTTACCAACTCAACAATTATCCCAACTATCTTAACCAAGCACTTTCAAACGGAGCTACTCTAACCTACTCTGGGCTTACTTTAGCAGAGCTTGCTCATATCATTGAGAAAACCGAATATGAGATTTATATCCAATCTTATAACTGGCTACCAATCAAAGAATATCGGCATAATTGCCCAAGAGAACGGGCAAATATTGTTGCTGAAGTTCAGTTCACTTGGCGTCGGGTTAAGGCGATCGCTATTCCTATTGATCTAACAGTAGATGATGCAACAACTGATGCAGCCATCAACCGATTCAAAACTCAAGCTGTTGATGGCTATGACCTACTGCTCCTAGAAGCGATTAGTAGAGCAGGAGCAGGACAAATTAAAATTATCACAGATGACATTGATTATAGTGTTGTTCCCGGTATTCAGGTCTTTACAAGCAACAACTATGTCATTCAAGAAGCTGCTTCACAAAATAAGTTAGTAGTGCGCTAATTAGGTTTAGCGTCCCAGAATTTTATCCCGCAAATGCTGAATGCGATCGCTGACTGGTATTGACTATCTATCATGAGTGGGTGATCGCTAACGACAAGCCGCTGCGAGTCTACGCATCCTCATCGTTCATCTATTCAATTTTCCGTGGCTTCGGTTTCAAACTGCACTTGTCTGTACAAATCAGCGTAGGCGTAGCCCGTCGTAGACATCGCTATTTCCACATTCACCGATTCTAGTCGCAATATCTCGCCCGAATTATACTCAGACAGTACCCATTTTCCCTGTTCGTTGCGCCGAAACACTTCCACACCGGGTTGAGCTAATTGTACTAAGACATATTCTTGCAAGGTTGGAGATTGGCGATATTTGGCAAACTTTTTCCCCCTATCGGCTGCTTCGGTTGAAGGTGATAGCACTTCGATAATTAAACAGGGAAATTGTACCAATTGTGGATCGATATCTCGCTCGTCGCAAGTCACCACCACATCTGGATAAAAATACTTTTGCCCTGGTTCAACCTGCACCTTCACATCTACAATGTATACTTCACAGGTGCGATCGGCTAGGGCATCATCTAAGAGCTTCGAGAAATTAAGAGAAACCCGATTATGGTTGCGTTTACCACCGCTCATCGCCACAACTTCGCCATCCCAATACTCGTAGCGTTCCTCTTGCGTGGGTTCCCAAACCAGATATTCCTCTGCACTCATCAAAATGTGAGTGGGTAAAGCAACCATTGGCGCGATCTCTTAATGATTAACTTTTCTAGGATAGCGAAAAAAGGCATTCTCTTTATTGCTATCCTAACTTAGCACTAACGTCCCAGCATTTTATCCCGCAGGTGTTTAATGCGATCGCGCAATTTTGCCGCTTCTTCAAATTCCAGTTTTTTCGCCGCTTCTTTCATCTGTGTTTCTAACAGAGTAATCAACCCTGGAATCTGTTCTAATGGCAGTTCATCTATATGTTCATCTACAACTTTCAAGTCAGTTGCATTTAACCGCCGAGATACATCTAAAAAAGCCAAAATCGCATTACTTGATTTTTTCACAATTGGTTGTGGTGTAATCCCATGCAGTCGATTATGTGCTGTTTGAATACCACGCCGCCTGTCTGTTTCATCAATAGCTTTAATCATGCTACCTGTCAGGTTATCGGCATATAAAATCGCTTGTCCCTGGACGTGACGCGCGGCTCTACCAATAGTTTGAATTAAGGAACGCTCGGTTCGTAAAAAACCTTCTTTATCTGCATCCATAATTGCTACTAAGGAAACTTCGGGTAAATCCAAGCCTTCCCGCAGCAAGTTTACGCCAACTAATACATCAAATTTCCCCTCGCGCAAGTTCTGCAAAATTTCAATGCGCTCAATAGAAGTAATCTCAGAATGTAAATACCGTACCCGAATACTGTGGTCTTGCAAATACTCGGTTAAATCTTCCGCCATCCGTTTGGTTAATGTGGTAATTAACACTCGTTCATGGCGATCGGCTCTATCTTTAATTTCTCCCAACAAATCATCAATTTGTCCTTCTGTGGGACGCACAGAAATTTCTGGATCAACTACCCCAGTTGGTCGAATTACTTGCTCAACTACATGATCTTCAGAAACTTCTAATTCCCAATTTCCGGGAGTTGCTGAAACAAAAATACACTGATTCACCTTTTGCCAAAATTCTTCGGCTTTTAAAGGACGGTTATCAGCAGCACTAGGAAGACGAAATCCATGTTCAATTAAAACTTTTTTTCTAGCTTGGTCACCGTTATACATGCCGCGAATTTGTGGCACAGTAACGTGAGATTCATCGATAACTAGTAGCCAATCTTTGGGAAAATAATCAATTAAACATTCTGGTGCTTCTCCAGCTTGTCTTCCTGCTAAGTGACGGGAATAGTTTTCGACGCCGTTGCAGTAACCTACTTCACGCAGCATTTCTAGGTCATAGCGTGTACGTTGATCTATGCGTTGCGCTTCTAATAATTTCCCAGCTTGTTCTAAGTCTAATTTTTGTTGTTTTAACTCGGCTGCGATGTCATTACAAGCTACTTCTAACCGTTCTTCTGGGGTGACAAAGTGACGTGCGGGGTAGACATTCACCGCTTCTAAACTCTTGATAATTTCACCTGTTACCGGATCAATATAGCGAATCGCGTCAATTTCATCACCAAAAAATTCGACACGAATAATTCGGTCTTCGTATGCTGGGCCAATTTCTAAGACATCACCTCGGACGCGAAATTTTCCTCGCCCCATTTCTATGTCGTTGCGGCTATATTGAACATTTGCCAAATCCCGTAAAATTTGGCGTTGATTGACTTCCATACCTATCTGAAGGGGGATGGCAGCTTTCAGATATTCTGCTGGCATTCCCAAACCATAGATGCAACTGATGGAAGCAACGACGATGACATCACGACGTTCAAAAAGCGATCGCGTCGCTGAATGCCGTAACATATCAATTTCATCATTAATCGCCGCTGTTTTTTCAATATAAGTATCGGTAACAGGAATATACGCTTCTGGCTGATAGTAATCGTAGTAGCTGACGAAATACTCGACTGCATTGTTGGGAAAGAAATCTCGCAACTCGTTACAAAGTTGTGCAGCAAGAGTTTTATTATGCGCCAGAACTAAGGTAGGCTTGCCAATTTTCTCAATCACTGCTGCTACCGAAAATGTCTTGCCAGTTCCAGTGGCTCCTAGTAAAGTTTGGTAATGATTACCAGATTGGATACTAGCGGTCAGTTGGGCGATCGCTTGTGGTTGATCGCCTGTGGGACTAAAGGGAGCTTGAAGACAAAATTCTGTCATACAGTTTTGCTGAAAATACCCGATCTGATGGTGAGGATTTCGCCCTGTATCCATTGTAGCTGGCTTATTAAACCAAATAAATAGTAATATTATTTTACAAAAATTAATACTTTAAATTTACTTATGTATCAGTTTGAAAAAAACTTATATTTATATGAGGTTTTTTAAGGTTAAACTCTAAGGTATATGGGAAAAAATTTCATCTTTCCTTAATTATTGTAAAATTCAATTAACAAACTAGAGGTGTTCGTTTATGGCTATTAGCAACACTGGCAAAGCAACCAGTTCTCGGCAAAAGTCTGCCAAGTCTCCAGAGGAAATTATAGAGGAAATTGAAAATCAACAAGACAAGAGCTTGAATGCAGATAAAGTCGAGGAAGTCAATGAACTGCCGGCAGGAGCTTCTGGAACACTCGCCATTTCTGGAATTCGTCCCATAGGCGCTAGCGACTTAGAGGTTGCTGAACACCTCTCAATTGCTGGGGTACGTCCTGTTAGCACCAGTCACTTGGAAGTCGTTGAAACCTATAATGCAATGGGTATTCGTCCAATTGGTGCTAATACACTCCAAGTGGTTGAAAGTATTAATCTCTCTGGGATTCGTCCAATTGGCTCAAGTTTATTGGTAATTGATGAAAGCTATTCAACATTCGGGAACCGTCCGATAGCATCAAATGAGATTGACAATCCTGAAAGCCTGATGGGTTTTCTAGATTAGACAAAAAAATATCTCCATAACTTTATTAACCCAGCTTCTGTACTGAACTGGGTTTTTTTAGTTAAACAGTCAAAAGCAGAGATGACAATATTTGCACTTTCTCTATGTCTTTTAGCATAGGTAACTAAACTGTTATTGCTTTATTTTGTATTCAATAAACAGCCATAACGCTTACTACAACTAACTTTCTGAATTATGATTTCTCAAATATACCTTGAGGTGGAAGGCTTTAGCAAAAAATTTAATCTATAATGTAAAAGTAATAACAAAAAGATTTCAAAGTCAGTTTATAGCTTTGAAATAATTTTTTAATTAAATCAGGAGTAAAAAATGAGCATCGAAGATCGCGCAAAAGCAGCTGCTAAAAATGTTGAAGGTAAAGCCCAAGAAGCATTAGGAAATGTCACTGGAGATCCAGAAGATCAAGCAAAAGGTAAAGCAAAACAAGCTGAAAGCGAAGTCCGTCACGGGATTGAAGACGTAAAAGATGGCGTCAAGAAAAATATTGACTAATAATTCAGAATCTTTTTGCAGAAACTCTAGGGATATCAATGGGATGGATTCCCTTTTTGCAAAAGAGGATGGAGTTTTCAAAATTCAATGCCATACATCTTTCTTCTACTTTTAGCAAGCGTTGAAAGATAAAGGGTTCGCTTGATTGGTATAACTTTTGTAGAGACGTAATTTATTACGTCTCTACATTAAAAAATGAATTTATCAATATAGGGGAATAACCTCTATAAATTCTAACTAGATAATAAGAGCAAGCAATTAGTTTAAATATACAACTTATTCTATCTATTGTTTAAAGTTTTTTTAATAAGGTAAAAAAATGATTCTTCTTCAGTAAAGTCGCCAAATATTGGCGACTTTCGTCTTAATTGGAGTATTGATGATAACTACCGCCTATGGTGGTGGTACGGTGTCACAAATTGACTGCCTAACTACCCCCTCAGCAATTGGCCGAGATGTAACTTATGCAGAGTTAGAGCGAGGCAATACCCCAGGAGGACAAACCTTTGGTAACTGGGTTGTGCAAACATCTCAAGGATTAGTTCAGGACGCTTATGTTCGTGATAACAATAAACTAGGTGTTGTTTCCCCTAAAGTTCGTCCTAACGAAGTGCGACCATTAGCAAAATCGCTAGCTCAAGGTTTTCATGAGAACTTCCCCAATCAGGACTTAAAGGTTTTGATTTATGCGTCTGATAAGAAATTGATTTTGACTACTGAATATTACACTCAGACTAATCAAGTTAAATATAGCTAATTGCTGTATTTGCAATGAAAACTTGATGAGAGCTTGATGAATCGGGATTTGAAATTATGGTTAGAAAACGTCCAGGGCGAAAAGGAAACAAAACAAACGTAGCTGCGGCAACTTTGCTCAATCTCAAAATCACTCCAAATCTCAAAAAAATGTAGTAATATACCACAGGCATTAACTATCTTCAGCTACATCTGATTGTTAGCGCTCTTAAATTCACAATCCATGAGAATATACCGTGAGCCTAACTATTTATTTCCTCCGTCATGGACAGACAGAATGCAGTCGCAATAATTCCTTTTGCGGTTCCATAGACTCACAACTTACTCCAGAAGGCTTGGAGATGGCAAAGGCTTTTGCAGAGGCATATAGTTCTATGGATTGGACAGCAATATTTTGTAGTCCAATGCAGCGAACTGTATTGACAGCAAAACCCTTATCTGAAGCAATAGGGATGGAACCACAACTTAGAGATGGTTTGAAGGAAATTAATTATGGCTTGTGGGAAGGAAAAACGCCAGAAGTAATTAGCCGTGAATATCACGATGATTATATTCGCTGGTCAGCCGATCCAGCTTGGTATGCGCCAAATGGTGGAGAAATGGCAGTTACAATTGCTTCTCGCGCCATACAGGTAATTGAAGAAATCAAGAGTCTTTACAGCAGTGGGAATGTGTTAGTGGTTTCCCACAAGGCAACTATCAGAATTATTCTGTGTAGTTTATTGGGGATTAATGTCGGACGCTTCCGCTTTCGTTTGGGATGCCCTGTTGCCTCGGTCAGTATTGTAGAATTTACTTCACATGGGCCGCTATTGAAGGCTTTGGCAGACCGGACTCATTTGGATAAGCGGTTGCGAAATTTACCGGGGACATGAGGGGAGTTGGGAGAGACGCGATTAATCGTGTCTGTACAGGAGTTAGGAAAGATGCGATTAATCGCGTCTGTACAGGAGGTTAGGAGAGACGCGATTAATCGCGTCTGTACAGGAGTTAGGAATTATTATTTTTACGTTGCTCTTTCTCGCTATCTGGCTCAGTATATTTGCAAAGAACATTTATCCTAATTTTTAAAATATATAATATGACAATTGTGGCGATGTCTACGACGGGCTACGCCTACGCACCATCAATCGGTATTCCATGTGCAGCAGCAACAATCACCAGTGAACCAATAACACTATTAAACAAAGAAGCACTACCAGGGTTTTTGGTATATTCCGTGATTTTGCCCTTTCAACCATCATCACCGCAAATTTCAGTGCGGATTTCATCGATAAGTTAGCTGTAATAGCGATTTACTCTTGCCATAATCTGTTTTGCCGAACTTCTCTTGCCAAAGTGCATCAAAACTCGCTTCCAAATCACCGTTGTATTGTTGCAGAGTAGTCAGCACTGGTTGCGTTGCAGTATCGCCTTGAAGAAGTTGCTGAATTTATTGAATTTCGACAGAGGTTAATTGGGGATTCATGCTATTTACCAGAATCGATATCTCCTAAAAAATTACCTTTGAATCAACGATCGCAGTTATAAGTGAATGTCTTGTCGTCACCAACATTACAAGATTAAGCCTTAAGGTTACGAGATTAAGGCTTAACGTTACGACATTAAGCCTTAAGGTTACGAGATTAATCACCAGGATCATAAAATTAAGGCTTAACGTTACGACATTAAGCCTTAACATTACAACTTTTTGACAAAAGCTTATGCGATCGCTCTTTAGGGTACTGCGCTCGGTGCGATCACTACCAATGCTTAAACAAAACTTATTTGAAGGGCTGCGAGATCCTCAACTTCTTGAACAAATCAGGGATCTGAATCAACTTAGTACAGATCGGCAAAAATAAACCTACCTTTTAAAACAGCCAGAAAGCCTAAAATTAAAGCATTTTGAATGCGTGAATGCGTGACTTCCGCCTTGCGGTACTAGCCCATCCCGCACTAAACTCTCATCAACTATGTCAAACCCTTATTGCTAGGTTAATTGAAGACATATTATAGTCCGCCGTCAAAAGCCTTCTATAGACTGAGTTGTAAATTTCCGGCTGAGTCTTTAGATATATATTTTATATATCTAAAGATAGATTGTATTAAGTACTGAACTAGTGGTAATTATACTTAGAGAAAGTAATCAAATTTTCTTTCCTTGTAAGGTGCATAGGTCATTTCCAGATTATGGAAATGTCTATCAGCCTGTTAGATGATCTACAAGTACAGCACGGCGTAAATCCAGATACTACCTCAATATAACAAGCCTTGGGGCAAAATCCTCTTGCTAAAGGTAAGCAAACTGACGCCGACCTGTACTAGTTGAACGCAGAAAAATTCATATTTCTGCGATGTCTGCGGTGGTCACTGAGCTTCTTGTACTGAGCTTGTCCTGAGTGTAGCCGTTGGCGAAGCCTCTCGTAGAGAAGGGCGTAGTCGAAGTATGTCGGGCGTTGCATAAATGCAGGATGAATCGGTGCTTGAAAGCATTGATAATTCGTTCCAAATTGGGCGAAATCATCAGATGATTCAGCAACGCCGTATGTCGTACCACTTCTCCTTCGGAGACGCTAGCGCGAACGTGGAAGAAAGCTACGCGCAGCGTCTGTCTGCGACACGCTGCGCGAACGTAGAGAAGTGCGGGCTAGACCTACGCATCTATTGTTGGATGGGTTTAATGCCCTGAAATTCTGATTATTTTGTTGGAACAACATTACTTTAACTGACTTCTCCAAAAGCTATTCAATGATTGAATAGCTCTTGGAGAAAGGATTCTGGAAATTTGTTTGAGAAACTGGTCATTTGAATCAGCTTTCGCTACCGTACTAACCTAATTAAGAGGATTTTGCTCATGCCTAGACTAAACGTTCCACCCAATTTCATCGGCACCGGGGGTGCGGATACTTTAATCGGAGAACAGTTAAATGCATCACCGGCAATTGGTATTGATATTTTAACTGGAGGCTCCATTCGTACACTTTCAGGAATAGACACGATCACTGGCATCGCTACTGGCAATAACGGCTTTGAAGGCAGCGACGGTGCTTCTGGGACAGGCATCGCTAACAGTGGCAGTATTGATGCAGGAGATGGAAACGACGCGATCGCTGGCACAGGCAACGGCGGCAGTGGCAGTGGCGGTCCCAATGACAGCGGCAATGGTGCTTTTGGGACAGGCATCGCTAACAGTGGCGGTATTAATGCAGGTTCGGGAAACGACACGATCACCGGCACCGCTACTGGCGGCAGTGGTGGTTCGGGTTTCTACGCCGGCAATGCTGGTAATGCAATCGGCATCACTAACAGTGGCAGTATTAATGCAGGAGATGGAAACGACGCGATCGCCGGCACCGCTACTGGCGGCACAGGTGGTGGGGGTTTCGTGGGTGGCAGCGGCGGTACTGGGACAGGCATCGCTAACAGTAGCAGTATTAATACAGGAGATGGAAACGACACGATCACTGGCATAGGCAGGGGCAGCGACGGCGGCAGAGACGGGGGCGGTGGCGGTACTGGAACTGGTATCACTAACAGTAAGCAACTGGATACTGGAGACGGAGATGACACGATCACTGGCACAGGTACTGGCGGCAGCGGCGTCGTCGGCGACAGCGGCGGCAGCGGCGCTACTGGAATCGGCATCGCTAACAGTGGCAGTATTAATACAGGCTCAGGAAAAGACACGATCACTGGCACAGGTACTGGCGGCAACGGCGCCAGTGGGTTTTACAGCAACGGCGGTGGCGGTACTGGAACTGGTATCACTAACAGTAAGAAACTGGATACCGGAGACGGAGAAGACACGATCACTGGCACTGGTACTGGCGGCATCGGCTATCGCGGTACTACTGCTGGAATCGGCATCCAAAACACTAAAGACGCCACCATTACTACAGGGTGGGGCAACGACACGATTATTGGTTATGGGAACAGTTCTGAAAAAAACGCCACCAGCTATGGCATCTTCAACGATGGAGTCATTGATACGGGCGAGGGTTCTGACAAACTTACCGGACAGGCATCTTCAACAATTGGTGCTACTGCCTATGGCATTTATGGACAAGGAATCATCAAGACTGGCGATGGGAATGACTCTCTTATCGCCACCAGTATCCTAGATGGAGTTCAACAAAAAGTCTCTATCGGTGGCGGGATCAAGATTGATCTGGGCACTGGGAATGACTATTTCAAAGGATTTGGGGAAGCGAGTGTTGATGGTGGTAAAGGTTTTGATACCTTGGATTTGGGCGCTTTCAAACGCTCCCAAGTGATTGTATCTGGTGTTATTTCTGGTAATACCCTTGAAAGTGCCAACATTAGTTTCAATAACAATGGAAACACCATTAGTTTCTCTACGACTGGTTTTGAGAAATTTATCTTTGCAGATAGCTCTTTTTGCTACAGCACTTTGGCAAACGGGGCATGAGTTTGTTAATTCCTCTATCTCCTGTTTTAACCCATGAGTGTTTAATTGAGTTGATCCGAACTTTCTGAGGTTCTGCCTCAGCTTGTCGCTCTTTATGTCTCAATTTCTCTTGTTTGACTAACAATAGAAATTGAGCATAGCTAATTTCCAATATTTGTTTAGTACAGTGGGGATATTTGTAAATATAGGGTGGATTACACCTTCGTCGTAACCCACCATTACTATCAAAGACTGTCCGCATAGATAATTTGGTGCATTAGCCTAGCCTTCTCTTGAGGGAGAGATTACGTGTAGCTTGCTTACAGCATTTTTCAAGTAAATAAACCACGGGGTAGGGGCACGGCAATGCCGTGCCCCTACAAAAATCTGTGGTTCAATTGCCTGAAAATAGCTGTAAGAACAGGGGTGCGGGAACGCTAAAAGCGAACGGCATAACACACCCTACAAAGATACTTGGTATGATTTGGGTTTACGTGGCTTTTAATTCGGTACAGATACAGCCATAATTTACTCAAATTATCACTGAATTCTCTTATGCTGCCAGTTATTGAAAGTATTGCTTTACGTCAAATGGCTTCGGGCGATCGCCTATCCTTACAACTATACAAATTCATCGGCGCTCAACCTGGTAAGAAGGTTTACATTCAATCTAACCTGCACGGTGCAGAAATTGCTGGTAATGCCGTTATTCACCAGCTAATTGAGTTTTTATCAACAATAAATGATACAGATTTAACTGGAGAAATTTGGCTAGTTCCCGTTTGTAATCCAATGGGGACGAATGAACGCGCTCATCATTTTTCCCCTGGACGATATTGCATTTACGAAGCCAAAGACTGGAATCGCATATTTTGGGACTACGAGAAAGAAGCTGATAATTTAGTAGCTTTTACTAAATCTCAACTTCATATCGATCTAGAGGTCATTCGACAGAATTATCTAACTATAATTAAGCAAAAATTTGCGAAAAAATTAGAAAAAATTAATTCTCCTAGTGCATTACCATACACTGAGCTTTTTGGCTATAAACTACAAGATTTGAGTTTAGATGCAGACTACTTAATTGACTTACATAGTTCTACAAATCAAGCGTTAGACTACATTTATTACTTCCGAAATCGAGAAGACAGTGCAAAATACTTCCTGCTTGATTTCGGAATTTTACTTGATAAATACGATGGTGATGCTTTTGATGAAGCTTTTATCAAACCTTGGTTAGCACTGGAAGCTTCTTTTAAACAGTTGGGTAGAGAAATCAAGTTTGATGTGGAAGCTTGGACACTGGAATTAGGAACAGGAATGCAAATGAACCCTGATTCAGTCGCCAAAGGTGTACGGGGTGTAAAAAACTATTTAGCACAAAAAGGTGTACTGCAAATTCCTGATTTATTGGATGATACAAAAACCCATGAAATGACTTTTGTATCTAGTAGCAACAGGAAAAAATATTATGCGATCGCAGGTGGCATGATTCAATCCAGAATAAAATTAGGTAGTTCAGTAAAAGCTGGAGAAAAACTGTATCAAATTCTCAGTTTTAATAAAGATGGTAAGTTACCCAGTGTAATTGATGTCTGCGCTCAACAAGATGGATTGGTTTATGATGTCGCAACCAATCAAGCTGTGAATGAAGGCGAATTTGTATTAGGAATTGTTAGTTAAGAGGTAGAGACGCGATTAATCGCGTCTGTACAGGAGTTGGGAGTAGAGACGCGATTAATCGCGTCTGTACAGGAGTTATGAGTTTTTTAACTCCTCACTCACTTCAGTCACCTAAATAAATACCCATACCACGAGCGGTTTTAACTAAAGTACCATTCGGATCGACGGCGCTATATTGAGCGATCGCTTCTGTAATTGGTACACTTAATACTTGGCGATTTTGCCAAGTCACCATGCGATCGTATTTATCTTCGGCAATTAGATTAACCGCCGCAACGCCAAAAGCAGTTGCAACTAATCTATCTAGTGGTGAAGCAGTTCCACCCCGTTGAATGTGTCCTAAAACTGTAACTCGCGTTTCTACACCAATGTGTTCAATAATTTTATCTGCTAAATACTCGCCAATTCCACCGTATCGAGATTGACCTAAGCGATTTGTTATCGTCACATTTTCCCCATCGTGGGTACGAACCGCTTCGGAAACAATAATCAAACAATAGTTTTTGCCTTTCTCTTGGCGTTCTTTGATTTTGTGGCAAATATGCTCAACTGTGTAAGGGATTTCTGGAATTAAAATTACATTTGCTCCCCCCGCAATTCCCGCAGCTATTGCTATGTGTCCGGCATCACGCCCCATTACTTCCAAAATCATCACTCGGCTATGACTTGCAGCAGTAAAATGTAACCGATCTAGTGCTTCCGTGGCAATATTGACTGCTGTATCAAAACCGATGGCATGTTCAGTAACGCCAATATCATTATCAATTGTTTTAGGAATACCAACTAGATTAATGCCGCCTTGTTGGGCGAGGCGACGCAGAATTGCCAAACTACCATCGCCGCCAATCCCAATCAAAGCGTCTAAACCTAGTTCATGATAACCTGCAATAATTTCTTCGGAGCGATCGCATAAACTTCCATCCGCCATTGGAAAAGCAAAAGGGTCGCCTTTATTGGTTGTCCCCAACATTGTGCCACCCGCAGTTAATAGCGAGTCAACTTGATCAATTTCCAACTTGGTGAATTGTGGCGGACGCGCCATTAATCCTAGAGTCGCTTGCCGAATTCCCAAAACCTCCCAGCCGTAGGTATTCACAGCACAATTTACTACAGCCCTAATCACAGCATTTAAGCCAGAACAATCACCTCCACTGGTAAGAATTCCTATGCGTTTGCGTTCTCCGATATCTTTTATTGACATTTTGATCCAAATATATTGAGTAGTCGATGAAATTTAAGCCAAAGTTAGCAGCAGATTAAACCGTTTCAAAAATCTTCTCTGTAAATGCCAAAGTAATTTTATGTTTGTTTTGTATCTAAAAACAAAACAAAGTTATCTCAGCTGTAAAATATTAAGTGTAGAGCCAGTAGTAGATTAAACCTCGGCAAAAACAATCCCTAAAAATGCCAGGGTGATTTTATGCTTGTTTTGTGTCTAAGAAAAAATCAAGTTATCCCAGCTGTAAAATATGAGGGTGGAGCCAAAGGTGACTAGTATTGATAATTACAACTTCTCTTTTTCAGGAGAAGTAACAATCCCACAGGCTCCTCCTGAATTTAAATCAGGTTTTATCGGCATTGTTGGTCGTCCTAATGTCGGTAAATCTACTTTAATGAATCAATTGGTAGGACAAAAGATTGCCATAACTTCCCCTGTAGCACAAACAACACGTAACCGTTTGCGCGGTATATTAACTACACCAGAGGCGCAGTTAATATTTGTAGATACGCCAGGAATTCATAAGCCCCATCATCAATTGGGGGAAGTTTTGGTACAAAATGCCAAAATTGCGATTGAATCGGTAGATGTAGTGCTATTTGTGGTAGATGGAGCGGTGGCATGTGGTGCAGGCGATCGCTATATTGCCGATTTGCTCAGTCGCAGCAAAACACCGATAATTGTGGGTGCGAACAAAATCGACCAACAACCCGCGGATTCTCAGTTTCTGGATGATAGTTACGCCCAGATGGCCAAGTCCCATGAATGGAGAATCGTGAAATTTTCTGCCAAGACTAATGCAGGATTACCGCAACTTCAAGAATTATTAATTGAACATTTAGAAATTGGGCCATTATACTATCCTCCAGACTTGGTAACTGACCAGCCAGAGCGCTTTATTATGGGCGAATTGATCCGAGAACAAATTTTATTATCGACTCGTGAAGAAGTACCCCATTCAGTAGCGATCGCGATTGACTTAGTAGAAGAAACTCCCAGCATCACCCGTGTACTTGCTACCATCAACGTTGAGCGCGATTCCCAAAAAGGCATACTCATTGGCAAAGGCGGAGCGATGCTCAAAGCGATTGGTAGTGAAGCTCGTGAACAAATCCAAAAGTTAATCGCTGGTAAAGTTTACTTAGAATTGTTTGTCAAAGTCCAGCCGAAATGGCGACAGTCGCGGATCACTTTAGCAGAGTTAGGCTATCGCGTGGAAGAATAGAAAAGTTAGTCATTGGTCATTAGTCATTAGTCATTGGTCATTGGTCATTGGCAGGTAAAAAAGACGAAACAACTGATATAAAGACAGTGACTTTTCACCTTATCTGAAAAAACCAACGCGAAACCTAACCCCCTACCCCCTTCCCTTGTAGGGAAGGGGGAAGAATTCAAAGCCTCTCCCCTAGAAGGGGAGAGGAATGGAAGTGAGGTTTCCAGATGACGTGAAAAGTCAGATAAAAGACTCCTAACTCCTAACTAATAAAAATGTCTTTAGATACTCGCTATCCCTTAAATTTACCAATCAATGCTCCGCCGTTGCGCGTGTTAATTGTCGAAGATGATCCGATGATGCAACTAGGATTAGAGCAATCGTTAATGGCTCATCCTCAGTTGGAGATTGTTGGACAAGCAGAAGATGGTTATTTGGGAGTCCAAGCAGCACTGCAACTGAAACCTGATTTGGTGGTTATGGATATTGGGTTGCCGCGATTGGACGGCATTGCAGCGACACAGCAAATTAAGGCGGCGCTGCCAGCAACTCATGTGGTGATGCTGACATCTCATCAAACGGAGACAGAAATTATTGCTGCACTGTCTAGCGGTGCAGATGCATATTGCATCAAAGGTGCAAGTGTGGAACGATTGTTAAGTGCGATCGCAGCCGCAGTTGATGGTGCAGCCTATCTCGATCCTCAAATTGCGCGGCGAGTAATTGATAATCTCAAACCGCCCTCACCCACCAGCAACAACGCCAACTTATCTGGGCGCGAGTTAGAAGTGTTGAAACTCATGGTAGACGGCTTGAGTAACCCAGAAATTGCCGCAAAACTGTATCTCAGTCCTAACACCATCAAAACTCATGTCCGAGGGATAATGAATAAATTAGCAGTAGACGATCGCGTGCAAGCAGCAGTTGTGGCACTCCGTTCTGGGTTGGTTTAATTACTAGAACTTTTACCTTTCGCCCTTCCTCTTTCCTCCTTGCCCTTCGTGTAAATATTTCAAGGTGCTTTTGCAATGGCAAATGTTCAACATCTTTAAAAGAATAACCAATGCATATTTTAATAGAACTCCCTGACAACATTGTTAATCAACTGCAACTCGAACCCGCCAACATTTCTCGTCGAATTTTGGAACTTATTGCGGCTGACAGCTATCGCCAAGGTCACATTGGAGCAGCTGAAGTTCGCCGAATGCTCAACTTTTGTTCCCGTTGGGAAACCTACGAATTTCTCAAGCGTGAAAAAGCCTACTTGCCTTACACTGAAGACGACCTGAAACAAGATGTTCAAAACATCCGCAGCGTTTTAGGCACACAATGATTATTGTTTCCAATACTTCTCCAATCAACTACTTGATCCTGATTGGGCACATTAATCTTTTAGCCGAATTGTTCGGGCAAATCATCATTCCCCTGGCAGTCCATAGCGAACTATCCAATGCATCCGCTCCACCATCTGTCCAAGCCTGGATTGCGACTCCACCCACTTGGCTCAAAATTCAAGTTGTCAGTCAACCTTCAGATGAAATTGTCGAGCTACTCGATCCCGGAGAACGTGAAGCCATTCTTTTAGCCCAAGAACTGAATGCAGATTTACTCCTGCTAGACGAAATGAAGGCGCGTCGCACCGCTAAAGAAAGAGGGTTTATCATCACAGGCATCCTCGGAATTCTGGATCAAGCTGCGACTATGAAACTCATTGATCTACCTATTGTTGTTCAAAGCCTTCAATCTACATCCTTCTGGGTCTCTGACAGTTTGTATGAGAAGTTGTTAGATAAGCACTCTTAGAAACTCTTAATATTCTTGGTTCCATATCACTTGCGGCTGCAAGGCGCTTTCACACCTGCGCTATAGAAATTTGATCAACTCGCCCATCTGCCGCACCTTTGGCTTTCAAGTTCGCACGAATTTTTAATCCCATTTACAAGTAGAGGCGTACATATATATGTACGCCTCTCTAGCCGATTCATTTGTTGCCAATATTTTGGAAAAATAGTCTACCTCAATCCATTTTAGTTAAAAGAGTTTGAGAATTCATTCGGGTTTACATCAGCAGGAAATAATAAAATTTCCTTGCCTTCTAGTTTTGCCTTCTGGTGAAGCACAATTGCCTTCTCCAAAAAACAATATTTAATTGGAATCCACCCATCGTTATAAAAGTAGGCAGTCACTCGGCTCATTGTATACTCTTTCAATGGCATTGGAAGATACCAGGACGAGTTCACAATTAGAACTTTACCTGTCGAATCCATGCTTTAAACCTCAGTTAGTAAATATATTTACCTTTACACATGCAGATGAGTTTTAGTAACTATCATAAGTAATAAGTTAATGAGCCTTTAAGTTAGATATTTAGGTAGTAAGTTCAGAAGTCAACAAGTTTTTAGTTGGGATTAAGCCTTAGTAGTTGGTAAAGAATTTTCGGGCAAAGTTTGACAGGTTGTCTTTTGACACAACTATTCTTTTAAAATTATCGTTCCTAAATACTGGTGGAAAAATAACATCAAAAATCTTTGAATTTTCCTTTAATTGCCTTTCCCCAGTCAACCTGGTCTACTTCGCTTACTCTTTGAAACTCTATGTTCCACTTTACCCTAGAAAAGAATTTGGGATGGCTATTATTAATTTCGGTTCTGATTGCTACACCAGTTAATGCCCACACCGAAAAGGTGTCACAAGACGTAGGCGGGATGCTGCATATTGAACCCAATGACAATCCTCAAGCTGGCAAAACCGCTCAAGCTTGGATTGTCCTCACCCGTAAAGGCGGGCGAGTAATCCCCCTGACACAATGTAACTGTCAGTTGGCTGTCTACCCTCAACCTCACAGCGAAACTGATACCCCATTGCTAAAGCCCAGTTTACATAATGTATCAACCAAGCAATATAAAAACATTCCCGGAGCCGAGATCGTATTTCCCAAAGTAGGAGCTTATGAATTGGAGTTAAGCGGTACTCCAAAATCTGGAGCTAGTTTCAAGCCCTTTGTGTTATCTTACACCGTCACTGTCGGCTCATAAAAGCTGAACTGGTAAAATGTCATGCTGTAGCAAGATCCCGTAGGGTTCAGAAATCGTGGTGTGATCGCCTCCATTGCGGTAGCGATCGTATAACCTAGTTTTATCAAGAAATCTTTTATATACTTGGGAACCGCCTGTAAAAGTTTAAATGCCGTCGTTTCGCCTCTCTTGTTTAGATTCTGAATCATTGTTCACGAGTATCAAAGACTCATTAACGGAGTTAAAACACTCGTTCACGAGTATCAAAGACTCGTTAACGGAGTTCAAAGACTCATTCACGAGTATCAAAGACTCGTTAACGAAGTTCAAAGACTCGTTCACGAGTATCAAAGACTCGTTAACGGAGTTCAAACACTCGTTAACGGAGTTCAAAGACTCATTCACGAGTATCAAAGACTCGTTAACGGAGTTCAAAGACTCATTCACGAGTATTAAAGACTCATTCACGGAGTTTAAACACTCGTTAAAATTTACTTAGCGATCGCGCTTCTGATTCAGTTTGCATATAAACTACCATTGAATCTAATTGCCTTATCTTTCCTATTTACAAGAATATTTCCACAGTTCGCCCCATATCCTAGCCCTTTCAAGGTGGGTAAAAATGTTAGTCAAAAAACCTCTTTTTAACTTCTTACCTCTGTGTTCTCTCCGGCTCTGTAGTTAGATAAATTACTTTTAAACCACAGAGGCACAGAGGAGGGCAGTTGCGTGGGCGGGTTTCCCGACTTGAGCAAACTGCCCGTAGCGCAGAGAGAAAAAACGAGATTTTTCGAGTCACCTTGAAAGGGCTAGCCCCATATCCCCACCGCTAGACATAATCACCTCAACATCCGGGGAATAAATGGGCACAGAGGCAGACGAGAATAATTAATAACCAATGCCCAATGCCCAACTCGCAATACCCATAAATTAAAATCCTGCCAAACGATTTGAAGGTATCAAACTCAGGGATGATGAGTAATTAGCAATTAAATTGACAAAATCACACTATAAAGAGTGATATTAAGCGATAGATAGCGCTTGTATAAGGACTAACGGTCATGATTAAATCTTGGATGGTGATTGGGGGTGTGGCTTTCTTGGTTGCCTTAGCAGCTAACGTGATTACGCCTAGCGATCGCCAATGGTTCAAGCGCTTACAACGACCGAGATGGCTAACTTTTGAGGGTGCAATTCCAATTATTTGGACTGTAATATTTATTTGCGGTGCTTGGTCAGCTTATATTATCTGGGAAAAAGACCCAAGAAGCACCCCAACCTGGTTAATCATGGGTTTATACTTGCTTTTAGAAATTGTGACCATTGCCTATACACCTGTAATGTTTAAGCTTCGCAGTCTGAAAGTGGGTACAGTTCTTGGCGGCACAGGTTTTCTCATTTGTGTTTTATTGATACTTGCAGCCTTAAGTATTTCTAGTTGGGCAGCACTGTTACTAGTTCCTTATTTGCTCTGGAGTCCCATTGGTACTTATACCACTTGGCAAATGGTTAGTCTCAATCCTCAAGATGCCTAAGAATCGTACCAGCGAATGATTCAAGCTACGCCCTAAATTGTCAAACTTGCAGTGTATGACTTGACAAAATACACAAAACTTGAGTGCATTATGATTCCATCTTGGATAATAATTGGGGCTGTAACTTTCTTCATCGGCCTTGGTAGTTTCTTAATCACGCCACGTGATGTCAAATGGTTTGCACAGTTACGTCGCCCTCGCTGGCTAGTTTTTGAGCCGCTGATTCCGTTTATCTGGACTGTGATTTTTGTTTGTGGTGCAGCTTCAGCTTATATTGTCTGGGAAAAAAGCCCAGGAAGCCTAATTATTTGGCTACTAATGGCTTTGTACGTCCTAGTGGAAATTATCACCGTCGCCTACATACCTGTAATGCTGAGGTTTCGCAGTCTCAAAATTGGGGAAATTCTTGGGTTAATAGGTTTAGTTTCAGCCGTTATCCTTGCAATCTGCGTTTTGCCAATTTCTGGACTAGCGGCGTTATTACTCCTTCCTTATCTAGTATGGACTCCCATTGGTACTTACACCACCGACGAGTTAAAGGAGCAAAATCCTCAAGATGCATAGTAGTGGGGGAAGTTTGCCTAACTTTAACAAGGGGATTTTGCCTCAAGTTAAGCCCCAAGTCTTGTTAATTGAGATGGTAGGTGGATTTACACGTCCGCTGTACTAGTACAGCACGGTGTAAATAAGCAGACCATTGAAAAGCCCTAAAGAGCTTATTCCATAGTACTTTTGACTTTTGACTTTTGACTTTGCCTTGCGGTACTAGCCTGCTGTGATTGCATTCGTTTCATTTTGAATGCGTGAAGCAATTCACACATCTATGCAAGCCGCCCATAACGTGCAGTAACAGGATTAACCGGATTGGATTGATTATTCAGCCAAGCCCACATTTGATCGCCAACAGAAAAATGCCACCACTCTTTAGGATTGCGTTGAAAGCCAGCTTTTAACATTACATCTTGCAACAACCGACGGTGAGCATGATACTGTTGTGCTTCTGAGTGGTCACTATTGGCATAATAATCTGGATGCGATCGCTCGGACATTTCATCAATCGGTGAACCCATATTCACTATTTGCCCTGCATCATCAACTAGCGTCACATCCACCACCGCACCAGTACTGTGAGGAGGGGGGGTTTTTTCATCCAAACTCGGTACAGCCCAAATTTCATAAACCGCTTCCCAAATCTCTTGGCGTTGGTTTGGCGATAACTCCACCTCAGTCAGTCCCCTCTCCCTAACTGCTTGCGCGAAGCTGTAATCTACCATAAACTGCTGGACTGCGATCGGGCGATAGGCATCAAAGATTTGGATACGCCAATTAGGATGCAGAACATCAAGGTAATTTTGCGCTTGAAGCAAATTTTCAATAACGCTTTGACGGAGATAATAAGGGGAATGTTCACCATAAGGCGCACCTAACTTTTCATAAGGATGGGGAGATTCCACCGCAAACAATTCTAAAGGAATCGCCATTACCGGTTCACCACACTCAAAAATCGGGATTTGATAATAGGGCCTCATCTAGTTAGCCACGCAGGACTTACAGATTTTAACGCAAGCATAGCATTCTTAAGACTTACGCAGAAGAGATCCCCCAACCCCCTTAAAAAGGGGGCTTTCAAGTTCCCCGCTTTTTAAGGGGAGTAAGTATTTTGCGTAAAAACGTAGCGTTTTTAATGCAGAGGAACGCATTGGCATTGTCAGGGGACGCATTAACATTGCAGCCGCCGCATTGACATTGTGAGGGGACGCATTAACATTGCAGCCGCCGCATTGGCATTGTGAGGAGACGCATTAACATTGTAAGGGGACGCATTAACATTGTGAGGGGACGCATTAACATTGTGAGGAGACGCATTAACATTGCAGCCGCCGCATTGGCATTGTGAGGTATTGCCAAATTTAATTCTCGCTACCTGTGGCATGGGCGATAAAATCATTCTGCCTTGCAATGTGCATTAAGGAACATGGATTAAATAAAATGCAAAACTTCATCCTCTATCTTGCTTCCCTCTCCTTTATAAGGAGAGGGATTGAGGGTGAGGTAAGTCAGGGACATAAATTGTATGTTATTTAATCTTTTATTCCTAAGCTAAACCACATCTAGTTTTGGGTAATTTTATCGTCTATGAATATGCCCTAAAAAACTTCAAATTGTATCATTGACGGTTCGTTTTTTCAAAAATGCTTAATCAAAACCAAACGCCCTTATTAGACGCCTTAAAAGCCAATGCAGCAAGACCTCATGCGCCTTTTTACACGCCAGGACATAAACAAGGTGAGGGAATTTCTCAACCCCTGGTTGATTTATTTGGCAAAGCTGTCTTTCGTGCTGATTTAACCGAATTAGCAGATTTAGATAATCTCTTTGCACCCCAAGGCGTTATTCAAGAAGCACAACAACTAGCAGCTGAGGCATTTGGCGCTTCGCAAACATGGTTTCTTGTTAATGGTTCTACTTGTGGGATTGAAGCGGCAATTCTCGCTACCTGTAGCACTGGCGATAAAATCATTCTGCCTCGCAATGTACATTCTTCTGCGATCGCTGGTTTAATTCTCTCCGGTGCCATACCAATTTTTCTCAATCCTGAATATGATCCAGTTTTAGATATTGCCCACAGCATCACGCCTAATGCTGTACAATTTGCACTCCAACAACATCCAGACGCCAAAGCAGTGTTGACGGTTTACCCAACATATTACGGTGTTTGCGGAGATTTGAATGCGATCGCCAATATTACTCATCAATACAATATCCCTCTACTTGTAGATGAGGCACATGGCGCCCACTTTGCCTTTCATCCAGAATTACCCACTCCAGCCTTAGCCGCAGGTGCAGATTTAACTGTACAATCCATCCACAAAGTACTCGGTGCGATCACACAAGCATCAATGCTGCACGTTCAAGGTAATAGGATAGATTGCGATCGCATTAGTAAAGCTTTGCAACTCGTCCAGTCTACCAGTCCTAGTTATTTACTTTTAGCTTCTTTAGATGCAGCACGTCAGCAAATGGCACTCTATGGAAAAATGCTGATGTCTCGCACTTTACAACTTGCTGATGAAGCTAGAACAAAAATCAGTCAAATTCCTGGATTATATATCTTAGAGATTCCTAGCCCTGCTTATAAAGTGGAGGACAGTACCGTGCAGAGATTCCCGCCATTGAGGCGACTGTCCGTAGGGCTGGGGGGATCTCCCGGCTTTGTGGCTTTAGATAAAACGCGACTAACTGTCACTGTTTCTGGTTTAGGCTTAACCGGATTTGAAGCAGATGAAATTCTCGATGAAAAATTTGCTGTCACTGCTGAATTCGCCTCACTGCAACACCTTACTTTTATCATTAGTTTGGGCAACACCCCAGCCGATATTGAGCAATTAGTGCAAGATTTTACCACTTTTGCCAAAGAATATCGCCGAACCAACTTGAATATTAAAAGCCATCTTTGGCAAGATTTTGTTAGTACACTAAGTCCGGCATTACATTTCTCTCCCCGTGAAGCTTTTTTTGCTGTCACTGAAATACTACCTTTGATACAGACAAGCGATCGCATCTGTGCAGAAATCGTCTGTCCCTATCCCCCAGGAATTCCTGTGTTAATGCCGGGAGAAATAATCACTAAACCTGTCCTTGATTACCTACAACAAATCCAGGCAAAGGGGGGATTTATCAGTGGTTCTGCTGATACTAGCCTCAAAACTTTAAAAGTTTTGAAATAACGTCCTAACGTCATAATTACTGAGTTTTTGTTGATAAAAAGTTAATTGATATAGTCAACAGTAAATGTGCGGTTAAAGGGTTAATTAAGGTAAAACTATACACTAAATTAAACAAGTATAAAAATTCAATGAAAATAGCTACCAGACTAATGCCATCTTTAATTTATACCCATAGGATGTTGTTGATAATTCATAAATCAGAACATGAAATTAAAAACTTATTATGTTTGGGGAGTAGTAGCAGCTCCAATTCTAGTCACACTAGCGCTAGGTTTCTCAGCAAAAGCGAATGCAGTTGAGTTAGGTGCTGCCTCTGATTACAATGTATTTGTCTTAGGAGATATCACTCAAAAATCTACAGATATTGAAGGAAAACTTGCTGCTGGCGGTAACGTGAATTTCGTCGGCGGACTCGGAAGCAAACTTTCTGGCAATAGCAGCAACGTAGTAGTAGCTGGACAAAACTTAACTCTGAGCAGCAGTCAAGTCTACCACGGTAATGCTGTCTACGGAGGTACCGCCAATGTGTCCAGCAATGTGGGATTTCCACAGGGAACTCTCAAGAAGGGTAAACCCATCGACTTCAATGAAGCAGGGAAACAATTGCGAGGTCTATCTCAATATTTGGCAACCTTAACTCCTACTGGTAAAACAACAGTTCAATCTTGGGGTGGTATTAATCTTAAAGGTAGTGGTACTGCCTTCAATGTTTTTAATCTTGCAGGATCATCTGTCTCCAAGGCAAACTCTTTTGAAATCAGTGGGGATGCAAATTCGACTGTTGTAGTCAATATCAGCGGTAAGGATGTATCGCTGCAAAACTTTGGGTTCAATATCCTTGGTACAGATAAACAAAAGGTGATCTACAACTTCTATGAAGCGACAAACATAACTGCCAGTGGGATTAGCATACTAGGTAGTATTCTTGCTCCTTTGGCTAATTTCAATTTCAATAATGGTCAAGCTAACGGCAATGTGGTGGTAGCTTCTTTGACAGGAAATGGGGAGTCTCACAACTATCTGTTTAATGGCGATCTGCCGGATGTCCCAACTAAGTACTACACTCCACCTGTCATCCGGACTCAGGTTCCAGAGCCTGCAAATGTTCCAGGTTTAGGATTAATTGCTGTAGTATTTGGTTTATTTCGCCACAAACGCAATCAAGCAACTTGCCCAGAATAATCATAAACTTTTGGCAGCATGGCGCGAACTTGTTTAGAGATTTTCGCTCATGCGCTCTTTCCTTGCTCCCTACCTTCTACAATAAAGATAGACTTTATTGAGATTTGTATAGTTGGGGAAAAGCTGTCATGGCTCCCGCCGTTTTAATTCAAAATCTGCAAAAACGTTACGGTACAGTGGTCGCCGTTCAGGATGTTTCCTTTCAGGTAGAATCAGGAGAAATCTTTGGTTTACTTGGCCCCAACGGTGCTGGTAAAACTACTACCTTGCGTGCCTTGTGTACACTCACCACACCGGATGCTGGCAAAATCGAAGTATCTGGCATCTCTGTGTTAAATAATCCGAGAGTGGCAAGACAACGACTAGGCTATGTTGCTCAGGAAGTTGCTATAGATAAGGTGCTGACTGGAAAAGAACTCCTGCAATTGCAAGCAGCACTTTATCACCTTCCAAGCGCGATCGCCAAACAGCGCATTGAGACGGTATTAGATTTACTCGGTTTGCAAGAATACGCTAATAAAAAAACAGGAACCTACTCTGGCGGTTTACGCAAGCGCCTAGACTTGGCTGCTGGGTTGCTCCATGCACCCGATGTTTTGGTGTTGGATGAGCCAACTGTAGGACTTGACATAGAGACTCGTTTTGTGGTATGGGATTTCCTGCGGAAATTACGCGCCTCTGGGACAACGGTAGTAATTACCAGCCATTATCTAGAAGAAATTGATGCCCTAGCCGATCGCGTGGCAATTATAGATCGGGGCGTTGTGATCGCCGCTGGTACACCTTCACAATTAAAAGATCAAGTAGGGGGCGATCGCATCACCTTGCGAATCCGCGAGTTTTCCCCCATTCAGGAAGCAGAAATTGCTAAAAACCTCCTACAACCTTTGCCATTTGTGCAAGAAGTCATCATCAACAGCGCTCAAGGTAATTCTCTTAACTTGGTGGTGACACCACAGAATGATGTTCTGATTAACATACAGCAAGCGCTGAATACCGCTGGCTTGCCAATTTTTGGCATTGCCCAATCTCGCCCCAGCCTCGATGACGTTTACCTCGCCGCTACAGGACGTACACTGATGGATGCAGAACTCGCAGCAGTTGCCACCCGCGATCCCAAGGCTGAGAAAAAGCAGAATATGAGATAGGGGCATGGTGAATGGGGCGTGGGGCATTGGGCATTGGACAAAACAGTTCCGAGTTCCGAGTAAAAAAGTGAGATTCCCCACTCAGCACTGGGCGCTCAAAACTCCCCATCCCCTAAAATCCAAAATCCAAAATCCAAAATCCAAAATTGCTATGAGTGTTACTCCTAAATCTGATATAAATTGGCAGCCGCTAGCATCGCCGCAAGTTGACGTTAATGCTGCACCTAACTTTTTCGGTGAATTGGTACAAGAGACGTTGGCTTTAACTCGTCGCTTGTTTATTCAGTTGCAACGCCGTCCCTCCACATTGGTTGCCGGAATTATTCAGCCAGTAATGTGGTTAGTGCTATTTGGTGCTTTGTTCCAAAATGCTCCCAAGGGTATATATGGCAATACAACAAATTATGGTCAATTTTTGGCTGCCGGTATAATTGTGTTTACAGCCTTTGCTGGGGCGCTGAATGCTGGTTTACCCGTGATGTTTGACCGCGAGTTCGGCTTTTTGAATCGTTTACTGGTAGCACCATTAGCATCGCGGTTTTCCATTGTTTTTGCTTCGGCAATCTTTATCATCAGCCAAAGTTTGCTGCAAGCAGCGGTGATTGTAGCGGCAGCAGCGTTTTTGGGCGCTGGACTACCAGATGTAACTGGTTTAAGTGCGATCGCTCTAATTGTCTTGCTCTTAGCTTTGGGCGTGACAGCCATTTCCCTCGGCTTGGCTTTCGCCTTACCGGGACACATTGAACTTATTGCAGTGATTTTTGTCACTAACCTACCATTATTGTTTGCTAGTACTGCTTTGGCTCCTCTATCCTTCATGCCTCAGTGGTTGCAGGTTGTGGCTACTCTGAATCCTCTCAGTTATGCGATCGAACCAATTCGCTATCTATATCTCCACAGTAGTTGGGGACTAGGTAGTATAGTGATGCAGGCTCCTTGGGGCGATGTTACCTTTGGGGGAGCGTTGCTAGTATTGTTTGGCTTTGCCCTAGTCGCCTTAGTGAGTATTCAACCCCAACTGCGGCGGACTCTTGCTTAAGATAAAATAGAGAAATTTTAGGGTCAAAACCCCATGAAAAAACCATTTTTACAAATTCCTAGACTCTTTGTGGCTACTGTGGCAGGAATTAGCTTTGCTTCCTTGCTGATGGCTCAACCAAGTTCGGCTCAAATCAGCAGCCCAACGGATGCTTTTCCCAGTACTACTACAACAGACCAAAATACCGATCCGTTCTCCCGTTCAAACTCAGACAATTTCAACATGTTTGACCTGATTCATCGGGCAAATTTCGGGACTCTCAATTGGGATTCTAACCAACAGAACGAACAACTAAACTCAGCAGCAGCAGCCTTTAAAGCAAGGCAACAAAGACTAATTCGAGGTCAACAACAACAAGCAACCCCTGGTTTGCCAGCGGTTACACAACCAGTGATTACACCACAATCAATTACACCACCATCAGGTAACTGAATTCAAACAAAGAACCCCAAGCTTTTAAGGCTTGGGGCTGAAACTATTTAAAAAATCCTTAGTTATCAGCTAAAAAACTACAGCCCAAGTGCAGCTAAAATATCGCTAGCATGGTTGGTGGTATTTACATTAGCGTCAACATGGGTAATTTTGCCGCTAGGGTCAATTACGTAAGTGACGCGCTTGGCATAACCGCCACCATCCACATCAAAAGCTTTGATGAGGGATTTGTCGGTGTCAGCCAGTAGGGGAAAATTCAAATTATATTTTTGGGTGAATGCCTGATGGGAAACTTCATCATCAGCACTGACTCCCAAGATTACAACATCTTTACCTTGATATTGAGCTTGGGCATCCCGAAAACTACAGGCTTGTTTGGTGCAGCCGGGCGTGTCATCTTTGGGGTAAAAATACAAAACGACCGTCTTGCCGGCAAAATCAGCTAACGAAACTGTGTTGCCGGTTGTATCTTTGGCGGTAAATGCAGGTGCATCCGTACCAACTGCTAGAGGCATAATTAACTTTTCCTGTTTCAGATTGTTGATGCACTTGAAATTTTACATTAATTTATAATGATTAAATATAATTACTGAAAAATAGCATAACTATACTTGAGGTAACTAATTTTGGTTAAATCAGGTAGCTGATACAAGAAAAAATATAGTCTGAAATTAATCTTTATTAGAAGAAAAATTTCTCCTCATACACAATGCCTGCTGTTGATTCCCAAAACCCAAATATTTTTGTCTATCCTCGAAGCACAGTAGAAAGAGCCGAGCGCTCGCTAGTGTGTTCACCCTTTAATCTATCTTTATTTGAAGTGATGGTACACCAGAGTGTGTCAGTAAGTGCGATCACTCTGGAAAATGGACTCAAGCAGGGTTATACTAAGCGCCCTTTGTCAGAATTAGCATGTGACAACGCCTTGGGCTGGCTGATCCAAGTGGGTGTATTGCGGCGAGAAGTCGATGGTCAGGGGATTACAGATAGTTTTCGCCTGACTCCCTTGGGACGTCAGTTAGTAGAACAATACCAGGGAAAAAATTGGCGGACTCCTTCATGGAGCGATCGTTTATCCGATGCTGTAATTCGTTGGTTACGGATACCCTTTTAGAATAAAAAACCAAAGAGTTAGGATTAGGGAATCAAAGGGAACAATATATACGGAAACATCACACCGATTCATGAAGTCTTTACCATAATCATCTAATTGAAATTTGTGATCGGGCTGGTAGGGAGTAAAAAAGCGAGACAGGGAGAGGAAGAGACGCTCTGACGCCAAGAAATTATCAAATTCTCTCTCCGTGTCCGCGTTTCCCCGTATCTTCTTCCCTCCTAAAATTTAGCCCTGTATTTTTAAAAACTAAGTGATAGCAATTATGAAATCAATTATGGTGGTGGGGACAACATCCCATGCAGGGAAATCACTTTTAACTACAGCTATTTGTCGCATTTTGTCGCGGCGTGGCTGGCGGGTGACTCCTTTTAAAGGTCAAAATATGGCTTTAAATGCTTATGTCACTGCTAGTGGTGGAGAAATTGGCTATGCCCAAGCAGTACAAGCTTGGGCGGCGGGAGTTGTGCCTTGGGTAGAAATGAACCCAATTTTACTCAAACCTCAAGGGGATATGACTTCCCAAGTAATTATCAAAGGTAGGTCTGTGGGTAAAGTGAATGCCTCAGATTACTACGAGCAATATTTTGACCTGGGGTGGCGGACAATTGAAGAATCGCTACAGCATTTAGGAACAGAATTTGACTTGGTGGTTTGTGAAGGTGCCGGTAGCCCAGCAGAGATTAACCTTAAGCACCGAGACTTAACTAATATGCGGGTAGCAAAATATTTGAATGCGCCAACCATGTTAGTAGTTGATATTGATCGGGGTGGTGCTTTTGCCCATGTAGTAGGAACCCTAGAGTTATTGGAACCGGATGAACGCGCCTTAATTAAGGGTGTAGTAATTAACAAGTTTCGAGGACAGCGATCGCTTTTAGATCCGGGGATAAAATGGTTAGAAGAACGTACAGGTATCCCTGTTATCGGTGTTATACCCTACTTACAAGAAGTGTTTCCAGCAGAAGACTCTCTTGATTTGCTAGAACGTGAATCGCATAAAGCCCAAGCTGACCTCAACATTGCCGTCATCCGCTTACCAAGAATTGCCAACTTCACCGACTTTGACCCTCTGGAATCAGAAAGCACAGTTTCAGTAAAATACCTCAGTCCTAAGCAAGATTTAGGACATCCTGATGCCGTAATTCTTCCAGGTACAAAGACCACAATTGCTGATTTGCTACTGCTGCAAAAAAGCGGTATGGCAGAGGCTATCCAACACTATGCCGCCTCTGGGGGAACGGTTTTAGGGATCTGCGGCGGCTATCAAATGCTTGGTCAAATCATCGCTGATCCAGAAGGGATAGAGGGGCAAGCTGGCAGGTATCAGGGGTTAAATCTTTTACCAATCAGAACAGTAATTACAGGACAAAAAATCGCCCGCCAGCGCCAAGTTAGCTCGAATTATCCACAACAAGGCTTACCAGTCAATGGCTTTGAAATCCACCAAGGGCGATCGCGCATCGAACAGCAAGGAATAGACCCTCAATCCTACCATGCTCTATTTGACGATATTAATTTAGGGTTAGTGGATAGTTGTCAATCAGTGTGGGGAAGTTACCTCCACGGGCTTTTTGACAATGGCCCTTGGCGACGGGCTTGGTTAAATCGGCTGCGTCAACAGCGGGGTTTAAAATCTTTGCCCACTGGTGTTGCTAACTATCGGGAACAACGAGAGCAGATTTTGGATTCTTTAGCCACTGAAGTTGAAAGCCATTTAGACTTAACTCCATTTTTGTCTTAAGCTAAAGTGCATAAAAATCGCACATTTTTTCGTTAAGCTCGTTATTTGTCATTTGTCTTTACATAAAGATTAATGACCAATGACAAAGAACAATCTTTACAAGTCAATACTAAATTAAATGCGTAACATTGATGATTGTTCGTGTCCGCTTTTTACCAGATGATGTCACAGTAGATGCCGAAGTGGGAGAAGCCCTCTTGGATGTAGCAGACCGGGCTGGGGTATTTATTCCCACCGGTTGTCTCATGGGGTCTTGTCACGCTTGTACCGTCGAATTAGAGGATGGAGAGATCATCCGCGCTTGTATCACCGCAGTACCGCCACGCGAGGAATTGACGATTAATTTATTTAGCGACCCAACTTGGTAGTTTTTTAACCCTCTAAGTTCAGAATATCAGACGAGGAAGTAGAGGAGAAGAAACAAGATGAGTAAGCTTAAGTACGAAATGGTTATTCCGTGGTCTGAAGAAGATGATTGCTTTTTAGTAGGATTCCCTGATTTTCCAGGACAACGCTGGCGGACTCATGGGGATACTTACGAGTTAGCTGTAGCAAATGGAATTGAAGTTTTAGAGTCTCTAATTATTGCTTATGAAGCTGTAGGCGATCCACTTCCAGAACCAACAGTAAGTAGAGTGGGTTAATGCAATTTACTAGGTTGTAACTAATGCTTAACAATTTGCGCGATCGCGGGTTATTTTGGTTTAAATAGTATTCTTACGTGTTATCACGGTTATTTTGTCTTTAAATAATTTGTTTGGATTCACATAAAAGGATTGAATCAAGCTATAGAAGAGATAAAGCACTCTCTAACTTCTACTTCGTTAGAACTTAGACAAAACTACACGCACTTAGGGGCAATTCATGAATTGCCCCTACCTAAAAATTAGGGTTTTGACTATTGTTTGCTTAAGTCCTGTTCGTAATAAAGACACGCGATTAAAAAATTAATATTTTCCCTTCAGGCAGCAAGAAACTTTTACACTTTATTTCCTACTGCCTGTTTTGCTATCTTTATCAATTAGCTTTAACATTCAGCGCGTATTCTTTAAACCTTTCCAAATCAGCTTGAATTGTTGATTCAACTATCCGCCCCAAAAACAAGTTATCCATAATTTTGCCAATAAGACCGGGGATGGCGTAGGAAATGGTCATTTTGACAATGCTACTATTCTGGCGATCGTAAAAGCGAATCGCTCCCTGATTCGGCAAACCATCAACCGATTCCCATTGGATAATTTGGTTAGGAATAACTTTGAGAATTCGGGATTGCCAATTAAATTCTAGACTGCCTGTCTTTAATTTCCAAAGAGATATATCTGGATTATCTGGCGGAATTTTCACCGAATCAATCCACTTCATCCACCGGGGCATTTGCTCCAAATCAGACCAGAGGCTCCAGACTAAATCTATGGGAGCCTCTACTTCTACCTGTACAGTATGCTCTAACCAATCTGACATTACTCTCTTCTTCCTTTGCGTCCTTTGCGACGGCAGTCCCTCATGGGGGAGACCCCCAAGACCGCGCTGCCTCCCCTTTGCGGTAGCCTGCGGCAAGCCACTGCGTGTCTACGTTATCTCTTCAAAGTCTCCAAAATCACTTTTGCTGCCCGCCGTCCAGAAATAGTAGCACCTTCCATGCTGTCGATATAGTCTTGCTGAGTATAACTCCCTGCAAGGAAGAAATTATCTACCGGTGTTTTTTGGTTGGGACGGTAGGCGTCCATCCCTGGCGCTTCTCGGTAGAGAGACTCTGCGTGTCTACGTTATCTCTTCAAAGTCTCCAAAATCACTTTTGCTGCCCGCCGTCCAGAAATAGTAGCACCTTCCATGCTGTCGATATAGTCT
>NZ_JBALDI010000049.1:0-192372 GCF_036917395.1 Nostoc sp.
AGGATGAGGTCGAGTTTGCCATCGCCGCTGTAATCTCCCCACGCTACGGAGCCTTGCAATACACCGGGCAGCGCCAGGCTGGTGTCTTCGGTTAACACACCACTGCCATTGTTTTTGTACAGTTTACTGATGTTGCCGCTGTTGCTGTTGCCAGTGAGGATGAGGTCGAGTTTGCCATCGCCGCTGTAATCTCCCCACGCTACGGAGCCTTGCAATACACCGGGCAGCGCCAGGCTGGTGTCTTCGGTTAAGACACCACTGCCATTGTTTTTGTACAGTTTACTGATGTAACTGTTATTGCTGTTGCCAGTGAGGATGAGGTCGAGTTTGCCATCGCCGCTGTAATCTCCCCACGCTACAGAGGCTTGGGATATACCGGGCAGCGCCAAGCTGGTGTCTTCGGTTAAGACACCACTGCCATTGTTTTTGTACAGTTTACTGATGGGGTTGCCGTTGTTGTAGCCAGTGAGGATGAGGTCGAGTTTGCCATCGCCGCTGTAATCTCCCCACGCTACGGAGCTTTGGTTTACACCGGGCAAAGATATAGAATTATCATCGGTCAGGGAGGGACTAAGGATACCAGTATAGGCACTTTGGGTACTTGGGGTAATGGCTAGGGGGGCATCAATCACTCCTATTTTCATTTCCAGAATCCAATTGCCGCCCAAATTAGCATTCCCAGTTAAAGTGACACAAGCAGCAATATTTGACCCTGTTAACTGGTGCAATTTATTAACAAATTCTTCCCCCGCATCTCCGGCTGCAACATTACAACCGTAGAGCATTAAAGTTAGTCCATCTCTTGACCAACTTTGCAACTGAGATGTGTAAATATTCAGGGTATCAAGACTAAGTTGACTGTTACCCAAATACAGACAACCTGGTGAACCGTGAGAAACAATGTGAACTGTATTAACTTCTGGACGGTGTTGCAGAATTTGGGTAATTTGGGCTACACCATCTTGCTCACCAGAAAGGACATGCGCTTCAATACCAGGTAAAGCCCCCTGAAATAAAGTCTCAATATCATTAACAGTCGCATCAATAAAAAGCAGTTGAGTCGGTTTGTAATTCATGTTGTAATTCATCTTGGGGAAAATTTTTGGTTTACTGATTAAATGTTGCTAACTGTTTGCTATTTAAAAGCAAACGGAAATAGCGTCCTGATTCTTTGTAGAATAAGGACAAATACTATACAATTGCTACTGTTATGTAACGCCTGAAAATCTTTAACTAGAGAAACCTCAAAACGTTAGTTTATGTAGCCTCAGCCTCCAAGTCACAAGTTATTAGGAGTAATTTTAAAAGACATTTTTTTTGTAATTTATGTAAATTTAACGATACTTCTTATTTTAAGCTACAGTATAAACACTTAAAAAATTGCGTTTCGGTTCTAAGTCTAGCTTGAGTATATATAGGACTTACACACTGAAGCCTGAAACGTAGATCCCCCTAGCCTCTTAAGGAGGTTGGGGGATCTGAGTCTGTAAGTCCTGATTGAGTAATAGTTATTCTTCCCTACTCCCAATTTTTCTTTATAGAACAAATGTACTAAAAAATATGCTATAATTGCCATACATTGATGTTGGTTGAAATCATAGTAGAGGATAAGCTCTGGCTGTAAGTTTCTTGAGTACCAAAATTTCCAGCATTAGTTGAGTCTGGCGCTATGGCAAAATCGACAAACAAAGCAGGTACGAGAGTTTAAAATAGTTGAATCCTAAACTCGACTCGGTGCTAGTAATTAACTTTGAAAGGCATTGAAGTCTATATTTTCATGTCTTACGAACCCCTGCACCACAAATATCGCCCCAAGAGTTTTGCTGAACTGGTGGGCCAAGAGGCGATCGCTACTACCCTCACGAACGCGATCGGCACATCCAAAATTGCCCCCGCCTATTTATTCACTGGGCCCAGAGGTACGGGGAAAACTTCTAGTGCCCGGATTCTGGCTAAATCCCTCAATTGTCTCAAAAGTGACAAGCCCACTGCTGAACCCTGCGGCGTGTGTGAGGTTTGTCAGGGAATCACCAAGGGTTATGCCTTAGATATAATTGAAATCGACGCCGCCAGTAATACTGGTGTCGATAATATTCGCGAGTTAATTGAAAAAGCCCAGTTTGCTCCTGTGCAGTGTCGCTACAAGGTTTATGTAATCGACGAGTGCCACATGCTCAGTACCCAGGCATTTAATGCGCTACTTAAGACACTAGAAGAACCACCAAGACATGTGGTTTTTGTATTGGCGACAACAGACCCGCAACGGGTGTTACCAACAATTATTTCGCGCTGTCAAAGGTTTGATTTTAGACGGATTCAGTTAGAGGCGATGGTGAAGCATTTAAGTGCGATCGCATTTTATGAAAACATTCATATTTCAGCCGATGCTGTAACCTTGGTAGCCCAACTTGCTCAGGGAGGATTGCGGGATGCCGAAAGTCTACTTGATCAATTGGGTTTGTTAGCGGGTGAAGTGACACCGGATAGAGTTTGGGATTTGGTTGGGACAGTGAGCGAACAGGACTTACTGGGGCTTTTAAATGCGATCGCTCAAGATAAACCGGAAGCCGTTCTAGACTGTACCCACCACATTTTAGATCGTGGTCGAGAACCGCTAACTCTTCTGCAAAATCTCGCCGCCTTTTACCGCGATTTACTGATTGCCAGAACAGCACCCAACCGCCACGATTTGGTTGCTTGTACTCAGCAAACCTGGACAGCGCTGGTTGAGTTTGCCCAATACTTCGATATGAGCGCGATTTTAGCAGGACAGAAACACCTGCGAGAAGCTGAAGTGCAAATTAAAAATACCACCCAGCCGCGTTTGTGGTTGGAAGTAACATTACTAGGATTGTTACCCAGTGCGACGAATATTCAGTCACAAGCCCCAAGTGTCGCGCCACGAGTTAACACACCTGCTGTATCTCCAAGCTATCCTCCAGCAGTTGCCCAAAATCAGGCCGTCTCTTCTTTACCTCTAGCTGATCCGCAAACAAATCATAATTCTGCATCTCCCAATCACCTAGCAGCTGCCCAAAATCAGCCCGTCACTTCATCTCCCGCAGTTGAACGGCAAACAAATCACAATTCTCACCTAGCAGCTGCCCAAAATCAGCCCGTCACTTCATCTCCCGCAGTTGAACGGCAAACAAATCACAATTCTGCTGCTAACTCAGTTTCACCGCCAACCCCAGAACCTGTATCTGTTCCTGTGCCGCCTGCGAAAATCGAACCAGTAACTTCAGAAGTTGTTGAAGAAGCAGAATATGACTTAACTCAGGTTTGGCAACAGGTGCGTGCTAATTTTCCGATGTTTTCCAGACAAGCTTTATTGGGGCAAATGTGCCAGCTAATAGAGTTTAACGGTACTGTAGCGCGTATTGCTGTCAAAGGTTCTAAATGGTATGAAACACTTAAATCTGATCTGCCGATGATGAAGGCAGCTTTCCAGCAGACTTTTAAGCGTGAAGTTCAAGTAAATCTGGAACAAGTAAGCTCTGTAACTCCTACCTCAGCCAAAAAAAATCCTCCCCCAAAAGACTCGACTCGCATTCAGCAGCCACCATCTCCTAGTTATAACCAGCAAATTTCGCCTCCAGCGTCAGTACCACAGCCAGCAACACCACCAGCACCGACACCAGCACCAGTAAAAAGCGAGTCGGTAGCAAGGAATGGAAATGGTGTAAATGGAAATGGGGCAAATGGAAATGGCGTAAATGAAAATGGGGTGTTCGCTTTGCCTACAGCGCCAAAACGAACACCTACACCTGATTGGGAACCTGACGAAGTAGCGATCGCAGCTCAACGTCTAGCAGAATTCTTCAACGGACAAATTATCCGCTTTGCAGAGGATTCAACACAATTCTCCGATTCTATAACTACACCTGAGTGGGTAGAGGAATCAGAAGTTGATGATGAATAAAAAAATGCAAAATTATTTTAGCTAATTTTGCATTTTAAATTTTAAATTCTCCGTTGGGGGCTATTCCCCATTCCCCGTATGCAAGGTTTTCACCCATTTCAAGCGCTTTGGTCTTACCGACATGCGGGCAGTAGTACTGCTCATGACCACTAACCAGTGCAACATATATAAACTGCCACGCAGGGTTTGCACCAGCATCAGAAAATATGTAGAAAGTGAGAATTTCTGATCTTGACGTATCCGCCTTAGACCTGTGTACATTCCCACCATCGACATAGTAACGGACAAGCCTGTGATCGGACTTAACATTGGTGGACGATGACGGGCGATCGCCATTAGTAAATCTGGTACTGTTGCTGTCGGCAAGATATACATAATCAGCATAAAAATCAGCAAATCCCAGCTTTTGCGCCATCCCATGCGGTTTTTGAGAATTAAATCCCAATAATCCAAATAGCGTTGATATCCGCCTTCTGCCCAACGGTTGCGCTGATGCCAGAGTGCAACAGCACTTGTCACTCCTTCTTCTTGCACCGCTGGATGAAAAACACACTCAATATCCCATTTTTCTAAATGTAAGCGGATTGTCAAATCCAAATCATCGGTAATGGTTTCCTCGTTCCAGCCACCGCAGCTTTCCAAGGCTGAACGCCGGACAAATTGACCATTGCCCCGCAGTTCGCCAATACCACCAAGGGCAGTCCGCTGTTGCTGAAACCAGGTATCAAGTGCCATTTCTGCCATTTGACCCTTAGTCCAAAAGTTTTCTTTAGCGTTGGCGATCGCTTTTCGCACCTGCACCGCCCCCACCTTTTCTCTTTGAAATAAAGGTATTACCTGTAGTAACAAGTTTGGTGTCACTTGGGCATCAGCATCAAATACTGCTATAATGTCGCCCTTTGTCAGCGGCAATACCTGATTCAACGCCCCTGATTTGCCACCACTAGCTTCTGCTGAACGCCTTAGTACTTTCAGTTGTTCGTATTTCTGTTCTAGTTCTGCTAATAAATGTGGCGTGCTATCACTGCTGTGATCGTCAATTATCCATACTTCGTACTGCCCACCTGGATATTCCAGATTACAAAGATTATTGACTAATTTAGCAATTACCGTTTCCTCATTTTTCGCAGCCACTAGCATAGATACAAAGGGCAAATCTCCCTGTATTTCTTTTGGATAGCGACGGGATTTAGCAAACACTACCACCAAAGCATGAAATCCTAAAATGGTGGTCAGTCCTAGAATTAATATGGAAGCCCAAGAAACTAAATGTAGAGCGATCGTGCCACTCCAGACGATAGTCAAGACTAGAGCGGCTTTGCGTCTACGACCTTGAAACTGGGATGTTAGAGACACAGGTTCTGTCTCAGACGCTGACTCCTCATCTACTGATAGGTCAGACAACAAGGAGTTGAGCGAATCAAGCTCTTGATAAGAATCTTCTTCGGGCCAGGAATTCGCTGGCATAGGTTAGTTGATTTAAAAACCAGTATTTGTCTACAGTTAGTAATTTTACGGACAAATATCCCCAAGCTACTTTTCCCGATATTAATCGAAATGGGCAAACTGCAATACCCGCTATCCCTAAGCTACAAGCCGCTGGGATTACCTTTGTTTTTAGCACCACTGTGCTTAATTACCTTGTGTTAACCACCTTTGCTACTCTTAGACAGAGGCTTAATTCCTTTGATAACCACTTGGGTAGGAAGCTTGTATCGGACTTTCACTAATGGAAACTCCAGATTAGGAAAAGTGATCACAAGATAGCAGCAGTTTGTCGTTGCCAGCAATAGCAATAACGACATCCACCACTTTCCAGTGAGGATTTTCAGTGTTATTGCCCCCAGCTTCGATAAAAGTTAATGCAGCATCATTGTAACCGAAATTTTAATATTTCTTAGCAGTAACTTCATTTATGGGACATTGGGCATGGGCTATGGGTCAATAGTTCTTCTTCCCATGCTCCCCTACTGTGTGCTTTAGACACATTTTTTGGGAATACTACTAAGAGCTACTAACGCTCTTTTATATCTCTGAGGATAGAAAAATAAGATACTGACCTTGAATCTTTTTCAAAGCCTCGCTTTATCAGTAAAGCCAAAAAAATCCTTGTTTGGAACCAAGCATGGAGAAACAAGGTTTTAAATATTCTCTAATGAGAGTAATAAAAGAGCGCTAATATCCCCAGTTGCTAACTAACTTGAGGAATATTTAACAATGTCTATTGAGCAACTCCAGCCTGTCACTCAACAACAAGCAAGTGTTTACTTACCTTACATTCAGGGTGCTAGGCGCAATTTCTTACCCTATGCCATCAGTCTTTATCAAAAAGGGGTCTTGGAGGGACAGCGGAAAATAGAAGCCAGTGAGCATGTCCCCTTTGTCGCCTCCTGGAATGTTGGTACTTTACCCTCAGACTTAACGCGTTGCCGAATCCAGTTTGATGGCAACGCTGATCTAAGTTATGAACTGATGATGGCCAGTTTTGAGTTTATTAATTTTTTAATTGAACTTATGGACAACTATAAACGTCATCGTGCGACCGATTTTTCACAACTGTTTTACCGCAAGCTACTGCGTATAGAAGATTGATTAAACTCAGCCGGACTTTTGCAAGTTCGGCTTATCTTTAAAACTACCCTATATAATTATGAAATTTATCACTATTCCATTAGCGATCGCATAAATTCTTCAAATAAAGCCACGACGCGTGAACAACCACCATTTTTTTAATCACGCACTAATTAGATAAAGCTGATTAAAATAATTTTAAGTAATTTCTCTAACTATTCTTTAAACTTAATAAACTACTAATCAGTTTAGGCAAGCCACTACAACAAGGATTTGAATGCTCAGATAATTCATTACGTTCTATCTGCTTTGCCATCTTCTCAGCACGTTGAATCGCTTGTTCAGTTAACGATTTCAATGGTTTTGGATATAAGCACATTGATTTGTCGTACTCAGGTATATGCTTTTCAAGTAAATTAACTAACCTATCACGAGTGATTTGGGCAAAATGGTCTTGAAAGTGAATTAGATACCAGAGTTCAAAACAAGGGTTTGTAATTGCCAGATCAATCTTTTGGCTTTTAGCTCGATTCATTGCACTTTGCCAATTTGCCAAACTTTTTTCAATATGCTCATCTCCGTCAAAAACAGCCCAAGCTTTATCTTCTTTACTCCACTGCTGGTTATCTTTCCTCTGGTGTCGTTCTTCGATGAGTCTTTCAATAATGCTACGTGGATCAGTTTTGTTTTGATGAGGCAATACAATAATATCTAAAGTTGGCGAACGTAATTCATTGCGGATACTATTGAAATAAATTGGTTCTGTTTTACTTCCTTCACAAGCAATTAGTATTTTCTGAGCAATATTTCTACTAGGTGGGCGACGATTTAACTTTCTTGGCACTGCTCATCACCCTGTAAAATCATTTCCTCTTCAGATGGGAGAAACGGAATGGCTCCAAAACGACCATTTAAATAAGCTTTATCAATTGCCAAATCATTTCGCACATGGAAATCAGTCAAAGGATACAACTCAGTGCTTTGATCAGAGCGCTTTTGTGTAAACCAAATTTGGTCGCGGCGTAACAAGTTGTTTCTTTGTAAGGTATTATCATGACTTGTCAAAATCAGTTGAGCGTTTTTTGGATTGGTTTTATAATTTTGAAATATTCTAATAATACTTCTTACAATATTAGGATGAATATTTGTGCCTAATTCATCAACAATTGCCAATCCTCCTATTTCCAGAGAAAATACTATGCGGAATGCCAATTGAAATAAGTGCTGAGTACCAAGAGACTCTTCATCAAAAAGCCAGTGAATTTCATTACCGTCATTAGTATTATGTACAGCATATATGTTATAGCCAATCCGTTCATCAGATTTTTTTTGAAATTCTATTCTGGACAGTCCCGTATCGAATTTTTGTACAATTTTTAATGTTTCTTCAACTAATTTGTCGAATACTGAAGTAGTTTGATTATCCGTAATTACAGCTAAAAATAAATCTTCACTCTTCAAACTGGTTCCATACGAAGCAGTTCTTAACCAATCTAAAAAAGACTGAATTTTATCTACTTTCAATTTTAATAATGTAGTAATAAATAACTCATTTTCTCTAATGTTATTCTGAAGTTGATTATGCGCTCCAGCAAAATCATCACCAGTTTTCCATATAATTTTTTTGTTACTATTATCCCATTGACGAGAAAATAAACGGCGCGGACGCTTAGTTGTATTTAAAGCATAGTCCAATTTTTCTAAGAGTACATGATTCTGATCAAGTGCTAGAGAATAGGTATAAATAGCATTATTAAATATAGTTCTTAACTCAAATTTTGTAGCGTTATGAATAGAGATACTATCTAATTTAAAAGGGTTTAATGTTGCATATTTAAAAATTCTCTGCAATGTCACTGCTTCCTGTGTACTGTGAACCATCATAAGTAATAAATAATCGAGAGCTTGGATAACATTACTCTTACCTGACGCGTTAGCTCCAAAAATTGCCAGAACAGGTAAAAGCTCAATGTCCCACCCTTCAACATGATATCCAGGTGCAATTTCATGATCTGACTTCACCCGTTTGCGTTTACTGCTTTGGCTTGTCTGACGATCGCTTTGTTTTTGAGCAACCGCACTTAGGGTTACAGGTTCTTTAATTGAGCGGTAGTTCTCGACTGTAAAATCTACAAGCATAATTCAACGCGCACAAGGTAGTTTTTTGTGATTTATTCACGTAAATATTATCTTAAAGGTAGGCAAATCTCCACTTTTACCACAACAGATCATATGAACTAGCAGGCAGTGTAAGCTATTACCAGCAAATTCTTACACTTTAATACACGCAATAATCCAGAACTCACCACAAGATAATTAGATCGACAATAGCAATATAAGAAGTCTAATCAAAGCAGGTATAGGGCAATGGTGCGATTAAAACCGTGGCAGTGGGTCGTCTTAGCAATCCCGATCGCTTTCATCATCATTTTCTTATTGGTAGCCGCCGGTTCACAAATTCATGTGTGGGGCATTAATTGGATTTGGGGTGTATTCACCCTTTTATTTGTGGGTTGGCGCTGGCTGTTGGTAGAATGGACTCAACCTGCTGTTAACCAAGTGGAAGCTGTATTAACCCAAGTCCGCGAAGAATTGGAATCGACAGCAGAGGATACAGTAGGGCCACGAGTGGGAAGTGATGTCACAAAGCTTGCAGAAACCGCACTCCAAGAGATACTGCAAGCAGCACAGAGCGATCGCCCGATTTGGGAAGATTGGCAAACCTTTTGGACACGATGCCAGGATTTGGTTGTAGCGATCGCTCGTATCTACAATCCTCAAATTCAATATCCCCTGCTGAACATTTACGTCCCCCAAGCTTATGGGCTGATTCGGGGAACGGTGGATGACATGGATCAGTGGATGCAAAAGTTATCCCCTGTCCTTAATCAGGTGACGGTTGGGCAAGCATACCAAGGATACGAGGTCTACCGGAAGTTGGAACCATCGGCTCGAAAATTCTGGAAAGCTTGGAACTGGGCACAATGGGTCTTAAATCCAGTGGCGGCGGTAGCAAAACAAGTCAGTCAGGGTTCTAGTAACCAGGCAACTCAGCAATTATTAGGGAATTTGAGCCAGTTATTCCGGGAAGCTGCCCTGAGAAACTTATGCCGACAGGCGATCGCTCTCTACGGACGTGGGACATTACCAGCTTCAGCAACCGCTGTTTCTACCCCAACTCTACCCAAGGTAAAAACTCAAACACTCCGAGAAATCCTGACTCAAGCTCAACCAGCCGAGGCCGTTGAGCAAAAACCCGTCAATATTCTGCTGGTGGGGCGCACAGGGTCGGGAAAAAGTAGCCTGATTAACACACTATTTCAGGCGGATTTAGCAGAGGTAGATGTTTTACCCAGTACCGATCGCATTCAGAATTATCAATGGCAAACTCAAAGTGGGGAAACCCTGACGCTTTGGGATACACCTGGTTATGAACAAGTCAACCGTGCCGCTCTCCGAGACCTAGTGCTTGATTATGCCATCAATGCAGATTTGCTGCTGTTAGCTACCCCTGCTCTCGATCCTGCATTACAAATGGATGTAGACTTTCTGCAAGATATGAAAGCAGAAGTTGCAGATTTACCTGCGATCGCGATCGTTAGCCAGGTAGATCGTCTGCGTCCCATCCGCGAATGGCAACCACCTTATGATTGGGAATGGGGCGATCGCCCCAAGGAAATTGCGATTCGCGAAGCCACTGAGTATCGCGCCAAACTGCTAGGAAACTTCTGTAATCTAGTTCTACCTGTGGTTACAGCTGACAGCAAAACAAGTCGAACCGCTTGGGGAGTAGAGGCGCTATCGTTGGGATTAATAGATGCGATCGCACCTACCAAGCAACTCCGTCTCGCCCGCTTTTTGCGTAACCTCGAAGCCCGCACCATCGCCGCAGCCAAAATCATCGACCACTACACTTTCCAGATGACGACAACACAGGGACTAACGGCATTGCTCAAAAGTCCCGTCCTCCAGTTTGTTTCTACCCTCTCAACCGGATCTCCAGCCCTAGCCTATATGCTGGCAGAGCAAATTCCCGTGGAACAGTTGCCGATTGTAATTGGCAAACTCCAAATGGGATATGAGCTTTTCTCGCTCTTGAATACAAGCAACTCTAACTCGCTCAACTTTGAATTGGTATCTCTCTGGCCGCTACTGCTGGAAAACTCCGCTTCACCCGATCGCAACGCCTGGGCATTTGGTCACGCCCTAGTGGAGTACTGGACTCAAAATTTGACAATTAAACAACTTCGGGAGCGATTTGAGTATTATCTATCGATTGCCAAATAATCTGTCTACGTTGAGGAAATAATTAGGACTTACGCACTGAGAATGAAAAATCAAGGTTTGAGATTGCTATCTCTACGAGACGCTTCGCTCGCAATGAGGTAATTTTGTTACGGTTGTCTATAAGCGATGTCTAAGACGGACTGTGACGCTCCAAGACTCGTTGAGCCAAGAGGATAGGGAACTTGCGCTTAAAGCTGGTTTTAAATGCCACTTAACCAAGCCTGTGGACTTTGAAAAACTTACGGCAGAAATTGATCGATACTTTGATGGGATATTATCAAGTTAATAAATTTTGTTACTTACGTCTTGAAACCAGAGAAAAGTCAATCCATTAAATCATTTGTCGCAGGCTCACCCGGATAAAAGCGATCGCTCAGAATTTCCTCAAAAGGATATAAGCATTGCTTGGGAAAAGTTGAGAGTGGTAGATTTGTTTCTCCTGATGCTAAATCCCTACCGTTTTCATAGGATTCCTGGAGTGCTTCTTCAAGGTAAGGCTTCAGGCTATGATTTTCGTTCATCAACTTGAGAATTTCCCGTCGTTGGACTCTAATTGTCGCTAACCAACTACGACTCCGTTGCTTTGGTTGATATTCCCATTTGAGCAAATGTCCAACTAATATACTAAGACGATTCCTCAATTCTTGGCGTTCCTTTCTTCCCAAAGATTCGATTTCCTCAATTAAATTGGGTAGGTCAAGCTGGTTCCATTGGTGATGACGCAGAAGGTTAGCCTGTTCTTGAGTCCAAGTGTAAAAATCATTTTCGTAGAGGTTTGGCATCAGGTTTACCGCAGGTTGTCCGGTTTGTGGTGTCTGCATAGTGGGTTCAAAACCTGGTGAACTTTCCTAATTATAGTAAAGGCGCACAGATGTGCATTGGTGTCAACTTCAGGTTAAAGCCAATTCTGATAAGCATTTGATAATTTCTCTCGTTCCCAGACTCTGGCTGGGAATGCGTGTTGTGAGGCTCCGCCTCATGAATCGGCGGCAGAGCCGCTCTTAATGCATTTCCAGCCAGAGGCTGGAAACGAGGATTTTCTCTCGTGTTCTGGCTGAAGTTGACATGAATTACATCTGTTTGCTCTTACAGTTAATTCTCTTTTGAGAAAAAGCTTTGAATCTAACAGCTAAAAAGTCACCACACTGCGAATTGATTCACCTTTGTGCATCAATTCAAAAGCATCATTAATTTGCTCGATCGGCATCACATGGGTAATCAAATCATCAATGTTTATTTTACCTTCCATATACCAATCAACAATTTTCGGCACATCTGTACGTCCTCTAGCGCCACCGAATGCCGAACCTTTCCAAACGCGCCCAGTTACTAACTGAAAAGGACGAGTACTGATTTCCTGTCCAGCACCAGCAACACCAATAACCACACTGACGCCCCAACCTTTATGGCAGCATTCTAATGCTTGACGCATAACTTTGACATTACCGATACATTCAAAACTGTAATCAGCACCGCCTTTTGTTAAATCAACCAAATAGGGAACTAAGTCACCCTCTACTTCCTGGGGATTGACAAAGTGCGTCATGCCAAACTTTTCTGCCAAGGCGCGTTTGCTGGGATTAAGATCCACCCCGACAATCATATTCGCTCCCACCATCCGCGCCGCTTGGATGACATTTAAGCCAATACCACCCAAGCCGAAAACCACGACATTTGCTCCCGGTTCCACCTTGGCAGTATTGATGACTGCACCAACACCAGTAGTCACACCACAGCCAATGTAACAAACCTTATCAAATGGGGCGTCTTCCCGAATTTTTGCTAGGGCGATTTCCGGCAGCACTGTATAGTTGGCAAAAGTGGATGTACCCATGTAATGATGAATCATCTGCCCATCGATACTAAAGCGACTGGTGCCATCGGGCATGACACCGCGTGCTTGAGTTTGGCGAATAGCTTGACAAAGATTTGTTTTGAAACTCAGGCAATATTCGCACTGACGGCATTCAGGAGTGTAAAGGGGAATCACGTGATCCCCTGGTTTGAGGCTGGTGACACCAGCGCCTACCTCTACCACCACACCAGCACCTTCATGTCCCAAAATTGCTGGAAACAAACCTTCGGGATCATTACCAGATAAGGTAAAGGCGTCGGTGTGGCAAACTCCGGTGGCTTTAACCTCAACTAACACTTCGCCGGCTTGTGGCCCCGATAGTTGAACGGTTTCAATCGTCAACAGCTTACCTGCGCTGTAAGCTACTGCTGCTTTAACTTGCAACGTCAGCCCTCCTACTATAGTTTTTTGACTTTCTTACCAGTGCTGAAGTACCGGGATTATTTCACTTAAACATATTGAGCGATGATCCACTTTTGGATCACTTCATCGTATTTAGTAAGCACGATCGCCGCTATAACGATAAATATCACTTTGTTAAAATATCATTCTGTAGCTAAATTGGTTAAAGGCGGCAACAGCTGTTTTGCCAACGATGTAAACTTGATGTCAGCAGCAACCCCCAAATATTTTGTCCACCCCTCAATTAATATATTTTGTCACAGCTTATGAACCCTGACCTAACTCAAATTGGCGCTCAAATGTCCAACCTGACTGGCGTAAGAGCAATCATGAAGGATATTATCGAGACATTACGAGCGGGTGCAGGGCAGGAGTTTATTAATTTGAGTGCTGGTAATCCGTTGATTTTGCCAGAGGTAGAGCAGTTATGGCGGGATTGTACTGCACAACTTCTCGCTAGCCCAGAATATGGTGAGGTAGTTTGTCGCTACGGCTCAAGTCAGGGCTATGCACCATTTGTTGAAGCGATCGCCAATGATTTTAACAAACGCTACGGGTTAAACTTGAGCGATCGCAATATCCTCATCACCCCCGGTAGTCAAACCCTCTACTTCTACGCTGCGAATACATTCGGTGGCTACACTCCCAGCGGCGAGTTAAAACAAATTGTTTTGCCCCTCTGTCCTGACTACACAGGTTACGGTGGTATCTGCTTAGTTCCAAAAGCCCTAATCGCTCACAAACCGACTCTTGATATTGATGCAGCTGCCCACCGATTTAAATATCGCCCCGACTTCAGCCAACTCTCGATTACAGAAAACACGGGTTGTGTCCTCTTCTCTCGCCCCTGTAATCCCACTGGCAATGTCCTCACTGATGATGAGGTGAAAAAGATTGTTGCCCTGGCTGCACCTTACAATCTGCCCGTGTTAATTGACTCGGCTTATGCGCCTCCCTTCCCAGCATTGAACTTTACCGAAATGACACCAGTGTTTGGTGATAATATCTTACACTGCATGAGTTTATCGAAAGCGGGATTACCAGGAGAAAGGATTGGTATTGCCATTGGAAATGAAAAGTGGATTGAGGCGTTGGAGTGTTTCCAAGCAAATATGAGTCTCCATTCTTCACGTTACGGCCAAGCGATCGCTGCTTTTGCAATCAATTCTGGTGCATTAGTGGAAATTTCTCACACTGTCATCCGTCCCTTTTATCAAAATAAATTTACCGTTTTAGAAACCAGCTTAGAACAAGCGATGCCTAAGAATTTACCTTGGTATCTCCATCGCGGTGAAGGAGCAATTTTTGCTTGGTTGTGGTTACAGGATCTACCCATCAGTGACTGGGAATTTTACCAGCAACTCAAGCAAGTAGGTGTGATTATTGTCCCTGGAAGTAGCTTCTTCCCCGGTTTAGAGGAAGAGTGGGCGCACAAGCATCAATGCTTCCGCATCAGCCTTACAGGCAGCGATGAGGAGATTACCACTGCTATGCAACGTTTAGCAAAAGTAGCTGAAGAAGCGTATCAGCGTGCAGCTGTGAGTGCGTGATTAGGGGTAGAGACGCGATTAATCGCGTCTGTACAGGAGTTATAAGAATTCTTTCCTCAATGCCCAATGTCCAAATCAGATGATTGGCTAGAAATTGGTAAGATTGTTGCCCCTCAAGGGTTATCTGGAGAATTACGGGTTTATCCTGTATCTGACTTCCCCGAAAGATTTGAGGTGCCAGGAAAACGTTGGTTGTTGCGTTCAGGTGACACAGAACCACAACCAATCGAATTATTGACAGGACGTTACATCAGTAACAAAAACTTGTATGTGATCAAATTAGCTGGTGTGGAAAATTGCAATCAGGCGGAGGCGTTGCGCGGTTGTAAGTTAATGGTGCCAGCAAGCGATCGCCCCCAATTAAGCGAAGATGAATATCATGTCCTCGATTTAATTGGCTTGGAAGTCTTCATGCAAGCATCTGGCGAACTCGTTGGTACGGTGGTAGATATCATTCCTGCGGGGAATGATTTGTTAGAAGTGAAGTTGCATGAATCATTTGCTACTGACAAAAAGCAAAAGACTGTTTTGATTCCATTTGTACAAGCGCTCGCACCAGTGGTAGACTTGGCATCTGGTCGGATTGAAATTACACCACCGTCTGGGTTATTGGAAATTAATAATTAGATTATTACAAAATAACCTTCAAATCCTGCGATCGGCTAATAAACCATAGGGGTAACCGTCGTCGTTTGACTGAAGCATAATCGGCAAGCATTTCCAAGTATTCCACTCACCCAGGAATTGTCCCCAGTAGCCTAAAAGTACGCATCTATCGGGGGTACTGGTTAAGCCGATATACCGTAATCCCACTATTTCGTTAGCAGTTTTAGCACTTATAGAATCCGCTTTTATTATATGTTGTTGTCGTGTAATGGATGGAAAAGTATTAATAAATGCTAAAAATCTCTCCGCTTCTCCAATATCTTTTACACTTAAACGGTTTTTCATCTCAGGGTCAATGCTATATGGACCTTCATTTGATGTGTGAATATAGGAACTAAACTTTTGAATTAAAGCTAGAGAATTCTTCACGTTAGTGTCTTCTATTATCACCGAATTTGAATTTATTGTATTTTCTGTGAAATCTATAGTTAAAGAATTGGAGTTAACTGAAGCTTTTGTAAGAGTAGAAACTGAAAACGTACCTGCTATTAAAGCCAGTCCGACAACAGCAGTAGTTAGGCAAGCGCGGTTCAAAAACATAATTGATTTTCCTTCCTTGGATAACGATAAGCGTGGGAGTTCCAACGCTGTAACGTTGCTGACAATTAACAATATATAAAATTCAGTAATATTTTGAAAAAAGGTTGTATCAGTACTTGAATCTAACTATTAAATAGTGAGTAATGCATATCTTATTAGTCTTCTTAAAAAGTAATCAGAACTCTTATGGTATAGAAACTTATCCTTTAATACGTAAGAATCGACTTTCATTATTTTGAGTATGACAGTTGTAAAATTGGACTAGTAGACCTCTTGCAAAAATCCTTGAATCACCCCTCCCCAACCCTCCCCGATGTGTTGGGGAGGGGGCAAGATTTCAAGTTTCCCCCCTTTATAAGGGGGGATAAAGGGGGGTCTATTCGACTTATGCAAGAGGACTAATATATGGGATTGAATTAGGAACTCTTTCTCCTAAGTATTTATTAATGTTAAAATAGCATTAAATTATACTTTTTTTAAGTAAAAATATTGAAAAAAAGCAAGTTACTTCATTTATGCTAGTTAATTGAAGGTTAAAATCCTGACAAAACTGTTGAAAAAGTACTAGCATTGAAGGTGTTGCACAACAAGGGGATGAATTTAGGCAGGCAGTTCTTGGGCAGGGAAAGCAGGGGAAGAATTTTATTAGTTGCTAAATCATTCCTTAATTTAGCAACACCGTATTGAAATGTATAAAAGCAAAACAGCCTCTAACTCGAAGAATTAATTCACAACCAGTGGTTTGAAATTTTCTCAAAATAACTCAATCTATGGACACACTGAAAGAGACAAGAAATAGCAAAATATTCAGTCAAAACTTAGCTTTTATCGCCTTTTGCTTCTTCATCGGGTTAGCTGGATTTGCTTACGTTTTGGCAATATTGCCAGGAATTGCTGCGGAGCCAACAACAGAGTCTCGAACCTGCATTACTGGTGGCTGGAAACTCGGATTAATTATCACCCACGTTTTAACTTTTGGTCTCATTCCTTTAGCAATGAGAATTTTTTACCAAAGTTTAAACAATATAGGATTTCCACTGAGAACAATTTTTGCTTCTCTGTTAGGTCTAGCTTTTATTATGGTAGCGATCGCCTCAGAGATTGGCTGGCATGTTACGCAATGTTGGTATTATCAAAACGATTTTACAATGCTGAACTTCATGTTTTACTTTTTCTTGATTTCAGCATTTGCTTTGTGGTCGGATGGATTAATTGAGCAGACTACCGCAATCACCAATTTAATCGACATCGTATTTGCAATTAGTTTGTTAGTTGTTTCAATTTTGTACCCTTTAGGTTATGAAGCAAGCAATGATAACTTTAAAGTTCCTATCTATATTGCACTTACTTTAGTTTTTGGCGTATTGACTTATCGTGGCTATAAAGTTCTCCAAGATTGGAAAATTATTCTTGTGCCAATTTTTTCAGTAGGAGTTAACTTAAGCTTTGTTTTTCTTTTAGATAAGTTTGGTGGCAATCCTTATACAGATCCTCAAGTACTTTACAATGCTTTACTTCATATTTGCCACGACTTATTAGGAACAGAAACAGGAGTAGCTATATTTACTTGGTTAATTTACATGAAAGGCATTGCTCCACAAAATATCAAAGAAAAATTAGCAAACCATAAATAAGAGAATTTGCCAAATATTGGAAAATATTTTTATGGAAAACAATACAATTTTTAATTCACCTCAAATTTGGCCTTACGATCAAAAAGACGGTTACAAAATATATCAGTCTGGCAGCCATATAAAAGCCAATTTTATTCGAGTTTTTGTACCCGATAATCCTTATAAAGATAAACAAGGTAAGCTGAAATTTATTGCTTACTTACACGGCTTTGCTTTATGTATGCCCCAATTCTATGAAGCTCAATTAGAAGAATTGGCTAAAAAGGGTTATTACATCTTCTTTTCAGATTTTCAAAAAAGTGAATACCCCAACTATATTGGTGAAAAAATACAGAAAGCCAACATAAAAAAGCCTCATTTGTCGCTTTGGGTTCATAGGGCTTTAACAATTGCGACCAATAGAAGTTCAAAATTCAATAAGTTTCAACCTGAAGACTTGTTGACCACCGAAGAAGAACAGACATCGCAAGAGATTCATACTATTCGAGGAAATCTAGACGAACCTAAGCAATTTGACTACTTTCGCACTTCCTTAGCCATAGTAGCGATTATCCTAATTGTCAAATTGATTTATACTTGGTTCAATGACACATATGGCAAGAATCTAATCCACCTAATTTCTACTGTTGGTTTCAGTCTTGCACATAAACCTTCAGAGTGGATAAAAGACGCGATCGCTTTAACCGAGCAATCTTGGCAACATCTTTGCAAAGTTAACCCCCAATTCGCTGGGCAAGAGTTTGATTTCTACGTATTTGGTCATTCTCTAGGAGGATTGTTAGCCTTGAGTTGGCCTATTTATATCTGCGGTGAAACTCAACAAAAGTTTTTTCCCCAACAAATTGTTACTGCTGACCCAGCACCAAGTACGGACATGGGAATTCCTCGGATAGCCATCTTTATTTTAAAACTGTTTCGTTCTCCGTTTGCAATTGCGCCAATCAATATCAGTGACATCGGTAGTCAGTTAAATATCCCCATTGGGATTATGCACGGAGTAGATGACGATATTGTTAAGCCCCAGTCTTGGGTTAACACATCATTCTGGCAACCAAAATCTAACTTTGACTATATCGCTAGTCAGGAAAAGGGAATTTACTTTTCGCTCTCCAACAAACAGCATCAGCCTCCTTTGGTTGCCTTTCATAACCAAGCAGTAACAGACACGAGTTATTACGATGATGCTTTATTTAAACATTTTGGTGGTGTAAAGAATGGGCCAAATGATTATAATTACCAATACGTTTGGCTTGGTCTAAGCCTAGTTCTCGAAGAGGGAGTAAGTGCTGGTGGCTTATTCCCTTACTTCCCTCAAGGAACGGTAAAAGTCAGAGATTATTTGCCGGAAAAACAATCGAATCTCAAATCGATTGTTACTACCATCTTAGCTGTATTGGCTGTATCGGCTTTAGGCTACTGGTTATTCTCGCACTTTGGAACTGTTTTTAACCAGTAATTAGCTTATGACCAGAAACAAAAAGGTACAAGCCCCCGAAATTTATTTATGAGGTTCTTACTTTTAACTTTTGACTTTTGACTTTTGACTTCCCCACAGGATCTGACAGTATATCCCTGTAAAAGTATTTGCATAATTTTCTAAGTTTGCACTGAAAAATACTTTAAGCTACTTAATGCATCAAATACTACTTACTTTCATGGTTAGCGCTAGGATAGCTATGTATTTGATAAAAGTATAAATATGGCTCAAACTTTTTACGTAAATCCAGTATCAGGCAGCAATACTAACCCAGGTACTCAACAAGCTTCCTTTAAAACTATTACCCAAGCCCTCAAGGTAGCTACTGTTAATACCAAGATTCAACTAGCAGAAGGTAATTACAATGCTGCTAGCGGTGAAGTCTTTCCGTTAACGATTCCATCTGGCGTAACAGTTGTGGGTAATGAAACCAATAAAGGCAATGGCATTTTGATTGAAGGAAGTGGTAGCTATCTGAGCCGTACTTTTGCTGGTCAGAATGTCACATTTGTGCTGCTGGATAAAGCTGAACTCCGGGGGGTAACTGTAACAAATCTGGCTAGCCGTGGTAGTGGTGTCTGGATTGAATCAACTGCCCCTACTGTTGCTAATAGCACCTTCACCAAATGTAAGCGAGAGGGAGTATTTGCTACAGGCGATGCTAACCCAGTTATTCTAGGTAATGTGTTCAGTGAAAATGCAGCCAATGGGATTGCGATCGCTAAAAATTCCAAAGGTCAAATTCAAGATAATACCTTCTTCAAAACAGGTTTTGGCATTGCTATTAGTGATACTGCATCACCCACCCTTCGAGATAACAAAATTTCCGAAAACCGTTCTGGAATTGTCATCTCTGGCAGTACTCGTCCTGTATTGCGTAACAATGTCAGTGAAAATAACACTGATGATGGGATCACAGTAATTGGAAGTGCCCTACCGGATATCGGCAGTACTAATAATCCAGGCGGCAATACTCTACAAAATAACGGTAAATTTGATTTGCAAAATGCCAGTTCCAACAAGCTGGTTTCTGTGGGAAATAAAATAAATGCGTCTAAAGTCACGGGAAACGTAGAGTTTGCAGATAGTTCAGTTCCCACGCCCACGCCTACTCCTACACCCACACCCACGCCTACTCCTACACCCACACCCACGCCCACTCCTACACCCACACCCACGCCCACTCCTACACCCACGCCCACACCCACGCCCACGCCCACGCCCACGCCCACGCCCACGCCCACGCCTACTCCTAGTATCGAATTAACCGATATTAGTAATCATTGGGCAGGTGGGTTTATTCGGGAATTAGTCAAATTGGGGATAGTTAATGGTTTTCCCGATCGCACATTTAAACCTGATGCTACGATGACACGGGCGCAATACGCGGCATTACTGGTAAAAGCTTTCAACCCATCGCCAAACCGCCCCGTGATCAAATTCAAAGATGTACCAGCAGACTTCTGGGCATCCAAGGTAATTCAGCAGGCATATCAAGGTTCATTTCTCTCTGGTTTCCCTGACAATACCTTCGCCCCCAACAAAAATATCCAGCGTGTGCAAGTGATTGTCTCACTGGTGAATGGATTGAAGTTATCTGGTGATGGTACAGCAACTATCAAAGCTTTTGATGACCAAGCAAAGATTCCTGAATATGCCAAGGATGAGGTAGTAAAAGCTATAAACAAGGGGATTATCGTCAACCACCCGAACCTCAAACAACTTAATCCTACCCGCGATGCTACACGCGCTGAGGTAGCGGCGATGGTATACCAAGCCTTGGTGGATGCTGGCAGTGTAGCGGCGATTGACTCGCCTGATATCGTGACTGCTTAATTGACAAAATAGTTTGTTTTACTCCCATCAGATGATTCTCGTAAGGGCAATTGAATTGCCACTACAAAAAGGGTTCTAAATTAGAGGCAGAGCAAATTCATACTTAATTAGGACTTACGCAGTGAAAACCTGAAACCAAAAACAATGTATTTGAATCGAAGTAATTTCCTCAAGTGCGATCGCCTTGCAACGTGGTTTGAAGAAAGGGGCGATCGCGCTTATTCTACATACCTGTAATTCATAAAGCGATCGCATGGTGGCGGATATGATCTTCAATAAAACTGGCTATGAAATAAAAACTGTGGTCATAGCCTTCTTGGTAACGCAAATTTAGGGGTTGCTTGACATCTGCACAAGCTTGTTCAAACACTTCTGGCATTAATTGCTCAACTAAAACTTGATCAGCAGTCCCTTGATCAATGAGAATTGGACTATGATATCCCACTTGCTTAACCAATTCACTGGCATCATAAGCACGCCAACTTTCTTGATTACTGCCAAGATAACGACTGAATGCTTTTTGTCCCCAAGGACAACGCATGGGTGCAGTGATCGGCGCAAAGGCTGATACTGATTTGTAGAGATTCGGGTTTCTCATTGCACAAACTAAGGCTCCATGTCCCCCCATCGAATGACCAAAAATACCTTGTTTCTCCGGTTGTACTGGGAAGTGTGTGGTAATTAAAGCAGGTAATTCTTGGACAATATAACTATACATTTGGTAGTGCTGATCCCACGGTTCTTCTGTAGCATCAACATAAAAGCCCGCACCTGTACCAAAGTCCCAATCATCATCCTCACCAGGAATACCTGTGTTCCGAGGACTAGTATCTGGCACAACCAGCATCAAGCCATACTCAGCTGCGTAGCGCTGCGCCCCCGCCTTCACCATAAAATTTTCTTCAGTGCAAGTTAAACCAGAGAGGAAATAGAGAATCGGCACAGGTTGTTGAGTTGCTTGTGGTGGTTGATAAACTGCAAAGCGCATTTCACCGTTACAGGTTGAGGAGGGATGACTATAAAAGCCGAGTTTGCCACCAAAGCTTTTATATTCTGAAATGAGGTTGAGGTTAGGCATTGGTTATATTCTCTTTCCTGAGCGGCTGCCGGAGAATGATTATTTTAGCGTGAGTTTCGCTCTAATAACCGAAACCAAATTGCGATCGCTGCTTGGCGATTCATCGCGTCTGGACTTTGTAGCACACACTAAAATTACGCGCCGTCAGCGCCACCACTTACTCTCTCAATCAACCCTGCGACTAGGTAACTTAGTACCGCACCTTTTACAAAACCCAGCATCTACATCGTGGAAAGCCAAACCACAACCTGAACAAACTGTTTCTACTTGATTAGCAGTTTTCACCACTCGCTTAATTAAATCCCCTACTTGCCAAGGAATCAGCGCAATTCCTGTAAAAATCATCAGTACTGTTAGCAAACGCCCTAATTCAGAAATTGGAATAACATCGCCAAATCCCACAGTTGTCATTGTGACAACAGAGAAATAAAAGGCATCAAAAAATGTCCTGTAATTTTGAGGATTAACCGGATGCTCTACTTGATAAATTAAGCCAGAATAAATAAAAACAATTGCAAATAATGTAAATAATATTCGCACAAAAATCATGCCATCTTCGGTGCTAATAGTGGCGAATAAAAATTTTCTATCTATAAATCTGATTAATCGTAAAATCCGAAACCATCGCAGTAGGCGGATAAAGCTGATATCCACCATTCCTAGAAAGAATGGCAAAATCGCCATTAAGTCAATAATCGAATAAAAGCTAAAAATATACTTAATTTTATTTTCTGCACTCCACAGACGGAGTGAATATTCCACCGCAAAGATGATAACGATCGCAGTATCGGCTACATGCAATTGAAATCGCACATAATCAGGAATATTATAAGTTTCTGCTACAAAAATTCCTGATGATAGTAGCACCATCGCAGCAAGTGTTAAATTAATCACTTTACCTAATGGTGTTTCCAGGTCTGTTAAGTAAAATTCTGTTTCTTGTCTGCTCAGTAACATATTCGACCATTAACTAATCTTAATTCCCAGTTATAGCATTACAAATCCGATATTATTAATCATTATCCTTATGTTAACCCCAGCTTATATGAACCCAGAATATTTTATGCATTTAGCATTGGCAGAAGCAAAAGAAGGCGATGTGCCTTACGGTGCAGTGATTGTTAAAGATAAGGAAGTCATGGCAGTAGCTCATAATACTGTAAGGAGAGACAACGATCCATCAGTCCATGCAGAAATCAACGTCATTCGTAGTTTAACAGCTAAACTTAAAAGCCCTTCTAAAGAAGGTTATAGCATATATACAACTGGCGAACCTTGTCCGATGTGTGCAACTGCTTGTGTTTGGAGTGGTTTATCAGAAATTGTGTATGGTGCTTCAATTCAAGATTTAATCACTGTAAATCAATCACAAATTAGTATATCTTGTGAAGAGGTAATCGCTAGGTCATTTAGGAATATTAAAGTCACTAAAGGCGTTTTAAAACATGAATGTTTGAACTTATTTAAATAAGCTGTAATTTAATTTGGCATTTTTAGGTTCGGAGACTAACTAATCAGTGTATACCTTATACCTTAATGAAATTTTACCCTCTACTTTTACGGCATAAAATTTATCTCATTCTTTGGAGGACAGTGAATACTTCTACCAAAAGAATCGCCAGTTTCTGCATCGATTAATTCCACAAGTTTGGCGTTATCAGTGCAGACACTTCGACCTTTAGACATTCTCAACTCACCTTGGACAAAACCAGTCACTATCCACACCATACGATTGTTAGAAATCGATGATTTGTACATTCCTGTTTGGGCTGCAAATTCTTCGTATGTTGTAAGTTTTGCTTCTGTTATGTGCATATTACTAGACTTTTTAAGCGCACCTTCAATTGTAATCAAGCGGCTTGCTGGTAGGCTATTATTTGCAGGGTATATTCGTACTCCTGAGTTTAATGGTTTTGCTTGATTGACTTGCTTTTTTATCTGTATAGGTTTAGCTGTGACTATCTGTACTAGCAATAAAGTAGTGGCACTAGCAAATACAAAAGCAGAGAATGAGGTTTTTATAAAAATATTAACCATAGTGTAAATTCGCTTCATAATACTCAGAAGGCTAACAACTTATACCACCAATTTAACCGCTCACATTCACATTAGTAAACCCTAAATTTAGTCTTATATATCACATTTACATAAAAGTTGACTAAATCATGAATTCAGTTTAATTGAGTGGATTTTCGCTATCAGTCCTGAACTTTAGTTATTGGCGAGATTATCTTCTAACGCGGTAATACACCCTACAGTTAATCTATAGATTAAAATTACGAATTATGAATTACGAATTATTTAACTTGGCTCATTCAAATAGGATAAATATGTATTTGCCCAAATCGCAGCTTGAGTGCGATCGCGCAAATTTAACCTGTTTAAAATATTTGTAACATGATTTTTCACAGTCCCCTCAGAAATGTAGAGTTGCTGGGCAATTTCTCGGTTACTAGCGCCTGTAGCAATTAACCGCAAAACCTCTTTTTCTCTAGGAGTAAGTTCAGCTAAACTAGATGGTACAGCCGATGACTGGGTTGGTGTAGTATTAGAAAACTGAGTTAACAGCTTTTTAACTATACCTGGGCCTAATTGAGTATATCCTTTATAAACGGCACGAATAGCAACAGCTAATTCTTCAGAGGGCGTATCTTTTAATAAATAACCCATTGCCCCATTTTGCAAGGCTGCTGACACATATTCATCATCATCAAAAGTCGTCAATACTAAAATTTTAGTTTTCACAAAACGTTTTTGAATTTCTCGCGTAGCTGCAACTCCATCCATAATGGGCATTCTGATATCTAGCAATACTACATCTGGCTGAAATTTAGCAACCAAATTAATCGCCTGTTCACCGTTTTCTGCTTCTCCCACTATCTCTAAATCTGGTTCTAATTCTAATAACACTCTTAATCCTTGACGAATTAAACCTTGGTCATCTACCAACAATACTTTAATCATCATGTCAACCTTGTTAAAGGAATATTAACTGTAATTTTGCAACCAGAACCAGGAGCGCTATTAATATTAAATTCACCTCCAAGTGCTAAAGTGCGATCGCGCATACTATGAAGTCCAAAACCGGTAGTATTTTGCCCTAAATCAAAACCTCTACCATTATCCTGAATTATCAATCGTAAATTTCCTCTGATCTCAGTAAGTTCTAGTTTCACCTCTGTTGCAGATGCATATTTAGATATATTTGTCAACGATTCTTGAGTAATCCGGTAAATAGCGGTGTTGATTTCAGGTGGGAGAGAAGATTCCAGATTGATTTGATAAATTGGTAAAATGCCATTGGAGCGATGAAAACTTTCTGAAAGACTAGCGATCGCACGTTCTAAAGATTGCTCTTGTAAGGGATTAAAACGCATAGTAGAAACAGATTGACGGACATCTTTTAACGCTTTTGAACCTAATTCTTTTGCTGTTGCTAGAAATGTTTCTGCCTTCCCTGGATTAGATTGCCACAATTTTAAAGCAGTTTCTAATTGCAGATTTAAAGCAGTCAGAGAATGTCCTAATGAATCATGAATTTCACGAGCAATGCGGTTACGTTCTTCCAAGGTAGCTTGATTTTCAATTCGCATGGCATATTGACGGAGTTTTTCATTAGCGATCGCTAGCTTTTCTCGACTGTGCCGTTCAGATAATACTGCATTCATCATCAGCACCACAAAAACTAAACTTAAGCCGAATGTTAGCGACCAATTCCAGCTAAAAAAACGAGCTCGTTCTTGTGCTTGTGGTGATGCTTGATAATTGAATAGCTGGTATTTTAGTTGTGTAGTAAATAGAAATAATGTAAATGATAGACTTGTGACGAATAAACGTCCAGGCAACTTAAAAATTAAGCAACTGCGAGTCACTAAAATTATGTAGAGAACGGGGAAAAGGCGAGCAAATCTTTCACCAAAAAGTCCAGTTGTTAAAATCAAGATAATTTCAAGTACTGTGTAGATTACCTTAGCTATCTGGTTACTTTTGGGTAAACTTAAGCCCATTAAGGCAAAAATAATCAGACTATAAATTGACAGTTCTGGCAAGAGATTACAAATTGATAAGTCTGGAAATATACTACAAATTGATAGTTCTGGAGGTTTGGGACCAAATCGCCGTAACGGAGGTGGTATAACTGCTGTCAATGCAGTGATTGCCAGTAGTATCCACTCCAGATAAAGCAGAGATGGAAAAGGATGTTTTTTAATTTCAATTGGACGATTCATCAGTTGCTTCACTCCAGTTATGAGTTATAAGTTAAAAATTAGGAGTTAGAAGTTTAGAACTTTTGAGCGGCATCCGGCGATTATAACTTCAGCAGATGCTCACATCTATCGCTGAATGAGCAATTAAGAGTAAGTGGAATGTCGAAAAAGTTAGATAATACATTAAATAAGGATTTATAAATTAATCATAATCAAAATATCCATTATTCGTAACTTCTCACTTCTAACTCTTAACCCCTAATTATTTATTGTCAGTCAAATTTGTTAAAATTCCATCATGACTAAAGTCATGGGTAAAACCATGACTTTCTCCTCATGTGACTACTGAAGATAAGTTCTTATGATGGTGACATCCAACCAGGAAAAAACCACCAGACAAGCAATGAAACTCAAAGCATTATCACTAGTCGCTGGAGCGATCGCCTTAACTTTAACTGCAACTTCCTTTGCTGTTGATGCTCAAACAGCCTCTCCTTCACCCGTGTTACTTGCACAAAGTCCACAAAAAGAAAGGGGTCCTTGGAAAGACTTGAATCTAACAGATGCCCAAAAAACCCAAATTCAGGCAATTCGCCGCGATAGCCGCACCAAAATGGAGGCAGTTTTCACCCCAGAACAAAAGGCCAAGTTAGAGGCAGCGAAACAAGCGCGTCGGGCTGAGTGGCAAGCGCGTAAGGCTCAGGGGCAAACAGGTCAACGGCAACCAGGTCAGCATCACGGTCGTGGAAAAGGTGATTTTGCTGACTTAAATCTGAGTGAAATACAGAAAAGCCAAATCCGACAAATCCGGGAGTCTGAGAAACAACAGATTCAAGCAGTCTTAACCCCCGAACAGCGGCAAAAAATGGAGCAATTCCGTCAAAATGCCCCTTCGCGCCGTCAACAAGGCACTCCTCAATAATAATCTTTCAAAAAATAGTTAATAAGTTTGGGGCTTTGACCTAGATACTTAGTAACCATAATTCCTGTAGCACTTACCCTTAACTGATGTCCAGGCATTGTTTTCCATAGTCAAATAGGACTTACGCAAAAAACCTCTCAAACTCTCATTCCTCCGTGTCGCGCCAGTTGCTTCTCCTAAGGGAGACGCTACGCGAACAAGTCGGGGAACCCGCCCAACGCACTGGCTTCTCTGTGTCTCTGTGGTTCGTTCTTCCATAACCCATGCGTAAGTCCTGTCAAAAATTAATAGACTTCTTGCAGAAGATGAGGAAAAGGGATGAAATTTTTTCCCCTTTTCCTTTCCCTCTTTCTTCATACCAAAATAGAAAATTGGATAACCCCTAGTAAAAGTTAGGAGTTATGAGTTTTGATTAATATCAAGTCCGCTTAAATAACCGTCATTACGAGCGTTCGAGGAGCGTCTCGTAGAGAAGGGAAGCAATCCCAAAAACCCTGTGATTGCGTCGTTTCAGTCGCAATGATATATTACGGGTGATTTGCCGGACATCATATAACTCATAACTCCTAGCTGTTTCAAAATGTCTAAAGAATTCCCTATTGGTAGTAAAGTCCGGGTTGTGGCACTACCGTCCTACGTCAAAACTGCTGAACCTATGCCCATGCTGCGCCCCCCCGATGTGATTAACATTGGCGAGGAAGGTATAGTCATTGACCGCCGTCCCGGTGGATATTGGGGTATTCGCTTCGCTAAGGGAGCCTTTCTCCTAGATAGCCAATACATCGAAAGTACAGATACTCCTCCCGAATCTCACTCAGAGCGAGACTAATAGCAACCAAGAATTGTAAACTTGTGTAAAGTTGTAATTCTGGTTTGCACTATGATTTCCCGCCGCACTTTTTTAAGCATATTATTTGTCAGCTGTATTTCTGTGATCAGTTGGCTGAATTTTACCCCTACTGCTGATGCTCTTGGTGGTAAACTTCCTGCAATTAATCAATCCGCACCAGAGTTTACTTTGCCAACCAATACAGGGGATGGCAAAATTTCCCTCTCTGACTTGCGCGGTAAGTGGTTAGTCCTCTACTTTTATCCTAAAGACTTCACCTCTGGTTGTACTATAGAGGCTCGTCGTTTTCAGCAAGACTTACCGCAATACGTCGAAAAAAACGCCCAGATTATTGGCGTAAGTGCTGATGACATTGATTCTCACGCCAAATTTTGTGATTCAGAGAAACTAAAATTCCCGCTGTTGGCTGACACTGATGGTTCAGTAAGTAAAGCTTACGGTTCATGGCTCGGTTTCTTATCGATGCGCCACAGTTTTCTCATCGATCCTCAGGGCATCTTGCGCGAGACTTTTGTCAAAGTCAACCCAAGCATTCACAGTTCAGAAGTGTTGGCACGACTGGAAAAATTACAGTCCGCAGCTTCTTAGACGATTAGCCTCAGAGGATGTTTGAAAAGTCCTCTGATGGATTTTTATAATAATGTGTAACTTTTGTAGGGTGCGTTGCGTTCCTAAAGTACCATTAAGGATGCTTTCGGTGTGTTACGCGATCGCTAACACACCCTACACATTTTCTACTCAGAATAAAAGGGTTTTTGACTTTTGACTAACTTACAATAAACCCATATTTTTTGAGTACAGTCTTCGCTTGACTGCCAGATAAAAACTCGATAAACTCCTTAGCTGCGGGAATATTTTTACTGCCTTTAATTACTGCCATTGGATAGATAATCGGTGAGTGAAACTTATCGTCAGCAGCGACTACAACTTTTACTTTGTTGGAGATTTTGGCATCAGTGGCATAAACTAAACCAGCTTCGGCGTTGCCACTTTCTACTGCTGCCAAGACTTGACGTACATTGTTAGCAAAGACCAATTTGGACTTGACTCGATCATAAAGTTTCAATTTCTTTAAGACTTGCTCCCCATATTGCCCAGCAGGTACACTCCTGGGTTCACCGATCGCAATTTTTTTAATCTTACTATCTGTTAAATTGTAGAAGCTGCTGATGCCAACAACATCCTGAGCCACAATCAAGACTAGACGGTTATTTGCCAGGTTAGTACGGCTACCTGGTACTAAAAGTCCTTTTTCTTCTAAAGCATCCGCTTGTTTTTTGCCAGCAGAAATAAAGATATCTGCTGGCGCACCTTGCTCAATCTGTTGCTGCAAGGCACCAGAAGCCCCAAAATTATAAGTAATGTTGATATTTGATTTAGTTTGTTGGTATAGAGGCTTGATTTCTTCTAGTGTCTCTTTTAAGCTGGCGGCTGCGGACACGAGTATGCTGGTGTTTGACTGTGCTATTACAGGAGAAGGAGTAACTAATGGTAAACCAATTGCCAGAAGTAAGCCTGCAACTGCTATACCCAGGAAGCCAAGAATTTGTCTTCTTTTCATAAAAAAGGTGCTTGAGAGGTTTTTTTCTAAAATTGATGCTAGGTAGAATAACAATAATACCAATATTTTCCCAACTATATCAGTAAATTTATGCCTAAAAAAGAACAAGGGTGGGTCACATTCCAAACCTCAGAAGAGGAGCGGAAGATTTTGGAAGACTTCTGCGGCCAGTCTCAGCGCACCAAGACCGAGATTCTCCGGGAACTGGTACGTGGTCTTAATCAACACTCTTCACCATCCAAGTCGCAACCAACCATAAACACAGAAGAGGAAGATATTTACGCTCAACAGCCTGAGATAGAAATTAGTATTCAAAAGAAACCACTCAAAGTTAGCTCCCGCAATATTCTCAAGGGTATTGTTAAACGAGTTGTCACTGGAGCCGTTAATAGTGAGGTGACGCTAGAGATTGTTCACAAAGTTGAGTTAACTTCGATTATTACCAGAGTATCGGTAGAAGAGTTGGATTTGTCTGAGGGGAAAGAGGCTTATGCCGTTATTAAGTCCAACGATATAGTTATTGCTAGAGAATAGCCTGTGGTGATGTCTCTGAACAATTACTATAGCGATCGCTTTGCTATTCACTCAAGAAAAACGATCAAAGTTTTCTGCGCGTTTGATTCCAGATTGCTGTATAAACTTCTTAATCGATGACTGTTGAGATGTTGAATTTTTGCTATGGACGCTTGTAATAGTGTTGCTCGGCTCAGGGTAAGCGTATATAAATAACTCTTGACAAAAAGCCCACTTAATGTGTTAATTACTGCACTTTGTCTTGGCACTATAATGAGCTAATGTCAAAAATGTGACAATATTACTTGATTGTTCCCAAAGTATTTATAAAAAAAGACAGGGATTACCTGCCTTATATAATTAATTGATATTGTGTTCACTATGTATAGCACATGATTTTGACAAACCTATTACATAATTATGTCAAAAATGTGAATGCGCTTGCTAGTAAAGACGATTGTCCTGATGGGAGAGACAAGCAGGGCGATCGCATCTAAATTAGTTTTGACCAAAACCAAGGTTAAGAACCAACCAAAAAATCAGCATTTATCGTTTGATTTATTTTCCAAGCCTCAAAGCGATTACCTGATTTTCTGTAATCAGCGAAGTTGAATAACTCTGTTCTGCTGGCCTTTAGTTAATTTTTTTTAATTTTTGGCGACTAGCGCGACAGAAGATATGACTTGATAAAAGCCTGACAATTTTTTGCTGTTACGGATAATTATTTTATACAAAAAAATTTTCTGGGATAAGATTGCCACAAGAATCATATAGAGATTATGTACGTAGTTAACTTTTAAACAGCAATTGACATTATAAACATCACTGTTAACAATGTCTGTGTTGTTGAGGAAAGCGATTATTTTGCGGGTTACAGCTACTAATGTTATTTACCTTTCAGACGCAAAGTAACCACCTTAGTCTTGTTCGCTGCCAGAATGATCGCAAAATATGCTGTGAAAATCAGGCAACGCACCTTTTTACAAGTACGATGCTGGCAATTTGGGCATGGCGAATCTTGAATGAAAATTTACTGTCCTAAAGTAACGATGCTTGCATTTTACAAATCTCTATGCAAAAATAGGTTGCTAAAGTACTGTAAGCCTATCGGTTTACAGTATTTGAATAAAAAATAATTGGATGCGATTTTCTTTCCTTTCATATTCAATCACTGGATTGCTGGTTTAAGACTCTGAAATTTCAGACATATAGCCAGCTAGATATTTGCTAGTAAATAATCTGGCATTTAAGTAGAAGTATTGTGATAAATATTTCTGCGGCTTTTGCTGTTCAATTTTTAGTCAGTTATTTCACTTTTAAGGTTGAGGAGTCATGTCGATTGTTCGCTGGAATTCAAAGTTTAGATTGTGCTTACTTTTGTTGGTAAATATTTCAATTATCTCAGTTATTAATCCTGCAAAAAGTCAGGCTAATATACCTGAATCTGTTGCATCTACTGTGAGTGATACCACCCTTGTTCCTGCTTCTGGGCAGTTGCCTGTATTTTTTCGTGATCGCAACAATTATGTGGTTGAGAAGGTTACACCTATTTCACAATTACTCTCACCTAAACCATTACCTACTTTTAAGACTGACGATCCCACAGTCAGCAGACATCAAGTGCGATCGCCAGATGACAATACAGCAAAAGAACAGGTAACTTCTGTTTCGCAGTTATCAGATGTCAAACCTACTGATTGGGCGTTTCAAGCCTTGCAATCTTTAGTGGAACGGTATGGGGTGATTGCAGGCTACCCCAATCAAACCTTTCAAGGTGATCGGGCAATGACTCGTTACGAGTTTGCGGCTGGACTAAACGCAGCACTGGCTCGAATCAATGAGTTAGTAAGTGCAGGAACCAGCGATCTGCTGAGAAAAGAAGATTTAGAAACATTGCAAAAACTCCAAAGTCAATTTGCGCCAGAACTGGCCGAACTGCGGGGGAAAGTGGATTCGTTGGAAGCAAGAACAGCGACTCTTCAAGCACAGCAGTTTTCCACTACAACTAAACTTGTTGGTGAAGTTGAGACTGTGATTGGAGGAATTGTAGCAGGCAATAACGTCGTCACCAAGCAACCCGCACCTCACATCTTCACATTTCAAGACCGGGTTATTTTGCGCTTAAACACCAGTTTCACCGGTACAGATCAACTGCGGATAGCACTCACAGGAGGAAATATTACCGCTTCCGGAGGAACAAGAAGTGGAACACTTGGAACTAATGATGGCAAAACTTCTGATTACGCCAGTCCACTTTTTCCCAACAATCAATTTTTCCTCTCTGGTCTGCGCTATCGTTTTTTAGCTGGTAGTAATACTGCAATTAATGTTTTTGCTCAGTCTGATGGAGCCTTTGAACTAGGCTTGAGTGGAACCATCAACCCGTATTTTGAGGGGTCAGCAGCGAATGGGATCTCACGATATTCGCGGCGAAATATGGTCTATGACTACGGAGATACCGGAGCCGGAATTGCCATTCTCCATGACTTTAGTAAACAATTTCAATTAGGGTTGGAGTACACCTCGATTAACGGTAACAATCCTACAGAGAATAATGGCTTATTTTCAGGCAGGTATGTAGCTTTAGGACAATTACTATACACTAGCCCCAAGAATAATTTCCGGCTAGCTTTGACTTACGCCAATACTTATAGTCCACCAAACACTACAGGTATAAGTGGCACGAACTTCGGCCCAGTTATCGGCAGTAACTTAGCAAACAGTACCGTGGCTGGAAGAGGAACTTTAGCGAATACTTATGGTGTAGAAGCGCTTTATCGGATTAATCCATCTATAGCATTAAATGGATGGGTAGGTTATTCCGCGCACCGTTACTTAGGGCGCGGTGATGCAGAAGTCTGGAACTGGGGTGCCGGACTATCGTTTCCCGATTTATTTAACAAAGGTAGTTTGGGAGGTATTTTTGTGGGCATGGAGCCAAAGTTGACTACTTTAAGTAAGAACATCGATTTAGGAGCGGGTCTTGGTCAAGTAGACAAAGATACCTCCTTACATATTGAGGGCTTTTACCAATATCAACTTAGTGACAATATTGCGATCACGCCCGGTGTAATATGGATTACTGCACCAGACTTTGATGCTGACAATCCTGATAGTGTAGTTGCTTGGCTCCGCACTACCTTCAGATTTTAACTTGAAAAAACTATAGCAATCTTGAATCATTCGTGAAAAAGAAGCTCCCTGACTTCGTAAAAGTTGTTGGGGAGCTGGAGGTTGCAATTCTCATAAATCAAATAAGTAATACCAATTTGAAAAAAGAATGCGACAGATACATACGGACATTCCTTTGTTCTGTCTGGCTTTCTTAATTTTGAATTTTGAATTTTGAATTTTGAATTGGTATAAGTCGTTTACCCCAATTCGCTTGAGTTAAGTTTTGTCGTACTCTATTTGTCCATAGTCAAGTTTGATAATTCGGTTTGCTAAATGAAAATAACGGTCGTCGTGGCTAATCACCAGCACTGTTTTACCCCGCGATCGCAGTTCTGGGAGTAGTTTAGTATAAAAGATTTCTTTGAATATTGGATCTTGATCAGCTGCCCATTCATCAAATAGATAAATTGGTCGATCTTCCAAGTAGGCTGTGAGTAAGGCTAGTCGTTTCCGTTGTCCTTGAGAAAGTGCAGTGGTGGAAAGTTGCCCATTTTCAACTTTAACTTTATGGTCTAGTTGTAGTTGTTTTAAATATTGTGTCGCTTGAGTATCTAAGTTATAATTTTTTAATCCCAAAAGTTCTTCAAATAAATAAAAGTCGGAAAATACTACGGAAAAATGCTGGCGATACCATTCTCGGTTCTGTTCGCTAATTAACTCACTATCAAACCAAATTTCGCCATTTTCAGGGATGTAAAGTCCAGTAATTAGTTTAGCTAATGTAGATTTACCACTACCATTACCGCCAACAATAAAGACTAATTCTTGAGGATAAAATGTCAATTCGATGGCGCCAAAGATAAAGCTATTGTCTTCTTGATCTGTGTAATAAGTGTGGGTAACATTTTTAAATTTCAAGCTGTGCCAGTCAGATTTAAGAGCAGGTGGAACAGTCGATATTTCAGTTCGACTAACTAGAGATAAACCCAGTGACTCGATTTTTTGCAAGGCAATGCTGGCTTTGCTTAATAGGGGAAGTTTGCTGATGATGTTATCCATTGGTAACACCAAATAAGTCAAGGTCAAAATGTAGGCAGAGAGAGTTTGAGGATTGATGGTAAGCAGATTAGGCAGCGCAAACAGGACAAAACCAAGGGCAAAAAAGAATACGAGTTGACCCCAGCTTGAAGTTATGGCAAAAAGGGTTAGACCGTTAACGTTGTGATCACGGAACTCGTTAGCAGTTGATTGCAGTTTTTCTTCTAAAAAGTCTTGACGCCGCCTATAATTTAGCTTGAGTTCCTTGACTCCTTCGGTAATGGTGCGAAAATGTTTAAACAGATGATCTTCATCTTCACGAGCTAGGGCCAGCAATTTCCCGCCTCTGTTGAGTAGCCACTGACAACTAGCGATCGCTACTACTGTAACACCACAAACCATCAGCAGTACTAACCAAGAGAGCCAAGTTATATACGCTATGCAACCCAAGACGATCGCTAGATTAATAAAGATGAAAGGCAGCTGATAAACAGCATTGGCAACCGCCTGAATATCTTCTGTTAAAGTTGCCAATAATCGAGGATTCCCTAAGCGTTCCAGATGACTCAACTCAGAAGCGAGAATTTGGCGACTCAAACGCATCCGTAATTGCAAAACAGCATTCTGAGAAAGGCGAATCAGCATCACTTGGGAAATGATACTGGTAATCAGTGCAACTATTGCCAGCCCTGCAAAACCCCAAGTTATGGATGTCAGGCGGGAAGTGGAACTGCTACTAGCAGTACGGCTAATTAGGGCAATCAAGCCAGCACTACTACCGCCACTCAGAAATCCGGTAGTGATCGCGATCGCTACCATCCCCCAAGAAGAACGCAAAAGAAAGTAAATCAAATTCATAACAAACGCTCATACCCCCATGATGCCAGTTGCTACCCTACGGGTTCTCCAAAGGAGTACAAGTTGGGCATTGCCCGAACGCCAGTCACCATAAGGGAAACCCGTCTTCTTCTAATAAAGACGCACTCGCGTTCAGTAGTGGCTCCCCAATGCCCCATTTCCATCACAGTTGCTTGTAAACCAATTCAGTTTGCGCTTTTAGGGGAGATTTTATATTTTACAGTTAAAAACTTCTGAAATATCACGGTAAGCTAGTTGGAATTACAACTGATTCTGCCAGTAGATTGTCTTAGCTGCTCAGTTTTCCGGGGTGAAATTTGCGATGACTGTGAATATGAAGTCTTTGGATAAACAAATTAATGTCGCGGCCGATTCTAAAACCGCTCCTGTCAATCAAGGAACCCGCTACGTTCCTTCGCACCATCGACGCATTCTATGTATCTTTCCTAAGTACAGCCGCTCTTTTGGTACTTTTCATCATGCCTACCCACTTATGGGTAATGTCCGGGCTTTTATGCCACCCCAAGGTATTTTAATTGTGGCTGCCTACTTACCTAAAGAATGGGAAGTGCGGTTTATTGATGAGAATGTCAAATCAGCAACTAGGGCTGATTACCAATGGGCTGATGTGGTGATTGTCAGTGGAATGCATATCCAGAAACCACAGATTAATCAAATTAATGAACTTGCCCATCGAGCCGGCAAAATCACAGTTGTGGGTGGCCCCTCGGTATCTGGGTGTCCAGAATATTATCCTGAGTTTGACATTTTAAGTTTGGGTGAATTGGGAGATGCGAATGATCGCCTGATCGAATATCTCGACCAAAACCTGGAACGTCCTCAAGCGCAAATTCGCTTTGAAACTAAGGAACGTTTGCCCCTAACAGAGTTTCCCACTCCAGCTTATCATTTGCTGAATATCAATGATTATTTCCTGGCAAATGTCCAGTTTTCGAGTGGTTGCCCTTATCGCTGCGAGTTTTGTGATATTCCAGAACTTTACGGCAACAGTCCTCGGATGAAAACACCAGAGCAAGTAGTTGCGGAGTTAGATGCAATGCGACAATCTGGCAATTTGGGAGCAGTGTATTTTGTCGATGATAACTTTGTTGGCGATCGCCGCGCTGCCATGAAGTTGATTCCTCATCTGATTGACTGGCAAAAACGCAATGGCTATCCTATCCAGTTTGCCTGTGAAGCAACCCTCAACCTAGCTCAAAGTCCAAAATTGCTAGAGATGATGCGCGAAGCTTATTTCTGCACAATCTTTTGCGGCATTGAAACACCTGAACCAAATGCTCTCCATGCTATTTCCAAAGACCAAAATCTGAGTATGCCAATCTTAAAAGCGATTCAGGTTTTAAATAGCTATGGCATGGAAGTAGTATCAGGAATCATCATCGGGTTAGATACAGATACACCAGAAACAGCAGACCGAATTATCGAATTTATTCGGGCATCCCAAATTCCCATGTTGACAATTAACCTCCTTCATGCATTGCCTAGAACTCCTTTATGGCGGAGGTTAGAAGCAGAAGGACGAATTGTCTTTGATGAAAGCCGCGAATCAAATGTTGAATTTTTGATGCCCTACGAGCAAGTTATTGAGATGTGGCGGCGCTGCATCACAACTGCTTATGAGCCAGAATTTTTATATCAGCGGTTCGCCTACAATATGGAACACACTTACCCAAACCGCATTGAAGTACCAAACAGCCCAGCTCGCACTACTGGGGCTAATATTCGCAAAGGTTTAACTTATTTAGGGAATATTTTGCTGCGAATAGGCATATTTAGTAACTATCGTCAGACTTTCTGGAAAATGGCCAAGCCAGCCCTGAAAGCGGGTGATATTGAAAACTTGATTCACGTTGGACTTGTGGGACACCATTTGATTAAGTTTGCCCAAGATTGTGCCAAAAACGAAGAATCAGCTTCCTTTTATTCTCAAAAAATCCTCACCAAAGTTCGTAGTTAACTATCAATATTAGGTACTAACCATCGGTTGCTACAAGTGCTACATCTAAATTTGATAGCTCACGCATAATACAGAGTTGGAGTTTGTTGCAAATAGGGCTATACCAATTCTGTATGAAAATGCGCCATATATGAGGAACGAACCGCATACTCCTACGGAGAAGCAAGCTACGCGCAGCGTCTCCAAGAGTTGAACGCATACTCCTACGGAGAAGCAAGCTACGCGCAGCGTCTCGTAGAGAAGAACGCAAAGAAAGAAAGAAATAAGAAGCCAATAAAATTTGGCGCAGCCTTACAAAAAAATGGTATTAATACAGCATTTCATTAATTCATAGCAAATTAAATTTGGCAATGGCATTGTGTCCCTCTGCAATGGCAATGCGTCCCTCTGCAATGGCATTGCGTCCCTCTACAATGGCAATGCGTGCCTCTGCAATGGCAATGCGTCCCTCTGCAATGGCAATGTGTCCCTCTGCAATGGCATTGTGTCCCTCTACAATGGCAATGTGTCCCTCTACAATGGCATTGCGTCCCTCTACAATGGCATTGCATCCCTCTGCATTTAAAAACGATACGATTTTATGCAAAACCGTACTTAGTCCCTTAAAATCTGAGGTTTGCCAGAGGTAGAAGTAAAGCACAGTCTGTTCGACTAAATGAAAACTAAAAATATATCCAAAACTCCATAAAAGTAACCTTAAAGACACAGTAGCGATATTTCCTGGGAAAGACGTAACTACACTGCGGCCGCCCTAAAATTATAAGAATTGAAAGCCTACAGTCCACGCAGACGGTCTGGTAATGAGACAGAAGCTTGCCAAGACTTACGAGCGTGGAGCAGTTATATAGGAGTTTGAACGAACGGTTATGAACAGTTCTTTGACCCGACCCCTTGCTGTCGTGACGGGTGCCTCAAATGGTATTGGCTACGAACTTGCCAAACAGTTTGCCCAAAATGGCTTTGACCTTCTAGTTACAGCCACCGGATCGAGTATCAATGAAGCTGCTGAAGCTTTCAAAAATCTAGGTGCTCAGGTTGAGACGGTGCAGGCTGATCTCGCTAACTATGACGGTGTTGAAACGCTCTACAACCAGATTAAAGCGACTGGCCGACCAGTGGATGCGATCGCCATCAACGCGGGTGTCGGTGTAAGCGGCGACTTCGCTCGTGAAACCGACCTGAAGGACGAACTTAATCTGATCAATCTGAACGTTGTGTCATCTGTCCATCTTGCCAAACTAGTTGTAAAGGATATGGTTGAGCTTGGCAAGGGTCGAATCCTTTTCACATCGTCGATTGCCGCCTTGATGCCTGGCCCGTTCGAGACAGTCTACGCCGCCTCTAAGGCGTTTGTGCATTCTTTTTCAGAGGGGCTACGCAGCGAATTGAAGGATACGGGCGTTACCGTCACCGCGCTGATGCCCGGGCCGACTGATACCAATTTCTTCCACCGTGCGGATATGGACGACACCAATGTAGGCGTGGATGAAAAGGACGATCCAGCTGAGGTCGCCAAGCAGGGTTTCGACGCCTTGATCGCAGGTAAGCATGAGATCATCGCAGGTTCACTGAAGACGAAGCTTCTGGGCACAGTGAGCAAGGTCTTACCTGATACCGTAAGTGCTGAACTGCATCGCAAGCTCACTGAGCCGGGATCAGGCAACTAGTAATTTACACGTAATCAATCGGATATGCTAAGTTGGCACTGTTTTGAAATGGAGAGCGTTGGCGCAGCCCGCCGTAGGCATCGCTAGGGCTAACGGCATTAGCGAAGTTAATCGCGCAGTCGGCAATCTCACACATTTAGGCTGGTTCTGAGGAATCAGAGTCGTAACGGAGGATTCATGCAAATTCATCATCTCAATTGCGGCTGCATGTGCCCGATTGGTGGGGCTTTCTTCGATGGCTTCAGTCGCGGTCCAACGGCTCACCTCGTCTGCCACTGTTTGCTTGTCGAGACAGAGCAGGGACTTGTTCTCATTGATACTGGTTTTGGACTGCGCGATATCAAATCGCCTTACTCCCGCCTCAGCCCGTTCTTCATTCATTTCAATGGCATCCAGTTTGATAAAAAATACACCGCACTTGAGCAAGTTGAGCGGCTGGGATTTTCGGCGCGAGATGTGCGTCATATTGTGCTTACCCACCTCGATTTCGATCATGCTGGTGGTCTAGAAGATTTCCCGGAAGCAACTGTGCATGTAATGCAGACAGAGATTGAAACCGCGCAGGATCGGCGCGGCTTCATCGCCAAAAGGCGCTATCGTCCAGAACAATGGGACGAGGTTAAGCACTGGAAGTATTATTCGGCGGGAGGCGAACCTTGGTTCGGCTTTGAAGCAGTCCGTGACCTCGACGGACTACCGCCGGAGATTCTCTTTATCCCGCTTGTTGGTCACACGCGGGGTCATGCTGGTATCGCCATTGATACACCAGAGGGTTGGCTTCTACATGCAGGTGATGCTTACTTTTATCGGCACGAGATGGACTCAGCCAAAAGACGCTGCACGCCAGGTTTGCGTGCTTACCAGTGGATGATGGAGGTGGATCGCCAGGCTCGGTTGTTCAATCAAGATCGGCTACATGCGTTATCGAGCGATCGCAATAAGGGTGTGCGCCTCTTCTGTAGTCATGACGCTGTGGAGTTCAAAGCGTTCGCTGACCAATCTAGCGGATCTCAAAACTAGAAATTTGATCATTTGTCCAAATCAGAACTGATTCGTGCTGCTAACCAAGACATGGTAGATGCACTCACTATAAACAAACAACTTAACTTCAGGAAATTTCAACATATGAAAGCAGTTTGCTGGCAAGGAACCCATAAAGTAGAAGTCGAAACCGTACCCGATCCCAAAATTATTAATCCGCGTGATGCTATTGTTAAAATCACGTCAACGGCGATTTGTGGTTCTGATTTACATCTTTATAACGGCTACAACCCGACGATGCAAAAGGGCGACATCCTGGGTCATGAATTCATGGGAGAGGTCGTTGAGTTGGGGAGGGCTGTCAAGAATGTAAATATAGGCGATCGCGTTGTCGTCCCCTTTACCATTTCCTGCGGATCGTGTTTCTTCTGCAATCGAGATTTATGGTCGTTGTGCGATAACTCCAATCCCAACGCTTGGATGGCAGAAAAAATGCTGGGTCATTCCCCATCGGGTCTTTTCGGCTACTCTCATTTGACAGGCGGCTACGCAGGAGGTCAAGCTGAATATGCCCGCGTCCCCTTTGCCGATGTTGGTTTGTTCAAGATTCCAGATGGATTGACAGACGAACAGGTTTTATTTTTGACTGATATCTACCCCACCGGATACATGGCTGCGGAAAACTGTGACATCCAGCCTGGAGATACGGTCGCAATCTGGGGCTGTGGGCCTGTAGGGCAATTTGCGATTAGAAGCGCCTTTCTTCTCGGTGCAGAGCGGGTGATTGCCATCGATCGCGTTCCCGAACGCCTCCAGATGGCAAAAGCTGGTGGGGCAGAAATCCTTAACTATGAAGAAGTCGAGGTGGGTGAAGCCCTGAAAGAAATGACAGGTGGACGCGGCCCCGACTCGGTAATGGATGCGGTGGGGATGGAAGCTCACGGTTTGGGTTTGGAAGGCTTTTATGACAAGGCCAAGCAAACAGTACGTCTAGAGACTGATCGCCCCAATGTGCTACGTCAAGCGATCGTTGCCTGTCGCAAAGGCGGCACTGTGTCCGTTCCCGGTGTTTACACTGGTTTTGTAGACAAAATACCTATGGGGGCTTTCATGAATAAAGGCTTGACGATGAAAACGGGACAAACACACGTTCATCGGTACTTGCGTCCGTTGCTCGATCACGTTCAAAATGGCGATATCGATCCATCGTTCGTGATTACCCATCGTCTACCGCTAGATCAAGCACCGCACGGCTACGAAATTTTCAAGGACAAGCAGGACAACTGTATCAAAATTGTACTCAAGCCTGGTGAGTCCACCTGAAACCTTGTAAGGTAAATACGGAAAACCTTTGAGAAACAAGCACGTTAGCACTGTATTCCGTGCTTGTCTTCTAGACGCTAGCAGGCGACAGACAAGCTTCACGCTCAACGTATACTTAATGGTTTAGCTGTTGAGCGTGTGTGGCGAAAAGTGAGTTAATCATTTTCTATGTTCTCAGCAGTTTGACAAATTAATTGCCAAGCGTGCTGTACGTGTATTTTATCTGTGGTTGCTTGTCCAATTGACATTCTTAAAGTTAATTTTTGCTCAAGCTTAGTGGAAGTGAGATAGATTTTACCCGAAGAGTTGATATTATTAATGATTTCTTGGTTAATTGCATCACCCAATTTATGGCGAAAACATACCAAATTTAACGGGGGATTCACAACCAGTTCAAAACGAGGATGAGATTTTACACATTCAGCAAATTCTTGTGCTAAAGCAATATGCTTGCGAATATAATGCTGTAAGCCTTCTATACCATAGTGCCGAATTACAAACCACAGTTTGAGACTTCTAAATCTACGTCCTAAAGAAATCTGCCAATCTCGATAGTCAATAACTTTGCCAGACGTGCTAGCTTGATTTTTGAGAAATTCAGGCATGATAGATAATGCATGAATTAGTTTAGCTCGGTCTTTCACATAAAAACAAGTACAATCAAAATTAGTTAGCATCCATTTGTGAGGATTAAAACAATAGCTGTCTGCTAGTTCTAATCCTTGATGAATCCACCGATACTCAGGACATATAGCTGCTGTACCGCTCATTGCGCCATCAACATGGAGCCAAATGTTATGTATTTGAGCGATCGCACCTATTTCTGTTAATGGATCTATGGCATGAGATGAGGTTGTCCCCACAGTAGCAGCAATATAAAAAGGAATTAACCCAGATTCAATATCTGAAATAATCTGCTGTTGTAGTAATTCTGGACGCATTCTATAATCAGTATCAACCTCAATTAAACGGAGATTGTCTCGCTTAATTCCCGCTACAATAGCAGCTTTTTCAATTGAAGAGTGTGCTTGAATAGAAGTATAAGCAACTAGTTTATTAATATCTGCTTTTAACTGTTCTCTAGCAGCTATCAAAGCTACTAAAGAAGCACTACTGGCTGAGTCTTGAATTACTCCTCCTCCTGTTGTCGAAGATTTAAACTGCGAGGGAAGTTCTAACATATCTACTAACCAATCTAAAACATGAGTTTCTAACTCAGTACAAGCTGGAGAAGTTGCCCACAACATCCCCTGAACTCCAAGTCCCGCACTGACTAATTCTCCTAAAATTGATGGTGCAGAAATACCTGTAGGAAAGAAAGCAAAAAAGTTTGGAGACTGCCAATTAGTCAATCCTGGTACGATGATTTCATCTAAATCTTGTAAAATGTCTGCAAAAGACTCTCCTTTTACCGGGGCTGTTTCTGGTAGTTTGGCTCTAATGTCTCCAGGTTCTACTTGAGATAAAACAGGCAGTTGCTCTACTGTTTCTAAATAATTAGCTATCCAATCAATAGTTTTATATCCCCAATGACGAAATTCATCTGAGGACATATGGTATTCTTGATTGTTTTCCATATTTTTATCCGGGATAAAAAATATTATTTAACAATACATATTTTATATGTTATCTGAAGCTTTAATATTTATGTTTTTGTATCAAGCTCAGTAAAAAAAATGAGAGTATTGTTACTCTCCTAACGTAAGATGAGGGAAAATTTTCAGCTGAGTGATCAAGCCTCGCAATCCGTTCACACAATTCACAAGCGTGTGCGTTGTCAGAAAATTATCCCTTAATAGTCATTGTCAGCCACACAAATTCCTTTACATTTAATACCGTTCGTAGCTGTGCGCTGGCAATGAAAACATAAAACTTTTTCGTTTTCTGTTTCTTGATTGATATTTATATTAGTACTTGCAGTCAAAAAATCTTTTTCGGTCTGGATTTTTACAGTCATAAGGGTGGAGGGATTTTTTGCGGTTGACATTTTACAAGTCAGTTAGAATCTCAATCGGGTTTGGAGCAAAGCCTTGTTTTCATGTCACTAGCAGCAAGCTTTGCTACTTCTAGAGCGTCGTGCATGGTGTAGGTCATGGCTATATCTTTTAGCAAGGCGTACTAGTTTATTATTTCACTTCTATTGCAATTCTCGTTTGGATGCAACACATGGTAGGGGCACAGCAATGCTCATTGGTGTCAACTTAAGGCAAAATCCAGTCTAGAACAAGCTTTTAGAGGTGCCTCGTTTCCAGTCGGGGGAATGCCTACTCTTAGGCTCCGCCTTCCTTACTGGCGGCAGAGCCGCAATGAACAGCATTTCCAGCCATAGGCTGGAAACGAGGTTTGAAAAGGGTTTTGCGCTTAAGTTGACACGCATGAGCAATGCTGTGCCCTTACGAGTGGTCTGTAGAATGTATTCCCTTAGAATGTTAATGCGTTCTCCTGCATTAAAAACGCTACGTTTTTATGCAAAACTGTACTAAGATACTTTTGGTTGCTGCCATAGGATGAGTTTCAATTCAGAGCAGTTGCAAGCCCCATTAGTAATTTCTCCTTCGTGGTCAGCTATCCAATCATAAATTTGCGTAGCTTTTGCTAATGCCACTCTTTCTGAACGATAAAGCCGAGGGGTAGGGCAGTAAGCTTGGCCATTGATGTGTATAGCTGCAATCTGCCAATAATCGCTGTCTTCACCCTCTGGTACAACTTCTAAAAACCCGTTACTGTAAGGCTCGATTATTCCTATATTCATCTACAACCATCAAACTTTAAAACAAAGGCCAGAACAAAGCTGATACCAGCCAATTCTTCCGAGTCAAAGCTGGAATCACCAGGGAATGCAGTAGCAACCCCTGCTAATGATTGTGGGTTCGTAGTCAATGAAAATCTGAATTATCGGTTACTTTTTGGTTTTATTCCGTTATTGGCAGCAATAATGGCAAGAGGAATAGGCACAAACTAGGCTAAATTACTCCTCGGTCAGTAATGCAGTTTCACTCTAAAGAATTACCCTTTTTGTCGCATTAATACTTAGTGAACGGACTAGTAGTCCGAAACAACTTGCTACTCTTGTACCAGTAGGCTTTTCCCCAAGGATATTCGACTAAGGCTTCTTGATCCATTTGTCCATCAGGAACATTAACTCCTTCGGCATCGCGCAGCGATGGTGTTCAGGTAAAGTGCGATCGGGGTGCAGCTTCCTGGAGGAGAAAATTGCGATCGCGCTTCTCTTGGAGGGGTGCGTAGCTTGCCGCCTTCTTTACGAGACGCTCCGCGAACGGCATCGCAGATGACTAATGACTAATGACTAATAACCAATGACCAGACAACCAATTTACGGTAAGCTTTTGCGATCGCAAAAGCTTACTGGCTTCTTTCCCTGCTGGTCCAATCCAATCATCAATGGAGGACTTAACTTTTACTTTCAACTCCCAAGCCCAAGCAAAAAACTCACTTATATTTTGATTCTCTTGGAATATGTAATTCTTAAATGCTTCGTCAATCAGCTTGAGGAACTTTTCCGCAATTTTTTGGTTGTTCAAACCTGGAAGCTTGATTAGTTTTTTAAAGTGACGGCGTAGATGGACCAAACATTTTTGTTGAGCTGGTTGTCCTCCTGGTTTCCGTTTTTGAGCTTGGCTGTCCCCATCCTGAATATCAGGTTTTTTTCGGATTTTTTTCGGATATCCCCAGATGGTGGTTTTGATGATGTTTTACTATCTAAGTCTCTAATCGCCTTTAGTTTTTCTATTTCTTGTTCTAGCTGTCAAATTCTGGAGTTTTGTTTAATCGTGGCGAGCGCCTGCTCGATAATGATTTCTACCAGTTGTTCCAAAGACAACTGTATCAGGATTTCACGGTTTAGTTCAAGAGGCAGATTTTTTTCCATAACTGTGATATTCCACCTGGGATGTCACACTTGTCAATACCACCCTCACCTGAATCCTTACCAAAACCATATCCTGGTTCACCTAATAAGTATCAACCTTTAGAACCAGTAGCTTTTAGGGTAGATAGTCCACTATGCATTGCACTTCTCAGTAATTCTCAAAGTAAATATAATTGGTGGTTAGCAGGGCGCTGCCAAGCTTATGCTTATTCTGGTGCTTTTGTTAACCGTCAATTACTTGGTTTGGAACAATGGACAATTGGACTTGATAGAGCTATCCTTTTAGATTTTAGAAAATATACCCTTAATCAAAATCAATATGCTTTAGAATTTACATTTCCTAAATGGCATAGACAAATAAGGTTACAAGTTTGGCAATATGTAAGCCCACTGTCAGAAGTTATTTCACCAGAAAATGAAATTATTATAAATTCTTTAAGCGCACCTCTTGAGAGAATTGAATCAAAAATTGATGGTCTTTCTTAACTATGAAATTTGATCTGAGCTTGGCTGGTTTTGTACTTTCCTTGATTCTTGGTGCATCAGGTTGGGTTTTTCGATGGAACGACAAACAAAAATATGAAAGACAGCAAGCTAGTCTTGAAAGACAACAGGCTATTACTCAAGCTGAAGCTGCTGCTGAAAAAAAGGTTAATGAAGCGCGCGATTTCAACCACCTTTTAGGCAACCAAAAACAAATTACACAAGGCATTGCTAGCGGGTTTAGTGATATTGAGGAAAGAATAGATCATCTTCGGGAATTAATGCTTAGAGTGGAATCATATTTAATTCGCAACCAAGGCACTAATCACCATGAGTAACTTTCTGGGGATTCTTTTAACTTGATTCGCTTGTATTTTTCTGGGTACTTTTAACAATTCCCCGTAGCAAGCTGCCACACTTACTCTAGCCATAAGCTAATTGGGTAAAAAGATTTAATAATATCCGTTGCTAACCTACTCACTCAGTTGGATAAAGCTCGTACCGTTACGCCGCTAGGTATTAGCTCTATTATGAAGTTTGGCGGCTCAATGAAATCAGGTAACTAATGTCCAACACTACTAGGGAAGATTCGATGACAATACAGCAACTTATTGGCATCATGGCCCTGTTTTACTTAATTCAAACTTACGGGTGTAATCCAGGACTTTTCGGTCTTCCGCTGACTATTTATCTAAAAGAGAGCCTTGGACTTTCACCAGCACAGTTGGCATCCTTTAGCAGTTTAATTTTCATTCCCTGGTTAGTTAGACCACTTTACGGAATAATTGGAGATGCTGTTTTAATATTTAGCTATCAGTTCAAAAGCTACTTTTTTATCTGCTACGCCCTAACGCTTGCTGTCTTGTTAGGATTAGGCGGATTTCAAGTTAACACGATTTCCTTACTAGCAATCGGTCTAATTTTAGTCAATTTATTCATCGCCTTTAGCGACGTACTTACAGATAAAATAATGCTCGTTCAAGGCAGGATTTTCAACAATACGGCTCGCTTACAGGCAACTCAATGGACAGCTCTAAGTTTTGGTCAAGCTCTGCTGTATTATATCGGCGGCTGGCTTGCTCAAAATTCTAATCTATCGATGGCGTTTCTGCTCACTGCAATTGTACCATTGATTGGTTTAGTTGCAACCTTCCTATTACTTGCAAATGAAAAAAAGCAGCAAAAAACTGTTTCAGTTAAAAATAATCTGAAATCTATTTGGTTAGCAGTAAAGTCGCGACAGTTTCTCGCTGTTATGGGCTTTATTGCTTGCCTTGAGTTCACTCTCGTCCCATCCCTAGTAAATTACCTTGTATATTACTACAAGGATGCTTTGAAGTTTGACGCTCAATTTATAGGGATTTTGGGTACATTTGAAGCTTTGACCAATGGTTTAGGCGCACTTGTTTTTGGCATCTTTGCCTTTAGGATTTCTCGACAGCTACTGCTAAATCTAGCAATTGGGTTAACTTCTGTCTCTACGCTCGGTTTATTATTTATACACAATACTCAGAGCGCTATCTTGGTTAGTCTATTTTTTGGATTTTCTGGCATGATAGCCATGCTCGGTGTCTTAGAAATTGCAGCAAGATCTTGTCCTGTCGGTGTAGAAGCTGCAACCTACGCACTGCTGATGTCAGTGTATAACCTAGTTAAACAACCAGGTCCCATTTTAGGAGGTTACTTATATAGTTGGGGCGTTCCAGTTTACATTCTTGTCATTATCAGTGCCGTATTTACAATGCTTTGCTGGCTTCTAATTCCTCTACTGAAATTAGATCAAGAGTAATTGAGCGCCAAGAGTCACAGTTTTATTAAAATGGCACGCCTGAAGGGGTGACAAGCAACCAAAAAGCTTGCTAAATAGAGCTTTTAACCAGTTGCCCTTGAAAAAAATGTCCCCCCGATAGCATCCACTTTTGGCAGATCGACTTTTTTTGACCAACCATATAGTAGGGTTTTTGGCACCAAATAATTATGTTTCTTCCAAAAATGGATGCTCCCACTCAGTTTTTTATTTGTGAAGCACAAATTGCTCCAGATCGTGAAACTGCCCTTTGAAGAAGCCATACTGTTTCAGTATACCCTGACTGTGAAAACCTAACTTTTCTAGCAACTTTTTAGAAGCTATGTTGTCCACCATGACTTGGCCAACAATGAAACGCAAACCCATTTTCTCAAACCCAAATTCCAAGATACTACCCACCGCCTCAGTCATGATGCCATGTCTCCAAAAGGTACTAGCAAGCTCATAACCGACCTCAGCAGAGTGTTCTTGTGGGTTCCACGTAAACCCACAAGAACCAATCAAAACGTTATCTTGCTTACGGGCAATTCCCCAGCGAATTCCATCTCCTCGCTCAAACCGCTTGGCTCTACGTTCAATGAGTGCGATCGCTTCTTTAATAGAAGTGAAGCTATCAAGATCATGAAACTGAGTCACGCCTGGATCACAGAAGACAGCAAAGATCGCCTCAGCATCCTGCAACGTTGTCTCACGCAGAAAGAGTCTTTCTGTTTCTAATTGAGGAAAGGAAGATAGTGAGAAATTTTTGCTCATAGTTGCAACCGATCATCTGGGGTTAGAGCTGACCTAGCGATCGCCACAGTCACAAGACAAATCAAAACGCTCAAGGTTGAATAGTCTTCGCCGACTGGTTAAATAACATATCTCGTGATTTATCTGGATCAAGCGCTTGAGTTTGCAATGCTTCTGCTTTCTCATAGGCGCGAATTGTTGCTGGACGGGCTTTAATTGTCTCAAACCACCGCTTGAGATGAGGAAAATCCTCTAGGTTTTGACTTTGGCGCTCATGGGGGACAATCCAGGGATAAGCAGCAATATCGGCGATAGAATAATCGCCAGCCACAAATTCTTTATCTGCTAGTTGCTTATTCAGCACTGCATATAAGCGTCCCGTCTCATTCACGTAGCGGTTAATGGCATATTCAATCTTTTCGGGAGCATAGGCGCTAAAGTGATGATTTTGTCCCGCCATTGGCCCTAGCCCTGCCATTTGCCAGAACAACCATTCTAAAACTTTAGTGCGTTGGCGTAAATCTTGGGGGATTAATTTCCCGGTTTTTTCTGCCAAATATAGCAAGATTGCACCAGACTCAAATACTGAAATTGGCGCACTTCCATCGGCTGGTTCGTGGTCAACGATCGCAGGCATCCGATTGTTAGGAGAAATCTTCAGAAATTCCGGCTTAAATTGCTCCCCAGCCCCAATATTTACAGGATTTATGGTATATGGTAAGCCGACTTCTTCCAAGAAAATTGTGATTTTATGACCGTTTGGGGTTGTCCAATAATAAAGATCAATCATGGTTAGTTTTCCTTATATTGAGGGTTGAAATTTAAACACAAAAGGGCGTAGAGAATTCGCAACGAATTAATGAAATGTTGTATATTGCGGTGATTTTGCGATCGCTGCCCAAACTCTGTGGTGAACCTGAAGAATTGGTGTGGGATATTTTGCTTCGAGTAATGTTGCCAATTCTTGGTCAAATACTTCTATTTTTGCTGGTGTCAAGCTGGCTCCGACACCAGCACTAGCCCGAATTTGCCCCCGCCAATCTTCGTGTGTATAAGGTACAAATACATCGTAAGAAAATGTGCGGATTTCTCGGAATCCTGCTTCGCCAATATCTTGTAACCACAGGGGATACAATCCATTACCGCCCTCCAGATTCCACGCGGGATTATGAGCCTTAATCAGTTGTTCTGTTGCTTCAACTACATTACCCTTTAAGGGTATCCAATCAAAATGAGCGATCGCAATCAAGCCATTTCTTCTCAATATCCGAATAATTTCCTGGACGACACGCAAACGGTCAAACCAATGCCAACACTGTCCAGCAGTTACCACATCCGCACTTGCGTCTGGTAACTCGGTTTTTTCGGCAGTTGCGACTCGATAATCTACTTGGAGTTGGGCAGATTCGCTTAACTGGCTTGCTTGTTCTAAAAGTGATGCTGATCGGTCTATGCCAATCACATAAGCACCTCTATCCGCAAAGCCCCGCGCTAGTGTTCCTGTTCCTGTGGCAAGGTCAACAATGTTCTGCCCTGGTAAACCTATACCATATTCAGACAGTTTGTTAAATAATGAACTGGGAAAGCCAGCGCAGTGTTTTGCATAATCAGTAACAGTTGCACCAAAATCAATTCTCATACCTGCAAAACTATCTTTTTAACAATTGTCTAGGCTAGAAGTTCTCTACCCACGGACGTAGTTCTATTTCCCATGTCCAAGCACTGCGGGGTTGGCGAAGAATACTGAGATAAGTTTGAGCGATCGCATCCGGGTCAAGGGTACTATCAGGATTATCTGCTGGATCTTGGCGGCCTGCTGAACGGATTCCACCATCAATCACGAAATGCGCCACATGGATATTTTTCGGTGCTAATTCTCTAGCAATACTCTGAGCCAAACCGCGCAGTGCAAATTTACCCATTGCAAAGGGAGCAGACAGAGGATAACCTTTGATACTGGCTGAGGCTCCAGTAAAAAATATAGCACCACCGCCAAGCTGCAAAAACCTTTTGGTAGCAGCTTGGGCCACAAGAAAGCCACCATAGGCAGTTACATCTAAGGTTTTTGCCACCTCAGCAGGGTCTAAATCAACAAGAGGCCCCCGCACCCGGAAACTGGGATTGTAAACGACAATATTCGGAGAACCGACTTTATTTTCAACATCAATAAATAACTGTTCTACTTCATTTGGCTTTGAGACATCAGCAGCGAAACTAACTGCGCCAATTTCACTGCTCAATTGAGTGAGTTTTTCAATTTGACGAGCCGCTAAAGCGACGCTGAATCCTTCTTTAGCAAATAGGCGGGCTAAAGAAGCGCTCAGTCCACTACCTGCTCCGACAATTAAAGCTGTTGTTGCCATAAATTTAATTCTCCTAGTTAACCCAAGTTGCTAGTTACTCTTATGAGCGATCGCATTGCTCCCGTTAAGCAATAGAATGCCCTCCAAGAAGAAAATTAGGAGGGCTATATAGCTAAACGAAATAATTGCCATATATGCTATCACAGACGATTTATTAAAGGCGATTGGGCACAAAGAAGATTGTCGTCGAGCCATGAAGGACGCAGAAATTATTACAACTGCTTTTCTTCAGGCGATGTTCTTTAATGGTAACCAGAGTAAAGCTTGTAGCTATACGAAAGATCATCGCTTGATATCGAATATGTTAGAAAAGCCACGATTTAACCGGATATTACACAGTGTCTCAATGTTAATCAACGATTTGTTTGATCAATTGGGAACGATCCGCAAAGAGATTAGTAATTGCACTGAATATCTTTTAGACTCATTCACCGTACCCATTTGCGACAACATTCGGATTTTTAATGTGAAATTAATTAAGTCAGAGGAGTATCACGGTTACGTAGCATCGAACAAACGTTACTTTTATGGTGTTAGGGTACAGTTATTAACAACCAAAAATGAATGGTATTCCGGTTGAATTTGTATTTATGCCTGGTAGTGCCAGTGATGTCCGCGCCTTAAATGCGAAACCGAGTGAATCTACCACCTGGCAGTGAAGTTTACGGTGATTCAGCCTACACAGTGATTTCCCTAAATCGATTCATGCTTGGATAATGTAAAGGTTTTTACTGAAAGCTAAAGCATTTATTTCTACATTTTTTTAATAAGCATTTATTTAATGGGTTAATTTTAATACCTTAAAATGATTTAATGCTCTGATGTTAACTTGACTCTAATTTCCGGTCGCTTATAGCGCCACCGCCAATTTTTCATGTGCATTCGTTTCAATCAATGGTCACGAAGTATTCAGAATTTTATAACCCGCAACTTGGGTTATTACTAAAGTTGGGATATTGGTTATCAACCTGATGTGCTTTTTTCACAAGCCAGCTAAATAAAAGATTAGCGAGCTTTAATTGTCTAAAAATCTGTTGGGGATCTGCAAGATGGGTTTTTGGCAATTGTTGTCCTATTTCTTTGAAAACTAGACCAAGAGGCACATTGATTTCATCTTGGAGTTTCAAACAGCGCGTGAACAGCGAACCGTAAGCTGCAATTAGCGAACCAACTCCGCCTCGCGCTTGTCCCCAGCCAATAAAATAGAGTCCCTTGTAATCATCAAAAAAAGAACCGCCATAGCATTTAACTACTGCTCCTTCAATCCGCTGAAGTTCTGGGGGTAGGAAAGGATAAGCAACGTAGTAACCTGTTGCACAAAGAATGAGGTCAAATGCCTCTCGACTACCATCAACAAATTCAACTTCCCAACCATCAAGGTGACGCACCGCAGGTTTAGGAATAATTCGTCCATGTTTGATGTAGTAGGGCACTTCATTGTTCAGAGTCGGGTGCTTGTCAAAAACTCGATACTTGGGTTTGGATAAACCATAATTTTCGTGCGTCCCGAAGCTCAGGCGGATAATTCCGTGAGCCATAAGCCGCTGAAACCATTGTGGCATCCACCATTTTATTAAGTCAGCAATTGGGACTCCTGCAAAAGACTTTGGGATAAACCACACTGATTCGCGCATACTCAGAACAGACTTAGCACTGACGCGGGCTGCTTCTGCGGCCAAATCGCAAGCTGAGTTTCCACCTCCAATCACCAAAACTCGCTGACCACGCAACTGATCTGGATGCTTGTAATCTTTAGAATGGATAATCTTACCGTGGAATTCTCCCTGAAATTTAGGAAAACGTTTGCACCAGTGATGCCCATTGCACATCACCACCCCTTTATAAATTCGCTGTTCTCCATCAGCAAAGGTCACTTCCCAAAGATTGTTTTCAACTGGGCGGACGTAATTAACTGTACGATTCAGTTCAATCTGTGCACATAAATCAAAATAATCTGTAAAAGCGTTTAAATAATCCCGCATGTTCTGCGCGCTGGGAAAATCGGGATAATTATCAGGCATGGGGAAATGGGTAAATTGGGTAATTTTGCGTGACGAAATGATATGAGCGGTTTCATAAACGCCGTGATACCAATTTCCGCCAACATCATCACTGGCATCAACTTGGTCGTAAGGAATATCGGCAGCCTTAAGTGCCCAAGCCATACCTAATCCAACAAAACCAGCCCCGATAATCAGCTGTTTGTGAGTCCTATCAAAAATCTTCTGAGTTTTACTACTTTCCTTTACCAACTTTCAACCTCCTAAGAAATGCATCATTAATCGAGTTCACTATCTGAGGAAAATATCGTTTGAGAAGATGGGCATTTTTAGCTGTGGCATCGGGAAAGACATGCAATTTATTGTGAATAATTCCTTTAATTGTGGCGCGCATTACCTGGGCTGGGTCGGTTGCTACATGTTCTAGAAAGTCGTCGTTACTCTTGGCAAAACTTCCAAACCGTTCACACTGGAGAATTGGGGTACGGCTAAAAAAGGGATAGACAGCTGTAACCTTTACATTGTAGTCTTTTACTTCATGGAAAAATCCTTCACTAAATCCACGCAAACCAAATTTGCTAGCTGCGTAATGAGTTAATCCAGGCAATGCCCACCAACCTGCTAACGATGAAATATTGACAATATGACCTCGTTGACGAGCAATCATATCAGCAGCAAATAGGGCGCTTAACCGCATCGGTGTTAGTAGATTTATCTGCATGAGACGTTCCCATTTCTCACTTGGAATTTCATCCATGCGACCAAAGACCGCAATACCAGCATTGTTAATCAAAATATCGACAGGAATATTGAGTGCTTTGACTTGACGATACAGGTTTTCACATCCTTCACTGGTAGAAAGATCAATAGCTAAGTAAGCTAGTACTTGACCAGTTGCGACTTGGCACTGAATCAATTCAACTCGTTCACGCAGCACAACTTCATTTAGATCCGTTAAAATCAGTCGGCTACCAGCCTCTAACAACTGTCGCGTCAGTTCCTGTCCAAACCCACCAGCAGCACCAGTGATCAGTACAACCGTCTTATCTAGCTGGGTCATAATCTCTTTTCAAAATTATTAATTAATATTAGTGCGAATATCTTGTTTCATGGTTATTATGAATTGAAAATACCAGATAAACGCATCTAAAAATATTTAACAGAAAACAATATTTATAAATTATCAATTTTTGGTAACTTAATAAAACAGAATTCAGAAGCGGAGCCGAAGACGCTGCGCCTTTGGCTATAATCACAACTTGCGCCCGCCCTTCGAGCCGCGATCGCATGAAATTTAGCGGCAGAAACACCTGCGTATAACAGCATTCCGCAGTAACCGTTTAAGCGCTCTTCCATCACTCTGGTTAAAGAAAAATAAGAGTTAACTTCTAAACAAGGCATAGAGACTGGGTTTGGAGCTTTATTTTCTAACATTATGGCTTATTAAATAAATGCTTGTTGGAGAGTAAATTCCAAAATAAATGCTTTGAGTTTCAGTAAAAACCCTTCCAAAAAACCTTCGATTAATACATTCATAATATTAAGGATTGAGTGTAACTGAAGATAAGTGTGAATTGCCCTTAGTCGGACTTTGACCAATTTGCAGTACACAAACTGCGGCAATCAGACAGAGAACGCCTGATAAAATAAACGCTTGTAAATAACTACCCGTCCAGGTTCTCAATACCCCGGCTCCGAATGCTGCTGTGGCTGCACCGAGCTGATGTCCTGCGACAATCCAGCCGAACATCACGCCGACATTTTCTTTACCGAAGACGTTAGCAACAAGACGTACCGTTGGTGGTACAGTGGCAATCCAATCAAGTCCATAGAAGACGGCAAAAATGGAAAGTCCATAGAAGGAAAAGTCGAAACTGAAGGGTAAGAAAATCAAAGACAAACCCCGCAGTCCGTAGTACCAGCACAATAAGTAGCGATTGTTCCAGCGGTCAGATAGCCAACCAGACATAGTAGTTCCGAAAAAATCGAATAGTCCCATGATTGCCAAAAGACCAGCAGCTTTGACTTCAGGGATACCGTGGTCAATACAAGCGGGAATTAGATGAGTTCCAATTAACCCATTTGTGCTAGCACCACAGATAAAAAAGCTACCAAATAACAGCCAGAAGTCTCGATTACGCATTCCCAGCCAGAGGGCATTGAGGGTGGAGGTGATGGAATTCACTCTTGGCTGTGAGACTTCCACCGTTTCGCTGTTGTCGCCAAAGGCCCGCAAACCGACATCTGCCGGACGATCGCGCATAAAGACTGCGATCGCTGGAATAATTAGAAGTGCTGCACCAGTCAAACCTAGAGCGGCAATTCGCCACCCAAAGCGATCGGTTATTGAGGCCAGCATGGGCAGAAACACCAGTTGCCCGGTAGCTGTACTGGCGGTTAGGATGCCGAGAACTAAACCCCGCTTCTCAAAAAACCAGCGATTGACGACAATAGCACCCAAAACTAGGGCGATAACTCCGCTACCACAACCGACAACCACACCCCACAGCAAGACTAGCTGCCAAGATGCTGACATCAAAGTGGTTAAACCGACACCGAGAGCAATGACAGCAAGTGAGAATATCATCATCCGGCGAATGCCGATTCGCTCCATGAGTGTGGCGGCAAAAGGCCCAATTAGTCCGTAGAGTACTAAGTTAATGGATATTGCCAAAGATATAGTAGCTCTACTCCAGCCGAACTCCTGTTCGAGAGGCACTATAAAAACTCCGGGAGCAGAGCGAATTCCGGCCGCCACCAGCAAGGCTAGGAATGTTAAGCCTGCGACGAGCCAGCCATAGTGAAAGGACCGACGCGCTAGGAAGGAGGGTAAGGACATAGTGGGGAATGGGTAGATGCGGGGGCAGGGAGCAGGGGGCAGGAGGCAGGGGAGTGGAGTTCAAAGACTTATTCACGAGTATCAAAGACTCGTTGACGGAGTTCAAAGACTCATTCACGAGTATAAAAGACTCGTCGGCGAGTATCAAAGACTCATTCATGAGTATAAAAGACTCGTCGGCGAGTATCAAAGACTCATTCACGAGTATCAAAGACTCATTCACGAGTATTAAAGACTCGTCAGCGAGTATCAAAGACTCATTCACGAGTATCAAAGACTCATTCACGAGTATCAAAGACTCGTCGGCGGGTATCAAAGACTCATTAGCGAGTATCAAAGACTCATCCCCAATGCCCAATGCCCTATTCGCAATTTAGGAAAAGCTACCTTGCATAAGGGTTACCAATTCTGTCTACAGAGACGTTGGAGGAGAATGGCAAACGACCTGGATTTAAGCGTGGTTCGGCTGCATAGCCAACAGGAACTAAAACAGCGATCGCTAAATCTGGATTATCCCCAGCCCCAATCACTTCCTTTACCTGATCCTCAGTCCAACCGTTCATAAAACAAGTGGATAATCCCAGACTTTCTGCTGCTAACACCAAATGGGTAGCGGCAATCATGGCATCTTTGATGGCATATTCGCGTCGCTTGTTGCCTAGCCCAGCTTGAAATTGCGGGACGGCGGTTTTAAAGTAGTTTACCGTACCTTCATTCCATGCCCCAGTTTCAATTCCCTGCTCTAGAATTGGGGTCAAGTTTTGTTCGCCTGCGTTCGGATCGGCGGCAAAGACAAAGGTTACAGGTGCTTGAACAATTTGCTGTTGATTAAAAGATGCTGCTGTCAGTGCTGCCTTTTGCGCTTCATCTTGCACAAGAATAATTTGCCAGTCCTGGAGATTATAGCTGCTGGGTGCAGCCACGGTTAACTCTACCAGTTGCTTGAGCAGTTCTGGGGCGATGGGGTCTGTTTTAAAAGTTTTGATTGCACGACGTTTAGCGATCGCACTGGGTACATCTAAAGGTTGGGTTTGAGTAATAGAAATCATGAGATTCTCCTGATAGTTGAGTTATGAAAGCGTTTCGGATTTTACTCTGCTGAGAGTGATTAAGAGTGTTAAAGAACAGGGAAATGTAATGTGTTCCTTTCTAATTGGCAATGTTAACCGGGTTAGAGATGTGCTCGTGGATAATGCGCCATTGTCCCTGTCGCTTCTCCCATACAAGCGTCGCATGAGCCGTAATTTTAATCGCCTCATTCGCTATGGTGGCTACCGTACTCTCAAAAATTAGAGCCGAGACGGTAATGTTATCACCTGTAAATATCTGAATATCCCCAACTGATTTAACTTGCCACTGTGCTAGTCCTGCCATGAAGGGCTTCCATATCTCCTGATACGATTGCCATCCTTGAATTCGAGTGGTCTGCGGTGAGAGGGTATCGAAAGCGAGGAATTGTTCATCTTGCCAGTAGAGATTGTCTAGGACAGAAAAATCAAATGGTTTGTCGCCTGCACTAAACGCAGCTAGCCAATCGTTAACACGTTCTTTGATTTCCGTTTCTTCTAAAGTATCTTTCATAGTTGACAACCAATTTACACAACCATTTTGTTGTATCTTGGAAAAATCTCAAACTCCTCAGTTTGATTTGATACTTTAGAGTGCAGAAAGTGGGTTTAAATTATTCAGATGAGAAGAATTAGGCATTGACCGCCTGCTCGTTAGCAGCTGACCAAAATGGATAGTCTGTATATCCGTGTTCATCGCCACCATAAAAGCTTGCTTGATCTGCTTGATTTAGTGGTGCATTTAAAGCGAAGCGTCGAGGTAAATCCGGATTTGATATAAATAGTGTACCAAAAGCAACTAAATCTGCTGCTTTGTTTGCCAGAACAGCATCGCCTTTTTCGCGGGTATAACCACCATTGACGATGAGTGTACCTGTAAAGCGATCGCGTAGATGACTGGTGGGTACAATTATCGCGCCATGTCTGATATCTGCCTCTATTGCCTCAAAAATATGCAGATATGCCAAATTAAACTGGTTTAACGCTTGAGCCGCATAACCGAATGTCTCCAGGGGATTCGAGTCATGCATATCGTTAAAAGTCCCACTGGGAGATAAACGTACCCCGACTCGGTTAGAATCCCACACACTCGTTACCGCCTCTGTCACCTCTAACAGGAATCGGGCGCGATTCTCAATCGAACCCCCATATTTATCTGTACGTTGATTTGTGCGATCGCGGAGAAATTGATCTATTAGATAACCATTGGCTGCGTGAATTTCCACCCCATCAAATCCAGCCGCTAGAGCATTTGCTGCTCCTTGACGGTACTGTTCTACTATTTGCGGTATTTCCGAAGTTTCTAAAGCACGGGGAGTAACAAAGGGTTTTGGCCCCTGATAAGTTGCAGCTTCACCTTTAGGAGCGATCGCAGAAGGTGCCACAGGTAAAGCTCCATTCGGTTGTAAGTCTGGGTGAGAAATCCTGCCTACGTGCCATAGTTGCAGAAAAATTCTCCCTCCCTCCTGATGCACAGCATCGGTTACTAACTTCCATCCCTCCACCTGTTCTTGCGAATGAATTCCTGGTGTAGCGGGATAGCCTTGTCCTTCAGGAGTTACCTGTGTTGCTTCAGCAATAATCAGACCGGCGGAAGCACGTTGGACGTAGTAAGTAGCATTCAGTTGGTGTGGTACGTTTCCTTTACCTGCCCTGTTTCGGGTTAAGGGTGCCATTACTATCCGGTTAGGTAGCTCCAGATTCCCTAATTGGTAAGGAGAGAATAAGTTGATATCACTAGTCATGGTCGCTTCGCTCCAATTCAAAATTCAAAATTCAAAATTCAAAATTCGGAACTTCATAGCTGTCAGATAAGGGGAACAAGGAAAGAGTTTTCACAATAAGTAAGTCGGCGTGCAGCGCATTAACTAAACAATCGAGCGAATAACGCCACCATCTACCCGCAAAGCTGCACCATTAGTTGCTGAAGCTACAGGACTAGAAAGGTAAACTACGATCGCTGCTACTTCTTCATTAGCTGCAAAGCGTTTGATTAGGGAAGTTGGGCGCACATTTTGGAAAAACTCAGCCTCAACTTCCGCTGGACTAATGCTGCGTTCCTGTCCTAGCTGGGAAATAAAGTCCTCAACTCCTTCTGAGCGGGTTGGCCCTGGTAGGACGGAGTTTACCGTCACTCCAGTCCCGACAGTGATTTCTGCTAGACCTCTTGCAATGGCTAGCTGCGCTGTCTTAGTTGTACCGTAGTGAATCATTTCTACTGGGATCTGAATAGCAGATTCGCTGGAGATAAAAATTATCCGCCCCCAGTTTTGCTCTAACTGCTTTTGCAGATATTGCCGACTCAAGCGGACTCCGCTGAGGACGTTAACTTCAAATATCTTTAACCAGTCTTCATCAGTAATATCAAAGAAGGTTTTTGGCCCATAAATACCCACATTGTTAATGAGGATATCAACGTGAGGAACTTTTTGAAAGAGTTGCTCTACTCCTGATGCAGTGCCTGCGTCAGCAACAACACCAGAAACTTTCGCATCAGGTGTACTTTGCTTAATTTTGTCGATCGCCTGGGCTACTCGTTCTTCAGAACGACCGTTGACAATCACTGATGCACCCTCTTGAGCTAACCCAAGGGCGATCGCCAAACCAATACCTGCGGTTGAGCCACTCACCAGTGCGGATTTACCATGCAATTTCAAGTCCATTTCGCTCTTTCCCCATTAGTTGAAACACAATTCAGGAATTGGGAGTAGGGAGTAATTGGTGATTGGGCACAAGAAGCTCTGGGGAAAGCTTAGTGCAACTTCCCCTCTGTTCCCCCTACTCCCCTTAACTTAAATTAAAGATGCTGTGCTAAGGTCTTATTCAAGGTGGTTTTTGGAACTGCCCCTACGACAGTATCAACCTGCCGACCTGCTTTAAAAACCATCAGCGTCGGAATGCTGCGAATTCCATAGTGGCTGGCGACAGTAGGATTTTGATCTGTGTTCAACTTCACAAATTTCACCTGTCCTTCGTATTCAGCAGCAACTTGATCGACGACTGGACCCACCATCCGGCAAGGACCGCACCACGGTGCCCAAAAGTCTACTAATACCGGAATTTCACTTTCCAAGACTTCTTGCTTGAATGTGGCTTCTGTGACGTTTGTAATGGATGACATAAATTGCCTTCCTAATTAATTCTATAATTCGATAATATCGAATAATAAAAATATATGCCACCTGATGAGATAATGCAACTATGAGATTTCTTTATCATCCAGATAAAAAAAATATTTCTTTACCAGGCGTGTTGTATGCATTGGGCGATCCGGTGCGGCTAGAGATTGTGCGCCTGTTGGCGACTGAGGGGGAACAATGCTGTGCGAAGTTTGATTTTGCGATCGCTAAGTCTACGATGTCCAATCACTTCAAGATTTTGCGGGAGTCGGGGATAGTCTTTACACGTAAAGAAGGGACACAGCACATTAACATCCTGCGGCGTGAAGATTTAGAGATGCTGTTTCCGGGGTTGCTGGATGCGGTGTTGAAAGCCGCTCAACCATTGCCTGTTGAACCCACCAGTAGTAAACAAACAGCCTCAAGGATTTAGGGGTATGGGGCGATCGCTAGGTGTTTAAGAATCTTCTCGTTTTTTAATTTGTGCTTCTAAATCAGCTAATATATCATGTTGTTCTCGAAAAACCCTTTGAGTGTGAGATAAACCTAAATCTGTAGAGAGTAAATCAATACCGTCAATAATTTTGGGTATCTGAGCTTGATAAACTTGCAGGCCAAGAAAGCATTTCTCCCTGTAATCTGGTCTTTCCTGAAAGCGTGCGATCGCTCTTTTCAAAGGGCGGATAACCTGATATGCTTTTTCAGCCTTCTCAATTGATACTTGAGGGATTGGCGATCGCAGCCTGAGAATTGCTAGATCAATTAAATCTCTTGCCTCAACGCTGTCATCTGCGTAACGGTCAGAATTTGACAGCAGCTTAGAGGTGAAACAGTCATTGAAGCTTAAGCAGGGAACAGGTGACCAGTTTAAATATCTTGGTGGATCTAATTGAAAACGAGTTTCGGCAATAATTTCCGTTTTAATCGGCACATCATCCACAAAAACTATCATCCGAATTCCATATTGGTCAGTTGTGCTACGTCCAACTTGGATTTTACTTAAATCCCGAAATAATGCTTCATGCCCACCCTCAAATATCACTGTACGCAGGTATTTATAGCCTTCTGTACCAACGGAAGCAATAAAATCAACATCCTTACTCCAGCGATATTCATCAAACTCAAATGCAAGAAGGGTTCCGCCACCGAAGTAAGCAGAACCCTTTCTAAGTATGTCCGAATCTAAGGATTCAAGAACTATGAGAATTTGATTATGCTGTTCTAACCTGAAAGTCATAAACTAACTTGCAACCAGGATTTATAGTGTCTGGCGAGTTCTTTAAGGAAATTAAGTTCTTCACCCTGAAGATTATTAAATAGGTTGTGATATTGCCAACCACGTTCGTAGCGACTCAGCATTTCTTCTGAAGTGAACCGATATACATCGGCAGTTTGCCAACAAATTGATTCCAGAAAAGGCAGCTTTTTGGGTACAATAACAGGATTATTTGTTGGTGTTGCGGTTGTCATAACTCTTTTAATCAACCACTTTAGACTTATCTTTAATTTTAGATTAGCACTACCGATTTTTAAATCTAATTTTATTCCAACTATAAATTATCTGGGTTTGGATAGACTCTTCCTTTCCAAGCGCCGCCGCGCCCTTGCCAGTGACGGAGTGCTGAGTCTAGAGTCATCAGGGTATAGAGAAAAGCGATCGCAGGTAAGCTCAATGCTAACCAGGGAGAACATTTATAAAAGCGGATTGTCGGGTAATAAGCCAAGGTCATTAAAAACCATCCTAATAAACCTGTAAGTGCTATCGCCCAATTGCCCCAAACTGCACCCAGAATTACACACATAGGTGGAACTAGATAAATCAGAGGCATTCCTACTAAAGTTCCCAATAGTACTAATGGAGAATAATTCAGTTGGGTATAGGCACTACGGGCAACCATATCCCAAATCGTCGCCAGCGAGTTATAAGGACGCAGACTCTGAGTCAATGTACTCAATCCTAGCCAGATCCGGCCGGGGGAGGCAGGGGAGAAAGAAGAATTACTTTGTCTTCCAATCTGCTTAACAGCGTCAGCAAGGGCGCAATCGTCAATTAAAGCTTGGCGAATCACTTGAATACCCCCGATTCGCTCTAAAGCTTCTCGACTAATCAGAATAGATCCCCCAGCAGCTGCGGCTGTGGGATTGTTTGGATTATTAACCCAGCGGAAAGGATAGAGTTTTTGGAAGAAAAAGACGAAAGCTGGAATCAAAAGTTTTTCCCAAAAGCTTTCACACCTGAGTCGCACCATTACCGAAACCAGGTCTAAATCTTCTTGGACAGCTTTGGCAACCAGTCGGCGGAGATTACCAGGATCATGTTCGATATCTGCGTCGGTCAGCAAAAAATAGTCAGGTGCAAATAAACTCGCACTTTTTATACCTTGCTCAACTGCCCAAAGTTTGCCCGACCAACCAGGAGGCAGTGAAACGCCAGAGATAATATGCAATTGCTCAGGTTTACCTAGAGTGTGTGCAACCCCTTCGGCAAAATTTGCTGTCCCATCTGTGCTGCGATCGTCTACCAAAAACACCTTTAAAGAACCAGGATAATCTTGGAGTAGGAGCGATCGCAGTGTGGATGGTAGTAATTGGGCCTCGTTACGGGCTGGAACCACTGCACAAACCGTAGGTAACGACTGTAGCTGAATTTCTGTAAGCTCTAATTGCTGGTCTGTCCGCCAAAATTGTCCCCAAAAACACAGTAATCCCAACCAAATTGTCAAGGATAACAGCATCAATCCTAATACAATTACACCCATGAGCTATTGCAAATTCTCAGTAACTCAGACAGAATACTATGTCTACTGAATAGAGGATAAAAATTTTTTCATTGTAGTGGCGTGTTCATAACTAGTGTTGGGTGTTGAGGTTAAATAGTTTTTGATGCAAACACAAGACAAGGTAAAAGTCAACCAAGTCGCAGAAGCGATCGCAGCCAGTCAACAATATTTGCAATCGATTCAAAATCCGGCAGGTTACTGGTGGGCAGAGTTAGAATCTAATGTCACCATTACTGCTGAAGTCGTTCTCCTCCATAAAATTTGGGGAACAGACCAAGCAAGACCGTTGCACAAAGTTGAAGCCTACTTACGTCAACAGCAACGGGAGCATGGCGGCTGGGAACTTTACTACGGTGATGGCGGAGAACTTAGCACCTCGGTTGAAGCCTACATGGCGCTAAGACTGCTAGGTGTACCAGCAACCGATCCGGCAATGATTCGGGCGCAAGCCTTTATTCTCCAACGGGGTGGGATCAGCAAAACTCGGATTTTTACCAAGTTGCACCTAGCCTTGATTGGCTGCTACAACTGGCGCGGTATTCCCTCGCTACCAGCTTGGGTGATGCTGTTGCCAAAAGCTTTCCCCGTCAATATCTATGAGATGTCTAGCTGGGCACGTTCCAGTACAGTACCATTACTGATTGTATGCGATCGCAAACCTGTTTTTCTCACCGACTCAGCTATTAACCTAGATCAGCTATACGCTGAAGGCGTTGATCAAGTCCGGTGGGAATTACCCCAGAGTGGCGATTGGACAGATTTATTCCTCACACTTGATCATGGGTTCAAGTTGGCAGAACGCCTGAATTTAGTACCCTTGCGCCAAGAAGGCATCAAAGCTGCCGAAAAGTGGATTTTAGAGCGGCAAGAAGCTACAGGCGACTGGGGCGGCATTATTCCGGCGATGCTGAATTCAATGCTGGCTTTGCGGTGTCTGGATTATCACCCAAACGACCCGATTGTGGAACGAGGTTTGCAAGCAATTGATAACTTTGCGATTGAAACAGAGGATAGCTACCGGGTACAGCCCTGTATTTCACCCGTCTGGGATACCGCTTGGGCGATGCGGGCCTTAGTAGAATCTGGCTTTGCACCAGATCATCCGGCTGTAGTAAAGGCTGGAGAATGGTTATTGCAAAAACAAATTTTGGATTACGGAGATTGGGCTGTCAAAAATCGCCAGGGAAAACCAGGGGCTTGGGCTTTTGAATTTGACAATCGCTTTTATCCTGATGTAGACGACTCGGCTGTAGTGGTGATGGCACTACATGTAGTAAAACTCCCTAATGAAGAAATCAAGCAGGCTGCGATCGCTCGTGCCTTAAATTGGATTGCATCTATGCAATGTAAACCAGGTGGGTGGGCTGCTTTTGATTTGGACAACGACCAAGATTGGCTCAATTCCATCCCCTATGGCGACTTGAAAGCGATGATTGATCCAAACACCGCAGATGTTACGGCTAGAGTCGTAGAAATGCTTGGTGCTTGTAACCTGTCAATTGATAGTTCTAATTTAGAGCGATCGCTTAATTATCTTCTGCGCGAACAAGAAGCTGAAGGCTGTTGGTTTGGTCGTTGGGGTGTAAATTACATCTACGGCACTAGTGGCGTTTTATCAGCCTTGGCCTTGATCGACCCTCAAAGGCATAAACTCAGTATAGAACGAGGAGCAGCTTGGTTAGTTGGATGTCAAAACCCAGATGGTGGTTGGGGTGAGACTTGTCGTAGCTATGATGATCCCAGTCTCAAAGGAAAAGGAAATAGTACTGCATCTCAAACTGCTTGGGCTTTAATTGGTCTTTTGGCAGCAGGTGAAGCAACTAGTAAATTAGCTTTTGAGGCCATTGAGCGGGGAATTGGCTACCTAGTGGCAACTCAACAGCCCGATGGTACTTGGTATGAGGCAGATTTTACAGGTACTGGCTTCCCCTGCCATTTTTATCTCAAATATCATATGTATCAGCAATACTTTCCTTTGATAGCTCTGGGTCGTTATCAAACAGTGATTTAGAATATAACTTAGAATTCAGCAGAACGGTTAATCGCGTCTGTACAGGATTCAGAAGTAAAATGTGGAAATTAAACATTGAAATTAGCAAATAGCCCGATTTTTCTATCAACAGTTTAGTAAACGAGGATTGAGAATGGCTAAGAAAGTTGTCATTGTGGGTGCTGGTCCTAGTGGAATTCTTCTGGCTCACTATTTGTTGCGACGTGATCAGGACTATCAGGTGGAAATTTATGAACAACGTAACGATCCGCGCTCAATTACCCTGTCAAAATCTAGAACATTTCCGCTTGTTATTAATCAGCGAGGAATTACTGCACTCAGCAATATTAAAGGACTTCTAGAAATACTGAAATCTGCAAGTATTGAGAGTACCGGCTCCCTAAATCATGAGAAAAATGGAAAAACGCAATTAATACCTCGGAATCAGCCTATTTATATTCTTGATCGGACTCAACTAGTTATCATGCTATTGGAAACGCTGACCGCCAAATATAATAGCGATCGCCTCAATATTTATTTTGAAAATCAATGCAATGTGGTTGATTTTGAGGCAAAAACAGTAATATTTTCAAACGTTGTCAATGCAGATGATACAACAAATGTTACCGTTAATTATGACTTATTAATTGGTGCAGATGGAGCGCGATCGCAAGTAAGAGAGCAATTTATCTCAACAGATGAATTTGAGGTGGAGCAAAAATATGTTCCCTTAGCTTACAAATCTATCTTTTTACCTGCGGATTCTGTAACATCCCTCAAACCAGGCTACATTCATAATTGGAGAGGGAGTGACGGAATCGCAGCCATACTGGTGCATCGTATAGACGGTTCGCTGAGTGGAACCGTTAACTTTCCCAGAGAGAATAACCCGATTGAAAATTTTTCTACTACAGAGGAAGTATCCCAATTCTTTAGCGATCAGTTTCCAGAAATTGCTCAGATTTTACCAGAATCGGAAGCCGAAGCATTTTTAAATCGACCGATTTCAAGCATTATAACAATTCGTTGTAATCGCTATCATCATCGTGATAGTGTTCTACTGATTGGTGATGCAGCTCATGCCACCTCTCCTTCGCTGGGTCAAGGTTGTAATGCTTCCTTTGAGGATGTAGCTTTCTTTGATAAGTTATTAGATGAATATTCTGATGATATTGCGAAAGCGATCGCGCAATTTTCTCTACGTCGAAAGCCAGATGCTCATGCCTTAGTCGAGCTAAGTGACAATGCCTATCCATTATCCGGTAAACTGCTATTTTTAGAGTTTTTTATCAGATTGCGATCTGCTCAAATTTTGCATCAACTATTTCCTAAATACTTCTCCCCCTCATTCTTGCAACTCCTTTCTGAAACCACGGTTCCCTACTCAGAAATTTTGAATATCTACAAGAATTGGATTGCAAAAGTGAAGCGGGCAAATGAAAAGTTTTTATATAATTAATGTGGCTAATATACTTTTAAAGGACAAACAGAACCTGGGGCAATATCCAGTCCGCTATTGAGAATATTGCTTTTTTTGAAGCTACGATTTCCCACAGTTAAATCTCTATCTAAAGTGACTTACAGATTGTTGTATGTTTACCACAAACTAAGGCGATCGCTTTCACTAAGTTTACAATATTCAGTGGTTCATCCAAAGCACCAGTAATATCAGTTAATAAAAATCTGTTAAAGTTATAATCTACGTTTTTTCTCTGTTTGGGAGAATATACCATAACACAATACGCTTGGGTTAGCGCTAAAAACCTTTTAGGTGTAGTGTGTAACTGACCTAAAAATATAGATGATCACAAAGTAAAAGTTTTAGTTTTTAGTGGGTGTTTATTTATTAAGAAAAAATAAACACGCCAGTCATCAAAATTCAGCTTTATATTAAGTGATTAGCGAATATAGCGAGTTTTAATAAAAGGGGTATACAGCACTTTGTAAGTAACTGAAGTACACCTCTCTCTAATCCTCCCCGATGTCTTGGGGAGGATGCGCGACAGTACGGGTAGTGTATTTTTGTACCTCAGAAACTTCAAATTTGCTGTAAAACCCTTTCCTTACCCTTCTGCTGAGAGCAATGCTGCCTCCATATCGGAGGCAAGAGCTGCTAAGGCTAGACTTAACACTAATCACCTCGTCTAGAAAACCTGCTGAAGAGTAAGGACATTATGATTTCTGAATCTTCCTACTACAACCGAATGAACTTGGTATAACAGCCATCGTCATCCGGAGACTATAAAAGTAGCCTCAAGTAGCCTAAAAAGTTTCAAAGTTCTAAATTCCAACCTTTGCTGCTTCGGCACCCATTGGCGAAACATAATCACGGAAAAGAGTAATCTGTTGCTCAAACTCTAATCCTTGAATTTTGCCAAACAACGGTTTAGATTCTGGGGGAAGTTCATAATCAGAAGGTACAGGAATGATAGTACCATCATCCATACCTTGAGATAATCGATACCAAAACAGTAGCTTCGTGGTATCACCCAAAGAGCCATATTGACGAGAAATTTCGGTATCCGTTTTATTAATCAAGTCACGCTGAACTTGTAATTGTTGTTCGTGAGATAATTCCTTAACTTGATTAAACAAACCTTCGGCAATTTCTGGGGAAGCAGTGCTGGCACCAGGCGCAGCTGGCGTAATTGAGCCACCCATTTCTTTGTAAACAAACCAAAACAAAGCCAGTTGTTGATCCACACCCAACTGTTGCCAAGCTTGAACATGCTCACGAATAGTTGGATCGCCTGTTTGGGTAGATGTCATTATTAACTCCAATTGCAATTCATCAATGTTACTAGCAAGGTTATCAAATGTACATCTGCACTTTTAACCTACTGAAGACAGATGTCTTGGAATCATAAAGAATAACAATTATAAAGAGAACATAAATCGGGCTGTAGTCCTGCATTCAAAGCATTGTAGTTAGATAAATACCCTAGAAAAGCCAAAATAATGCTTGTCTTAGCAAGGTGAAGAGTTGACAATTACAATACTACAAACAAAATTGAGAGATTTTCACCAGGTATGTCGGTAGATAGATGTTAGTTTTATTGTGACAGTGCTTAGAAAAGCACTGCCCAATTCAGCGACATCCAATTTGTGAATATACAGAAGAAATACGGCTTCTGCTTTTATTGAGCTTATTCTCCCCGATCTTGATAATCTTCAGAAGACTTTGGATCTAACTCCCAGCGATCGCCGTCACGGTCTTCTAAAATATCGTTGGTATGCAGAAACTCAGAATCAGCCATTTCTAGCCCTACGGCTGCTTCTAGCTCCTCAGTTACATTTTTATCGGGAGTGGAAGTACTACCACCAACAGCTTCATCCCCAACTGCATCTGCATCTTGCCAATAAGCATCAACATCGCCACCAGTAAGTTCAGGACTAGTTTCTGTGTACTCCTGTCTTTCGTCCTGCATTGAGCGCCCGCCAATATTGTATCCTGGCAAGTCTTTCACACCAGTGCCGTAGGATTCGGTAATTTCCTGCGGCAAATCATTGGTTTTAATTTCGTCATTACGATTTTTTTCTGCCATGATGCTAGCCATTTTCTGCATTCTCACAATAACGCTTTCCTGTCAATAATTTGTATTACTAGAGATGTATAGCTTTAGAAATAAAATAATCTATCCCCTTGGAACGAAGCTAAACTAGCGATCGCATCATAGGATTGGAAATATGAAATCATGGTTAAACAACTTGTAGTTGAAGTTTTTAGTTATGAGTTAGGGGTTATCAAACCGAAATTATTCATTAGCCAACTTCTCACTCATAACTATTTTTTTATTAATTACAGGAAAAATAAAAATTCAAGTTTAGCCATTTTAATTTAGTCTTCATGCTTTTAACTACCTGAATGCTAAACGACAAGACATTCAATAATTTTGATCAGCGGAGGTAGACAGTGAAATACGACAAGTTGATTACAGATGTATAAAGCCTTACCCAATTAGATGCTCGTGAAGAGACAGAATCTGTTACTCGTGCCATACTAGAAACCCTTGAAGAACAGATAGCAGGTGACGAAGCACAAGAACTAGCGGCAAATTTTTTTCAGTGAAAAATCTTGGATGTTTAACTGTCCTAATCGATGAACATTGTAGTTAGTTAAATACTAGAAATAAGCAAGGAACACCATCTATGACTGACCATAACAATTATTCCGCTAATAAAAAAGTTGCCATCCTCATTGAACAAGCAGTAGAGGATGCAGAATTTACAGTTCCTTATAATGGACTAAAACAAGCAGGAATGGAGGTAGTAGTCCTCGGTTCCCGAATGAATGAAAAATATTTGGGTAACCAGGGCAAACTTAGTATACAAGCTGATGGTACTACCACAGAAGCGATCGCAGCTGAATACGATGCAGTGGTGATTCCTGGTGGGATGGCTCCCGATAAAATGCGGCGCAACCCTAACACAGTCCGCTTTGTACAAGAGGCTATTCAACAAGGAAAATTGGTAGCTGCGGTTTGCCACGGCCCACAAGTTTTGATTGAAGGCGATTTGCTCAAAGGTAAGCAAGTTACCGGCTTTAGCGCTATTGCTAAGGATATCACTAACGCTGGCGCAAATTATCTAGATGAGCCAGTGGTAGTTGACGGGAATTTGATTACATCTCGTGAACCCGGAGACTTGGCAATTTTCACCACAGCTATTTTAAGCCGTTTGGGTTACGGTGGCAAAGATGCTGCATTACCTAATGAGAAAGACACAAGTGCTGAATGGTGGAAGCTGGCTGATGCTTGGGGCGGCTCAACTAAAGGTGATATCAGCAAAGGTTTAAATACTGCCCTTACTGGTGAACGTTATTCGCTAGAGACATTTGAGAACTACTTGAAAAAGGAATCAGATAGCCAAGTAAAATCAGTCTTTCAAGAAATCATTGCTAATAAACAGCGCCACATTAAAAAGCTGGAAACCTATCTTCAACAATTGGGTGAAAAACCCTCTTTAGGTGCAAATATTGCCAATCAGTATGCCAAGGTAAAAACTGCCTTGACAGGAAGTGATGACATATATCAGTTACGTTCTGCTTTAGGAGATGTGCAAACTGGTATTGGCGATATTGGCAATTTGTGTGTAATGTACACCGACCCTGTAATAACTGCTATTTTCAAAGAAATTTACCAAGATTTCTCGAAATACGAACAGCAATTGGTAGAACTATATCGGGCGCGGATAACCGATCAGGTTCAGCCTCCTAAGCCGACAACAGGGGCTGCTGTGTCAATGTAAGGTTTTTTGAATGTAGACACAAAGCGGTGAGCCACTCCGGTAGACGGGTTCCCCAGTATAAAGGAACTGGGGATAGCGCAGCGTTAGCGATAGCGAGGTACGAGCGTCAACCGTAGGGCTTGCCAATTTGCATAGCGTCTCGTAGAGAAGAACACAGAGGTAGAAAGAAGAGAGTATTTCCACCTCTGTAGTTAATTTACTGTAATGGAGATAAAAAAGTGACTTCGACCTCAGGGGATAAACCAAGTACAAACCAGCCTGAAGCTAGTGAAGTAGAGCGTTGGGGATCTCTTCTCGGTGGCGGTGCTATGGTGCTGATGGGTTTAAAGCAAGGTTCATTGCGGGGAGTGCTGACGGCTTTAGCTGGTGGCGGTTTAATCTATCAAGGTGCAACTAAACAAAGTACAATCCAGCAAGCACAGGAAGCAATAGGTATAAACCAACCCATCAAAATTGAAAAGACGGTAACGATCAATAAACCAGCAGATGAACTGTATCGCTATTGGCACAACTTTGAGAATTTGCCTACATTTATGAAGCATCTCAAATCTGTCAATGTGCATGACAAAAAACGTTCTCATTGGGTTGCGAATGCGCCCTTGGGTAACAGTGTGGAATGGGATGCAGAAATTCTCGAAGACCGGGAAAATGAATTTATTTCTTGGGCTTCTGTAGAAGGTGCTGATATTGATAATTCTGGTTTTGTCCGCTTCAAACAAGTATCAGATCGCGGCACGGAAGTGAAGGTTGTTTTGGAGTATAACCCACCAGGTGGAGCATTGGGAGCTACCGTAGCTAAACTTTTTGGTGAGGAACCAAAACAGCAAATTGGTGATGAATTGGGCCGCTTCAAGATGCTAATGGAAGCAGGCGAAATTGCCACCACTGAAGGTCAAACAAGTGGACGCAAGTAGTTATTTGCCCAGTGAATGACGCCAGATGATTAGTGGCTACATCATGGGAGCCGAAAAAGTGATCGCTATTGATCGCTTTTCCCAACGCCTAGAAATGGCGAAAAAGTTTGCCAAAGCAGAAGTGATTAACTACAAAAAAGTTAATGCTGGCGAAACGTTGAAAGAGACGACTGGTGGCCGTGGCCTTGATGCTTGCATCGATACCGTTGGTTTAGAAGACTTCTACGACCAGACAAAACAAAAGCTCAGATTGGAAACCGACCGTCCCCGCGTTCTGCCGGAAATGATTGTGGCCTGTGGTAAAGGCGGGACTTTTTCAATTATGGGTGTTTACGGTGCTTTTGTTGATAAAATACCATTTGGTGCAGCCTTCAATAAGGAAATAACCTTTAGGATGGGATAAATGCATGGACAAAAATATATCAAAAATATATATTTTTGATTGCAGATGATTTGGGATGGAAAACTTGATCTATCCTTGGTTGTTACCCATCAATTGCCTTTAGAGGAAGCACCCCACGGCTACCATATTTTTCAACAAAAAAAGGATAACTGGATCAAAGTTGTTCTTAAATTCTGAATGGTAAATAGTCATTCAGCGTTTTAAATTGTCCACCTAAGATAATGTAATTGAGGCTTTTTATGAATCGAGTAATTTCATGGCTGCGGAATATTCGGATCTCCCAAATCCTTGTAGTTTTTCTAGTAGGATTCATGTTTCTATTGGGTCAGGCTTTTAGCTACCCTAACATAGCACAAGCTGATGTTAAAACTCCAGAGGGTACTTATTATAAAGTAACCCCAAATGAGCAAGGTGAAATTAGAAACGAGAACCAAACAACAAATTCTCAAAATCCATTAAAAAACGCTGCTGATACGATCCGTGAAAAGCTAAACTTGGATGAAAAAACTCCTAGAGCTACAAAAGAGTTTCTTAAGTCAACAGAAAGTAAAGTTGAAAAATCAGTTGAGCCATTGACTGGAGAGAAAGAAGGTTATTACCAAAATCCTTCTAGCAAAAAACTGAGATAGAGAAGCTAGACTTGTAGCAAATTTTGAGTCTAAATTTTTGACTCATAGATTGTTGAATAAGATTTGAGTAGTTACTGAGACGTGATAATTATTGCGTCTCAGTATTAGGATAAATCGAGTATTTATCTTGATATTAACCAGCCGAAAATCATAATTAAGGACTAAATAATTATGAAAAGTTTGCTGGCATGGAGCAAACAATGTGTAGGTAGAAACAGTTACTTACACAAAAATTATTAACTCGCGTGGTGCCATTTTTAAAATTACTTCCACGGCAATTTGTGCTTCTGATTTGCATCTTTTCAACGCCTACATCGCTACAAGTTCAGTGTTAGGCTGATGCAGCTAATTTACCAAGCAGTTCACACTGGCAAAACAATCAAAGTTTAAAAAGAAAAGAGGCAAAAAATATGTCTGATACATCTGATAAAACCGTTATCAAAGTAGATTCTACCCATTCCCCAAAAGGTCAACTTGGTCAGAAATATCTTGCATCTGGCAAAACCATTTCCATGCGCCTGTGGGAAAATGAGCAACCGAATGAAGCTAAAGAGCCAGCAGCGCGAGAATATGAAACTGTTGGTTATGTAATCACTGGTCGTGCAGAATTGCATATTGAAGGGCAAACGATTTTGCTGGAACCTGGGAGTTCGTGGGTAGTTCCAAAAGGAGCCAGCCACACCTATAAAATTTTAGAAGCATTCACTGCTGTTGAGGCAACCAGTCCACCCGCTCAAGTTCACGGGCGAGATGAAAACTAATTTGTTTGCAGTTATCTGAAATTTTGCGATAGCTAAAAATTTCTAGCCGTTTTCAATTACATGGAATATAGAGCCTTCGCAGGGGAACAAAAATGTTGTTCCCCTTTTTACTGTGCTTTGCGGCTGAGAAAGAATTGCATCAAATTGCCGAAATAGCAAATGCGTTCGCCGAAATAGCAAATGAGTTCGCCGAAATAGCAAATGCGTTCGCCGAAATAGCAAATGAGTTCGCCGAAATAGCAAATGCGTTCGCCGAAATAGCAAATGAGTTCGCCGAAGTAACAAATGCGTTCGCCGAAATAGCAAATGCGTTCGCCGAAATAACAAATGCGTTCGCCGAAATAACAAATGCGTTCGCCGAAATAACAAATGCGTTCGCCGAAATAGCAAATGCGTAGGCGTAGGCATCGCCTTTCACTAATTTCTCAATAAACCTCATGCGCTACGGAATATGTGCTATAATATCTGGTCAGCACTTCCTACTGCATTGATCGCAGCCTCCAAGGCGATCGCTACATGAGTCCAGTGAGTCCCACCCTGGCAATAAACCACATACGGTGATCGCATTGGCCCATCTGCCGATAATTCCAAGGTACTTCCTTCAATAAATGTCCCGCCAGCCATGACTACCTGGCTCTCGTACCCTGGCATTTCATCTGGAACAGGGTCTAAGTAGGAACCTATAGGAGAATGCTGTTGTATGGCTTTACAGAAAGCAATTAGCTTTTCGGCAGAACCGAGTTTAATTGCCTGAATTACATCCCCACGGGGAGCCAGGGGTGCAGGATTCACTGGATAACCGAGTTTGTCAAATACATAACCAGTTAAGTAAGTCCCTTTCATCGCCTCTCCTACCATTTGCGGAGCCAGAAATAGTCCTTGGAACAGCAGGCGATTTTGGTCAAAAGTAGCACCGCCATAACTACCGATACCGGGAGCAGTGAGGCGACAGGCGGCTGCTTCCACTAAGTCGGCGCGACCGGCGACATAACCGCCAGCGCTGACAATGGTACCACCAGGATTTTTAATCAATGACCCTGCGATTAAATCAGCACCTACGGCTGTAGGTTCCCTTGTTTCAATAAATTCGCCGTAGCAGTTATCTACAAAGCAAACGGTGTTCGGATTTTGTTGTTTGACTAAGTGGACGATTTTTTCAATATCGGCAATTGATAAACTAGGACGCCAAGAATAGCCACAAGAACGCTGAATTAACACTAAACGAGTGTTTTCAGCCACGCTACTACTTAAAGCTTGCCAATCTATAGTTCCTTCGGGGGTTAGCTCCAATTGGCGGTAATTTATGCCAAACTCGATAAGGGAGCCTTGACCTTGACCCCGTAAACCAATGACTTCTTCAAGCGTATCGTAAGGAGAACCGACCACTGCTAACATTTCATCTCCAGGACGGAGTACACCAAACAAAGCACAGGCGATCGCATGGGTTCCCGAAACAAACTGCACTCGCACGGCCGCCGCTTCTGAACCCATCACTTCAGCAAAAACTTTATCTAAAGTTTCTCGTCCTAAATCATCGTGACCATAGCCACTTACACCAGCAAAGTGGTGTGTGCCCACACGGTGATTACGAAAGCCATCCAGCACTCGTTTTAGATTATGCTTGACCTGAGTGTCAATTCCAGAAAAAATTTCTAATAGTGCCTGTTCTGCTTGCCGCAGCTGTTCTAAGCTGTTCATCAGTTCCTCGTTCAAAAAAAATTATAGATATGCGGATTTTTAGATCGCACAGACTAGGCTGGAAAATTCAAATTCAGGTTACTGCATGACAATTGCTACTTCAACTAAACCTCAAATTAACTGGGTCAATACCCTATTTTTCATTGGACTGCACATCGGCGCTTTGTTTGCCTTTGTTCCTGGTAACTTTAGCTGGACAGCAGTTGGTGTGGGTTTCTTACTGTACTGGGTGACTGGTGGTTTAGGCGTTACTCTGGGATTTCACCGCCTTGTTACCCACCGCAGTTTTCAAACTCCCAAGTGGCTAGAGTATCTCCTGGTTTTCTTCGGCACACTCTCCTGTCAAGGAGGCCCAATTGAGTGGATAGGGACACATCGGATTCATCATTTAAACTCTGATACGGACTCTGACCCTCATGATTCTAATAAAGGCTTCTGGTGGAGCCACATGGATTGGCTGATTCATTATTGTCCGGCTCACGCTCAAGTTCCTCGTTTCACCAAAGACATTGCCGAAGACCCAGTTTATCAGTTTTTAGAAAAATATTTCATTTTGATCCAGGTTGCTCTAGGTGTATTGCTTTTGCTTCTAGGTGGCTGGCCATTTGTTATTTGGGGAATTTTTGTTCGCATTGTCTGGGTTTACCACTGCACTTGGTTGGTGAACAGCGCTACTCATAAATTTGGCTATCGCAGTTATGATTCTGGTGATAGATCGACTAATTGCTGGTGGGTAGCCGTACTAGTTTTCGGTGAAGGCTGGCATAATAACCATCATGCCTTTCAATACTCAGCTCGTCATGGGCTGGAATGGTGGGAAATCGATTTAACTTGGATGACTGTTCAATTGCTACAAGCAGTTGGTCTAGCTACTAATGTGAAATTGGCCCCAACAAAAGCTAGTTAGGAGAGATGCGATTAATCGCGTCTGTACAGGAGTTAGGAGAGACGCGATTAATCGCGTCTGTACAGGAGTTAGGAGTAGAGACGCGATTAATCGCGTCTGTTTAATGTGAATTAGGTGTCGAAATTCTTTATGTTGCCGTCGATTTTTCTCAAACCATAATTTTGAGACTCACAAATCCTTATGGAACAAGGAGCGTTTCTAATTCATATCAGGCGTGAGTTAAGAATCTAAACTCATAACTTATCACTGATAACTCCTGACTTTTCAAAAAGCTATGTACGGGTGCGCTTGTGTCGGTTAGGTTGCTATAATCCGAAGCGCTAATGTTAAGAATTTTTACGGCAAGTTACTTTTTGGTGACTTGGTGGAGGAGTTTGTTGTTTTTCAGGTGTTCATGACTACATCAATAATTAACAGCCAGAAATTAAGCGACGAGCCTGGTAATTCCGATCTAAGGCTCAAAGATATTGTCAAAACCCTGCCACGGGAATGTTTTCAGCAGAACCGTCGCAAAGCTTGGACACAAGTAATAATCAGTGTCTTAGCAGTTGCCTTGGGCTATTACAGCTTGATTATCACTCCTTGGTTTCTTTTGCCCTTAGCTTGGATTTTTACGGGTACTGCTTTAACAGGTTTTTTTGTAATTGCTCATGATTGTGGTCACAGGTCTTTTGCCAAACGTCGTTGGGTAAATGATTTGGTGGGGCATTTCTTCATGATGCCGTTAATTTACCCCTTTCATAGTTGGCGGATTAAGCATAATTATCACCATACTCATACCAATAAACTGGATGAGGACAACGCTTGGCATCCAATCAGACCAGAAGTGTTTGAAAAGTGGGATAAAACCCGGCAGTCTGCTTTTGAACTGTTCATGCGTAAACGCTTCTGGTGGGTAGGTTCCATTGGACATTGGGCAGTTGTGCATTTTGATTGGCGGAACTTTAAAACTAAAGACCAATCGAGTATCAAGCTTTCTGTGGCTGTAGTAGTTGTGTTTGCAGCGATCGCTTTCCCGATTCTCATCGCCACAACTGGTATCTGGGGATTTGTCAAATTTTGGCTAGTGCCCTGGATGATTTACCATTTTTGGATGAGTACTTTTACTATTGTTCACCATACTGCCGCAGATGTTCCTTTTGTGACAGCGAACAAGTGGACCGAAGCTCTAGCACAGCTATTTGGCACTATCCATTGTGATTATCCGCGTTGGATAGAAATTCTGTGTCATGATATCAATGTTCATGTCCCTCATCATATTTCCACTGCGATTCCTTCTTATAATTTGCGGCTAGCTTACAGCAGCATCAAAGAAAATTGGGGGACTTATCTGCATGATGAGTGTCAGTTTTCTTGGCCTTTAATGAAGCAGATTACAGACCAGTGTCAACTGTACACAACTGATGTTGGCTATAAGACTTTCAACGAATATTATACAGAGCAATAAATAGCGCTGTGATTACACTCACGCTCTTGTACTAAGAGCGCTTATTATGCTGTGTTTAAATAGAATCTGGCAATTCTTTACTGACTAAAATTTTAGCTAAATTGCCAGAATTTATCCTCTTGATGTTAGCGATCGCTAGTTTCGTGGGCATCCTAGAAGTGAGATTATCTTGTCTCAAATAAAGTTCCGATTTATATCCAATCAAAAGAATCCAGTGCAATCAAATATCATCACGTTCAACAATCCTCCTGCCTGCGAAATATCTGAAGATACGACTAAATTACCTTTCACTCTTCAGAATTTAAAAGCTGCAATTCCTGCTGAATGCTTTCAGCCCAATGTGATAAAATCACTTTTTTACTTCTTTCGTGATATCTTGATTATCGGTCTGCTTTATGCAGTTGCTCATTACCTGGATTCTTGGCTTTTCTTCCCAATTTTTTGGTTAATGCAAGGAACAATGTTTTGGGCTTTGTTTGTAGTCGGACATGACTGCGGACACCAATCTTTTTCCAAGCATAAATGGCTCAATGATTTGATTGGACATCTTTCTCACACACCAATACTTGTTCCTTATCATGGTTGGCGGATTAGTCACAGAACCCATCATAAAAATACTGGCAATATCGATAACGATGAAAGCTGGTATCCTGTGACGGAATCAGAATACAAGGAGATGCCTTTAGCACAAAAGATAGGCAGATATTATGTTTTTCTATTGGCTTATCCTGTATATCTGTTTAAGCGTTCTCCTAATAAAGAAGGCTCTCACTTTTTGCCCAGCAGTTCGCTTTTCAAACCATCGGAAAAATTGGATGTCATCACTAGTACTGTACTTTTGATTGGTATGGTAGGTTTGTTGGGTTTTCTGACCTACCAATGGGGTTGGATGTGGTTGCTGAAATATTACGCCGTGCCCTACCTTGTGTTCATAATTTGGCTAGATTTGGTAACATTCTTGCACCATACTGAGCCAGACCTTCCCTGGTATCGTGGAGAAGATTGGACTTTCTTGAAAGGTGCGATTTCTAGCATTGACCGTAACTATGGTTTGATCAATCATATCCATCATGATATCGGTACTCATGTTGCTCACCATATATTCCTTAATATCCCTCACTACAATTTGCTGAAGGCAACTGAGGCAATAAAACCAGTAATGGGTGAGTATTTTCACAAATCGGAAGAACCAATTTGGAAGTCATTATGGAATTCATGTATCAGCTGCCATTTTGTCCCTGATACTGGTAGTAAAGTTTACTATACATCCAATAATAAGTTAGCTAAAGGCTAAGACTCAGATTCCCGACTTCTTTAAAGAAGTCGGGAATCTGGTATTTTCGTCAGTGTTTTCTGACTATTGACCGTTGATCACTCCCTGATTAAGATAAACTTTTATAAGAATTGCATTAAAGATTACCTTAAATAAACTTAGCTTTTGAGGGGCGTTGGCGTAGCCCGCCGCAGGCATCGCATATTACATTATTAATGCTTCTAGCTTTTGTCAGTATTTGAGCTTCCTTACCCTGCGGTAAAATAAAATAGATAGATGACGTTCGCGGATTCTTGCCCTACCCTTACAGGAAGATTTATTTTCTCCAAACTCTTGCTGTCTCAGTGGGTAAAGATTAACATATCTGTGGGCAGATGCAATGTTTCGTCAAACCAACCCTGTTCACAGTGAAAAACCCTTGGGCTGTGTACTTTTGATTCTGTTTAGCGTCAGTTAAGTTTATCTGCATGTAGTGACTTCAGATCATTACCTGCTAGGGTTATAAATCAGCACAGACTATACTATAGACAATTTACCCAAAACTCTTTCCAGCTTTAAAATCAGAGGTATCAATGATTATAAATAATTTTAGCAAACAAACAAATGAATTTAAGGAAACTAAAGTACTCAAAGCTAAACCACATTGGCAAGGACAGAATTTGAGCGATACTGTTGTCAAAAGTAAAGATACTAAGATGCAAGATACTGCACCTGATAGTTTGATTATCAATAGTTTGAATCGTGGTCGAGTTGCTATTTTTATTGATGGCTTAAGCCTATTTCATACAGCTTTACAACTGGGCATAGAAATTGACTACGTTAAATTGCTTTGTCGTTTAACCAACGGTTCAAGACTGTTGCGTGCTTTCTTTTATACTGGGGTTGATATCAATAATGAAAAGCAACAGGGTTTTCTATTGTGGATGCGTCGTAATGGCTATCGTGTAGTGGCAAAAGAACTCATTGTGCCAGCAGAGAATTTAAAAAAATCAAATCTGAACGTAGAAATTGCTGTAGACATGATAACTTTAGCTCCTTACTATGATACTGCGGTTTTAGTCAGTGGAGATGGAGATTTAGCATATGCTGTGAACGCTGTCAGCAGAATGGGGGTTAGGGTGGAAGTGGTCAGCCTGCAAACGACCACTAGTGAAAGCTTGATTGATGTTGCTGACTGCTTCATTGACCTCGATAGTATTAAAGCACACATTCAAAAAGATTCTAATCTTGGCTATAGTTATCGCACGCCGTCAAATTCAAACCTTTAAAACCTGATTTCAAATCTCTTTAAATCTACACTGAGCTATTGCAAGCCTCTAGAAGGTTTATTAGGTTGGGTGGGGCTTGAATCCCCATCCATACCCGTGCCAGTCCCCAAATGCCTACTTTAAACAAGGGTCAAAATCCATTTGTCTACCCCAAGTCTTGTTAATTGAAATGGATATTTTAATAGTTGAAGATGAACCAGAAATTGCTCATTTAATCGAACTATCTTTAGAAAAAGAAGGATTTTTTTGTCGGATTAGCCGCGATGGCATGAATGCTTTACGGATGTTTCAGGAGCAACCACCTGATTTAATCATTCTAGATTTAATGATTCCTGGTTTGGATGGGTTGGAAGTTTGTGCCAGAATTCGCCAGAAACCAGGTGCAAAAGATCCTTACATTTTGATGCTTACGGCTAAGGGTGAAGAAATCGATCGCGTCATTGGTCTGTCTACTGGTGCTGATGATTATATGATAAAACCCTTTAGCCCCAGAGAATTGGTAGCTAGGGTGCGGGCACTATTACGGCGTAGCCTCCGCCAAGGGGGACAACATCAAGTCAATCGTACCCAACACTTTATCGTAGATGTAGACCAGCGCACTGCCAGTCGTCAGATAAATTCTCAGGAGGTTGAAATTTTGGATTTAACTACCCTAGAATTTAACTTGCTAACTACCTTTGTCAGTAATCCTGGTAGAGTTTGGAACCGCACTCAACTAATTGATAAACTTTGGGGAGATAATTTTTTTGGCGATGAACGAGTGGTAGATACTCATGTAGCTCGGTTGCGAAAAAAGATTGAGCCTGATCCGGCAACTCCCACTTTTATTAAAACTGTTGTTGGGGTAGGCTATAAATTTGAAGATCCCCTGGTAGCGTAAATATTATGAAGATGGGGCTGAGAGGGCGGCTATTTTTCTCCCACTTAGTAGTAATGATCGTGGGGGTAGCTAGTTTGGTGAGTATCAGCAAAATCTCTTCCCCCCGCTTGTTTGTCTTGCATTTGGAACGATTAGAAAATCAGGGGTTCGACTTAATCGATGTCCGCACTGAATTGGTTACAGGATTTGAACTGGCTTGGCAGCGAAGCACAATTTGGTCAGTCTTAGTCGGGACTACCGCTGCTGGAGGATTAAGTTACTGGGTGTCTAGACGGATTATGCAGCGCTTGACAGAAATGGAACAAATCACCCAAAAATTTGCTGCTGGTCAGATGGATGCACGACTACCGATGTCTGACATTCCAGAACTTAATGGACTTGGTGCTAGTTTCAACCGGATGGCAGCCAGTTTAGAAGGGGTGGAAGTGCGGCGGCGAGAAGTGATTGGAGACATGACCCATGAACTACGGACACCGTTAACAGTTGTCCGTGGTTACTTGGAAGAACTGGCTGATGGGGAAATTGAAGCGTCTCCTGAGATTTATCGGCGTTTAGCTAGAGAAACTAAGCGTTTAGAGCGCTTGGTGAACGATTTACAAGAACTCTCTAAGGCAGAAGCTGGTTATTTGCCAATTAATATACAACGGGTAAATCTGCGTCCGTTGTTAGAGTCATTAGTGGAGAAATTTAGTGACCAGCTGTTGGAAGATGGGCCAGTTCTGCTTTTAGAATGTCCATCTGTGCTGCCTCCTGTATTGGCGGATATTGACCGTACAGAACAGGTGTTGGTTAATCTGCTAGGTAATGCAGTGCATTATACTAATGAAGGTTTAATTACGATTCGGGCTGGGACTGAAGGATCTCAACTCTGGATTGCGGTTATCGATACAGGTATTGGTATCGTTCCAGAAAATTTGCCCCATGTATTTGAGCGCTTCTGGCGAGCTGACCAATCGCGCGATCGCCATTCAGGAGGCACTGGTATTGGCTTAACTATTTCCCGTCGTTTGATTGAACTACAAGGCGGTCAGATTCAGGTAGAAAGCGAGTTGGGAATTGGCAGTACGTTTCGGTTTTTTCTGCCTTTGGCTTAAGATTTAGTGAAAATGCTTGAGATACAAGGGATTGACACAAGGTAGTCACTGTTGTGTCATACGCAATTGCTAGGTTGAAAGTATCCAAAATTCAATCCGCTTGGTGTTGGTGATATTTTGCCCAGGAAGATCCCCCAAACTCTCTTAAAAAGGCTGGCTCTAATTCCCTCCTTTTAAGAAGGGTTAGGGAGGAGCAAGCCAAAGCCTTAGCGGATTAATCCAAAATCTTATTTTTTGATGGGTGTGGAGATTTTGAAATTGTATAGAATATAACGTTAATTTGGCATTTGGGTAGAATTCTGTATGTCTACTTTTGTTCTGGCTGCTTTTTTGATTAGTTTAGTCAGTATTTCGGGTTACGCTGCGATCGCTTACCTGTTCCCTCAAAATCGTTCCTAAGACTGAGCAAATAACAATCTGTTGCTATTATTTGATTTACGGATCTTGGCTCAATGCCTTATTAGTCAGCAGTGACGATCGCGATCGCAAAGCCGTCGTATCCTTTGCTACCCACAGTCTGGATTGCCGTGGCGCTGACGCGCGGCTCAGAGGCAAGCAGTTCGTTGAAGCGACGCACCCCCTGGATGCTAGGATCGCTGCTGCTTTGATCAACCACCGCTCCGTTACGCACGACATTATCGGCGATGATCAAGCTACCGCGACGGGAAAGCTTGAGCGCCCATGTGAAGTAATCTGGATTGTTTGGCTTGTCGGCATCAATGAAGATCAGGTCAAATGGACTGTGACCCTCGGCGGCAATCTGTGGCAGCGTAAAGAGTGCCTGTCCGAGGCGCAGGTCAACGATATCGGCCAGACCAGCGCGGGCGATGTTGACACGGGCGACTTCGGCGTGCTTTGGGTTAGCCTCCAGCGTGATCAGACGGCCGTTGCTGGGTAGCGCCCGCGCCAGCCAGATAGTACTGTAACCGCCCAGCGTGCCAATCTCCAGGATGGTTTGCGCCCCTTGGATTTGTGCCAACAGCAGCAGCAGCTTGCCCTGATTCGGCGAAACATTGTGCGGTGGCAGTCCGGCCGCAGCGCTAGTCTGGAGAGCCGCATCCAGCGCGGGGTCAGGCGGCACAAGCAGATCGGTAAAGTAAGCGTCAACCGCAGTCCATTGTTCCTGAGTCATCCCATATCTCAACCCGCAATAAAATAGTCTTAATTATGTGTCAGAAATTGCTTCATTGGAGAGGATTGTAATAATTTCATTCAATGAACGATCGCGATCGCATTCTTCTGGTGTTTCCTTACCCAAAGAGGTTTCTTTCACCAAACGGTAAACATCAGCTGCTCCGTAAAAAATCCGCTCAGTCAGACCTAACTCTTTAAATGTTTCTGCAATCTCTTCCATTTCTCCTACCCAACGATGCGCTTTTGGTGTCATCGATGGAATCGAACGGGTTAATATGCTAGCAAGTTCCTTTTGGCTACTAGACACTTCATCCCATAGTTCCTTATCCAAGCCTAAACGATGGGCTGCAATTAGTAATTCTGTGCTAATTGCTGTAAGTCCTTTTGTCAGGGCTGCATAGGACATTTTCAACCCGGAAGCCTGACCAATTTCATCACCAATCACCCGCACATCCAAGCCATAATCTTGCAGTTGTTGGAGTTGACTTGCTTGTTTTCCTGAAGTATATATGCGGGTACGATTGGGAACTCGCGGTGGTGGGCCAATGATTGATGCATCTACGAATGTTCCGCCAACTGATTCGATGAGTTTGGCGATATTTATGACTTTTTGGGGTGCGATCGCATTACAGTCAACGTAGAGAATCTGTTTACCAACATTGCTGATCACCTCAGCAACCTGCTTTGCTGCTTCAGTCGCTGCTGCTGGGACTAGAACTGACAAAATTAAATTAGATTCAATTACCAGTTGCGTCAGGGAACCCACATCTTGGATGTTGGCTGCGGCTGCTAATTGCCGAGTTCGTTCACTGCGATTGTCTAGAGCAGCAATAGTTTTCAATCCATTTTGATTCAGAACAGCTGCGATCGCCTGTCCCATATCACCCGGACTTAAAATACCAATAGTTTGGATAGGCATGGAAAGTTTTATATTTACTTTGTGGCTAACAAGTTCATTCAGGTAATTGAGTCGTCAATAAACTACGATAAGTTGATATATAGGACTCCTATTTTAGTTTTGAACAGAAGTAGGAGAAACTACTGGTGGGTGTACAAGTCTAACTGAGAACAATGATAAGTCAATATTTCCAATTTACCAGATTAACGACGAGAGTATCATAGTAAGAGTCAACAGAGTCAACAGCACTTTGTGCGATACTACCGGAGGAAATGGTTGCCGCGATCGCGGAATTAGACGATTTGATTGCAGAACGTCGAGATTCTCGTGAGTTAAGAAAAACATATGCAATCCTGAACTGTACAGCATTAGAATAGACAGAATTGGGGTTACTTGACACCCGCATTATTTAGTAAAATTTGAATTATTTACTACAAAAATATCAAACAAATTTATGTAAATTATTGGTGTTTGTCCAAATTCAATCAACCACTGTCCAAATTCAATCAACGATTGTCCGAATTCAATCAACCACTGGCCGAATTTAATCAACGACTGTCCAAATTCAATTAACGACCGTCCGAATTCAATCAACCACTGGCCGAATTTAATCAACGACTGTCCGAATTTAATCAACGACCGTCCGAATTCAATCAACGACCGTCCGAATTCAATCAACGACCGTCCGAATTCAATCAACGACCGTCCGAATTTAAGAGTTAAAGAAGAAAAGGTTGAAACCCTATAATACCGATCGCCGCAACTCTGGAAAAACCTTAGACACCTTACTTAACACATAATCACCATAAGTTCCGCGAAAATCATGAACGTTAGCCTTATCCCAGCGATCGCTTGCATCATTATTCGCTACTATTTTATCTAGTTGAATCGGCTTGACTTCCACATCGAAATTGGGATCGAAAAAGAAGGGGAACGAAAGACGATGATTTTGGGACTGATTTTGCACACGATGAGGTGTAGAACGATACAAACCTCCTGTCATTTTCTCTAGCATATCGCCGATGTTGCAGACAAAGGAACCAGGAACGGGAGGCGCAGCAACCCAACTTGACTTGGATTTAATCTCTAATCCGCTTAAGTTGTCCTGCTTAAGAATGGTCAGAACGCCATAATCAGTATGTTCGCCAACGCCCCATATCGGTTTACCAGCTGACGGTGATAAATGAGGAGGATAGTTGAAGATGCGAAATAGCACTAGGGGATCACAAGTGTAACGGTCAGCAAAGTAGGATTCTTCCAATCCCAAACTCAGGGCTATACCAATCATCAGAGTGTGTCCCAAGTTTGTCATCGCCTCCATATATTCAAGCACTGTTTCGCCAAATTGGGGGATGTTGGCGGGGAAAAGGTTGGAACCATGCATAGGAGTACCAGCTTGCACTAGTGGGTGTTCTTCTGGCAATTGAGCGCCAAAATAAATACCTTCTTTCAAGTCGGGTTTACCGGATGTCAGTTCGCCACCAACGGGGAAATAACCTCGCCATGCAATACCTGCCAAAGCCATGCGGATTTTAAATTTAGTTTGCAAATCCTGGGCGAAAAACTGGCGGCTGAGTTCTTCAAGTCGCTGCTGCAAACTTTCGTCTACACCATGTCCGATAATATAGAAAAACCCTGATTCTCGACACGCTTGTTTGATTTGAGATCCGATGGAATAGCGATCGCCTTTTCCAGAAATCAAGGCGCTGATATCAATAATCGGGACGGATGAAAACCTTTTATCCACAACTTGCAAGTTTTTCATGTTCACCTTAGCAATATATATTCTTGGCTCCAGACTATTTGTCTTTTCACATCAGTAATCTTCGACGGTGAGTAGTTAAGTGGAGTGCTGAGTGTTGAGTTGGAGTCCTATTTGCTACTTCCCAGGCGGACAAAGTTGCTGCCCTCTTTGGGGAAGTTGCCGACATATTTGCTGGAATCCTTGAGGATTAAATTGCCACCAAGCAAATAATCCCAGACTTGTACCCCCCACAAGCAACGCCAATACCCCCCCCAGCATTACTAAGCGTTTACCCCGATTAGGTTTTGTAATTAACGTTGGTGGAATTTCTGGGGTTATAAGTGGTTCTTCTGGAAGATCCAAATCTAGATCCAAATCGAGATCCAAATCTAGCAGCGATCGCGAACTTTCTGGGGTTATAAGTGGTTCTTCTGGAAGATCCAAATCCAGATCCAAATCTAGCAGCGATCGCGAACTTTCTGTGAAGGAAATTGGTTCTTGTAGTTCTTCTTGTATTTCTGCTTCTATAATCTCTTCTGGCAACGCCGGAGTCACAGGTACTAAGTATTCTGGGGAGACACGGCAATAGGTGAGAACAACTGACGTATTATCACGCCCATTTTTTTCGTTTGCCAGGTTAATCCAGTTGCGAACAGCATCTTCAACTGTCAGTTGACCAGTTAACACGGGTTTAGCATAATCCTGCCAAGATTGTTCCACGCAGTTATTATCACTTAAACCATCAGAACACAGTAGCAAGATGCCATCTTCTTCCACAATGAATCGCTGAACCTTGAGACGCAAAGATTCTGCATCTCTTGTCCCCAATGCTTGAGTTAAGGCACTAGCATCTGGTCTAAGAAGTGCCTTTCGATACAAGCTTTTAGCAAAGCGGACTTCCCGCGTTGTGACATCATCATCTACTGTCAGTAGCTGACAATAATTGCGAGTAATCCAATAGGCACGGCTATCACCAACATTAGCTAAGTAAAGTTCATGGGTATTATTTGATTGCCACCCAGTACTCGTCTGCACTCGTTGTGGAACTTGCAACGCCATTACTATGGTTGTAGCCATGCGTTCTCTGCCTTGGCGTTTTTGTTCGTTATTACGGGCACAAATCACATTATTTATCACCCGTAAGCTTGCTTCTAGTTGTTCCTGCAACAACTCTGGTGGTACAAGTACGGTTTGTTCTGTTACCTCCGTTAGGAAAGCGCGAATTTGCAACTTTACAGACTGCACTGCCAACTTACTGGCAACCTCGCCGCCCTCGTGTCCGCCAATGCCATCGCAAACAATCGATAACTGCGGCAATAAAGGTTCATCTAAGTCACCTAAAGTATCGGGGTAGCAAGCGTCTTCATTTTGCACCATCAATGGGCCAATATCTGTAGAGCCTGCCACCTTCAAGACTAATGGCAATTCTGCCGCCGATGCTAGTAGTAAATTATTGAGTTGAATATTAATAGCTTCTAACTCAACCTCAGTTTCACACATCTGCTGAACTATGTTCTGTAACCCTTTGGCTACTGATGCCTTTGCAGACGCTACCCAAAACTGCCAACACTGCCCCAGATTCTGTAAACTCAGCTTCTCATCTGCTGGTGTTTGGTAGAGTTCCAACAGCCGCACACACCAACCTTGGACTCTCAAGTTGTCTACTACCAGTAAACTGCCGCTAAGTCCCAATTCTGATAAAGGTGTCCAAAGTTGGAGAATTTGCCACAGCCAATAAACTTGTCGTACTGCCGTTGCTTGCTCCCATGCCTCAACAATAGTTGGATAGATATTTCCGATCTCATTTATCGGCACATTTTCCAATAAGAGGATATCACTTGTATCTCCCTCAAGGTAACTAGCAAACCCATAAGCCTGAGGCAGGTGTAACCGTTCTTGATATAATCGTAGATAAGGAATTACTTCCTTTGGCAATTCTTCAGGTGCATCTGGCGAAAGTCCCGGTTGAGTATCCAGCCAAATCTGAGGACTAATTACCTCGTATCTATCTGCTACCTTTGTGCCTGGTGGAATTTGAGCAGACAATGAGCCAGTAGCCCAAAGATAGCGGTGAACCAAGGGAGTTTGGCAATTGGCACAAACACTATCTCCTATAGGATTAATCGGGCTATTACAGGCTGGATTTATACAATAAATTATCAGTTGAGTAGAAATCATAAAGGTAGAAATTTAAAAAACCAATCAACTCATGAATTTCGATTACATTTAGCTAGCAATGACTTGAAGGCTAGAATAGACTGGATTAATGTACTGCTAGCTACACCTTGTTACTGAAATTAATCAAAATTATTGGTAAAAAGACCAAGTTTTGCTTTCTGTAAATAACTTACGTCTGGGTGTATCTAATCGTATAAATGCATTTACGTCAATGTAAAGTTTAGGATGGCGCTATGCCAAGTTTTACCTTAATCTGGCTTCTGGCAGGAGCAGTTCTGTGTTTAATGGAATTGTTCTTACCATCGGCGTTTGTCGCCTTCATGATGGGAATTAGCGCTTTTGTGGTGGCGCTGCTGTCTGGAGTGGGTTTGGGAAGTGTATGGTTGCAAGTTGTAGTTTGGCTGTTGCTTTCCACCACACTAGTTTTGCTTTCCCGTCGGTTTTTGCAACCGCGACAACGCAAATCTAAAATTCGGGATGCAGTTATAGCTGAAACCTTAACAGAAATTCCGCCTGGGAAAACAGGGCGGGTGCTGTATGAGGGAAATTCTTGGCAAGCACGATGTGACGATGACAAATTCACCGTACCACCCCATCAAAGAGTTTATGTGGTCAGGAGAGAAGGTACTACCTTGATTGTGATACCAGAAAATTTGTTGAATTCTTAGGCATTGGGCATTGGACATTGGGCATTGGTATTCCCCTTATCTCCCCATCTCCCACTCCCTTCTCTTTGACATTTAATACTTAAAAATCAGGAGATTCACAATGGAACAGTTTTTTTTGCTAGTCTTTTTAGCCCTTGGTGGTTCTGCAGTAGCAGGGTCTGTAAAAGTTGTCAATCAGGGCAATGAAGCTTTGGTGGAAAGATTGGGTAGTTATAACAAAAAACTGGAACCAGGACTAAATTTTGTCATTCCTTTTGTAGATAGAATTGTTTACCAAGGAACTATCCGTGAAAAAGTTTTAGATATTCCTCCCCAACAGTGCATCACCCGTGACAACGTTGGTATTGAGGTGGATGCAGTGTTTTACTGGCGGATTGTGGATATGGAAAAAGCCTGGTATAAGGTAGAAAATCTCCAGTCGGCAATGGTAAACATGGTGCTGACTCAAATTCGCGCCGAAATGGGGCAACTGGAGTTGGATCAAACCTTTACTGCTCGTTCCCACATCAGTGAACTTTTGTTACGAGATTTGGACGTTGCTACCGATCCTTGGGGTGTGAAAGTAACACGGGTAGAACTGCGAGATATTATTCCGTCTCAGGCAGTGCGAGAATCGATGGAATTGCAAATGTCGGCAGAACGACGCAAACGGGCAGCAATTTTAACTTCTGAGGGCGATCGCGAAGCTGCCGTCAATAGCGCCAGAGGTAAAGCTGAGGCGCAAATCTTAGATGCCGAAGCTCGTCAAAAATCAGTAATTTTGCAGGCTGAAGCTGAACAAAAGGCGATCGTTCTGAAAGCTCAAGCTGAACGTCAGCAGCAGGTTCTAAAAGCACAGGCGATCGCAGAGTCATCAGAAATTATTGCCCAAAAGCTCCACAATAACCCCAATGCCAATAAAGCAGTGGAAGTTTTGTTTGCCTTGGGTTATCTCGATATGGGCGCGACAATTGGTAAAAGCGATAGCAGTAAGGTAATTTTTATAGATCCGCGCTCCATTCCTGCTGCCTTAGAGGGTATACGCTCTGTCGTTTCAGATGGTCAGGTTAACTCTAACGAATTGTTTTCTAAGCAAATACCAGGATTAGAAAATAACCGCCCTAGTTAACCCTCTTCTAATACAGCAGAATTCAAGTATTTGAACCACATCTGTCGTAGGGGCGCAAGGTCTTGCGCCCCTACCGCGTGGTCTATTTACCTGAAAATAGCTGTAAAAAGATGGGAATAAATTTTAGGCGATCGCACTTCTGCTAATTGTGGAATCAATGCGATTGTGGAAGATGTGGGATAAATTTTAGGCGATACGGTAAGCTAGCGCGATATCTACGACGGACTATTTCGCGTCGCACTTGTGTAATGTCAGGTTTTGGTTGTGCGATATCTACAACGGGCTATTTGATAAAATTACAATGGCTAGTCAGGGGAATGCGATGTCTACGACGGGCTACGCCTACGCACTACTTATCGCATTCTTCTGGTGATGAAATAATCAAGTTTCGATAAGTTGTAAATTATGACATTATCTATTCAGCCAACCACACAATTAAGTATAGAAGAGTTCTTAAAACTACCAAAAACCAAACCAGCAAGCGAATATTTTAACGGGCAAATATACCAAAAACCTATGCCACAGGGAGAACACAGTACATTACAAAGCAGTTTAGTTACAGCTATTAATCAGATTGCTAAACCGCAAAAAATTGCTTATGTCTTTCCTGAATTACGCTGTACATTTGAAGGTCGTTCAATAGTACCAGATATTGCAGTTTTTGAATGGCAAAGAATTCCATTGCTTCCTAATGGAAGAATTACAAATAAATTTGAAATTACCCCGGATTGGATAATTGAAATTCTCTCACCAGAACAATCACCCAACCGAGTTATCAGCAAAATTACATTTTCTATTCAAAATGGAGCAAAGCTAGGTTGGTTACTCGATTCGGCTGATGAGTCAATCATGATTTTTGAACCCAATAAATTACCGGAATTAAAAGAAAAACAAGATATTTTACCCGTTTTGAGTGTTTTGGAAAATTGGCAATTAACAGTTGCAAATGTATTTAGTTGGTTGAATTTTGCTTAAAAAAGTTCAACTAACTGATACCATTTATTTATGAAAATGCACATAATTAGCCTGCCTAAGCAGGCTTTGTTCTGGTAGCCCCGGACTTTAGTCTGTGGGAAAATTAAGTGTAACATCACATAAAATTGGTATAACTATTGACCAATAGCAGTAGATTGATTTACCTGGCATTGACTGCACAACCCAAAAAACTCTAGGGTGTGGTAAAAAACTTTAAACTTATGGCTGGATTCTAACTGGTCTTCTAGGTCATGAACGGGGCATTGATTAATCGGAATTGAGACACCGCATTGCAAGCAAGTAAGGTGGTGTTTGTCTTGCTGTGCTAGGCTGTAGAGGGCTTCACCGTTAGCTAAATTCCGCACTTGTACCATGCCTTCTAGTTTTAAGGCTTCTAGGGAGCGGTAAACTGTTGCTAAACCCATACTCTGATTTGTGTTACGTAGTTCTACGTAAATATCTTGGGCAGAAATGCCTTTTTTGACGGTTTTCAGGAGGTTGAAAATACGCTCTTGACTGCGGGTGCGTATGGCTCTCATAGACAATTATTTAAATATGCCACTGTAGTTGAAGCTGTTAGATGGGCTAATTGATCAATTAACTTTAACCGCTTCGTAATCTTATTTTCACTCAGTTGGAACAGAAAGTTATAGTATAGCGATCGCAGCATTCAGCAAAAGCCCGTGCAAACCAAGTATTTAGCCAAAATTTTCGTGACGCTTCGTCCTTCAGTATTAGACCCCGCTGGTGTGGCTGTACAATCCGGTCTTAAGCAACTGGGATACGAGAACGTTGACCAGGTGCGGATTGGCAAGTACATTGAACTCACCATCACCTCGACTGATGAAAAGAAAGCCCGTCAAGACCTTGATAACATTTGTGACCAAATGCTATCAAATCCCGTAATTGAAAATTACCGCTTTGATTTGATTGAGGTCGAAACACAGACTGGGGTATTTTAGGGATTGGGCATTGGGCATGAGGCATTGGTCAAGAATCAATAGTTCTTCCCCCCCTGCCTCCCCTGCTCCCATGCCTCCCTTGCTCCCCCTACTCCCCACTCTCTTGACTAATCATGAAATTTGGTGTTGTTGTTTTTCCAGGTTCTAATTGCGATCGCGATGTTGCTTATGTAACCAGAGATTTGCTCTTACAACCGACTCGCATGGTTTGGCATCAAGAAACAGATATTGCTGATTTAGATGTCGTGATCATCCCTGGTGGCTTTAGTTACGGAGATTATTTGCGCTGCGGTGCGATCGCCCGGTTTTCACCTGTGATGCAGCAGGTTGTGGAACACGCCCGAAAAGGTAAGTTTGTCCTCGGTATTTGCAATGGTTTTCAGGTATTAACTGAAGCTGGACTTTTGCCAGGGGTGTTGACTAGAAATCGGGATTTACATTTTATTTGCGATCGCGTTCCCTTAAAAGTTGAGCGGACTAATCTCTCATGGACGCAAGCTTATACCAATGGTGAAGTCATTACTTTGCCCATTGCCCACGGAGAGGGGCGATTCTACGCTGATAAAGCCACTCTTGCAGAAATTGAAGATAACGGGCAAGTTGTGTTTCGCTATGAAGGGGAAAATCCTAACGGTTCATTGAACAACATTGCCGGCATTTGCGATCATCAGGGCAATGTGTTGGGAATAATGCCGCACCCTGAAAGGGCGTCAGACGCGATGCTAGGGAGTAGCGATGGCTTAAGGTTATTTCAGGGCTTGCTGGAGAAAATAACAGCATTAGCGTAGAGCAAATATCGGGTGAGTATGTTGGGCCACAGAGCGATCGCTGTCTGAAAGATAGATGAAGATTCTTCTACAGACAGCGATCGCTCGAATGAATAACTGGCAACTTGGGTTAATATCGCATCTGGTTAATCCAAAATCTGTCTTAGAAAACCGCCACTCTGACTTTACGCAAAATCTCAAATTGCCTCACCATCCCCAAGTACCAGGAGCGCCTTTGAATGGCCCAACAATATCACTGGTAACCCAACCGCCGTAGAAGTTACCTGGTTGTGGTTGCACCTCTTCGCCATTCACGTAGCATTTATCCATTATATGAGCGTAAAAAGCTACATAGTCCTTCATAGTTTCAAACGCTGGTGTAGGGTTAGGGTAGAACCAGGCAGCATTATGGACTTCTTTTTCACCAGCTCGGATTGTGTAGTAACCAGCACTTCCCTTCCACTCGCAAAAGCTAGACTGCGGTGCAAGCTGCAAATATTCCATTTTGATATCCGCAGGGGGAATGTAGTAAGAAGGAGGATGACTAGTTTCTAAAACACGTTTGGCGTTGTGGGTATCCGCAATTATTACTCCGTTAAAGATTATTTGGATATGTTTACTTGTGTCCTCCAGACGAGGAGGACGAGGGTAATCCCAAACTGATTCTTGTCCGGGAGCGGGTTCGATGCGTTGAGAATTAACCATCGTCACAGTCCGTTGTAGACATCACTTTTCCAAATTAACAAATTAACGTACCTCTTTAAGAGTATCAATTTGCTTGGTAAACAACTCAGTGAATAAACTAAGCACAGTCCGGTTTTCACGGACTTTTATATTGGCACTGATGGACATACCTGATTGCAAGGTAACGTTTTTACCCTTAATTACTAAGGATTGTTTATCCAATGAAAGCTTTGCCGGAAATCTATAAAACTGATGTGTTTGGTCTGGCGGTAATGCGTCTGATCCTATGCCAATCACTTCCCCTTTGATATCGCCAAATTCGCTGTAAGGAAAGGAGTCAATTCTGACATCTACCTTCATGCCTTTTCGCACAAAACCAATATCTTTGTTAGTGATGAAAACTTCAGCTATATAGTTTTCAGTTGGGACAATTTGCAGCAGTTTTGTAGTCGGAGTCGCTACAAATCCAGGGTTTTTTGCTTGTAAATCGAAAACTGTTCCGGCTACAGGCGCACGGAGTTCTTCATATTTAACATTTAACTGTGCTTGAGAGATTTTACTATTGACATCTGCCAAATGCTGCTCATTATCCAGTACAACTTTCATGAATTGGCTATCGATTTCGGCAATGTGCTGTTTGTTCTCAGCTATCTTATCCAAAATGCTTTTATCAGAAAGAGCCACTGTATTGCTTAACTCTTGTCGTCCTTTTTCTATATCAAACTGGAGGCGTTTGTGTTCCTCACCTAATTGTGCTACTTCTGCCGTGCGGTTTTGTACTTCTTGTTGCTGGTTGAGATACTGAAGTTGAGAAATGCCACCTTCTTCTGCTAATATCTTCAACTTATCTAAAACGTGCTTTTGAATAGCTAAACTAGCTTTACTATCTTCCAGCTTAAATTTATTTTGACTAAGTTGTTTTTTGGTTTTTTCTACTTCTAATTCTGCCGCCGCAGACCGAGAATCTAATTCTCTTTTGGCAACTCGTAGACGTTGCTGTTCATCAATACCTAGCGCATAATCTTGACCGGAATTTTTTAATTGAGTCCGTAATAATTCATTTTCTCCTACTAAAGCTGCCCGACTTTTCAGCAAAAAAGCAGTTTCTTGTGGCAAATTACCGCGCAAATATAACAGTTCAGACCCCGTGGCGGTACTTGCACCCAACAATCGGCGATAAATCTGGTTTTCTTTAATTAATGCAAGGCGAATTTTATAAAAAGAATTTAATTCAGCAACAGAAGCGATGGAATCAAAAGTCAGCAGTGGATCTCCTGGCTTTACCTCTTGTCCATCTTTAACATAAACCGTTTTTACCACTCCACTAACAGGAGCCTGAACATCTTTGACTGTTCCTTGCGGTTTTAATTGCCCTGTTGCTGGTACTACTTGCTCAATTTTTGCAAAATAAGCCCAAGCAATTGCAAAACAGGCTAGTCCCATTAGGGTGACCATAATTGTCCGCGACCAAATTGGAGATTGGCGCAAGACAACTGATTGCTCAAATTCCTGAGTGTTTGAGTTAATTAATGGCTCTTGAGCAGCTTTCTGTTGTTTTGTAAGTACCCGTGAATCTTGCTTGACTCCGTTTTTCTGATTACCGTTTTTCTGATTGCCGTTGAGGTGATTCCCATTAAGTTGAGTCATAACGATTTTGGATTTTAGATTTTGGATTTTTTGTAGGGTGGGCAGTATTTCTCGATACCGAGAACCTAGATTTTGATATTTGTGACAGTGCCTAATCTACGTTGATTGCTACATCTATGGAATGTTGGTCAAACTGAAAATCCTTTGATGCCATGCCCCCAGCCATGACTAATTACAAGTTCACATCTTGTTGCTGATATAAGTAATAATAATGACCTTTAGTTCCCATTAATTCGTGATGGCTGCCTTGTTCTATAACCCTGCTATTATCCATCACAACGATCATATCTGCATTACTCACAGTATTCAGTCGGTGGGTAATAAAAAATACTGTTTCACCCTTGAATGCTTTGGCTAAATTGAGACATATTTGCCGTTCTGTGGGATAATCTAATGCGCTAGTTGCTTCATCTAAAACTAATAATTTTGGTCGTTGTAAAACAGAGCGGGCGATCGCAATTCTTTGTCGTTGTCCACCTGAAAGTGCAGAACCCCGTTCTCCCACCCGCGTATTGTAACCGTTGGGCAAGTTCATCACAAACTCGTGGGCGCACGCAACTTGAGCCGCTTCGATAATTTCTTCGGTTGTCGCATCGGGATTGGTTAGGGCAATATTTTCCTGAACGCTGCCGTCAAATAATAACGTTTCTTGGGGAACTACGCCAATTTGTCGTCGTAGTGAATAAAGTTCTACTTTGGCAATATCATAACCATCAATCAAAATTCTGCCGGACTCGGTTTCGTAAAGTCTGAGCAGTAACTTCATCATCGTACTTTTACCAGAGCCACTTTGTCCGACAATGCCGACAAATTTCCCTGGTGCAAATTCGAGGTTGACATTAGAAAGTTGTAAAGGGCCACTTGTGCCAAAGCGGAAGGAAACATTTTCGTATTTGACTGCCCCCTTAATCGTAGGCAAGGGTATATTGTAGCGGTCTGTTTCTCCTTCTTGTGGTGTATCGACAATATCGCTTAAACGTTCTAAAGATAATGCAGTTTCTTGGAAGCTTTGCCAGAGTTGAGCCAAGCGCAATATTGGGCTGGTGACGTAACCCGATATAATCCTAAAGGCAATTAATTCGCCTAAAGTTAAATCTCCTTGGAGTACCAGATAAGCTCCTACCCATAAAACTAGTAAGCTGCTGAGTTTGTTGAGAAAGTTGCTGGTGGAATTGGCGAGGGTGGAAGTCACAACGGTTTTAAAACCAGCGGCGACAAACCGAGCGTAACGCTCTTGCCAGGAAAAGCGCGATCGCAATTCGATGTTTTGCGCTTTTACTGTTTGAATTCCTGACATCACCTCCACTAAATAAGATTGAGTTTCGGCGTTGCGTTCGGCTTTGCCACGTAACTGTCGGCTAATGGTGGGAGAAGCAATTAAGATAACAATCACAAACACTGGAATCGTGCTTAAGCCTACCAAGGTGAGTTGCCAACTGTAGATCAGCATCACACCGATATAGACCACCGAAAACAGAGCATCTAACCCCACTGTTAAGGCAGTACCAGTCAAGAATTGACGGATATTTTCTAATTCGTTGATCCGAGTGGAAAGTTCACCCACCGGTCGGCGTTCAAAGTAGCGCAGCGGTAGACGTAGTAAGTGGTCGATGATTTCCGACCCTAAACCCATATCGATCCGATTGGTAGTATCGACAAATAGGTAGGTTCGTAAGGTAGTCAACACTGCTTCAAATATCCCGACTACTAATAGCAAAACACCCAAAATATGTAGAGTACCAATACTATTTTGAGTGATAACTTTGTCGATAATTAACTGGACTACCAGAGGATTTGCCAACGCTGCCAACTGCACGAAAAAGGAAGCGACAAAGACCTCTATCAGGACTCGACGGTAGCGTGATAAATAGGGCAGAAACCACCGTAAACTAAAGCGCTCTTGAGGTGTTTCTTTGGTAGCACTGAGCAGTAATACTCTAACTTTGGGCGGAAAGTTGGTTGGATCAACATCTAATTGTTCAACCAATTGAGCGGGTTTGCAGCGGACAATTCCTTGGGATGGGACACCCACAACCATGCTATTTGCATCTGCTGCATATAAAACGGCAAAACTATCATCATAGCGAATCAATGCCGGTGTAGGGATGCGCGTCACTGAAGCGATTGGTAGCTCTATCAATTGCGCCTTCAGTCCGATTAACTCTGCCAAGTAAGCAGTAACTTGAAACGATATACTACCCTGACGTTTGACTTGCTCAGTTAAAATGCGGCGAACCACTTCTCGACGAAACGGCATTTCTAAATGCTTCGCAATCATTTGGAAGCAGGCGAAGGCTGTATTTAATTCTCCCTTACCACTAAAAAACGGGTATTTGAGTTTTGACGAACTATTTGAGGTATCGGGGGCTGTCTGTGGAACTATTTCGTCCGACGCGTAGGGAATATCTAGTTCGTCTTGGCTATCTGATTTGGTGTCACTTACCGCAAGTACTATCTGATGACTATTTTCCAACATCAAATCTGACGGATGTATACCAAGCAACCGGGCGGGGTTTTGACCTATAACCTGGATCTTGTCTCTGTCATCGTATGATTCTAAGCGATCGCCAGGTGAGAAATTCGTTACTGTACCACCACTCACAAACCAGACGCTTTCGTTATCCAGTTGGTTGAATGAAGTTTTCCCTGAAGGGAGGTAATGAATTTTCGCATGTGGTAAGGCGTTTTCTGCCAGTTCTTTGAGATTTAAAGTCGCGATCGCTTGCTGTTTCCAATAGAAACTGAGAATGTCGAAAACTTCCACCAAATAACTGCGGTTCTTGCGAGCATCGGCAAAAGCTGGGTATAAAGCGATAAAACTAAAATATGCCTCTGCACTCAAGGTTAAACATACTACTTCGGTGGAGGCGATCGCTGTCTCACAGGCGATATCGCGCAACAAACCAATTTCGCCGATAATTTCCCCCGGTTGGAGTAATTTTAGGGTGATTGGCATTTGCGTGTGGGGATCATATCCCAACAGGCGCACTTGTCCCTCATAAATTATGGTGATGCGTTCCGGGAGACTTTCTTTTCCAATAATTTTCTGACCGATGCGATAGCGCCAGGCTTGCAGCTGTTCTGATAGATTAGCGATCGCCTCATCTGGTAATTGGTCAAACCCTTCTAAGGTAGTGATAAATTCGGGAAAAGCGTTCTTAATATAAGTCATATAAGACAAGTCGAAGGTGAAAGTGAGGAATAAAGTCGAAAATATTAGGGACTATCTCTTTTACTAACAGTGGCAGTTTTTGGTTTTATGCCAGTAGCAGCAATACTTCTGTGGCATTCAGTGTGCTTAAATATGTAGAAGCACAAAGGGTAAATTCGTCTAATTGCAGACCTGCATTCAGATCACATTACAACTGTTATCCGTTATTCAAAACAAAAGTTTAAATAGATCGAGGAAAACTTCTCACTTACTTCACACTACATAATTTATACTATCTTAAAATTAATATTTAGTATTGCAAGTATGCAACATGGATACTCCTCATCAAACCAAAACACAGAAACACGGTTGTTAAACTTAGTGTTGCATATTTTAATTTATGATAATCAACATGAAACTATCACAGATGCTTTCCTAAGTAAATACCCTAATTAAAGATTATGTAATAAAAAAACTTTAAATTTCTGAATTATTTTTACAAATTCTTAAATATAGAGATTCACAGTATCACTGATAGCGAAAGACAGTGAGCTTTCCTTGGAAAACAGCGCCATGCCCGATTGTAAAAGAATCCTTCATCACTTTTTTGCTAGCTTAATTTAATAAAAATTAACTCCAGAAGTAAAGGCGAAGATTTTTGTCAGCGTAGAGGAATTAACTATTAAATTTATGAAGGAAAGCTAATAACTGCCTTCAGTAAATTTACTAGTTTAATTAATATCAAATCTATTTCATTGTTATGGATAAATATAGCCCCATCCCGCAAGGGGGGATGAGGATGTTCAAACTTGCTAAGTAATTACCCAATTTTAATATTACACAGCATTGACACTAAAATTTACCTGCACAATCACATTGTTGTAATCTTTATCACTACCATTTGGTAAATCCTCAAAACCAAAGGGATTATTTTCCAACAGTCGAATGTGATCTACGTGATCTGAGTTAGCACCCAAGAATGCAAAGTAAACCTTCGGATTATTATTGGCATTACTATCAAGAATCGCATCGAATCTACCATATATATTGTTTACTCTAATTTTCAGCAAAATTTAAGTAAATACACTAGGTAAGAGCCAGTTTAGGATTTATGCAAAGGCTTGATTAGCGATCGCATTTACATATCAAGGTGTCAATGGAAATTATAGCGGTTCTCACTTCGATGCAATACATTCTGAACCTCACCCCGCATTTGAGGCACGCAAACACTCCCCTCTGCGAACTGGAGAGGGGTTGGGGATGAGGTTTAAAAATGTACTTCATGCAAACGAGAACCGCTATATTACTAGCGAATAAAACAACCCCATCCCGCAAGCGAGATGAGGTTGCAAAGCTTTAACTACAGCATAATTCAGGATTTAGAGGTGAAAAGCAAAACGTTATAATCTTCGTGCCTGAATTACATTTCCTATAAGTCTAGAAAGATTTAGGTTTCTGAAATAGTTTGATCTATGCAAGCTTTGATTTTTTCGGACACAGATCGTATATGGGGTTCTTTAAAAATGGAATTATGAATCCCAGAAATATCATAGATATCCACTCCCCCTAATGCCAATTTACTCCAACCCATTTTAGGATCAGCCTTTTGTTGGGCAATTACAAGACCATCTTCTGTTCGGAATAGGGTTGCTCGACCTGAATAAACTTGTAGAACATATTTTCTTAGCGCTTGTATGGTGGCCTCTTGTACCATAAATTTCCGATAGGAGTAAGCTAAGGGGCGTCCAAAGGTCAGGTGAAACTGAAAGACAAACCGCCAGATCATCTCTTTGATCTGATACTTAAGCCGCTCTTTATTTCTTTCTACCTGCTTAATAACATAGTTAGATGCAATTGCTAAAAGACTCTTCCAATGGCGAAAAGCTGGCTTTTGCAATAGCACAGATTCGCTTTTTCTGGAACCATAGGTATCAAATAAAACTAGTAAAGCTACTTTCTTACCTTGCATAACCAATTGCCGAGCCATCTCATAAGCAATTATACCCCCAGAGGAGTATCCACCGATAAAATAAGGCTCATGGGGCTGAATAGTCTGGATTTGTTGAATGTAGTGCGCTGCCATGTCTTCAATCCGGGTATAAGGAAGCTGTTTTCCATCTAACCCTTGTGGCTGCAATCCATAAAATGGTTGATCTGATCCTAAATGCAATGCCAATTCACGGAAACGTAGAACTTCTCCACCCAAACCATGTACACAGAAAAAAGGAGGCTTAGAACCGTTGGGTTGAATAGCTACCAAAGATGACCAAGGAATTGATGTTTCAGACTTTAGATCAGCTGTTGGCGTCGCTGCAACCCCAGGTTTTGAGCATCTTTCTTGCTCAACAATATTAGCTAATTGCTCAATAGTTGGGGCTTGCAAGAGGATAGATAGAGGTAGATTTTTGCCCGCTATCTTTTCAATATAAGAAAACAGACGGACTGCCAGCAGTGAGTGTCCACCCAAATCAAAAAAATTATCTGTTATTCCAATCGGATGAATTCCTAAAATATTTTCCCAGATTTCTGTTAATTGAAGTTGTAATGGATTTTCTGTTGTGGCAAATGTTTTTTCTATTTTAGAATTAGTTGGATTAAGCGCAGATAAGGCTTTGCGATCAACTTGGCCATTAGCATTCAATGGCAGAGAATCTACTATGACAAAGGCAGAAGGCAACAAATGCTCAGGCAGCTTTTGCTGGAGAAAACTCAGCAGTTGCTCACTCCCTAAAGTCTCTCCTTGTTTGGGAACAAGATAAGCAACTAAATGTTTATCTCCAGGAACATCTTCTTTAATAATCACCATAGTTTTTTGCACGCCTGGATATTGACCCAAAATTGTTTCAATTTCAGCCAACTCAATGCGAAAACTGCAAATTTTTACCTGATTGTCTAGGCGGCCCAGAAACTCAATATTGCCGTCACTTAAGTAGCGTCCTAAGTCGCCACTTCTGTAAAGGTATGCCCCAGATTCGCTGCTAAAGGGGTTAGGGATAAATTTTTCAGATGTTAAGTCTGGACGGTTAAAGTAGCCTTGTGCAACACCGATACCGCTGATGTAGATTTCGCCAGTAACGCCAATTGGCAAGGGTTGCGATCGCCGATCGAGAATGTAGATTTGGGTATTGGCGATCGCTTTTCCTATGGGAATTTCTGAACGAGTGTTACTGGCTTCAGTGGCAGTTTCCGGATCGTAAACCGTGGCGGTTAAAGTTGTTTCTAGTGATCCATAGGCATTAAGCCAGCGTACTTGCTTGCCAACTTTTTCTATCCAAGTTAAATAAGCATTACGTGAAACTTTTTCACCACCAACCGTCATTAAGCGCAAGATGGCTGGCAAGGTTTGTAAAGACACAGATGGCTCTTTAACTAACTCATACCAAAAAGAAGTAGGTATATTAACAACGGTAATCTTTTGTTGAGCAATGAATGGGAAAAACTGCGCCGCCGAGTTTTGTAGCTCTTGAGACTGGAGAATTGTGGTAGCACCAGCAATCCAACTAGGGAACAGTGATTCAATGAAAGTATCAGTTGTGATATTAGATATGAGTAGTAGGCGATCGCTCTGGGTCAACTCCCAAGTTTCGCAAATTGCCAAGCTGTGGGTGACAAGATTACGGTGGGTAATGCCTATACCGTTGGGTTTTCCATTGTAACCGGACACATACATCACACAGGCGAGAGTCTGCTCTGTGGTATAATAGTCTGTATTTTCAGTAGCGTGTAGGGCGATAACTTCCCAATCACTATCCAAACAGATAACTTGTGCCTGATGCTCAGAGAGCTTCTCAATTAATGAGCTTTGGGTTAACACTAAGGATATTTGGGCATCTTCTAAAATGAAAGCCAGACCATCTTGCCCAGATGTCGGAGCTATGGATACGTAAGTTCCCCCAACTTTCAAAATACCCAACAGCCCCACAATCATCTCTAAGGAAGGCTCTGCATAAAGACCGACGAATACCCCAGATTTTACCCCTAGAGTTTGCAAATAGTGGGCTAGTTGATTTGCACGCTGGTTGAGTTCTTGATAGGTTAATTGCTGATTTTCAAAACTTACTGCAATATTATTTGGAGTTTGCTTGACTTGATTTTCAAACCACTGATGGATACAAGTATTCTGGGGATAATCAGCCTGATTGCCGTTCCACTCAACCAACAATTGATCTTGTTCACCTGCTGTCAACAAGGGTAATTCAGCAATCGGCTGATCGGGATTAGCGACAATACCTTCGAGTAATGTTTTGAAGTGTCCCAACATCCGCTCTATGGTACTGGCATCAAACATCTCGGCATTGTAATCAAATACCATGCCCAGACCATTATCCTGTTCCCGCAAGACTAATGTCAGATCATATTTGGTTTTACCGTGATAGATGTAGCCAAATAGAGAAGTGATAGTCAAATCAGGTAGTTTCACTGATGCCATACCACGACCATTCGACCAAGGAGGATTGAGGGAGAACTTTACCTGAAATAAAGGCGAATTCCGACTTTGTTGTTCTGGTCTAAGTTCTTCAATTAGTCTCTCAAAGGGTAGGTCTTGATGGGTATAAGCTTGTAAGCAATCCTTACGCACTCGGTCTAACAATTCTCGGAAAGTTGGGTTAAGAGCAATGTTACTCCGCAGTACAAGAGTATTAGAAAAAAATCCAATCAGCCCTTCGGTTTCTACTTGTCCCCGACTTGCACTTGCAAAGCTAATGAGTAGGTCTTCTTGTCCAGAATAACGGTAGAGCAATAGCTCAAACACTGTCACTAGAGTCATGAAGAGGGTCACTCCCCACTTTTGACTTAGGTCTGTCAGGGCATGATTCAGCGCCTTTGATAGCAGCAGGGCAGCGCGATCGCCTCGATAGGTTTGCACACCGTAAGGACGGGGATGATCGTAAGGTAACTCAATAATAGGTAAATTACCTTCTAGCTTTTGTTTCCAGTAGTTTACCTGTGACTCTAAAACCTCTCCCTGGAGCCATTGATATTGCCAATTGGTAAAATCAGCATACTGCACAGTTAAGGGAGGTAAAGGAGAAGCCTTCCCCGCCGACAATGCCTTATAGATGGTAGTCAGGTCTTGATAGAACAGATCAGAAGAAGCTCCATCACAAACTATGCAGTGCATATTCCAAATCAGCAGATGCTCTTGCTCGCTTAACTCCAGCAGTAACACCCGCAAAATCGGCCCCTTGCCTAGATCAAAGGGTTGATGAGCTTCTTTAGTTGCCAGTAAGTGAGCTTCCGCCTCCCGTTGTTCATCTGGTACTTGCTGCAAGTCAATTATTGGCAGCGTCAAGGAAACATCGGTGGCGATGACTTGAGTAGGCTTTCCATTCACTGCTGGAAAAGTTGTCCGCAGGACTTCATGGCGGCGGACGACTTCTTTCAAACTTTCTTCTAAGACAGCAACATTGAGATTCCCCGTAAAACGCACTACAACGGGCATATTATTTGAGGAACTATCAGGTTCAAACTGATGGAGGAACCATAACCGTTGCTGACCAAAGGAAAGCGGCAAGTTGCCATTCCGTTCACAAGCGACAATTGGGGGAATCTGTGAACTGGCGGCTGTAGTAATTTGTCGCAGAAAGTTGATGATTTCGGCTTTTTGAGTTTTTAACTCGGTCAGCAATTCCGGCGTGAGACTGTCTTTTGCCGCCCGATAGCGTAGGCTTTCGCCCTCTAGCCAAAGTTTGACATCGCGCTGACGTAGCTCAGATAGTAGTTCATCTAATGTTTTCATAACTCACCTTCCTCGTAATCATCAGCTGTTTCACTCTCAGCCGCCTGAATACCTTGGGTTGCCCAACGCAGAGTCTCCACTCGTTCAGCCAAATCTGCTACCGTTGGTAATTCAAATAAATTGGACATCAGGATTTCTACTTGCAAGGCTTGGCGGACTCGAGAAACCACTTGAATTCCTACTAGAGAATATCCACCCAATTCAAAAAAGTTATCGTAAATCCCAACCCGCTTGACATTAAGAACCTGCATCCAGATATCTGTAATCTGCTGCTCAATGGGAGTGCGAGGCGCTACATAATTTGCCTCCAGTTCCGGGCGGGAAGCATCTGGCTCTGGCAATGCCTTGCGATCGACTTTCCCATTAGGGGTTAACGGCATAGCTTCTAGTGCCATAAAAATCGTTGGCACCATAAAATCAGGAAGCTGTTGTTTCAAGAATCGACGCAACTGCGAAATCACTTGTAAGCTATCTTGAGCAGTTTCCGCAACAATATAACCTACTAAATTATTCTCATTAGAAGTGTCTTCTCGAACAATTACAACGCCTTCTTTTACTCCTGGATGTTGCAGGAGTGCAGTTTCAATTTCACCCAATTCTATGCGGAAACCACGCAATTTTATTTGATAGTCTATCCGACCCAAGTATTCAATATGTCCATCTGGTAAATAACGAGCCAGGTCTCCAGTTTTGTATAAGCGTGATTTAGGGTTTGGGCTGAAGGGATTAGAAATAAATTTCTCAGCAGTCAGATCGGGACGATTAAGATATCCCCTTGCTAGTCCTTCGCCACCAATATACAACTCACCTGATATACCAATGGGAACGGGTTGTAAATGGGAGTCTAAAATGTAGAGCTGCGTATTAGCAAGAGCGTAACCAATGCTTATTGCTTTATTTGCCGTTGTCACCTTGTAGCCTGTTGACCAAATCGTTGTTTCTGTAGGCCCGTAAAGGTTCCACAGACAAGCTCCCTTAGGTAATAATTGATTTGCAAGCTCTCTAGGTAAAGCTTCGCCTGTGGAAATCATCTTGAGTTGAGGACTACCTTGCCATCCGGCTGCCAGTAATAGCCGCCAAGTAACTGGTGTCGGTTGCATAAAGGTTGCCCTGGAGGTGGTTAGCGCTTTTAGCAGCTGGGTGCCATCAGCCGCAACTTCACGGCTCACTAACACCAACTTCGCACCTACAGACAGTGGTAAAAAAATTTCTGAAACGGCAATATCAAAGGATAGGCTAGTAACAGAGAGAAGAGTATCTTTAGCAGTTAAACCGGGTTCTTCAGCGATCGCATTCAGGAGATTAACAGCACTCCGATGTTGAATTTGAACGCCTTTCGGTTGACCTGTCGAGCCAGATGTATAGATGACGTAGGCTAAGTTATTGGAAGTGATGTTATGTGTTGGGTTATCCAACCCATAATCTCTGAATTGCCAGTTGGTATCAAGGCAAATAATCTCTGCTTGATGGTTGGGTAACCCCGCCTTTAGCTTCTCCTGCGTTACTAGCACTGACACCTGAGCATCTTGCAGCATGAAAGCTAAACGTTCTTGAGGATAAGCATAATCTAACGGTACATAGGCTCCTCCGGCTTTAAGAATGCCTAAAACTCCTACAACCATTTCCAAGCTGCGCTCGACACACAGACCAACCAGAACTTCTGAACCGACTCCTAAGCTTTGGAGATAATGGGCTAGCTGATTGGCTCGCTGATTCAGTTCGCGGTAGCTAATTTGTTCATTTTCAAAAACTACAGCGATCGCGTTTGGAGTTTTCTCCACTTGAGTTTCAAACAGCTGGTGAATGCAGATATCTTGGGGATAAGCTGTTTGAGTATTGTTCCATGTTGCTAATAACTGTTGCTCAACTGCTGGCAAAATTGGCAATTTAGCAATACTTTGATTAGGGTTAGCAACTATACACAATAACAAAGTTTCAAACTCTGCCATCCGGCGGCGGATAGTGTCAGCGTCAAATAAATTAGTGTTGTACTGACATTCCAGGATCAGTTCACCATGCAATTCTGTAGCATTGATAAACAGTTCAAAATTCTCGAATGCGCGTGGATTAGAGAAAAATTCTACCTCCAAGTCGATAAAGGGAAGTTGATCGCCATCTAGGGCTTGATCGACATTAAATATAATTGGTACTAAGGGAATGCGGCTAGAATCCCGTGGTAATACTAATTTTTTGACCAGGCTGCCAAAGGTAAATTGTTGATGATCATAGGCATCTAACACAGCCGATCGCCGCATTTGCAAGTAGTCGCTGAAAGATTTTTCGCTCTTAATTTGGCTACGCAAGGGTAGTAAATTTACACAGTGGCCTACGAGATTATATTGCCCCAATGCAGCTTGTCCGGCGGCTGGAATACCTACAACCAAGTCGTTTTGTCCTGTCATCCGGTGTAGCCAAACCTCAAATCCTCCCAGGATAGTAGTCATAAAGCTACAACCGAGTTTTGTCCCTAGTTGTTTAAGGTTGGCAACTAGTTCGGAGTTTAAATGCCAATCTTCGCGGGCGGCGTTAAAGGTTCTCAGTGGTGGACGGGGGCGATCGCTAGGGAAATCCAGTACAGGTACAGAGTCAGCGAATTGTTTCAACCAGTATTTTCCTGTGGCGATCGCTTCTGGACTATCCGCCTCTTCTTCCTGCAAAGTCGCATATTCACTTAAGTGGTCTGGTTCTTCTAATTCAGGAACAATACCCTGTTGCAAGCCAGAATAGAGTTTACCCAAATCTGGCATCAGCACTGCCCAAGACCAACCATCACAAATAATATGATGGGCTGTCAAAATAGCTAGATGTTCTTGCAACTGCAATTTGACAATTTTTGCCCGAAATAGAGGGCCATGTTCCAAATCAAAAGGTTGCTCTACCTCTTGTCGCAAGATACTAGCTAATTTTTCCTGTTGATCCTGTAGTTCCAGGCTAGAGAGATCAATAATTGGGATTTCAATTTGCCGAGAAGCAACAATGCACAGTATATTGCCATTTGTGCTAAAAGTTGTCCGTAGTGCTTCATGACGTTGTACTAACTCTTCCACCGCAGACTGGAAAACTTTGACATCAAGTTTACCTCTTAGTCGCAGAGATTGGGACTCGTTATAAGCACAATTGGCAGCATCCCCCATTTGCACAGAAGCCCAAATTTCTTTTTGTGATTCTGTGGCAGGGGCGGTTAAAAGTAATTCTCCATCTGCAAATGGATCAAAATCAACCGCAGTTAATCTGGATTGGTAATTTACAGGTAATAAGCTCATAAAACTCTATTATTTTCTCAGTTTATTCAATGTGGTTAAATTTAAATCTTTCTTGACAAACTACTGGCGTTCAATTCATTGTTTAGCGAAGATTGTAGACTTTAAATAATTCCGCATAGGAACTTCTACAAATTTATATGTCAATGATGCAGCCAATAAGATGATCATAAGAAATACTCCTAGAGATGTCAATGCTTCATATTCTGTGAAATTTTTGCCAAAAACATGGTTAAATTTATCAATCCAGAATATTTTTAACAATTCTTGAACAAAGCAATGAACTATATAAATCGAATAAGATATAGTACCGATATATAGCATTAACCGGGAATTTAAAATTTTTCCATATAAACGTGGGTCATGATAAAACCACTTAAAATAAAGAAAAAATCAACCCACAAATATCCATTCCGAAAAAAATCGCTATATGCGGATAAAATTGAGCCAGTTTTAGGTAAGGCGTAGTAAGAAAAATGGTGTACAACAACAATCAAGGCTGCAATACCGCGCAGAAAAGTGAGTGAATTGATGTGTTTAATGATGTTAAAAATACGAAATAATAGATATTTTTATAATAATTTTAATGGTTGTATGGAATTGATATTATGTCCGCTTAAAGACTTATCATGAAGACCGTAGTGGGCAGGAAGAAAGAGGGTTTTCCGGTTTTGGACAGATGTGGTAATCATAACTAATTAACCGGACATGATATGATATCTGATTTTTAAAATCCAAGTATACTAAACATTGTTCACCAGATTATGGTTTTGGTAGGCAATGCCCACAAAAACCATAAAAATTATTTTTTTAGAGAATTGGTATCATCAATTTTTACTCACTGAGCCGTAAATAAAAACCGTAATAGTTATGTACAAATCGCTCAGGATGAAATGGAATAGAACAGGTACGATTTAATTTCCAACTATCGATTAATTCATAGCCAATTGAAGTAAGAGAAGTGAGAAACTGAATCCGGTTCTGAATTTTATATGGACTAAAAGCATAGCCAATATTTTGCAATGTTATAAAAGATTCGCCTTCATAAAACGGTGTATGATTGATTAAGATATGCCTTGGCTTTACTTTAAGTTCTCCTAAAATATCAGCTAGTGATAGTTCTAGATATTGCAAAGTGCCAACCGTCAGAAGAATATCCATCCCCTCCGCCTTAGCAAAATCCCTTGTAAAGGACAAACCTGGACTGTCAATCTCTCTGGCCAACTTCTCTCCTGCGATAATTAGCTCTGGGAGTTCGCACACCAACCAGCGAAGATTACTAGGGTATTGGAGATACTTACGGCAAGCATAATAGCTGACACCTACATTACCGCCAAGGTCAAAAACGGTTGAACTATCATTGAACGCTGACTTGAGCCAAAAGATCATTGGATAGTCAATAAGATCAAGCTTACCTAACTCGCGTCTAGTAGTTAATTGTGCTACTGAGGGATGATTGTGAATTTCAGGCTGGCTGTGGCTGATGCGAGAACCCGAAGGAAGGGCTTTCAAGGCTTCAGAATAGGTATTGAAAATCCCCCGATATGATACATGACGGAAAAAATACCAGTAGTAGTAATAGTAATCTGAAACAATAGGGATTTTTATCACTATCTTCGTAACAAACTTCTGTATTTTATCTGCCATCCTTTGGGTAAATTTAATCGGATCAATGAGCTTTTTAAAACTGGAGTAGAAGTGCAAATCGTCAGCCTCAGTGGTGCGATTAGAAGGTTTCTTGGCTAATGACTTGATCGAATTCTGCTTATTCGTAGATGATTTAGTTAGTGACATATCGAAAAACTTAATCTTAATCTGGTGTATGCTTTGTTTTTAATAATTACGACAGATGATTATCGCTTTAGTGACCTCACGACCTCTTGGAAAAGTTTTGCTGGGGCAGTAATTCTTTTTATACCGGAGCGAAGCACTTCATCATGATTTTCTGGCTTTCGTTTAGAGAACATTTCGACAGCAAGAATTTTGGTTCTATCTCGTAATGCAGACTGGCCTGGAGGAGTTGGCAGCATACCTAGTTTTCGGAGATAATAATTAACCTGATAAATTCTGGCGTGTAAATCGCACGTCTTCAAACAAAAGTTAATACTTAGGGAAACAGAGTAATTATCTCTATTTTTAACCCAGTGTGGGGCTAGTACTGGATGGTGAACTCCTTTTCCTGGAACTAAGTGCTTCACACTTGCCTTGTTCTGGTTCTCCTCTCGGTAATTCGCTGATGAAATATGCCCTAAATAGAAATTCTCAATCTCTTCCTCTGTCAATACAGAGCGATCATTTTGATCGAACAGATGGACATCCTTGTCACCATGTATTTGAAATAAGAAATTACAATCATGGTCAATATGGTAGGGGGTGATTGAGTGAGGAGAAGAAACAATAATGGTAGCTATTGACCAGGTAATCTCTCGATGTAAAGGAACAGTTGTTAGGTCTTCAAGTTCAATCAAGATTTTATCTAGTAAAGCCTTATAGTCTGGGTCAACATGGGCGCTCTTAAACATTACAAAATAATCTGATTCCTGAATGTTTAATATCGCTTCTACAATTTGTTTTTTCCTTGGTAATTGCTCCCATTTCATTCCAGGAAAATTACCGTTATTACAACAAAAAACTTGTCCTTTAGGAAAAAGAGTATTTGCCAGATCAACTAGACGAGGAATCTCAAATAAAGGATGCCTTACGAGATTATGGGAGAACATAAATGGAGAATGGTTAAACTTCTCTTGAAAGCCTGGCGTATCCACCTCAAGAATACGTTCAGGAAACGTCAAGCTGGGCTGCAAAATTATCGGAGATGAACTCATAAAATACCTTCAAATTACTATTATTTCTACTTACCTACTTAGCCCAAAAAACTATTTCAGGAAACACTTGCAACTTGTAAATATTTCCCAGGTCGCTCGGTATCGGGGATATACCAAGCGGGGTTTCCTTGCGGATCTCGTCCTAATCTGGCATCAGGTTGTGGAGGACGATTGCGTTCTACTCCATTGTGGCGATCGCAATTTGTTACTTCTATGGGCGGTGCAGACAAGAAGCCAGCAGACTGCATTTCGGTAATACTTTCTTTAAAGGCTGCCATTACGAAACCCAGATCGGCTTCGGAATGGGCTGTCGTCAAGAAGCAAGGACGATGATCCCAAGTATGCACTCCCTTATCCCGCAGCAAGTAAAACAGCAAATCTCCGTAGGGAAACTCTGGTACAGACTTCACCATGAACAGGGAGCCGAAATTATAGACTGTAAACGGAGCCTGAACTTGCTGGAAATAGCCCATAAGTTCCGCTACAAACTTATCGGTTCTTGCATTAAGATTTTGCTGCAAGCTAGGGCCACAATGGAGCAAATGCTGAAGAACTGCTTTGGCTGCTGCTAGTGCTAAAGGATGGCGGACGAAGGTACCAGCAAAGTAAGTTACGCCTACCTCTGGAACTGAGTCATCCCCAAACTGCCAAAACCCACCATCTAAAGCATCCATATATTGCGATTTGCCAGCAATGACTCCAATTGGTAGTCCACCGCCCACAATCTTTCCGTAAGTTGCAATATCCGCCTTTATACCAAAATGCGCTTGAGCGCCACCTGGATGAATTCTGAATCCGGTAACAATTTCATCAAAAATCAGGGCAATACCAGCATCCTCCGTAAAATCACGCAGTTGGTGGAGGAATTCCTTGGGCTGGTATTCAGGGCGACGGCTTTGCACAGATTCAACCATTACTGCTGCTAACTCATCAGCCCGATTTTTGAGGATTTCTAGGGACTCAGGCGAATCATAGTCTAGTACCAAGATGTTCTCTACCATTTCCGGTGGGATACCGGGAGCAGCAGGAATTGACCGGAGTTTCTTTGTTCCCCGAACAATTACTTCATCCAAAATGCCGTGATAAGCTCCAGAAAAGATGGCGATTAAGTTACGCCCTGTGATTGTGCGTGCCATCCGCATCGCTCCCAGAACCGCTTCCGAACCTGTGTTACAAAAGGCTGCTCGGTCAAAGTTGGTCAACTCACACATCAGCCGTGCCACTTCTCCAACTAAGGGAGTCTGGGGGCCAATTTCCATGCCGAGTTTCAGTTGTGCTTCAATTGCTTCGGTAATGAAAGGTGGTGACCAACCAAACAAATTCAAGCCAAAGCCATTGCTTAAATCAACATATTCATTACCATCAACGTCCCAAAGTTTAGAACCCGATGAACGAGACGCTACGATGGGGTAAACCATCTCTTTCATGGTCGGGTTAAACCCAGAAACAGTTCTTGGGTCTGCCAGGTAAGGGCGATGGGATTGAGTATATTCTTTGGATTTTTTAGTCCGTTGTGTATATCTTTGGATAATTTTGTCTAGATGAGTTCGTTGATGCGCTGTCAAAGTTTTAGTCTGGGTCTTTTCAATTCGAGCTGCCGCACCAAATGCCTTTTTAGCACCATTCGTCTCAGTGTCTACCGATGGAAGTGATTCTTTGCTCGTTTGAGTAGCTGGGATAGATACAGCGTTTTGTGGTTTGACACCATTATTTTGAGATGTCGCCGCAGGTACAACTGGGATTGTTACAGATTGACTGCTGTTAGCCAATAGCGCTAATTGCTGAGTCATGATTTGCAGCTGCTGATTAATCACATTTTCGAGGAAACTGGATGCAGCAGGTTGGGGAAAAATCTCAGGTGCAGATCCATTTGGATGAACTTCATGGACTACCAAAGTGGGTGATGTGGTTGCAGGTGCTGATAATTGTACTTCTGGAGTGGGTTCTGCAACGGTTTCTATTAATCCTAATGCGGATAGAGTTTCGGCAGACAAGGCTGGATTGATAAAGTCAGCCAGTCTTCCTAAATTGGGATAAATTTCTAATAACTGCCTAAGTGTTACCTTGACTTGAAATTTTTTCTTCAACGCTAGCCCCACTTGAGTCAGGGATAAAGAATCTAATCCCATTTCTAAAAATGTTGTCGAGTCGTCAACATTAGCGATTTCCAATCCTGAGGTTTCTTCGATAATTTCTTTTAGCAGAGGAATGAGCTTTTGCTGAGGGTATGTTTTCATAGTTTGAGTCTTTTCTAATAGGCTATTTGAAAGTTTAGGAGTTGATGCACGATTGGGATGAGGTGGAGGATCAATCCAGAAGCGTTGGCGTTCAAAGGGATAGGTAGGCAGAGAAATTCGTTGTCGCGTTTCCCTTTGATAGAAGTTGCTCCAGTCAATAGATACTCCTGCTAGCCACAGTTGTCCTACTGCCTTCAGTAATGCCGTCCATTCGGCTTCGTTCTGGGCGTTATCACCGAGAGAAGCGTAGGCTTTGCCCGCCGTAGGCATCGCTATCTGTTGTTTAATATCTTTTGCTTGTTGGCGGGCTAGAGTCGTAGTTGTGATTCGCGGCCCCACCTCTAACAGTATGCGTTCTGGCTGCTGCCATAGGGTTTGTACACCCTCCGCAAATCGCACAGTCTGGCGTAAATGTGTAGCCCAATACATCGGATCAGTTGCTTGCTGGGCTGTAATCCAGTCGGCGGTAACTGTAGAAACAAAGGGAATTTGGGGAGGTGATAATTTAACCTTCCCAACTACCTCAGCAAAGGGGGCAATGATGCTATCCATCATTGGGGAATGGAAAGCATGGGAAGTGTGTAAATGGCGACAGACAACTTCTTCGCTTTCTAATTGTTTTTGCAGAGCCGCGATCGCCTCTGTTGGCCCAGAAACGACACACAGGGAAGGGCCGTTAATTGCTGCGATCGCTAGTTCTGCGCTCAATCGTGGCTCTACTTCTTTGGCTGGTAGGCGCACTGAGAGCATAGCCCCGAATGGTAACTCCCACATTAAGCGACCGCGATTTGCAACCAACATCAGTGCATCTTCTAAGGTAAATACACCCGCAATACAGGCGGCGACAAATTCGCCAATACTGTGACCAATCATGGCTTGGGGCTTGACTCCCCAACTTTGCCACAGTTGCGCTAAAGCGTATTCAATGACGAATAATGCTGGTTGGGTAAAACAGGTTTGCCGCAGGAAGGTAGCCGCAGTTTCGCTATCGCTCGGTGCGGGATACATGATTTCTCGTAAATCCATGCCCAACAAAGGTTTAAGGATTTGGGCACATTCATCTACTACCTCCTGAAATACAGGTTCGCGGTTGTAGAGATTCAGTCCCATGTTCACATATTGCGATCCTTGTCCGGGGAACATGAAGACAACGGCTGGATTGCGGATTTCTGTATTACGGGTATTTACTTGATTTGGATCTAAAGATTGTAGGGCTGCGATCGCATCTGTGATATCGTGACAAACTATACTGCGTCGGTAGTTAAAAGCTTTGCGCCCTCGTTGTAGGGTATAAGCTACATCGGCTAAGTTAATTTCGGCATTATATTGTAAATGTTGCTGCAAATTTGCTGTTGCAGCCTCCAAAGCTTTACTAGTTTTTGCCGAGAGCAACAATAGCTGCTGTGGGCGAGAAGATCCCGAATTTTGGATTTGTGGCGCTTCTTCTAGCACAATATGAGCATTAGTCCCGCCGACACCAAAAGAACTCACACCCGCTCGTCGCAAAGTTTCACCCTCTGACCATTCAGCTAGCTTGGTATTGACATAGAAAGGGCTGTTGGTAAAGTCAATCTTGGGATTGGGAGCCTCAAAATTTAAGCTAGGTGGAATCTTTTTATAATGTAGGGCAAGAGCGGTTTTAATTAACCCTGCTACCCCAGCCGCAGCAACTAAATGTCCGACATTGCCTTTAACAGAGCCGATCGCACAAAATTGTTTCGCGTTTGTATGCACACGAAATGCTTGCGTCAGTGCTTCAATTTCAATGGGGTCGCCTAAAGGTGTAGCTGTACCGTGAGCTTCAATATAAGAGATGGTTTCCGGGTGAAAGTTGGCATCAGCTTGCGCCATTGCAATCGCCTCTGCTTGTCCGTCTACACTGGGAGCCGTAAAGCTCACCTTATCAGCGCCGTCATTATTGATACCAGAACCCCGAATTACGGCATAGATGCGATCGCCTTCATTAAGGGCATCTTCTAAACGCTTGAGGACAACCAATCCTGCACCATTGTTGAACATTGTGCCCTGAGCGCTGGCATCAAAGGGACGACAATGCCCATCCCCAGAAAGCATACTGCCTTCTTGAGCCACATAACCGCTGTTTTGGGGTGTAGTCATAGATACACCACCAGCTAGAGCCATATCGCACTGATAGCTGTTTAAGGCTTGACAAGCCTGAATAATTGCTACTAAAGAAGTAGAGCAAGCCGTATTAACGCTGACAGCGGGACCCTTGAGGTTGAGCTTGTAAGCAGCACGAGTGGTCAAAAAGTCTTTTTCATTTGCTAACATCGTCTGGAACTCGCCAATGCGATCGACAATTTCCATACGACCAGAAATATGGTTAGCAAAATAAGTATTTTGACCACAACCAGCGTACAAACCAATCAAACCATCAAAAGACTCTGATTCATAACCAGCATTTTCTAAAGCTTCATGAACCAACTCTAGGAAAACTCTAGCCTGTGGGTCCATAACCACAGCTTCCAGTGGATTAATGCCAAAGAAGGCAGCATCAAAGGTTTCCCCCCCAGGAATGATTCCTCTAGCTTTCACGTAACTAGGATCTTTGCAAAGGTTCGGGTCAATACTAGGATCTAGCTCCTCATCCTTAAAAAAAGTCGTTGACTCTAATCCCTGACACAGATTGTGCCACAACTCATCGACATTCCCCGCGCCAGGAAATCTTCCTACCATGCCAATAATGGCAACACCATCAATAGGATCTTGGTTATCGGATGCTTGCATATTTACCATTGCTTAAACACCTTGTTGATGATTACGGCGACGAGTCCGAGCTGCTTGTTGGCGTTGGGCGCGATTTTGCAGCTTGTTATGAGACGGTTGGCTGTTCTGGTTTGAATGCAAATACTTTGCTAAAGAGCCAATCGTTGAATACTGAAATAGCTTCACAGTAGGTAGCTCAATACCAAGTTCCTGTTGCAACCGCATAGCAACTTGCAGAATTGAGATTGAAGTTCCTCCCAAATCAAAAAAATTATCATCAATCCCAACGCGATCGATTTTGAGCAGTTCAGACAAAATATCTGCAAGCAAATGCTCTAAATCGGTTTGGGGAGCAATATAAGCTTGTTCCAGTTGCGGACGTTCTCTACTTGGTGCTGGCAATTTATGTCTATCTACTTTGCCATTTGCAGTCAAGGGCAGTGACTCTAAGATCACAAACGCTGATGGCACCATGTAATTAGGTAGGCGCTGCTGTAAAAAATTACGCAATTTATTATATATGTATGTACTGTTATAGTGAGGAACAATATAAGCTGTCAACTGTTTTTCACCTGTTTTATCCTGACGAGCTAAAACGACAATTTCCCGAACATCAGGATGTTGTGCAATCTCCCGCTCAATTTCACCTAGTTCAATTCGGAAACCGCGAATTTTTACCTGATTGTCAATTCGACCTAAGAACTCGATATTGCCATCTGGAAGATAACGACCTAAATCTCCAGTTTTGTAAAGGCGCGTTGCTAAATTCCTATTAAAGGAGTGAGAAATAAATTTTTCGGCAGTCAAATCGGGACGGTTCAAATAGTCTCTAGCTAATCCATCACCACCAATGTACAATTCGCCAGTTTCTCCAATTGATAGTGGCTGGAGGTTGTGATCTAATATATAAACTTGGGTATTAGCAATTGGGCGACCAATAGGAATAGAAACACCTGGTTGCAGTGGTGCTGTTATAGTATGGCAGCAGGTAAAAGTTGTATTCTCAGTTGGGCCATAACCATTAATTAGCTGACAATTCTCTACTATTTGGAGAAACTTCTGTACATGAGGAACAGATAAAACATCACCACCCGCTAAAAGTTGACGCAAGGATTTTAAAGCATCAATTTTTTCATCTACTATGAGATGAAATAAGCCGGCTGTCAGCCAAAGAGTAGTAATTTGATATTGTTGAATAATCTGCCCTAATTCTTCTATAGATAGTATATTAGGAGGGCAAATTACTAGTCGCCCACCGTTAAGTAAGCAACCCCAAATTTCAAAAGTTGAAGCGTCGAAGGAAATAGGAGCAAATTGGAGAATTATTTCTTCAGCCGTTAGTTGAACATAATTAGTTTCTTTGACTAACCTAACTACACCACGATGGATAATGCTAACACCTTTGGGTATACCTGTAGAACCTGAGGTATACATGACATAAGCCAAGTTGTCAGCAGTAATGCTAGTGCTTAGGTTCTCATTTTTATTTTGGGCGATACCTTCTGGTGCGTCCGCTACGCGTAGCTTGCTTTCCCATAGGGGTATGGTGGGCTTTGCCAACGCATTCCAATCTGCATCTAGGCAAATTACAAATGCTGTATGAGTAGGTAATTTAGCAACTAGTTCTTTTTGAGTTAATAGTACTGATACCTGAGTATCTGACAGCATGAAAGCTAAACGTTCTTGGGGATACCCTGGTTCTAATGGTACATAAGCTCCTCCTGCTTTGAGGATAGCTAAAAGTGCTACAATCATTTCTAAAGAGCGCTCTATGCAGATTCCTACAAGAGTTTCTGTTCCCACCCCTAGCGATTGCAGATATTGCGCTAGTTGATTAGCGCGACTATTCAAATCTCTATAGGTGAGATGCTGATTATTAAATATTAGTGCTACAGCATTAGGTGTTTTCTCTACTTGTGCTTCAAACAATTGATGAATACAGGCTTGCTGAGGATAATCAGTTTGAGTCTGATTCCGCTCGATTAACTGGTCTTTGTCAGAGGATTTCAAGATAGGTAATATTAAATTATCTCGTTCTAAGTTATTTTCTGATGATGAGGCTTGATACTCATTTGCCAACAATTCACTTTCATTTTGAGCTAATGAATTAGTTATTGATTCCATATTTAATTTCCGCAAAAAATATATCTTTTTGCAATCCGTGTAGTTTTTAAGTATTCCTACATTTTTAACTCCATAAAATTATGGGTTAGGGATGCAGTTAAGACTCTAAAATATACAAAGCAAGAATGAATAACTCCTGATAAATATTAAAGGATATTCCAAAATTCACATTAAAGATACTTTTGTATATTAACGATATAAATTTTTGGATAAACTAGTGAATCATATAAAATAGAGTATAATATTATTCCGAATAAATGAATGACGAAAAATTTAGTGTATTTAAGATGATATTGTTATTTTCCTAAATTAGGTATGAGGTAACCAACATAATGATATATGACAATTAATATAGCTGTAACACCACGCAAGGATGTTAAAGCTTTTATTCTGTTTAAGCCATAGTATTATTACTTAGTATTTTTAGTGACATTTTTAGCTTTAAAATTATATTTAAAGACTAATTTCACAACAAATTATGCCACAATCTTACAATGTTTGTATGAAAGGGCACTGCCTCAAAAATTTAGTTCTTTCATTCTGACCTATTTCCTCAAAATCATAGTTATTTTCAATACATCTTCATTGAAAATTAAAACTTTAGAGATGGTTTGCAATGAAAGTATTAAGAGTTTTAGAGAATTTTTGTGTAAGTACTGAAGTTTTTTAGTGCTAATCCAAGCGTATTGGTCGATAAGTAAGTAATGGCATATCTCTTCGGAGGTAAGTTGGACTGTATGACCAGCGAAATGATTGTAGGGTGGGCATTGCAATGCCCACCCTACAATCACGAACTATTTGCTGTAGTCTACGCAATTGAAAACCGTTGTTTCAATTAGATAGTTAAGCTGCTACGCTGCACTACTGGCGTTTAGACTAAGGTACGACGCTAGCAGAGAAAACGAAGTCATTTGCAGTCAGGCTAGTTGAGGTAATTCCCAGCAATGAAACCAACTCTGTATTTCCGGTTTTCACCAGAGTCGTACTACCCTGTTGCAATAAGGTTAAAGCACTAAACTGACTGATGCCAACACCGCCAAGCCCGATTTTATCAATCCCAATTGTAAAATCAGTCACAATGTTTTTGCTAGTTGGCAGACTGGCGTTAGCAATCCAAAACTGGTCAGCACCAGCACCACCATTCAGGCTATTACTACCCTGTTGACCAGCAAATAGCACGTCATCACCATCGCCACCAAAGAGCGAATCATTCACACTAGAGAAGAGTTTGTCATCTCCATCACCACCATAGAGACGGTTATTGCTACCGTTACTGGTAAGGGTGTCGTTACCTGAACCACCGAATGATAATTGACGCGAACCTTCAATTACTGTCAAATTATCAGCACCTGCGCCTCCAAATAAATTATTACTACCATTGGCTTCAACTACAGTAACTTCGTCATTACCATTACCACCATCAGCATTAGTGTTGCTAGCAGGGCTGTTTGCACCAATCAAGATTTGATCGTTACCCTCTCCTGTGGACACCGAGGAGTCACTACCGACTACCACCGTGTCATCACCGCTTCCAGTCTGGATTGTGTTACCTTTAGTACCGTTTACAAAGTCTGCTCCGTCACCTGTAAATAAGGTTTGATTTGGCTTAAGGGTGACATCATCGCTATTGATAGAGCCAAATTGAAGGTCTAGTGTTGTTAGTCCAACAGTGCGACCATCAAACCCTGCGGCTGTAAAGTAATGAGTATTACCTACACTCTGAGAATCGAGAATTGTTGCTTGACCATTAGTAGTTTCTTTTGAAGTCAAGACTTCTTTCGTCGAGGGAACTACATCCGGGCCTCCCACTAGTGCTTCTGTAATGGCACGACCTTTCAAATCGCCATTACTGGGAATTTCTAACCCTAAAATACGAGCAAGTGTAGGTGTTACATCAGCATTACTGACGGGTGCATAGTCCACATAACCTTGTTTAAAATCAGGGCCAATAGCCTCCATATTATTGAAGGTATCACCTCGGCCAAAGCTGCCATGCATCCCCTGCCCTTGCTGCAAAGTTGTATCAGCAATTTCTACTTGAGCTTGAGGGTTGTTTGGGTTATTTGAGTCGGTGCTAAAGGTTTTGAAGTTGATCACTATAGATGGAACTGGTGTTTGAGCATCACCTTTTAACCCGATCGCACTCAATGGTAAAGCACCTGAGATGTTTCCATAGGCATCGTCTACGAAAATACCACTGATGTAGTCTTTTTGCGAAAGCAAATTCACTACCTGTTTAGCCAAATCAGCATTGCCATTAGGCAGATAAATCAGGTCAGAACCACCATTGGCAGCTACAACTATTTTTGTACCTGAGTCAAGTTGGCCATTCGTTACCTGACCTGTACCTCCAATTACACCATTTCCAGAAATAGGACGTTGACCTTGTGTAGCATCAACAGTGGCATACTGGATGTGGTTCAGGTCTGGGGGAAGAGTCGTAGGGTTAGGATCGTATAGGGGTAGATTTAGATCGTGAGCCAAATCAATCGCAACAAAGCCTGCGGGTAAAAATCCTGGATTTACACCTGCATAAGTTTGGGTGGCAGCATAACTTGTAGTTTTTGTACCTTGGCTATCAATAGCTTGTTTGCTGATGGTAGAAAAACCGTGGTCGGAAGTAACAAAGACATCAGTAGTCTTGTCCAAACCTGTACTTTTGAGATAGTCAAGAAGTTGCTTTAAATTATCATCAGCATTTTTCACCCCAGCTTTGGAAGTAGGGCCGTTAATACCTGGTGTCAAGGTGTTTAAGCTATCACCTTGATTATGTTGAGTACCATCGGGATCTCTTGACCAGTAAACTAATGCGAATGGTTTACCTTCTTCCTGAAACTTGGGTAAAATTACTTTGGTAGTGGCATCTGCAAAGTATTGTTGTTGAGCCACATTGGCATTCAGGGTTCCTGGAGTTATGTTGTTACCAGCTGGCTGGACTCGCGGTGTCGGTTTTACATCTAGACCAGCGGCTTGTAAGCGATTGACAATATCTGGAGCGAGTGGAACACCAGAAGGTGAACCAGCGGCTGTAGTCGGCGGTGTTGCACCATTTGTAGTGTCATCAATAATTATTGTATCGGGAGTAGGAATAGTACCTGTAGTACCACCTTCTCGGTTAACTTGTGTAACATCTTGAATCGCAACAGGCCCTAATTTACCAACTGCTGCTGTGTTGAAACCCTGCGATCGCGCGTAAGCTAATAGTGACTCTTCATCTAAAAAGTTGTTACCGGGGAACTTTTCATCGATATCCCCCAAAACTGCATCATTTTCGATGAATGGTGTGACACTACCATTGGCATTAGGGCTAGGAAAACCAGTGTAAATAGTGTTACTAAAGTCACCTGTATCACCAAGATAATGCCCCGTTGCGATCGCAGCAGCATTCGGGGTGGTAAATGTGGGAAACAGTGAATGACTATTGGCGAAACTAACTCCTTGCTGACGGATGCTATATAAAGTTGGGGTATCAGTTGGGTTTACAGAACCGTTACGCAATCCATCTGCAACAAAAATAATGACATTTCTACCGTTGCCGTTTGTATCAGCCATACCGATTACTCCTTAAACATTGTAAGCTACGCCTACGCAGCAATTGTGTGTTAGTATGAGCGATTAATTACACTCAACCCAAGCCAAAATTTAGCTACAAAAACCTAACTAGTATTTGGCGATAAAATGCTTAGTATCCACACAAATTAGTGCAGACAATTAAATGAATGTAATGGTCACTGTCTCAAAAGATAGTTGTTCAATGTTTAAGAAAAGTTATAAACAAGTTAAGATTTGGAACTGAACGCTGCATTTGATTGCGATGCCTGCGGCGGGCGTAGCCATCGCAACCCCATATAGTTTTATATAAGGACATTTATCACCCAAAGAATTTAACGCTTTTACAAATGGCAAGGATGACCATTGACCAGTTACAGATTTTCTTGGCAGTGGCGCAGCATCTGCACTTTACTCGTGCAGCTGAGGAGCTTTACATTACTCAACCTTCTGTGAGTGCTGCCATCCAAAGCCTTGAGGAACAGTATGGAGTGAAAGTGTTTAATCGAGTTGGTCGTCGTGTTGAACTAACCCTTGCTGGCAAAATGCTACAAGTAGAAGCACAAAAAATTTTAACTCAAGTCGAGTTGACCGAGCGAGGATTGCGAGAATTAAATGACTTGAAACGGGGTGAACTCAAGTTAGGTGCAAGCCAAACCATAGGTAATTACTGGCTTCCCCACTTGATTAGCTTATTTAAGCAAGAGTATCCTAATATCTCTGTGGATTGTACATTAGGTAACACTACTGAAATTAGCGAAGGAACGGTTACAGGATTGTTTGACCTCAGCTTAGTAGAAGGGGAAGTTGAACCATCGGTTTTAGCTTCTCTGGAACAACAAATTGTCGGCGGAGATTGTTTACAAATTGTTGTCGGTAAATCTCATCCTTGGTTTGAAAAAATGGCAGTTGAGGTAACAGAATTAACAAATGCTGCTTGGGTAATGCGCGAGAAAGGCTCAGGAACCCGTCAGCAGTTTGAGCAAGTGCTAAGACAGTGGGGTATTGAACCAACACAGTTAAATGTAATTTTAGAAATGAAAAGCGGTGATATGGTCAAAGCAGCTGTTGAGAGTGGGGTAGGAGCTGCGGCAATTTCTAACCTGATTATTACCAAAGAACTACGTCTTGATATGCTTCGTTGTATTCAAGTTACAGGCTTGGCAAAAGACACGACTGAAGTAGATTCACTTTCACGTCCCTTCTTTTTGTTAAAACATCAAGAGCGCTTTCAAACCCGCATTTCCCAAGTGTTTGAGCAATTGCTATTATCAGCTACGTCTGTAGAATAGCTGTAGCTGTCAATGAACCTCTTTTTACTTTGAGACTGGCTGTAGCTGAATCTGCACAGGCATTCCCGGAACATCATCTTTTAACGGTACGATTACTAAATAGCGACGAGATTGTGCGCCTGCATCACCCTTGATAACTTGACTAATTGGGCCTAGTGTTATCACAATTGCCGCCCCAGATGGGTTGGTTTGGAACTTTGCCAAGGGTTGTAGTTTACCGTAAGGTTGGTTAGAACGCTCCGCTAATGCCAATTGGTACATATTTTTAGGTTGCAGTCCAGTTACTGCTGCTTCTAGCAAATCAATCACGCCTAAATTGTTGACAGTTACAGTCGTTGCAGGCTTTTTAGCTGATGAACCTGGCGCACCCATTACCAGATGAGCTACCATACTAGACTTGCCTAAAGGCTCTAGATTTGCCAATCCATCCCCAGTCGGAACTGCATTAGGAATATAAACCAGTGCTTGCGAGGATTGACCGCTAGGAATTGTGGCAATTACTCTGTTTTTGATAGTATCAATCAGAGTCATCTTAGTACCATTTTCTAATGCGACGTAGATCCGAGTGCCATCACCAGAGGGCCAAAGACCGTGGGGTAACTCACCTGTCGGGATAGTTGTTACCAGTTTAGGAGTATTCGTAGTTGTAAAAACTTTTACCACATTCTCGCCGCCAACGGTAATATACGCGAATTGTCCTTGCTGATTCCTGACAATGTTGACGTGGTTAGTGATTGCTCCGGTGTCCAAGGTAGCAATAATATTGAAGGGAGCTTCTGCGTTGAAAACTTGAACTTTGCCAGTATCTTTCAATGTCAGCCAAATTTGCTTACCGTCGGGAGTCGCAGCAATATTTGGGCAGAAAGGAGAGGCTTGTTTAATTGCTGCTACAACTTGATGCGACTTGACATCTATGACGCTTGTCTGCGGTGTAAAACTAGAGCAGACAAATCCAAACTTGCCATCGGGACGAAAAATTGTCATCCCAGGGCCATTACCAACAGTGATGCGTTGTTTTTCTTTATAGGTTTGACTATCTAACACTGAAACATAATCTTCTCCCCGCACCGTTACCCAAACTTCACTACCATCAGGAGTGAAGAAAGCTTCGTGAGGCGATCGCCCAACATAGGTAATGTGCTTAACTTTATTTGCTTGGGTATCAATGAAGGCTACCGAGTTAGAACCAACGGAAACCACCGCCAAGGTGCGATTGTCGGGCGAAAAACCCATGCCATGCACTAACAATTGACCAGTATACAGGGGGCTTAAATTCTCTGGCGCTGTTTTACCTAGACGAATGACTCCTAGCAGTTTATTGGTTTGGGGATTGTATACAGAAATTGTATTGGAGGTCTGGTCAGCTGTGTAAACGCGATCGCGTCCACTAATCGGAATGTCTGGTATAGATGCTGTATAAGGAACTTGCCCTGCAAAGGCTGGTACTGTCAAAGTTAGTAGAATAGCAAATGTGATTGTGGCGATCGCTCGATTTTTCATAAAGATATTTTCAAAACTTATTTTGCTGAAGGCGCGGGTGATTGTGGATGCTTGAGCGTCAGCTGCATCAGTTCAATTTCTGATTGTTGAGTGACGATAATCTCTTGCGCTAATCTTCGTAGACGAGGATCTGTACCATACTGTAATTCAGTTTTTACCATTTCAATCGCCCCTTGGTGATGTGGAATCATCATCGCCGCAAAGTCAGTATCTGTATTACCAGTCATTTGCACACGTTCCATTGCAGTGTGCATAGAGGTCATTGCTTTACCAAAAGCTTCATTTGCAGGCATATGATGATTCGGCATCATTGAGGCTATTGGAATACCAATTGATAAGGAAAGTAGAAAAGGTGCAGAGTTCAAAAAAGACATATTTTCCTATCTTGTTCTATGGCTTAACAATCTTCCAGGTTTCTTCAGTAATTTGATAGTTACCAGAGACAGATTTGTAAACTAACGTATAGTCTACGGGGATTTTATTCTTGCCATTACTGAATGTAACCAAAGCCTTCACTGTCTCTGTTCCCTGCTGTCCGGTTCGATATTGCTCATTATCCTTGCTCCTGAATGAAATAAATTAGTCGCAAGTTCAGCAAGCACTGTACTGAAAACTTCACTATGACATCAAGACTTCATCTGAATTGGTATCTTCAATGATTGATTCAGCCGTCTGATTAATGGCATGAATAGTCTCTTCAGGTAAAAATTTAGCTTCAGGGCTATGGGGGCTTTTGAAAGTTAACTGTGCGTCAGATTGCTGACAAGCAACCATTGTTTTGATGTGTTCGCCTTCATCATCTCGAATTGCTACATAGACATCGTAGAGATTTTCAATTTTTGGACGACGTTCAGATATTGGATGAGAAGTTTGAAATTCATCAAACATATAAAGGTCGCCATCACGGTAGTAATTAATCGCTATTTGTGGTGCTGGCTGAGTTTTAAGTTCCCCCTCATGCTCTTTTAAAAATGTATCGTAAGTATGGTATGCGTGTTCTTCTATTAGCTGTGTAAAGTAATAAGCATCGGAGGGAGAAATAATGTACACGAATATCAAAATCCAGTAATAAATTATGACCCCACTACCTGCAACAAAGCGATCAATCCAATATTGATTACCTCCTAGTGACTCAGCAATGAGTAGGTGATGTAACTCATTCCAAGATTCAGCAAAATGAACTTTCAGCCAGTCAGATTTTCTCCACCAGCCGAGGCTCTCATAAAAGTGAAGGACTGACAAAAAAGCAAAGTAGGGAACTCTCGCTACCGTTTCCAGTACATAAAAACGGGCATACAAACGCTTGCGGTAAAAAACGTTTAAAACGAATTCTAAAAAATCAACTAGTAATCGAATCATTTTCCTAAACTCCTTTTAGTTGCATCCAGATAAAGGTAAAAATTAGGCTGCTTGAGTAAATTGATTTCAAACTCTGCAAATTAATGCCCAACAATGTAGAGATTGGCTGTGATTGTCATCAACTTTTTCCTTTCACTATTTCAGCTTAGATAAATACATCAATAGAAGCAAACGTTCTTACCTATGTAAACAATAGTTTTAATCTATTGATATAGCTTCAGTTGAAACTGTTGCATACTCGAACATTGAGAGGAATTCTAGATGCATTTGAAGTTGACACAGAAATTATGCATATTTGCAATAACTGTAGTTTAGTTCTCTTCACCTTCAAGCTCTGAGTAACTTTCATGTCCAGATTTAATAGTTAAAAACTATCGTTATTATAGTTAAGAACGTTTGATTCTATTATTTCAACCACCTAAAGTTAAACCAACCCCCTTAATACGAGGTTGATATGAAACAAGATATTAGAAGGAACAAGAGAGTGCAGATACCGCAACTAAGTTCAGAACAAAAGCTGCTGTATCGAAAAATTGTATTCCTCTTAGCGGCTGGATTTTGTCTGACTCCTTGGGCTTCACCACCAATAGCACTAATGTTGGGGATTCTTTTGGCGCTGACTCACGAGAACCCATTTCATCGGATTAGTCGCCCAGCCGCTAAATATTTACTAGAAGCGTCCGTAATTATGCTGGGCTTTGGGATGAATTTAGCAGTTGTGCTAAAGGCAGGTGCAAGCGGTGCTTTGTTTGCCGTTGGTAGCATCAGTGCAACCTTCATTCTTGGTTATTTTCTAGGGAAATGGTTGAAGATTCCCATCAAAGCCTCTGCCTTAATTTCAGCCGGAACAGCTATTTGTGGCGGAAGTGCGATCGCTGCTGTTAGTTCAGTAATTAACGCTGCCGAAAGCGAGATTTCCGTAGCAATGGGGACAGTATTTGTCCTCAACGCCGTTGCTTTATTTGTATTTCCACCTCTGGGACACGTACTGCACTTGACCCAAGCACAATTTGGAACGTGGTCGGGTGTGGCAATCCACGACATTTCTAGTGTGGTTGGTGCAGCATCACACTATGGTCAGAGTGCGCTATACACAGCCACAGCTGTCAAACTTTCCCGCGCCTTGTGGATTGTACCTATTTCAGCAGCAGCCAGCTATATATTTCAACGTCAAGAGTCAAAATCGGGTGATGTGATTCATAAACCCCAAGTTCCCTGGTTTATTGGTTTGTTTATCCTTGCTTCTGTAGTGCGGACTTTTATCCCGGAAGTTGCTTCTTGGTCGCCAGTGGTGACGCACGTTTCGGAAGCGGGTTTGACGCTAACGCTGTTTTTAATTGGTGCAGGGCTATCGCAACGGATGTTGAAAGCGGTTGGTTGGAAACCGATGCTTCAGGGAGTGCTGCTGTGGATATTTATTAGTGCTACTTCGCTTGGTGTAATTCTATTAATCGTGCGTTAGTCACAAATATGCCTGAGAAAGTTAAGTCTTTCGTCTCTAGCATCGTATAGAGCTTGTGTACTTCATCAACTTGAAATTTGCTGTGTTTTGAATAAATCATCAAATTAATCTATTAATTTTACACAAAAGAATGATTGTTAATATTCCTTCGCTTATCTAAAGTCAAATTAAGTACTCTCTACCCAGCCGAATTGTTAGAAATTCCGTAAAAAACAAGCATCAGGTGAAAGTTATGGATAACATTTTACTTTGTCTAAGTTTAGGATTGATTGCGGGAATGGTAAGCGTAATCACTGGAATTGGCGGCGGAATAATTATTTTACCTGCTTTAATTTTTGTGTTTGGATTCTCTCAACATCAAGCTCAGGGTAAAACATTAGCTTTGCTTGTTCCTCCGATTGATATCTTGGCTGCATAGACTTACTATAAACAAGGTTTTGTAGACTTAAAAATAGCAGCACTACTTTGTTTAGGTTTTATATTAGGTGGATGGTTAGGAGCCAAAATAGGAATTGGATTATCTAACGTGGTTCTGTCTAGAATATTTGGTGTTTTACTACTTATTAGTGCTATGAGAGTAATATTTACCAACGTAGGTGATTCCGCTTTATAACTCATACCATTTCTTTGTGAGGCTGCGCCAAACCCTTTTAACTTCTTTCTTTCTTTGTGTCCTCTGCGTCCTTTGCGGTTCGTTTTTCTTTCTTATTGGATTACTACTATTAATTGCCACACCGATCGCACGAGTTATATTTTCCCTGTTTGCCTTTGTACGACAAAGAGATTTGACTTATATAATTGTGACTTCAATTGTATTAATTGAGTTAATTTATAGTCTTGTAGGGGAAAAATCCTAAAAAAAGATGGTGTTATACTGGTAGTCTATGCTTTTGATTATAAGAAGTGTTGTACAGCACTACTTAAGTTTTTTATGGAAGAATCTTTGCCTATCACAATTTTGATAAGTGTAATTGATGCTGATAGTGCGTTCCTTTAACATTTTTATGACTTACGCAAAAATTGCCCAAAAGCTTAATTTTTTGAACCGCCAAGACGCCTTCGCGCAGCGTCTCGCAGAGAAGAACGTCAAGAATTCGTAGAGTGTGCGTAAGTCCTAATTTTAATATTTACCTGGAATTAAGAGGTTGTTTAAAAAGTATTTCACTGTATTGGGTGGGAAGTGGGAAATATGAGATAAAAAGCGAGGGAATATTACTCCCTCGCATGACAAAATCGCTACAGTTTAACTAATGAATGTTGAATCTAAGCTATAGTCATTTATTAGTTAAACGACACTAGCAGAAAAAACGAAATCATTTGCCGTGAGGCTAGTTGATGTAATTCCCAGCAATGAAGCCAACTCTGTATTTCCAGTTTTCACAATAGTGTCACTACCCTGTTGCAACAGTGTTAAAGCACTAAACTGATTAACACCAATACCGCCCAGCCCGATTTTATCAATGCCGATCGCAAAATCAGTCACAATATTCTTGCTAGTTGGCAGACTGGCGTTAGCAATCCAGAATTGATCGACTCCAGTACCACCACTGAGGCGATCGCCACCCTGTTGACCAGCAAATAGCACATCATCACCATCGCCACCAAATAGAGAGTCATTGACACTGGAGAAGAGTTTGTCATCACCAGAACCACCGTAGAGACGGTTATTGCTACCTTGACTCTTGAGAGTGTCGTTACCTGAGCCACCGAAGGATAATTGACGCGAGCCTTCAACAACTGTCAAAGTATCATTACCTGCTGCCCCAAGTAAATTATTAGTACCATTGGCTTCCACTACGGTAACTTCATCATCACCAGCACCACCATTAGCACTAGTGTTATTAACAGGGCTATTTGCGCCAATTAAGACTTGATCGTTACCGTCTCCCGTGGACACTGAGGAGTCACCGCCGACCACCACTGTGTCATCACCTTTGCCAGTCACAATTGTGTTACCTTTAGTACCCTCTACAAAATCTGCTCCGTCACCTGTGAGTAAGGTTTGATTGGGCTGAACGGTAATATCATTGCTAGTAGTGGAGCCAAATTTAATTTCTTCAGCTTGAGGTTGACCTAAGCCAGGAGCAAGGTTAAGGGGCTTCTCTAACTTCAGTTCTAGAATCTCATTGTTGTCTATAACTGGATTTTCAGGATCGTTCCCAGGACGACCGATAGAGAAGGGGTAGTTGTTGTCATTAGCTACCAAAATGGTATTTTTGTCAACAACTAAAACATTTTCAATTGTTTGAAAGGGGAAGTCAAAGTTAGTTTTGCCATCTCCATTCAGGTCTTTAGGGTCTTGGATGTTTAACAAGTCTGCAACTTCTTCTTTCGCTACATAGCCATGAGAATCTGTTTTAGACAAGTCTACTTTGTAGATTCTCTTAAATTTAGCCGCAGCCCCTTGATTGTTATCCCGTTCAATGACTAGGTACTCATTATCATTAATGACTGCTAAATCCCCGATGGAATTTGACGGATTATCCAATCTGTAGTAACGTAACTGCTCGCTGTATTTGTGGCTGGCTAAATCAAATTCGTTAATCCGCAAAGCACCAGGAGTATCACCTTGAACAGTACCTTCTAGGAGGAAATAAAGCTTGGTTTTGCTGGCGTTAATTGCTCCACCTTCAAAACCTTTGGAGCTAGCCAAGTTAGCAAAAGCATCTCCTGAAAGTACATCGGGGTTTTGTGGCGATCGCACCACATTATACTGAGGATCATCTCTGAGTTGATCCCGTACTTTATCCCCAATATCTGGGAAATCTGTAAATAGCGCATCTACACCTAATTGATAGAACTGCTGAATTTCTAGCTCTAGCTTGCCTTTGTAATCTGCTGCTAAGTATTGATCTTCCGCCCGGAAGGTGTAAGGATGAACCTGCAAACCAGCGTTGTGAGCATCTTGAATTAAGGTAGTTGGAGGTAACGTTGTCTGATCAGCCTCATTTACTACCCCATCCCCATTCACATCATCAGCTTTGCCATCGCCATTGGCATCAGTACCTTTGACGCTAACAATCATCCGCTTCCAAGGGCCAATGCCATCAGCATAAGTAGCAACTTCAGCTAAACCTTCTGGAGTTCGCAAATCGCCATAAGTGCGAGTGTCACCACTGACTTTCAAATCATAAGGCTGACTCTCGATAATCTTGCCGTTGATGTCAATGTCACTGGCATCTAGAAGTTGGACAAGTGGAATATCTACCCCTGCCGCAGGCATAATGCGATCGTGCAGTTCTTTGAGGTTACTCACTTCAAAGGACTGAATGAAGATGCGACTTGGGTCAGTAAAGTTATTTGCCTTCAGCGCATCAATGAGTAACTGACTGGTGTTTCTGTTTATTTTTTCCGTAGTGCCTACATAGGTGGCTTCATCAGCAAAATAGGTCGGATGCTTAGTTTCCGGGTAAATGCCAATCTTTTTACCTGTCTTGGCTTCCACATCCTTAACCAAATCGATGATTTCTGTGAAGGTAGGAATCTCAAATTTATCATCGAAGGAATGATCGCGGAAAGGTAAACGTTCTTCTGCGCGTAAGGTCTTGATTTCAGCTAAGGTGAAGTCTTCAGCAAACCAACCTGTAATTGTGTTTCCATCTAAACTTACCGTTTTTTTGCGATCGGCAAACTCTGGATGTTTGTAAACATTTGTGGTTGTGTTGTTGAAATTGACAGTGCCATCAGCATTTAAAACTGCTAAAGCTGGCTCATGGCGAGCAATTAGCACACCATCTTTTGTCACAACCAAGTCAGGCTCAATGAAGTCAGCGCCTCGCTCAATTGCTTGCTTATAAGACTCTAAAGTATGTTCTGGACGATAGCCAGCTGCACCTCTGTGACCAATAACTTTAGGTGCTTCTCCATCTAACGTTTTGAATTGGTCGGGTGTAGCAATGGGAGCCTCTAATAACTTACCAGTGGCATCAAAATGCAGCAAGTAGGGGCCAAACTCGTCTCCAACCCAGATTGTCCCGTTTTTATCAAAGACGAATGACTCTACATCAAAGTCTGCACCAGTCAGTAATCTTCCAGTAGTTCCCTCATTCACAATTTTGAAAGGAACTTTATTGTTAGGGTCAGACAGTTGGATGTAATCTAAAACTTTAACACTGCCATCTCCATTTTCTGTTCCCTTAAAATTTGGGTCTAGACGATTGATTCGCAGTAAAAAATCTGCACTATTATCTTTGCTACCGTAACCATTATCTGACAGGAAGTAGAAAGAGTTACTATTAGCGAATTGTACACCACTGAAGCCTTGAATTGGCTGTCCTGGGAAAGGGCCCGTTCTGCCATTGGCTGAGATTTCCTTACCAGAAGCTGGGCCATCACTAAAGGTATCAGCGGGTAAAGAGGCAAAGCCTACTAACTTAGTTGCCATAATTAGAATGTTTTTTGGTAATTTTGACTTAACTGGATTACAAGCTATTCAAGTTTTCTCATTGCATTAGTTGTGGGAAAAATAACTTATGTCCTCCCGCTAAAAACCGGAATTACGGGTAAATTGGAGAATTACAAAAATATAGTTCGGGCAAGTCCGTTAAGTCCGATTTTGTCTGAACGCCGAGAATACATTTGCAAAACGTATTTTCTCAGAGTTATTGAAAGCTTGAGAACTGATAATGTAATGTCAACTACTAATCTGTGTTAATGAGTCAGGAGTGTGGAAGACTGAGATTTAGAATTTTAATCTGTCGATAGTAGTTATGAGAAAACTTAGCTAGCAATAAAGATGTTTTCATGAAAAGATTAAGAGAAGAATAAATTAAACAGAAGAAGTGATTAAAATCCACTCGCATCCAAAAATAATATTTCTTAAAGTTTGTAAATTTAATTTCTAAAAATGATATAGCAATCCGAATCCGCTTGGTTTAAGACTAAAAATGTTATCAAAGTCAAGTTTTAACGTAGACGCGGAGCGGCTTCCCGCAGGGTACCGCAGAGGCACGGAGGACGCAGAGAGAAGAAAGAAATACTTAACTGAACTGTATTCAGGACTTACGCACAGCTAACGGAAAATCGAACCACAGAGGCGCAGAGGTCACAGAGAAATGAGAGTTTGAGAGATATTTTGCGTAAGTCTTATGTATTGATAGTAATTCTAAATGAGTTGTAAGAAAACTCATCCCCCGATGCTTTGGAGGGACTACAGGGGGGTTGCAACAATTTGCAATTTCCACGAATGATTTAGGACTGCTATACACTAAATATTTATGCTTTGAGAACTAAACTATTTCTGATAATTCTCAAAAGATAAAACTTGAATTTTTGCAGTTTTAATTGGTTAGCGATCGCATCATTTTTACAGTTACTTGTAAGGCAATACGCTTGGGATGACGCTAGGCGAATCAAACTAAGTACAGCATTTCATTAATTCGTAGCGAATTAAATTTGGCAATACCTTGCAATGCCAATGCATCTCCATACATTGTTAATGCGTCTCTTTACAATGCCAATGCATCTCCATACATTGTTTATGCGTCTCTTTACAATGCCAATGCATCTCCATACATTGTTTATGCGTCTCTTTACAATGCCAATGCATCCCGATACATTGTTTATGCGTCTCTTTACAATGCCAATGCATCCCGATACATTGTTTATGCGTCTCCTTACAATGCCAATGCATCGGAATGCGTTATAAAACGCTACACTTTTACGCAAAACTGTACTAAGGCACGACACTAGCAGAGAAAACGAAGTCATTTGCAGTCAAGCTAGTTGAGGTAATTCCCAGCAATGAAACCAACTCTGTATTTCCGGTTTTCACCAGAGTCGTACTACCCTGTTGCAATAAGGTTAAAGCACTAAACTGAGTAACGCCAACACCGCCAAGCCCGATTTTATCAATCCCGACTGTAAAATCAGTAATAATGTTCTTGCTAGTTGGCAAACTGGCGTTAGCAATCCAGAATTGATCAGCACCAGCACCACCACTGAGGCGATCGCCACCTCCTTGACCAGCAAATAGCGCATCATCACCATCGCCACCAAACAGGAAATCATTGAGATTAGAGAAGAGTTTGTCATCACCATCACCACCGTAGAGACGGTTATTGCTACCGCCACTACTGAGGGTATCGTTACCTGAGCCACCAAATAATGATTGACGAGAACCTTCAATTACTGTGAGAGTATCATTACCTGCCGCCCCAAACAAATTATTACTAGCACTAGCTTCTACTACGGTAATAACATCATTACCATTGCCACCATCGGCATTGGTATTTTGAGCCGGGCCATTTTGACCAATAAATATCTGATCATTACCGTCATTCCCGGATACTGAAGAGTTACTGCTTGCAAGCACTGTGTCATCACCGTTTCCAGCCAGGATTGTGTTACCTTGAGCGCCTTCTACAAAGTCTGCCCCATCACCTGCATTAAAGAATTGTCCTGGCTGAAGATTGACAGTATCGCTGTTACTAGAACCAAAACCGTTGGGGAAAGTAGGCTGTACACCTGTCAGGTTATTGGGTAATTCGAGAATGCCGAGTTTTTCAGCAGCCGTATTACCCGTAACGTTAAAGTCGTTGTCGTTAATTAAAGCTAGAGTATTGGGTGCTACCAGTGCCAAACCTTCTAATTTTTCTACTCCGGTATAACCTAACTGAGCAGCATTAGCGATTAGGTTCTTAGTGACAGGGGTAATATTGGCAGCAGCTAACTCAGCAGTGGTAAGTTGTTCAATGGTCTTACCAGCTGGCAAGGTAAAGTTAGCAGGGTTGTTGATGTTGGTCGCCCCGGCTAAATCAATTTGGTAAATTAGTTTATTACCAGCAGATGTAGCATTGTCGTCTCGCTCAACTACCGCAAATTTGCCGTTAGCCAAGGAGACTGCATCACCAATCTTATCGGTTCCTGGTAAACCTTGTAGGCGATATAAATACTCTCCTGTTACCTGCTTGCTGACAATATCAAACTCCAGAATTCGCAGGTTGAGAGAAGCTTTGGAAGTCGCATCATTAACGACATCGGGATTATCGATCGCACTCTGAATAAAGGCATATAATTTATTACCTTCCAGCGCTACAGCTTCAAATCCCCGGTTATTGCGGCGTTGGGCATAAACTGCTGGCAATACTTCTGTGCCAAAAGTTCCAGCTGGTTGATCTGGATTGGGTGCTGTGGCAGTTCCTTGGGGAATAAAGCGGTCAATCAGTTTACCATTAACATCAAAGTGGTAAATTGCCGGACGGTATTCATCTACCATCCAGTAATCTCCATTTTTTGCAACTACAATCCCTTCTAAGTCTGCACCCAAAGGATCGTTCGCTAGGGGTTGGTTGTCTAAGTCCACGGCAATTTCATCTGTGTAGGCGGTACCATTTGCCCCAGCTTGCAAATTAGGCAATCCAGTTAATGGCGTCGTCCCATCTTGGCGAAATAGCTTTGTTCTGTTGATAATGTTGATTTCACCTGTGCTTCGGTTGAGTTCAAAGCTGACTACTTCTGGCTGGAAGTTCGGTAAGAAAAATGGTCTGTTTGAACCATTAGATTCTCCATTGGGGCCACGGTCTGTATTGGTGACAAATTTCAAGTTGCCATTTGCTGCAAAACCTTGGAAATACAACCCGGAGAAACCACCCAAGGAAATATCTTGACCTTTAGAGGTTGTTCCTAACTTAGGTAGGTCTTCAAATTCATAGATAGTCAGCTTGGGTTGAGCAACAGGATTGCGGGGATCGTAACTTGTGGTGTCAATATTTAGAGAATTGGGGAAGGCATTGGCTATATTCTCCCAAGGCACCAACTTAAAGTTAGAGTTAACGTTTTCACCATCGATTGTCTTAGCAGGTTCATTGGAACCATCTTGAGTAACAAATAAACCAAATGGGAAGTTAGGCCCCAGTGGTACGTTAATTACATCTGCACCGTCTGACTCTTGTACACTGTCAATTGACCCATTGTTACCAATAGCAAAGTTACCCACATATTCGTTATTGCCTTCACGGGTGTAGGCAACAAAGGTGCTATCGCCTTGGCTGGATGCTAGCAGATAACCTGTGCCGTTTTTGCCGTAGTAGATGGTCAACCCTTCTGCGTCATCGGTAATGTGAGAACCACCCTCAAAACGGACGCGATCAATCAGCTTGCCTGTTGTGCCACCATCTGGTTCTGCCTGGAATTTCCAGATGCCCACATCTTCTTGGGCTATGTAGAGAAAGCCGGTTTCTTGGTCAACCACCATACCCTCTGTTTGGGGAGAACGCCCTTCTGTGGTGGGTGAGGGAATGGTGAACTCCCGCACCAGTTCAGCGCCAATTTTGCCATTACCTTTGTCAATTAGTTTGAACTGGGCTATATCTCCAGTTTGGCGACGGCTGGTAAAGACATAGTAATCATTAGTTACGGGGCTACGGTATAAGGTAAGTCCGTAAGAACTGCGAGTTGATGCGGAATAGGGAGGTTCAAAAGGTGAGGCTTGGAAGATAGTGCCAATATTGCTATCGGTGATATCTTCCAAATAGTTCCCCTCAGCGCCAGGGTTGGGGTTAATTTTGAAGATTGCTAGTTTATCATTGCCGCGATCGCTAGCTACGGCAATATCAATAGATTGATTGCCTAATTTAAAACCGTATTGCAGGTCAATGTTGTTGTAGCGAATGCCACCGGGATTAAGCGTTTGTAACAAATTACCAGACAGGTCATAAACGCGCAGTCCAGCATTTTTTACTGAGGTTAGGACTAGACTATCAGCAGCATTTGTGGCATTAACATAGATGGCAGGGTCATCAGCATCAGCCCGTTGAGATGTGGAAAGCGCCGGATCATCAAATAAATTAGGACGAGTTTCTACTGTAGGTGCAGCAGTGGGAACTAAGTCTGCACCCAAGGTGAGGATTTGGGTAAATTGGGTGCTACCAAAGTTGTTGTCACTCACTAGCACAATCGACTGACGACCATCTGCTAGTTTGGGGCCGAAGGCAAGACCCTCAATGTTATCTACTCCAGTCGGGTGATTGGCATCAGTGGGTAGATTCAGGTCATTTAAATTTAACAAAAGACGCTTTTGAGCGGGTGCGATCGCTGCTAGTTGTTCAGCACTCAAATTATTCAGAGAATCGTAAAAACTAATATCAGTTGCACCTTGCAAAGAAACTTCGTAAATTTTGATGGTGTCGCCTACACCTTGGGCAAAGGAGCGTTCTAACGCAAGGAAAGTACCACGATTATCTATTGCCAATAAATCCGCTAAACCATTGTCAGCAGAGCCTGTGCTAGGGTTGGGCGCTTGAGCGATCGCATCGGTAATGTAAAGATATTCCTTTTCTGGCTGTCCAGTAACCAGATTGTATTGCAGAATCCGGGAAGGGCTACCACTGGTGAGTGAAGCTTTTAATCCATCTTGGGACAGGGCGTTTTCAGTAGCGGTGAATAGGGTTTTCTGGTCAGGTGTAATGGTGAGGCTTTCAAATGCCAGGTTATTGTAAACCCCTGATGTCTGCGTATCACCTGCATTTACAATACCATCGCCGTTGGTATCCTCAACTACTGGCAGAAATTTGCTGGGGACAAGTAGCGATCGCACTTCTTGCCCCGTTGTAAGCGAAAATTCCTTAATAAAGGGATTAGTAACCCGACCAGCAGTAGGATTGACTTCGCCCTCTGAAGAGATGAAGACTGTCCCATTATTGGTTAAAGCAATGCCTTCAGGGTCGAGACTGTTGGTTGCAAAAAAGTTGCCTTTGGTATCTTTCAGGGGCGTGACATTGGTAAAAGTCACCCCAGTATCAGCAGTGAAGGTATAAAAACGGGCAGGGGCAACTTGGGAGCGATCGTCTGAGATAGCGTAGTAGCGGTTATTAGCAGCATCATAAGTGACACCAGATAATCCACCTAATGGAGTAGAAACTCCATTCACAGTTCCCGCAGCACCAGCAGGAATAAAGCTAGTAACGAAGGTAGTCTGTCTTTCAAAGACCAGATTAGAAATGGTTTTACCTGCTTGAGTTGGTCTAGTTTGCACATCTGCGAATATCAAGCGATGGTCAGAACTGGGGAAGGGAAAAGTACCTACTGGGGAGAATGTCGGGTCAGTATTCAGCGGCCAAAATATTCCTGAGTTGGCAATTGTCAGGTCAGCGGAGGGTAGAACGTAATCAGTCCGCAGGTTTCCGGGAGTTGTATCAGCAAAGTCAGCAGTATCAAAGCTAGGATTACCTTTTTGGCTAGCATTTGCACCAGCTTGTAAGTTTGCTTGTTGGGGGCCACCAAGACTCGTAGGAATGACATTGGTATTGATGTTGGGATTTTGCAGCAGTTGCCGGATAGCGTTGTTATAACTGTCACCATCTACGGGGTCAGCATTTTGATCACCCATAATCACAAAGTCTGAACCAGCAACAATACCGCCCGTTTTACCGATATCATCATAGATGTAATCGCCTTTACCGGGAGTTATGTAATCTGCCCAAAAGCGGATCTCGTCATGGTTGCGCTTGCCGTTGCGGTCTTCCGGCCCATCAAAGGTTGGGGGTGTGGGGTGGCTGACGAGGACATGAATTGTTTCCCCATTCACCTGAATGGGTACATCCCAATGGCTCTTGGAGGAGAGGCGTAGAACTTTGAGTTCCTGGTCAGAATACCAATCATTTGGCTGTGGTGTTGTGAGATCATCGGGAAGCAAAGCATTGGGCATGTCCTTCCAGAGGAAGTTTTGGAAGGTGCGAATGTTTCCAGTGTCAATGGGATATTTGGACAGCAGCAACATCCCGTATTGACCAGGAAAATCACCGAATCCGAAGGCATCATCGCCATATCCTGATTTGCCTGGGGTTGTAACTACTGCGCCGTTGTTGTTCAAGTCAAACCCAGAAGCAATACCCGTGTTGGAAGGAGCGATGTAAAAGTAGGGGTAGTCAAGGGGAGTCGCACCGTTTTGGCTGATGGCTAAATAATTTTGCCGGAATAGTTTAACTGCCTCTTGGGAGTAGTCAAACTCATTAATTAGCAGCACATCCGGGTTGTTACGCTGGACTATTTCCGCAACAGCTTTTGCCTGAGCATTATCGGGGGTTGACAAATCGGTCACTAATTGACCTTGGGTGCTGCGGTTTAGGGAAGCATTAAATTGGGAAAAGCGGATTGTATTAGTAGTTACCATAAGTTAGTTCTGGAGTAGATTCAGAGTCCGTATCGATAATTAGTCTGTAAGCGATTTAGTAGTGCTGAGAAACGAACAGCATCAGAAGTCTGAGGGCTAGTACCGCAAGGCGGAAGTCAAAAGTCAAAAGTCAAAAGAAATACAGCGTAAACGTTTAGTTGATTTGAAATAGGTTGTTTATTTCCGCCGCGCTCTACTATTACTGATAATGTCAATGCCACATTCAAAATCCGAAACGTGGAGAAGTTGGAGTGTAAATGCCATTTTTATTGCCAGTAAAAGACCGTTAACTGTAAAGTGCATCTTTGCAGTTAGAGCGATGGCTATGCCAACACCCTCTGGTGCGTCCCCTACGCGTAGCTTACTTAACAGCAGGGGTACGGTGAAAGCAATATCAACATGAACAAGATAAAATACGTCTTCCAAACCACTATTTTTAGAACTTGTGAGAAGACAGCTACATAACTTTTTAGTATTAGTTCTTAATTGGGCACCCTCAAACTATCCCAGTTAGATTAAGAAACAGCTAGCAAAAGGTTAAGACAAAAAATAATTGCAGGTTTGGGGATGCTTTTGTCCCACAGCAATTATTCTCAGCGTGACACTCGCAATCACAGGCAGATTAGAAGTAATTTACCGCACATGATATTAATCAGCGGTTTTTGATCGGATTTAAATTAAGGTGCATAACAGCCCACCTTAATTTAAATCTGTATTTCAGTATTTCGGTTAGATATTAGCGAAAATTTTGAGGATTTAGACGAGCACCATTAGGCTGAGACTGACGACGAATTGCTACTCCACTCCGCAAATTGTTTCCGGTACCACCATCTTTGCGATCGAGGAAAGGTTTCAAATTAATCCCACTTCTAGATAAACTAACCCGATTATTACCACTGCCTAGAAGTGTGCGTCCTAAATTATATAATTCGTTGCCTCCACTACTGCGATCGCCATAAGTGTTAACGGCTATAGTCTGCTGTCCACTGTCAGCAGTAGTCAAGTTTTGGAAAACGCTATTGCGGATAACATAGGGGTCTTTCCCAGGCGGGACTGTCAACACAATTCTACAAGTTGGGTTAGCTTGAGTTGTAACGCAGACAATATTTTCGTTATTTTCTACAGCTGTCTGGAGTTCTTCTAAGCCATCTGGGCGATAAAGTTCTAAACGACTGGCAATTGCTGTACAACGCCTTTGTGCATCCCAACCACCGCCCAAAGCCGCAGGTGCCGCCCAAGGAAAGAATTGTCCGGATTGACTTTGTGGCTGATACATGACAGTATACTGGCCATTGTAAGTCTGACAGGTAAACCGAGTTGTACCGTCAGCTGAAGGTGGTATGCCTGTCGATGTATCTATTGGTACTGGTGCTGATGTGCCGCCTGATGGTACTGTTGGTACTACTACACCTTCGCCAGTAGAATCATATTGCGCCATTGCTGCGGAATTGCCCAGACACAAAGATAAGCCAAGACTGCCTAAAGATATAAATCGCAGCAGTTGTGATGACATAAATCATCCTCCAGTAGAAATAGGTAGGGAATCGATAGTTTAAATGACGAAATAATTTGTTTTTTGATTCATCAAAAATGCTATTTTTTTCCTCTCTTGCTTTTTTCTCTTCAAATAGCTTTTTCACTGTATTTGAATTTCTGCATGATGCCCCACTCCTTCATAGGCGTAAGCTTATAGCTACAAGAGTGAAAGTCAAAGATTTGCTCCCTTAGATAGCGTTCAATACTAGTTTTCCTGAACCAGTAAAACTGACTTCACGGGACGCTTGATAGGATTTCCCTCCAAATCAACTTTCCCGTAAAAGGTTTTGCCATTGTAATAAAGCGAAGACGAACTCCCTCCATCCAGATTCATCGCTTTATCAGCACCAAAGGTTTTCATCAAATCAGCTAATGCTGGCAAGGACACCCCAGAGTTCGCAGGAACTGAGGGTTTTTGAGCCACCATAACTAAAACAACGCTGCCATCACGCGTGATACCTACGGCAGTTCTGGCATTGGGTTGGTTGCTGCCAAGTGCATCTCGTTTATTGGCATTATCCACAAAGCCCTCTTTTACTAAGGTGAGTTCTGGTAACAGGCGTGGGCCTGCGCCTATAGCATCGACTAACTGACAACCTGCTGGTGGTGACTCACTGTGTACGGCAATCGAATAGCGGATAGTTTGCCCACATAAGTAGCGGCGAAATTCTGTGCGATTGAAAATTTGACTCAGGTAAGGTTTTAAGTTGGGATTGTTCACCAGCCGCTCGTTTTCCTTGGGGCTAGCTACTAACTTCCCTTGTATGACAATATATGATGTAGATTTTTTGTTGGCTGGGTCAAAAAAGCCTGCGTTCAAGATAGCTACGGCTTGATGCTTCTGGGCAAATTCCTCTACTGTGGCTACCTTCTCTGATAGTGCAGGAGTTACCAAAAATCTGCTATTAGCTGGAATTAACAGGATGTGAGCGATGCTTTGGGGCAAAGTGCGCTCAAAGTAGCGGATAGTTTTTGGTGGTGAAGATGTAACAGTCGGTATTGATGGTGTTGAGGAACGCAAATTAAACCATAACGCCATTGTCAAACTAATTAATATCAAACTCAGTAGTTTAATTTTTCTCACTTTTAAAGTCACTTGCGGTTAGCTAAAACAAAGTTAATTTAGTTGAAATACTTTAAGCTGAAAAATAAGAGATTAACTTGAATTAGATGATGCTTCAGTTATGAACAGTCAACCAAAATCCTTTATCAGTGATTTAGAACAAGCCCATAGTCAGGATATTGAAACAATTACCCATTTGTTAGCGAAGATTTCTAACCGTACTCCATTGGAGATTAAACCTCACTTAAACACCATGCTTGAGCAGCTGGTGCAACCATCAACAGAACGCCCTTTTTATGAAACTGCAACCTCCCAAGAGTGGGTGGCAGCATTTACTGAGTGGGTGGAGAGCCACCGAGGGCTTAACCTCCCGTCGCTTTCTGATGAAGCCATTAGCCGCTCAAGTATTTATGGAGAACGAGGCTAAGTGGCTTATCTCGTAGATACTAATGTCCTGTTAAGGAGTGTAGACCTTAGCCATCCAATGAACCCGGATGCCATTAATGCTATCAGGACGTTACGCGATCGCGGCGAACAGTTTCACATCGTACCGCAAAACTTGATTGAATTTTGGAACGTCTACACACGCCCAACCGAGCGAAATGGCTTAGAACGTAGTGTAGCAGAAACACAGGCAGAAGTTAACCGTTTAAAGGTGTTTTTCCCATTGTTGCTAGATACTGAAGCAATTTACCAGGAATGGGAAAGGCTAGTAATTGCCTATGGAATTAGGGGAATTAACGTACACGATGCGCGACTGGTTGCAGCAATGCTGGTGCATGGGTTAACTCATATTCTGACATTTAACATTACTGATTTTGCCCGTTACTCAGAAATTACTGCTGTTAATCTAACTGCAATATCACCTTAAATTACATCTCTACATGAAGACTTGTATACAAATTTTTCTGTAAAGGTGATGATTTTATTTATGGTATTCAACACAAGTAATAAATAAGTAAAAATGGAATATTTTTGTCCAAATTATTACTATTACTTTTTATACTTCCCATTTTTTTATACAAAATTTCAGTAGACTGAAAAGTTTTTCCAAAGGGCGATATTAGGATTTTTGTAATCTGTGATACTTTCACCACCAAAATCAATTAGCCATCTTTTATAACCGATTCCAGTTCTTGAGACAGCGAATGTGTGTCTCTGGATGTTGAGGCAGGCAAGTACACTGTAAATTGAGTCCCTCTACTTATCTGACTATAAACATTGACAAAACCACCATGATTCTTAATGATACCTAACGCCGTGGAAAGTCCTAAACCTGTACCTTTGCCTACCTCTTTAGTAGTGAAAAATGGTTCAAAAATCTGTTTCTGGACTGACGACGACATCCCCATACCAGTATCCGTTACCATGATCGCAATATAAGAACCTACTTTAGCATCAATATTTATCTGGGTAGAATGTTCACCAATCACCACATTTTCCGCCGCAATCCTCAAGATACCGCCATTGGGCATAGCGTCCCGGGCGTTGACTACTAAATTAATTAGCACCTGATGTAGTTGAGTTGTGTCTCCACAGACGTTCCACAGATTTTTGGGGATATCTGTTTGATAAATGATAGATTTCGGGAATATTTGAGCGATAATTTGCTCAATTTCTGCCATCAATGGCTGAATTTGGACAATTGTCTGTTTACTTTCGATGCCCCGTGCAAAAGATAATACTTGCTTGAGCAAATTAGCCCCACGTTTAACATTATTTTCTAAAGTTTGCAGTATTTGCTGACTCTGCGAATCAGGCAATTTTTTCTGCAAGAGTTGAACTGACATTAAAATTGGGGATAGTATATTGTTGAGGTCATGGATGATACCACTAGCTAAAGTGCCGATACTCTCCAAACGTTGCGATCGCAGAAGTTGAGCTTCCAGTTGTTTGTGCTCCGTAATTTGGGTGTTCACACTCAAAATAGATTTGGGTTGTCCATTATCATATCGGATCAGTGTCCACCGACTTTCAACGATAATTACTTTACCTTCTCTTGTCAGTTGATGCAACTCACCTCGCCACTCACCCGTATTCATCACCCTTAAGTAAGCATCTTCTACCTGTGGTGAAATCTCTTTATCCAAAAGTTGCAAAACATCTTTACCCACAACTTCCTCAGCCTTCCAGCCGTACAGACGTTCAGCACCTTTATTCCAAAATAAGATTTCGTTGTGGATATTTCGCACCAGAATCGCGTCAGTTGATACATCCAGCAACGCAGCTTGTTCACGGATTTTCTGTTCTGCCTGTTTTTGCTGGGTTATATCTCGCGTCAGTGCCAAATGCATGAAAGTGCCATCAGATTCGTTACGCAGTGGTACAGCATGAGTTTCCAGGTAGCGGCGAGTGTCTTTAAATCCCACGATTTCAAACTCCAAAGTCCCCTTGTTACCTTGGCAGATACTTTTATGCAAGTGGGCAAAGGCTGCTCTATACTCTGGTACAATTACGGCATCGATTGGTTTACCAATCAAGACATCAGCACTTTCCACTTCCATCATTGCCAGCCCATAGGCATTAATTTCTAAAAGGGTGCCATCCCTGGCAATTAACTTGATGCATTCTGGTTCTGCATCTATCATGGCTCGTAAACGATTTTCGCTTTGGCGTAGGGTCAATTCCGTCTGCTGAAGTTGCCTGATATAACGCCACAACAAGTCATACAGCAGCGTCACCAGCACCAAATCTACAATAGCAGTGATAAAAAATGTAACTATTGCCTTTTGGGAACTTGCTTGTAACTGCTGCATTCCCTGTTGTAATAAATTTTGCTCCGCCTTTAAAGAGTCATGAATCAGCTGTTGGATTCTTTTGCCGATTTGCTTGTCTTTATCAGATAATATTTGCTGCCGAACTGCTTCTAATCCCTGGTTTTGTCTGAGGTAAATTTCTTGTTGCAGAATGTTGAGCCTGTTAGTAATTTTCGGCTTCACCAAAGAAATCCACTGCTGCTTTTGATGGTTATCAGTAGTTAAATTGCTGAGAATATGAACATTGCTATTAGTTTGTTGATAGGCTGCAAGATAAATTTGTAAATCATCTGCATCTGCTGTAATTAGGTAATTACGTTGTGCAGTTTCAGTATCTTTGAGTGTAGATTGGATACTTTCAAGTTGGGTAATAACTTCATAGGAGGATATCACCCATTGCTGATTGTTAATCAGCTTAACAGTGTTGCTATAGGAGACTACAGCATTAGTCAATACAACTGCCAATGCTAGGATAAATATTGCTTTCAGATTTTGAACTCTATACCATTTTTTGATCATGCGATCGCCCTTTGAGCCGCAGATTACCTCCATCAGTTAAGATTCAAGATTAAAAACAAATACTGAGAATATTTTAAAGTTTTTGATATCACGGGTAACAAAATACAATCTGTTATAATTGTAAATATCTGGATTGGTCGGGATGATAATTTATACATAATAATCACAAATCAATCCGCTAATTTTTAATATAAATTCATTTTTAACAGTAGTATAGTTAATGCAGTTTGGTTCAAAGAATTTGCCTATGCATAGCATTTGTAGTTGCAATGCTACGTTTCTTGTTTGGAATTGTAATTAACCCCACACTATCCGTAAATCCAAAACTAGGTAATATATCTTCTCCAGACAAGCTGGTGAGAGACTCTAATACTTCTTTTGGTTGTCATTATGTATAAATTTCGACGTGTTTTTTGAAAAATTAGCCAACAAAGTCACACTTTTGCATCCGTATATTCGCCCATCTTGGCTTGCATCTCGCTCAAACTATCAGATGGGATTAGCTCTAAAACAAAATTAGGAGCGATAGGAGGAAATTTCTCGCGCTGTTCGGTACTTAGTACATTCCATCTTTATAATTGTATCCAGGATATATCGGGGGAACGGTCGGGGGGAAGTTTAAAGCAAGTGGAAAAGTCGAATACTTCTCCAAGTTGGGTTTGTTCGTTCCACAGAATAAACTGTGTAGTAAGCTTGGCATTGCATTTTCCAGTTTCTCCCCCCGTTGCTGGCATTACAATTAATTTTCCCTTGGCGTTGCGCTCGAATTTGACATCAGAATTATCCCGATACAGTTGCTAAAATTGGTCGTTGGTAAGTTTGACGACGTGATTAAAGTTGATCGTAATCGCTGTCATAGTCAGGTTACATGATAAATCTACAATGGAATTTGCCGTAGAATTGCACAGATGTGCATATATGTAAACTTAACGTGAAAGCCAAGTCTGATCAGTATTTGAGAGTTTTTCTCGTCTCTCCAGGCTCTGACTCTTAATACCTGTTGTGAGGCTTTGCCTCAAGACTTGCGCCAGCAGCCCAATAAGGTGCATTGCCTGACTCTGGCTCTTAACAAGGTTTGAAACCCACGGAGGTGGGTAAAGCCTTGTGTAGACGAGCCAGTGCGTTGGGGAGCCAGCGCTCTGGAGAGGAAATTTCCACCGCACTTGACGGCAGTTGCTTCTCCCTACAGCCCTTTGGGCATCCTACGGCAGGCGCTAGCCTCTCCCAATGTGAGAAGGGGAGACGCGCAAGGGACAAGTCAGGAAACCCGTCCAACGCACTGCCTGCTTTATGCCTCTTAACCCGTCCACCGCAGTGGCTCCCCATGAGCCAGTAACGTGTGGTTTCTAAGCGCCCTTTTAACTGAATTGAAAACAGCAAAGTTATTCTGGAATAAGCTTGACATGATTCAAGCAATATGTTAATAATTATAGTTTGTGGAAACTTTACTTCTTAATATAAGCTCTTGGCTAACGTCATTGTCATAGGTGCCCAATGGGGCGATGAAGGAAAAGGTAAAATAACTGACTTACTCAGCCGTTCGGCAGATGTTGTAGTACGTTACCAAGGGGGTGTCAATGCTGGACACACGATTGTAGTAAAAGGTCAGACCTTTAAACTGCACTTGATTCCCTCTGGTATTTTGTATCCAAATACCGATTGCATTATCGGCTGTGGAACAGTCATCGATCCACAGATTTTGATTGCAGAAATCGACCAACTAAAAGAATTAAATATTTCCACTGACCACCTGCTGATATCTGAGACAGCCCACGTAACCATGCCTTATCATCGGTTGATTGATCAGGCATCGGAAGAACGACGTGGAAGCCATAAGATCGGTACAACAGGTCGGGGCATTGGGCCGACTTATGCTGACAAATCTGAACGTACAGGCATTCGAGTTTTAGATTTGATGGATCCTGATGGGCTACGTGAGCAGTTGGAGTGGACGATTAATTATAAAAACGTCATTTTAGAAAAGCTTTACAACTTGCCGCCTCTAAATGCACAAGAGGTGATTGAACAATATCTGGGTTATGCAGAACGCTTGCGACCTTACGTTATTGATACATCGTTAAAAATATACCATGCGATTGGGCGACGGCGCAATATTTTGTTTGAAGGCGCACAAGGCACGCTTCTGGATTTAGATCATGGAACTTACCCATACGTCACCTCCTCTAATCCTGTGGCCGGGGGAGCTTGCGTTGGTACAGGGGTAGGGCCGACAATGATTGACCGAGTAATTGGGGTATCGAAAGCCTATACGACACGAGTGGGAGAGGGGCCATTTCCCACCGAATTGGATGGAGAGTTGGGAGAATTGTTGTGCGATCGCGGTGCCGAATTTGGCACAACCACCGGACGTAAACGGCGCTGCGGCTGGTTTGATGCTGTCATCGGTCGCTATGCCGTGCGGATTAACGGCATGGATTGTATGGCGCTCACCAAACTGGATGTCCTCGATGAATTAGAGTCAATCCAAGTTTGTGTCGCCTATGACATAGATGGCGATCGCACCGAACACTTCCCCACCAGTTCCCGTAAATTTGCCAGATGTCGCCCCATCTACAAAACTTTACCAGGATGGCAAGTGTCAACAACTCACTGCCGCACCCTAGAAGACTTGCCACAGCAAGCACTGGACTATCTAAAATTCCTCGCTGAATTGATGGAAGTCCCGATCGCGATCGTCTCACTAGGAGCTAGCCGCGATCAAACCATAATCGTAGAAGACCCCATCCACGGGCCCAAACGCGCTTTATTACAGGCCGACGGCACAGCTGCTACTTTGCTAAGTGCTTAGTTAAAAGTGAATAGTAAAGGAGTTAACAGTTAAAAGTGAAGAGTGAGTAATTAAATCAAAACTCCTAACTCCTAACAGACGCGATTAATCGCGTCTCTACTCCAAACTCCTGTACAGACGCGATTAATCGCGTCTCCTAACTCTAATTAACAACTAACAACTTCTATGGCTATTACAGTCGAATCTCAAAAACGCCCAGAAGGCAGCAAGCCCAGAGCTTTACGCCGTTCTGGACTGATACCTGCCAATTTGTACGGTCACAAGGGTACAGAGTCAATTTCTCTGACCATTGATGCCAAAACTGTTGAGCGCTTGCTCAAAAGAGCTTCAGTCAACAACACCTTGATTGATTTAAACATTACTGATGCACCTTGGCGTGGTAACACCTTGCTGCGGGAACTTCAGATCCATCCCGCAAAAGGTACGCCTTACCACCTCAGCTTTTTTGCGGTTGCTGGTCACGGCGACACGACTGTAGAAGTACCGCTGCGTTTTGTGGGAACTGCTGTTGGTGTTAAACAAGAAGGTGGCTTTTTAGACACCGTTATCACTGAGTTACAAGTGAGTTGTGCGCCAGAAAACATTCCCGAAATAATTGAAATTGATGTCTCTAACCTGCAAATTGGAGATAGCTTACGTATTCACGAGCTAGCCTTGCCTGAAGGGATCACAGTTCTTGGTGATACAGAGCGAGTTGTAGTTAGCGTTTCGCAGCCACAAATCAGTGCTGCTGCTGAGGATGAGGCTGAGGCTGAGTTAGAGGGTGAACCAGCCTCTGAAGCTACGTAAAGTGTATAATAATTTTTGATGATAGCCAGGGGGAAACTCCTGGTTTTTTTGTTTTTGAACTCGTAAAGGAAAGAGATGACAGAAGCGACTCTTCCAGCTTTAATTCAGCAAATGTTGCAGGCGGGATTTTATCCCCATGCGGTAATAGAACCCATTCAACTAATTCAAACCCACATTTCTTATGTGCTGTTAACTGGGGATTACGCTTATAAGCTGAAAAAACCTGTGAATTTTGGCTTTTTGGACTTTTCTACCTTAGATAAGCGGCAGCATTTTTGTCAGGAAGAGTTGCGGTTAAATCAGCGGGGTGCTGGTGAACTGTATTTAGAAGTTTTGCCCATAACTCAGGTAGGAGAACAATACCAGCTAGGGGGAACGGTCGAGGCTGTAGAATACGCGTTGAAGATACGCCAGTTTCCTCAAGAGTCGCTATTAAGTACACTTTTTGAAGAGGGTAACTTAAATGAGACAGATTTAGAAGAGTTGGGACGGGTCGTGGCTCAATACCATGCCCAAGCACAGACGAATGATTATATTCGCAGTTTTGGTGAAGTGCCAAAAGTCCGGGCTGCATTTGACGAGAATTATCAGCAAACTGAGAAATATATTGGTGGCCCCCAAACTCAGGCGCAGTTTACAGAAACAAAGCAATATACAGATAACTTTTTTGCAGAACGTCCAGAATTATTTGCTAGCAGAATTCACAACAATTATATTCGTGAATGTCACGGGGATTTACACCTGAGAAATATTGCGCTGTGGCACGATAAAATCTTGCTGTTTGATTGCATTGAGTTTAACGAGCCGTTTCGGTTTGTTGATGTCATGTATGATGTGGCGTTCACGGTGATGGATTTGGAAGCACGGCAGCGTCAAGATTTAGGTAATGCTTTTTTGAATTCCTACATAGAGCAAACTGGAGACTGGGAAGGTTTACAGGTACTGCCCTTATATTTGAGTCGTCAGCCTTATGTTCGAGCAAAGGTAACTTCATTTTTGCTAGACGATCCGAGTGTACCTGCGACAGTAAAGGAAGAAGCCACAAAAACCGCCGCTGATTATTACAAACAGGCTTGGGAGTACACTAAACCAAAACTGGGACAACTGATTTTGATGTCGGGGTTGTCGGGTTCTGGTAAAAGTACCACAGCAAGGTATTTAGCCCGTCAACTGGGAGCGATTCACCTTCGGTCTGATGCGGTGCGGAAACATTTAGGGGGAATTCCCCTGTGGGAAAAGGGTGGCGATGATTTGTACACACCTGAGATGACCGAAAAAACCTACACACGGCTGTTGTCATTGGGAATTATCCTGGCTCAACAAGGTTTTTCAGTGATTTTGGATGCCAAGTATGATCGACAGCAGTTACGGCAAGAAGCGATCGCTCAAGCTACGAAGCATCAACTTCCCTTTCAGATTATCCAATGCAGAGCACCCCTTGAAGTTCTAAAAGAGCGTCTGAATAACCGCACTGGTGATATTGCTGATGCCACCGCCGATTTATTAGACTCACAACTGAAACAAGCTGAACCCTTTACTGAAGAAGAACAATCCTACGTAAAGATTTGGGATACAACTCAACCACAACAGGCACAATTAAAAGTAGTAATTCCCCAATAGGTTTTTTTACCCTATGGCAGACAAAAAGAACGACTTTTTCAGTATTTCTCCCAGCTTCTTTTCTCAGCTGTTATTTGGGGCATTTTTAACATTTATATTAATAATGACCGGCTCTGCACCAGCCCTGAGCATCTTCTTAGGAATCATGGGGGGTTTCATCCTCAGCTGGATCACAAATTTAACCAGTAATAGCGCCCAGCCCCCAACTGTAGCCTCTTCTGATGGCGTTGATACAGGACTGAAATACTGGTTATTTTTCATGCTTGGCTTTGTATATTTAGGGTATCCAGCACCCATGAGTATCTTGCTAGGTGGATTAGGCGCTTTAGCTGGAGGCTGGATTACTGCTTGGTGGGGAAGTAAGGAAGAAACTAGAACTCAGTTGCAAGTTGAAGAGTCAGAAGAGGGCGAAGTTGAACCAACGAACGAGAGGCTGAACAAACGGCAAACAAGAAGAACCGCCCGCCGTTACCGTCGCACTCCTGGAAGTAGTTTCAATTTCAAGTTTTGGGAAAAGTAATATTGGGCATTGGGCATTGGGAATTGGGGAGCCAGCGCCGTGGTGAGGCAGTCCGGTCTTGGGGGTTTCCCCCAGGAGGAACTGCCGAAAGGGTTTCCCGACTTGAGGCGACTGGCGTCATTGGGCATTAGTCAATAGTTTTTTTTCCCCTACTCCCCTGCTTCTTTCCTAGCCCCCAGTCCTCAGCCTATGCCCCATGCCCTAATATGTTTTTATATCTTTCCAAATTACTGCCACTATTCTTTTATCCACTAGGACTAACCTGCGTGAGCTTGGTAATAGCATTAGTCACGTTGTGGAAACGACCATTCACTGCGGCGATCGCAATTGCCTTTGCCCTAACTTTATTGCTATTTTGTAGTAATGCTTGGATTGCTAAATCATTAGTGCGATCACTAGAATGGCAAAATCTTCCACCCGCCCAAATGCCAGTTGCAGAAGCAATTGTGGTTTTAGGTGGCGCAACCAAATCAGCATTTTTCCCAAGACCTACCGTCGATTTAAGTGAATCGGGCGACCGCGTGATTTATGCTGCACAACTATATCGCCAAAAAAAAGCGCCTATAATCATTCTGAGCGGGGGTCGCATTGATTGGCGTGGAAGTGGTTCACCAGAGTCGGCAGATATGGCAACAATACTCACATCTATTGGTATCCCATCTGAGGCAATTGTCCAAGAACCTGAATCTCTGAATACTTATCAAAATGCAGTGAATGTCCAAAAAATTTTGTCATCTCGTGGAATTCACCAAGTATTATTGGTAACTTCGGCAATGCATATGCCGCGATCGCTTCAGATTTTCCAGCGTCAAGGAATCAATGCCATTCCTGTACCCACTGACTTTCTTGTGAGTGAAGGTGAACTGCAAGAACTCGGCAGCACTCCCAAAGCCGCTATACTGAATTTATTACCTGATACTGACAACTTACACGAATTTACCAGCGCTTTAAAAGAGTACATTGGTTCTTTAGTTTATCGCTTACGCGGTTGGCTTTAATAAAGTTGTGAGTTATTAATTATGAGTTATTAATTATGAAATGTAGTAATTGCCTGAATTCCAAACTCCAAACTCCAAACTCTTAATCCCAAACTCCTAACTCAATTAACATTATGTCTAAAAATTTACCTTATATTATGCCATCCCCTCAACCCCAAGTTGAGGAAGCTTTTGCTGCTTACCAAACAACCCACCAGTTCTACCATGAAGTTCGGTCACGGTCAGAGTTTCAGCGTTATTGTGAATGGTATTATACAACAGCAGAACAGCACCGACAAGAGCTTAAAAGAATGCGCGGCGAACTGAATATTTTCCAGTGGTTTCGCCGGCGATAAGTGATTTAGATGACTTCTAACTCATTTTCACGTAAATGGGCTTTAAACTTTTTACTAAACTGGACTACAATCGGCAGATTAGCGCTTATCGGTCTGCCTCGCCATTGGGTGGCAATACCTACGACATCACCTTCTGTGCCTTTGATGTCAAAAGCCTGACTCCGATGTTCAGGATGATGATACACTACTACCGATTCTTTAACACGGACGCGATCGCCAACATTCATAACAACATTTACACCTAGCATTTGCTTTTCCACAAGTATCTGCTACAAAATATATGATTAAATCGCTTAAAATTTGATTTAATCAGCTATTTCTTGACGCTTCATCGGGGTAATACGGCGTGTTTAACCCTCTACGTCCAGGCAAGGCAGCGCATTGCGGTGAGTCCAGCGCTGTAGCGACTGCCACACATCCTAGCAGTCTGTGCGTACTTTTTTAAGTTTTTTGCCGCGTTGATACGTATCGGCCTTACCCTCCGTCTTTACCCCAGAAATAGGGAAATAAAAGGAAATCAGGCGATATCAGATGTGCTTAGTACTTTGACAAGATATCTAACTCTTTTATCTTCACTCTTGGATGTTCCCCAGGTCAACTGTCTCACCAATTTTCGTGCATGACAGATGCCGCTGTTATTATCGAATGCACTCTGACTCTGACCTCCCTCCGAAACGGAGAGAGGCTTTGAATCTTACTCCCCTTCCCTATAAGAGAAGGGGTTGGGGGTTAGGTCTTTATAAGACTCAACTGAGAAACGGTATAAAGTCTAACCAAAATTTCCTTGCTTAAGAAATCCCGGAAGCTGGAATGATAAAGACTGTAGCGGATTTCTCCATCAATTTCTTGGAGTATTAAAAACTCACGCCAATTTTCCAGAACTTCTTCAACATCGTATTCATCAGCATCAATTGCACTAGCAATCACTTCTGCTGATAAGGGTGATGAAACTTGCACTAACACACTCAGCACAAATGATTTCAATTTCCTCTCAAAACTTGGCGAATTAGGGGGAATCATCTTGTGCAAATGCTGTTGATAATACGCCTCTAAACCAGGGGGGAGTCGGTCAAACATCTTAGAGATAACGGGTAATATCTGGCTGAGGTACATGAAATTGTTTTCGCTTTTGGCAATTAGCTCTCCTGTGAGTTCTTTTGAATTGTTGAGGTATTGCCGAATGTATGATTATATATCCTCCTGATTTTGTTGTGGGTATCGTTGCATGTATTACTGTTGGTAAAACAATTCCCCGAATTGATAGAGGCTGATGATAAGCAATAGCGATGCTGTTAATTGGGTAATTCGCGTCTGGGGTGAGGGGGCGATCGCTTCCCGCACTAAGATAGAAATAGATGCCCCAACTACCAGGCTCAAGCCTAAGATTAAATAGGGTCTGTCGGGTAAAATAGTGGCTATTGCTAGCATAGCGATCGCTAATAAGAGCATCAATAATTCTACAAACCTGGGCGGATTGTATTGACTAGATAGAACGAAGCTATTGAACCAAAAAGACCAAAATCTCATAGTCAGTGTTGAATGTTGTTAGCGGATAGCTATGGTTTAACCCGTGCTGACTTAGGAGTTGTGAGTTATGTAGTCAGTGCTGAATGAGGAATTAAAGTCGTGAGTGATGAAGCAGCTTTCCATTCAAAACTCTTAACTCCTGTACAGACGCGATTAATCGCGTCTCTTCTAACTCCTGTACAGACGCGATTAATCGCGTCTCTCCTAACTTTTGTACAGACGCGATTAATCGCGTCTCTTTTAACTCCTAGCCCCTAACTTTTGACCTGTGCCATTTTTTTGTGCAGTATCACTTTCTGGTAGTTCGACGCCAAAGACGCGGCTAAAAGCTTTGGCGACTTTGTAACCAGAATCAATCGATTCTAAGGGGTCTTTCCGCAGTCTGTGACGCAAGCATAGGGTAATTACGCGGTGGATATCATCAACTGTAACTTCAGTGCGTCCTTCATATGCTGTTAAGGCTTTGGCGGCGCGGTTACTAACAATGTCACCCCGCAAACCATCTACATCCAGTTCAGAGCAGACTTCAGATATTTTTACCCGCAGATCATAGTCAATTTTCACCTCTGGCAAAAGCTGTTGAGCATTGACAATTTGCTCTTGCAATGCTTCTTGTTCGGGTTTGTACTTTTCGAGAAATACTGGAGGATTTTGGTCAAAATCCGCCCGTTGTTCTACAATTTGCACCCGCAAGACTGGTTCTTTGACTGTGTGAATTTCTGCGTGCATCCCAAAGCGATCAAGCAGTTGAGGGCGCAGTTCGCCTTCTTCAGGGTTTCCAGAACCCACAAGAACGAAACGCGCTGGGTGACGGATAGAAATACCTTCCCGTTCTACAGTGTTCCATCCACTGGCAGCGGAGTCGAGTAGCACATCTACGAGGTGGTCATCTAGTAAGTTGACTTCATCTACATAAAGAATGCCCCGATTAGCCTTTGCCAGCAGTCCTGGTTCAAAGGCTTTGACACCTTCAGATAAAGCTTTCTCAATGTCGATTGTGCCGCAAACTCGGTCTTCTGTAGCTCCTAGCGGCAGGTCTACCATTTGGACTTTTTTCTGAGCTACAGGAATTTGGGCCCCTTGTTCTAACAGTTGGCGGACTTCATCGCTCATCAAGTCGGGGTCGCTAGGATCACTACTGAAGGGGTCATTGGCAACCACGGAGATTTCTGGCAGCAGATCCGCCAGCGCCCGGATAGTTGTGGATTTACCGGTGCCGCGATCGCCCATGATCATTACACCACCAATTTTGGGATCAATCACGTTCAATAGCAGCGCCAGTTTCATTTCTTCCTGGCCCACAATTGCCGTAAAAGGAAATACTACGCGACGCGCACTTGCCGTGGATTGAGCAGTTGGACTCACTAAATTACCTTAACAATATTTTTCTTATTACAGTTCTTTATTGTGACACAGGTAGGGCGTGGGAGAAATCAATTCAAAATTCACTCATTCAAAATTCAAAATTGTACCCTTACAGGCAAGCAAGCTACGCGCAGCGTCTCGTAGAGAAGAAAAAGGCTGAGAAAGATGTGGCTTTAGCTTCGCGCAGGGTGGGAAATTGGGAAGATGAAGTATAACCAATCCCCAATGCCCAATTTTTATTGGGCACTAATCACTACTAACTGCGTCAACCATTTTATAACTTTGCGAGGTCTGCTTTAGTTTTTCATGGTGCAAAAGTTCCATAAGCAGGGAATGAACAACTACCAACTCATCAATTTTAGTAAGCATAAATACTTGTAAAATAAATAAATGGTTACTAGATTCAATCATCAAAGCGAGCAATGGAGTGCGTAGGTAGCTAATGCATCATTCAAATCTATGAAATTACCTTTTCTTGTTCAAAGTTGGCGGCGTAAATGCACAGCAGCTTGTCGTCAGATATTGCTCAAGTATCTTTTTCCGATTCTCATTTTAATATCCTTTGTTACGGTATTGCTGGTAGACAACTTCATGCCTGCGATCGCACAGCTACCGCGTCAGGAAATTCGCGGGGTTTGGATGACCACCAATGATTTTGACACCCTCAAGAGTCGCGATAAAGTGCAGGATGCGGTGAGTGAACTACAACAGATGAACCTCAACACAATATATCCTGTGGTGTGGAATTCTGGCTATGTGATGTATCCCAGTGCCCTAGCACAACGTGCAGGTATTCAACCCTTTGTCAACAAAGGTTCAGATGGGCATGATATTCTGGCAGACCTGATTACCCAAGCCCATCACAAAGGATTGCTAGTAATTCCCTGGTTTGAATTTGGTTTCATGGCTCCCTCAACCTCAGAACTGGCACTGAATTACCCAGATTGGTTCACACAAAAGCGGGATGGTAGCCAAACTTCAATCAGTGCAGCTGGTGAGGTGATGTGGCTCAATCCGTTCCATCCACAAGTGCAACAGTTCATTACCAATCTCGTGCTGGAAACTATTACCCAATATGATGCCGACGGCATTCAATTTGACGATCACATGAGTTTGCCCTACGAATTTGGCTACGATCAATATACAGTTGCCTTGTACACCCAAGAAACTAATAATCCTCCCCCAACCAATGCCCAAGATGCGGCATGGGTACAGTGGCGGGCAGATAAAATTACGGCGTTCATGGTACAACTTAACCAAACGGTGAAGCAGAGAAAACCCCAGGCGATTTTCTCCGTTGCTCCCAATTACTATGATTTGGCTTACAAGTTTCACCTGCAAGATTGGCTGAGTTGGATGCGGCAAAATATTGTGGACGAGTTAATTGTGCAAATTTATCGTCCGAATCTGCAAAGTTTTGTGGCAAATATTTCTCGCGCAGAAATTCAAGAAGCGCAACAAATAATTCCAACTGGAATTGGCATTATGACAGGGTTACGAAATAATCCAGTTCCCATGCAGCAAATTAAGTCTCAAGTGCGGGCTGCCCAAGAACGCGGTTTAGGCGTAACCTTCTTTTATTATGAAAGTCTTTGGAACGATGCTATAGAATCCTTAAATGAGCGACAAGTTGGATTTGAAAGTCTTTTTCCATCTCCTGCACTCCGCGCCAGAGTTGAATAACTTTTCTGTTCAATGTGAGTTCGATGAAGCTAATGAGATTCACTTTCAGGACTTACGCAAAGGTAAGTATTTTTGTCATTGCAAGCGTTGGCGCAGCCTCTTGAAGAGAAGCAAAGTAATCTCGTCAAGACTGGGATTGCTTCACTAATGGAACTTAGACAAAAAATACCTCAAAAACAGCCTCAAATTTATATACTTTTATTTTAATACTCGCTAATAATCTTCCAAAAAGTTTTTTGTCAGGCTCAGATATTGACCTGGATAAAGTTTTGCAAAAGTATAATAGAACAGAATTTCATCATATTTACCCAAAAGCATTTTTAAAAGGTTTACGATTTGATGATAGCTCGATTAATTGTCTAGCTAACTTCTGTTTTTTGAATAGTTCTGAAAATAAAAAAATAGTAGCTAAAAAACCATCAGAATATATTAAAATGATGCCAAAAGGAGATATTTTAAAAGACATTTTATACAGAGCTTTATGCACATCAGATACCTTCGATGAGAACTTTAACGCTTTTCTAGAAAAAAGAATAGAATTACTTGTCCAGTTCACTAAAAAATTAATCCAAAATTAATACATTGGAGTCAGGTAGACCTAGAAGCAACTCATAAATTGCTTCTACAATTAGCCCTTATGTAACTCGAATGAAAACCACTATAAGTTGAGTGAAACCCAGCATCATTTAAGATTAAAACTGGGTTTCACAACACTCAACTAGCTTGATTTGGCGGTATTGTTTCCGGTGGTGTTTCCGCCGGGGGAGCGAGTACCGCATCTGGCGCAATTTCTTCTACGGGAATCGGTTGTTTTTCCTCAATTTCAAAATCTGCTTGCGCTGCTTCCACCAATTCAGGAGATGGGGGATGTGGTGGAATCGCTTCCGGTATACTCTTAGTTTTTGCTTTGGTGTCGGTAGTAACTGTCTTCTCTGCTGGTTGTTCTGGTATAGAAATAGTTTTGTCGATAATCTCAACAGCAGGTTTCTCTGCCAGTACAGAGGTAATATCTTCAGGTTTGGGGGTTGTGGGTGGCTTTTTACTCACAGTCTGTTGCACCTTATCTTTCACGCCACTGAAGGTGCTACCAAGACCTTTTTGCAACTGGCCCAGCCGTTCCTGAAGCGACAACTTATTCACCTGTTCCTGAATGCCAGTTTTCACCGTCTCAGGACTGGGTACTTGGGTTTGTTGTGCCTGCGGAGTCAGTTGCCGACGTAATGATAGAGTTTGCCAGCCAAACCAGACCAAAAGAGCCACACTAGCCACATGACCCAGCAACAAACCCCCAGTAATGCGGGGTGCAAACACCCATAAGACTAAGGCATAGAATAGTCCTACACCACTCCAAATAAAGTCATTCTTGCGGTGGATTTCTGGGAAAAAGAAAGCTGCTATATAAATGGCTAAACTACCAAGACCGACCACTAAAGCTAGGACATATGCCAGCATTATTTGGTTACTCCTTACTACGTCCTTTGACTATTTCAATTTTGCAAATTTTGCAAGTTAATTGTTGATTTAGATACAATTTAAAATTAATTATCCGTGTTAGTTGTGGATTTTTGTCGTTTATTCAACTCTTAAGGTCTTCTTTAGGAGAGAACGGAAAATCTCGGACTACGCTTAAAGTAAAAGGATCTGCAAGAGTTAGCCAGAAATTTTTTATGACACTACAAAGCTTTGGTGTGATTGGATTAGCCGTTATGGGTGAGAACATCGCTCTAAACGTGGAGCGCAATGGCTTCCCAATCGCAGTATACAACCGCTCGCGTGATAAAACCGACAAATTCATGGCAGAGCGTGCCCCAGGACGGAACGTTAAAGCCGCCTTTACCCTGGAAGAATTTGTGGCTGCATTGGAACGTCCTCGCAAAATCCTAGTGATGGTGCAAGCTGGTAAGCCAGTAGATGCAGTAATTTCTCAACTCAAACCCTTGTTAGACGAAGGCGATATCATTATCGACGGTGGCAACTCTTGGTTTGAAGATACAGAACGACGCACTCAGGAATTAGAACCCGCTGGACTTCGGTTTATCGGTATGGGTGTTAGTGGTGGTGAAGAAGGTGCGCTAAATGGCCCCTCACTGATGCCTGGAGGTACAGAAAGCTCCTATGAGTATCTATCGCCAATTTTTAATAAAATTGCTGCCCAAGTTGATGATGGCCCTTGCGTAACCTATTGCGGTCCTGGTGGTGCCGGTCACTACGTCAAAATGGTACACAACGGCATCGAGTATGGCGATATGCAGTTAATTGCAGAAGCATACGACTTGCTGAAAAATGTAGCTGGACTAGACCATAATCAGCTACATGAAGTTTTTACCGAATGGAACACCACCGACGAACTCAATTCGTTTTTGATTGAAATTACAGCAAAGATTTTCCCCTACATTGACCCAGATACAAATCTACCCTTAGTCGATTTGATTGTTGATGCCGCAGGGCAAAAGGGAACTGGACGCTGGACAGTGCAAACTGCAATGGATTTGGGGGTTGCCGTACCAACAATGATTGCAGCGGTGAACGCCCGGATAATGTCTTCTTTCAAAAAGGAGCGGGTAGCAGCATCCAAGATACTCACAGGTCCTTCTGGCAAGTATGAGGGAGATACCAAAGCCTTTATCAATATGGTGCGAGATGCCCTGTATTGCTCGAAAATCTGTTCTTACGCTCAGGGCATGGCATTGTTGGCTACAGCTTCAAAAACCTACAATTTTAACTTGCATTTAGGTGAACTGGCGCGGATTTGGAAGGGTGGCTGTATTATTCGCGCTGGATTTTTGAATAAGATTAAGAACGCATTTAGCGAAAATCCAGCGCCACCTAACCTGTTATTGGCTCCGGAATTCAGGCAGACAATTCTCGACAGACAAACAGCTTGGCGCGAAGTGTTGGCAACAGCAGCAAAACTGGGAATTCCAGTGCCAGCATTCAGTGCATCATTAGATTATTTTGACAGTTATCGACGCGATCGCTTGCCCCAAAACCTCACTCAAGCCCAACGCGACTACTTCGGGGCGCACACCTACGAGCGACTTGATAAGCCTGGAGCCTTCCACACCGAATGGACACCGATTTCTGAAGCATCAGTGCAAACTTCCACACCAAGAGAGGTGCAAGCTACAGAACCAACTACACCTACAACACCTACAACTTCTCCAAAAGTTTAGAGAGTTTTAGATTGTAAAGAAAGAAAGTGGCTCTTTGAGAGTCACTTTTTTTGTCACTTATAGCGTTTCCTAATCATAGTAAGGTACATCATAGTCCCGTCTTCACTTGCTCTTAGGGGGTTGAAGGTAGGCAACTTTAGTACCTTACTCAACTGAGAACCGCTATATCACTATTAATTGTTAATTATTAATTATTAAGCTAATGCACTTTTAACTTGCATATTTTCTTAGAGAAAACCCATCTACGGTAACGTGTGAATCAAGAGTGATTTAGCAAGTAATCATTAGTTAAGTATTTGGAATCAATTTGGTGTTCCCGTGGAAGATAAATCGCAACCTGAATTCCTATGTTATGCAAATACCGACACATTAGCGGCCCGACTTCAGCCCAATTTAAGTTGCCTAAACCACAACCCAAAGCTGGCATTGCCAAAGACTGAATACCAACATCATGACAATTTTTTCTAACCCAGTCTAAGCCACCTTCAATGTCTTCTAAACGAGAGTTTTCTCGCCATCGTCTTTTAGTAGCAAACGACAAGAACCACTTAACAGCATTGGAGGACACTAGCGGAAGACTAAGATCAGCTAGTTCTTGATCTAAAGAAGCTTCCCGTTTATAGAGATAGGGTTTTGTAGCAGTAAGCTGTTGATTCCGGCAAGCATCTTGATAAACTACATATACGTCAGGAAACTGATATTTTGCCCGTGACGCTAATCCTTTGCCCATTATGCCTTGAAGATTAACACTAATCGTCAGCGTTTGCATATTTGAAAAAAACATATCCCCATCAATCAAGGAAATATTAGTCCCAATACGGGCAGCAGATATGGGTTGGAAGAACATATTTGGTTCAGGAACAACAGGTATTTTAGCTGAACCTATAATTGTTTCGACTCGCTCTTTAGCCTTATAGTCTACTACAAAAACTGAATGAACAAGTTCTGGGCTGATTTGATCAGGAACCAAGCACTCAGCCATTATCTTTCGTTTAGAACCATCAAGCTCATTCCACCACTCATTTTGAATAATTTTCCATTGTTTCTGAAGTATTTCTATTCCTTCCTTAATAGCAAAAAATTGAGTAGGTTCATTGGCAGCATTTCCATCTGTAATTAGTCCTCCTACTGCTGCAAGTACATCCGGTTTAACTCCAATAACAGCAATATCTCTTTTGTCCTTTTCATGAACCACCCGATACATCATTGGGTTACGTGGCTGAAAGTATAAGTTAGCGTATTCCCACAAACTACTCCTTGCAGGCGTAGACTTGTCTTTACGCTTGCTAACAATCCCACTATTGTAGATTGGTATATATGAAACACCTAACTCCTCAACTGCTTTGTGGGATAAGATACCTCTTTGAAGTATTGAGGGCAGATTTTCAATGTGTGTGATGTAATAGAGGCTTTTTATATCTGGTTTTCTCATTGATTTGGCGTGTTATTCTTCCCAAGATATTTAGCTTTTAATTCTTCTAATTCTTCATCTATTTGGCTTTTACTAGAAGGCTGGATTGATTGTGTTTTCGGTTGATTTTGATTGTTATTTTGGGGTTTAGCTTTGCCAATAAATAAAGTTTTCATTTCCTCTAATTCTAAATCAATTTGGCTGGGAGTTTTCGGGACAACCGCAGGTGGAGAAGTCGGTTGTGTAGTCAGGGGTTTTGCTGGGGGAACAGGCGTGGCTGCTGCTTGGGGCTGGTGATTTAAGTCTTTGAAAACTTCATCTACTGTTTGGTAACGTCGCACTGGAATACTTTCTAGCATCTTATTGAGAATTCGACTCAACTGATTACTAACGGGAGTTTGTAAGTATTGCTGCCATACCCAAGTATCGTTGTTGGTATCGTAGGAATCGAAGGGCGATCGCTTAGTTAATAAATTAATACAAGTAGCACCCAAACTGTAAATATCGCTAGCAAAAACAGCCCTACCTCTCATTTGTTCAGGTGCAACATATTCTGGACTACCAATACTAGTACCAGTTTGATTTAAGGGAGTGCCAGTGGTAGATTTAGCAGCACCAAAATCTACTAATACTAGTTTGCGTTGGGCTTCGCCCTTGCCGTAGGCATCGCTTTCGCGGATAATATTTTCTGGCTTAATATCGCGGTGAATTACGTGTCTGGCATGACAAAATTGCAAAACTGACAATAAATCATTTAATAGTTGCCGGATTTGTATTTCATTGAAAGCACCTCTACGTGCCAATTCCTGGGCTAAGTTTTGCCCGTCGATAAATTCTTGGACAAGATACTGCCGAGCTTCTTGGGTAAAATATGCTAGTAGTTCGGGAATTTGGGGATGTTTGCCCAATTCATCTAACTGCACCGCTTCTTGATTAAATAACTCTACAGCTTTTGCAAGAGTGTTAGTGCCTTGGGCTTGGGGATAAAATTGCTTAATCACGCAGCGTGGTTTTGAGGGTTTATCCTCATCCACAGCTAAGAAGGTTTTGCCAAAACCACCTTGTCCGATTGGTTTGATAGCACGGTAACGTTCTTTGAGGAGTAGCTTATAACCGCAAGTCCGGCAAAAGTTCACATCAGCAGGATTTTCCGGCTTGGGACAATGGGGGTTAAGGCAGTAGCTCATACAGGCGATCGCTCTTATATGTCTTTATTTTCTCCTGTCCCTGGCAAAAGGGTGTAATCAACAGATTTTGGAATTTAAATTTTGAATTTTGGATTTGTGTCATCCAGAAGGAGTGAAAGCGCGTAGCAAGACGTTAGTCTGGCATGAACCAAAAGAATCTAAAATCTAAAGTTGGCTCGGTCATTACTCATAATTAAGAGCGTAGGCGCAGCCCGTCGTAGACATCGCTTTCTTGTTAAACTATGAGCGATGTCTACGACCGGCTATGACGCTCGTTCGCGCAGCGTGCCGTAGGCAAGACTCGCTAACGCAACTCTTAGAGACGCTGCGCGTAGCTTGCTTCCCCGTAGGGGTACGCTATCGGCGTCGCACTGCTAACTACCCCACAGCATCCATAACTGGATGGAAGTAGAAGGCGAATCCCAACACTGTATAGGCAGCTAATAATAAAGTGCCTTCTAGCCAATTAGACCTACCATCGGAACTAATAGTGTTTGCAATCAACACTGACACAACCACAGCTACTAATTCAAAGGGTTTGAAATCCAAATCCATTGGTTTACCCAATATCCGCCCTGCTATAACTAATACAGGCGCGACAAATAGGGCAATCTGCATACTTGATCCCACAGCTACCGAAAGGGAAAGATCCATCTTATCTTTCATCGCCACGGTGACTGCTGTGGCGTGTTCGGCCGCGTTACCGACGATGGGAACCAAAATCACCCCTGTGAACAGCGCCGTCAAACCTAGCTGAGATGTGGCCACCTCCAGAGAATCCACTAGCATTTCTGACTCAATTGCCACCAGCAAGGTACACACTAGCAGCACGCCAACCCATAACGTCATATTTGGTTTAGCATCAGATATTGATATTTCCTCTGCTTCTGCTTCTGCCTCCGCTAAACCCACATCATATAGATAAGAGTGGGTTTTCATTGAAAATAGCAACGTTAGGGCATAAACCAGAATTAACACCACAGCAACAGCAATAGAAAGATTTTGCAGTGTTTGTTGGTTAATACCTTGAGAGGTATAATTCATCGCCGTTGGCATCAAAATGGCAATCACCGCCAAATTCATCGAAGCAGCATTCACCCGCGCCACAATTGGCTGAAATGTCTGTTCTTTGTAGCGCAGTCCTCCCAAAAGCATGGAAAAACCCATCACCAGTAGTAAGTTGCTAATAATCGATCCCGTGATACTGGCTTTGACTACATCTATTAACCCAGCGTTCAGCGCTACTAAGGCGATAATTAGTTCTGTAGCATTGCCAAAGGTAGCGTTTAACAAGCCCCCCATTGATGGCCCCACTACGACAGCAATTTCTTCTGTGGCTGTACCCATCCAAGCTGCTAAGGGCAGAATTGCTAATCCAGCTGTAATGAAAACTATCAATTCTCCCCACTCCAGAAAGTGGGCTGCTAGGGAAACCGGGATAAACAGCAATAAAACGAGAAGAATAATGTTTTTTGTTGACATTTGTTGTCTTGAGTTGAGGGTATCATCCACAGCGAGGAATCCTAAGTTTTAAAATTTGGAGTGTTGAATAAAAAATAACTTTCAATTCAGCACTCCCATAGGATACTCTCAACCGTCTGTAGAGCAATTCAGAAATTGTACTGTTTTCAGTTCACTGCTATGTATGTAAAATAAAATTGCGAATTAAGGAGTTTTCGTAATCTTTTGTTGCAAAAGTATGAATTTGAGCCAAATTATTACACCAGAAATGGGGTTTAATATATTAAAAGACAATTAAAATTTTGATTGGCGCTGAAGAAGAGAAAACCCCTAACTGAGGTTTTGTTTAATGGCTGATTATTTTAAGCCTTCAGGGAAAGGGCTGTCTTGCAAAGTTGCTTTAAGTCGGCAGAGCCGCCCAACGGACTTTGCGCTGTGCGATAACGCAGATTTCCCACTACAATAAAATAGCTTTGTCAAAAATTAGGTTGGATTCCATAGTTGTTGTTTATACCGGATTTTGTGTTCAAACCATTGGAGAAAGGTTTATGCACAAACTTTTCGGTGCAACTGTAAGTTTTTTGTTTTGGATAAATATACATGACTTCTGCTGACCAAATGCCAGCTAGTGGCTCAACGTTAACATTAGATTCAGATCCCAATAACACCAAAGAAAGCGATCCCCTGAGAAAAGCCAACGGTGTTTATGTGACGGTGCATGGTCATTTTTACCAGCCACCAAGGGAAAACCCTTATCTGGACGCAATTGAACGCCAACCGAGCGCTGCACCTTTCCATGACTGGAATGAGCGGATTCATTGGGAATGCTATCGCCCGAATGCATTTGCCAGAGTCTTAAATGACCGAGGCGAAGTGGTGGAGATCGTCAACAATTATGAGTATTTTAGTTTTAATATTGGGCCAACGCTGATGTCGTGGCTAGAACGCTACGATGTGGAGGTTTATCAGCGGATTTTAGAGGCGGATGCCAAGAGTAGCCAACGTTTGCATGGTCACGGCAATGCGATCGCGCAAGTATACAATCACATCATCATGCCTCTGGCGAACGAACGCGACAAATATACCCAAATTCGCTGGGGTAAAGAAGACTTCCGCTCCCGCTTTGGACGTGATCCCGAAGGCATGTGGCTAGCAGAAACCGGTGTGGACTATGCAACCTTAGAGGCTCTTGTTGCTGAGGGTATTCGCTTCATTATCCTTGCACCTTCCCAAGCACTACGTTGCCGTCCCCTCCCTACTCAAGATGATCCCAATCCGGAATGGATCGAAGTCGGTGGTAGTCAGATTGATTCCACTCGTCCGTATCGTTGTTATTTGCAGCCCACACTAGGTAGTTCATCTTCAACTCTGAGTGCGATCCCCACTAGCCGCAAGGATAGTCGTACAGAAGAATTACCTTATATTGATATCTTTTTCTACGATGGCCCGATATCGCGGGACATGGGTTTTAGTGATGTCGTTTATAATTCGACTCACTTTGCCGGACGTATCGGTTCAGCCGTGCGTGGGGATCATCGGCCAACACAGTTAATCTCTGTGGCGACGGATGGGGAAACCTTCGGACATCACAAGAAGGGAACTGAGAAAACTTTAGCCTATGCTTTTACCAGAGAGTTTCCTCAACAGGATTGGACGGTGACAAACTTCGCCCACTACCTAACCTTAAATTCTCCCAGTTGGGAAGTGGAATTGAAGTCAGTCACAGCCTGGAGTTGCGCCCACGGTGTCGGCAGATGGGAAGATGACTGTGGTTGCGGTGGAGAAGGCAGCGTCTGGCATCAGAAATGGCGTCGTCCCTTGCGGAATGCTCTAAATTGGCTGCGGGATCAGCTAACTGAGGTGTATGAGGAACATGGGAGGCAGTTATTTCGTGATCCCTGGCAAGCACGAGATGAATATATTCAAGTGATGCGCGATCGCTCTGCTAGCAATGTCAACCGTTTTCTGTCCCGTCATCAAACCCACAAACTAACAGCAGCCGAACAAGTAGACGCCCTGCGTCTGTTAGAAATGCAGCGTCACGCTTTATTGATGTTCACTAGTTGCGGCTGGTTTTTTGAAGAAATTTCCCGTCCAGAGGGGACGCAAATTTTGCGTTACGCCGCCCGTGCTTTGGAATTGGCGGGGGAAGTGGCTGGTGTGCAGTTGGAAAAAGGCTTTGTCAAACGTCTTGGTTTAGCCCCCAGCAATGTGGATGACTTCAAACACGGTGGCGAAATTTATCGGCAACTCGTGTTAACTGCCCAGCTTGGCTTTAAGCAAGTAGCAGCCCATTACGCCATTACTTCCCTATTTAGCAATCACAAACTAGTAGAGACGCGCAATTCTCTGCCAAGAAAAGATGCTGCGGACAAACAGTCTCAGCGTTACCACAAAAAGGTTTATTGCTATGCTGCTAATGAGTTAGATTACCAACTGCAACGCATGGGATCGCTAACTCTGGCTGTCGGGAATTTAAAGCTGGTATCAGAGATTACTTGGGAAAGTGAACATTTGGTATTTGCAGTTCTGCATTTGGGAGGGTGGGATTTCCACTGCTGCATTCAACAATTTACCGGGCGGCGTGACTACAGCCAAATCAAAGAAAAGCTGTTTGGGGCACTGCAACAAGCTAGTGCGGCTCATACTATTTTGGTGATGACACAGCTATTTGGGGAAGAAGCTTTCAGCTTGCAAAATCTATTTGCTGAAGAACGTCACCGGATTATGCAGTTGCTTAGTCAGGAAACACTGACACGTTTAGGACAGTTGTATACCCAAGCCTACCGTGATAATTATGGGGTGCTGATGGCGTTTCATCGAGATGAAATAGTAGTACCGCAAGAATTGCAGGTAGCAGCAGATATTGCTTTAGGGCATCGCTGTCTGATCACATTGCGATGGCTTGAGCAAGATATCGCTGATCCCCAAAAGAGTTGGAATCACATATTAGAATTGGAGGCGATCGCTACTGAAGCAAAACATCTGCGTTGTCGGCTGAACATTCCCGACGGTAAGCAGATGTTAGAACAGTTAATTGCGCGATCGCTTTGGCAATTGTTGCATGATGCCAATGGTAGCTTTAATGCAGATATCCAACTATTGGAGCGATTGATTGATGTCGGGGATCAATTAAATATCGATATTTCTCTACAGCGATCGCAAGAGCTATATTTTAGTTGTCTGCACAGTCAGATAGCGCCGGTGTGTGTCACTAGCCTTGAGAATGAAGGAGATAATCAGTGTCTTCAATTGCTCAAGTTGGGCAAAAAGTTAGCCGTTGATGTCAGCATGATCTCAAATCAGTTGGGATAAAAATCTCACACACAGAGAAGGGGAAAATTTTCCCCTTTTCTTTTTAACTTCCTTTACTTAACCTGGGGGCGATGTCTAATGACAAGCCGCTTTGCGTCTACGCAATGGTATGGATAAAGCCACTCACACTTGAAGAGTCCGTGGGTATGTTTCTCAAAAAAGGTTCCTGCATGGCGTCCAGGTGATATATCGATCCCAGCTTTCGTTTTAATCTCATATAGCCAAGGAAAGGCTACTACTAAAACAGCTATGACAGCGAAGAGGTAGAGAATCGTAGTTCTAATATTGAGGAATTTTAAGGAATTGCTATTGTGATTTTGAGGCATAGATAATCAGGAACTAATAGCACGTCTGATCCTAACCTAAAGCTGAAAATATCGCCGGAAGCGGGGATCAATGTTGTCTGTTTTCTCCTGATTGCAGGTAAGACAGAGAGTTTGAAGATTACTGATATCGTTTTGACCACCACGGGCAAGGGGAATGATATGGTCAATGCTGAGGTTAGTTTCTCCAGTAGTTTTACCGCAGCTTTGGCATTGGTATTTGTCACGTTGAAAGACATATTTCTTTACTTCCAGTGGGATACGAATGCGGGGAGTTTTGCTCATTTCCTTAGTTGCGAAGAAATCCTTCCAAGCTGGGTACATCTACCCAACTCGCTTTTGTATGGGATTCATGGGATAAATCCATCAACAACTGAGAATAAATTCCTTCTCGCAGCGATGGTGTAATTTCCTGATTGCGGTCAATTCCTTGCACCCATTGGTCTACTACGCGGATAAATGCAGAAATGCGCCCATCAGCATGATTTTTGGGAAAAATTAACCGATTCGGTATTTCTATTTCCGTTAGAGGTTTACCTGGCTGGGAACCCCAAACACGAAAGCCGTGTATATAATCTTTTTGATTTTCACTGCCCACAATTAATGTACCGCGATCGCCATATACTTCTATCCAATGGGTTCTTGGTGCATGAACAACCGCACTGATCGAAAGTTCGCAAGGTGTGCCATTTGCTAATTCCAGCGTTAATATACAGTTGTCATCTGTATTCACTGGCTTAGATTCCCCACTAATAGGGTCAACTCGTGTGGGAATAGCAGTAGTTAAATGGGCGTTTAATCTACGGACTGGCCCGAATAACCAGTGGATGTAATCGAAGGAGTGGGAACCTAAAGATCCCAATGCACCGCCTCCTTTCTCTTTGTCAGAATACCAATTCCAAGGGCGTGAAGTATCAGCACGAGAAGAACCTAACCAATCAATTTTAATTAAGCGCAACTCACCCACATAGTTTTCTGACAATAGTTCAGCAAATAATTGCCATGCAGGTACAAAGCGAAATTCAAAGTCTACAGTTGCAATGACGCTTTTTTCTCTAGCTAACTGATAAAGTTCTTTAGCTTCAACTGCATTTAAGGTTGTCGGTTTTTCTAGTAATAAATGTTTCCCAGCTTCCAGTACGGTTTTTGCCATTTCATAGTGCAAAAATGGCGGCGTCGAGATGCTGACTGCTTGCACTTCTGGCAATGCTACAATATCTGTAAGTGAATCGGAAGCGTGGGGAATATTATGGGATTCTGCTATAGCTTTGGCTTTATTTATATCCCGGTGATAAACAGCAACTACCTCAGTTTGAGGATGTGCTTGGAATCCAGGGATGTGGACTTTTTGACCAAATCCAGTGCCTGCGATCGCAATCCCAATCATATCATCCTTTACTCGCATACTTCTACAACTTACTATTTACCTAATAATATCATTTTATCTATCATATTTAATATATCCGAGTCTTTACTTGCATCAAACTTCCTAGCAAATAATTTTTCTGATTCCCTGATTTTTTCAAAATCCTTTTCTTCTAAAATTATTGGATGATAGGCATTAATGTTGCCACCCTAATCTATATATTTCAGATTATCGTTAATTACCTTATCTTTAAAAGGTGAATTTAAGACAAGTGTCTGACAAAATACCTCATCTGTACAATAAGTGTAATTAAAACGTTTAACAAACTTAGGATTTTGCTTTACAAAAATATTTATCCATTTTATACATTCTCCTGTTAAACACCAGAATTGAGAACCTCCATAAATAGCAAAGCCTTCAGGAAGTTTGCGTTTTTTAACTAAACGCGAAATTAAAAATCAATATAATAAAGATACAATATAAAATTTAAATTCACGCTTTTCGGGAATACAACAATATTTATCATTCTAATAGATGTGCCAATATTCTATTCTTATTAAACCGCCTTCTTTCCAGTAACTATAAGGTAGTGAAAAATATTATATAAATTCTTTCCCTTGATTTCTTTGTAGAAAACTCTTGATATATGCATTTTTTTTCATCATATAGTCTTGACTTTATAAAAATATAACATAATCAAATTTTAGTCCTGTTTTTACTATTCCATTTATTGCTTTAAAAGTAGCTTTTACCAAATTAAAACTTCCCTAGTTTGAATTATATTTATTGACAAAAATATATTTAATAATCTATTTAATTGATTAAATATCTAATAACATATTGTCGTATCTATTTTTTATCTAGATGGATAAAAAATGAAACATCATCTGTATTAAACTTAAAAATAAGCCGTACCAATTGTTCAGGAGAATTAGGTGCCAAAATTATATATGCTATTTTCATAAAACTTATCTTGGTAGAGAAACAAATTTGTTTTTTTGTTACCCTCATCCTATAGTATTTAATTTTAGCTTCATTATGAAATGATGAAAACCTAGAAAAATAACCAGATATAAAGGCAAAGTTTCAAATTGTATCATGCTAACCGGAGTTCGATATAATAAGTTAGCTTGAAAGGCTCTAATTGGGCTACAATTTCATCGATTAGGGATTGTTGTTGACTTCCGGTAAAATTGTCCAGCCACTCCCACGAATCATTAGATATCTGGTGAAATTAAACATGCGTTATCCAGAACCCTTGTAGAGACGCAAGTTTCGTGTCTCTATATTCTTTTTCACCAGATGTCTATTGTCATCTTTGGGGGTATTGAGAGACTTCGGGGTAGAATAATCATACTTGCGTAGATATTTAGCAGAATTTTAGCAGCCATTTTTACACTTCTTGAGATGTTCCCGATACCTCCTCCTTCAGAACTATAAGACTTACGCACAATAGATTCGCTCTATGTCGTAAACTTAATAACACTAACAGATTTTCAATATGCGAGTTCAAATAACTGTAGTTGCGATCGCGGTAATGTTAGTGGGTGGGCAAAATCCAGAAGCCCTTGCAGACTCGCAATCTTCTACTCAGGATGGGGCTAGTGGTATTGTAACGCCGGAAGCTACGATCCATATAGAGGGAGGGTATGCCAAATATGGTAATTATATAGGAGCGACTTCAGGAGATAGCCAAGCGCTGGAATTTTCCCAAAAAGTTGTCAAAGACATCCAGATTCGTTTTATTAATCACAAAAATGAGTCACTCGATGACAAAGGTCAGTTAATTAAAGGGCGAACTCAGACAGATTTTATCATTGGTCTGCTGAGACTCAAACCCGGTCAGGTATTCCGTGAGGATTTGCTTCAAGCAGACTTGCAACGATTGAGGAGATTAGAGTCATTTAATCAAGTAGATGTTAATCGAGAAGAAGATGCCTCCAGTGTTAATATCATTTATAAAATAAAAGAGCGTCGCTTCCCTTCTCTAATCTTAGGAGGCGGTAGTAACGATGATGTTGGGCTATACGGTCGCGTGGGTTATAAAGATGCAAATATCAGCGGTCTTAACGATAAATTAGATACAACTGTGCAATTTAGCACTAAAGATGTCCAGTTTAATGGTCAGTTCATTAGTCGTTATCGTCCTGGAGAACCAAACCGCTTAGGCTATAGCATTAGAAGTTTTCGTAGTCGAAATATATCGGGAACCTTCAACGAAGACATCAGATTGTCTAATGGCAACAAAGTGCGTGAGGGAAGGTTTGGCGCTTCTGTGGGACTCTTACGCTCTTTCGATGACTGGGATACATCTGTGGCTCTCAACTATACCAGGATTAGCCTACGCGATCAAGAGTATAACGTTGCACAGGTCGATAGATTAGGGAGTCCCCTATCTGTCAGTGGTACTGGCATTGATGACCTATTTACAGTATCATTTGCTGTATCCAGAGATCAACGCGATCGCCGAGACAATCCAACTCAAGGATCAATCCTCACCCTTAGTACAGAACAAGCGATTCCCATTGGACTGGGTAATATTTCCAGCAACCGTCTACGGGGAGACTATATTCAGTATTTCCCAGTCAGTTGGATAGGTAATGGTAGACCAACTGACAATCCAGAAATGTTGGCTATTAATTTACAAATTGGCACAACTTTTGGAGACTTTCCACCAGCTGATGCTTTTAATATTGGTGGGTTAAATTCTGTTAGAGGTTACGGTTATGGTAGAGTTGCCAGTGGTCGGAGTTATGGTTTAGCTTCTGTGGAATATCGTTTCCCAATTCTTCAGTCAATAGGAGGAATTCTCTTTACTGACTTAGCCTCAGATTTCGGGTCTAGCGAAACTGTGCTAGGAGAACCAGGAGTGCTGCGAGACAAACCTGGAAGTGGCTTTGGCTACGGCTTAGGATTGAGACTGAAGTCATCCTTTGGGCTAATTCGAGGTGACTTAGGAATTAGCGACCAAGGAGAAGTTAGATTTGAAGTTACTACAGGTCAGCGATTTTAATCCCAACTGTAATTACTTTGCGTTTCTTTGCGTTAAGCGATACTTTTTTGCTAACATTCATTAACAAATACACTCAGTAGATCGAAAGTCAGCAGTTGAGAGGGATCTTTTGGCTAGCGATCGCCGCTTCAAACTTAAATGAGAAAAAAGCTAGCCTATACTATAAGTTATGCTTATGAATTATCAACTAATCAAGAACAACTTAGAGTAAGGCTGTCAAGAAACTTGATCACATACAATTAAATGTTTATCAGAAAATATTTCCCTTAAAACAAAGGGAGCATTTGATGTCAAATCATTATTTCAAATTTTAGTAAGGGCAGCAACGGGAGATACAATTTGCGACAAGCTACAAGCCATTTGTCCAACATAACTGGTAATCAGCTTTCGGTTTATGCCAGATTCATGCCACTTTATGCGTTATGTCAGAAGTCAATTTTGGTGTAAAGAATGCCAGGAACCGGACTTGAACCGGTGACACGAGGATTTTCAGTCCTCTGCTCTACCAACTGAGCTATCCCGGCTGGGGCTTTTGTGAGCCACGATTAATCAATGTAGCAAACATCAAAGAATATAGCAAGTCTTTGGAGAAAAATATTTATGCAGCTTTCAATCTCAACTTGAACCAGATCAAAACGGCTACAAACAGCAGAAACGAACCAGAAGCAAGGTTGAAAATACCTGCTCCAATGATGCCAGCAATGCTGCTGATGGAACCAACTATCACCCATATGACTAGAAAGCAGTTAAAGTGGTGACTCATCAGTTTGGCGTAGAGGCGGGAATAACCAAAAAAGCGTTCACCAGTAAAACGCCGACAGCTTTAATCGCTACAGCAACGGCGAGTGAAGTTAAATTTGTTATCTACTCCTGGTTCACTAAAATAAAGCTTTAACTTTGTACTTTTTCACAGCATTGACTGCATTTTGCACATCCGTTGGTGAAAGTTGATCTTGGGGAATTTGCACCACAGCAACTTGCTTGAGGTTATAGCGTTTAGCTAAATATGCAAACGCATTATCAAAGATAATAGCGGATTGCCTTTTTCTAAATTTTACCATATAATGATTCTCATTATTAAAATCGTCAGAGAATATCATTCTGGGTTTCCTGTGCAATGAATAACAACAAAACTTTTTCAGACGGTACAGCCCTCTGCAATTTAGTTTTCCCTGAATAATTAGGATTTCTTGACTTTTTTTGTTAAAAAGTTTGCTTACTTCTGATAAGATTGCTGACAAATATTCTCATAAAATACACGTTTAAAAAAATGTGATTTGGGTGTGAATTGGAGATCAATGTGAGGAGAAAAATGCAAAAATTCTGTAAATATCTGCTAGTTAGTCCAGCAATCTGCGGTGTAATGCTATTTGTGAATACTGCTACATTTGCAAGTGAAACATCTGGCACGTCTGAAATCAATCAAGGGCAAGTTTTAGCTAATCCAGACATAAGAGCTACGAACACAGCGCAAGATCAGACAATGGCGCAAGTTACCTCCGTGTCTCAATTTTCCGATGTACAACCTACTGATTGGGCATTCCAAGCATTGCAGTCTTTGGTTGAGCGCTATGGCTGTATTGCCGGATACCCAAATAGCACTTATCGTGGTAATCGGGCATTAACGCGATATGAATTTGCTGCTGGTTTGAATGCTTGTCTTGACCGCGTTAACGAACTTATCGCTACAGCCACTGGCGATTTAGTTAACAAACAAGATTTAGCCACATTACAAAAGCTGCAAGAAGATTTTTCAGCAGAACTAGCGACACTCCGAGGTCGTGTAGATGCAGTAGAAGTACGCAGTGCTGAATTGGAGGCGAATCGGTTTTCAACCACAACTAAACTGCAAGGAGAAGTTATCGCAGTCGTCAGTGATGTTTTGTCAGGAAATACAGTCAACGGTGCGGAAATTACAGATAAGAATACAACTTTAGGGTTACGGGCGCGGATAGAATTGGTGACCAGCTTCACAGGGAAAGATACGCTGTTCACCAGAATCCAGGCTGATAATATTCTCAGCCCTAACATTGGTACACCAGAGGGTAACTTATTCTTTGCTGGTGATGGTACGACTAATGCTTTTATAGATGCCTTGTATTACAAATTCCCTCTGGGTGAAAAAACACAGGTTACTGTTCTTGCCAACGCAGCAGCAGCAGATGATATTACCAGTACTGTCAATCTCTTTGACGGTGATGGTTCCTTTGGTGCTTTGTCCACCTTTGGTACACGCAACCCAATTTATGGCCAGATAAATGGCGCGGGGTTGGCCGTAACGCACGAGTTCAGTGATAAATTGGCACTGAGTCTAGGGTATTTGAGTGGTACAGCTAATGACCCTACGCTCAATAATGGTTTATTTAATGGTTCTTACGGTGCGCTAGCACAGCTGACGGTTAAACCAAATGATCGCATTTCTTTTGGTTTAACTTACATCAATTCCTATAATCAGCCACTACTCACGGGTAGCAATGCAGCAACTCTCGCGCCCTTGGATTTAGATGGCGATGGTGCGCTAGATTCCCGATTTTCCAGTAATTCTTACGGTGTCGAAGCATCCATTGGCATCACTGATAACATCGTCTTAGGTGGTTGGGCTGGATACACCAACAGCCGCACATTAAATGGGAATCGTGGAGATGTTGACATTTGGAACTATGCCGTCACTCTCGGCTTTCCTGACCTCGGTAAACAAGGTAATTTAGCAGGTATTATCGCTGGTGTAGAGCCTAGAGTGACAAGTTCTAACGTCCCAGGACTGGATAGAGATGCGGATACATCCTATCATCTAGAGGCGTTCTACCAGTATAAGCTGACTGACAATATCACCATTACCCCAGGAGTCATCTGGTTAACATCTCCAGATCATAACAATGACAACGATGATGTTGTCATTGGCGCACTGAGAACCACATTCAGTTTCTAATTTTCACAATCTTGCCTGAAGACGTAAATTTATTCTTTGCGTCTTCCCTTTTTTAGATGATTCCAAAATAAAAACCCAGCATTTTTTGCTGAGTTTGATATCTTAAAACGAAAACGACATTGTTAGTTTTTAAGACGGTGTAAATAGATGATCTTAAACTGACTTTAATTTCCGTTTCACAAATGAACCAGCACTCATAACACCGAACGCTAGCAAGCCCAATGTTGCAGTAGGTTCAGGGACACTAGCTAGTCTGTAGCTGTGGTTATCAGTTTCAAATGCAATACCAGTTGTTCTTAAAACTACCTTATCAAAAGTCTCTCCTATACTAGTATTTGCTAACAAATTAACATAGACATTATTTAGATTACCACTTTGTTCACCATTCGCTGGAGCGTTTGGAACATCTGCGCCACTAAATGTTTTTAGTAAATTACCTCCACTATAGACATCCACAATGTTATATGTGTCTATTGACCCCCAGTAGAAGCCAAAGTAATCAACAGCCTTAGCAAAAGTAATAGTTTCATTACCAGTGTTTCCTGGAATATCCTGACCGTTAGCTTGGGCACCTTGTGGCGCAACCGTTAAGTATTTGCTGGTATCATTGAAGGGGGTAGCATATTGACTATCTACACTCCCTTGGACAATTCCATTGGTTGCAGAGTAAGTAACAAATCCGTTTGGATCGGTTGCTGTCCCGGAATTGAAGTTGATCGTTGTAGCTCCTTGAATATTAGTATATTGACCTTCTCCTGCAACAGGTGTGGAACCTCCTTGAGTCAGGCTAACAGCGCCGGCTGGGTTAGCACTCATGCAAACAACTGCTGTTCCAATTAAGGCTAATGATAGTTTTTGTATAATAGACATTGATTTATTTCCTTAACCATTTGATACCCCTACCTTGGCATGTCATCCGAGTATTTGTGTAGTAGGTAAGAATCATTTTTACCAAAACTATTTATTGAGCCAATAAATCTGAAGATAGCAAAAAGCTACTCAAAATATAGGATGTGAAGACAATTGCGGACTAAAATATCTTATATATATATACGTAGATGAATATTAAATTTGTATTATTATTTGAGCTAATATCTGGAACTCTACCGCCACACTGGTTTTACCGAATCTTGGTAAAAAAGGTAACATTACAAGCATTATTGTGGGTATGGAACCTAAAGTTAGCAGTGTCAGCAATTCCCTCAGCAATGTAGGTATCAACAAAGATACAGACACTTCATATCATCTTGAAGGTTTCTATCAATATAAGCTGAGTGACAATATCAGCATTACCTCAGGAGTTATCTAGCTAATAGCGCCAGATCATAACAATCAAAACGATGATATCGTCATTGGTATAGTTAGAACCACATTCATTTTCTAACTTTAAAAATTTCCAAAGAAGATGCAAATTTATCTTTTGCGTCTTTTATTTTTTGTGTGATCTCAAAAATAAAATCCAGCATTTTTACTGGGCTTGACATTTCAAAACAATATAGAAATTACAGGACTATTTCATTCTCACTTAGCCCGTGATCAGAAGGAAAGGTAATAGTCTTAGACTTTTTTAGTGTGGTTCTAAATGTGTAAAATCCATAAAGCTGTTATGTTTGTATAGCAAATTCCTCTGGTTCTATTCCCCAATTTACCCAGCAAATTGCCTCACGCGCTGAGTTCATATTCGGTGGAACACGCAAGGCGTGAATAAACCCTGTACTAGGGCAAGTCATTTTTAATAAGTAAATTGGTTCTTCATCTACATCATTATCTATTTTTAATAGACTATATTCTTTCCAAAAATCTAATTCAATAGCTTGTAATTCTTGGCAAATTCTGGCGTAACCGATACCCTGAATTAGTACTCGCCGTAGTTCGGCATTTTCTTCTGTTAAAAGCCAAGTAGCTTGCCATTGCTGCGGGTGGATTTTACCGTATTTTTCAGGTAAGGTTACGCCGTGGTAGGAGTAGAGGCTATATCCATCAGTAAATTCAATGGCTGGTTTGCCTTCTGCGTGGAGGCGATTTTGATTGTCAAAGCGCAGATGAAGGGGGCGATCGCATACAATACAAATTTTTTCATAAGGCGAAATCCAGCTACAATACTCTAGTAGTGACTGCAAAGCTTGCCATTTGATTTGGTTGTAAGAGCAATTTAAGACCGAAATATAAAAATCTACCCAACTGCACACGCTTGAATATAAATGAGTTTTAAACCAAAGACTAGGAAGATTTATTATGAGTTGAAGTTGAGTTTTTAATTCATCTCTCAATATGTCTTCTAGTATAGTTAAATATGGTAGCACGACAAGTAGTTGCAGATGGAGTTGGTTATTTAGCTGCCATTCAACTTGGCTACTTAATTCATTTGTAAATTTGTACAAAAGTTTGTTATAAAATTCGCTGTTCAATAGGTGTTTTAGTTGCTTGTGAATCACAATTTTTAGACCAGCATACGGGCTATCACAAAAAATAATTTCAGGCTCTTGTTTACAAATTGCTATATACCCAGCTTTTACCGCTTCTGCCGCTTTCTCTTTATCAATCCGCTCAGTTGAAAGCGCGATCGCTCTCCACTTTTCTCGATAAACTGGAATCAAAGCCTCTTGCTCAGGCGTTAACTTTTCAATCAGCGACATAACGCCAACCTTCAGGCTCGTATTCCCTCTGAATTTTCACCATCCAGTCACCTTGGGGAATAGAAATAGCTTTATGCTCCTCATGAGCTAGCAATGCCGACTCTGAAAACACACGTAAATAGAGTGTGCTATCTTTTTCGTATAATTCTGCGTTTCCCTGAGTAATGCGATGTTTATGCCCGGTAACTTCGCCTTCTGCCAAAGTTAAGTGAGGTATTTTTTGTCCTTCAATTTGCTGCACAGGCAGTAAGATTACATCACCTTGACGAATCGGTTGCATAGTTTTGCTTTCCTGACATGGGTACAAACCCCACTTCGCTTTTGCTCTCAAGTTTGGTTTAATTTTGGCACAAGCTCTTAGGAATTGGGAATTGGGGATTGGACATAGATCAATTCAATAGTTATTCTTCCCCTGCTTCCTATTCCCCATTCCCCATTCCCCATTCCCCAATTGACATATTTTTAAAACTGTAGTCGCCAATTATGCGTTAGATAAGTTAAAGATTGAAATAGCTGGAAATTCACACCCAGCGTTCACCTCCCCTATCCTCTGGGACAGACTGGGCCATAAGTTCAGCAGATTTTCTCCCAAGCAGGCAGTTTATGTGAGGATTAAATCACCGCCCTAAGCGTGACCTTTTATCTTGACAATTTGCAAAAATTACCTCAATTTGACTGTTTTGCTTAGTAGCTCTTCTTTTTATTGAAATTTCCATGTCAACTCTCGTCATCGTCGAATCTCCAACTAAAGCTCGTACCATTCGCAACTACCTGCCATCAGGCTATCGGGTGGAGGCGTCTATGGGTCATGTGCGTGACCTCCCCCAGTCGGCTAGTGAAATTCCCGCTGCCGTCAAAGGGGAAACATGGGCGCAGCTAGGGGTAAATGTGGACGCCGACTTTGAACCGGTATATGTTGTCCCGAAAGACAAAAAGAAAATTGTCACCCAGCTCAAAGAAGCCCTCAAAGATGTAGATGAACTGATTCTGGCAACGGACGAAGACCGGGAAGGTGAAAGCATTAGTTGGCATTTATACCAATTGCTCAAGCCGAAAGTTCCGACTAAGCGGATGGTGTTTCACGAAATTACCCAAGACGCGATCAAAAAAGCGTTAAAAAACTGCCGTAATATCGATGAACAGTTGGTTCGCGCCCAAGAAACGCGGCGGATTTTGGATCGACTGGTGGGCTATACTTTGTCTCCACTACTATGGAAAAAAATCGCCTGGGGATTATCTGCTGGGCGAGTGCAATCTGTAGCCGTGCGACTTTTAGTCACTAGGGAACGCCAACGCCGTGCTTTCCATGAAGGTACGTACTGGGATTTGAAAGCCAGTTTGTTAAAGGAAAAAACCCCCTTTGGTGCCCAGTTGGTCACATTGGGAGGAAGTAAAATAGCTAACGGCAGCGATTTTGACGCAACGACTGGACAAATTACCGCAGGTCGCAATGTCTTGTTGCTCACCGAAGACCAAGCGGTAGCCCTCAAGGAACGCCTGACTGAGAAAACCTGGAGTGTTAACGACATTGAGGAACGCCCAGTGACGCGCAAACCTGCGCCACCGTTCACCACCTCGACGCTGCAACAAGAATCTAACCGGAAACTGCGCCTCTCAGCCCGTGACACGATGCGGGTTGCCCAGAATTTGTACGAGCAGGGGTATATTACTTATATGCGGACAGATTCGGTGCATTTGTCAGATCAGGCGATCGCAGCTGCTCGTAGTTGTGTAGAAAAGCTCTACGGTCAACAATACCTCAGTCCCCAACCTCGGCAATACACTACCAAATCGAAAGGCGCACAAGAGGCGCACGAAGCAATTCGTCCAGCAGGTAGCACCTTCCGCACCCCCCAAGAAACTGCTTTGGGCGGTCGAGAACTTGCCGTTTACGATTTGATTTGGAAGCGGACTGTCGCCTGTCAAATGGCTGATTCCCGCCAAACTCAAATTACCGTGCAATTGCAAGTCGAGGACGCTGGATTCCGTTCTTCTGGCAAACGGATTGAATTTCCAGGATACTTACGTGCCTACGTCGAAGGTTCAGACGACCCAGAAGCAGCACTGGAAGACCAGGAAGTAATTTTGCCGAATCTGAAAGTGGGAGATCATCCGAATTGTACAGATTTAGAAGCAGTTGGTCATGAAACCCAACCGCCAGCTAGGTACACCGAAGCTACTTTGGTGAAAACCTTGGAAAGCGAAGGTATCGGTCGTCCCAGTACCTATGCCAGCATCATTGGCACGATTATCGACAAGGGTTATGCCCAATTGGTGAGTAACGCTCTCATTCCTACCTTCACCGCTTTCGCCGTCACCGACTTGCTGGAAAAACATTTCCCGGACATCGTTGATCCCAGTTTTACCTCGAAAATGGAGCAAACCCTAGATGACATTGCCACAGGTGAAGCGAAATGGCTACCCTACTTGCAGCAATTCTATCTGGGAGAAAAAGGGCTGGAAACCCTGGTAAAAGAACGGGAAAGTCAAATTGATGCCCCTAAGGCTAGGACTGTAGAACTGGAGAATCTAGATGCCAAAGTCCGCATTGGTAAATATGGCCCCTACATTGAAGTCGAAAATGGTGAGGGGGTTATCACCGCCTCAATTCCCAAAGACTTGACACCAGCAGACCTCGACCCCAAACAGGTAGAATTATTGCTACGTCAAAAAACCACAGGCCCTGACCAGGTAGGTCGGCATCCCGAAACTGGCGAACCGATTTATGTGAAAATTGGTGCTTATGGACCCTATGTCCAATTGGGTGATAAAACCGACGAAAACCCCAAACCGAAACAAGCCTCCCTACTCAAAGGTGTCACCCCGGAAACCGTTACCCTGGAAATGGCTGTTGGTCTGTTGGCATTACCCCGGACATTGGGAGTTCATCCAGTCACTGGCGGCAAAATCCAAGCAAGTTTGGGACGCTTTGGCCCTTATGTCGTTCATGACCAGGGTAAAGAGGGGAAAGACTACCGCTCCCTGAAAGCTGCTGATAATGTATTGACAATTAACCTAGAACGTGGACTGGAATTATTGTCCGAACCAAAAAAGGGGCGCAGTTCCACCAACAGCAAGTCCAAGGCAGCCTTACGCGAATTGGGTACACATCCAGAGGATGGGGAAACAATTAACATCTACGATGGCCCCTATGGCCCTTACATCAAGCATGGCAAAACTAATGTGAGTATCCCAGAAGGTCAATCGGTAGAAGATGTAACCCTGGCTGCGGCGCTGAACTTGTTGGCAGCTAAGGCATCGACAACGAAATCGACTCGCAAAACGAGTAAATCAACGAGTTCCAAATCTAAGTCAACTGCTAAGTCATCAACGACTGCTGCGAAAAAAAAAGGTACAGAAGGCTAATTACAAGTCAAGAGTCCAAAGTCCGATCCTTAACTCTTCAACTCTTGACCCTAAATATCCATCCTTGATAGGATGCAGTTCGGTAGGTGCAAGTGTGATACTCTAAAAAGTAAGGGAAAACACAACGCCAAATTTTAGAAGTGGCTTATGTCCCAAATACGGGATTGTGGATCAGCCCCGTTGGAAGCCAGAGGTGCGAAAATATACCATTTTCTGCGTACCGATTAATCAAAAATTGAGGTAGTATCTCAGGAGCGGTCAGTTCATGGACTATATAGAAAAGGTAGTGGAAAAGCTTAAGGAATTAGCACGTAGGCTAATTGAGAGCCTGTTAGGACCAGAGGCTGAACCGGAACCGGAATTGATTCCGATTCCTGTGAACGATCGCTCACGTCGTCGCCACTAGCCCGAAAGTGCTGAACTTGACTTTACAACCGTTAAGCATTCTGGCACTGCACGGGCCAAACCTGAATTTGCTAGGACAGCGAGAACCAGGAATTTATGGTTCTTTGACACTAGCTGAAATTAACTGCCTGTTAGAAGAAGAAGGATTCAAGTTACAGGCGAAAGTTTTTCCTGTGCAGTCAAATCATGAAGGAATTTTGGTAGATACTATTCATGGGGCATTAGGACAACATCAGGGAATTTTGATTAATGCAGGGGCATATACCCATACAAGTGTGGCATTGCGAGATGCGATCGCTGCTGTTAATTTGCCCACAGTAGAAGTACATTTGAGTAATATTTACCGCCGGGAAGATTTTCGCCATCATTCATACATCGCTCCAGTAGCAATCGGGCAAATAAGTGGTTTTGGCAGACAAAGTTACTTGTTAGGCTTACAAGCTTTGGTGCATTTTTTAAGAAAAGATGAAGGATGAATCAGTTATAAGTAGCTAGGCGTAAATAAATTAAAGTTTGTAGTGAGTTAGCGCGGTCTTCTCTTTTGGCGTTAGCCTACCTCAATGTGAGAAGTGGGACACTGACAAAAAATAAATTATCCAAAATTATTTATAGATTTATAGGGTATTTTGGCCTTGTGCCCCTACGATAAGATGTTTTTTAACTGGAAGTCCCTGGAGCCACTACGGTCTTCTCCTAAGGGGAGACGATGCCTGTTCTCTACGAGAGGCTGCGCCAACGAGTCAGACGCTCCTACATTGCTCTAAGCTATGCCGCAGGCTTTACGCTGCGCTACCCTATTCATGTCTACCTACTTAGAGTTTAGACTTTGGATTAAATTTTTCAATCTAAAATCTTCAACTGAACGAACGCAAGAGCGTCTCTAAGAGTTGCCGAAATCCAAAATCCAATATATTGTAATGCGTTATTCTCCTATAAGTCGGTTTAGAGGTACTTTACTCGGAGCATTTCTAGGGGAAAGTTTAGCCACTGGTGGTAAAATCAAGTCTCATTACCTGGATTTGGGCAGAATGGCGGTTTTGGGTACTGAAAGTTTGATTGTCTTGGGTAGATTAGATTTAGATGATTGGATAAGGCGTCAGCAACAAGAATCTCTTCATTTAGCAGCTGATGACATCTCGATAAAAATAATTCTTGCGACACTACCAGTAACACTTTTTTTTCACGAAAATCCAATTAAGCTCCGACAAAACTTGCTACATGTACTCAAAATCTGGGAGGATGACCCAGTAGTAAGGGATGGAACACTAGCAGTAGGATATGCGATATCTCTTGCCTTAACTGAAAAACTTAACCCCCTAACCCTCATCCCGCAAATAATTTCTTTTCTCGGAGAAACACCGACATCAATACCAAAAAAATTATTAAGAGTTCAAAATTTTTTAGAGCAAGGGGCTCGATTGTCAAGGGCACAAGCTGAGTTTGCTAGGCAAGAAGAGCTAAGTAACACTATTGCTATGGCATTTTACTGCTTTTTGAGTACCTTAGAAGACTTTCGCCTTGCAGTTTTGCGGGCTACTCACAATGGCAATTTCAAAGTGGAAGATGCTACGCCTCTAAGCTCACAGGCTACAAGTGCAATTACTGGTGCTTTATCAGGAGCATATAACGGTACAGGTGGAATTCCCGTAAATTGGCAAGTCTTGCTTTTGCAGAGGAATTCTTCGGTATGGGGACTAACTAGCTTTTCCCAAATGTTAAAATTAATCGATACATTTGTGGCGGTGTGGTCAGGAATGTATAATTTTTCCCTGCATCCAGGCGAGTTAACAGAGGAGGGATCTGAGGCTTTGCTTGCAGTTTACGCAGCTCCTCGCGTTATTCGGTCGCGTTAATCCTAATTTTCACCGAACAACAGTGCGGATGCCAAACGCTGAAGACTACACAATCTAGCCATATAACTTAAAAACTTACTAGTACAGCTTGCTAAAAATCCAGCTACCATCTCAAACAAGACTTGGGTCTTAAGGTTCTTGTTAAAAGTAAGTAGGCAAGAATAAATCAAACTATGTTAAGCAATGTAAAATTAATTAAATTAGCTCGTAGTAAGGGCTTCAAACTTTAAAATAGGTCTAGATCTGCTTATTACAAACCTCTAATTATTCACGCCCACTTACTTAGGCAAACTGACGCCAACCTGTACTAGTCTTATATACTAGAGTTTTTCAGCAAACCCTCAGACCGATTCTGTAGGTGGCTATTGTGGCAAATCGGCAACAAAAAAGCTCCCGCCACCGTAGTTGCAGCAGCCGCAGATTAAACTTCCCTGATGATTGTCTTATTTTGAGCTATCAAAGTCAGCAATTGCAGGCAGAGATAATGAAAATACAGCAATTTTTGCAGTTCTTAACCCAGCAATTGACTCACTGGCGGCGACAGTATAAAGGACTACGCCGTAAAGGAAAGTTAATGAGAAGTCCCAAAAGCAAAAGCCATAGAAGGGAACTTCTAAAGACTATTCTTAAGAATGTAATCTTATTTTTATCAAAAACCAATGACAAAAGCGTAGGTGCAGCCCGCCGTAAGCTTCGCCAAAAACAAGAAACAGCGCTCAAGTCAAAGGCAAAATCGGTCAAAACTAAGAGTAGCATTTATACAGTCGGTTTAAATTGGGTGCATGAACAGCGTTTCTTGGTGATTTTAGCGATCGCTATAGTCTCCCTTACAGGCGTTATTGGCCATAAATTATACAATCAAACTCAACTCCAAGTAGGAAATCCCGCGCCCCAAACGATTAGAGCGCCTTACGCAGCTAATATTGAAGATCAGAAAAAAACAGAAGCCGAGCGCAAAGCCGTTAGTAAAAGTTCCTTACAAATGTTGATGGTTGATGCACGAATGAATCAACAAATCAACGAAAATTTGCAACAACTTCTGGATGATGGCTATAAAATTCGCACCATTGCTGGAGCTTTTCCTTTTTTTGATCCTGTAGTTTTGTCCATCTCTGTCCAGCGTTATCTCCACTCTTGTCCTAACTCGGAATGGCAAGCACTGCTAATAGCTGTAGAAAATAGTAAAAATCAGCAGAAGAAAGGAACAGGACGAACCGCCGCCTCCCGTTCATCATCTATAGCTGCACCTAATCAGGAACGTCAGGCGCGCACAATACCCAAATCTGATTCTCAGAATCCAGAAAAGACAGAGCCAGTTGATTTTTCTCAAAACAGTGACTTTACTCAAGCAGTAGCAGAACTAGAATCTTACCGTGTCACAACTTCTGAGAAAAACTTGTCTTTACTGATTGCTCAAATTTCCCAAGCACGCCAAAGATACACCCAAGCCACTGCCAAACTTTTAAAATTAGAGACTGTTAACCCAGAAGTAGTATACGAGAAATCCCTGCTTTTGGATTTGTCAGATGTGGAGTGGGAAAAAACACAAATGGGAATCCATCAGAGTGCAGAGCGGATTCTCACCCAAGGCATCCCACAAGGACTGCCAAAAAATATCTTAGAGGATGCGGTGAGTTTACAATTGCAGACCTCTGTACCAGAATCCGCTGAAACTTTGGCAAAGAAGCTGTTGTTAGCTGTACTCAAGCCGAATCTGCAAGAAGATGAAGAACAAACGAGACAAAACGCTCAAAAGGCTGCTGCTGGGGTGCCACCCGTGATGGTGAAGATACGGCATGGTGAGGTAATTGTCAAAAAAGGAGAGCAGATTACTGCATGGAACTTTCAGGTGTTGGAGCATTATCACCTGATTCGCTGGGAGCTAAAGTGGCAAGAATTGGTGAAGTTAGCAGGTGTGATTGCGATCGCCATTAGTATTTTTGTCTGGGTAGAACGGCATATTCATTACCAATTGCGACAACGTGATCGCCTATTGGTGTTACTGCTGACTCTGAGTGTGCCAGGTGTGATCGCGATCGGATTGCCTTATACAACCTGGAGTGCCCTTGGTTTATTATTGGGAAGCTTCTACGGCCCCACTTTGGGCTTGACAGTTGTCGGACTGCTGTTGCCGATATTGGGCATTAGCTTGGATATGAGCAAGGCTGCGCTTTTAGCTGGTGTTGGGGGAGGAATATTAGGTAGTTACATTGCACAACGATTGCGATCGCGTGAAGAATTAGCATTATTAGGTGTTGCGATCGCCTTAACTCAGGGTGGTATTTATCTGGTTGTTAAAATCTTAATTGGTCAAGCATTTGGTTCAACCTGGTATATCGTCCTCCGAGAAGCCGGATTGTTTGCTTTATCCGGTTTAGGCTGGAGTATCGTAGCTTTAGGGTTGAGTCCTTATCTAGAAAAACTTTTTGATTTAGTCACTCCCATCCGTTTAGCAGAGTTGGCGAACCCTAATCGCCCCTTATTAAAACGACTCGCTACTGAAACTCCCGGAACTTTTCAACATACGCTATTTGTGGCTACCCTTGCCGAAGCTGCTGCCAAAGAACTAGGATGCAACGTTGAACTAGTCAGGGCTGGGACATTGTACCACGATATCGGCAAAATGCACGACCCCCTTGGCTTTATTGAAAATCAAATGGGGGGGCCGAATAAACACGATACAGAGATTAAAGACCCTTGGAAGAGTGTAGAAATTATCAAAAAGCACGTAACTGAAGGGTTGGTGATGGCGCGTAAACACCTTTTGCCTACAGCGATTCAAGCTTTTATTCCAGAGCATCAGGGAACGATGCTGATTGCCTATTTCCATCACCAAGCCCAGCAAATGGCTCAGGAAGATCCAAGTTTAACAGTAGACGACGCAGATTTTCGCTACGATGGTCCAATTCCCCAATCACGGGAAACCGGAATTGTCATGTTAGCAGATTCTTGCGAAGCAGCACTGCGATCGCTGCAAGAATCGGCTAAATCTGTGGGAGAGAAGCGATCGCTCAAAGATGTCTCCACCGAACAAGCTTTAGCAATGCTCAATAATATTCTGCGTGCCAAATGGCAAGACAATCAACTCGTAGATTCAGGACTAAAACGGGAAGAAATGTCACAGATTGCTCAGATATTTGTGGATGTTTGGCAGCAATTTCACCACAAACGGATTGCTTATCCTAAGTTGAAGGCTAGTAGAGTTGCGCGAAATTCGTAATTCGGATATATAGCAGTCCTAATCATTTGTAAAAATAAATTAACCGCAGAGAGCGCAGAGAAAGGTGCATCCATACATCTAATTCCACCATTTCTGTCAGGCACAGCGATCGCTTCCATCGGGCGGGTAGGTTAAGAGCAAAGTTCAGTTTCCTTTACTGCGGGCTGCTGCTGCTGTCCAAGTTTCCAGTTGATCTAATTGTTGATTTCTGGGATTAATGATGTGTTCTGCGATCAAAGTTTATTAAAATTTATTGATATTAGTCCTTAAGGGAATTGAGTCTGTGGCAAAAACTTCCTCTAAAAAATAAAGGACAAGTATAATTCTTGTCCTCAATGGTTAAAATAACAGATTCTGCGTCGAATGCGTTAGATGAAATTAATTCTCTGTAGTCGTGGGTGCGTAAAATTGCAAACGACCGATGCCGAGAAATTGACCAGCGGTTTGCTCACCAGAGGGAAAAGCCTTCACACCAAATAAATAGACGCCATCATAAAAAGGATTGCGGTAAGTTTGCAGACCAATAGTAACCGTCTTACCTGGTGGTATAGGGGTGTCAAAGGTTACTATAAAAGTCTGTTGTTTGTTGCCACCTTTCACAGCTTTAAGTGCCAACTTTGAACCTTGGCTATTACGTGTGCCTTCAAAAGCAAAAGTATCTTTCTGATTGAATTCAATATCTTCAGTCCCTTCAATCTGGTTAAAGGTAACCTGTTGCAACGGTTCCCCAGCCGTCGCTGGCACTTCCAGAGTGAAATAGTACGTTGTATTCGGAACACTTGTATTGCTATATGGAGTGCTGGCACTAACTAAACGTGGTGGTTGGGCAAAGGCGATCGTCCCATTGCTTAAGGTAACTGCATTGGCTACCGAATGAGGTAGTAAATATAGTCCAGTGCTAACAATAAATAGAGTCCTAAAAAAATTAGTAACGTATTTCATAATTTAGATTTTTACCTTAATGACTTTTATCTAGGACTCAATAATTTGAGTCTTGCTTCAAATACCCATATTTAAGCTTGAGCAAATGAATGACTACAGCTTTTAAAATCAGCAACTTCAATAAAGTTTACTGACTATTTATTAGGCTATTTTGCTGTAATTATAACACGCGATTTCTAATTATCTATAAATAAAAAACAGATATTTAAATTTAAATTTAATTAATATTTTTGCCATAATTTTTATTAGTAAATTACCTCAAAAGTCGATGATTTTATCGGGCTTTGACTAAACATAAACACACTCATCTCGATATATTTGCCGTAGATTAAATAATTGTATACATCTATAAATTGATATAGTGATCGGAGTTTAAATAATAAATTCTCTGAAGAATCAATAAACTTGCATTTTAGTAAATTTATCAATGGAATTACATATCAATAAAGTTACTTGAATGATAATTTTTAAATTATACTAAAAGAGTAAAATCCACTGATTTATGATGATTTAATTCCTTTAAGAGACACAAATTTAGCAGATTTAGATTAGTGATTTTCCCTAAAAATACAATAAGTAATCAAGCGAACATGATATTAGAAGGGCGGTTATAAACCGCACCTACATAGACAAAACCCACCTTCGTGGGTTTCAAAGCCTGTATTTTTCATGCTTTCCGTCTCAGCAGATTACCCACAGGGAAGGCTTTACTACGTTTGTGTAGCCGCGAATTCTATGAGATTGCTGGTTAATTGATAAGGGGTTTAACCCCCCACCCCTAAAACTTTAGTTTTGCGTTGCTTTCCCGCCCTGCGATAAATTGATTGCTCATAGCTAAAGTGCGTTTCAACGCACTAAAATTTCAGAAATTTCAGATGGATTGAAACTAATGGGTTGGACCCCGTATCAATTCGCCAACAGTCTCATTCTATTCACTCTAAACAATTAGGAAGTAGGGAATGGGGAGTAAAGGCAGGGTAAGATCAAACTATCCCTGATAAATGCTGCATCTTTAACTTCCGCCTCTATCAGGCAAAATCCCTATTAGGAATAGAAACGCCGTAATCGCCTTCGTAAATTCCACGGACAAAAATTGCAATTAATCAAACTTCCTCTTTGCCTAAAATAGAAGGAGTTATTCTGGAAAATCTAAAGTTAAATTATAAGAACGAGACATATTACTGATATAAGATTCAGGAGTTAGTATTAATTCAAATACCCCACTATTAGTCATTCCAGGAGACTTGATAATCCAAGCATTTCTAAACCTTTGTTCAACAATTAAAACAGTAGGAATAGAAATTACCACATTTTTAAATAATAACCATTGCTCTTTAAATATAGGTAAATCATTTGGAATAGACTAACTAATTTTTAGCAAAGTTGTATTTACTATATATTCTCCATTGATATTTTTATGTCCTACACATGTTTTAGTCATTCCACCAGTATTTAATATAATAATATTTGGATCTAAAGAAATAGTTGCAAAAGCATAATTAGCAGGTTGACTTGATTTATTATAAATAGTAATATTTAATTCAATTGGGTCAGATACTGTTTTCCCTCTACAATAGGAATACGTAAACTCTCCCCTTTAAAAATAACACCAGGTACACTAGGTTCAGATGTATTTAAAGTAATCGCAAAGAATAAATCTGATTATGCTAATACACCAAATTTTCGCCTTTAAGTTCTTCTTTCGCTAAAGCCAATGCTTGATGAGCATTTTTAAACTTTGTTTCATCTGTAAATTTATTACCAAAACACTTTAAATAAGCTTCTAGATACCTAATACGTAAGCGTGGATCAGCCGGACTCTCAAGAAAGGGGAGGTCAGCTTCAACCATAAACCGGATAGCCAATAAAGGGATAGGGCTACGAAGTGGACGAAAGTTTGAGTTGTGCAGACCAGGACTTTCATTACGTTTATGAAATTCTCCTATCATCAGTCCTGACTCAACAAACAAAGGTTTAAGTTTTTGTTGGACACTATCTATTAGCTTACAAGCATCTTCTATATGGATATCAGGAAAGATAAGTAAAAAAGCTCTATTTATTGCCAATTCCTGCTCTTTAACTTCCATCTTAAGAAAGATATCTCGGTAGTGTCCAACAACTTCTTCTAATTGTTCTGGATACAAATCTTTTGTATGAATAACCGCCAGACGAATACTGTTTGACTTGAGAGAGTGAGGTACAAAAGGGCAAACGACACCCGGTCTTCCTAAGTTAGGATGAGGTCTTGCTAAAAAACTTTTCACCCACTCTAGAATTTCAAGTAAGTAAGGAAGGTCTTCGTATTGCTGGAGTTGTTTGATTTCAAGAGGTGTATAGAGTTGCATAAGGTTGAGTAAAATTAAATAATTCTCTAATTATGAATTCAAAATTATTTTTACAATATTAAGTGTCTGAAATCCAATTATTATCGAAGTAAACAAAACAAGCTTTGATACTTTTTTGGTTTCAATTGTGGCTTGTAGCAGATAAAAATGCTCTAGCCTTTTTGTGATTTTTAAAGTAATTATGCTAATAACTACACAAACTTGTTTTCACACTAAGCAACTTGTGTTAATTTATTTTTGGCATTTTAGCTTGATACTACATATGTATTATCCAGTAGATGCTCCTACTTTTTTTTTACACTCTCAAGTTTCTATTATTTTTAGCTAAAATATTATAAAGTTTATGTCTAAATAATTCTTTTTACTGTAAAACTTTAGTATTGCTTTAATAGCAACTACAGGCTTAATATCAAGTTAATCTAATTTAAGATAAATAAAATTTATGTATAAGTAGTTATTTCTACTGTAAAAATTTAGTGATCATCCTACAGCAACTATATATCTAGTATTAAGTTGTATAATCTTGCACAAGTAAATCAACCAAAATTAAGTCCAATTTTATAAGCTGTATATTACTTGAGTAGGTTGGCGTAAAAATTTGTCGTTGGGATGAGTTAGGAAGCAGGAGGGAAAAGGGTTTTAGCCTAGTTCATCAATATAGACATAGTTTGGTTTTATTGTGCCAATTGACTTATCTATTAATCGTAGGGGAGGCAGGATGAGCAGCGGCTTCTGCCGTTTTCCGTATCTCTACTCTTAGTTCTGAGCGGAGGAAACCTCTACTCAGACAATTCTGGCCAACGCACTGGCTCCCTAACAAAATTGGATATTTTTTTAATTGGAAGTCCCTTATTTCTCAACAAATTCTTTCACCACTGCCATAGCATCAGGAGGAATCTGCGTAATTAGGCGAAATGGAAATGCGGCAGTTGAAGCAAACTGGGCATAATCTGATGTCAGAAAGATAGCGTAGTTTTTAGCTTCTGGAGTCATCTGTGCAGCAAACGCCAAAGCTATAGCTTTAACGTACTTGCGAACATCTGCTGCTTGTTCACCCACAACTTCACCGCCACTGATTGGTGTATTCGGTTGTCCTATTTGATCCAAAGTCTTACTGGGGTCTTTTACACTCAGATGAGTACCGCCAACTATGCCAACTAGCCATTTGGGAGATGGGATTTTGTTAAATCCTATAATCTGTTCAGTTAAAGCTGGGGTGGTTTTATCTGCGGAACCTGCTAACACTAGGGTAGGAACTTGTACTTTAGTTAACCCAGTTTCGCCAAAAATCAGAGAAGTTGTCGGATTGAGAGCGATCGCCTGTTTTATTCTGGTATCCCGTAGTTGATAGCTATTTTCTGGTAGTTCTTGAGCGATGCACTGCATAGCTTCTCCCAGACTCAAAATAGTCAAGTTCTTTTTACAGCGTTGTTTGAGATGTTCCAGCTGGAACTCTGCTCCAGCAAGTGCTAAAGCTGTACCACCACCAAAAGAATAGCCAATAACCATCACTTTATTGGTTGCAAGTTTCCCTTGAAGCGGATTATTAGCTATTTGATTAAGCTTTTCTAATTCGTCGAGAACAAAACTAATATCTTGAGGGCGATTCAAAAACTCCTGAGGCATCACAACTTTGGTTTTGCCTTGAAATGCAGAGTTAATATTTGCCTCATTACTACCGGGATGTTCTAAAGCTGCTACCACATAACCGTGGGATGCTAGATGTTCTGCTAGGTAACGCAAGTCCGTGCGGACTGAGCCGAAGCCGTGAGAAAAGACAATTACAGGTTTATTGGCAGTTGCAGCAGTTGACCAGTAAATATCAACTGGAATTTGGCGTTGGCTTTGCCCGCCGTAGGCATCGCGCTTTTGCTCATTCAGGCTTAAGTTGAGTATTTTTACTTGAGCTATTCCTGGTTGGCTGGGATCAAAAGGGAAAGCAATCTGCGGTGTTTTCGGGTCGAGTTGGGGAGCGATGTCTGACCACAAGCCGCTATGCGTCAACGCTAGCATAAATTGCTGGGTACGCCAAAAAGCTGTGTTCAAACTCCTTGCAACTATAAAAGCCTGTGGCAAATTAATTTCTAGGCGTTTACTAGGATAAGCAGCGATAAAACTCAGTATAGAAAGACCCTGCGGTGCAGTAGAGCCTAATACCAATCCTGCTCTAAGTGCTTGTACCCCAGCTTTATCTTTTCGGGCTAAGGCCGTAGCGAAGTCATTGAGAATAGTTGTGCCAATCTGAGTATTAACTAACTTATTAACAGTGACAACACTCATCGGTACATTCATGCCCAGCGCCCCCAAGAAAAAGCGGCGTTGTTGTTCAGATAATTTTTTAACGTAAGGCTTGAAACTCCCAGACAATTTCCCAGTTTTTGCAGCCTTTTGCAACTCAGCAAGGGAGATGGATTCTGTAAATAAACCCAAACGCACAACAACTGTGTCAGCCGCAATGGCCGAAGTATTTGCCCCAAACTGTGTCAGTACAATTGCGCTAAAAAAAACCGTAACTGTCTTAATATTTACCCAACTTTTTCCCATAAACTTTTATACCAATTATTACTTACGGGAATATAACCAATATTTGTGTATTTGACTACTCTATTAATTGTCTAGAAACAAAAGCAAATTTTTTCTTGAACTTGATGCCGATGTCTTTGGTGGTCACTGAGCGACCGGTGAGCGTACTTGTACTGAGCGCAGCCGAAGCTAGTCGAACCATGCCCTATCCCTACTCTTAAGCAAGCTAGCAAGAGCTTCTTGTATGTAGAGAAGTGCGGCCTATGACGCTCGTTCGCCCCAGCGTGCCGTAGGCAAGACTCGCTAACGCAACTCTTAGAGACGCTCTTGCGTTCGCTATCAGCGTCGCTTTTATATCCTCAAAGCATCTGCTAATGCGAACAGAGCTACATCAAAAGTATAACAGAAGCAACGAATTGTAGAATTTATCACAGCTAAAAACTTGAGCATAAATCGGTGTTTACAGCCACAAAAGCCCGATTGTTTCTCAACTAAGTTTAATACTGTAACGAAGCTCTAAAACAGGGTAAGCGATGCCTGCGGCGGTAAACTACGCATCTCCAATCTGCACTTTTTGTGAGCTGATGTCTTGAGTGCAATTTTTTTTGACAGGAAACTTTAACCGACCGCGGAATGTTTTGTCTTTGCCCCTTAGCTTGCTGCTGTGGCTGCACAATCATTACTCATCAAATACCAGCTGCATCAACAATTTTTTTTGGCTTTATGTGTCACAGACTCCGCTATATTTTAATTTTGCTGCTCTCCCTGAGTATTATTACATTTTACTGGCCTGTGAATAATTCTGATTGCAATTCCGAGGCGATTCTTGCATCAAAAACTACAAAATTCCAAGTACATGCTACTAAGGTTATTGTTCAGCCGTGGCATGGTCGTCACCATGTATATGGAATCTTTATGATTCCTGATGAATACAAACAAGCTCAATTTTTTGTGTTAACAGTCAAAGGTGCTGGCAGTTACTGTTCAAAACAATTTGGTTATCAAAAAAACTTTAATGATATCTTTGCTGAACCAGGAACTTATCTGCTGAGGAAGTTTATTAGAACTCGAACAGCTCTGCGGCTGATTTTCCAAGGTTTGTACTTTCAGATCAATGATAAACAGAACTGGACGTTGACTTTTCCTGAACTAAAAGTTGGTCAACATAATTCGTAATTATAGCCCCATACCTGTTCCTACAGCGTGCCGTAGGCAAATAAGTAATGAATAAATTTATTTTTTCATTACAGCTATTTTCAGGTAAATAGGCCACGCCCTATGTGTATAGCATTGCTGTGTCCCTACAACATATGTGGTTCAAAGAAATGAAAACTGCTGTAATAAATTAAGTCACTCTGTCCCTGAATTGATTAATTACGAATTAGGAATTATTTACTGAGTTTGGTGGTTGAGTTTCCAAAACTTCATTTTTCTCTAACAAGGTAGTAGTAGCATTGATTACAATCTGTGCTGCTCCTGTGAAAAACGATCGCTCGATAGTCGCTGGAACATCGCTAGGTTTATGATAGTGGGGAGTCCGTAAATTTGCGGTATCTGTCACCAGTACAGCGCCCACACCCTGATACCAAAATGGCGCATGGTCGCTGCGTAGGGTGTCTGGTGTCAGTAAACCTTTAAAAGGAATTGGTAGTGTTAGGACTGGTGGCAAATTTGATTCCTGTTTATTCAGAGCAGTTGAGGGGAACATCTGTGAGCTTTGAAAGGCATTCAGCAAACGCAAATGTTCTGTATCACCGACTACTGCCAAAAAGTCGCCTTTGTCGCTAGGTGGGGTAACAGGCAATCCGGCAGGGTATTTTTGACACCCAGCGGTGTAACAAGCATAACCCACCATATCCATAACGATCGCTCCGCCCAAGTTTTGCAAGCGTGGTGTCTTGCTAACGAAAGCCTGACTACCTAAAAGTCCTGCTTCCTCTTTGTCAAAAAAAGCTAGCTGTAACGTCCGTGGCGTGGGACGGGAACCAAGCAACCGGGCTACTTCCAGTACCACGGCTACACCACTGGCGTTATCATCAGCACCAGGGGACAAGGCAACAGTGTCGTAATGCGCTGCTACGAGAATTGCTTTAGCAGCTTTATTAGTTCCTGGGCGTTCGGCAAAAATATTCACACCGTCAGAGAACTTTTCTAATTTGGGTTTCCAGCCTAATTTTTTCAGTTCAGTTGTGATATAAGTGCGAGTAAGCGATCGCTCTGTTGTTGTGTAACGCTGAAAATTCAACTTTTGGATATGGATTAACAGCTTGTCACTAGACACTTGTAGGGTATTGTCAACTTCCTTTGACTCTGGCTGTGGTTGGCGTGTTTCTACTGGAATGCTTTGAACAATTGCCGGTGACGGACGCTGTTCAAAAAACCTGCTACCTCTGCTACCCACCACCGCAACTGCCATCAGCACCAACAGTATCAACCAAATCCATTTTCTCATGTGATTTATCCTTGGCTTCCTGACTTAGGGTAGCGCGAATCCACAGGTATAACTTTCCAAGATTGATAGGAAGGGTTTAATATTTTGGTTACCTAAATTCTTAAATAAACCTGCAAAGTCACTTGGCAATAAGTTTAATTGTCTATTTTAATACAATTTTCTTTAATCCAATCTGCTATCGACTCTTGAGTCTCTTGATCAGTTGAAAGTCTTTTTATCATTAATACAACTTCTTTTTCGGGTACTTCTAAAGAATAACCGTTCAATATCAGAAAGGTAGCCATCGAAACGAAAGCTACCCTTTTATTGCCGTCTATAAATGCATGATTTTTTACAAATCCAAAAGCATAAGCAGCAGCTAACTCAAAAACAGTTGGTGTAGGTTCACCATAAGCAAATAAATTTTTAGGTCTATCTAAACTAGCTAAAAGCAGATTTCTATCTCTTATACCTAGAAGTCCGCCGTGTTCTGCTAGTTGTTCTTCGTGCATCGCTTTAATGACTGCCTCACTCAACCAAAAAATATCATTCACTTAGCTAGCTCACGAAGTGCATTCCTATACTTACTGCTTACTTTTTGATAAGCTTCCATAGCCTTTTCAAATTCAGACTTATAAGGTGTCGTTTGAGGATTACGAGTATGTTTCGTAACCAAAAGTACCCCATTCTTACTATGTCTAAATTTTAGACTTTGATAAGATGGGATCAATTTGTTTTTCAGCTTACGAAGTCTCAAGGTTTGCATGATAAACAAAGCCAGTGATCATGGCTTTAATCTATTTGTCCTAAGCCCAATATACCTCATCTAATTAGGTCAGGTCACTTGAGTTGAATTGCTTACGCACTAAAGCAATCGCTTAAATCTTTAGCAATAAGCAAGAATTAATGAGATTATTTTAATTCTATTGAGGATAGACTACTCTTATTGACATGATGCCACCGCCCTGGCATATGTGGCACTTAACCAGCAGAATCAACCGCAAAATTTTAGCTCATACACTTTGCTTCTGGCTTAATCGCTATAACTGTGACCCTCTTCAATTTGATGAACTTGTTACGTAATATTAAGTCGCACATCGCGTTACATTTTATAATTATATTCAACTGTTGCTAATAGTTCTGGTATATTTTGACTAGCAAGCCAAATTAAAAAACCTCTGTCTACGACATTCAATCGTCTATTTGTCTGATCATAATCAAGAATTATTGGTTTAATACCTTTTTTAACTTGAAGTGAAGATGTCGATTTTAAAGCTTGAGTTAAATTCCCCGGATTAAGGTTTTTTCCGTGTGGATGACGCGATTGAAGGATCTCATACCAATTCTTTATGAAGCTGCGCTAAATAAAGCTTCAAGAATAAAGTCGTAAGAGGTGAGAGAAACAATCACCTCTGGTGTAATATTTTCTAG
>NZ_JBALDI010000050.1:0-2873 GCF_036917395.1 Nostoc sp.
TTATTGTCAAATACATCCGCAGCAGTGCCACCAATTGTGTCACCCACAAAAACTTGCGGTGTTGTAGCGCCATTTTTGTCTAACAGACGGAAGCTATAGTTACCAGTGTGAGGATAGGAATAATCACTGTAATAGCCGACATCCGTACCACCAATTATTAATTTGTACGTGCCATCCATCTGGAGGGTCAAACCATTACTTGGGTCGGAGCCTCGGTCATTACGTGCATCGGCACGATTGACAACCACTTTGCCTGTTGGATCGATAACTGTAAAATATAAATAATCCCCACCCAGAGCATCATAGAAAATTTGCTGTCCTTTGATGCCAGTAAAAGTGTAATTACGGACTGCACCTTTATCAGTAATAGTGCCACTGACAACAGTATCAAATTCAATCGCTTCGGGAATGGAATTGGCAGGACGATTAATTCTAAATTGATAAGGAATGCTAGAACCTGTCCCTTGCATTACGATCATGTAATCACCTTTTGCAAGGGTTAGCTCTCTACCATAGGCAGTGTTCATGTCACGACTGGCAAGGTAATTCCCATCCGTGTCATAAATAATGTAGTTCCCGCCTGTCTTTAAAGCCTCAAAGTAAAGGGAATCAGTGGGATTAGTAATGGTAAGACGATAGATTTTTGAACCTAGACCGTTATTGTCAAATACATCCGCAGCAGTGCCACCAATTGTGTCACCCACAAAAACTTGCGGTGTTGTAGCGCCATTTTTGTCTAACAGACGGAAGCTGTAGTTACCTGTATGGGAAGTAGCTCCTCCATAATAACCAATATCAGAACCACCAATAACGATCTTGTAAGTTCCATCTAGTTTAAGGGTAAGACCATTACTTGGTTCCGAGCCTTGATCGTTCCGACCATCCGCCCTGTTGACAATCGTTTTTCCATTTGGATCGATGAGAGTGAAGTAGAGATAATCACCACCTAAAGCATCATAAAAAAGTTGTTGCCCTTTACTGCCTGAGAAGGTATAAGTATCCTGTTGTCCCTTAATTGAAATGATACCCGATTGCTCTTTACCAATAGTATAAGCAGTTGTCGTGGAAGTAGGTGCTAAAACACTGACGTTATAAGTGTAAGTTCCAGTGTTTCTACCAGAGATGACTAAGGTGTATTCTCCTGCTTTAGGCAAGTAGAAATCTATAGGTCCTCCGTCGTAATAAGCAGCAAGTCTACTGTAGGTGAGGGTTACACCATCGGGTGACATGACGTATAGGTAATTATTTACATTGCCACCTGTGGTATCGATAAATATATGTTGATTGTCAACCGTTGAGGTAAAACGATAGAACTTAGCTTCCAAGCCGCCGCCACCAAAAGTTCCCGATACGCTATCTCCCAGAGTGATCGGGGTTGGATTAGTTGCACTATTTGCATAACTAACTAGTTGGAATTGGTAAGCGCTAAATAGACTGTTTGTTCCTTCTACAACAAATTTGTATTTACCTGTTTCTCCTAGTGCAATTTCGGAATTGTCCTGCCATGTACTGTTAGTTGCAATTTCTCTACCAGATGGGGTGATGAGGGTGTACTTCAAGTTCGACGAATTGGACTGACTGTCGAACCAAATATCTTGTCCTGTAATGCCGTCAAAGGAATATATTTTCTTATTATCTATAACTGATTTGCCAGCAGAATCGGCGAGTGTAATCTCTTGAACGCTAATGATGCTCTGCCCTGGTACAGCCGTAAAAGTCCACTTATAGTATCTGTAGGAATCGGGAGTCGCTAGAGTGTAATTTCTCGTCTCTAAAACACCCCAAACCCCTTCTTGTGTTCTGGTATCTATGGTAGTGAAATTAGTTCCATCATTACTACCAGCCAGTGCCCACTGATGTGGACTTTGATTGTACTCACCATTCCATCTAGATAATAAAGAGTATGTAGCAACAGATTTAGCAGAGCCAAGATCGATCTGGATTGAGGGAGTAGGTCCATTTGCTGCCCAAAAACCATCTTCACCAGTTAAATGTCCATCGAAGGCTCTGTAAGCAGGATAGCTGCTTAGGTCGGCTGAACCAGCCATCACATAAAAAGAGTTGACATTTCCCTTCACCACCGTATTCAGAGTGTAGTCAATTGGGGTAGAGTCGCTAGATGGAGTGGATGAAATACTTGTTAGTTTAATACTGTAGTTGTTATTAACTGCGCCATTACCTTGCATCACCAGCCAATATTCACCAGCAGTTAACGCGACATTTTGACTGTTGTAAATCTGGTCATAGGTAATTTGCGTGCCATCTCTGCCATACAAAATCCAATAGTTATAAGCTTGTCCAGTGCTTTGACCATCAATCTTGATAGTTTGATTACCCATCACATTAAAGCGATAGGAGGTACTACCAATACCCATCTCATCGAAATTTCCTGTCAAAGCACTACCACCGATAGTAGCGACTGCGGCAGTGTTGCGATCAAGGAAACGGAATTTGTAAGCTCCTGTATCTTCACCAGAGCCGTCAATCGTGACTTTGTAAGTACCGTTCATGGTCAATGTTAGACTATCTTGAGGTCGGCGATCGCCACGACTATCGGCTGAATTTAATATTTTTCTGCCTGTAGGGTCATAAATAGAGTACTGGAAGTAGTTAGTAGGTTGAAGCGCATCATAGAATAACTGCTGACCTGCTGTACCCGTAAAAGTAAAGGAATCCTGCTCACCTTTTTTGGCAATTGTACCGCTAACCGTATCGCCAAGATTCATTGCTGTGGTTGTCAAAGGTGCAGTGATGATCTGCACATTGAAGCTAGGGTCAGTTGCACCAGTCCCATTTAGCTCTAGCCAATACTTGCCAGCATCTAAATATAGTTCACGATCTTCATAAACATAACCATTAGAAACATTTACCCC
>NZ_JBALDI010000051.1:0-45298 GCF_036917395.1 Nostoc sp.
TATTTCGGCGAACTCATTTGTTATTTCGGCGAACTCATTTGTTATTTCGGCGAACTCATTTGTTATTTCGGCGAACTCATTTGTTATTTCGGCGAACTCATTTGTTATTTTGGCATCTCCATGACGCACCCTACGAAACAACTAGAATTGAAACCTATGCTGGTCATACTTGTGTGTACACCGTAGCTCTGACTTGGAGAGGGACAGGTTTTGCGTAGTAAAACCTCCTAGAGGTCTTTTGATTTGACTAACTAGGCGGACACCATTTGACCCAATACTGCGTAGGTTTTGCCTAAAAAATCACTCTGGTGTAGGTTGGGGAGCCAGTGCGTTGGGCGGCTCTGCCGACTTGTACCCCTGCTCTTAAGCAAGCTACGCGCAGCGTCTCCCCTTCTCACATTGGGAGAGGCTAACGCCTGCCGTAGGATGCCCAAAGGGCTGTAGGGAGAAGCAACTGGCGTTTGAGGAACGTAGCAAGATCCCGCAGGGTAACCCAACATTTTCATGGCTTTGTTGGGTTTCACGACCTTCAACCCAACCTACAAATCTTCTTAACCGAGCAGTATTGCCATCTGACCCGTCGAACTCACGTTTTACTCAAATGGAATACCAGATAATTTAAATTTTTCTCATCCCTTGTGTCAAGCCTAATTGCAGATTGCTACTAGACTGGTCTAGCTACTCCCAGTAACCCCAAAAATCTTGATGCGCGACGTTAGAACTAAGCTTTTTTTGAGCAATCATCTGTTGTTTTTCAAGCAACCAGGTATTTAATTTATCCTGCAAAGTTGCTTCTTCAATAATTTCTGGAATCGATTCTTCCATAAACCCTAAGATGAACTCAAGAAAGACAGGATCGCTGTTACTGATTTGCCACGGACTTTCTCCTTGTAATACCTTCATGCCAATACCCTTCATTGCTTCCCACATAAAGGAACCGCACTCAGGGCCCATCCCCCTGCCGAAGTCTTGATGGCGCTGCATATGGTGATGGTAGTATTTAATAAAGTCCGAATCGTTCTCGGTTTGAGGAATAAAATTCATGCCAGTATAGTTAATAGTAGCTAGCATCGGCAATTGGTACTTTTTTAAACATTCGAGTAGTGTCTGAAACTGCTTTTCGCTAAACAAATCGAACACTGCATTGGCGACAGCTAAATCGAAAGTATTTAAATCTATCAGATTTTCCAGATCCAAAATAGAGCCGACAATTCTGTGGATGGTAATTTTATGAACTTGATTTTTCAAGACCAATCTTGAGTTTTGCAATTGTGACTCATATCCATTTTCCTGCGCCCAGATGATTAGCTTCTCAACAGCGATTTCCAAAAGTTCTTCATTTTGTTCGACTAGAAACCACTCCTGATCCTGGGAAATTTTACTAAGGTAGTAGCGACAGTTAGCTCCCGTACCTGCTCCTAAATCAACGATTTTAAGGCTTTTGCGCTTTTTCAGGTATTGTTGGCAGCTATCTTCCACAATTGAGTCACGCCCCTTGGCATCATAGGGGATGCGTAATTCCAGCCATTGGGCTAATTTATAGTTTTTAGTCATAGGGTATCGAGAGTAAGCAGAGAACGTGCATAGACATCACCGGAGTTTACATTCACAGGTAGGCTTTTGAGTTGAGTGATCATTTCGTCAGAATTAAGCCAGTTAGCTGACTGCAATCGATACGATTCGCCGAACTTTGCCGGTTTCCAGTTGAACTCATAAGGTCCCAAATGGTTCAATTGTTCAATGCAGGCCAGAGCAATGTTTATTGCACTCGGAGTGTATTCAAATGAAAGAGCACGAATAGGTTGCGACAAGCCACGCAAAACTTCGAGTTCGTTACCCTCAACGTCAATCTTGCAAAAAGCGGGCTTACCATACTGGGTGATGAGGCTATCAAGGGTTGTTACCGAAACAGACACAGTTGTATCCCAACGCACATGAGCGAAAGAGTCAACCTGTTGAACAGCTTGCATCCAATCACGGGAGAGGGTGGTTACAGTTGGGGTACGTCGGCTCACCAACAATGTTTGCGTCCCAGGAACCACGCCAACAGCTTGTTCAACCAGGGTAATCTGGGAATGATCACCGTACCAGCTTTTCAACAGTTGCATACACTGAGGTTGAGGCTCGATGCCGACAACGTGGGCACCAAGACGAGATAAGGCAAGAAGATGATTGCCAACATGGGCACCGATGTCAAAACAAAGATCGCCTGGTTGGACAAACAGTGAATAAAAGTGTGACAACTGACGGATGCGAAAGGGAATACCGTAGTACATTAATAATGAGCGAAGAATCCCTACCTGCTGCCAGAAAGAGGACATATTAATTGTTTCCTAATGATTTAGTAGTTCTAGTCATTGAGCAAATATTAGGATTTTTAGTAATTAGTCATTTGTAAATACTTGGAAAAAATCTCTATAAGTTTGATTCCAATCGTTAAAGGATAGGTTCACAGCACGATTTAAAGCTTCTTTCCGTAACTGATTAAGTTCATTAGGATCTGTAAGCAACCTTTTGAGTGCCATGAAAAATTGTTCCTGCTTACCTAGCTCAATCACTATCCCATTGACTCCATCCTCAATCCAGTCACCAATTGCTCCAGTTGCATAAGCTAATACTGGTAGTCCGTGAGCAACTGCTTCAGCACTGGCCATAGAATAACTTTCATAGGTAGATGGGGAGATATAAAGATCGGACAGGGACAACAGCTCCAACATAGTCTTCTGAGGAACACGGCCATGGACAATGACGGCATCTTCCAGTCGCGCACGCTTGATTAACGCCAGAGTCTTGTCTTTGTAGGCTTCTTCTTCGCAATCACCAACCAAATGCAGCCTAAAATTCTTTGTTTTCATCTGGGCTAACATTTCCACTAATTCAAGTTGGCCTTTGCGTCGATAGAAGGTTCCTATGGTAATTAGAGTTATCTGCTCATTTTCCGATCGCTCTTTAAGATTAGGCAGGCAAGCTTGAGCCTGATCGATACCTGGTGATGCTACCACGATTTTATCTGTTTCTATGCCACCATTTAAGATATAATTCCGCAGTTGGAAACTAGGAACGATAATACCCTTCATAGCTTTTAACCACTGCGCTTCATCACTCCAGAGCGCTTTCTTTTCCTGAGTCGAGTAGTAGGTATTCAATGACTCAAGATGGTGGAGCATGAGGTAAGTCCGTTGAGCATAGGGAAGAAATTCTTTTAAGGAAGCATTGAACTCAGGAATTGTCAAGTAGAGTGCGTCAATTACAAGGCTACAATTAGAGGGCAAAGCACTCAAATGTTCAAGAAGCCCAGAAACAGATCCATTTAAGGGATAAAAAAAATTCTCTCCTTTGCCTTCCTCCTCCAAGCGCTTGACAATTTCTAAATTGTAGAGCGAGCCTCCTGATGTGAAACTTAGTTTAGGCTGAATAAAATAGATCATATTCAGTTCATACCTCAGCTTCATAGCTTCCCCAAGCGATATGACTTTCCTCCAGAGTGACTTTGAGAGAGCCTTTGAAAAAAGAACTGACCTGTTTGCTAATTTGCTGGTGAATATAATAAGCCATGTGTTCCGTCGTTGTATTTATCCCCTTAAATTGTTCAAGAGTATCCAGATTTTGGTAATTTAACGGTTCTAGAACTTCTTTGAGAATTGCGATCGCCTGACCGATATCAATTACTAAGCCATCTTTATCCAACTGAGGTACTTTGAATTCAGCCGTAACTATATAGGTTGCTCCGTGCAGCTTTTGAGCAGGGCCAAAAATTTCCCCTTGGAAGCTATGGGCAATCATAATGTGGTCTTTTACTGCAACAGAAAACATGATTTTTAATACTCAATTAATGGTGAAACTGGATGCACTTGACGCTGATATAACTGTGACATAAATTGTGGCAAGTCTTTAAAAGAAATCACAGGTTCCAAGAGAATATCTACAGTTGCATCTGCAAGCAAGCTCAAAACCCGTTCTTTGCGCTGGCGATAGTCAATTAGCTTTCGCATCGGTTTGGCGATCGCAGAAACTTGAGAAGCGATAATTTGTTTGCGTTGGTAATGAAATGAACCCCCTAATTGCAAGGAAACTGATTGTGTTCCGTACCAACTCAGTTCGATACAGCGACCTTCAAAAGCTAGAGCATTAATCGCACTTTGAAGTCCAGAAGAAGAAGCGCTGGTATGAAAAACGATATTGTAATCGCTTTCTTTATAGTCGGTTGTTAAACGGGAATTTTGCAGCCAAGGTAGTTGTTCTAAATATTGAATTCGCTGCTTATCCTGTTCTAAAAAGTCTGCCCCAATACCATACTCTTTGCTGAGGACAAAGCTAATGAGAATACCGATAATGCCTGCACCAACAATTAGGATGCGATCGCCCTGATTAACTTCGGCATCCCAAACGGCATTCAAGGCTGTTTCCGTGTTAGGAATTAAAGTCGCCCGTTTGCTAGGTAACCAATCTGGTAACTCTAAAGCATCAGAACTCTCGACGACGACTCTCGATTGGTGGGGATGCATGACAAAAAATCGTTTCCCCTGATTGTCACCTTCATCAGCTTGACCGACAAGACTGTAACCGTACTTTAAAGGCAAGGCAAAACTGCCTTGCATATACCAACAGCGCATTGTTTCCCAGCACTCTTGGGGGACTTTTGCTAGACCTATCAGCCGTTCTGTACCCGGACTAATCCCACTGTAAAGCGTGTCCAAAAACAGAGGATCTTTAAGGGACGGCGTGACTGAAGTTTCTCTAATTTCACCCTTGCTAGGAGAGACTAACCAGTAGGCATAAGCTGGAGAATTTGTAGACATCTTTAAAGCTGTTGTACATTTTAATTGCGTAGTCTTAAGCAAAAGCACAAACAATTCATCTCTTTGACTTCCTGATCAGCCTCAACGAGCAAATTAAATGTGTGACTGCTTATCTTGGAGCAATTCCACCAGAATTTCTCCATCGAGATCGAAGTGTTTCATTTTAAAGCGAAGTCCTTCGTCGATCGAGTCTATAACTGGAAGGGTGAAACTCGACCGTCCAGAACCTAAAATCAAAGGAGAAAAATGGAGATGCAGTAGCTCTATGCAATTAGCTTGTAAGAAATAGGATACGGTTTGTCCTCCACCTTCCAAAAAAATAGTTGAAATGCCATTTTCGTATAAAACCTTTAAAATTTCAGAGGGAGCTAAAACGGGTCTTTCTTGAGAATCTTTTGTTGAAGAGATCGGAAGCTCCAAAATTTTTTCTTTAGCTGCTTGTGGTAGTACTCGATCGTGCTTTTCTTGAGGACATAACACAATCACTTTTTCATGAAGCGCCATCATCTGCAAATCATCAAGCCTCAAATCGTTTTGACCTTCTATAATCACAGGAGTTGGATGCTTACCAGGTACTAAACGAACCGTTAACTTAGGGTTGTCAAGTGTTGCCGTTACTGCCCCTACCATGACGGCATCATGAAGGGCACGCAGACGATGGGCATGTTTCAAGTTAGCCTCGTTACTGAGCCACTGAGAGTTTCCATTGACTGCCGCAATTTTGCCGTCAAGAGATTGTGCCAAGTGAGCCATCAGAAAAGGACGCTTTTCTAGGTAAGCTTCTCTTTGAGCAACTAAGAGCCTTATATATAAGGAAAAAGTTTGCCATCCATTGCTGCTCCACATTCCTTTAAAACATTGGGCATCTTGCACGATATCGCTTTTAAAAGGGGAGCCGCTTTTGAATACGATGGCAGATTGTACTTGAGAAAATAGTTGATTTACAAAATTCAAGTTTTGACAGAAATCATTTGGAAAATCGATAATAATCAAGAAATCACTTTCTGGAATATTGGCTATCTTTTCGTTAGAAAGTTTTTGGAAACTCCACGGACTTTTTGCATTCCCAAAAAAAGCCCAATATTCATTAAGTTGGGGAGGTTCATTTTTCATTACCTCCTTGCATTCTAGTAATGCTGACCAAATATCTTCTAAGTATTCATCAATTTTCAATGCATTTATTGCTTGAGCTTGTCGGTGTTTTACTTTTAGAAGATGCCCCAACTTCTTTGCCTTTGTCGTCAAATAATTTAAATTGTAGTCATTGGGTTCAATCGCTAAAGGAATACGTTCAACTACCTCAATACCGTAGTTTTGTAAACGAGCAATTTTGCGAGGATTATTAGTAATCAAGCGAATTTGATTCACCCCTAAATTCTTAAGTATTTGCGCCGCCATGCTGTAGTCACGGAGGTCAGCAGAGAATCCTAGACGTTCATTTGCTTCGACTGTATCCAATCCCAAATCTTGCAAAGAATAAGCTTTCACCTTATTCAACAGACCAATACCTCTTCCCTCTTGCGCCAAATAAATTATCACCCCTTGACCTGCTTTATCAATCATCCTTAGTGCTATTTGCAACTGCATTCCACAATCACAGCGCAGAGAACCCAAGGCATCCCCCGTTAAGCATTCTGAGTGTATTCTTACCATTACCGAGTTGTCGAACTTTGTCGGTTCACCCTTGACGATCGCAACGTTTTCTGAGTTGTCCAGAGTATTACGGTAGCCATAAATTTTGAACTGACCAAATTCGCTGGGTAATTTGGCGATCGCTACAGTTTCTGCAAATGTACTTTCGGTAATTGGTTTTAGGTCGCTCATAATTTATGACAATATTTTGGTGTTTAGATTAACTAGCTGGAGCGCTACATTGCATTGAGCAGCACATCAACTTCTTAATTTACCATTCCACTCATTTCTGACAACACAACCCCCTCTTTTGCATCCTCACTACTGGCAATCTTGTTGGCAATTAATAGCTCAAAATCCGTAATTCAAGTCACTGCTGATAATAGCAGAATATAACCCCAATACAAAATTTAAGCATTCCGGCTAAGAGGATGTTTTAAAAGTATCTTTTGCTCTCATTGTTAACACTGCATAGGATCTCAGCATATGGCTAAAATCTTGATTTTTTGTCGGAGTTAACCCAGTTAGAACGGAAAATTTATACCTTCTTTGACTTTTAAAACATCCTCTAGAGACAGAACACCTGCTAGCCATAATTCCTGACAAGCGATCCGCCTAGCTTGGTCTATATTCTTCGCCCCAAAAGCTTCGGCTACCAGAGCTCCTCCTGCTGTGAGAATACCATATTCCATAGATAAGCAAAAAGATTAACGATATTTTTTTTAATGACCAAAATCTGCATATTATCTCATTATTTGTGTATAAATTATCAAATTTTCTCTGTCATATTTATTCATATGACAGGTTGTCATATATGCACAAGATGTGGATATGATGTCACTTGTTAGATAAATGAGAGAGACACAGCAGGGTATCTGACCGTAACTTAATAATATTTGAATAGTGAACTCACGCGATGTGCAACTTATTCTTAGAACCCCGCTTCCATTCCTCTCTCCCACTTCTGAGAGGCTTTGATTCTTGCTCCCCAACGCTACAAGGGTTGGGGTTGGGGAGCCACTCTAGGGACAAATATCACTAACACCAAGGATATTGAATTAAAACAGACAAATAAATTAAAGACTGCGATTATTCTCTAAAACAGGACTTACGCAAAATCATGAAAAAACGAACCGCAAGGGACGCATAGACACGTTCGCGCAGCGTCTCGTAGAGAAGTGGCTTCCCGAAGGGTAGGACACAAAGGAATAAGGTTTCAGAGAGTTATTGCGTAAGTCTTATAAAATATACTATCTCTGTTAAAGAGCAAGATTAACTTTCAGCCCTGCGTTCAAACAAGAGTATAAAGTTAAGGCAGATAGGATTATCAATTTTAAGGTAATTCTCAGCAGAAATTAATTTAATTACTAGTAAATGCATTTATATTATTAGAGAAAAATTTGTGTAATTAAAAGGGCGATGAAATAAAATATTTAGCAATCTTCTTGGAATCGCTACCTTTTTCACTGTAGGTATGCAACAGAGGTAAGTTAAAATCAGCTATAACTAAAGATGTAGCGGTTGAAAGTAACTTTACATTTAGCAGTCTGATTTTATTGATCAAGCCTTCTTAAACACCTAAAAAGCAACCAGAACAGTGAAGCAAATCATAAAAGTTTGGATAAATATAGACCCATTTTCCTTACAGTCACGCCTCACGGTTGGTATTGCAGCATTTTCAGCTTTGGTATTAGGTAGCCTCGCTACATGGACTAGTTGGAAAATGCAGCAAATTTTAGTTGATAGTCATAAGTATAATATAGAGCAAATCGCCAAGCGCTTGCCACAAGATGTGCAAATTTATAGTGAAATGATGCAACCTGAAACTGGATTGCAAAGAGCTATTAATAATTTGGCAAATACCAATACATTATTATGGCTAAAAAGTCCTGATAATAAAATTTTAGTAAAATCTGCCACTTTAAATTTGTTATCTGATACTACGGTAGCTGAGTTAATGTCCCTGACTAAAATGCCGATTAAACCACAAGTTTACAAAGTAAACCAAAGCTACTTTATTTTATGCGGTAGTTCTGTGCAAGTGCAGGGTAAGTTGCTCGGTGAGTTATTTGTAGTCAAGGATATTACCCGCGAACAGAGAATGTTTGTAGTAATGGTGCAGAGTTTAGGTATTACTAGTGTTTTAGCAATTATTGTTTTAACTGCTGCGATCGCATTTTATATTAAGCGTTCTCTGCAACCTCTGCGCCAGCTAAATCAAATGGCTTCTGTGATTTCCGTTGAAGATTTAGGACAAGCACAGCTATATCTTGATAATGCACCCAGTGAAGTTAAAGAATTAGCTCAAACTTTAACTATGCTGTTATCGCGTCTTTCCCAATCATGGGAACAAGAGCGAGAATTTGTGAGTAATGTTTCTCACGAATTACGTACACCCTTGACAATTGTACATGGTTATTTGCAAAGCGTCTTGCGAAGGCAGAATAACTTAACCCAAACCCAACAAGAAGCTTTAGAAACTGCAGCATCGGAAGCTGATCGCACTATCCGTCTACTACAAGATTTACTTGATTTAGCACGAGCAGATAGTGGTTACTTATATTTTCAAATGAAATCTTATGTGCTGAATGACTTAGTTGAAGAAGTTGTGATGATGGCAGAAATTTATAGCGATCGCATAATTACAACCGAGTCAAAATCTTATCCAATTGAGATAAAAGCAGACTACAGTCGCCTGAAACAAGTATTATTAAATTTGATTGATAATGCTGTTAAGTATTCTGAAGCTGATTTACCCATAATTTTAAAATTGAATCAACTTCAAGATAAGGCGATTATTCAAGTTTGTGACAGAGGTTATGGAATTCCTTTGCAACAGCAAGCACGGATATTTGAGAGATTTTACCGCGTAGATGAATCCCGCTCTCATACTACTGGGGGTTGTGGTTTGGGTTTATCTATTGTCAAGACACTTGTAGAAGGTATGGGGGGTAGTGTAAGTGTGCAATCAAAGTTAGGGGAAGGGAGTATGTTTACAATCAGTTTACCTACATATAAGAGTTCCATCTGACTTGGTAAAGAAATTCTTAGGTCTTGCAGTATTAAATGTTTTGCTTGCAGACATAGTGCAGATGACAGATAAATTTAAGCATCGGGCAATTAATTTGGAAGTTGTTCCGTTTCCTGTGAGAATAAAGGCAGAGTGGAATCAACTCATACAGCTATTAAGCCATTTAATTAGTAATGCAGTTAAATACTCGTATGTGGGTGATCTAGTTACCTTGCAACTCACTCAGGCTAATGGTTGGGCAATCATTCAAGTTAGCGACAAGGGTGATGGCATTCCCTTGTCGCAGCAGTTCCGCATTTTTGAACCCTTGTACCAAGTTGACCCTTCCTGCGCTCGTGCGACTGGCAAACCAGGCTTAGGTTTATCTATTGTGAAACACCTAGCCGAAGGTATGGGAGGCAAAGTTGCCATCCTTTCAGAGCCAGGTGGTAGCACTTTTATTCTCACATTACCTGCTTTAGGAGCAAAAATATGACAGCACATATCCTTTTGGTGGAAGATGAAGTCAAACTGGCGCGATTTGTAGAATTAGAACTTTGTAGCGAAGGATATCAGGTAAGTGTAGCCCATGATGGTATTGCTGGTCTAACCCTGGCGCGAGACTCATCGCCAGATTTAGCGATTCTGGATTGGATGCTACCAGGGCTGACAGGTTTAGAAATTTGCCGCCGTTTGCGAGCAACAGGCAGTACAATACCAGTGATTTTGTTGACAGCAAAAGATGAAGTGAGCGATCGCGTCGCAGGTTTAGATGCGGGAGCCGATGATTATGTAGTTAAGCCCTTCAGCATTGAAGAACTACTAGCTAGAATTCGCGCCCATCTCCGCCGCACACAAGAAACAGACGAGGATTTGTTGCAATTTGAAGATTTAAGCTTAAATCGCCGCACCCGTGAAGTTTTTCGGGTGAAACGAAGCATTGAGTTAACAGCAAAAGAGTTTGACTTATTAGAATATCTTCTCTCACATCCCCGTCAGGTGTTTACTAGAGAGCAAATTCTAGAGAAGGTTTGGGGTTATGACTTCATGGGTGATTCTAATATTATTGAGGTTTATATTCGTTATTTGCGACTCAAGTTGGAAGAAAATAATGAAAAGCGTTTGATTCATACAGTCCGTGGCGTAGGTTATGCATTACGGGAGCGATCGCAATGACTTAGTGATTTCGACAATGCTATTAATACTCAGTTTCGCGTGAAATACCGCGCATAGGATAACTTCTACGGTTTTTCTGGTTACAAAACTGAATATGAAAGGGATATTCCCAACGAACTTGTGACTCGTGACTACAACCGTTTTACTTTAGCTTTAGGCAAGCTCAAAATTCATAACGAAACTTTACTTACGCTTTCGTGTCAACGTTGATATTGAAGTTGTGGCAACTCGTTCTTTGGGAATACGTTCTGCAAAGCAAACAAACTATTAGCTGGCAGGGTACAATCCACAAGCCTAATAAAATTTAGGAAGATTTTTTCCCATCTGAAACCATTTGTGAGAGAATATAAGCTGCAAAATCTAGTAACTGATCCAGTAAAAAGCCAATGATACCGATGTAGAGGATCACCTGGATTATGTAATCGGCATTGCCAGCTTTATAAGCATCCCAGAGGGTAAAACCAAGTCCTTTTGGCCCTGTTAACATTTCTGTAGCAATAACTATAAACCAGGCTACCCAAATGCTAACTTTCAAAGCATGAAATATATGAAATATAGCTACTCGAAAGTTATTGTTCTGTCTATGAAAATGTTGCATACCTATTGCCGTATTAATAATCATCGTCCAGAGAGTTCCCAGAAAAACTACTATAATAGCAGCTGATTCTTTCTCTGGAAGCGCTATTAAGGCAAGAGGTAATAAGGCTATAGGAGGGATACTATGTGGTATCTGAAATATCAGCCTAAATAGCTGATAAATCATGCTATTGATGCCGATTAAATACCCGATGAAACTACCCAATACAACGGCTGGAATATAACCCACAAATAACCGTTGCAGGCTAGCTAAAATGTCTAAAAACATATTATTTTTCTGCCTCAGTTCTTATAGCAAACATTTGGAAAATACTGCGGCAACAACACAAAATAGCGAATAGAAAAGTGATTTTAATTGCACTTCCTCTTTTCTCATACCAATTCTGTATGAAAATGCGCCTATCAGACTTACACAAAACAACACCCTGTAGAGTCAACTAATGAATTGCCCCTACGTGAATAAAGCACAACCTTACATAGAATTAGTATGACGACAAGATTTCCTAAATCCTCTCCTCCTTGGCTGTTACTCAAAAAAATTAGGTGTTTTTACAATGTGATAGTAGTAGTACACAGAAAAGGTAAAAGTTGGCTTGACTAAACCTTATCAGAAAAAAAAATCCTGATTAGTAAATTAAATACAATTTCCAGATTTGACTTGTTTGATGATTAAGCTAAGTATGAACATGTAAAATTTTTAATAGCAAATAACTTGCAAAACTTGTTATTAATAATACAGATAATAAATATAATCAGAAGTATAAAGGATGAAATTTATTATTTGGTTTTCATCCTTTCCAGTTTAGCCTTTGCGATTATTTCCCTAGATTCCGCTTGATTTGGTCTAACTCATCCTGAGTTTCCCAGCGACGAAACTTATCTTCTAAGTCATCAAACCCACCAGAATAACTGCTAGTTTGATTTGACCAGCCATTGGTTTCCAAACGTTGGTGAGTTTGCGCTTTAGCATAGGCTGTCTGTGCTTCGGCTGCTTTAGCTTGCACCTCCTGTCGCCGCTGCTGAATTTTTCGCAGTAGTTCCTGAGATTGGTTAATGCGTTCTTTCAGCCCTTGCATATGTCCCCAGCGCTGATTTCCTTCGCGCAATAGGGCTGCTTCTCGCTCACCCGCCGCAGCTGCCAAATCCTCTCTGGCAGCGTTTTTGGCTTTTTGAACACGGATATGCCAACGCTGAATTTCTTGAGCGGTGGACAGAATTTCTTCTTGCGATCGCTTCTCTTGTAATTGTAAATCTGCAATCAGCTTTAATGTGTCTTCCTCTTGCTCACGCAGCTGTTCTAGCAGCGCCTCTAACTCCAAATGTGGATTGTTACGCAAGAATTCTTCTAAACGGTTTTCTAAAAACCGATTCAAATCATCAAATAAGCCCACTGCTAGAACTCCAGAGATTAGGTGCGTGACTATTTTATTGTAGTAATTATTCTCGTGGGCGGAATCTAAATTTTAATAGTTACCGTCATCAAGGATGTGGGATCAGACAGCAGCGTGAGCAGCTTTGCTCAGTGCTAAAGAACTCAATATCGTTACTGCGGCTGAATTTGAGAGCAATTCCCCTGCGGGTTCTCCTTTCGCGGAGCGTCTCGTAGAGAAGAAGTACGCTTCATTCACAATGACTTGTAACGATTTTGGTAAATTTTTGCATTGGGATGCTCCCAAATATCTTCAGAGTTAATCTCCTCTTGAACAAGTTATGATTTTATACTTGAAGCTCTATTCCATGAGGTTTTATTCTATGCATCTTCATAGAGAATTGGTATAAGTTAAACCATGCCCAAACACCTCCTCTACTTTCAGGGTAAACATCCAGTACATCTGTTCATGTACCATACCCTAATACCAATTTGTAATATCCTACGGGAAGCCGCACTTTATGCGTCTACGTAATTGAGAAAGTCAGATTACATCTAGCTGGGTTTCCACCATTTGTATCTGTAGTCTTATTTTGGAGAATTGATGTAACATATGTGCAAAAAAAGTCAGTTTTAAGGACGATAAAATTGCGACTAAAAACAAATTTTCAGCAATGTGGGATTATACGCTGTTTTGCGGCAGTACTGCTTTTCGGTCAAGTGTGGCTACATTTACTCCAAGGAAAAACGTGCTACCGCAAGATTCTGCAACATATGGTAACTGCTGGGCCAAGTTCTATCTCTCCAGTTCTCCTTGTCAACTGTTTTGCAGGAATGATTTTTACTATTCAAATAACGAGGGAATTAGCCCGATTTGGGGCTGTCGATGCTGTGGGAGGTGCTTTTGCCTTAGCTTTTTGTAGAGAATTGGCTCCAATTTTGACCGCTAGTATTATGGCGGGACAAGTCGGTTCTGCTTTTGCGGCAGAAATAGGTGCAATGCAAGTCACAGAGCAAATTGATGCACTTTATATGCTCAAAACTGATCCAATTGATTATCTAGTACTTCCTAGAGTAATTGCTTGTAGTTTAATGGTGCCTTTGATGACGATTTTAGCTTTAGTTACAGGCATCATCGGCGGAGTTTTTGCTGCATCACAGTTTTACAAAATTATTCCAGAAACATTTTTAGAATCAGTCAGAAATTTTTTAGAACCGTCAGATTTGTTTATTATTTTACTAAAAGGGTTTATTTTTGGTGTACTGGTTGCTGTCATTGGTTGTAGTTGGGGTTTAACTACTAAAGGGGGAGCCAAAGAAGTAGGAGAATCTGCAACGAAAGCAGTTGTTACTAGTTGGGTGTCAATTTTTATCATGGATTTTTTCCTCTCTCTACTGCTGTTTGAACAGCCTGCATTTTGAACCTAAGTCAGTATTGAACAAGATTCCCAACTTATTAAAAAAGTTGGGAATCTCAGCCAAAAAGAAATCTTTAGGTAAGCAATATCGATTCTGAAGCGACACCAAACAGCCCACCACAGGCATCGCTAGCTTTTTTGGTATACTTCATAACGTTAGTGGAATTTGAGAATAGATTAACTTGTAGATTAGTGCACCCAAAGCTAAACCTCCCAATGAAAAGATAGACGCAACTGAAAAGGTTAGCCCTTCCCTAAGACCAGCTTTTTGAAAGTCTATCCTGACTAATATAGTCGCTGAAATGATGAGTAAGGTATGAAGAAATACCCAAAACCAGGCAATCATAATAAAAAACAAGAAAGCTGCTAAGACGGCAATGCCGAAAGACCTAGTATTTGATTTAAGCAAAATACTATAGTAATATGTCATTTTCGGCCAAGGAGCGGTCAACGTTACTATTAAAAGCAAGATAGCAACTACAGTTACCAGCCACACAAATAGAGGAGCATGTGTTTCAGATATTACCCAGCCCAAAGTACTGTAACTAAGCAGTACTAACGCCAGGGATACCCAAGGAACTCTTTTCAAAATTGACATGGGTTAGTATTCCTAGTACGGGGTCAAGGTGTTATTCCATTACTAAATGTTATAACTCACCGTTCGCACCGATAGGATTTAATTAAGAATAATTATCTACCAAGCTGCTATGAATATCAGGTGACAGACTAAGCAAACTAATAATTTATTGTTGTAAGTGAATTCTTTACCAGGCGAGGGAACTGAAGAAAGTGATCCTTTTAGCAATTAAGGCAGATTCTTATAACTATTGACTAATAGCTAAACAATCATTTTCTGCCCACCAAGCGTAGATGGGCGTGTCGCGGTCTGGGAAAGTGCCAAAAGTATTAGGTTGCAACACATTTATGTTAATGCCATTTGTTAATTGCACAACATAATTAACGTGTGTGCCCAAATACATAACATTGACAAGCCGTCCTTCAAAGGAGTTAGCTGGCAAATTGGGTGGATAAAGCGAAAGCTGTATTTTTTCTGGGCGCACACTCACTACCACTGCTTGTGATAATTCAGATGGTGTATCTTCAGCGCGGCTAATGACAATTGAAAGTCCCGTTTTCGTCGAAATTTGCACATTAGAGGAGTCTACCGCTACGATTTCACCGCTGAATAAATTAGTATCGCCAATAAAATCAGCAACAAAGGATGTCTGGGGACGTTCATAAATTTGGCTGGGAGTGCCAACTTGTTCAATTTTGCCTTGGTTCATCACGGCAATGCGATCGCTCAAAGATAATGCTTCTTCCTGGTCGTGTGTCACCATCACAAAGGTCAATCCCAAGTCTGTGTGTAAATTTGATAACTCAATCTGCATTTCCTTACGTAGTTTCAAATCTAACGCCCCTAAAGGTTCATCCAGTAATACGACGGTGGGACGGTTGACTAGGGCCCTTGCTAAAGCAACTCGCTGCTGTTGACCACCAGAAAGTTGATTGGGAAAGCGCGATCGCAAACTTTCCATTTTCACCAGTTTTAAAGCTTCTTCGACTCTAGCTTCAATTTGCGATTTACGTATTTTTTTTAACCTCAATCCGAAGGCGATGTTATCCCAGACATTCAGGTGGTTAAATAGAGCGTAACTTTGAAATACAGTATTGACGGGTCGGCGGTAAGGCGGCACATTAGTCATAGACTGACCCTGAATCAATACCTTGCCAGCGTCAGCGATTTCAAACCCAGCAATTAAGCGCAGTGTTGTTGTTTTACCACAACCGGAGGGGCCTAAAATACTAAAAAATTCTCCTTGTCTAACATCCAAGTCGATTCCATTTACTGCTGGTTCTTGGTTAAAAAACTTGAAGACATTACGCAGTTCAACATCAAGTGGCTGAAAAGTTGTTATCCCCCTCTGATTCTGCATGACAATTTGAGCCATAATCCTTAGTAGAATGCCGTGATATTACGTGATGTCAATAGTCTATTGGGCAGACTAGATTTGACACTTTGGTTTATTGTATCCGCCAAAAACAATTGTTCAGGAATGAATATACTCGCCCGATTCTTTCGTACCCATTACTGGGGAAGAGTTTAGGGTAATTGTATACAGATAATACCGCTCTTGGAATCATTCTTTGTCTTATGTCTTTATTCCCATTAATTGGCAGCAAAAAAGATACCCGTACAGTTGGACGTGGTTTCCAATCAATATTTTTAATTGTATTTACCCTATTAATGACCGCTGGGATTGGGGCGCGTTTGGCATATTTGCAAATTGTTGAAGGTCCAAAACTCCGGGAACGAGCCGAAGCGAACCGAATTCGGATGATTCTTAAACAACCAGAACGGGGCAATATTTTTGACCGAAATGGCAAACTTTTAGCCAGTACTCGCTATCCAAGCTCTGTATATTTGTGGCCGATGGCACATACTAAGCCTTCCTGGTCTGTAGTCGGCCCCCGTCTAGCGCAAATTCTCAACATCCCGCAAGACGAGATGGAAAAGAAATTAGAACTAGCAGGTGCTAATTCTTCTTCGCTGATCCGCATTGCTCGTGATCTAAATGAAGCACAAATCACGGCATTAAAAGAGTATAAAAATGAACTACCAGAAGTAGAAATAAATCGAGATTCTGTACGTTATTACCCTCACGGTAAGCAATTAGCACATGTACTCGGTTATACGCGGGAATTGACCGCCGACCAGTTAAAGGACAAGAAGCAGGAAGGCTATCGACTGGGAGATGTAATCGGTCAGATGGGGGTGGAAAAAGCCTATGAGAAAACTCTGCGGGGCGAATGGGGCGGTCAGCAGGTGGAAGTAGATGGTGCGGGTAGACCAATCCGGGTTTTGGGGGAGAAACAGGCAAAAGCTGGTAACGATTTGCACCTAACCATAGATTTGGATGTGCAAAAGGCAGCAGAAAAAGCTTTGGGAAATCACCGAGGCGCGATCGCCGCACTTGACCCGAATAACGGTGCTGTTTTAGCACTGGTATCTTACCCCACCTTTGACCCAAACATCTTCTCCAAACAAAAACTCTCCCAGAAAGATTGGGAAAGCGTGCAAGGTAAAGATCATCCCTTGATCAATCGGGCCCTGAGTGCCTTTCCACCTGCTAGTACTTTCAAAATTGTCACTACGACAGCCGGGTTGGAATCAGGTAAATTCTCTCCTGACTCAGTATTACAGACCTTTGGTTCCCTGACTGTTGGGGGGGTGACTTTTGGTGAGTGGAACCACGCCGGATTTGGACCATTGGGATTTCCCAGAGCGATCGCTATGAGTAGTGATACTTTTTTCTATCAAGTTGGCAGAAAAGTTGGTGGCCCAACTTTAATCGAATGGAGTCGCAAATACGGGTTTGGTCAAAAAACTGGCATTGAATTTCCCAACGAAGAATCAAAAGGCTTGGTTCCAGATGAAACATGGAAACAAAGAGTTTTGAAGACACCTTGGAGTGTAGGTGACACCATTAATATGTCAATTGGTCAGGGCGCTTTGCAAGTCACACCCCTGCAATCAGCAATTATGTTTTCTGTTCCTGCTAATGGTGGGTATCGAGTTCAGCCGCATTTGCTTAAAGACAACGAAGAAGCAAAAAGTTGGCGAGAATCCTTAAATATGAAGCCGGAAACCATCAAAGTTCTCCGTGAGGGACTGCGGAAGGTGGTGAGTGAAGGTACAGGTAAGCGCTTGGACGTGCCGACAATTGCCCCAGCGTCTGGAAAAAGTGGCACTGCTGAAGCTGGTATTGGTCGCCCAAATCATACTTGGTTTGGTGCTTATGCCCCCAGTAGTAAGCCGGAAATTGTGGTTGTGGCTTTTGGGGAAAATACTGGCGAACATGGGGGTACTATTTGCGGACCGATGGTTTTACAAGTGTTAGAAGCTTATTTTCAGCATAAGTATCCAGGTAAGTATCAAAAACCTCAGCCTGAGCCATCAGAAGCTAAAACTCAGAATTCAGGACATGGCACTGGAGACTAAGGCTATTCCATCACTCTGGTCAAAAAAAATCTCAGCCAACTTTTAAACATAGATAGGACTTACGCATCAAGTATGAAATGTAGGGGAAATTCATGAATTGCCCCTACAGGAAATCAAGGCTTTCACTGTCTTTTTGCCTAAATTTTAATAAAAAGAAACTTGGTTTGAAGCTTTATTTTCTAACATTATGACTAAAATCATCTCTTTCGTCTGAAACTATTGTGTAGCAAGGATTATTGCTTTTTACTTTAGTGAGATTGATTAAAGAGCGCTAAGTAGAAGACAGGAGGTAGGAGCGTCACTCTGGGAGAATGCAAGCCTCTTACAGCAGTTTTCAGATAAATAGCTGTAAGTGGTAGATGTTTTGGCAAGCCGACGCTCGATCCGGATGATAATCAGTCAGTAGTACCGATTGCGTTTCTGCACAATTGCGACCAGAACGTTGTGACCTGTAACACAACCATTTATATCACCAGCTATGAAGTGTATAAAATTATTAAGAATACTTGTATCAAGTATCAAATAACTATATTTTTAACACCAAAGAACCTAATAAGCTAAAAAACATCTAATTTGCATAATCGAATTAAATAGAAATCTTGTGGGGTGGGTATCCTGCCCGCCCAGTATATGCAATTTAAATGTGGAACAGCTTACTACCTGATTTAGCGCCAAATCAATCTTTTCAAATACATAATAATTTGTGTTGGGTTTATTTTACTACACCCAAAGTTATCATCTACTTGCACACCAAAAACTGTTGAGAGTATTAGAGAAATAGAGGTACGAAAAGAATGAAAAAGCCTATAATGCTTATTGGTATGTGTGGGTTACTAAGCAACATGGTAGTTGGTGTGTTACCGACACACGCTATTCCAGCATCTCAAGGAAAATGTGCATTTAATTTTGCAAGTATAACTCCTGCTAATGGTTTTCAACCAATTCCGGGATTAAGTGCCACAGTTACTAACTACGGTTCTACTACCAATGCTATTGTCCACGTAAGTGCAGACGTCGGTGTAGATGATGCTGCTGAAGTACGTATATCTTACTCTATTGATGGTGGAGTTCCGCGAGAAGATACTTATGGGCCAGGTAACCTTGCCAACCATCAACAGTATTATGAAGGTCGCGCTGTAATTGCTATTGTGCCAATTCCTTATGGAACCCACACCATTACACCTTACTGGCGCGTTAGTGGCTCTGCTGGTAAGACAGCTGTCATAGATTCGCGATGCATCACGGCAGAACTGAATACTCAGTAAGCGCAGTTAGTTTTTCCAAGTTTTAATAACTTGTGACTCAGAGTAGGCGCAGGGGAGTGGAAAAAAGCGGATCTTTTGTTGGAAGTCCCTAATTTTGCGTATCATTTATCAATGCCATACCATTCATAAATGATACACAAGCAACTCCTTTATAAAAAGATAGTAATCTCTAGCTCAACTTTTATTGAGGCAACTTAGCGGGTTTCAAATTTCTGGCTTTGTAAAACATTTCTAAGCTATCGCGATCGCCTACAAAACGCCAGTGCCAAGGCTCATAACTCACACCTTGAATATTATCTTTAGGAAATGACATTTCAAAGCTGAAACGTGCTGCATTTGCTTGCAGCCATTGATAAGCCTTGGTCTTGTCAAAGTTAGTTTGGAGATTAGTTGCTGGTACTGCTCCATCTCCAACATCCACAGCATAACCTGTGTGATGTTCGCTATGACCAGGAGGAGCGCTGAGGGCAGCTCGTTCTGCTGGCGTCTGATTTCGCTGGGCACCGACATTAAAAAACAACTGCTCCTGGTCTTTGACTGAGCGAAAGCCAGAAATTGGCACTAAAATTACACCTGCACTCCGTGCTGCTGCTACCATCTCCTCAAATTTTTGGGCAGCAGCTTTTCGCATTCTAATGCCCCTATTTGCGGAGATGGTTACTAGTTCTGACTGAGGGGCTTCTGGGTAGGGAAAATGCCCTAACACAGTATCGCTAGAATTATTAGATGCTGCTGGAGTTGGAGGAGCAGAAGTAGCTGGTAAACGTTGAGAATCAGCAGTTTTTTTGGGTGCAGTGAGGAAAAACAAAAAACCGCTAATTAAAGCCAGCAGGACAAATCCTGTTATTCCCCCAATCAGCATAATTCGGGGTTGCAACCAAATTTTAGGTGTTGCATCAGGGGTATCGCGTACAGCCACTGGAATATCATCACCAAGGTCATTCGATGAGTTTTGCGGTTTTCCAGAAAACCCTGCCTTATTCAAGGGTAAACTCCTGTTTTTGTGGGATAACCATAACAGATTTTGCACTGGACAAAAGTAGACGGAACAGGTAGCATTTTACATCTGTGGTTTTTAGGCGCAATCTTGACAAACCTTTTAGAACTATACGTCAAGCTGGGAGGATTAGTCCTGGTAGGTTTTATTCTGGGACGCAAACTACCTGTGACAGTTCCTACTCGTTTGGGACAGTTTCTTTTTTGGGTGGGAGTACCCATAAGCATAGTATCCTTTTTACGTCAATCTAGCTTGTCGGAGCAAATTTGGATTGCACCTGCCATCGCTTACCTAGCCATTTTACTAGGGGCATTTTTAGCTTGGTTAGGGATTAAAGGACAAGCCTATTTTAGAAGTACCGTCCCTCAACAATCGACTCAAGCTAGCTTGATATTAGCAGCAATGTTGGGTAATACAGGTTATCTTGGCTTTCCCATTACCTTAGCAATCGTAGGTAAGGAATACTTTGCTTGGGCACTATTTTACGATTTGCTAGGTTCCTTCCCAGGAGCTTATGGCTTGGGTGTGTTACTAGCAGCGCGTTTTGGCGGTGGTATCCATAATCATTGGCAGATTGCTAGGCCCATCTTAATTAATCCTGCCCTGTGGGGTTTCGGATTTGGCTTACTATTTCGAGAAGTAACAATTCCCACAATAGTGGAATTCTGCCTAGAAAAATTTGCTTGGAGTAGTGTAGCTTTATCTCTGGCGTTAATTGGAATGCGACTGGCGCTGCTCAAATCTTGGCGTAGCCTACCACAAGCAGGGATGAGCTTGGGAATCAAAATGTTGTTAGTTCCCTTAATATTGGGCAGCATTTTACCACTGTTTGGATTAACTGGGCCCATAGCAAAGATAATCGTACTACAAATGGCAATGCCTCCAGCTTTCGCCACACTGGTAATTGCTGAGACATTCAATCTTGATCGGGATCTGGCAGTTACTGCCTTAGCTGCTGGGGCTATAGTATTGCTGGTTACTCTCCCAGTTTGGCTGTGGCTATTTTGATTTTGGATTTATGCACCGTGATGCGCTATAGGTAAATTCTTTGTGCGCGATTCCTTAGCATAATTAGAACCTGGCGGAGGAATTTACCTAATATTAGTTAAACTTCTACTGGATGCTGCCCATAATATGGCAAAGCCTCAGACCAATTAGGACGCTTGCCCTCTTGCCAATCAAGATTAGCTAATTCCAAAATACTTGTTACCGTCGCTGCTAACCCAGATTGAGCTTGAATCAACTGATAATCAGTGTTCCAATTTGCTAAAGTTTCCTGCCAGGTTTCTGGTGTAAACACTCTATCTGACAAACACACTCTTAGTTTAGAAGCATTTGACTCAAACTGATAAATACCAGCAAAAATTTGACCTCGTTGTGCTGGCATTTCTACAGCAAGAGTTTTTGGATTTTGACTTTTGCCTGCTTCTGACCAAGCTACCGCAGCCAAAGTTGAAATCGCAAATACAGGAATATCTAACTGTTGTCCTAAAGTCCGAGCAGTGACAACGCCAATCCGAGTTCCTGTAAAGCCGCCGGGGCCTTTTGCAACTGCGATAAAGGATAAATCTACCCAAGTTTGCGGTTTGATAAATTCAATTAAATATTGATGCACTAAGCTCGATAAATCACGCCCCAAATTCCAAACTTGAGAGCGAGTCTCATCTGTAAAATTACTAACTGCCAAACCCAATTCGGGAGTGGTCGTGTGTAGTCCCAAGGCGTATTTATTTATTGCAAGGTGTTTTTGTTCCGTTATCAAAGTTATTTAAAATATCTGTTTTTATAGAGTTAACGTGATTTATTCAAGCATATAACATAGTGGTTCTTAATTGAATAGACAATACTTCTTTTCTTCTGCTTTGGACAGAAGTCTTAGAGCAATCCTTTGGCTGTTTCAGCAAAATCAGAACGCGTAAGCGTAGCCCGCCGTAGGCGATCGCAAATGTTCGCTTGTTGTTCACTCTCTAATAACGATCGTGGCTAGGATGGGGGATTTGGATTACCGCCTTGTTGTCTCAGTAGATAGTCTAAAACTCTGTCAATTCGCTCCAAGACAGCACCTGTAGTAAGTTGAAACTCCTGAAACTGAGATTTTTGTTCTTCAAAGCTTCGGTCAAGCTTTAGCATGAGTGCTTCTAATCGCTCAGTTCGTGCCTTGGTTTCCTCTATCTCAGCGCCTGTCTTTGTAAATAGGCGTTGCGTGTGAGTGATAAAACTATCAACCTTATCAGAAACTTGGTCAACTTTTCCCCCTACCTGATCAATACGTGCCCCTAGTTGATCAAGGTGAGATTGAGTACGGTCTTGTTTTATAGTCAACTCATCAAGGTGAGATTGAGTACGGTCTTGTTTTATAGTCAACTCATCAAGCCGCCTGTTTGCTGATTCTGCGTAGCTGGCAGTAGACACTAGCAATCGCTTAACAGTTTCGAGTTCATCTTCTACATAGTCTAGTCGCTGTGCGTTGGTCATGCTGTTTTCTTTTGGCTGGCTTCTTTATCTTTAGGACTTACGCAAAATATCTCTCAAACTCTCATTTCTCTGTGACCTCTGGGCCTCTGTGGTTCGATTTTCCGTTAGCTGTGCGTAAGTCCTGATCTTCTGCGATCGCTTTCCTGACATCTCGTTCGTATACATGAATTCGTGATCGTTGATGGACAAAATCTCATTACAGCAGAAATCATGTATTTGAACCACATCTGTAGTAAGGGCACAGCAATGCTGTGCCCCTACCACGTAGTCTATTTACCTGAAAATAGCTGTAAGATACACCAATCATTTTCTATCAAGTCGGCACTAATTCACCAGGACGCAACTTCGACCATTTACCGGTTTCCCGCTTAAAGCTCAGACAACCAACAACATCCCATTCCATTTCAATTACATCCTCTTTAGTCCGAATGTTGACATTGATAGAAGGTTCATTCGGATCAAAATTTGGTGTTTCGGTCAAGTGAGGCTGTTGGTGCTGCCCTTCTACGGCATGATAGGTAAAACAGCTGTCTACATAGTGGCAGTTAACGCAAATACACATAATAGAACCAACTCCAGGGGCCTTTATTGTTAATCTAACTTAAGCGCAACTGTTATTCATGAGTTGCTGGGTTGATTTTTATTACAATGCATAAATCAGTTCTTTCTACCCTAGCTCCCAAAAATTGGCCTTTTAGCTTGGAATTCCTGCCACAACCCGCTTACATGGTAGGTGGTGCTGTCCGAGATGCGATCCTTGGCAAAACCCGCGAATATCTGGATCTAGATTTTGTTATACCATCTAAGGCGGTAAATGTAGCGAGAGCGATCGCTCGTCATTACAAAGCTGGTTTTGTGTTACTCGATGCAGAACGACAAATTGCGCGTGTGGTTTTTCCCCACGCCACAGCTGACTTTGCCCAACAGGAAGGAAATAGTTTAGAAGTTGATTTGCACAGACGGGATTTTACAGTAAATGCGATCGCCTATAATCCCCATACACAAGAAATTATCGATCCTCTACAAGGTTATGTAGACTTACAACAGGGCATTTTGCGAATGGTATCACCCGCGAACTTAGAAGATGACCCTTTGCGGTTAATGCGAGGTTATCGCCAAGCCGCCCAACTAGGTTTTACTATTGAGCCAGCTACCCAAGCCGCAATTCGTTCTTTGGCATCACATATCAGCAAAGTTGCAGCCGAAAGAGTTAGGGTAGAAATTGGCTATCTGCTGGCAAATTCTCAGGGTACTCCTTGGATTACAAGTGCTTGGGAAGATGGGTTACTTGCCCCTTTCTTCAAAAATGCCACCCGTGAAAGCTTGCTCAAACTAGCAGCAGTTGACGAAGCAGCTGCCTTACTCACCCAAAATTGGCAACAATTAGGGGCACAACTGCAAGAGTATGTCCGCGATAGTATCAAAACCACTTGGTTAGGTATTGCCAAACTTGCTTGTCTTGTCAACCCAAATCCAGAATTAGCAGAAATAGAGCTACAGAAACTAACTTATAGTCGTGCCGAAATCCGGGGTGTAACCACTGCACTGAAATTGTTACCGCAGTTTCAAGTAGTCGATATGTCCTTGCGAGAACAATACTTTTTGTTCAATGACGCAGATATTGTGTTTCCCGCTACGGCAGTGCTAGCTGTAGCATTTGATAATTTGGTAGAGGCGATGTCTGGTGACAACCCACTACAGGCAGGAGTTGCTACAACTTTGGAAACCAAAGCAATAGGCTGCCTTGTTTGGGCACCTTTAATCAACCGCTACCTGAACCCTGATGATCTGGTCGCTCATCCCATTCCACTAGTGAGCGGGAAGGAGTTGATTATAGCATTAGATATTCCAGCTTCGCCAATCATCGGCCAACTGTTGACAGAAATTGGCGTAGCACAAGCTGAGGGGAAAGTTTCAACGCCAACAGAGGCGATCGCATTTGCACGTCAGTTAGTTGAGGGGCTGTAATATTGAGTTTCCGAGTCAATAGTAGATATTCATGGAATAGCCTGAGAAAATTATTAATATTGGATATAAAATTAGGGGATTAATGTGATGTATTTGCGATGAATTTGTCTGCAACAATTCCCAAATTTGACGAATGTAAAAGTTGTTAATCAACGATTCGTACAGTGTCAGGTTAATTACTCCATTGTTGCTCATTTGCTCATGGGTAATCATCTTATTTTGTGCCAAATAAGCGATTGCCTGCATCTCCTAACCCAAGAATAATATAGCCATGTTCATCCAAATAGTCATCAATGGCGGCGGTATATAGCGGCACATTAGGATGTAGATCACAAAAACGCTCGATACTTTATGGTGCAGCGAGTAAGCAGACAGGTGCAGATACCTGAGTCAAACACGTCCCAACCGTTGCATTAATCATGAAGCCGCACAGCTACAGCTTTCTTGAGATTGGCGATCGCAGCGATCTCACCGAGAATATACACTGTTACGCCCCCAATTGGCGGCAAAAATCCCTCTAAATCCGATCGCGTTACCAATTTTGGAAGCATCCCCCAGTTTGTTCAAATAAAGCGCGACGCAACTGTGCTGCAATGCCAAAGTGCTTGACAATTCCTGGTAAATCCCAAATCGGCATAGTCATTATTTTTTTAGGGATGTTTTGATCAGCTATTACTCACTAGGGATCTGTCAACTACCTCTAGTCAGTTTTGATTTTTATGACTCTAAATGTCGAGTGTGGTATTAGTCGTATTGCTGAATATAAGAAATCACACAGAAATTTCATAATTAACAATTAACCCCTACAAATTTAAAGATGACTTTAAAAATGATTTAATAGAGATATTTTGTGAGAAAGTTAATACAAAGGTATATTCACTGATCTCAAATTCATGGATTCTTTATCTATCAATTCCTTACTTGAAGAGTTGAAAAACCCGGATGCTACAGTCCGCGACAAGGCAACCAGAAAAATCTGGCGGATCTGGTTTCAGCAAAAGGGAATTTATGGGCTGGAAATAATTGACCGCAGTCAAAAGTTACTTGATGCAGGTGAATTTACTGGAGCCGAAACAACGCTGACAGCACTAATCGAAGAGCAGCCAGATTTTGCCGAAGCCTGGAATCGTCGTGGTTTTCTCTATTACAGTATTGGTGATTATCAAAAATCTCTGGCAGATTGTCAGATGGTTGTGCAGATAAATCCGATACATTTTGGAGCGCTTCACGGCATGGGTTTGTGTTATGCGGCACTAGGTGAATATGGTGAAGCGATCAAAGCTTTTCAACAGGCTTTAGAAATTCAGCCCTATTCGCTGGTGAATCAAAAGTTGATTCTAGAATGTACATTTAGATTCAGCTACAACCGTAAATAGGAGAGAACATTACCCTGTTTTATGAATCGGTCATCACCCTCATCAACAGCAATTCATCGCCTTAGTCGCCGCAATTATTATTCAATACGGTTCTATCTAGATTAGTAGTAGCGTCATTGCTGCTTATAGTAATAGCAACCAACCGTCAACTAGCAATTCTCGGTTGGATAAAGTTATATTTGGCACTCAATGAATAGTACAATCACAACACGGCGGATTTTACCAGGCGATGTCTACGACGGGCTGCGCCTACGCCACTGATATTTACAAAGACTATGGTTTAAATGTAACTATCAAAATGGGTAATCCCCAGGTTCTCAGTAGTACTTAATTGTTGATGGGGGGTGCGGTAGATTTCTTTATGGGTTATGGCATGGCTGCCGTGAACACCATAGCACAAGGTATTCCCAAAATCACAGTTGCAGCAATTTTACAGAAAGACCCTTGGTGTCTTATTGCACATCCCAACTCAGCAATTAAAATCCTTGCAGACCTCAAAGGCAAACCAATTTATGTCTTTGCTTCTGTTAAGATTACCTATTGGCTTTTACTCGAAGCAAAGTATGGTTTTACCAAAGCTCACAAGCGTCCTTACAACTTTAATCTTGTTGCTTTTCTGATTGAGAAAAACTCAGCCCAACAAGGTTATATTACATTTGAAGCCTTTGCCATTGAGAAGCAGGGCGGTTTTCAGCAAGTGGTATTTTTATTAACAGATTTTGGTTATCAAGCAAATGCAACTACTATTGAAACAAAAAAATAAGTAAAAGAAAAAATCCAGAATTAAGGCTATCAAAAAAAGTAAGCCGCTTGCTATTCTCCAGATTTTTTGCCAACTCTCAAAGTGGAGTATCCAATTCAGTCTCGATATCTAAGTTTGTTTCTACTTCAACACTCTCAACAGCTTGGCGTAATGCTAAAAAAGCTTCCTTTAAGGGGTAACTAACTGCACTGTCGGGTTCTGCAAGCACAAGCTTTTGATATTCCTCCACAAACTACATCCGTAAGCGATGAAACAAGTGCAAAAAATGCCGTAAAAAACTAAGACAATCAAGCACTACAATCTCTATGCCTCCTGTTTTTTCATAGAGATTAGCAGCATAGTCTTTTATATTTTTACTTATAGTTTCAGTAGTTAGAAATATGTAATTATCATACGCAAAAATTGCTAAAAAGCTTAATTTATTGAACCGCCAAGACGCCAAGACGCCAAGCAAGAGCGCCATTAATTTGTAGAGTGTGCGTAAGTCCTATCCAAATTCAAAATTAGGAAACTACAAAAACACTATCAGAACTTTCTGTGTATATTTGTGTAACCTCCCTCCGAAAAGCTAGCTACTAGGCGTCTATAATTTGTGGTTTGATTTCAAAAGCCGTGGGGATAACCCAAAATCCACCATTCCAAAATCGCTCATGATTGAAATTGACGGTTCCTACGGAGAGGGAGGCGGACAAGTTCTTCGCACTTCCTTAAGTCTAGCGGCCATCACTGGCCAACCCATAAGAATTGCAGGCATTCGCAGTGGACGCAAAAAGCCAGGATTAGCAGCACAACACTTAACGGCAGTTCGGGCTGCGGCGAGAATTTGTAATGCCCAACTACGGGGTGATGCTTTGGGTTCAATGCTGCTGGAGTTCATCCCAGGTAGTGGTGTGCAAGCTGGAACTTATACGTTTGATGTTAGTAAAGCACAACTTGGTGGTTCTGCGGGTGCGATCGCTCTAGTTTTACAAACAATTCTCTTACCTTTGGCACTAGCAACTGGTAATTCTCAGGTAACACTAAAGGGTGGAACTCATGTAAACTTTAGCCCGACAGTGACGTATATCGAGCAAGTTTATTTGCCAATATTGCAACGCATGGGTGTAGAGGCAAAAGTCAAGTTAGGCGCTTGGGGGTGGTTTCCCCAAGGTGGGGGAGAGGTACAATTGCAGGTGAATGGCGGTAGTCAACTCGGCGGGATCAATTTGTTGGAACGGGGAGAGTTACAACAAGTGCGAGGACTAGCAGTGGTGACGGAATTGCCTTCCCATATTCCCCAACGGATGGCGAATCGTGCGGAAAATTTGTTACGGGAGGCCCATTTGAAAGTTACTGTACACGCCTTGCGAGAAAGGGGTGTGGCACCTGGGGCGGGTATTTTTTTAACTGCTGAATATCAAAATAGTTTGAGTGGCTTTGGTGGATTTGGGCGTTTGCGGTTGTCGGCGGAGACAGTTGCAGAGATTGCTTGTCAGCAACTGCTTGAGTTTCATCAAACTGGTGCAGCAGTGGATGAACATTTAGCAGATCAATTATTATTGGCAGCTGCTTTAGCGTCACAGGGAAGTCAGTATCGAGTAGCTGAGGTGAGTAGACATTTGACGACGAATGCGGCGGTAATTGAACAGTTTGGGCTGGCGCAGATAACAGTAGATGAAGCTGAGAAAATAGTGTCGGTAAAGAGTTTGACTGGATGAAAAAAGTGTTTATTACTTTAGTAGTGGTGTATAATAGAGTATTATAAATTATTATTCTATCAATACCTTTGCCAAAAACAGAGGTAGTATAACTTTTGCCGAAACAGCCCAAGACAAGCGTCTGTTTAACTATTAGGCAAAACCTAGAACCTTTACTCAGACGTACAGGATAGTCAAAATTACTTCTAGTAAAACCATACAGGATTTTACCAGCTCAGTTTTTGGCTTTGGATGAGTGGTACTAGTCTACAAAAAACTCTGGAGAATTTAACCGCTACAAGGAGGATGTTGCAGAAAACTTTCCCCATTGCACCCCAAAACAGAAACTGATACTCAAACAAGCATGGCGGTTAAGGCATCACTATCTGAATGGAGTGCAGAAACGGCGCGAACGCCTAGAATTTGGGCGGGAGTCAGGCGCACTCTCGCAGTATGTATCATTTATTGATGTCTATCTAGAAGGATTCCCAGATGCGCGTCAGCTTCCCGTACTAGGGGAACGTTAGCGTAGCAGGGCAAAGCCCAGTACAATTTCGCGTCTCTACAAGGATTTTAGAATTTTTAATTTTGAATTGTTAACTCTCCTTCTTCTCTTGCCGTTCTTTGAGTTTCAGCATGATCTCTGCGTGCATTTCACGGGTAATTGGGTAAAAATACGTTAAAACTAAACCAAGAATTAAACAAACTGTAGGTATAGGCCCAACAGCAATGCGAATAGCAAACAGTGCCGATTCTGGTTGCGTGGGTGATAGACTTCCGGCTACAGATTCTTTGAAACCAGCTATTTGCAAAGCATTTCCCACCAAAAATAGCCCAAAAGCTAAACCAAATTTTTGTAGCAAAACCATGAAGCCATAAAAAATGCCTTCTCTGCGTTGTCCAGTTTGAAGTTCATCTAATTCAATCACATCTGGAATCATCGACCAGGGAATTAAATAAGCTGTGGATACACCAACGCCCGCCATCACAGCCATCACATACATCAAACCTATTTGACCAGGTTGTAAGAAAAATAGTCCGGCAGCGGCTATTATCCATAAACTCATTCCCAGAAAATAAACAACTTTTTTGCCAATTTTTTTACTCAGCGCCCCCCAGACAAATAGCATCAGCAGGGCTGTTCCTTGGACTGCAATCAGCACTGTGGGCACATCTGATTCTTTGAGTTTCATCCAATCGACTACAAAATAGGGAATAATGCTGGCTGTAATCTGCACACCTAGCCAAGAAAAAAGATATATACCAATAACAAATAAAAAAGGTCGGTTGCTGAAGACAATTTTTAGCTGTTCGCCGAAGGAGACAGATGCAGGTTCTTCGGCTAGGATGCGTTTAGCCTCAAAAGCAAGGATGCGATCGCGGACTCCAAAAACGCACCAATATAATCCTAAAATCGAAATTACCGTACAAATTGCCGCTAAAACAAGATATCGTTGTTGGCGATCGGCAATCTGCGAAAAAACAATTTGCGTTAAAATCAACGACAGAATGCTGCCACCAATAGAAAATGTAAAACGATAGCTGTTAAGGCTGGTGCGTTCGTCGTAATCTTGAGTTAGTTCTGGAGTCATTGCCGTATAAGGCAAATTCACAACGGTGTAAAAGGACTGAGATATCACTGCAATCGCTACGTAATACCAGAACAGCGGCCAAATATTATTACTCTGATTTGCCCTAAATTGCGGTACAATCCACTGCAAGAAAAAGAAAATACCAAAGGGAATAGCCCCATAAAACATCCAAGGAAGACGACGGCCCCAACGACGAGATTTCGTTTTATCACTCAAGAACCCGACAAGCGGATCATTTATGCCATCCCAGATTTTGCCAATCATCAAAATAGTGCCAGCTAAACCCGCAGGGATACCAGCGACACTGGTAAAAAAAAGCAGCAGATAAAAGACGGAGATACTTGCAGTAACTGCTGGGCCAAAATCCCCTGCACCGTAAGCCAGTTTTGTTTTAAAGTCGAGTTTTTCACTGAGAATATCTCGTTGGGCATCGCCATCAGCAGCAGAATCATTCATAAAACTTTGCACTCAGATTAAAATAATAAAGTTTGCGACGCCGAATAGACTATCGTAGACATCGCCTTCAATACTAGCTATCTACCACTCCCCTGATACTTATGCCAGACCTTTATCTTTCTTGGTCAGATTATCACCAAAAAATTGAACAACTGGCTATTCAGATTTATCAATCCGGTTGGGAATTTAACCAGATTATCTGTCTTGCTAGAGGAGGACTACGAGTTGGAGATATTCTCTCCCGTATATACCAGCAGCCGCTGGCAATTTTAGCAACCTCATCTTACAGTGGCACTGGTAAGCAAGGAAGAAGTGATTTAATTTTCTCCCGCTACTTAACGATGACTGCCGAAAAGTTAGGTTCGCGCATTCTCCTAGTAGATGATTTGGTAGACTCTGGTATCACACTTCAACAGACTATACCTTGGCTGAAGCAAAATACTGATTTCCCGATTGAGGAAATTCGCACTGCCGTTCTTTGGTATAAAGCCTGTTCAGTTATAGCACCTGATTATTATATTGATTACTTAGCTGACAATCCCTGGATTCACCAACCCTTTGAACACTACGAGCAGATGAACATCGCACAACTCGCGGCTAAGGTAAGTCAAGTGTGTTGATAAATACTTAGTAGCGCTACGCGAAATTCAAAATTAAGAATTCAAAAAGGTTATAGAGTCACCTTTTTACTGGTTTTGTAACAAGATACCCATACGGGTGTAGTTGGTTTACTTACGCCGTGATGTACTAGACATTATCTTGGCAGACACCCCAACAGTTGCCATATATATGCAAGCGGTTCCAGGATAGGATAATGAAGACTCAACAGTTTCGCTACCTGTAGACTGCTTCTAAGAAGTCTTTCTGTGATGGATTTACTGGGAAAAATACGGCCGGAGAAACATGAAAAAAATCTGCAAGCTTTTGGATATGTTCAACTGTTAATTTACGCTTACTTTTTAATACATCAGAAACAATCGATTCAGTTTTGAAAATATCAATTAAATCTTTTTGTTTCAAATTCAGTTCTGCAATTAAAACCTTGAGAAGCTCTACCCCAAAAATATCTGGAACAATATCTTGTTTCTCTTCATATTCGTGAATTAACATACCTAGTAAATTCAAATAGGCTCTTTCGTCCTCAGTTAGTTTTCCCTTATCAATTAGAGCGTCAACTACCGTTTGAGTTTTTTCTAGGTCTTCTTCAGAAACTATGGGGCGAGGGGGAAAAGATGTGAGCAACTCCATGTAGCTGGTATTGTTGTATGACATTTTGCCATTAGAATATTACTTAAATTATTTTAAAACTAAGATTGGTGTATTTACCAATCTTAGTTTTACTTAGCTAGTAAAGCTTTTAATTAGCGCTAGCTGTTAAACCATATATCACTTTTCCAGTTATTTTTTTCATATTCTGAATGGGTGAGAAAGTCGCGGATAAATATCATTTTAGATTCATAGTCAATATAGGTTATTAATCTATATTTGTTTCCTCCAATATCAAAAACGATAAAGTTTTTAACTTGGTCAGGCGCAAAAATAGAAGTAGCTTTTATTTCAGCAAAACTATTCCAGTTTTGTGCTTTTACAAGCTTCTTCCAAGCTCGTAAACCAGGTTCTGCATCAGGGTGCTTTTCCCAGCCATTTTTGAGTCTGGCTTCAGTAATAATACGTATGGGCATGGACTACCTCTAGACAGAAAAAAGAACATAAATCTCTCCTTGTAATTCATAGGAATAGGAATTAGGGTTATTTTATAACTCCGGCGATTTACCTGAGTTCAAAATAATCCTTCTCTAAATTGATTGAAAACCTTACTTAACTAATAAGTAAAGTAGAGGCTTTAAAATAATCTTAGCAAATTGCGAATATGATTGCAAGCGCTTGTTTGTTAAGTATTTATATTTACTAAGGAAGAGCCGAGCAAGATGTCATCGCCTTAGTACAGGGTGAATTGACCAAATCGGCTCAATTCATTTTCTTAGATGTATATAGATTACTGTGCAGCGCAAACACTTTCTAAAAGATTGTAACGAGTACTACTGTCAGCAAATTTGTTAACAGCCTACATACAATTTTTAAAATATTTTACGAAGTTTTATTTCCAAAAAATAACTGTATAAAACTCTTTTACAGACCAAGCAGTTTTCTTGCTTCCTCTTTGAACTCTTCAGGACATTCATCAAGTAGTTTTTGCTTAACAGAGTTATTCAATTTTTTTACGTCAAGCCAATCCACATTATTAAGCGACCACGCATTCCAATCATAAAATCTTTTCACCTGTCCATATTGATACAGGGTGTAATCATCATCGACCATTGAATTTCCCAAAAACACAGTACAAATTTCTTTTGATTCTGTCATAAGTAAAATTAAGTATTTTTTTTGTTCAAAAATACAAGTAAATAATTAACAATACTATAGCCACAGCAGCTAGGGTTAGATAACTTTAAGTTAAGTTTTTGATATCTCCCCAAACTTAGGACTCCACCACCCTTTTGGCGTATTGAAATAAGCCACATCTTTATGTTTGGTATCCTGACGCGATCGCGGGTCACAACATCGCAACATTGTCTTACTTTGCCCTTCTTTGATATAACTGTACTCCTCTAGAGGTTTCTTACATACCGGGCAGGGATATGTCGTCATGTTGACGGAAGGCTTTTGCTGATTCTCAACTTGAACTGCTTTGGTTCGTGGTGGCTCCCAAGTTTTGTTAAAGTCGCTCCAAAACAGCACGACATTTTCACAGCCTTTTGTGCATTTGAGGAAATATTTCTTTTTAACCTTACTACTGGGAATTTTGGCGAGAAAACTTTTGCACTCAGGGCATCGAGTCTTAGAAGTTTCATATTTGCGTTGGCGTAGCCCGTCGTAGACATCGCTTATCCCATAAACTTTAGCTGTTGAGGAACTCGCAACTACAGTTTTAGCTTTGGAGAGCGCTGGTAGAAAGTAATCCTGATTCCAACTAATTAAATAATGCTGCCAAGAGTGTTTTCCTTCGGAAATTGCATCAAGGGCATCCTCCATTTTCGCTGTGAATTCCGCCTCTAGTAAATCTGGCAGTGCTTTGAGTAAAAACGCATCAACTTCTAACCCTAACGCTGTCGGTTGAAGATGGTCTTTTATCAATTCGACATAATTTCGTTTTTTTAAAGTAGCAACAGTCGGAGCATAAGTACTTGGGCGACCAATTCCTTTACGTTCCATCAATTGCACCAATTTTGGTTCACTATAACGGGGTGGTGGCTGGGTTTGCTTCTGCTCATGCCCAGCATTCTCCAGTTTCAATGCTTGTCCCTGTTGTAATGAAGGTAAAACACTATCCTTGCTGAGATTATTCCAGTAGCGGGCATAACCGTAAAATTCAATTACTTGCCCTCTGGCTGACCACAGTAAAGAACCAGACTGAGTAATCACCTGAGTTTTACGCAATTGGGCAGCACGACACTGAGAAGCAATCGACCGTTTCCAGATCATCACATACAGATTAAACTGATCATCAGGAAGTTCAGAGCGCAATTGAACTGAGGGGCGAAACACATCTGTTGGCCGAATCGCCTCATGTGCTTCTTGAGCCGATTTGCTACTGCGATGTTTGGCAACTTGCTGTGGTACATTTTGCGGATCATTTTGCTCTAACCATTTACGGGCACTGGCACAAAATTCTGGACTCAGCATCACTGAGTCTGTTCGCATATATGTGATAAGCCCAGCCTCATAGAGCTTTTGAGCAACAACCATAGTTTTGTCAGGAGCAAACCTCAGCTTTGAACCAGCTGCTTGCTGAAGGCTGGAAGTTGTAAAAGGTGGTGGTGGCTGGCGGTTAACGACTTTTCCTTCAACATGAATCACCTGATGAGGATGTTGCCGTGCTTCTTCAACTAAACGTGTTGCCTCTGCTTCGGAAAGAACACGCTTAGACTCCGGTGTTTCTGTACTATTACCCACCTTCGCGTCATCGTGAGTTTCAGTTTCTTGGTCTGCTGAATCTGTTGCAGAATTGACTGTCCCTTTATAAAAAGCCCGAAATCCCTCAGTATAATCTACCCAGACACTCCAGTAATCTTGGGGGACAAAAGCCAGAATTTCGTTTTCTCGCTGACAAATTAAATGCAACGTCGCGCTTTGGACTCTGCCAACACTTTTAGCACCGTTATTTAATGCCCAAACTAAAGGGCTACCCTTGTAACCCACCAACTTGTCTAGGCAATCTCGGCACAGCCCAGCACCAATCAAATTTTGGTCTAGCTTTCTGGGATTAGCGATCGCACTCTGCACCGCAGATGCTGTAATCTCAGTATAAATTACTCGTTTCGGTTCCCTTAAACCCAGCGTTTCTTTCAGGTGCCAAGCGATTGTCTCGCCTTCCCGGTCTGGGTCAGTTGCTAAGACAACTTCATCAACCTGCCTCACCGCAGACTTGAGCTTCTGGATTGTTTCTTTCGCTCGTTGGTCACGCGGGATGTAATTGCACCGGACATTACTGCCATCCATGACGAAGCCCAAGGAATCGTCCCCTTCATTGCTGAGTTCTCGGATGTGACCACAACTGGCTAGAACTTTCCAATCTGCACCCAGAATTTGACTGAGTTTTTTGACTTTTCCGGGAGACTCGACCACAAGCAGGCGTTTGATCATAGCAAATGCATTCTTGATTCTGAGCAATAAACTGGCAATTGCGATGAGCGATGGCTGCGCCAACGCCAAAGGCGATCGCCTATCTTCCTCATGGGGATTTTTTAGAATACTGTACCAAAAAGCTTTGGAAATTGCTCAACTCAGTTTAGAGGTAAATCATCCCAACGCGATGCCTGATTGTGCGATCGCCCTTGGCGTTGGCGCAGCCATCGCTGTTGCAACTGACTCAAGACTTGCAAGATATTACACAGCTTGCAGATTTAAATATACTAATGGCTACTCATTCACCAGATATTATTCAAGATCGCTGGGATTTGACGGTTGAACTGAAAGGGCCACAAAAGTGAGAGATTTTCTGACAGTTGACCGTGTTGCTAACCAAATACGATTACGACGAAGCACATATACTGGAATTTTTTTATTAGTAGAAGGAAGTTCTGATAAAACTTTCTATAAGCGATTTGTTGACCAATTAGTTTGTGAGTTAGTCGAAACATCGGGAAAACCGTCTAGTAAGCAGCGTGCTATTGAAATTTTAAAAATTTTGGAAGAATCAAATTTCCAGGGAGTTTTAGCGATTGTTGATGCAGATTTTGATCGCCTTGAAACTTTGCTATACACCAATCATAATCTGCTTTGCACTGATAGCCATGACCTTGAAACGATGCTGATTAATTCACCAGCATTTAACAAAGTACTTGCTGAATTTGGTTCTGAAGATAAAATTGCTCAGTTTAATCGAGACGTAAAATTAGTATTACTTGAAAATGGCATATTGGTAGGTTATTTGCTTTGGATCTCTAAATGTGATGGATTAAATCTAACCTTTGAGGGTATTACATTTAGCAAGTTCATTGATGAGCAAACTCTGCAAATTGATGAACTCAAGCTGATTCAGGAGATTAAGAATAAATCCCAAGCTTTCTCTTTGGACGAAAAAAATATGCAAAAACGGCTAGAAAGTCTGAAAAGCAATAACCACGATCCTTGGCAAATCTGCTGTGGCCATCATTTGGTAGAAATTCTGTCGCTTGGTTTACGCAAAGCACTTGGTTCTAATAAAGCTGCTGATGTTGAACCGAACAATCTTGAGCGTAGTTTGCGACTTGCTTATGAAGAAATCTACTTTCATCAAACACAACTCTACTTGGACATTCGGACATGGGAAAGCAATAATCAGCCATTTAGGGTTTTGCGGAATGACAGATAATACCAAATTCGTAAACTATGTATAGTATTGTTCTTTTTGACACCCCAGCGGTTGAAGAGTGTTGGCATTGGTAGAAAATCAGGCGATCGCTATTCGAGTGCTAGCACTTACGGACAATTAGGATTGTTTGCACAAGCGCAGGAGAATTACGCGAAAGCTAGGGCTAATTTGCAGACAGCGTTGGAGATATATGTTGAGTATTAGGATGAATATATGGCTACGGTGACGCGAGAGATTTTAAAGGGTTTACTGGAGTAGAGGGTGGGCGATGTGCGATGTCTAACGACAAGCCGCGTTGCGTGTACGCATTTGAGTTTTGTGGGGGAGGGCGATCGCAAGTCTAATATTCAAGATAATGTTTGTAAAATTGCTTCAATTTGAGGCTTAAGGTTTGGTAATTCCCGTTCAATAACCAACCAAACAACATCTAAATCGATTTTAAAGTAATTATGAGTTAAAATATTTCGCATCCCAATCATTTGCGACCAAGGAACATCGGGATTTGCCTCACGAATATCAGCAGATAATACACGTGATGATTCTCCAATAATTTGTAGGTGTTGAATAAACCAAGTTTGAATTAGTTCGTTGTCTTCAAAAGCTTCCCGACCTTGAACTGCATATTTGTCGATCCGTTCGATAGCTTCTAAAATATCGCGCAACTTTTCACTATTATCCCTCACAACGGAACTGCCTCATTTAATACTCGCTCTCGAATGCGCGATCGCAATCCCTTCTCTGTGACGACATCGACTTTACAACCAAGTATTTCTTGTAATTCCATCAAGAATCCACCCAAATCAAAAAGGCTACGTCCTGTCTCCATTTCAACTAAAAAATCAACATCGCTGTTAACATCAGCTTCACGACGGGCTACTGAGCCAAAAATTCTGATATTATATGCTCCGTATTTTGCCGCAATTTGCAAAATTTCTTCCCGTTTGGCTGCCAATATTTCATAGATATTCATAACTCAATACAAATATGTAATACCATTTCTTTGTGAGGCTGCGCCAAATTTTCTTGGCTTCTTATTTCTTTCTTTGTGTCCTTCTCTACGAGACGCTGCGCGAATGCGTCCTTTGCGGTAGCCTGCGGCAAGCCGCTTTGCGTCTACGTTCCTCATTTCGTTTGGCGCATCTTCATACAGAATTGGTATAAGCAAATTATAAATGCGATCGCCCGTGGTTGATTACAAGTGGAGTGCGATCGCGCAAGTTAACGAAGTTATTTCCCTGGTGGTATTCCCCCGTCACCTCCATCGGTAGACTTAACAATAGACATTCAAGCCGATTTTGAGGATGTAGAGAATAACAATAGTAGCGAGCAATGGATCAAGAGGAATTGCGGTTAAAGCCATGTCAATTACATTACTTTAGTTTTGTGGACTCTTTCTTGCACAATTCCTGAATTGAATTTGCAAATAAACCTCAAGTAGCGGCAAATGTCAAGCGATCATTTCCTCTTCGATGTTATCTGTGCCAGTGCCAGCCTCACGTATGCGTTCCTCGCCGAGATTTTCCGGTAGAAATCCACCTGCCTGCATTTTCCATAACCTGTGGTAAGCGCCGCCGAGTGCCAGTAGTTTGGGGTGGGAACCATCTTCGATAATGCCACCTTTGTCAAACACCAGAATCCGGTCTAGATGGACGATGGTAGATAGCCGATGAGCCACTACGATCACCGTTTTCCCATTCATTGCTAAGTCAAGGGTATCCTGGATCGCTTTTTCAGTGATTGAATCCAGACTGGAGGTGGCTTCATCCAAGATCAGGATCGGCGCATCTTTGAGAATTACGCGGGCGATCGCAATGCGCTGCCTCTGCCCTCCAGACAACTTGACACCACGTTCACCCACCAGAGAATCGTAACCATCCTTACTTTGGATGATGAAATCGTGAGCATTAGCCTTTCGCGCCGCCTCGATCACTTCGGAGTCGGTTGCATCCAAGCGTCCGTAACGAATATTTTCTAGCAAAGTGCGATGGAACAGGGACGGATCTTGGGGAATCAAGCTGATCTGAGCGTGTAAGGCATCCTGAGTCATGTCTCGAATATCAACCCCATCAATGATAATCTGTCCAGATTGTGGGTCGAACAAACGTAGAATCAGATTGACAAAGGTGGATTTTCCAGAGCCGGACAAGCCCACTAGTCCGATACGCTGTCCCGCTAAGACAGTAATAGAAAGGTTGTGGAAAACTTTCTTCTCATCCGAGTAGTTGAAATTCACCCGCCGAAACTCAATCTTACCTTGGGTGATTGAGTGGGCGATCGCGCGATCACGATCAATCAACTCGTGGGGTTGAACGATGATCAAGACACCATTGGCGACATTACCGATATGTTCAAAAAATTCCAGAAAGCGGCGGCTCAAATTGCGGGCTTCACTGATGATCAACAGCGACAGGCTGGTTGCCACAACGAAGTCAGCAGTAGCAATCACTCCTTGACTCCAGAGTTCGAGAGAGTAATACAGGGTGCTGATTTTCAGAATGGCTGCTGAGATGAACTGAAACCAGCGGATTCGCTCCGAGTACCAGCCGGACTCTCTCACCTGTTTGATTTCGCGCCTTAATTGCTCATTTAAATAGCGTCGTTCAAAACCCAAGCGAGCAAATAGTCTGCTGCTGGTAAGATTTGTTACTGCATCTACAATGATGCCAGTTGTCTCACTTCTTGCGGCTGCGGCTTTCTGGGAGTAAATTCGGCAGCGAGTTGCTAGCCAGAACGAAATACTGATGAAAAGAACTGCCCATATCCCCACGAGTGCAGCAAGCGGAGGATAGGCGCGATACAGTAACATTGTGGCAACAGTATACACGACGATTACTGGCATAAATTCAGTAATCATCATTTGCATCGTCTGAGTAACACCCAGAGAAGTTTCGCTAATCCGATGTGCCAATGCCCCTGAAAAACTGCTGCTCATGTAGCGATGCGAATGGTGCTGCAAGTAGGCATATAGCGATCGGACGATGTGCTGTCGGTGGATCGGATGGAGGATAGTGTGCAAGAGTCCAGCCGAACGCCCAAATATCACTTCACCTACACTTAAGGCGGTGAACAGCATCAGGGGTTGCCTCATGGCATCAAAAATGGGCTTGTTGTCGCCCGTCGATCGCGTTACGCCCCGGATGATCTCACCGATGGCATACGGTAACATAATCCCACAGGTTGCGTGTATTATCTCCAGGATCACTGCTGCCACATACCACCAGCGAAACTGGTTAATGAAATAGCAAATGAACCTAAATGGAGTTGATGGCAAATCTGGTGCATCAGCAGCACGTTGAAAGGATTTGGATTGTCTGGCTTTTTTCGTCATGAAAGTTGGTCACGTAGCATTGTTTTAGCTTTTCTGTAAGATAAAAATGGACGACTGGATAAGCCGTCCGGTGGTATTAGGGACTGTCAATCACCCACCCGGAAATAAATTTCCAGGATAATAATTAAAGTCCGTTTTAACCGAATAATGAGAGTATTTATAATCCGTTTCAATGGAGCTTTTTTATTAGCCAGGGACTTGAGTTTTTGGCGGTTCAAGTATTTTTGTAAGAGGTTTATTGAATTTGCATATTAGCTAGAAGTAAAACTCTTTTTGTGGGTTGACAAACGTCTATAGCGGTTCTTTTTGACGTGAGGTACACGCGTAGGGGCACGGCACTGCCGTGCCCCTACACCTCGCAATATAATGTTGTACCACATCTGAATGGGAACCGCTATAATACCAATTCGTAATTCGTAATTATGAAAATCAGTTGAAACTAACGAAGAGAATCTCCCCTTCGGTATTCGGCAGTTAAGTCATCTAACTTTTGTTTCAAACTATCGTCGAGTTTTAGTTCTACTGCCTTTAGGGAGTCAGCAAGTTGTTCTGGGCGGCTAGCACCAATTATCGGGGCAGTGATAATCGGATTAGATAAAACCCAAGCCACCGCTAGGGTAGTGAGGGAAAATCCGGCGAGATCCGCTACTGTGCGTAAAGCCTCGACAGTATTGAACTCGCGATCGTGCCAGTAGCGATCTTGATAGCGTTCTGCGGCAGCACCTAGCGTGAAACGGGTGCCTGAGGTGGGGCCTTTGGCGAGAATGTGTTTGCCGGTGAGTAGACCCCCCGCCAAAGGATTATAGGAAATTACACCCAGTCCTTCTTCTTTCGCCAGGGGCAATAGTTCTCGCTCAATTTCGCGGAACAACAGGTTGTAGCGGGGCTGAATCGAGATAAACCTAGTTAGATTGCGCGTCTCGGCGCGACCCAAGGCACGGGCGAGTCGGTAGGCTAAGAAGTTGGAAACCCCGATGTAGCGCACCTTGCCAGCACGAACCACCGCATCCAGCGCTTCCAAAGTCTCATCGAGGGGGGTGGAAGCATCGTCGGAGTGCAATTGGTACAGGTCGATGTAGTCAGTTCCCAGCCGCCGCAGGGAAGCATCGATCGCATCCAGAATATGTTTACGCGAAGCCCCCTGATCCCAAGGTGCAGGGCCAACCCGGCCGACGCACTTGGTAGCCAAGATAAAATGTTCACGTTTGCCTTTGAGCCAGCGCCCAACGATTTCTTCGGTGCTACCAGCAGTAGCAAGCCCGCCGCCGAGGGGATAAACGTCGGCTGTATCCAGAAAGTTAATACCGCCATCAGCAGCGGTGTCGAGGATGTCCTTGGAAGTTTCTTCGTCGGTCTGCAATCCGAAGGTCATGGTGCCGAGACAAAGGCGGGAAACAGTCAATCCGGTTTTACCGAGATTGGTAGTTGGTAATGTCATGGAGATGTTGTTGATTGAAAGTAGTTGATTGAGAAAGTGTTGAAATTTCTAAATAGAATGCGACGTGCGTTCCGCCCCGCTGACGCTCCTGACGTCGCTACCGCTAACGCAGAACTAAAAGCCTGTAGGACACATCGACTAAGTACAGCATTTCATTAATTCGTAGCGAATTAATGAAATGCAATAACCCTGCAATGCTAATGCGTCGGCTTACATTGTTAATGCGTCGGTTTACATTGTTAATGCGTCGGTTTACATTGTTAATGCGTCGGTTTACATTGTTAATGCATCAATTTACATTGTTAATGCGTCGGCTTACATTGTTAATGCGTCAGCCGCATTAAAAACGCTACGCTTTTACGCAAAACTGTACTAAGCAATGATTAGCCAATAAAATAACGATGTCGGCATTTTTTAAGGCGTGAACCAATTTAACCAACCTTCCCAGTTTTGTACGATCGCTGCAAATTCTGCATAACCATCTGCTTTTGGGTGAGCGCCGTCATTGGCTTTTGCTTCTGCTAGCCAGATGGGTGACTTCACCAAACTGGAAAACACATCGAGATACGGAACATCTAGTTGATCACAAACTAATGCAAATTCCTGTGACAGATTTGCGAGAATTTGATTTCTTTTTTCTTGAGCGACATCACCACACGGTGGCGGACTAACCATCAAGATCGGATAGAGTTGCTTTGCTTTGCTTAAAATACTGCGAGCATTTGCAATTGACTCTGACAGTTCGATTCCTTGCTGTTTACCCGCCCATCCTGAATCGTTTACGCCAAAGGAAAACACTACTCGACCATCAGATTCTCTTGGGAGACGATAGGAGACTTCTGAGTACCAACGTTCTTTAAGATACCGACTCGTCTCTGCCCGCACCCCTAAGTTGTAATGGGTGATAGCGTATCCTCTTGATTCAGCATTGCGGCACACTCTACCTGTCCAGCCCAGAAACTCTGGATCACCTGTGCCATTGACAAAGGATTCACCAATAAAACAAATTCTGATTTCTTTGCGAGAATCTGACATAAGTCAATCAATTTTGGATTTTGGATTTGCAATTTTGGATTGTAATTGAATCTAAAATCTAAAATATAAAATTCCTGTAGACTATGCATTCCTTAGCTAACTGCCGCCTTGGCTGGCTGTTTCCACAGTGCGGCTGCGTACAGCGAAGCATCAAAGTCTGGCGCAATGTTGTCACCCGTGATCCGTGTCTCGTGCTGTGCCCAGTCGGCGAAGAACAAGTCGTGGCTGATGCGTGCCACCACCCCCGGCACGTCGCGCCGAATGCTGGGTACGTCGCCGATGGGCAGACCGAAGCTCACTAAAGCCTGCGGGGTTGAAGACGTGAATATCCTTCAGGTAAGGTGCGCTACCAGACACTTTCTCCTGGTATTCATGGGCGCTGCCGAGGTAGGGGTGCGTGCCTAGCCCATCGTCGCGCTGGTCTGTTGGTGGTTCGTAGCGATCGCGCCAGAGGGCGATGTGGTGTGCAAAGTCCGCTAGTTCGGGCCGCACCGTCGGGTCAACGAAGTAGCCGGTGCCAGCGATCGCAAAATCGAACTCGAATACATCGTCGCGCAGGTGAACGACGATGCGGTTGCCCTGCTCGTGCGCTGATCTCCATGTTGCCGACAGGTGTAGGTGGAAGTTCGGGAAGGCGATCGCCCGCTCAATCGCGTCGGGTGGGGGCGTAGAACCAACTTGGCGAAAGCGCCAAGCCTGGAACCAGCGAGCCGCATCGGGCAGTTCTGGATAGTTGTAGTAAGCGCCAGGATACCCGCGCACGCGAATTATAGGCAGTGATGCGATCGCTGGTCGCCGCGCGAACAGATGCACCGCCTTTGCTCCCGATTCGAGCGCTACTCCTGCGGCGTCGAAGGCCGAGGCCGCAGCGCCCAGCACCGCTACAGTCTTGCCGCGCAGCGCGGTAAAGTCGATGGCATGGGCGGTGTGTGCATACAGCGTGCGTGGCAGGCCAGCTAGCACCGATGGCACGTAGGGGCCACCAGTGCCAGCCACACCGTTGGCAAAGATGATCTTGCGCGTGGTTTCCACCTGCGCGACACCATTTACCTCAAGGTGCAGGCCAAAGAAACCTTCTGCTGGCTCGATCCGCACCAGCCGTGTCCGGTACCGAACCGGGATGCCCAAAAACTGCCGATACCAGCTGAGGTACTCAGCCCATAGCAAGCGGGGGATGCGGTCGATCGCTGCGTATGCCTCAATACCGTGCCGCGCCTCGTACCAAGCTTGGAACGATAGCGCTGGAATCCCAAGTTCGTGGCCAGGCAGGTTCTTCGGCGTGCGTAGTTTATTCATCCGCGCTCGGTTGAGCCACACGCCAGCATGAGCCTCGTCATCGGCTGCGTCGATCACTGTCACGCGGCCAATGCCGGCACGCCGCAGCGCAAATGCAAAGGTGCTGCCGCTGCCGCTGCCACCCACCACCGTGACGTTGTGAGCGACGTCTGGGCGGTCGGGTATCCAGTTATCGGGATCGGGGCCGATTAGGCGTAGCGCCTCGCGGGCCCCAACATCAGGGTCAGTCGTTATCGTCATGTCGATCTCCCAGGCTGAAAGTGTATATCTTTGTTATCTAGGACTTACGCAATAACTCTCTGAAACCTTATTCCTTTGTGTCCTTCTCTACGAGACGCTGCGCGAATGCGTCCTTTGCGGTTCGTTTTTTCATGATTTTGCGTAAGTCCTGTTATCGAAGAAGGTGATGAGGGAGAATATTCTTCATGTTTCTCCCTCATTTTGCCTTTTAGACCACTACCAGGCTCTTGTCCACTTGTTTAAATTCGGTGTTACCTACTTTGGATTCGATCGCCGTACCCTTGAAGAATTCGGGGTTGGCTTGGGTGTAAAACTTGTAGGGATTAGCGAATACATAAGACTTGAAGTCGGCTTCGGAAATAACCCCTTCTTGAACCAAATCCCAGCTTTCAGCCAAGGGGGCGGTGAGGTCTGGCACATCCCAGTGACCAACATCGGAGGAATAGATCGCGTTAATTTTGACTCCCAAGGGATTAGCTTTGTCATTGAATGCCGCAGTGATCGTGCGATTGTCGGACTCGGAACCAAAGAAGAAACTGTTCACCCAGCGATCGCGGATGTCCTCGGTTGTTTCAATGCCTGCTGCTGCAAAATCCTCCAACTCGCTACCAATCGGCGCCCGACTAAAACGGCTGAATGAAGATCCCAAGACACTCTTGGTTAATTCCTCCTTGTCGAGGGAATGCCCTTGAGTGATTTCCGCACCGTAGCGCTCAAATATCTCAAACAGCTCATCGGCATTCGTCAGCGCTGGATTGTAGTTTTGTAGCGCCTTCAGATTGCGCTTGGAGAAGCGATCCACCAGATGTATGTAGACGTTGGCACCCCAAGCTGCGCCACCTTCGAGCATAGCCACTCGCAACTGCGGAAAACGCTTGGTAACACCGCCGAAGAACAGCGCCTTAGCAAAGGCTTCCGAACCATCGGCGAAGTGGCCGATATGGTTGTTCATGTAGTTACTAGTGGAGGAGCGTCCAGTCCAACCCTGACTGCCGTAATGGGTGGTGACGGGTACGCCTAGTTCTATGACTTTGGTCCAGAAGGGATCGTAGTCGTATTCACTATCCAGTCCGTAAAAGTCGATATAAGACGCATACTTGGCGATTTCGGGGAATTTATCGGCTGGATACTTATCAGCGATCGCTTTAATTGGCCGTTTTACACCCCCAGTGATATTAATAACTTTTAATCCCAGTGTTTTCACAGCAAACTCTAGCTCCTCAATGCCTTCTTGGGGAGTAGTTAATGGGATGCCAGCTACCGGTGTCAGGCGATCGCTATATTTCCGGTAAATATCAGCATGATAGTGATTGACTGCACGTTGCAGTGCCTGACGGTTCTCTGGACTGGCTCCAGCCGGTGCCAGGACATTGTTCGGAAACAGCACCGAATAGTCTGACCCCTGCTCCGCCTGACGCTCATAGAGCAGTCCGGGAAGGGTGTAATACCATTTCTGTATGAAGCTGCGCTAAATTATCACCAAGGGTAAATTTGGTTTAAGCGTGATGGGTTTAAGATTACAAGTCGAAATAAAA
>NZ_JBALDI010000052.1:0-12100 GCF_036917395.1 Nostoc sp.
AAATCACCTGAGTAAGATACTGGCATCGAATCTAACAATTACTTTACTCCCATTTTACCCGAGTTTGTGGTTTAATTACCTGAAAATTGCTGTAAGAACGCTAGGCTTTTACGCAAAACTGTATTAATAAATTGATTGACTACCGCGATTTACTCAAAGCTAACGTCAGTCAGCAAAGTGAAAAGTTGCTAGGTGGTAAGCACATCCAAGGTAAGCTGATGAGTAAAGTAGTGAACCTCTTGTTTAGTGAAACTCATAACTCAGCACTCAGGACTGATGCAGAACAAGCAAGAAAAAATTTCGCAAGTGGTAGTGACTGCTGGTCAGATGCGCGATATTGAAGAGCGGATCTTTGCAGCAGGAATGCCTGTAGTCGCTTTGATGGAAAAGGTCGCCGGATTAACTGCCCGTCGCATTCAAGATATCTTCCCAAATCCCCTTAAAAAGGGAGATGTTCCTTCTCGTGTCGGAATTCTTGTCGGCCCCGGTCATAATGGCGGGGATGCTTTAGTAGTAGCCCGTGAATTACACTTTCGCGGATATGAGATTTGGATTTATTCTCCTTTCTCTAAGCTTAAGGAATTAACTTCGCAGCACTTGCAGTATGCTCAGAGTTTGAGCATTCCAATTTATCAAACAATTGAGCAACTGCCAGATTCTGATTTGTTGATTGATGGGTTGTTTGGGTATGGTTTAGAAAAAAACCTCACTGATCCCATTGCCTCGGCAATTAATCAGTTAAATGAATTGTCTGTGCCGATTTATAGCATCGATTTACCTTCAGGTTTACACACCGACACTGGCGTTGTATTAGGAACTGCGATTCGCGCCACTCACACTTTTTGCTTGGGTTTATGGAAACTAGCTTTCTTCCAAGATCAGGCGCTGGAATATCTCGGCAAAGCTGAGTTAATCGATTTTGATATTCCTTTAGCTGATGTAGAAGCTGTTCTCAAAGATGCACCCAGGATTAAACGTATTACATCAGCAACGGCACTTGCTACTTTACCTTTACCTCGTCCAGCAGTCACCCACAAATATAAGGAAGGACATTTACTGCTGATTTGCGGTTCGCGGCGCTATGCAGGTGGAGCAATTTTAACTGGTTTGGGTGCTAGGGCTAGTGGTGTGGGGATGCTTTCGATTGCCGTACCCGAATCGCTAAAATCTCTTTTGGTGTCACACTTGCCAGAAGCGTTAATTGTCGGTTGTCCAGAGACGGAAACCGGAGCCATCGCTCAATTGCAATTACCAGAAAAAACTGATCTAACTTCCTTTAATGCGATCGCCTGTGGCCCCGGTTTAACACGAGATGCTACTCCGATTGTCCAAGAAGTGATCAACAGCGAACGCCCTTTGCTTCTCGATGCCGATGGTTTAAATATCCTGGCACAAATGGGAGCGATCGCCACATTAAAAAAACGTCTTGCCATAACCGTACTCACACCCCACACTGGCGAATTTGAACGATTGTTTCCTGATGTTGCCAATGCCAAACATGACAGGGTGAAAGCAGTACGGGAAGCAGCGGCGCAAAGTGGGGCGGTAGTGTTGTTGAAAGGGGCGAGAACTGCGATCGCAAACCCTGAAGATGCCGTTTGGATTGTTCCTGAAAGCACACCTGCCTTGGCGCGTGGCGGTAGCGGCGATGTGTTAACTGGGCTACTGGGTGGATTGTTGGCGCAAGCAGCAACTAAACAGATTCCTGTAGAAGATATTGTGGCAACTGCTGCATGGTGGCATTCACAAGCGGGTATAATAGCCACCCAAGAGCGTACCGAATTGGGTGTAGATGCATTTACATTGACACAGTACTTAGTGAAAGCTCTAAGCTAGTCAATTCCCTCGTTCCCAGTCGGAGACTGAGAACGAGGAGATTCAGTCATTGACTAAATACCAATGCTGTAGCGCCAGTCGTTGAATTTCACGCCAGGGAATATTATGTTTTCGAGCTAAGTCTGCACAATCTTCATATTCTGGCTGCACATTAACAATAACTTTTTCTGGTAATTCTCCCTTCCATGCTATTTTGACACGCACTTTGCCATATTCAATTTCCACTTGTTGAATTTCCCGTTGTAAAATGGCGCGTTGCTGAGTTGTTCGCCGAATGCCCAAAGTAGTGGTTTCGCGGAATATAACCGCTTCACAACTGAGTAAATTTTCTGGATGACAAATCACAGTCAGCAAAATCCCCGGACGGGACTTTTTCATGCCGATCACTTGGGTAAAAACATCCACCGCACCAGCCGCAAACAACGCCTCAAACACATAGCTGATCGCTTGCGGATTTAAATCATCAATTTGGGTTTCTAGTACTGATATCGTTTCTAAATTTGAGCTAGTATCTTCAGATTCGCTGAAATTTTCTAAATTTGAGCTAGTATCTTCAGAATCGCTAAAATTAGACTGTAAACTTACGCTTTCACCCAGCCAGAGGCGTAGAATATTGGGAATGGGTAAATTTATGGTTCCTGCTCCCAGTCCTACCTGCTTGATAGCGATCGCGGGTGGTGAACCAAAGTCTTTTGCCAAAGTAGTAGCGATCGCAGCCCCTGTAGGTGTCACCAGTTCTCTGTCAATTCCATTGCTATAAACTGGGCAACCCCGCATTTCCCACAACTTTAATACTGCTGGTACTGGTACTGCCATCTGACCATGTGCAGCCCGAACAGTGCCGCCACCAGTCGGGAACGCCGAGCAGTAAAGCAGGGGCAATCCTTCGTCATTGCTCTCAATCCCCAACCAATCCAACCCCAGGCAAGTACCCACAATATCTACGATCGCATCTACAGCACCCACTTCATGAAAATGAACTTTTTCAGGCGAAATGCCATGCACCGCCCCTTCAGCTACTGCTAGCTGTTGGAATACTGCCAAACTCCAAGCTTCTGCCCGTGGTGGCAACCCCGCTTTGATAATCATCTCCTCTATTTCTGGCAAGTGGCGTGTGTGATGGTGACTGTGTTCGTGGTCGTGGTGGTGATCGTCTACTAAATCCACATAAACTTTAGTCGCCTGCTGACCATTCCGTTGGACAAATTCCGCCCTTAACTGATATTCCTGTTCAATACCTAACCCATTGAGTTTTTCAATTAAATACTCCACAGGAACACCCAAACTTACCAAAGCACCCAGGCACATATCACCAGAAATCCCTGTCGGACATTGAAGATAAGCAATTTTATTCATAATAAATTAGTCATTAGTCATTAGTTATTCTCCCCTATCCCCAATTCCCAATCCCTTTATGGCAAAAATTTTCCCAGTTCATCCGGATAATCCTCAAATTCGCCGAATAGAGGAAATAAAGTCGGCGCTTTCTAGTGGCGCAGTCATGCTTTACCCTACTGATACAGTCTATGCGATCGGTTGTGATTTGAATGCCAAGTCGGCGGTAGAACGAGTGCGGCAAATTAAACAGCTAGCAAATGATAAACCACTGACATTTTTATCTCCCTCGCTTTCAAATGTGGCAACTTATGCCTTCGTAAGTGACACAGCCTATCGGATTATGAAACGCCTGATTCCAGGGCCATACACGTTTTTGCTCCCAGCAACTAAATTAGTACCGCGATTGGTGCAAAGCCCCAAGCGGAAAACTACTGGAATTAGAGTACCAAACCATACTGTGTGTTTGGAGTTGCTGGCAGCGTTGGGCAATCCGATTATTTCAACTTCAGCACATCTGCCAGCAGATGAAGCAGATAATGGGATGATTCGGATAGATCCAGAAACTGTTCAGTCGCGGGTAGAGTTATTTGACCGTTTGGACAACTTGGTAGACATAATTGTAGATACTGGCGAAGAACCTACATATGAAGGGTCTACCATCTTGGATCTGACGGCAGAGAAACCAGTAATTATACGGAGGGGTTTAGGTTGGGAAGCAGCAGCAGCATGGGTATAAGAATTAAACTTCACAGGCGCACCTCTCCGTTTCGGAAATTGTGATAAAAGCGACTCCAGTTTTGAAATTGTCATATTTAAAGGCGATGTCTCCGATGGGCACAAATGCAATAACAGGATGGTGGTAACAGTCGGTACAGCAAGGGATTTGACAACTTTGAGAAAATGACGGGTACTCATGTCCCCGCGTGAATGTGGCGGCTTGTGAAAAAACCGACACATTGCCATAACCGTAACTCTCTCGTATTTCCTATAGTTTTATATATGAGCTTTAGATGTGAGCATTACATGCGGCAAGTCTTAATGGATGAATGCCCAAAGATTCATAAGCCAAGGCTAGCCTTGATTGCTGTGTCTGCGTTGTAATTACGGTGCAATACTACTCCCTGGAAAAGTCATGAAAGCTAACGTCGTTAATCTACCAAACTCTACACCTATTTTTGATAATCACCTTTCGACCGAAGAATTTTCAGACAGCAGCAGTGGTAACTTGATTGAATTGCTGTGTCAGGAAATGCAAGCACAAGTGAAAGCAGCACCCAGATGCGTAGAAGCTTTAGCAAACCGCATAGCTATAGAAGTAGAACGCATTTGTGACAAAAGCTCCCGTATCCAAACATCTGGGCAAATCAAATCCTGGCAGATTACGTTGGGAAGGCATCGGATGCAAAAGTGCTTACGTTATTACCAACTAGGTTCCAAACAAGGGCGGGTGGAATTACATAGCAATTTGGGTGCTATGGTTTACCGCCATGTAACTATATCCGGCTCTGAGTTGGGCTTTGAGGCTCGTTACAGCCTAATTGAAGATTTTTTACAAGCATTTTATATCGAAGCTATCAAAGCTTTCCGCAGAGAAAACGAACTACCTAATGATCATACGCCGCGTACTCAGCTGCAATTAGCTGAATATATGGCATTTACAGAACAGTATGCCAAACGCCGGATCAATTTACCTGGTGGTGCAAATCAGCAATTGATTATCTTGCGGGCCCAAGGTTTTGCTCGTCGTCAGCCGCAAGAAACTACCGTGGATATTGAAATGGCGGTAGAGTCTGCCAAGGGTGAAGAAGCAGAATCTTACCAGCGTAACTCGGCGGTGCAACAGTTGCGATCGCAAATGATTGCCCAAACTAATTTTGATCCATCAGAAGAGTCAGAACGCGATCGCGTCATCACTGAATTGATGAAATACCTGGAGTCTCAAGGCCAATCTGACTGTATGAACTACCTCAGCCTGAAACTCCAAGACCTCTCAGCCCCAGAAATTGACCAAATTCTCGGTTTAACCAGCCGTCAGCGCGATTATCTCCAACAACGCTTTAAATACCACGTAGAAAAGTTTGCCAAACAACACCATTGGCAATTGGTACATCAATGGTTAGGTGCAGGTTTAGAACAAAAGTTGGGTTTATCTTCCCAGCAGTGGGAAGTCTTTTTAAATCAACTCACAGAACAGCAACAGCAAATATTAGAGTTAAAAACTGCACGACAAAACGACCAAGCGATCGCCAAAGCCATCAAATGCACTCCCAAACAGCTACAAAAGCGCTGGACTCAACTCTTAGAACTAGCATGGACTATCCGCAACGGTCATACTGAAGCCCAGACAGGCTAAAGCTAAGGCGAAATCACTAAAATTTATCCAAGCTAAATTCTAGTTATTAGAGAGGTTAGGAAAAAGGTTAAGAGGCAAAGAGAAAAGGAAAATTTCATTTCTTTCATACTTCCTGAATTAGCAACTCATTCTTGATCCCAATTATTAATACATTTGTCTTTAACTAGTACAAAAATACTAAATTTTTCGGATTTTTTGCCTATTAATCCAACCTTGTTTAGTCAAAATCAAAAATTCATATTAAGCAACTGATTATTTGTTACTACTTCTGTGAAATCCTATAATAAACAGGACTTTTGGCAGAGGGATTGATGATGGCTCTGACTCAAGGCGGACGGGCAAATAAGTCTGGGAATATTTTAGAAGGAAATGTAGAAGCAATCTTAAATGGGCATAATTATTTCCAAGTAGGAAACTATGTGCCAAAAGAATTTATATTGAATGCTGCTTTATTACCAAAACGTTATGGAAAAGAAGTTTATATTGGAACTGGAATTTATCATACCGTTCTGAAGGTTGATTTTTATGTTGTTGGCTCACCTGCAATGCCGTCTGGTTTAATCTTCGAGTGCAAATGGCAAGAAAGCCCCGGTTCTGTTGATGAAAAATTTCCTTACTTGAACATGAATATCCAGAATTATTACCCTGCACCAACTATCGTGATTTTAGGCGGTGAAGGTATGCGAGAAAGCGCAAGCAAATGGCTAAAAGCACGAGTTAATGATAATCATAATTTATTAGCAGTTTATAGCTTAGACAGATTCATTGCTTGGGCAAATAAAAATCTTTAAAAGATGTAATTAATAGTTCGTAAATCATGCCTCTATTTTTTATGTTTGAGTTAATTGATCGGGCTGCTTTGATTTTGTAGGTTTCAAAATTGATATCAGTATAAATTTTACTAATAAAATCGCTATCAGAATTACATACCATAACTTTGACACCACGACTTGCCAACTCTGCACAAGTATCTCTTAAAAGTTCTTGGTCTTTTTTACTAAAACAATTTTGATTATAAGCAGTAAAATAGCTAGTCTCACTGATAGGATGATAGGGCGGGTCAAAAAATACAAAGTCATCACTGCTAGTAGCATGATTTAGGACCTCTGTAAAATCTGCTTGTTGGATTTCAGCATGAGAAAGTGCTATTGAGGCTAGTCGCAGTAAATTTTCATGACAAATATTGGGATTTTCATATCTGCCTAAAGGCACATTGAATTTACCCTGTGAGTTGACTCGATAAAGACCATTAAAACAAGTCTTATTAAGATAAATTATCCGAGCAGCTTTTTCTACACAAGTACCACTAGAGTTGTTTCGGACGCTATAATAATAATCTTTATTATGTCGAATTTTATGCTCTTTCAATAGAGAAATTAATTCTTCAACATCATCTCTTACACAACAATAAGTGTTAATTAAGTCGGCATTAATATCAGTTAAAATCGCTGCACTTGGTTGGAGATAGAAAAAAACAGCACCACCACCTAAGAATGGCTCATAGTAATTTTTATAATTTTTGGGAAAATAAGGAATATATTGCTGTATCAACCTACTTTTACCCCCTGCCCACTTCAAAAATGGACGTGGGCTAGTTTCTTTGGGGATTTGAATTACCATTTACCTACGATTTAACTGAAAATAATTGTGACTAAATAAAGCCAATATAACCGACGAGCCATATTTTAGATTAACTGGCTAATTTTCCAGCCTAATAGATTACAATTGAGTAAATAAAGCATATCAAAACAAACGTAAGTATATAACAAGGCAGTTTACATTCAGATGTTTGACGGATTTTGGGATAACGTCTTTCGCTACCCCCGGTACTTAATTACTATCGTCTTAGGATTGTTTCTGAACACCTTTGCGCCATTAGTGCCACTGTTGAAGCGCCCAGTCACCTTGATCGCTATCTTGGGTTTATTTGTGGGCAGCCTAGTCTTCCTTACTTTCACCCTACGGGCAATGCTAGGCTTGAGTACAATCTAGACTAGCGCTATATCGGGGTTGTGCCCCATAGACGGTTAGCTCTTGGCGTTGCTCACGCTAAGTACTGTCTACCCAACTTGCAATCTATTTTTGTTGTACAACCTCTGTGAGGAGGCTAAATTTTTATGGCTACAAATCGCCGGGTTTCCCGCGTTGCTGAACTGATCAAACGGGAAGTTAGCCAAATGCTGCTCAACGGCATTAAAGATGACCGTGTGGGTACAGGAATGGTAAGTGTTACTGATGTTGATGTTTCCGGCGATCTCCAACACGCCAAAATCTACGTCAGTATCTATGGTACAGATGAAGCTAAGGTCGAAACAATGGCAGGCTTAAAGTCGGCGACGGGTTACGTCCGCAGCGAACTTGGGGCGCGGGTACGGCTACGTCGGACACCAGAGGTCATATTTCTCGAAGATCGCTCCATAGAACGTGGTAATAAAGTACTGGCACTACTAAACCAACTTAACCATGAGCGTCCGCCAGAAAATCTCGTATCAGTAAAAGACAGCACTGATCAAGATGATGAATCATCTAGTGAATAAGTAACTTAAATAACAATGTAACTTCAGAACAATTAATCTCAGCAAATCCGCCAAACAGTTTACAGACGTGACTAGGTCGCGTCTGTTTTAATATAACCATAATCTACTTCAGCGATCAGTAGTTGCATGTATACGCTTTCTGTTTCTCATAAATCAAAGGGTTTAAGACCGCTTCTCCTTTTGAGAGAGGCTAACGCCAACGTCTACACCTAGCTCGCGTTCAGTTTCAGTCAGGGTTTAAATAAGAGTCTGAAACTCTCTTCTTTACCAGAGGCTGGAGGAACAATTTTAAATTTTGAATTTTGAATTGTTAAGTGTGTCTTAATTACGAATTAGTATTACTCCACCCTTTTACAGATGTTTGTCAAAAGAAAACTGTAGAACGTTAGTGCTGAAAATAACCAATACATTACGGATTTACTTAATAAATTGTTAACAAATGCCGGGATAAAAGCCTTCGTAATCTACTTTAACCGTTATGTTTTGCAACAGTTTATACCTTATTATCTGACAAATATTCTTGTGTTGTTTACCCTTAGATAAATACCAGCAGTTCTAAATCCGGCTTTAAGGTGATTATTTGATATGTAAGCGATGCCTGCGGCGAGCTATGACGCTCCTGCGTCGCTGACGCTACGCTATCGGCGTCGCGATATGAATTCTTCCCACACGCCAAATCTTGCCTAAATACAGTGATGGCAAGACTTTTAGACTTGTTGAATAAAAATTATCCAGCCACCCTAGCAGGTTAAGTTAACTACAAGGAATTTTTTTTGTAAAGCGGATTTTCAATGAATGTCAGGATTTGTTGACTTTCTTAACATTTCTTGAAATATTTTCCGGATATGTAGCGTCAAAATAAAAACAGTTCCGTATAGCAAACTACAAAATCTTAGCCACAAGTCTAATTTCTGTAATGTTTGTTCCTAATTATTAACGGGAACACTATCGTAAGTGTTAATTTGTGAGTAAAAACCATGAGTGTGAATACGGTGCCTTTTATCAATTACTACTCTCTAGATGTGATTCAAGACGAAGCACGCCGACTGGTGCAAAAGGGAATGGTTAGCAGACAACAGCCAATATATACCCTCTGCCAATACATTCCAGCGAGAGAGTGGGTTTGTGTTGAATGTGAATTAGAGAAATGTGACTTTTTGTTACGCGATCGCATTGGCGACCTAATTGGTCGTGAACAGTGGGACAACGACTAATCAATGTTTGATTTCGGATTTGGAATTGGGACTTTATTTTTGATGTGTGGATGTCACCATCAACGATTCGACGCCTAATCTGGGGAATAATCTCTGGTTTTTGATGAGCATTGCCTCATATAGAATCTTGCATTTTTCATTAACACAGAAGCATTTGAGTCTGAATTTATACAATTTTTCAATTTGAAGTAAATATCAGAACCATTCGTTCTGTATATCTGGTGCTACAGCTTGAGTCAAGTGTATAGATTCTGTGAAGTTCCTACATTGATCTGATAAAAGTGGAGGAACTTCACTTTTGACTCGCAATTCATTACATCGCTTCCCTCAAGTGAGCAATAGTTTGCTATTTAAACCCAAAATTCGTGCTGAAAAGTTTGCTAAGTTGGGCCAACCGACAGCGCAGCATAAAGCCTTTGCAAGCAGCTGGCTCAACTTTTGCAAAATCCAAAGTTTGTATAGTATTCTTTCTTAAAAATCTCGAAAAGCAGAAAAAATCATCGGAAGTATTATCCTACTTGCTCTAAATACTGATTAATGTCTTCAATGATGCGGGTAAGTTCAGCTTCTGTAGTCAAGCGGATGTTGATGTTGCGGACAGTCAGTAAAACTTTGGCTGCGAAGGGCGTCGGCCAGATATTAGGATTGCAGAAAATTTCTAAAAATACTTCACCCGTATAACGATATTCCAAGGGAGGCTGGGGAGTGACTTTACCGCCGCCAGGAGTAGGTTTAGCGGCCACAGCTTTCAGGCGCTCCATCAGTTGATCAGTCGCTGTCTTTAATTCTCGTGCTGCTTGGGGTGAAAAACTGAAGGAGACAGAACCTTCAATTAGGTTTAAGGTTAGAGGAGTTGAAGACATATGTTTTTTATTAAAACTTTTTGATAAGTAACACTGTGGTCAATATTATTGCACAAGCGGAAGCAAGTGTGAATGTCAAAACGCTCAATAACAATAGATTAAGTAAAGCGAGGCAAAAGTATTTTCATAAACATCTTTTGTTTGGGTTTATAGACTTCAAATATTAACTCTCAACAGATTAAGAGAGATCCAAAAAATAAAAGCAAGCACCGTTTCAAGGATATTGTTGCCAAAACGACGAGATTTTGGCGCTTTAGCCCTCCGGGCGAAAGCTAGGCTCATAGCATTTTATTACTTGTAAGTGCCTTAACAGAAAAAATGCAGTTCCTATTTAAAGCGTTGTCCACAAAACGAGTGCTAGGGCAAGTTGTTCAGCCGATGACCAACAAAGCAAGCGAGTTAAAACTCCCATCTTTATGAGATTATCAATCACTTTCCTGCATTTTGAACGAAGCACCTGATTCAGAACTTGTAGGAAATCGTTGCTTGCACATTAAAAGGTGCGCCTGGATAGACGAGGGTTCGTCTTGTAGCAGTCTCATAGTATTCCACGTCAAAAAGATTATTCACGTTGATACCAACTCTCCAGTTGTCTCGGCGGTAAAACAAGGCAGCATCAGTACGGACGTAACTAGGAATTTGGTAGTTGCTGTTAGGAAACTCGCCTTGCTGTTCGCCCACAAAGACTAGTCCAAATCCAAAGCCTAATCCTTTGTAGTCACCGCTTTGAATTTCGTATGTTGTCCACAGGTTCGCTGCATTTTTGGGAACGTTCTGCAAAAGTTCATCCACTGCAATATCATTGTCTTCGGTGACTCGCGCATCGGTATAAGCATAGCCTGCAATGATATTCCATCCCGGTAGGATTTTGCCCCCAATGGTGAACTCAACCCCTCGACTGCGCTGCTCACCGATTTGGATCGAGAAATTGATCGGATCAACAGGGTCGCTAGTTTGCACATTGGTCTTAGTAATCTGAAAAGCAGCTAACGTGGCAGACAGCTTATTAGTGATGTCTGCTTTGATGCCGACTTCGTATTGGTTGCCTCGCTCAGGCTCAAAGGGTGAATTGGTGCGCGATCGCCCAATCACTGGCGTAAACGATTGACTGTAGCTGGCATAGAGAGAAATTGGTTTAATAGGCTGATAGACAATGCCAACACGAGGGCTGAACGCTTGATCCCCCTGAAAAAAGGTATCAAGACTATCGTACTGTTCGGTGAAGTCAAATCGCCCACCGACTAGCAGGTGCAAATTATTGGTAATGTCAATCTGATCCTGAATATAGATGCCCAGGCTGTCTGTGAAAGTTGTGCCATAGTTATCGATTTGGACATTTGGTCGAGTAACATTGTAATTTGGGTTGAAGATATCGATTGTCGGTAATGGAGCATAACCAGCCGTAAAATAGCTGGTCGCACGACTGAGATCAAACCCAATTAATAACTGATGTTTAATGGAACCTGTGACAAATTTCCCAATCAGATCAGTCTGCATTTCATAATCTTGGAGCAGAAAAACACCATCAGTATAGAGTTTGTCAATAAAGCGATCATCACGGAAGTCAACCTCTGTGTATGTAGAGCCGCCGGACTGATTTGTATTATAGAAAGAAAAGCCATTGCGAAGCTGCCAGTTATCACTGAACTTATGCTCAAGTCAGTAACTCGCCTGAAATTGTTCCTCAGTAAACCTGTCTAGGGATGGATAGAACAAGGCTCGATTAATCGGCAGTACCAGAGAAGCATCACTGAGGGCTACTACACCAAAATCAACCACTGGATCGTTGTAGGTATAAGAGAAGTCAACCGTTAAGGTTGTATTTTTGCTGATGTTCCATTGCAGGACAGGAGCTATAAAAAAGCGGTAATTGCTCAACCCCCTTGACAGGAGGCCAAGATAGAGGTTAGCTGAAAGAATGGAAAAACTGCCTGACCTAAAGCAACTATCGAACGAGGC
>NZ_JBALDI010000053.1:0-44539 GCF_036917395.1 Nostoc sp.
GATTGAAAGGGCGTGCCATTGTTTGCTTCTGGTTTTGAGTCTTTCTCACTCTCTATTCTACAGTTCTATGCAGCCTCACATAGAATTGGTATTAGTTGCTGCGGTTTCTCTCTTCGCGTTTTTTAACTCTCTTTGGGCGTTATTTGTTTCTGCCCTTGCTGTTCGTGCTTGTCCCAATTGATATTGAGCAAATATTAATGATGCAACTGCCCCCAGCACAGTCAGTCCTAACACCAAAGAACCAATACGAATTCGTTGATTAGCTTTGTGGTTCGCCTCTGCTAATACTTGCTTTGCCTGTTCCTCTGCTTGCAACCTTTTCTGCACATCGCGCTTTTCCAACTCTTGGCTAGCAGCTAAAAACCGATAATCCAAATCACTCAAACTTTTACCTACTGCCCATTTTTGAGCATCGTGCAAAGTCTGTCCCCGCAACAAGCGCGACTCATCTTGGCGTTCCGACTCAACCCAAGTGTTCAATGTATCGGAGTAGGGGCGCAACTTTGCTAAAATCTTGTCGCACCATTCCTGCTTAAACACCTCTGTATAAATCTGGTTATAAATTCGCAGCTTCCCCTCCCGCTTCACCGCTAATCCCTTCAGGCGCAGTTCCGTTTGTTCAGGACTATCATCAGCTACTATCTCTCCCTGCTGCAAAATCTGCTGATACAACCCCAACAATCGCCCAGTCCGCTGTTCCCCACTCCGCAAAATTCTGTCTCGAATCGTCTTCAAATGCTCCGGCTCATCCTGCGTCTCCCAATTTTCAATAATCCGCCTTCTTACTACCCCTGCCACCAACCCCTCAATTTGGGATTTCTCATCGTCTCCATAAGACGCGACGCCAGTCGCTACAACGGGGGAGACCCCCGCAACGCGCTGGCTCATAAATCGCGTCTCTACAGGGCATTCCTCAATTAACAACTTACAAACTTTTTGCGTCAAAAACGGCTGTCCTCCCGTCCAATCCAACACCGCTTGCATCAACTCTTGGGCATTACCCACTTGTGCCAATCCCTGTGCCAGAGGTTGCGCCTCTGGGAGTTGAAAGCCAGTTAAATCAATTGCCTGCCCAATATTAAAAGGTGTGCGGCGTTTATCTTGAATCAAATCTGAAGGCGTAGATACGCCAATCAAAGCAAAGGTGAGGCGATTATATTCAGGATGGTCTGCTCGTCGGTTGTAGCAATCGCGGATAACTGCAAAAAAGTCATCCAAGTTGAATGAAAGACTCAGAACGCTGTCAATTTCATCAATAAAAATAATAATCTTTTCAGTAATTGTTTTAAGTAAAATTGTTTCAATAAACTTGCTCAAGCGTTGCACTGGTGAAAGCAAATCGTTATCAGTCCACCAAATATCTAAATCAAAAGTTGGATAAATATTAAAACTTCCTACCAGAGTATCAATCACCCCGGCATACCACTGTTCTGGGGTAATATCTGCCGTCCCAATAGCTGTAATATCAACAGCAGCACAAGCAAATCCCTCAGTTTGCAACTGCTGCATTACCTGCACCCGCAAGCTAGATTTCCCCATCTGCCGGGAATTGAGAACATAACAAAAATCCCCAGCCTTCAAGCCTTCATAGAGGTCATCGTCAGCTTGCCGTCTAACATAAGTTGGTGCATTTTGAGGAAGACTACCACCGACTTGATATTGGTACTGAGTCATAAACAATTAATAATTCAGCGCGAGTTAGACAAACCTCTCCCTGCCTTGAACTAAAGTTCAAGTCTGTCCCTCTCCGAATCGGAGAGGGACGGTTTTGCGTAGTAAAACCTTCTTAGAGGTCTTTTTGTTATGGCTAGTCAGAGAGATAGTATATAATTTATCGAACTCACGTAATACTAGTTTGATAGGGTATGTTAGCGATCGCATAGGGCATCGAAAGTATTAGTGTACGCAATAATTACGAACTTGTACTGAGCGTAGCCGAAGTATTACGAATTAAACCAGCTAGCCGTTTTAAGACTTTGACGACAGTATATATGTCATCCCGACTATCTAAAGCAAACAAATCAGATAGGGCGTATTGTGAGGTTTCAGCTTTTATCAGTTTGAGAAATCTAAATTCATTACCATTGGAGATAAACCCAAAAACAGGTTTTTCGGAACTTACATCCGCTAACATATAAGCCAATGCTTGTGGAATTGCTGGCACTAAGGAGTAATCTGCTCGTTTTGCTTCTACAACCAGAACCCAGAATGGTGGTTTAAAAACTAAGATATCAATACTTCCTCTAACAATTGTGCCTTCGTCTTCAGAACAAATTTCTACCTGTTGTTCCAACGCAATGTAAAAAGGCGGTTGATAAAAACCTGCCAGACGCAATAGTGGAGATAGCACCACCATTTTGACTACAGGTTCTAAAATTTGGTAGCGGGACAAATGCAAATATTCTGCTTTTACTTCGTTGAGAGATTGCTTTTCTAAGTCACTCAACTCAGGTAAATCATGCTGCCACTCTGAGAAAAACTGGGCATTGTCTGCACGTTGTAGCCCAAATTCATCAATAAGTTGGGCTAGGGTGATATCTTTTCCTTGAATAATCTGAACCATTGTTAATCCTTTTAGTTATAGCGATTCAAAAAATGTTTGCGATAGATTACCCCACCCTAACCCTCCCCTTAGAAAGGGGAGGGAACCGCATTTCTGATCTCCCCCCTTAACAAGGGGGGATTAAGGGGGGTGATATCTGGATAAGCGGAGGGTTTTGTCTATGTGTCGCATTCTTTTTTCAAATTGGTATTAAATGCTAATTGGAAATGAAAGTTCTATTGCACTCCTAATGTACTTTTTTAATTTTTCAACCCCAAGCGATGCCCAAAATATTGACGATACAATTCACACAGAGGTATCACTTCATTGCCTTGAAACTTAACTAATCCCATACTGCGGAGTTTAAACGCTTCAGTTGTGCCGACATCCACGGGGCGATTTGCTATCATCACTTGTTTAACCGCAGCTAGCAATTCTGCATCCTCTTGCAAATTCAGCCAATGGCGGCGTAAATGGTCACTGTAAGGCCCTTCCTCAGTTGCAGCGATTTTTTGCAGATTTTCCAGTGTCATCCTCCCACGGGCAATTTCATAAAGCGCTACCCGCACTAAATAAGGATGACCACCCACTAGTGTGATTAATTCTTCAATTTGTGAGTTAGACCAATTAAGGCTGTGACGCTGTAGCAAGTTTTTTACTTGTATTTGATTTAAGTCTGGCAACTCAATCGGTAAACCCACATTAAAAGGCGACTGATTTATATTGAGTGGAATATAAACTTCCTTAGAATGCACAATCACTAGCCGGAGATTTTTCCAAATTGTTTCATTCTTTGACCGCTCATGCCAAGCTCGTAGTAATCCAAAAAAATCAGCAGCAATTATCGGATGCTTGAAGACTTCATCGACTTCATCCAAACCCAAAGCTATGGGCTTATTAATCGCGGGTAATAAATACCGTTGAAAATAATTTGTACATTTATTCTTGCTACCTAAAACACCCTTCCAATACTCGTCTAACTTATCGGGTAGATTCAGTTCGTAAGTAATGCTGGCGCAGAACCACTGCAAAAACTGATCTAAATTGCCGAGAAATTCTGCATCGGCTGACTGGAAATTCACGGGTGCAGTCTGATAGCTATGTTGACTAGCATGATGGAGAACCCGCGACATGAGGGAAGTTTTGCCCATCTGCCGGGGAGCTTTGATGCGAATTAAGGCCCCTGGTTGAAGAATCGCTTCATAACAGTCTACCTCAATAGGCGATCGCTCGACATAGAAAGCAGAGTTTAGAGATACCTGCCCTTCTGGATTTTCTAAGGAGACTGCTGGTTTTCTCTGGGTATCTAGAATAGTTTCGCCAGCAGAAATAGCCCCTTGGGGATTGTTCCGACTTTTCAACACTGGGGTGGAAGACTCTGGAATACTTTCTAAATCTATAGCGCTACAGCCAAACTCGTAGGCATCCTCATACGACCTATCAGCGCCTAGTGCATCATAAAAGCCTACCGCAAATTTAATCGCGGCGCGATCGCCAATTGCCCGATTCATCCCAACTACGCAGTTAATGTGTTGGTAAAGTGCCTCAGCTTGCACCTCGCTATAACAGGCATTTAATAAGATACACTCAACTTTGTCCTTAAATAACTTAAATAGCCTAGCCAGTGACTCTGTACTCACCAGCTGCATTTGCCCTGTATTATTTTCCAAGGCTAAACCTTGATTTCCTCCACCATGTCCAGAAAAATGGATAATATCAGGATCGTGATCTAAAAGCGCCCGCCGCAAATCGTCAGGACGCACTGCCCATTTAGTTATAAGTTCAAACTTCTCTCGGCTGCGAGAGCGTTGCAACCCTTCCTGAATTTCCCTTACTTCCTCGTCCAAGCGGAGTTTATCTGTCGTCGTGGGATTAGCTGACACAATCAGGATTTTTTTCACAGCGTTATCAACTATTGAATGCAGGCTTCTGGCTTAGATGTAGTTTACTACAGCAGATAACTAGACAATTACTGATAGCGCATTACCGTTAATGAGTCTTTTGGCTCGGTTAACGAGTCTTTTAGCTCCGTCAACGAGTCTTTTAGCTCCGTCAACGAGTCTTTGAACTCCGTGAACGAGTCTTTTATCTCCGTGAACGAGTCTTTTATCTCCGTGAACGAGTCTTTTAGCTCCGTTAACGAGTCTTTTAGCTCCGTGAACGAGTCTTTTAGCTTCGTTAACGAGTCTTTTAGCTCCGTGAACGAGTCTTTTAGCTCCGTTAACGAGTCTTTGATACTCGTGAAAATGACAGCAATTTTCACAAGCGTGGAACACACATAATTTTAGGGGCACAATATATTGTGCCCCTACACGTGTAGTTTATTCAATTGAAAACTGCTGTAATCCTTAGCCGGATGCAACCTAATTAATCTTAATGTCCAGTATTTTCTTGGCAACTTGCGTTTAAATAAAAACTTTGACATTCCCTAGCTTCCAATAATTCTTTAACCGGATAACTAGACTGACAACTCATCAAAGTTGCCTCCAGTGCAGCTAGTGTAACAACAGTGGCTAGTCCCAGCACTGTAGCTCGTTTTCTAGGTTTGATTATACTGACTAAAGTATCTATCCCAGTGGCAGTACCAACAACTTCAATGGGCTTGAGTACTTTCAAAGCAACAGCCGCATTAGCATAGCGACGTTTCCGGTTTGGTTCCACCATTTTCATCAACCACGACTGAAAACGCGGACTAATGTGAGGAACTAATTTCTGGAAATTAAAGCGATAGTTATCATCAATTAATTTCCCAATCTCAACAGAACGGGTATTAGTAAGTAAGCAAATTAGTGTTGCTCCTAAACTATATAAATCTGATGCCTCAGTCAGGGAATGACCAAACTGTTCCTCTGGTGGCATAAAACCTGGGGTTCCTGCTACAAAGCTACTAAGAGCTACTTTTGCACCCTGTATCCTAGCTAAACCAAAATCAACCAGGTAAGCATTTAATTGTTCATCAACCAAAATATTCTCTGGCTTAATATCTCGATGGATAATTGACGGAACTTGCTTTTGCAAATAAATCAAAATTTCTAATATAGACAGAGCAATTTGCTTAATTTCTTCAGGATGAAAGTTGCGTCTTAATCCCAAGGATGGGGCATTTTTGTATTGCTGCACCAGATAAAAAATCCCTGGCATTTCAAAGCAATCTACATAGTGAGGGATGCGGGAATGATTCAGTTGTTGCAAAATTTCAATTTCGCGCTCATAGGCTTTCACTCCTGACAAATCAGTACCTGCACGAGCAAAACAAAACTCTTTAATCACCACCTGTTGATTAGAGTTGAGGACATTAGCTAGATAAGTAATGCGTCCCCCTTCTCTATTGCGTCCTAGTTCGGTGATAACTTGATAGCCAAGTTCTGAAAAATCTGGATGGTGATTTGAGGGAATTACCCCTTTATATCCATTGTGCATATCAAGCTCCATTCCACTCCACATGAGTTTTATTTTGTCAAGGTGCAATAAAAAATAAGAGGGACTCACCCAGATTGTTAGCCGTATTCTTGCACGCACCAAGATACATAGGCACAAAGTTATTCTTGGTGACGGACACTTGGCTCAATTAGGACTTACGCATAGGTAACGGAAAATCGAACCACAGAGGCACAGAGAACACGGAGGAATAAGAGTTTGAGAGGTATTTTGCGTAAGTTTTGTCAATGTCACACACAAGTGTCCTCAATTGTCAGTCTACTTTCGTCTTTGCGTCTTGGCGCGAAATTATCACCTTTGCGCTAACCAATCGATAATCTGGGCATTAACAACATCTGGAACCTCATCGTGAGGACAATGACCGGCATTGGGAATGGGAACAATTTTGATTTCTTTGCCATTCTCCCGCGCCTTTTCGTAAATCTTTGCCCCGGTAATTGGTGTCCAAGGATCATCAGCACCCCAAATCACTAATAAAGGACGTTCGACTTTGGGCAAAAGTTCCTCTGGACTTGGGCCAGGAGGGGCTGTAAGAATGGAGGCGAAGACTTGTTGCGCTCCTGGGTCGCAAGAGGGAGTATAAAGTAAATCGACTAATTCATCGGTGACGGCTTCACGGTTTCGGTAAACTTGGTAGAGGGTGCGGCGAATTTGGGCTTTTTGACGGATGCGGTTATAGACAAATTTACCTGTAATTGGCGATCGCACAAACCGATTAAAAGCTGCCATCACCATCTGTAGCGGCGGGTTCAATTCGTGGGGACGATGACTCAACCCACCCGCAGAGTTAATTAAAATACCACCAGCAGCAATTTCTGGATGTTCTACCAGTACTATTAAGCTCAAAAGTGCGCCGATAGAGTTGCCAATAAATACAGCAGGTTCGTGTATGTGTGCTGTGCAGAAATCTTTCAGCAGTTCCACCCAAACTTCCACAGTGTAATCAATGGGCGCTTTATCGGAACCACCAAAACCTAAAAGATCCAAAGCAAACACCTGGTAGCCAGCATTCGCTAAAACTGGGATATTTTTGCGCCAGTGTCCAATGGAAGCACCAAAGCCGTGAACCAGTACCAAAGGGCGTCCTGTACCCATGACAGTGTACTGAATTTTGTAGCCCTGCCAATTCCAAATGAGTTTTTCAAAGGCGTCTTGGCTTGCAAACTGCTGTGTAGTTACAGTCATTAATAAGATTCATAAAGTATTTCTTTAATATTAATGTTCTCTGACCTTAAAGAAGACTGAACAAAATGTTATTTTTGAACCCGTCGCCAAAGCGGCGTTCCTCCTCCCCGTGACCAGTTGATAATGAAGATAGGCGTTATCTTCACAAATTTTATGTTCTTAACTTGGTTAGACAGCAACTCTTGGCTGCTAGAAATCGGCGGGAAACGGATACTGATTGATCCTTGGCTGGTTGGTTCGTTAATTTTCAGCAATTTGGATTGGTTGTTTAAAGGTTCGCGATCGCAAGAGCGCCCGATACCAGATAATATTGATCTGATCCTGCTATCTCAGGGTTTAGAAGACCATACTCACCCACCAACGCTCAAGCTGCTGGATCACAGTATCAAGGTTGTAGCTTCTCCCAATGCAGCCAAGGTAGTACAGCAGTTAGGTTATACCCAGGTAACAGTATTGGCTCATGGTGAAACTTTCACTTTAAATAATCAAGTTGAAATCAAAGCTTTCCCCGGCTCTCCAATTGGCCCGACTCTGGTGGAAAATAGTTATCTCCTCAAAGAATTAGAAAGTGGTTTAACTGTATACTACGAGCCTCACGGGTATCATTCACCGCAACTTAAGCAGGCTGCACCTATCGATGTAGTGATTACACCGTTTGTAGACATGACGTTGCCTTTGCTTGGGCCGATTATTAAAGGACAAAATAGTGCTTTAGAAGTAGTCAAGTCGTTACAGCCTCAAGTAATATTATCTACAGCGGCTGGAGGCGATGTGGCGTTTGCGGGATTGCTGATGAGATTCATTCAGACTAAAGGAAATGCTGAGGAATTTCGTTCGTTAGTAGAGAAAAACAATCTTTCGACGCAGGTACTTGAGCCGAAACCAGGCGATCGCTTTCAACTAGCATTAGAAAAACGAGCATTAGCAATTTAAGTTGCACCTAGCCCTAGCGATTAGAAATCGCGGCTATACAAACGTAGTCCACCTACGCAGACTAATGAAAAATTAAAGGTTTGCTAACCTGCAAAGGCAAGGTTTTGTCTCGTCTAGCTGAGACTTCTAGTCGCCAGGGCTAATTCCGTTCTCTAGGTGAATTATCTTGCATATACACTTTTATAATCGGAAAAGGAATTTTAATTCCTGCTTGCTGATAGCGTTTGTGTAATTTTTTGACAAATAGATGTTTACCAATCCGCTGATCAAAGTATTCACTTACCCGCATATAAAGCGTAAAATCTATACTAAAATCATTAAAAGTATGAAATCTGATATATGGTTCACTTTCTTTTAATTCCGGTGCAATTTCTTGCATGACTTCTTTGGCAACTTCTACAGTCACTTTTTCAACTTGTTCCAAATCGCTATTATAACTGACACCCACATCCATTGTTAAAGTAATTTCCTTTGCAGGTAAATGATAGTTGGTGAAAATTGCAGTAGATAACTTAGAATTAGGAACAATGACTACATTATTTGAAATCTCTTTAATTGTCGTATTTCGCCAAGAAATATCTATGACATATCCCTCATGTCCAGCATCTAATTTTACATAGTCTCCGGTTCTAACTTGCTTGGAAATAATTAAGTAAAACCCAGAAAACAAATTTGCTAGTGTGTCTTGAAGTGCTAAACCAACTGCTATACCACCAATACCTAAAGTTGTGATTATAGGTGTAATTTGAACACCCACTGTTTGCAATATAATTAATGTTCCCAAAACGAAAACGGTAGCCTTAGCAAGGTTAGAAATTAATGATGTGGGAACGCCTTCGGCTCTGCGAATATATAAATTAACAAAACCACCAGTCAATCTGGCTAAGACTAAGGTTACTGAAAATAGCAATGCGATCGTCAGAATTTTTTGCAGTACGATCGCAACATCTGGCTTGAGGGGAGCGCTCATAATTGCCCAAAAAAAACCGGCGATGACAAACCAAATAAAAGTCATCCGGTGCAGAGAGCGAAATATAATTTTACTCCCAAAGATTCGTTTATTAGTAACGAATATTTCTAGTTTTTTAAAGATAACTTTTTCACCAATTATTCCAGCCAAAAAGCCAGCTAGAATAAACCATATCGGCGTAATCCATTCCATCATATAAATTTTAAATTTTGAGTTTTACATTTAGGAGAACAGCACTGTTGCTGCAATTATGGCTAAATTTTAGCTTGTTAGTTGTCGGATTACCTGTTTGAGATTTTCTTTCCTTATGGACTTGCCAATTATTTACCATTCAGATTACATTGCTCCCCTACCTGAAGGACATCGCTTCCCGATGTCTAAGTTCCGACAACTCTACGAATTACTGTTAGCTGATGGTGTAGCAAATCAAGAACAATTTCATACCCCCGAACGTCCGCTGCTAGAGTTGATAGAGTTAGTTCACACTCCAAGCTACGTTCAAGCTTACTGTGAGGGAACCCTAGATGCCAAAGCACAGCGTCGTATTGGTTTGCCTTGGAGTCCAGCATTAGCGAATCGTACTTGTGTAGCGGTAGGTGGTACGATACTCACTGCTAAACTGGCACTAAGTCAGGGTTTAGCTTGTAATACGGCTGGTGGCACTCATCATGCCTTTCCCAGTTATGGATCTGGTTTTTGTATTTTCAACGATTTAGCGATCGCCTGCCGCGTTTTACAAAAACTCGGACTTGTGCAGAAAATCCTAATTGTAGATTTGGATGTCCATCAAGGAGACGGCACAGCTTTTATCTTCCAAGACGACGACAGCGTTTTTACTTTTTCTATGCACTGCGAAGTCAATTTCCCCGGTACTAAACAAAACAGTGATTTGGATGTTCCTTTGCCGGTGGGAATGGAAGATGACGCTTATTTACAAACTTTGGCGAATTATTTAGCAGATTTATTGTCTAAAGTCAAGCCAGATTTAGTATTTTATGATGCAGGTGTTGATCCTCATATAGGCGATCGCTTAGGCAAATTAGCTTTAACCGATGCTGGCATTTTTCGCCGAGAAATGCAGGTTTTAAGTACCTGTATGAGTAGCGGTTATCCTGTCGCCTGCGTCATTGGCGGCGGTTATGCTGATGATATGAAATCTTTAGTCTGGCGGCATTCCCTGCTACATCGCGCTGCTAGTGAAGTTTATCAGCAGTACAAACTATAGTTAGTTAATAGGAAATACTACCAAAATCGTAAAGTTTTTAAACGCAGAGGAACGCAAAATAAACGCAAAGGTACGCAGAGTATTGCCAAATTTAATTTGTAGCGAATGGGATTAAAATAAACTTTGCGCTCCTCTGCGCTTACCTCTACACCCCTCTGCGTCTAAATTTAAACCCTATTTTGTCGGCAAAGGTAGTACTGGATGAACAACGGCAAACTCAGAATCTACGAACTAGCAAAAGAATTAAATTTGGATAGCAAGAAGCTATTAGCAATTTGCGACAAACTCAACATTGTAGTCAAAGGCCATACCAGCACCATCTCAGAATCTGAGGCAGAACGCATTCGTATAGCGGTAAATAAATTAACAGCAAAATCCTCGAAAATTAAAACAAACTCTGAAGATTGGGGCTATATGTTTATAGCTTCAGCAATTGATAGTTTCATCCGCCATCTTGAAGGTGAAACTGCCCTTAAATCATATCCCGAATTTAGGGAGCGGCGCGATCGCGCCAATGAGTTAATGTTGGAATGTGTCGGTAAAAAGCCTTGTCTATTTTATGTGCGTCGCAAAGGCTCAGGGAAAGAGCCAAGAGAAGAAATTTGGGATTTGACAATAGCAACAGACTCCGATGATTTTCAATTACCTGCAAGACTTGAGAAGCTCAGAAAAACTTTAGGATTCAGAGCGGCTGTACAAAAGGATGGACACGGCGGTTTAAAAATACTGTCGGCTCAATTGTTACAACCCTCACGGGGACACGCCGATAGCTATGCTGTACCTTGTCGCTTGCGTTTGCTAGCGAATCATCAGCATCATCTCGACATTCCGCTAGTCACATTGAAACGCATAGCAGCCGCGCCAGCTTGTGGCGACCATGTGCCTACAGAAGATCAGCTGAAAACTTGGAAAGCATTTTTGCAGATTGAGGAGAAAATCGCTAAAGCACGTCAATTTTGCGTGCGTTACATAGGTCATAACTATAACTTTAAAAGGCGGATTAGTTTTGAAATTGATGTAGCATCAGCCACCCTTGACGGCTTTTATCAAAATTCCTTGGAAGTGCAAAATTTCTGGGAACGAGCAAGACAGGCAAAGAACGAAGACTTGAAGCTTTTTGAAACTGCTCCCATCGGAAAAAATTGGATTAATGGTCGTCAATTAGGGACTGTTGAAGAAGTTGATCCCAACCGTTGTATTATCAGCCTCAGATTAGAACGTGACTTAGCTGAATATATGGCAGCAGAGCGTTATAAATTGCCAGCTACTGGATTTTTATGTTTCGAGGCAGTTGGTGATATTCAGCAGATTCAGCGCAAGAAAAAAGCTTTGGATGATTTGAATAATGGTTACACCCAAAATCCCTACTTGGGCAACTTTTTATTCGATGCTTCCCAGGCTAGACAAATCAAAACAACTGTCGAACTTCAACCACAAGATTTGTTATTATCTTCTGCTAATCCTGGTCAGAAAGCAGCAGTAGAAAAGGTACTAGCCGCTAAGGATCTTGTTCTCATCCAAGGGCCACCAGGTACTGGGAAAACTACTGTAATTGCCGAGATTTGCTATCAAATTGCCCTTCGTGGTGGACGTACCTTAATCGCGTCTCAAGCCAATTTAGCAGTAGATAACGCCCTGAGTAGATTAGTTCATAACCCAGTGATTCGGGCTGTACGTAAGGGGAGAGCCGAAAAAGTTGGGGAGGAAGGACAGCCATTTTTAGAAGACCAAGTGATTGGCAGATGGCTAGGAAATACAGCAAATGACTGCGAAAACAATCTTACTCAACGGCTTGAAAATATCCAAACTTTCAGTCAATTATTAGCATCATCACAAAGATTCACAGCCTACTTCCAAGCCGAGGAAGAGTTCAATCAGCAACAAACTAAATTCAATAAAAATAAGTTAAAATTAGAGGAAAACCTTAAAAATCAAGAAAAATCTTACAACGAAACTGTAGAACAATATAACGAGGTTGAATCTCTAATTTGCGGACTGGAAAACATCCTAAATACTGCACCAAATATCAACTGGGAAGCTCCAGAAGTGACAGATTTTTTGCCACTTCTGAAGCCTTACACAGAAGGTAACAGTTTAGTAGAAGAATTTTTAGCAAATGTTCGTAAAGCCATAAAATATACTGATGAACTTGGCTTGGTGCGCCCGGCGATTGGTGCTTTTGGTTTAGCAGTTTGGTTGCGTGAAACTGTAGCAAGAGAAATTTCTGAATTTAAAACTGCTTTTACTTATGCTCAAGATGCAACTAAAGCCATGTCAGAAGTTGCAGCATCGGTGCAGATTGTCAAACAAAATTTCGCCTCGTTAAATCAGCTACAACCAGATTATCAGCAATATCTTACCAAACTGCAAAACATCCAGCAAACAATCCAGATATGGGAAAACCGCAAACGGGAAATAGATTATATTATCTCAGCAGTTAAAGAATGGAAATCTACAGCACCTTCTCATCTGTATCAAACTTTGAAAGATTGTCATCAATCAGGTTTACCACTAACAGAGAATTTAGTAGACTTGCCGCTAGGTTTGTTGATGTTTGCTAATACATTAAAATTACCAATAGTACCGAAAATTTACAATATTAACCTACCAGACTGGGAGCTATTAGCAAAAGCGATCGCTTATGAAATAGACGGAGGTTTTACTGACAGACGGGGTAAACAGCATAATTTTAGCTATTTTTTACAACAAAATTTTAGTCAGATTCCAATGGTGCTATCAAAGAGCGATGCCTCCGGCGGGCTTTGCCTACGCACTCAGTGGCAAGAAACATATCAACAGTTTAGTAATTATCAACTACTTAACCCCAAACAGCGAAAATTGCTGGTTGAGAATACCCAGGCTTTCTTAATTAGAATGCAAAAAACCTATGGTGCATCATGGGAATGGAATAATATCGACTCTACTCTCACCAGAATTACACAAGAATTACTAGATACTATTCTTATAAATGCACGTCAATGCGTTTTAAAAGTAAAAACGGAAACAGAACAACAGCTTCAGCATCTGCAACGACAATTAAAAGAACTTCAGAAAAATGAAATTAGCCAACAGCAAATATCCGTTACTCAAACTGAGGTAGAAAAAGCGCAGCAAGATGCTAATTTGCAACTTGGAGGAGTTATTAATGTTTTGCAAGAACTTAATCAACAAAATATACCTGCTCAATTACGCATTCTAACTGAAAAATATCTTGCAACACAATCAAATATTTGGGAGGAGCCGCAAGAATTCTCAAATCAAGTGAATTCCTGGGGAACTTGCATTAGTCAGCTTGAAACCTTAATTTCATCATTAGAACCTTTTGCTGTGCTGGAGATAATTAAAAATTCTCTACATGAGCATTTATTAAAACTAAAAGAAGAAACTGAAACTTCTCTACAGCAGCTTCAAAAATTACATATTAACCTCCGTGAAATAGAACAGAAATTACAACCACAGGCATCAGACAATTTAATAGGAGAAAGAAATTGGTGGTTGACAGAATGGCAAAGAGTACCGGATAAATTTAAGCCAGAAAATTCTGCTACTGACTTGTTTAATATAGAGTTATTACGCAGCATTAATATTAAATTTGAATTTTGGCAACAGCAACTTGAAAAAGAAGAAAATTATCTCAATAAATATCAGAATTTTGTTCAAGATTGGATCGAAAAACTCAGACAGCCAACTGAAGGCGACCGCGACGATTTAAGACGTATATATTTAGATAACGCCAACGTTGTTGGTATCACTTGTGTTCAAGCTGCAAATAGAGGTTTTTCTGAAGAATTCAAATCTTTTGATGTTGTGATCATTGATGAAGTTAGTAAGTGTACTCCACCAGAATTATTAATCCCAGCTTTAAAAGGTAAAAAGTTAGTCATGGTAGGTGATCATCGGCAATTACCACCCATGCTTGATACTAGCACTTTAGAAGAAGTTGCTCAAACAATTGGCAATACACGAGAAGAACTACAATTCTTAGAAGAATCACTGTTTAAAAGTCAGTTTGAATCTTCTGATGAAAGCATCAAGCAAATGCTAACTACACAATATCGAATGCACCCATTTATTATGGGAGCAATCAATCAGTTTTATGATGGTAAACTAGAATCTGGTATTTTGGAGCCGGATACAAAACGCGCACATCATTTAGCAGGCGAAATTATTCAAGAATCTCAGCATCTTATCTGGGTAAAAACGCCTATAGAGAATCAGTTTTTAGAGCAACGAAATGGAACTTCTTACTTTAATACTCAAGAAATTGATGCGATTGAACATCTGTGTCAGCAGTTTGAGAGTACTTGGGCTTCTAAAGTTGCTAATGGTGAACCGAAAAAAGAAATTGCTGTAATTACGTTTTATGGCGCTCAATTAAGAAAAATTGATGAACGTCTGCAATCTGAACTTTTCCCTTCTTTAGAAATTCGTACTGGTACAGTAGACAGATTTCAAGGTATGGAACGACCTGTTGTAATTGTGAGTATGGTTCGCAATAATAATAAAGGAGATGTGGGATTTGCTAAGAAACCAGAACGGGTAAATGTTGCATTTTCTCGCGCTCAAGAATTGTTGATAATTGTGGGTTGTCATAATTTATTTACCCATCAATCAGGTAAAGTCGGAAGTATGTATTCGGAAGTTTCAAATATTGTAAGTCTTCATGGAGGTTTTGTAGATGTTTCTCACCTCTTCTGCTAAACCTATTGATGACAAGCTCAAAAATTTGGTAAACGAAAGTGAGGCGATATACTGGGCAAATTAGCCCGTGTAGGTAGAGGTTATCCACTCGCCTGCGTCATTCGTGGCGACAAAATTTTATCCGTGTCTTTGTCTTTGTTGGTGCGATCGCTGTAATTGGTGGCTTGGCGTAGCTTGGCATGTTGTTCAAGAGCGATCACAACACACCAGCAATCCAAAACCCCACAGTTAGAAGAGATGTTACGGGGTAGTGAGAGAATTATGGGGTATTGGGTCGATTCATTGCGTGTAGGACTTATCTAGTACGCACAAGTCATAGTATCTAGTTTGTCAAGTTCTTTCAAAGTGTAAATTTTTTAAACGTTCATTTGTTAAACAGCACCTGACAGTCTACTCTGAAGTTGATATAAGACATTATAATACCGTAAAAACACCAAGGCTAAAATCTCTAGCCTGCAATGAAGTTCAAGATGATGGTAGCTTGGTAATTTCTACAGGTGATAATGTTCCTGTATGGGCAAGTGGTACAAGATTGAGAGGCTAAAGATAAGCTACCTTGCTTAATCCTAAATTGACACTAAGGTGTCAACGACAAAAAATAATTTTTTATTTTCCAGGAAAGTAAACAGAATGAAAATTTTATTACTTGACCTTAACGGAACAATTCGCTGTGGAAAAACGGGAAAGTATATTGAATGGCCCCAAGGACAAAAACCGATGCTTGGTGCAGATAAAGCAATAGAACATTTTGCTGCTCGTAATTGGCAGATTATAGGAATATCTAATCAAGCGGCAATTGCAGCTGGATACAAAATCTTAGAAGCTACAATTGTAGAAATGCAGTTTACTTTACAGTTATTTCCTCAACTTAAAGAAATATTCTTCTGTCCAGATTTTGAGGGTAGAAAATGTGTAATGGTGTCTAGAGAAAAAACTATTAAATGTTCTCTAGATTCTGAAGAGGGATATGAATTAGTCGGTAACTTAAGAGAAATTAGTTTTAGGAAGCCTGGGGATGGAATGCTTAGAGCAGCGATTGAAAAATATTCCCTAATTAATATCGAATCTTTTCTAGAATCATGTAAAGTAAATCCTGAATATGATTGCTGGATGATTGGAGACCGTAAAGAAGATAAAAAAGCAGCAGCAAGCCTGGGGATAAATTATCTTAATGCCGAAATATGGCGGCGGCAGTTTGTGCCAGGAATGCACGAAGTACACCAAATTACTCCCACCCAAGTGCGATTTTTGGAAGGAATCGAAATTGACGCTTATACCAATTCTGTGTGAAGATGCGCCAAAATCAAATAGATAGGTGCTGAAGGTGAGTTGTCATTCGCTATTCACTCAGTAGGGTGGACAAGTCGGGAAGATATACTCCAATGTTTCAAACATCGTGCGTCTACATGGAGGTTTCGTTGATGTTTCTCGCCTCTTCTGCTAAACCTATTGATGACAATCTCAAGAATTGGGTAGACGAAATTGAAGCGCAAAGTCTTAGTTTATCAGTTTTAGCAGCGCGTCAATTTCGCTATAGTTTGCGTCAAACTCCTGTAGAAATAAATATCAAGGAACCCCGCCAGTTTAACGTACTCGAAGAATTTATCATCCGCGCTGCTATTGAATTTAAACCTCCGCCAACAGAGAATGAATTAGCCTCTGTACTTGGGCTTGATTCTGTATTTATCCAAACTACTACTGCAACTCTTCGTTTATTACAAACTCTATCAGCAACATCGCCAATTACAGTCACTCCTGAAGGGCGTTTATTCTATGAAAAAGGGTCTGTACCACAGCCCCCATATCCTGTACAGCTTAATGCTATTACAGACCCTTTAAGCGACAAAATCACCTTTCAATCTGAATCTTTAAACGAGACAGTGATAAATTTGCCTGACTTGGCAGATTTTATAACTATTGATAATACAATTACTGATATTTCCGTGTTACCCCTTGAGGAAATACAAAAAAGTATTCAGGCTTCAGGTTTAGCACTTCATATGCCAGAAGAGGGAAAAATCGTCACTTCGTGTAAGATAGTAGCTTCGACTCAAAAAATTTGGAGGAAGATATCACTTTTTGTTATTTTCGATGCCCTTGAAGATAAATTGAGCATCCAAATAAGAAGTGGAAAGCAAATTTTAGAGTCAGCATCAAATTGGTTGGAATTGCTACATACTGAAGGCAAAATTTCTTTGCAAGCATTATGTGAATTACCAACTGAAATCATCAATTTTGAGCGTGAAGCCATTCTCAAGCAGAAAAATACTGAAATAGAAGCTAGGCTGGAAAATATTCGCCAAAAGGCGCTAGAAAATCCCGCAAAATTCAGTAATAAAGTAGATAATTCGATAGTGGTAGGTGAAGCCATACAGTTACGCGATGGACAAATTAGCCAAGCTTTTTCAGAAGTTTTAAATTCGGCTAAAAGTCAGGTTTTGATTTATTCTCCTTGGGTGAATCAGACCGTTGTAAATGAAAAGTTTTTAACTATGTTACAGAAATTAGCTAATCGCAGAGTTTGGATTTTAATTGGACATGGAATTGCGCGGCGACAAGAAGATGAAGATAAACCAATTCCACCAGAAGTAGAGAAAAAACTTCGAGCGATAAAAACACCTGATGGTTTACCATCGGTACAGGTTTTTTGGCTAGGAGATTCTCATGTTAAAGAAGTAATAGTTGATAAAGAAATTCATCTTTGCGGCTCTCATAACTGGTTATCTTATCGCGGCAATTACCTTCCACGAGGCGAGTCAGTTTATAAAGTTACAATTCCCCATCAAGTTCAGGAAGCTTATGAATTTCTCGCTAATCGCTTCCAAAATCATGCTCAAAAATTATGGGAAAATGCTCTAGAAAACCGTGATTATAAACTGGCTGTAGAGTCTTTATATGTGTGGGGTGCGCTAAATATGGAAGATATTGCACTCAAAGAGATACAGCAAAACAATTGGCTGGAACTTTTGCCTGTGTGGTTAAATCTAGCACTTCAAGGGTTAAGGTCAAAGAATATACAAGCTGATTCAGCAATTTTTAAAACAGCACTTTCGTTGCTGAATCAGGTTTCTATTGAAGAAATTACCCTGCAATTGCAACAGGGATGGCGTAAGGTTGTAGGCGCGATCGCTACTAACAATCCTCAAACTGCTTTCAACTTACTTAGTGATGAAGTATGGGCGCAGTTTATCCGTCTCAATATTGTTCAAGATAAGGATTCACCCAAAGATTTTATATTGCAACATAGATAACTCGATAGCAAAAATCCTCAGCATTACACTAAAGGCTTTCACTATCGAGTTATCTATAGTTATCTCTTCATGCTACCTTGTTATTATCTAAGTATGAATAACAATGCCATAAGATAAAACATCATGGTGTTAGCATTATATTTCCTACTTTAATGTAATATTAATACCTCAGTGGTATGCACGCAAAACTGATATATATCTTTAGATATATATTTTTCTTTTAAATTAGCAGACGATTTTTAATAAAAAACCCATTGAACGGAGTGTCTTTGGTCTACGCTAACTGTCTAAAACGACCGAGTTTCACTAACATACATGATATCTATTTAGACAGTGGGTGAATCATAATTAGGATATTTTTCATACTTAAGTACTAATAATTTTTCGGAAGATAGGCAATAAATCTATCGTCCTGATTTGGTATGAGTTGGCAATTAAATGATTCTTAACCTTTGATTGACTTAAAGATAGATCCAGAAATTCGTGTTATTCGATACAATTTATAGGCAGAGAGAGCCGAGGAGAACAAAGTGGTCTTATTAAAAGGCTTTGAGATTGAGATTTACACTGGCACGCCTCAAGGTGAAATCGTAGGTCTCTCCGACAAAATTGTTGCAGCTTTGGATGGATTTATGCGAGAGCCAGATAGCCGCAACGTCGAATACATAACCGAACCATCCCCTAATTACGAGAATTTATTGTGTGCCTTGCTGCGTCCCAGGCGGGAGTTGCGAAACTACCTGAATCACTTAGGCGATTACACCTTGATACCTGGGAGTACTTTATCTTTGGGTGGGGGCGATCGCTTTCTGCGTTCCGATCCAGCAAACCCCTATCATGACTACATTGAGAACACCTACGGGACGAAAGTAGTTACCGCTAGCGTACATATCAATGTAGGCATCAGTGACCCAGAAGTATTAATGCGGGCGTGTCGGGTGATTCGGATGGAAGCACCTCTATTTCTCGCCCTCAGCGCCTCATCTCCCTTCCTAGATGGCAAAACTACTGGCTATCACTCCACCCGTTGGGGCCTATTTCCACAAACGCCTAGCCATGTACCGTTATTCGCCAGCCACGCCGATCATATTCAGTGGGTGGAAAATCAACTCGTTGCCGGAACCATGCAAAACGTGCGGCATTTGTGGACATCAGTGCGACCAAATGGCGATCGCCGTCCTTATGACTTGAATCGCCTAGAATTGCGAATTTGCGATTTAGTCACAGATCCCATTGCCTTGCTAGCTATTACTGCCTTATTAGAAGCGCGTTTGTTGCAAGTAATCGAAAATCCCAGCATCGATCCATTAACCCAAAGTACCTTCTCTGGTGAAGAACTCGTCACCCTGACTGCTGACAACGAAGCTGCTGTTGCTGCTGGTAGTCTCGATGCTCAACTGAGGCATTGGCAAGATGGCAGAAGTATCCTAGCCAGAGATTGGATTGCCCAAATGTACCAAGATGTTTGGGCGATCGCCAAACAACAAGGCTTTAACTGTTTCCTTTCCCCTTTACACAAAATCCTCCGCGAAGGCAATGAAGCTCAACAGTGGTTGCAATTACACTCAGTCGGTTTTGACAGCCAGCGCGTCATCACTCAGGCTATTGTCGCCACCCAAGAGCGCGAAATCGAACTCGAAGACAAATTGTGTTCGTCCCTATTAGCTTAACTGAGGAGGCAGAGGATGAGGCCCAATGCCCAATGCCTGCATCTCCTGTCTTCAAACTAATGGTAGATTTTCTTGGAGACAACCACTCACCCCAAAAGACAGAAACACTTACCTTCTCTTCATAAAACTTAATATTTCCTGATTTTAACCAAGTATCCTCTCAGACCATTGCTCTGGGAGGGTTTGTGCTTGGTTTAAAAAATCTAATCGATGGAGGATGCTTGATTATTATTAACAAAACCTATGAATAGTGTCTACCCTTTGGTAGATTTAACATTGACAACTAATTGTTTTATACAATACGTAGATTATACGGATAATGCCTCAGGTAGTTTTAGTTAACCCGCAAATCCCTCCTAATACAGGTAATATTGCTCGGACTTGTGCAGCTACAGGTACGGAGTTACATCTGGTGGGGCCTTTGGGGTTTGAAATTAGCGATCGCTACCTCAAAAGAGCTGGGTTAGATTACTGGCCTTATGTAAAACTGCACTATCATGAATCCCTAGAAGCCTTTAAAAGCGTACATCAAGAGCGTGGAGGCAGATGGTTGGGTTATACTGTCGGTGGAAATTTTAATTATGTCAGCTTTCAGTTTCAACCTGATGATTGGCTGCTGTTTGGTAGTGAAACCACGGGCTTACCACCAATAATTCTGTCAGATTGCGATGCTACTCTGTATATTCCCATGAGCCAACCGGGGGTTCGCAGCTTGAATCTGTCAGTAAGTGTGGCAATTGGCTTATTTGAAACCCGTCGTCAGTTAGGCTATCTACAATAGCTGTTTACCTGCATGACTATAAGTATATTTACTACTGCTCTCTCCAAATATCTATTAGATGAATGATTTGTAGCAGCAAAAATTTTCTGAATCAGGCAGTAATACGTAGCAAAGTATACTTAAATTTCCTTTTTTTCGTAAATTGTAGTGGAAGATACTTACAAAGACACGAAGGTTGTTATAAGAAATTTGTATATAAAACTTGAGATAATCCCAAATTTGAATGGTAGATTTTGATCAATTTGAAACATCTAAACTGGGGAACAAAAGCACTAAAACTCAGTCATATCTGGTATTTGAGCCATTTTTGATTGAGGAATGCTAGAAAGCAGCCCCAAAATAGCCGATAGTTAATACGGTTGTTTTTTAAGGAATAATCAACGTAAAGTCTCGTGTTGAAGAAGACTGATTGGGTAGAAATATCTTGAAGATATCTACAGCAGGGGGCATCACTTTTCCAGAAGTCGCAGCAATTTAATTCTCAGCAGCGACTATGGACTTGACAAATAGTTTGTCCAGTCCCCGCGATTGACGCAAGACAGGCGCGGACAATGGTAAAGAGTAAAATGTCCTAAGTGGTGTGAGGGTGTGAGGAGTGGTTGGGACAAGAAAACACAGCAAACTTTAAGTTTTGCTAACACGTGTGAACTTGTCTAAATCAGAGAAGCAGGTTAATCTTGCGTAAGCATCTCTGGTGAATGTGATCTTGATCTATCGTTCGTTGTGATCTAAATCATTGACTAGTATCCAACTGAAAAATCAAGGTCAGTTAAGCGCTAGTGATCATAGGAGGTCGTCTTTGAAACGAGCATTGAAAAAGAGAGTAAAAGCTGTGTTGAACAATAACCCCAGCAGCGATGATGCCCCGGTAGAACTGCTAAATGTAATGAATCCAAAAGTTAACCGCCGGGTGCGGACAAAAGCTGCCATGATTGGCTTGGCAATCTCTATGGGAGCAACCAGCCTTTTGGTGACTCGACAAAGCGATCAAGCCCAAGCAGCGGTGCCAGTAGGCAGCCAAAAGGCAACGTCAACGATTCCTGCTGTTCCTGACACTCAGGTGAAATTCGCCTCCACAAAGCTGGAGTCCCAAGCAGTCTCATCAGCGAGCGTGCCGGAAAATCCTGTGATCGTGGAACCAACGGCAGTATCACAAGTGCCTGGGCTTGAAGCTAAATGGCAAGTCGCGGCAAATGGAATGTCTTTGCAAGTTCCTGCATTAGCAACGTTTTCCCAAGCAACAGCGGCTTATAAAAATTCCACCCACCTGAAGCCCCAAGTGGCACAGGGAATGAACAATACCTTAGCCGAAACTAGTTTCCCAACAGTCAATAATCTGTCTGACTCTAGTGCTGATGGTGTTGGTATTACAAATGCATCACTAACTGCCCAGCCACAAACAGTGGCAATATCTGGCGCAGTCAACAGTGAAATAAATGCACAACTTAAGGCGCAACAAGAGTTCGCACTGAATCGCTTACAAGAAAAATCGAACCGTTTAAGAAACAGTCTGGCACAGTTGCGCTCTGGGGAAACCAAAAATTTATCACAAGCTGATATGGGGTTGGTGCAGCCGACGACTGTAGTTGAGAAAATTGTATTAGCTCAGTCGGGCACTTCTGGCGATGCGAGCAAAGCAAAGTTGATATCGAGGTTAAAACACAAGACACAGACGACTGCACTAACACCAGCTACACCAAGAGTTATTGCGTCATCGGCTCGAACAGCCTACGAAGTTAAGCCTGGAGATACATTAGCAGCGATCGCCAGCAGATACAATACTTCAGTACCAGAACTTGTTAAGGCAAATAACCTCAATAATCCAAATGAACTGCAAATTAGTCAAAAACTGATTATTCCTGCTGCTCAAGTTGAGGCAATTGTAGCGATCCCCACTTTTGTAGAGTCCAGCAAAACTCCTCATGTTGCCACCTCCCCTGTGAATATTGGTAGTGCCAACTCATATCTACCTACTTCACAATCACCAATTATTGCCGACAACAGTAGGGTTACCGTCCCTACACCGGTAACTGTTCAGATTCAGGCAAATAGTGCGACCGACTTAGAAACAGCCCCTCCCACGGCTAGTTCTTACGGCGTCGGGGGTGAAGGTCCAGTGCCAACAGCTTTTGCTGAAATGCAACAGCCTAAAACACTAACAAATAGGGTAGCAAGGGGAAACAATAACGACCGTTTACGGGGCTTGCAAGGGGAAATTCAGAGGTTACAGCAGAAATATCGTGCTCAACAGTCTGGTAACTTAGTTGTGCCAGTAGCAGCTACCGAAATGAATAATGCTGCAATGCTCACTCCTATTTCTACCCCCAATAATTTCCCAGTACCCAACCCCGCAGTTCGACCGAATAGTGTAGCAATACCCATTCCAGTTCCTACACCTATTAGGTCTAGCTATAGCGTTCAGCCAATTAAGCCCCAATTCAGTACTGCTGTACGCCCTACCGAGGCAGTAAACCCAGAGTTCTTGCCTAATCTAGGGTCTGCTAGCCAGTGGACTCCCTCTGGCACCCCATCGAGCACAAGAGTTGCAACGCCTCCTAGAAGAGTAAATGCCTCTGACTCCTTAGGAATGATGCGGGGAAGGACAGTTTCTCCACAGGCGATGCCACCTTTGGCAGCAGTGGATCAATATTTGCCTAGACCCATTGACGAACTGATACCTCCTCCATCTACTTCAACCTTAGCTTACAACTGGCCTGCCAAAGGTACTCTCACTTCTGGCTTTGGTATGCGTTGGGGAAGACCGCACAAGGGAATTGATATTGCTAACTCCACTGGCACACCGATTGCTGCCTCAGCTGATGGTGTAGTGGAAAAAGCAGGCTGGAATAAGGGAGGCTATGGTAATGTTGTCGATATCCGCCATCCTGACGGCAGTCTGACTCGGTACGCTCATAACAGTAAGATTCTGGTGCAACCAGGTCAGCAGGTGCATCAAGGACAAACAATTGCTTTCATGGGCAGCACTGGTCACAGCACTGGCCCACACAGCCACTTTGAAATCCATCCACCAGGTAAGGGTGCTGTTAACCCAATAGCCTTCTTACCACAAAATCGCGTGTAATTCTTGACTGTCTCTAACTAAATCATTGCCTTGTTAGTTGAGGGAGTTTACCTCCCTCTTTTGCTTTCTATTACCTCAACAGGGATGGAAACTGTAATAAAATTGCAAAAGGGACTAGTTTTGAGCAAATTTGTATGCTATATTAGTTAATGATTTGGATAAATATGGCTCAGTAGCTCAGTTGGTTAGAGCACGGGACTCATAAGCCTGGGGTCGTTGGTTCAACTCCGACCTGAGCCACTTTAAAAGTTATAAGTAGTGAGCGATAAGTGGAGTTAAGATAGAGTAACTTTGACCTCTAATACTCAGGACTCAGCACTAACTGTTTGATGAGTTTGCAACCAGTTGAGCAAATCAGCGATCGCACTAAAATCTAACAAAGCCTCACCCAGTGCTTCCAATTGTTCTAGAGAAAGACTCTGAATCTGTTCTCGAATCTGTTGTGGTAACTCTCCTACCCGTTTTTGTAGCTGTCGTAGTACAAGTGTTTGTGCTTGTTCCTGTTGTCCTTCCTCCTTCCCTCGCTCGTAGCCAATGCGCTCGCCTGTGGTAATGTAACTCATGGTACGCTCCTGCTCGAATTCTTTAAACTCCTGCCAAAATTCTGCTTCTAATCCTTTTGGTAAAATCATAACCCAATCGATAAAACGATAGAGGTTACGAATATCCCTTTCTTGCGGCCCTTGTTCATACAATCGTCGAATTAAACTAAATTTCTACGTTTTCCTTTTTCCCAGCTGTTTAGTAGTTTGCTGGGTTTTCAAATGTGCCATTACCACCATCGCAAAGGGATTATCGCTCTTTTCTAACTCTGTCCATCGATTTTGATAATCGAGCAGTTTGACGGTTCCAAATCTAAAATGTAGACCACAATCGGGATAATTATAACTGTATTGATTTGGCCTCCAAGTCGAGTCAGCATCGCACAAAATTGCTAGGCTAATGGCTGGTTTAGCAAATTTGTCAAAAATTCGCAGGTTGTAGGAAAACATCCTTTGAGCAAAATTATCTTCCGACTTTGCCTGAATTTCGACATGAATCAACAGCCAAATTTCCTCTCCTTGAATTTGCCAGACTTTGACCAATTTATCTGCATATCTTCTACCAAGTTCTGCTTCGCGGGCTATTTGTTGAAATTCCTTATCAAGAAACTCGTGGGGACGTTCCCAATTAATTAGTGCTGCTGTTTGCGGAAAGAAAAATTGCATTGCTTGGGGGAAGTAAGCTTCTAGGATTTCTTTCCACGGGGAATCATTATCGACTCTTTCTCGTTCCTCGCTCATGAGTTGATTGGTAGATTCATGTTTTTGATAATAAGATGTGAGCAGCCGATATTTTTCAGCAGGTTAGAAGTTCCTCGGTCAAGAAAATTATATACAAAAGTCAGCAAACATAGATTTTGGGATCAAAACCACCTTTTGATGATGCTATTTTACTTGAACAACTAAATACTTTATCGCTGAAAAATTTTCATCAGAAAAACTATAAATTCAGCCTGTTATTACACTTTTGGGATAAAATTTTACATTAAAATTTACAAATAGTGAATGGTGAGCTATAGCTATCTCTTCTACTCAGCACTATTTAATGTGGCGGATGACTTCAGCAACAGACCAAGCTTGTGCGATCGCTCCTCTGGGTGTATGAGGTGCATCGCCATCAAAAATCTCAGAAATAGAACCAAGACAAGCGTTAAATAGGAAGTGATCTAGCAGAGGTTGCCAATCAAAAGGCAGTGATTGTTGCGGATAAAAACGTTGCCAAGCACGAATAAATGGGCCAATTAGCCAAGCCCAAACAGTGCCTTGGTGATAAGCGCGATCGCGTTGCTCTTGGTTCCCCTCATATCTCCCTTTGTATTCGGGATCTCCTGGATCAAGACTGCGAAGACCATAAGGGGTAAGCAAGCTAGCAGTTGCCAAATCTAGTACTTGACACCCTTGCTGTGGAAAAAACCCACAATGGTGCAGTGACAGTGCCAAAACGGCATTAGGACGAATTTGAAAATTCCGGCGATCGTCTGGCTCAATAGTGTCGTACAAATAACCTAGCTGAGGATTCCAAAACTTTTGCAGGGAGGTTTTCACCTGTTGTGCTTGCTGAGTATAACGTTGTGCTTGCTTAGTAAGACGCACTGGATCGCCAAACTTAAGCTCGCTCAAGCGTTCTGCCCACTGACTCAGCCAACATAAAGCTGAATACCATAGCGCATTAATTTCCACTGGCTTACCATGACGGGGAGTGAGAGGGTCTGCCCCAATTACTACATCCATCCAGGTAAGGGCTACACCACGAGCATCCCAACTAATTAGCCCATCAGTAGCATCAACCTGGATATTGTAGCGTGTACCACCAACAAAGGCTTTGTGGATTTGTTGGACTACGGGGAATTGCTCTGCCAAAAATTCCCAGTCTTGGGTAGCTTCTAAATAAAGTCCTAAAGTTTCAATCCACCACAATGCCACATCGATACTGTTATAAAGTGGTTCGCCATCGGCATCAGAAAATGCATTAGGAATCAAACCGTGGCGACAGTAATGCCCAAAAGTCCCCAATACTCTTTTTGCCAAGTCAAAGCGCTGTGGAACTAATGCCAATCCAGGTAAGGCGATTAATATGTCGCGTCCTCGGTCATTAAACCAGTGATAACCAGCAATGATTGTGGGGCCTGCAATTGAGGTTCTATAGACGATAAACTGATCGCTTGCTTTGAGTAGTTGCTGCCAGATTGTAGATTGGGGAGCCAGTGCTGTCGTGAGGCAGTCCGGTCTTCTCCCAAGGGTAAATGCTTTAGCGCATAGCGCAGCGTTAGCGAGTCCGCGTCCCTTGCGCGTCTCGTAGAGAGCGTTTGGGGGTTTCCCCCAGGAGGAACTGCCGAAAGGGTTTCCCGACTTGAGGCGACTGGCGTCATGGGGCATAAGAGGCACAGGTTTAGGGATGGGGGGCAAAGGGGAGGGCAGAGCAGAGAGCTCGCTCCAGCCAAAAATCTGGCAGAGCCGGTCTTGCTCTGCTTCCACGGCTTCTGCAAAGCTTTCGGAGGTGAGAACACCTGCCATCGAGTCGGGAAAACCGACTCGTGCTTCTAGAGTCACCGCATCTCCTGGTTGCAGTGTGACTATTAAGTAACCAGGACTGTAGAGGTCTTCCTTGTTGCCTAATCCCCGTTTTGTCTCCTCAGGCAATCCATAATTCCAATACCAAACTGCATCTGATTGATAATTTCCTTGTGTCCAGCGCAAGTGCCAAGGTATACCAAAATGCCCATAATTTTTTGCTTGCAGACAGACTTGTTGTTGCCCAACCAATTCTAAGAACTGTAATCCTTGACTAGCAGTTAGCTGGTGGTGAAAATCACGTTCTGCTATCAGCAGTCGCAGCCGTAAAATCGCTGTGTCACCTCCTTCATAGCGATATTGGATCAAAATTCTATGACCAAATTGGGCAGGGGCATTGCTTATCTCCCTTTGTCCCCAGCCCCCAGTCCCTACTAACCCATAGGGCATCACCAATTGTCTAATTAACTGCCAGTTATCTTGACCCCAAATCCATTTTGGAACTGGGTTAATCTCAAAACAACGTAGCAATTCGTAGCCTGTCGGCTCAATCTGACCGTTACCCCAAAAATTTGTCCCTAGTGCCACAACACTCCCTAATACTTCCAAGCTAGCTTCTAGGTGCGAAAACAGCAGAGTCCGCTCAGAAGGAGGATTTGTAGCGGCAAACAGCCAACCATGATAAGTGCGCGTGCGGACATCAGAAACCGTACCACTGGCAAAACTTCCTAAGCCATTGGTAAGCAACCATTCTCTTGTATCTAAATCAGGCATTTGCTACTCAAAATCGTTATGAGTATGATATAGTCGTAACAGATTGTAATTAAACTGTGAGAGCGTAGATGGGTGAGTTTTAGCTGACCAGAATTCTAACGCTACTAAACAGATAAAGGAGAATTAGGTTAATGTCCCTCACTTACGGAACCGAAGGAAGCCTCCGCGTTGGTCAACAAGCTCCCGATTTCGCAGCAACGGCTGTGGTAGATCAGGAATTTAAGACAATCAAACTTTCCGATTATCGCGGTAAATATGTCGTCCTGTTTTTCTACCCATTAGACTTTACCTTTGTTTGTCCCACTGAGATCACAGCATTTAGCGATCGCTACGAAGAATTCAATAAAATTAACACAGAAGTCCTTGGGGCTTCCGTTGACAGTGAATTCTCTCACCTCGCTTGGATTCAAACAGATCGTAAGTCTGGTGGTGTCGGCGACCTGAATTATCCTCTAGTCTCCGACATCAAGAAAGAGATTAGCGCCGCCTATAACGTGCTTGACCCAGCAGCAGGCATTGCCTTGCGTGGTCTGTTCCTCATCGATAAAGATGGTATCATACAGCACGCAACCATCAACAACCTAGCTTTTGGTCGCAGCGTTGATGAAACCCTGCGGACATTACAAGCAATTCAGTATGTTCAGTCTCACCCCGACGAAGTTTGCCCCGCTGGTTGGCAACCTGGTGATCAGACAATGGTTCCTGACCCAGTGAAGTCTAAAGTATACTTCTCTGCTGTCTAAATTTTCCTAGCTAGCAAACTCTAATCCATCCTATTGGAGTTGAGAGTAAAATCAATGAAAACCACAGATAAATAGAGATACACATTAAGCAGTGTCAACCTCCATATGTATCTGTGGTTTTTTCATCCAATAGTATTTAAATAATCAGGGTAAAAATTATGCTTACTTCAACTGATTTTAGTGGTTTATTGAATGAGCGCTTCTTCCGCAATTTTTTACCAGTTCCAGCAACACATCAACTCAGGTTGGGAGTGGGAACACCAGATTTTCAACTGCCAGATATTACCAACGGTACTTTAGTAAAATTGTCTGATTATAAAGGCAAGCAACCAGTATTAGTTGCCTTTACTCGCATCTTTACCGAAAAACAATATTGTCCTTTTTGTTTTCCTCACATCAAAGCTTTGAAGGAGAATTATGAGCAATTTAAAAAGCGTGGTATAGAAGTTTTGATGATTACTAGTACCGATGAACGGCAGAGTCAAATTGTTGTCAGAGATTTAGGCTTACAAATGCCGTTGCTCAGTGATCCAAGCTGTCGCATATTTCGTACCTATCAAGTAGGACAAGCACTGGGAGCGCCTTTACCAGCCCAGTTTGTATTAGATAAAGAAGGAAAACTTCGCTACTGGCATTTATTTTCTTTTCTGGATCACAACGCCAGTGTTGATACATTGTTAGAACAATTCAATTGAGTATAAGGTGTAAGATTGGCAATGTCCGCCCTACTTATAAAGCTGTGAGGTTATCTCATGTTAACCCTTTATCATTCGCCTATTTCTCCCAACTCGCGCCGCATCTGGATTACTCTTCTGGAAAAAGGACTTGAGTTTGAATTGGTAGAGATAACACTGGATAGAGAGCAGTTTAAACCAGAGTTTTTGGCAATTAACCCTTTCCATCACATTCCAGTGTTGGTAGATGATGGGTTTAATATAGTAGAATCCTTAGCAATTTTGGACTATTTAGAGGCAAAATATCCGACACCTGTGATGTTGCCAAAAGATGCCAAGGATTTAGCGATCGCCCGGATGGTACAACTGGTAACTGTGAATGAGCTTTTGCCAGCAGCCACCACTTTTCTACCTCAGTTTCTCGGCTTGCCTGGAGGAGATCTAGAAAAAATCGAGAAGGCACAGCAAAAAATTGCCACAGTGCTGAAGTTTTTTGAAAATTTATTAGACGATCGCCCTTACTTTGCTAGTCAAAACCTCACTCTTGCCGAAGTTGTAGCTGGAACTGTAGTAACTGTGCTGCCAAGTGTAGGCATTTCCCTAAGTGACTATCCAAAACTGAGCGCTTGGCATGATCGCTTAGTAGCACGCCCATCATGGCAAGCTACTGAGGCTACACCGGAGGCAATAGAAGCGTTTAAGTCTATCATGCTGGCGAGAATGGCACAGTAAATTCATACATAACTAATTTAGAGACGCGAAGCTGGACTTCGTGCCGCAATTTTCGTGTCTCTACAATCCAAAATATTTACAGCTTGACTTGCTGCAAATGACTGCGGGGATTATAAGTACGTATAGCCCGGATTTTTTCATAATATTCCCGCTCTTGTTGGCTGAGGTCTTTCGGTGGTGCGATCGCCACCTTCACCAACTGATCACCACGTCCACCCTTGGCGAGAGGCCAACCTTTGCCACGTAAACGCAGTGATTGACCAGAACGCACTCCCGCTGGTAGCTTGACATTAACTGAACCATCAGGTGTGGGTACATCAATAGACGCTCCTAAGGTAGCTTCATCTGGTGTGATTGCCACTTCGCACACCAAGTTATCGGCTTCCATTTGGAAGAAGGAGTGCGGCTGAAGTTCGACTTTTAAGTACAAATCCCCTCGTTGTTGAGTCATCGGGTTGATTTGACCTTTACCCCGCACGCGCAGGCGAGTACCAGGTTTAGCCCCAGATGGGATACGAACATCAATTGTTTCGTTACCTAAACTGAAGCGCTTTTGCACACCGTTAAATGCTTCAGCAAAAGTTAGGCTGATTACAGCTTCTGTGTCCTGGGAAGTACCCGTGCTTGCATCACCAAACCCATAATCGTTAAAGCCGCCGCTAAAACCACTCGGCGCACCTGTGGAACTGCGGTAAGAGTAATTTTGTGAGTAATTTGAATAATTTTGTGAGTAACTTTGTTGTCGTCCACCGCGAGGGCTAGCACCGCCAAAGCGTCCTAGCAACTCATTAATGAACTCATCAAAATTGCCGTATTGACTGAAGTCAAAGCCACCCATATCAGCACCAACACCGCCGGATGGGAAACCTTCACCAGCTTGTTTCCAATATTGACCAAATTGGTCATATTTTTTGCGTTTATCTGTATCTGACACAACTTCGTAGGCTTCGCTAACTTCTTTGAAGCGTGCTTCTGCCTGTTTGTTATTTGGGTTGACATCGGGATGATATTTGCGGGCTAGTTTACGAAAGGCTTGTTTAATCTCCTCCTGAGTGGCAGTCTTACTAACTCCCAAAATTGCGTAATAGTCTTTGAAGTCGGTTGCAGCCATCTACTAGTCTCCTATAGAAATTCCTGTTATGTTTTTTTTAAGATCACAGATGTTTAATTGCTAGGTATAGTGCCAAGCAATAAAGAATCTGATTTTAAATTAGCAAACAATATAGAAAATCAAGTGTGGTTCTTGCTCACCGTGCGATCGCAATTTCCGTACTCCGATTTTTCTGATCAGCGGATCAGCCTGTCTAGCCCTTCTTCCAGGCTTGGGGGAGCATCCCTGAGTTGACGGTGCATCCGCAAAATAATTTCTTCTGGAACCTGGCGCGATCGCCTTTTATTGCGTGCCAAACACAGCCAAACTGGCGTATCCACCCAAATTCCCGTAATCTGGGTAAAGCCCAAGTCACGGGCTAAAGCAATGACTTCACGTCGATGGCGGCGCTGGGCGTTGGTAGCGTCGAAAATTGCTGTATTTTCTGTAGAAATAGCTTGCTGAAATTGCCGTTCTACTTCTCGCCAAATCAGCAGCCACGACCCCTGAATGGCTTGTGATCCGAACAGTTGCCCCCGGATGGCATCCGTAGAAATCAGCGACATCTGGGGGCATTCTGCCAGTAATGTTTTTGCCAAAGTTGACTTACCGCTACCTGGAAGACCAATCAGTAATAAAAGTGAGCAGTGAGAAGTTACAGCAGTTTTCATGTATTTGAATCACATCTATCGTAGGGGCGCAAGGCCTTGCGCCCCTACTGCGTGGTCTATTTACCTGAAAATAACTGTAAAAGTGAGGAATTAAAAGTGAGGAGTAATCAGAATTTTTAGTCATTAACTCCTAACTCCTGTACAGACGCGATTAATCACGTCTCTCCTAACTCCTGTACAGACGCGATTAATCGCGTCTCTCCTAACTCCTGTACAGACGCGATTAATCGCGTCTCTCCTAACTCCTAACTATTAAATGATTGTTCCATCAGGAATTACAGCATTTTTCAGCACCACGACGATACCACTACGGATATAAAAACCTTGACTTTCGCGGTCAGCTTCTTGCACATTATCTTTATTGATAATTTTGACATCATGACCGATACTGGCGTTTTTATCGATGATGGCACGGCGAATAATAGAGTCAGTACCAATACCTACAGGAATATCGCCTTTTTCTACGTTACATTGGCGTTCTACAGAAGCTTGATAAAAATCTGCACCCATGAGTAGAGACTCTTCGATGACACAACCAGATTCAATCCGCGATCGCACTCCTAATACTGAATGTTGAATGCGGCAATTTTTCAGAATACAACCTTCGCCGATAATTGATTCTGTGATCTGGCAATCTAAAAGTTTACTCGGAGGTAAGTAACGAGGACGGGTATAAATTGGCGCTTCTTCATCGTAGAAACTAAAGGGTGGCTGGGGTTGCTGAGTTAGGGCTAAATTTGCGTGATAAAATGCTTCAATTGTTCCAATATCTTCCCAATAGTCATCAAACAGATAAGCTTGAACGTTGTAATCCTTAGAAGCATCAGGAATAATTTCTTTGCCGAAATCAGTCCTTTCTAAACCCTCTTTTAACAACTTGAACAAAACCTCTTTTTTAAAGACATAAATCCCCATTGAGGCGATGTAAGGCTGTTGCTGGGCTTGTTCTTTTGTTAATCCCAGTACGCTTGTATCAACGCGCATTTTGATTAACGCTTCACCTTTGGGTTTTTCGCTAAAATCAATTACCCTACCAGAATCGTCAATTTTCATCAAGCCAAAATCCGAGGCGCGGCGCTCATCGATGGGGATGACTGAGAGAGTAATATCAGCACCCGTTTCTCTATGGCGCTGGATAAACTGGCGATAATCCATGCGGTAAAGGTGATCACCGGAGAGGATCAAATATTCGTCTACATTCCATTCTTCCAACAGCCACAGGTACTGACGCACAGCATCGGCTGTACCTTGGAACCAGTTGGGGTTTTCTAGGGTTTGCTGTGCGGCTAGCACTTCCACAAAGCCTTCGGTGAAGCCAGTAAAGTTGTAGGTACGGGCGATGTGACGATTCAGGGAAGCTGAGTTGAATTGTGTCAGGACATAAATTTTGAATATTTCGGAATTTATGCAGTTACTGACAGGGATATCGATTAGGCGATACTTCCCGGCTACTGGTACTGCTGGTTTAGCACGTAGTTTCGTTAGGGGGTAAAGCCGAGTACCCGCACCACCACCAAGGATCATTGATAATACTTTTTTCACAAAATTTCTCCTGACTGCCTTTCAACTCTCATCTTCAGTTTAGGACTGTCTGCCACCACAGGTAAGGGGGATCGTCTGATTCTTTGGGATGAATTTTACAGAATGCTGCTGGTGATGGATAGTGGGGGCGATCAAGAGAAAAATAGAACCTTTGTATTAATTGGGATGAGGAAGGGGGTGTGATCGCTACAAAAGTTTGACAATTAAGCAATGTCTTAATCTAAAAACTTAGCTTTTTTTAACAAAACACAATTTTTAAGGCAGTAGCTCTACTATATCTAAGGTTCTATAAATAACAAGTTAGATATTTAATAGTTGTAATAAAATTGTCAAAGTCTGTTTACAAGATTTTTGTTTGGTGGCTGTCAACTCTTGCTTACAGTTTTGGGCTAGGGGAATTTTAGATTATGGTTAAAAAGGATAAAGGCAAATAGCTTAAATAACTTAACCTTACTAAATTTCCTTATCTTTATATATTTTATCTATCAATTCCATTGTTTTGTCTATTTTTCTTAAATAGGTAGTACTATTAGAAGATTTTGAAACAAACTCATTTACTAATTTTAATATTTTAATTATTTTCATAAATCTCTGCTGACAGCACTCTGGATCATTCGGTGGGCATCCTGTACAATCTGAGTCTAATATCATTTCAACTCTTTCTTTTATTTTTTCCCTAGCTATATCTTGATTATTTTTGTCTTCTAGATTTTCAACAGATATTGTCATTTCCAAAATCATTGTAGCTATTTTCTCAATATTCATTGTTTTTCTATCTTTACTAAAAAGAATGGACTAAATCAAATTTTACTATATTTACATATAAGTTTTACAAGTTTTTTGCATATTTAATAAATTTTCTATATCTTGTTTTAAGATTAATTTATTATTTATATATATATACAAACTATTACAAATATACAGAACTAGATTTTTCTTTTGTTTATAAAATTTTTTTGGTATTGAATATTCACCAATAAACCACAATTTAACAGTCGTATCTGCACTAGAAGAAGCAATAAAATTGTTATTCTTTGGGATAAAACTAACTTCTTGTACACCACTTTTGTGGGCTTTAATATGTTTTAATAAATTCCCATTTTTATCCCATAGTTTAATAATACCATCTTCTCCAGCCGAAGCAATTATTTTACCATTGTCACTCACATTTATATTATTTAAATAACCTACATGCTCAGTTTTGAATTTTTTTATAGGTTTTTGATTGCCTGAATTATCTAGGTTTTTTATATTCCAAATATATATTTCACCACTATAATCACTTGATACAAGAATATTAGCTTTTCGAGAAAATTTTACGGAACTAAGTAATCCTGGTTCTTTTCCAAAAATTATACTCTTTTCAGTTTCCCTGTTCCAAATTTTTATATTATTATCACTTGTAAAGGCAATATTCTTTCCATCTGGGGCAAAATCTATACGTCTAATTAAACTTCCATTTACATAAGATTTAATAAAATTACCATTTTTGGCATTCCAAAGAATTATAGATCTGTCTCTACTGGCAGAAACAAGATATTGACTATCTGGGCTAAATGCTATGTCAAACACAGCATCTTTATGACGATTTAGAGTTCTTACATATTTACCATCTTTAGTCCAAATAATGATTGTATGATCAGCACTAGCTGAGGCTATAAGTTGATTATCAGGGCTAAATTTAACACTATAAACCCTACCCGTATGCATAGCCATATTTGTGATTAGTCCTCCATTGATATCCCAAAGTTTTACTGTGCCATCATAACTAGCAGAAGTAAGTTTCCTCCCATCAGGACTAGAGTTAACACTAGTAACTAAGTCTCGGTGCCCTTCGAGTCTGTTTCGCTCTCTTATCTGAAGAATTATTTGCTGTATCTCATTCAAATATTTTGGATTTGTAATTTGCTCTAAAGCTTTTAGGCTCTCTATTAAAACCTCTAGCTGCTTATTACCATCGATTAGCTCGTTTGACGTCCTTATTACTCCTAAAGCAGTATTCGCTTCCCGTTGTTTAACTTCTAGTTGCCATCGTTGCCCTAATATCAAGCTAAAAATAGCAAGGACTCCTACTGTGATCGCCAGACGAGTTCGTTGTTTTTGATATTTAGCACTTGCCTCTGCCTCTTTTGCTCTTGCAGCTTCCGCTTTAGCTTTATCTTCTGCTGCCATAGCTTTTTCAATTTCGGCTATGGCCCTAGCTTCTGCTTCTTTTTGTCGAGACTCTGCTAGTTCTCTAAGTTGACGTTCCTGCTCTAGTTGAGCTTGAATTTGTCTGTCTCGCTTCTCCAAACTTTTGTGCAAAAACTCTGTTTCTAATGGCGTAAGTCTTGGCTGAGTCTTATTCACCCACTCAGAAATTACAGCCAATTTTGCACCCACCAATAATGCATCATCCGATTTATTAAACCTTTGTAGCCATTCTTGACAATCTTCCTCTAAAGAACGACTAAGACGAATATTTTCTAGATTTTCAGCAATCCAACTATTGAGTAATTTCCACTCAGATAAAAGCGCTTCATGGGCAACTTCTACAGTATTTTGATCCGTGATAATTAAACGTTGTTGAGAACCCGCCAGTAATCCTACAACCCGTTGTAATTGTTGTGGAGAATCTGCAACTACTTCTAATCTCTCCCAACTAGCACGTCGCCGCGTCACTTCTCCAGCTTCACCTAACTGCACTAATTCCATAAACAAGCAACGCGCAAAGGCTTGATCTACAGTTGTTAAACTTTCATACAAAATCGTCGCTCGTTTATCTAAAGCTCCTTTAACCCCGCCAATTTCCTGATAACCTTTACGAGTTAAAAGTGGTTCTGGCGATTCCGGTTCTTCAATGCAAACTCGCCACAATTCCTTAAGCGCATATTGGAGTATGGGTAATACACCAGGACGGTTGACTACATCGGCGGAAATTTGTGAAACTAAACCACGCTCAAATGTTACCCCGTGTAATTTTGCAGGTTTTTCAATTGCTTCTTCTAACTCAGCAAAAGACATGGGTGTGATGATGAATGATGTGGGAGGAATATTATTAATAAGAGTAATAATTTCTCGATAGTCAGCACAACGATTTAAGAAATCACCGCGAATTGTCAAAATTATCCGCGTTTCTACTTCAGCCTTTTTTACGTCCTGTGCTATTAAGCGGATAAAAGCTTTGCGTTCCTCATCGTCTTGACAAAGGGTAAATATTTATTCAAATTGATCGATAAATAATAGATGCGGCTGATTTTGCTGCTGTTGTCGAGCTAAGATATCAACTAATTTGCCTAAAGGATGTTCTCCTGGGGTAAAAGATGCGATCGCCCATTCACTGCTTCCAGGGAGGCGATCGCCTTTAAGTTGCGGTAACAAACCCGCTTTTACTAAAGAAGATTTACCACTACCTGAATAGCCAATTACAGCCAAAAATCGACTTTCTGCTAAACGCGAAATTAATGTGCGAACTGCTTCATCTCGTCCACAAAAATATTGCGCTTGCTCTGATTCAAAAGCATAAAGTCCCCGATAAGGATTTTCCTGATTTAAAGCAATTTTTTCTCCTGTGGGAATATCTAATTTGGGATAAGTAACCAGAGTAATCGAACGTCCCCAACCCATGCGAATCGGCTCCTGTACGGAACCTTTAAGTTCGTTGCTGACAAAATCAAACAAGCGATCGCCACTAATTCGCCTACTATTACCTGCATTTTCAGCCGCTAATCCCTTAACAACTGCACCTGTGAAAATGCTGTATTCTTCACTTTTAATCACTCCGGCGCGTTCAAAGCCACCACAAGCTGTAATTAAGTAATAATCTTTTTGCGAACTGAAAGCGTTAAGAGTTCTTTCTATTAACTGTCTTTCTAATAAATAGCCGCTATGACAGCAATCGAGTAGCATCACTAAACTACTCAATTGCGAATCTCGAATTAAGTCGTTAAGGCTATCTAGGGGAATGCCATATTTTTGCTCAATATTTTCGTTTTCTTTAAGTTCAATCTGACAATCGGAACTTGCCAAATATCCCTTTTGTTGTCCCAAATTGTCGGAAATAGTAAAACCGTGTCCGCTAAAATAAATCAGCGCTTCATTATTAGCAGCTTGCTCTAGTAAAAAAGTTCTCAAATCTTGCCCAAGTTGAGCGCCAGTAACTTTTTGCGCTGCCATTTCATAGCCGTTTTTATCTTTATTCCAGCGCTGCGGTAGTCTTTGCACAGACTGGAAATCACCATATTGCTCTAGGAGTTGCGCGATCGCCTCAGCATCATTTATAGTCTTCGACAAACGCGGTAATGATGGGCTGAGATACTCGGTGATGCCGATAACAAGCGCGTATCGTGCCATTTAACACACCTTCGGTTGGTAAATGCGGGATAATCTTGACAGACACAATGATGGCTGTGTTACTAGAAACAATACCATCTATTATTTTTCTACAAGCAAGCTGAAATTTTTCAGACATATAAAAATTTAACCGAGGTAGCTTATGTCAGAAGTACAGCAACTATTTTTCCAAGCAGATGGAGAGATTGAGCAGATTGAGATTAACGTTACAGCCACCGAAATAACTCAGGAAATTCAGGAGGAGGATGATGGCATAGAATACAAGGATGTGCGAACAGATGCGATCGCTCGGATGCAACAAGCTCGCCAAATGATTCGCTCTTATACTATCTATGCTCTTAGTGCTTTTAAAGACTTTAATACTGCTGAGATTGAGGAGGTAAAACTTACATTTGGCATTAAGTTGGGTGGCAAAGCCGGCATTCCTTACATTACCGAAGGTTCAGCTGAAAGTAATCTGCAAATTGAGGTGAAGTGTAAGTTTCCAGAAAAACAAAAACCTGATTCACAGTAACTGCAAAAAATTATCCGCGCAGTGTAGGGTTAGGCAATGCCCATTAAACACCCAACTTCCTTGTATTTATTCTCCTATTAATCAAACGTAATTGTTGCGATCGCTTCAAATACTTCACCCAAGGTTGCTCTGACAATTGGGAAATGGCATTTTGTGACAGTGTTGCCGTAAAAATATCTTTGCCAGTGGTAACACCACTGACGCCTAAACTTTCTAATATAGCAGTTGCAGCAGAGTCTAAAATTGGTTCAGTATGGATGAAAACCTCCAAACTAGTTTCTTCTGGGTCTTGAACATCATTCAGCGCTGTAGCAAGAGCGGCGTCTAGTTTCTGATAATTCATCAGCAATTCCTTGGTAAAAAGGGTAGACAATAATTGCCTACTTTAACTTATCAAATTTATATGTTTTTATTGCCTACCCTTATACAGAAATAATATCCACCTCTCTCAGCTTAATTACAGATTTAAAGCATTAATCACTCCATAGCCCCATTTGTGATCAAATGTGCCTGCGGGTTTTCCGGGAATGGCACTATTTTTGCGTAGTAAGTCTTTCACAGCAGCCGGATCAAGTTTAGGATCTCGCTGCAACAGCAGTGCTACTAATCCACTAACCAACGGTGTCGCCATACTCGTACCAGCCTGAACCACAAACTTGGAATTAATCATCGATGAGCGGTCAAAACTGGCATCGGCAGAAAGGGTGGAAACAATCATTGCTCCTGGTGCTGCTATATCTGGCTTGTGTCCATCATTGCGTAGAGGCCCTTCACTACTGAATTCCGAAATAGTATGCAATTCTAAGCCCATTTCTCGCACTTGGTTATCAATATCTGTGTACTTGGTTTTAGTAGTATAGGCAGCAACTGTAATTGCACTGCTGGCGGCTCCTGGGGAACCAATTTTTATTGCATCCTTCACGCTTTTACCTGTGAAAAACACTGACGAAGTGTCATCTAATGTCCACACATTTAAACGTGTGTCAGTTGAAGAAGTGTTGCGGACTCGCAGCTGCCAAACACCTCCCATTACTGGCGAGGGGCCATTACCACGTATTTGCACAAAGAAATTATGGTCGCCGTTGGCTTGATCTGGTCCTGGTGTCGCTAATTGCACCCGTGCATCTGGTAACTGGTAATCTTGTGCAGGATTACCGTCAGTAATTATTTTTTGGAAGGGGGTGACAAAACCGTTAGGACTCCGTACAGACACTTCCAATTCGCTATCTTTGGAATACCAAGCGTTTAACCAAACTATGCCTATTTGATTCAAAGGAACATTAAAGCGCATACCACGAGTGCGCCCACTGGGTATCGTCGCTTGTCCATGAATATTGGCGTCCCCTTCGTTACCCGCAGCACAGCAAACAATTCTTCCAGGGCCAGTTTCGGCGTCAATGACTTTGGATAAGGAATCGCTACCATCATGGGGATCAGCGTGTCCACCTAAGCTGAGATTCACCACTGCTGGGCGTCCCAACTCTCTAGCAACTCGGAAAATGTAACGGACACCATCAGCAATGTGGGCATCCTGTAAATCTGATCTGACGACAACTAATTCTGCCTCTGGTGCTACACCACCATAGGTAGTATCGGCACCAGCGGCAATTCCAGCCACGTGAGTCCCATGACCGCCAGTATCCTGAGAAATTGTCAGTTGCGCTCCCGTAAATTCACCCCCATAGCCGCCCTCTGTGACTCCTGGGCCTGGTAGTGTTTGATCCCAAATTTGTAAAATTCGTCCAGCAAAGGCGGGGTGTTTCGGATCAATGCCACTGTCTATAATGCCGATGATTACTCCTTTACCAGTCAGTCCGGTATGGTTCTTAAACTCCGGCAATTTGACTTTTTCTAGTGCAGTGTCCATCCTCAAATGAAGTTTGCGTGATGGCTTAATCCGCTGGATAACATCTTCTTCAGATAAGACATCTAAACTTTCTATTGGTAAGAAAGCTGTCCGCACACTCCCAGAGTTCTGATTGACTTCAATATTATATTGTGATAGATAACTCAAGTCTGCATCAGGGTCGCAGTAAATAAAAACAACGCTCTTAGTTGGCTTTATCGGGCTTTTATGGGCAGTTATCCCAAGCGATCGCTTGTGTGTAACTAAAGCTTGATCTCCTTCATTTTGATAGTCTTGAAATGCCAAAAGTAGTCCTGGAGAAAGTTTTTCGTGTCTCATTTTTACCTCAAATTTAATTTATTGGGTGAAAGCAAAGTAGTTTACCCTGATAAGTCGTAGCATTAATGCAGACTATGTAGTTTTTTCGCCTTGATTATTTGATGCGACTATAGTTATCTATTTTTTTCCTAGATAACATCAAATAAGCTTAGGAGGCGGGAAGTTATTCCTAAGACAATTGCTAATTCATAACTCATATTCATAAATTATGTCTCCCTCATCGTGATTTTCTCTGGCTCGTGAGACATCTTTGAGCAGCCGCATCTAAAAATTACCCAAGACTGGGGTCCCTGGGAATTTTTCTGAAGCTATTAAACTAATCCAGTGTCTGCCGAAATCATTACGGACAAAGTAAATGAAATAAAATTAAGAATAATTAAGTAATAAATAAAAAAGATAATTTTAATAAACATTAAACACTAATAAATTGTAGTCAGAATAGTTAATAGCGATTATCTGCGAGGCCAGAACAAGGGGATTTTACCCCTTGTTTCATAAAAAATGGGTATAAATCGTTAATGACTACTGAGAAATCACAGATTTTCTATCATAAGTAAGAGCCATAAAGAAGCTAATATTTGCAACGATCGCTTCTGAAGGTACAAAAAGTTATTCATGCAAATTCAAACACCAGACTGGGTAAAACACGCTGTTTTCTACCAAATATTTCCAGATCGCTTTGCCAGAAGCAAACAGCCGCGCAAACGGCTGCTGCGTGAAGCCCGTTGGGAAGATTGGGACGCTATGCCAACACTCCAAGGTTATAAAGGCGGCGACTTATGGGGCATTATGGAGGGTTTAGACTACATACAGGATCTGGGAATCAACGCGATTTACTTTACACCCATTTTTCAATCCGCTAGCAATCACCGCTATCATACCCACGATTATTACCAAGTTGACCCGATGCTGGGGGGTAACGAGGCTTTTAAGGAATTGCTAGACGCAGCCCATCAACGGAATATCAAAGTCGTTCTGGATGGGGTGTTTAACCATTCCAGTCGTGGCTTTTTCTTTTTCCACGACGTTTTAGAAAATGGCCCCCATTCGCCTTGGGTAAATTGGTTCAAAATAGAAGGCTGGCCTCTTGCAGCCTACACTGGTGAATTAAGAGCAAACTACGTAGGTTGGGCAGGAAATCGCGCCTTGCCAGAATTTAACCACGACAATCCAGAAGTACGCGAATACATTATGGAAATTGCCGAATATTGGATTAAATTCGGCATCGACGGTTGGCGGTTAGATGTACCATTTGAAATAAAAACTCCTGGCTTTTGGCAGGAATTCCGCGATCGCGTTAAGGCAGTCAACCCCGAAGCTTACATTGTGGGCGAAGTCTGGGGAGATTCTCGGCAGTGGTTGGATGGGACGCAATTTGACGGGGTAATGAATTATCTATTTACCGGGCCAACAATTGCCTTTGCAGCTGGCGATCGCGTAGTCTTAGAACAAGTCCAAAGTCGCGACTATCAACCCTACCCACCCTTATTTGCTGCCGAGTACGCCACTAAAATCCAGGAAGTACTGGAACTTTACCCTTGGGAAATTCAGCTAACTCAACTCAATTTGCTCGCAAGTCACGATACAGCCCGATTGATGACCATTGCAGGCGGCGATCAAGCTAGCGTCGAATTGTCAACTCTACTGCTACTCACCTTTCCCGGTGCCCCTAGCATCTACTATGGTGATGAAGTTGGTTTACCTGGTGGCATAGATCCAGACTCACGTCGTAGCTTTCCTTTAGAAGCCAAGTGGGAGCGAGAAATTTTCAATAGTCATCGTCAATTAATTGCCCTGCGCCACACTTACCCAGCGTTGCGTACAGGTGATTACCAAGTCCTTCATGCTCAAGGACAACTTTACATCTTTGCGCGAACTTTGGGGACAGAGGAATTGATAATTGCCATCAACGCTGGCACAAGTTCGGCAACGGCGAATGCAGATGTCGTCAGTTTGCGTACTCAACCCAACAAGCTGTTATATGGCACTGCTGAGGTTGAGTGGAATGGTGAAGCAGAAACTCAGCAGTTGTCATTAACTCTTCCTGAACGCAGTGGATGCATCCTGGGAGTAGGGAGTGGAGAGTAGACAAGAAGCAGAGGGGCAGAGGGGATAGGAGGTAAAAAGCAAAAAGACTTACTACTGCACCTTCTCCCCTGCTCCATGCCTTATGCATTAGCTTCCCGCCACCATTGCAGGCATCAACACCCCATCAATAATATGAATCACGCCATTGTCTGTCAGAATATCTGTTTTGAGGACATTGGCGTTATTTACCTTAAATTTGCCGTCGGCAGATTCAATGGCTACAATTGACCCTTCAAGCGTCGCTGCCTCATTAATCTGTACCAAGTCATCAGACCGAACATCCCCACTAACGATATGATATGCCACAATTTTCTTGAGCTTGGGGATATCTTGTAGTAGCGAATCTAAAGTTCCCTCTGGCAGATTGGCAAAGGCTTGATCATTTGGTGCAAATAGTGTAAAAGAACCAGGACTCTTCAGAATTTCTATGAGATTTGCAGCTTCCGCAGCCTTTACCAGGGTATTGAAGGTTCCCGCATTGACAGCAGTTTCCAAAAGGTCAGCCATAAGGGTGTGTCACTTTAGTTAGGTAATATTATAAGTAACTTAACTTATAAAGTGATTAAAACATTCTCAACTATCAACATAGAGGTTGCTAGCGATTAAATACACAGCAGCAGATTTATCAGGACTGCTACACTGGGGAATGACCCCAAGAACCAGTAATTATGCTAAAGCGTTCTAAGTTCGAGACAACTCAGTCTCAGATTATGCACCGGGCTGAGGAGCTGATTGGTGCAGCCTCAAATCGTTACCGCATTACGGTTCAGGTGGCAAATCGTGCTAAACGTCGGCGTTATGAAGACTTTGAAAGTAACGAAGATGTGATGATGAAACCAGTGCTAAGGGCAATTATCGAAATGTCCGATGAATTGACTCAGCCAGAGATTATTGGTGAAATATAAAAAAAGACTTTAGAGAAGGTAGGATGAGCAAAAATTTATCGTTCATTCAACCCCTACTCAAGCCCTGGCAGACACTCACTGCCTTAATGGTAGTGGGTGTAATTGTTTTGAGTTCAGGGGCTGACAAATCAATACAGACAAATTTATTTAGCATCCAACCTGCGATCGCTCAGAGAATCACTCCTGGCGATGTTTGGCAGCAAGTATATCAGCAATTGCCAAATTTACCACGGGAAAATAAGTATATCAGCAAAGAAAATGGAAAAGTTGCCGAAAACAACACCTTAGTAAATCGCCTGATTAAATATCACATTTATACCAAAGGGCGTGCCCCAATTTATCGCTTAGATTGGAAGCTAACTTTAGCTGATTACCTGGGTGCGAACGAAATTATCTATGATACTAGCTATCCAGGAAATGATTCACTACGGGAAAATCCTCTAGAAGGCGATCGCAAAGCCATCAGTCGTCTCACCCGCAGCCAGCGAGATGCTTTAGTGCAAGTCTTAGTCAATATATTTAATCCTACTTCTCAAAATACCCTATCGCCTAACTCGAATACCACAGCCAATCCTAGTACATCAACTACCCCACAACCACCCCAACGAGGAGGTGCTGAATTACTGAAGTAATGGGAAAGTTATGAGTTGTAAATTAATAACTCCTAAGTCTTAACTTTTTATGGAACGCGTTGTAAAAAGCGGATCTGGCTGGCGTATTGGCTGGAACCCCGATGCACCTGATTTTAAAGGTTTAGTCGGTACAGATGATTGGGCAATTGAGTTAACCGAAGCCGAGTTGAATGATTTTTGCCGTCTACTAGCACAGCTAGCAGACACGATGAAGCAACTCGCAACTGAATTGATGGAAGAGGAAAAAATTGCCTGTGAAGCTGAAAGCGATTTGTTATGGATGGAGGTGGAAGGTTATCCTCATGCTTACAGTCTGCGCTTCATCTTGAATACAGGGCGGTGTGTAGAAGGTAAATGGGATGCTTCTGCTGTTCCAGATTTACTGCAAGCTACTGGGATACTTAAGGTTTTTTAAATTTGCCTATTGATTATCCTAGAGTTTTGCTATAGAATGGTAATTCTGACCGGGGCGTAGCGCAGCTTGGTAGCGTGCCACTTTGGGGTAGTGGAGGTCGTGGGTTCGAATCCCGCCGCTCCGATTGATGATAAGCCATACCTGCTAGTCTTTTTAAAAGATTGGCAGGTTTTTCAATCATGTCTGCCAGAGGATACCAAATCTTTAGCATAAAATCATTCCAAAGCTTCAGTACAAAGAAATTGAGTTCAGTATTGTGAGTGATATCGATACCGCAGATATTAGAGAGTTAACGCTGGAAAATCAGAGAATTTTGAATTATAGCAACCGCCAAAGCGGTTAGGACAAACAGTATACTTGATGAGTAAAGTAACAAATATTGATACTGCTCAAGCGGACAGTACAAAAACA
>NZ_JBALDI010000054.1:0-66499 GCF_036917395.1 Nostoc sp.
TCTCTAACCTTGATTATTCCGTTGGTTCTGGTTAGCAGTTAACACTGCCCAAAACCAGACTCAGAGCGTGTTGCAAATTTTCGGACGAGTCTATTGGACATTTCCGAGTTTGCTTGCTTTCTAGGTTACCCGCTAGTCTGAAAAATTGGTGTGAGATAGAAATATCGATATAAAAATTAAGGCACTAACGCCAAGACACCCACAGGAGAACCAGAACCACCACGCAACCGAAGAATCCCGATCGCTAGAGTAGTACCTTTTGGTGGCAACTGATCCAAATTGGTGAGATTCTCCAACACAATGCGCGGTTGTTCTAAAACCAGGCGATTAGTAGCAAAACTGTTATCTTGTCCAGGATCTACACCATGAGTATCAATTCCTACCCCAGCAATTTGCCGTTCATTCAGTAAAAATTGAGTTGCATCACTGCCAAAGCCCGGAAAGTGGGCAATTCCTTGAGCGTCATGATTTAGGAATGCACTTTTATCCGACCACTTGTTTTGCCAACCAGTATTCAATATAACTACGCAGCCAGCAGAAATTTCCCCGTATTGTTCTTCCCAAGCCACAACATCAGCAATAGTCAAGGCATAATCAGAATTAACCGCTGTGGCTTGGCGAATATCTATGACTACCGCAGGTACAACCAAAGATTGGGCGGGGTATTGGTCAATTCCCATACTATAGCTATGAAAACTGTTAGGGGCGTTGATATGGGTAGCGCTATGTTCTCCCAAGGCGAAACGCCGCAGGTAATAGCCATCATTATTCAGTTCAGCCACAGTTTCAAATTCTACTGTGGGGTCGCCAGACCATTGGGGAATATCTATGTCAATTACATGACTTAGGTGGATAACGTGTGTGTAGGTGATACTATTTTGACTTTGGGGTTGTATCATCCCAGCCTTCTATTTTATTTATATTTAGGGATTTTTTTCAAAGGTGCGACGCCGATAGCGCAGCGTTAGCGAAGAACGAGCGTTCGCAGGAGCGTCACAGCCCGTCTTAGACATCGCCTGGGTTGGGCTATTCGGCGTCGCAAAGATAGCACTACCATTACAACGTTTTTGAATCAATTAAACTGCAATATTTCTACTCTTAATTCCCTATACTAGGATAAATAATCCCCCCAATTCCTGTAAATTGTAGGTTATTGGGGGGGGTTCAAATGTTGCAGCAAAAAGTGAATTAATCTTAGTTAACAACCACTAGGTTAATTTATGATTAAGCTTAGGTTAAGTTTGCATAATATCTACGTTGAGGGTTGCTCCTGTAGTGGAATTGCAATGACAAACTCGGCACCTTCTCCTGGTGCTGAAATACACTGGATTTGCCCACAGTGTTTTTTGACGACAATTTGGTAGCCAATTGATAATCCCATACCCGTACCTTTACCGACGGGTTTCGTAGTGAAGAACGGGTCAAATAGGCGTTTGCGTACTTCCTCAGTCATACCTGGGCCATTGTCAGCAATGCTAATGATTAGACGGTCTTCTTGGATGAGGGTGTGAATGCGAATTGTGGGCATTGGGCACTTGTACTGAGCGGCGTCGTTGGCGCAGCCTCTCCAAGAGTTGTATTGAGCATTCTCCCCCTGCCTCCCTTGTACCCCTAGTCTCCATTCCCTACTCCCTACTCCCTCTTCTAAAGCATCGATCGCATTTGTCAACAGATTCATAAATACTTGATTCATCTGTCCAGCGTGACACCCTACCGCTGGTAGGTTGCCGTAGTCTCGGATTACTTGGATTTCGGGATGTCCTGGTTTGGCTTTCAGGCGATTTTGCAACAGCAGCAAGGTGCTATCAATACCTTCATGAATATCCACTGGTTTAGTGCCGTCTTCATCAAGGCGAGAGAAATTGCGTAAAGATAGGACAATCTGCCGAATGCGTTCGGCTCCCATGTTCATAGAATCCAGGATTTTGGGCAAATCTTGCTTGAGAAAGTCTAAATCAATGGCGTAGATTTTCTGTTTAATCTCTGGTGTTGGTGGGCAGTTGTTCTGTTGATAAAGGTCTACCAAGTGCAACAATTCCTTCGTATATTCACGGGCGTGGCTAATATTGCCGTAAATAAAATTGACGGGATTATTGATTTCATGGGCAATACCTGCAACCAACTGTCCTAAACTGGACATTTTTTCAGTTTGAATCAGTTGCGCTTGGGTTTGTTGAAGTTCTAATAGCGCCGCTTCTAGTTGCTGGGCTTTGTCTTGGGCAGTTTGGGCAGCGATGCGACTTTGGGTGTAAAGTTTGGCTTGGTCAATGGCGATCGCTAATTGAACTGTAACTGCTTGTAGTAATTCTACTTCATTGTCCAGCCAAGGTCGAAAGCCACTACAAGAACCACAGCTAAATGCACCTATTTCGCCAGATTGGGTGTGTACAGGGAGCGACATAAAGGCAGTGAAACCGAAATCCTGAAAAAACAGCTGTGCTATGGAATCGCCCACAGTCTTAACATCATCAATGCGAATGATTTCTCTATTCAAGGTTTTAGCTGCGATTAGTTCGATTTCTGCATTAGTTGCTTGGTCGTCAATCAGACAGGGTAAAGAGGAACTTTTCGCCTTATATACACTCTCCCAGTAGGGTACATCAGCGTCTTGCCGATACCAAAAGAAGGCGCAGCGATCAATCTGGAATAAGTTGCGAATCTCCTGCACTGCGGTTTCCACAATGTAATTGAGATCCAGGGAAGCTCGAATCTGGTTAGAAAGACGATTGAGTAGGGCTTCCCGTTGGGCGCTTTCTCTAAGTGCAACTTCTGCTTGTTTGCGCTTGATGCCAATGGCAATTTCCTGGGCAGCAAATTCTAGTGCTGTGAAAGTTGATTCTGTCAGCGTTTGGCGGGTAAACATGGCGATCACCCCTACAGTTTCATCTTCAACAATCAGCGGATAACCAGCAAAGGCAACCATCCCCTCTCGCTGTGCCCACTCTTTGTTACCCACGCGGGGATCTGTCTGCACAGAGTTAGTCAGGTGGGGTTTACCCTCTTCGGCAATCAAACCAATTTTGAATTGACCAACTGGCACACATTTATGAGGCCCATTAATGTGGGTATATATCCCAGAACTGACTTGCAACTCCAATACGTTGTCTTTTTTGTTCAGCGTCCAGATGCGAGCAAAGGCTGCATCAATATGTTCAACTAAAGCGTCAGTGCAGCGGCGCATCATGTTCTGTAAGCTGTCACTCTGGGTAAGCGCCGCGTCTACATCGGCACGAAAATTTGCTAAACGCGCTCGCTCTGCTAGAGCTTCCTCTGCTTGTTTGCGGTCAGTGGTGTCATAGCAAATACCAAGGAAGTTTAAGAAATTACCATTAACGTCTTTAATAACAGATGAGTTGCTTGTATGCCATCGCCAACTACCATTTTTGTGTTTTACTCGATATTCAATTGCATCTTGTTTGTCGCTTGTTGTCAAAAGTCTTTGGAAATAATCGGCACAAATAGACACATCGTCAGGATGTATAAGGGGAATAAAGGATTTACCTTCAATCTCTGCAACTTCATACCCTAAAAGATCAGTCAAATTAGGAGAAACGTAAGACAATATCCCTTCAAGGGTCACTGCAAAAATAATGTCATGGGCGTTTTCGACCATGCTGCGAAACTTGGCATCACTTTCTATGAATGCCGCTTGTACTTTGTCGCTGGTGTCGCGGACAAGAACTATGATTTGCTGGTCTGGTAATGGTAATAACCTAGCTTCAAAATTCTTATTCCCTTGTGGGAGCGGTAAGGTATATTCAAAACTGACTTCATATTGAGTTTCAAGTACTTGAGTTATTGCTTGCTGGAAGCGATCGCCTACAGCAGTTGGTAGATATTCTCGCAAACTCTTGCCCTGACAATCTCCTGTTGGAATATACGGATTCTCCATCAATCCTTGCTTATAATCCAGAATACTTCCATCAGCATCGAGACGAAAGTACAAATCAGGAAGCACTTGCAAAATCGCTGCAATTTCTGATGTTTTTTGGCGTAATTGTGCTTCAGCTGCTTGGCGTTTTGCAGTTTCGGCTTGTAGTTGCTCTAGTGCTTTTGTTAATTCTGCCGCCTGTTTTTGTTCTGTAATTTCATGCAGAGAATAAGAGGAATTTGTAGATGTCGAGCAACTTTCTCTCATAGTAGATCGCACTTCTGTTATATCCACACAATAACCAATGTAACCGACAAAGTTGCCATCTACTGCGAATCGTGGCGCGGCTGTATCTAAAATCCAGCGATATTCACCATCAGCCCGACGCAGACGATATTGCCTCTGAAAGGAATCATGCGTTGTAAATGCTCTTAAGTATATATTTTTACATTTATGACTATCTTCTGGATGAACGCTACAAGCCCAGATATTGCCGATCTCATCTTCTCGTGCCGATGCAGACGCGCTTGTTGTTAAATATGTTCCAGTAAATTCCAGCCAATTTGAATTGAAGTAACTGTAAAGTGCATTGCATCCAGCCATCCAAATCATCAGAGGAGCAGTATGCGCCTGCTGGAAAAATGCTTTTTCATTCTGTTGTATTTCTGATGGGGCGACAATGATTTGGTTAATGTAGCTTTGTACTTTTTTAGAAAACACTTTTGCCTGCCTGCTCTGCCTAAATTATTAAGGTAATAGTCTGAAAATAAGATTTGTTATATAGATGTATCTAATCTTCTTCATGCCAATCTGCTATTTATCTTAATACTTTATTTATTTTTATATCTGTAAAAACTACTCTTTTACTGTAAATAAATTAAAAAAATGCTGAAGTTATCATTAAGATGAACTTCAGCATTTTTGGTGAAAATTAAGCTATCTATATGTCAGGGAAGTTATTTGACTTTGTTTCTTATTAAAATTACCTATAAATTCATATTAGCTATATAATTGGATTGCTTAAAAACCTGATTTAGCTTTATGAAAACTAGATGATTCTCTGTGAAGCACTTAGAAAATGTTTGAAAAGTATCGTTATTAACATCAAAATCCTCGAAACCTAACCCCCCTACCCCCTTATGTTAGCGTTGGCGAACGCAAGAGCGTCTCTAAGAGTTGCGGCACGAAGTGTGATCCCATTTCACTTTAATCATCATACAAATACGTTGGTAGGGGCATGGCAATGCCATGCCCCTACGAGAAATCTATTTATTTGGATCAGGGTTTTTGTGAATTGGTGTGAAAATAAGGGTTTCAAAGCCTCTCAAGAGCAGGAGAGAGAAATGGAAGTGAGGTTTCGAGTATACTTGTTGACTTTCTAAGCATCCTTTTACGTCTTTATAATAAATTCACAATAATCAAGAATTTCATATCAAATAAATATTGATTTTTTATCAAGAAGAATTCAGCATGAATTAGAGTCCGGTTAATCGATGTAGCTTGCTTAAAATAAGGGGTATATACTGATTCTCATTTTAATAATTTACATAGGTAGAGACACAGTAATGCCGTGTGCTACCTTGTATCTGTATTCATTTACATTTAATTGTTTGTTCTGTACCTTACTCATGCAATAACCGCTAAAAAAGGGTTTAATACCCACGTCAATCCTAAGCAGTATTCAGTAAAATTTTAGTATAAAAACCCACTTTTTTTATTCAAAATCCTGCATTCTGACAAATGTATTGTTTTTTATTTTTCCCAGTGAAACCCGATTTTTCAAAATTGTCTTTACCGTTCAAAACGCCTGATACCAAAATCGCAAATTAAATGAGAGAAATGCTAAATGTGATATCAAGACATTGCAACAATGGCTGGCGATGGCGTTTTATATGTTATAAAGCTCACAGAAATTCATGTTAGGCGGAAACTACTCTATGGAACCAGACAAACTGGGCCGTTTTAAGGAGTACGGCGAATTCATCGTCCGAAAGATAGATTCTGTGCCCCAACACCCTTCAAAACAAGGAGATTGGGTTCCAGCTAGTCTTGATGACTGTCTCCTGCGTCTGCGGTCAGCTGCCCAGAAAACTGTAGACCTTGCAACTTCACCTGTCAAAATTGGGGTGATGGGGGAATTCAGTAGTGGGAAAACCTTACTTTTAGGCAGTCTGATTGGATATGCAGATGCTTTGCCAGTCAGTGAAAACCCCACTACAGGTAATGTTACTGCCATACATATCATCCCGCAAGACGAGTTTGCGACGACTCAAGTAAGTAATTTTACTGTAGAGTATCTTTCTCATGAAGGAGTACATGAGTGTCTACGCTTCATGTTAGGGGAAGCCAATAAACGGACAACAGCAGCAGGGCTTCCTCCTATACCAGTATCGAAACTCAACTCTGGCAAAGATATTATTAGCTGGTGTGAAGAAGGATGGAATAGTAGTAACAATTTGGAGTTACGTTATTTACTCCGGGAGTTGGTGTTATTCCTGCGGGCTTATCAAGCCTATGGGGAAGTTATGTGTGGTGGCCGCTACCAGATTGATGCTATCACCGCCCGTGAGGGGCTACAGCTGGTCGAACAGCCAATGGCAATCCAAACTCTGAACTTTGAGGATTTACCTCCAGCGCATATCCGATTACCGAGTCCACCTCAAAGGCTACCAACAAAGTTATTGCAAAACAGTTTCCCACTCATCCGCCGCGTAAATATCGATGTAAAAATCTCACGGGAAATTTGGGATTTTGCAGACGCAGCCAAATTTATTCTCATCGACTTTCCGGGATTGGGGGCTGCTAATTCGGGGGCTAGGGATACCTTTTTGTCACTGCGGGAATTGGCAGAAGTACAGACAATTTTAGTACTGCTAAATGGTAAATCTCCCGGTAGTGATCGCGCCAATAAAATCTTTACGATGATGCAGCAGCAGCGACCGGGACAAGACCTGAAAGATTTAATTCTCGTAGGTGTGGGTCGCTTCGATCAACTGCCTTTAGACAGTGAGGGTGGCGAAAGAGAACTTGACCAACTGATTGAAGATAGCCCAGCCAATAGCCATTTACAAGAGGAAACTGTTTTCCAAAAACTCAAAGTTCTGCAAACTACCATTGACGGTGCAGAAGCGTTTACTACCCAAAAAGAGCGGATCGTTTTACTATCGCCACTGTTGGGACTAGCTGAATTAGCAAAACGTTCTAGTACAGTCAAAGCAGGCTCAACAGACTTTTTGGCTAACTTGGACTATCCTGATTACTTAGATAGGTCTAAACGGCTACAAGACAAATGGGAGCATTTAAGTGAACGGCTGTTAGACTCTGATCCCCGCAGTTATTTAGGCAAACAGCTAGGTTACTTTAGTCAAGATGGGGGACTTGGTAAGCTGCGGGAATTGATTCAAACCCACGTAGCGACTCATGGTCTGAAGCAACTGTATGAAGATACTCAAAGAGCTGCTAATGTGGTGAGTCAGCAACAAGATCACTTGAAGGACATCATAGATGAAATTCACGAGCAAGGTATTCCTACAGGAGACAGTCCCGCTTTTATCGAGTTGCGCTTTGTAGTCGAAAGCTTGGATAAAATCTACAGGAATTTTCAAAAAGATTTAGGGAAAGAACCACTCAAAGACCGGCGCGGTTTTGTCGTCAGCGATGTAGTGAAAGACGAACTCACCTTTAGAGTCCTCAATTGGAACCAGTGGACTTTACTCTTCAACAAAGCCAACAATGGAGCGATCGCTCTGGCAGAATCTAAAGGTGCAGCCGGGAAATTATTTGACCGAGGAAACCGTGTAAATAGTTCCCTTCCAACCAAGAGCGATGATTTTTATCCAGTATTTGAAAAAACCGTTAAGGAAGTAGAAGATTTTGCCCGCGATCGCATTCATCAAGCAGTGGTAGATTTGTTGAACCAATTGTCAAATTATGTAGCCCCAGAACGCGAACAATTGCAGGCAATTTTCCATGCACAAATGGAGCAAGAAATCGAAGAACAATTTGGTTTTGAAGATGCTGATCTCTTTTACAAATTATTACTAGGATGCGATCCTAACGAATGGAAAGAAGCAATCATCTCTGAAATCAGTAGCAAAGACAAAACCGTTGCACCCGAAATCATTTTTCCTCTAGCGCGTCAAGACGACAAACATAACGTTGGTCAAATCTTTGATTGGGCACCAGAGAAAAGCCAAGGTTTACCCAGATCGAGCAATCACCAACTTTTAGTACTGCGGCTGCGAGATGAAATCACTGCTAGTGCCAGCCTTCATCTTGTGCAGTATGTTAGCGAAGTTAATCAGCAAATTAATTCCGAACTAGAAGGCATTTTGGATCAAATTATTCCTAGTCTGCAAAACCTTTCCAAAAAAGAAACTTTGCTGAGATATTTGGCAGCCGGGGAATTGCCATCTGAGATAAAAATTCCTACTTGGTTGGAGATTATTTCAGAACTCGCCGCTGTTTCTCACTTAGATGATTTGAGATGAGCTAACTCAGAAAATGACTGATTGCGATCAGTTACGGATCTGAGCATGTATTTGTGAGACGTGATGCTATTCTTTATCCAATTTTCAAGCGTGTCCCAGGGTTGCTTTTCGAGTTAGTAAAATAGCCACCAGCCGAAGCTGCTAACTATCGTTTTGAATCAGTTGAAGTTAAAGAACCAACATTTCGGATTGATGGGGTATTTTTACGTAAAAGTAAGTATCAGCTTGATGCAGTTGACTATTACCTCAGAGAGTCAAATGGTGCAAGAAGCGAAACGTTTAATTGAGCGGGTGCAACAAGAACAGATAGATGATACGACACCACCGTTTTTAGCCAGCTATAAAACAAACAACAGATAGTGATACTCCAATGAACCCTTTCCAATTGAACAACTATACTGATCAACAACCAAGCGAGAAACAACAAAAAAGATTTCCAGGATGGTTTGCCTTAGATTTTGGCACGTCGAACTCTACAGTCACACTTTTCGATCCCATTGAAGTGCCGATCGCAGAAATTCTACCAAAAGAACAAGAAGTGCGGTTGCGCGATCGCTTATCACAATGGCTAAGTTCTCCCGCCTCAGTGGCTTTACCAGATGTCAGCGATGATGATTGGGCAAAGTTTATCACAGAAATTAGCAAAAACCTGGAGATAGATCAAAGAAAGTTGAGTGAGGTATTTGAAACTGATAATAAAGAGCGATTTTTGGAAGCGATTCGCCAAATTGAACTTTCTTTAGGAAACAGCGAGAGGTTCCGTCGGGCTGTCAGCAAAAAACTTTACCAAATCTATCATGAGGTGTTCCGCGTTCCTACCCTAGAGTCGCAAAATCTGATCCCAGTTGTGCTGGATATCGATCGCCGTGACACGGAAATTCCCAGTGAGTTGGAAATTTCGCAGTTAATGGACTTAAAATTGCAGATGGGTAGGGAAGCTAGAGATAACCGCAAAAAAGCGATCGCCCAAGGTACAAGCGGTTCTTTAAAGGAAATTATCAGCAGGTTTCACCATTCACCCAAACGCTATTTTGGTCAGGAGCGATCGTTTTCAGTTATTTTGGATGGTGAAGAAGAAATAATTACCGCTAACCAACTGATCCAATCTGCTTGGGCGCATTTAATCGAGTTAACTGAAGATTACCGCCAACGCACACAACGCAGATTTTCAGAAGGGACTTTTTTGACAGCAGTTGTCACTTACCCCACTGTCGCCCCACCAGTTGTTCGCAAGGAAGTTAAGGAATTAGTTGAGCAGTTGGGGATCGATGATGTCCAAACTGCTTATGATGAAGCTGTTTCTGTGGCAATATTCTTTTTGTGGCGAGAATTTGGCGGTAATCTCAACATTGGGATTGAATCATTTAAAACTCGTTGTCATCAAGTAAGAAACAAATGGTCACAAAATGTTCTCGTCTTGGATATTGGTGGGGGAACCACAGACTTAGCTTTAATTGAACTGACTTTAGAAGATAAAACTCCCACTTTTGCCAATTATGAAGACCGAGGTTTAGGAGGACGTTACTATAAACTCACCCCCAAACTATTAGGTTCATCCGGTCATTTACAGTTAGGTGGTGAATTAATTACACTGCGAATTTTTAGATTATTAAAAGTTGCGATCGCGGATTTTTTATTGACAGCAGTAACAACAGGCGATATTGAAAGCGAAAAGCTAGAAGATTTAATTAATTCTGAGTTAAACGAGCGCTTCTTAGAACAAGGCAAATTTAAAACTGGCAGTATTTTAAAATGTCTAGATAAAGAGAATCCAGAAGGTGATCTTGCTTACAAAGATGCCCTAGATACTGCCGAGAAAGTATTACCCACCCGTTGGCAACAAGCACCCCAACGTCTACAATCCTTTTATATTCTCTGGGATCATGCAGAAGCAGCTAAACTTAAACTTGGGCAAAAACCACTAACAGATAATTCTCTATTAACCTTCACCCTTTCTGAGCAACAAATTTCCGAACTGCTTACCCAAAGCGCCGTTAAATTGCAAGTCAATGATCCAAATAACATCTGCATTACCCTAGATAACCAACAATTTGAACGAGCTGCTGCTTCCGGAATTAAAGAAGCGATCGGTATTGCCAAAGGATTAATGGAAAGTCGCTTGCGTCCCGATGATATCACCAAAGATTCTTGGAATTCCCAAAAAGTTGATTGGTTAATTCTGTCTGGAAAAACTTGTAATTTAGACATAGTGCAGCGCCAAATCTACCAAGAATTTAGTAAGTCTCCATATTTTGTGTGGAATCCAGAGCGAATTACTTTTGTGCTGGAATTTACCAAATTAGCCACCTCCGCTGGTGCTTGCTATGCTGAGAAACTGCGAAGATTAAGGTTCGATCCAGAAGAGTCCAAAAGCTTGCTGTGTAAGGGAGCCAACCAATTAGAAATCGACGTAAAAAACCTGTTTTATTATTTGCCCTGCAACTTCAAACGCAAAACCCAAAGTAACGATTTGCTCACCATATTCAAGGCTGGACAAGAACTCTATCAACTTGCACCTTGGGAAACTGTCGCCAAGGTTCGTACTGCATGGCAAGGAATTCAATTAACTAACATCATTTACCGTCAAGACTATGAGGATGGAGATTTACGACTATGGGGTAGCTTCGACGGCAAAAACCTCATGAATAAACTGGGAATACAAGAAGCAGAGTTTCTGAAAAAAATTAAAATCCAGTTTGAAATTGACCAAACCCTTGAATTTAGGGTATTACTTTGTCAGGGAAATCCCCATTATTTAATTGATATTCCTGGCATTGATTTGGAATCGGTAGTTTCAGAAACTTCGCCACTATTTGCTGATGGCAAATTGAACTGGAATATTGCTGTCCAAGGCTTCAATAAAGATTTAAATGATGGTGATATTGCCGTCAATGTTATTGAGTCAGCAACTGTTGATCAACCAGATGCCTATCATCTTGTATTTGAAGTAGGAAATGATGGTAGTAAATTGTTCCAAAAATTCCACTATTTGCGCGATGGTGTGACAGAACCAGGAATTGGGTTAATTAGTAATCCCTTACCTCCCTTCCCACAAACTGGCCAGCACACTTTCTATGTTTATCAAACAGACGTAGAAACTAACAGCAAAAAATGGATACGAATTGGCGCACTCAGCAAACCAGATGTGACAACAGATTATCCTTGCCAATATCGTGTAACTCTCGATGATCAAGGCATTCTGCGGATGCACGCTGGTGAAGTACCTTACTGGACATCAAAAAGTCAGGAATGTCTAAAGGAAGAAGGATGTGTTTATCTTGCTGAATTAGAATTGCAGCCCAATGAAGTTGATAAAGAACGCGATCCATTTTGCGGTATACATTAGGGACTTCAAAATAATACAAATATTCCAGAACTAGGGCAAAAATCCTCTCTGTGTTATCTGCGGACTCTGTGGTTAAATAAATTACTTTTTAACCACAGAGGCACAGAGGAGGGCAGTTGCGTGGGCGGGTTTCCCGACTTGAGCAAACTGCCCGTAGCGCAGAGAGAAAAAAGAGATTTTTGGAGTCACCTTGAAAGGGCTAGTAATGATAGCCTCATGCAAATGCATTAAAATTCTATGCTCCTCTGCGTTGAAAAATTAATGTTTTTAAACGTAAAGGAACGCAGAGTTTTGCCAAATTTAATTCGCTACAAAAATATTTGGAGGTGATATTCATGCAGCACTTGCGTCAATTATTAGAGATAGAAAACTCAGAATTAGCCCAGTTACTGCGGTTTAGTTTGTATGGACTAGAGGCTAGTTTAAATCAAGCCCGCACAGAATTTCCGCTAGATCCTGGATCTAAAATATGCGATGAAGTGCTGCAAGAACTTCATCGCCTCTTGCAACCTACACCCCCAAAATCAGATGATTTAAAATTAAGTCACCTCCGCGAAGCTTTCGATTCTGACTCAGAACTTAGTTATTATCTGGGTAATTCCCAACTGCAAAGCACAACGGACTCTAATTTGTGGAATGAAATTCAACGCAAGCTGCTGCGAGTCCCAGAGGATTTGGCTGCAACTTGGCGACAGCGCACCTTAGATTTAGCTCAAAAAGTTGGTGCGATCGCAGATAATTCTAATCTCTATCAACTTCCCTTTATCCGTGATGAAATTATCTACCCCGGGCTTAGTGGTACTGTTCAGACTCAGGGATTGGGTTTATCTCAACAAATACTTTTAAACTCTAAAATTACCCAAGGTAATACATCTGATTTACCAGCGGCATTCCTATTTTTATATATGAATTTTATCGAAATTGACCCCGATTTACATCATGCTTTAAAGAGCGTTTTTAGCTTCGATGTCATTTCCTTACACTCCAAACCAGAACAGCGCCATCAATATATTGATGCTTTAAGCGATCGCTTGCAACGCACCCAAAAAGCAGAGGAAAACACTGATCCCCTGTCAATTCTCCGTACTTGGATTGACATGGACGAGGCGATACATTCCCTAGTATTTGTACCTCCGGCTGAACGCTATTCTTGGTGGGGAAAGCTACAACATGAATCACGACGCATCCTAAAGAAAGTCGTTGATGAAACAATTAAAGCAGGTTATGAAGTGCGGATTCGCCAATTATCGGGACTTTATGCGGATATCTGTGCTTCATCCAAGGATGACTTACAACTAGACTGTGGCGGTATTCCTGGCGAAGTATTAACTTGTCTTCGAGTATATGCGCGAATTAATCAGGAAGAATCCCCAGGTCGTGTAATATTTCGCTCATCACGCTAACAGAATTCTCTCATAAAGCAAAGGCAGACAATTTTACGAATCGCTGCCTTGCCTGATTATTTAATGAAGGTAAAAACGTTTAAATCTATAAAATGCCCCAGAAGTGTAAAATCCCTTGACCAGAAAACACTTCAAGTAAAACGGCAGATAAAAAACCAATCATTGCAAAACGACCGTTCCAGTTTTCGCTTTGAGGAGTGAAGCCCCAACGCAAAGCATTAGGATCTTCTGAAACCGAAGGCGTAGTCTTCTTAACGTTTGCCATAAATAACACTCTGAGCTTTTATGTTGTAACAGTCATAACTGCATGTAAAGTAATGTAACATAATTTTACATAATTGCAACATAAACTCAGTAAAAACTTCAGTTAACAAGTGTATATTACGGGTACGTAATTTTCTGATAACAGGTTTGCGATCGCGTAAACGTGAAGTCCAGTTGTTTGCCCAGTTACAGCCGCACCATTTACAATTTTGGGAACAGTTTCAGTGCAGTTTTAAGTCCCGCTAAAGGGTAATCAGTGTTTGAATTGAGCGATGGCATGTCCAATTCCCTTGAAGATTTAGAATAATTTAGGCAGATATAATTGTGAGAAATTCTTCTAAAGAACTCACAGCGATCGCGCTATCCATTAAAGTTTCTAATTGTTCCACATTCTTGCCCTCAAGCCTTACTTCTACCTCATGGGAAATTTCGCCAAAGCGTTGTTCCAATACTCGGATTAACTGCCGTCGTGCGCCCTCTTGAATACCTCTTTGCTCAATTTCATGATACCAAGGCGATTCTCGCAATTCTACCATATCCCACCTCATGAGTTGTTCCACTAAAGGCGTGTCTAACACAAAGCTAGCAAAAAACGCCAGCAATGATTCTAATTGGTTCAACTGTGCATCTGCTCGTAGCGCCTGTAGTGCGCGTTGTACAACTGATACCTCTCCTCCCCCTCGCAGGATTGGCACAAAGGGTAACAACGATGGTAGTGGTTGCTCAAACACTATTTCAGCATCGATTTCCCACAAATTAATCACGCGATAATCTTGGATGGCACGTAATCCCAAAAATTCCTGCTCGTAGCTATTGACAATAGTTAAGGTGGATGGAGGCGGCAAAATGTTGATCAGTACTGGGTAAGTTGGCAGTCGATAGCGTTCTTGTGCTAGCGCTGCATAGGCTCTCATCCGTTGAGGCATCTGTGTTGTGTAACGCAGTTGTAGTTCATTTAGTACTAAAAAATCTCCGTGAGTGGCACTGTATGCCTTCACCAACACATCTGTTTCGCGGCTAATCCAGTGAAATTCAGAGCCGAGAATTTCTTTTGCCACAACTTCAGGACGTTGTGTCACCCACTGTACCCATGCATCAGGATCTAAATTAATTAGTCGCTTACTACCAATATCTGCTGCTTTTGTCACAGGACGCTTGATATGCTTATCAGTAATTAATGGTATATCACAATGATTGCAGTATTCTGGCGTTATTTTTTAAGTTGAAGCAATGACTATAACGGAAGCATTTCAATGAGTGTAAAAACACGCTTGTCCTGGCGAATGGAATTCGCACACCAGTTGCTTCTCTTAAAGCAGACGCTCTTGCTAGCTTCCTTAAGAGTAGGGGTACAAGTCGGAGAACCGCATCGCCCTTGGCGTCTCCCCTTCTCCCAAAGGGAGAGGCTAACGCCAAGGGAGAAAGGCGCACTGGTTTGGCTATACGAGACTTTACGTACCTCTGTGGGTTTCAAATTTATTGAGTTTGCGTAGGCGGACGAAAGTTTGTGTAGCTGCGATTTCTAATCGCTAGGTATATTTGCAAAGGTGAGATGCTCCCGACTACAACAGGCTATTCGGCGTCGCACTGTTTTAGGAAATGTATGATTGATGTATGTTAGGTTTTGAATCAACATTTCTGGATATAAATTGTCAATGAACGCCGATATTAGACCTAATTATACAATTTTAGAACTTCAAGAACTTGATGTTAATTATGGCGGTATTCAAGCTTTAAAAAAGATTAATTTAATTATTAAAAGAGGTGAGGTAGTGACTCTAATTGGTGCTAATGGTGCTGGTAAAACTACTACACTCCGCACCATATCGAAAATAGTTAATCCTAAGAGTGGTGTAATTATCTATAATGGACATAATATTACCCGCAGACAAACTCACGAAGTTGTACAACTTGGTATTGCTCACTGTCCAGAAGGACGCAGAGTATTAGCACGGCAAACAGTGTTTGATAACTTACTTTTGGGTGCTTATATTCGCTCTAATCAAAGAGAGATAAAAGCAGATATTCAGCACCAGTTTGAGCTATTTCCGCGATTGTCACAAAGACGTGATCAACTAGCAGGAACCCTCAGCGGTGGTGAACAACAAATGTTAGCGATCGCTCGGGCTGTAATGAGTAAACCACAACTCTTACTTTTAGACGAGCCTAGCTTAGGTTTAGCACCTGCGATCGTCCGGGAAATCTTCTCTATTATTGAAAATCTCCGGGCTACAGGCGTGACTATTCTGTTAGTTGAACAAAACGCTAATCTTGCCCTACAAATTGCCGATCGCGGTTATGTTTTGGAAGCTGGTTCTATTACCTTAACAGGTGCAGCATCAGAATTGATTAGTGATGAGCGAGTTAAAAAAGCTTATTTAGGGTGATTAATTAAATGAAAACTAGGAAGGTACAAGCGTATGGTAAAATCACTAATTAAACCCCTAACTTTAGAAGAATTTTTGAAACTACCTGAAACAAAGCCTAGCTCAGAATACATCAACGGTCAAATTATTCAAAAGCCAATGCCTCAAGGAAAACATAGCAAATTACAGGGTAAGTTAGTCACAGGTATAAATGAAGTAGTTGAAAGCCGAAAAATTGCCCTTGCATTTCCAGAATTGCGGTGTACTTTTGGCGGACGTTCAATTGTCCCTGATGTAGCGGTGTTTGCTTGGGAACGGATTCCCATAGATGAACGTGGGGATGTTGCTAATGTCTTCAAAACACATCCAGACTGGACAATTGAGATTCTTTCGCCAGATCAAAGCCAGACTAAAGTAACCGGAAATATTTTGCATTGCCTAAAGCATGGTAGTCGCTTCGGTTGGCTGATTGATCCAGATGAGCGTTCTGTTTTAGTCTATCCACCAAAGCAGCAACCAGAACTTTTACAAGAAGAACAGGAAATATTACCAGTTCCCGATTTAGTTAGCGGATTTCAGTTAACTGTAGGGCAACTATTTGGATGGCTGAAGTTATAAGCAATTGTATAAATTCATATCTAGCTTTGGGAATACTAAAGGTAGTAATTTACTGAAGTCAGAGCGAGATAATGGATTTCGTGAATTTAATAAAGACAGGTAATAGTTGGAAATTTGCGACTGAGACTGATTTAGAAGATTTTGTCTGGACAAATTTAAAAGAACTTTTCGGATTAATTCCGCTAAAGCGACAATATTATGTTAAAGGTCAAATTTGCGATATTTTAGCATTGAGGGAAAATAAACAGTTAGTTGTATTGGAATTGAAAAATGCTGAAGATAGATATATTGTTCAGCAGCTAACTCGATATTATGACGCTTTACAGGAAGTGAAACCTTTAGAAGACGAAATAGACTATCAACAATCTATTAGCTTAATAGCAATTAAACCTAATTTCCATAAAGATAATTTTATAGATAAAAAATATCATCATTTATCTATTGATTTTTTTGAGTTTGCCATTTTAGCAGATGAGTTTAACTATTATTTACAGATAAGAAATTTAGATAATGAGAAAGTTGCAAAAATAGAAATTCCTCATCAGGACAGAGAGAGAAATGAAGATATATCTCCACCTTCTAGAGGGCTGATGAACCGTCTAGCTAAATGCTCTTCTGAACAACAAGAAGGAATATTAGAAATTCGTCAAAAGGTTCTTAGCTTTGACAAACGGATGGAAGAAATATCTTCTGCTGTTAGTTTTAGATATGGAAATGGTAATAGTAAAACAAGTAAATTCTGCGCTGAATTTTATTTTGATAGTAAAGGAATACCAATTATATTTTTATGGTTAGGTTTAAAAAATAATAGTAGTGACCGTATAAGTAGAGCAAGGATTTGGACAGATTGGCAAGGCAATGCTTTGTTAGAGGGATATGTACCAAGTGGAATTGGTGAAAAGATAACTTCATATAAAAAGTTAATTTACAACAGAATAGAAAAACTACATACAATTATCAATAGAGAGCCAAAAATGTTGTATTGTACCGATTTTAAATATATTCGGCAATATTGTAAAGATAGTAATAGAGTGAGGAGAAAGCTTAATAATAATGAGCCTATAATTTATGAAGAATATAAGTTACTGGAAGTGGATATTGAAAGATATGCTGTAGGAATGAAAGGATATGTTGTATTTGATTTTGGTGACTATGAACCTCTAAATGGATTTGTTGATGTAGCTTTAAAAAAATGGCTAAAAAGGCTTTAATAAAAGCTACATTGAGGGCATTTATAACTTTTCCTGATCATTAGTATTATTAAATATTATTACGATTTTTGTCATATATTAATATTTGTAGCCCTCCTTGCAGATATCTATATTTGTTTAGCGGCGAATTCTATTCACCGGAATAATTAAACCCATGAGTCAAATAGTCTGGATAGCAAGACACGCTAACCGCCTCGACTTCGTAAACCCTGATTGGTTTCTCACCGCCGAACGACGCTACGATCCACCTTTGTCTGATGATGGTATGGTGCAGGCACAGCAGTTAGCCAAACGATTTAAAGGAGAAAATATTACCCATATTTTCGCTTCTCCTTTCCTGCGAACCGTACAAACGGCAAACGCAGTTGCAGAAGTGCTTAACTTACCCATCAAATTGGAGACAGGTTTAAGTGAATGGCTAAATCCAGTTTGGATGACAGAAGAACCCGAAAGACTCTCAACTCCAGCATTAGCAGAGTTATTTCCCAGGATTGACACCAGCTATACTTCGCGCATCGCCGCCAATTATCCTGAAACTCGCGAAAAAGTGCGAGAACGTTCTGGACAAACTGCTAGATGTTTAGCTACTGAATTCCTCCCAGATAATATCCTGCTAGTAGCACATGGTGCATCTGTGTTGGGGGGAGCAATGGGACTAGTAGGGGAAATTGCCATAACAGAAGTTAAAGCTTCTTTATGTTCCCTGGTAAAAGTGGTACGCGAAGATCCAGAATGGTTATTAGAACTAAAGGGAGATACTTCCCATTTAACCCACATAGAAGAAGTTATTCGATTTGCTTAAATCTCTGATCGGGATTTGCGTTCATGGCTTCTGCGAGGTTGGGTATATCCTACAAAAAAAGTAATTAATTCACGAATAAATTCTATGACTTTGTTACTAGCAGGAGACATCGGCGGGACGAAAACTATTCTGCGATTGGTTGAAACATCAGACTCACCAAGTTCAGATCCTATTTATCAAGAAAGTTTCCACAGTGGCGATTTTCCCGATTTAGTACCGATAGTGCAGCAGTTTTTGGTCAAAGCTAACACACGTATACCACAAAAGGCTTGTTTTGCGATCGCAGGCCCGATTGTCAAAAATACTGCCAAGCTGACCAATTTAGCTTGGTTTTTGGATACCGAGCGTCTAGAACAAGAATTAGGTATCCCACAAATTTCTTTGATTAACGACTTCGCCGCCGTTGGCTATGGCATTTTAGGTTTACAAAAACAAGACTTGCTGACGTTGCAGGTTGGCAAATCTCAACCCGAAGCCCCCATTGCCATTATTGGTGCTGGTACCGGCTTAGGGCAAGGATTTTTAATTAAGCAGGGAAACAACTATCAAGTCTTTTCCTCAGAGGGTGGACACACTGATTTTGCTCCCCGAAACGAGATGGAGTTTCAATTGTTAAAATACCTGCTGAATAAACATGATATCCAACGCATTTCTGTAGAACGCGTAGTTTCTGGAATGGGAATTGTCTCAATTTACCAATTTTTGCGCGATCGCAAAATTGCCCACGAATCACCAGACATCGCCCAAATCGTCAGAACTTGGGAACAACAAGCTGGGCAGGAAGAGAAAATCGATGCTGGTGCTGTCATTGGTACAGCTGCACTAGAAAAACGCGATCGCCTCTGTGAACAAACTTTGCAATTATTTATAGAGGCTTATGGCGCAGAAGCCGGAAATCTTGCCCTTAAACTCTTACCTTACGGTGGCTTATACGTCGCTGGTGGAATTGCGCCCAAAATTCTGCCCTTAATGCAAGACAGCAGTTTCTTATTAAATTTCACCCAAAAAGGCAGGATGCGCCGTCTCCTTGAAGAGATACCCGTGTATATTATCCTCAACCCGCAAGTGGGACTAATTGGTGCTGCTTTACGTGCTGCTGGGTTATAACAGCTAGCATCATCAGTGATATCAGCATCTCGAAAGGCAAAAAATATGACAGTTAAAAGTCTGTTGCCATTAATCGCCGCCACCTTTGTCTGTGGTGGATCTATTCTGGTGGAAGCACGTCAACTCAAACCTCCAACGGCTGTTGTCAAACCAACCGTTTCTCAACCCACACAGCCACAATGGAAATTATTCACCGCTCCAGATGGGCGCTTTTCTATTCTGATGCCGGGAAGCCCCAACAGAAATACCGAATACCAAAAAACTTACATGGGGAAAATTACCTTAGAAATATTTGTCGCTCAACCACCAAAACAGCAAGTAGCATATGTAGTTACTTGTAATGATTTTCCTTATAGTTACGGTCAAATGGCTGACCCCCAAGCTGTACTTAATAATGTACGGGATATGGCTTTAAAGACTACGAAAAGTAATTTAATTAGTCAACGAAACATTCGTAGTTCCAATAATCATCCTGGCAAAGAAATTGAGTACATCAATTCTGGAGGGAAAATAACTAAAAGTAGAATGTATGTTGCCGAAGGAAGACTATATCAAGTAATGGCAATAACTACAAAAAAACAGCAGAAGACATTAGCTAAAACCATTACGGGATATTTAAATTCCTTCCATGTAGTTTTGAAAAAGTGAAATAACTTAATCAAAAGACCTTTAAGAGGTTTGACTACGCAAAACTGTCCCTCTCGCCCGTCAAAGAGGGATAGACTTGAACTAAAGTTCAAGTCTGGGAGAGGTTCATCGAACTCAAAAAGCTGCGAGATAAGCGTGCGAAAACGAAAACGGAACGACAACAGCAGCGCAAGCCTGAATTGTCTTCGTCGCTACGAAACTGACGTGACCCCTGAGCTTGTCGTCAAAATATTGTTTTAATGTTCACCCCAGCGATCCCACTGGCGAAAATTAGTTCCGGCACTCACAGCTAAACCAATTTGGTGCTGTGAGGATAGTTCATCATAGCCACCTTCGTTTGCGCCAATATAGTACATACGGAAACTGCCATCATCCATTGCGACTACACAAGGTGTGCCTACTGCTCGTGCATCCCAACGACCAGAACCCTTTTGAGCATGGGAAAAGACAGAACCTCCAAGTTGCTCTCCCTCAACTTTTTGCCAATGAATCCCGTCCTCAGAAACAGCTAGACCGATGGAGTGATAACCGCTGCTGTTAACACCTTCGTAGAACATTACGTACTCTCCGTTTATTTTTATAACATTGCGAGTACCAATGCCTCTCTCATCAAAACTTCCAGATTTACCTGGTTCTAAAATCTGACCGACTTTTTGCCAATGAAAACCATCTTTAGACACAGCTAAACCCACTAAGAATCCTTTCTCAGAATTTAAGGTATGGTAGTACAATTTCCACATTCCATCATCAGGTAAAACTTGTGGCCAGGCACAAAACAAGGCATCAAACTCCCCTGCCTTGCCTAAATCTAGAAAGGCTCCTTGGTAAGTACTTTCCAACCGTACCCAATTTATCCCATCACGCGATATAGCACAGCCAGGGCGCATATTTAACCCTTTGGCTTTAAACCCTCCCCGATCAACAACTGTGTTATCGCCACCAAAATACCACATCCAATAAAGACCATCCTGTTCGTATACATTGCTCACACCAACATGAGCTGAGTCGAACCGATTTGGATCAGGATGAGGCTCAAAGACAGCCCCCCTAGTTAATAATCCCTGGACGCGTTGCCAATCAATTCCATCAGTAGAAATCGCTAAACCACATCGACCTGTGGGCAAATTTATTTGCCGATCAAAGGACGCATCCCGACCGTAATACCACATCCTCCAAGTTCCATCGGCACAACACAAAACCTGTGGCGAAGATACTCGTTCGGAATCCCACCAACCTTCAGAGCCTGGCATGAAAATTAATCCTGGTTGATGGTTTAAGGTTTTTGAGTCACTCATATCTAGAATCTAATTAACTTGAATATTGACACTTTCCTGACTAGAAATTAGTTTTACAGCTATCGCCTAACTTTTGAAGCTGCTACAGATGAATTGTAACTATAAAACCACTTCTCAAAAAAAGCGATCGCTCGCTGCCAAAGATATCGACAGAAGAACTTACACCAGTAGGCAGCATCAAGATTACCTGAAGCCGGAGGAGGCGCGATCATGTGAGAAATTCTGCATCCAGGACACTTAAGTTTTTAGATTATCTAAATAAATATGTACATACACCACTATCTTTGCTAATTAGCAAAACCCTTTCTCCTTATAGGGCATAGGCTTTTAGAGAAGGTATTATGAATTAATACTTGTTTTTTAACTCAATTTATGCAAATCTTATCAAGATAATACAACACTAATACGATTGATTTACCGTATTTCAAACAAAACACGTAAATTATCTAAACAAACTCAAACATCGTAGTTAAAAGGTTCTTTAAAGCTATGTTTGAGCCACACTACGGGATACAGGCGATCGGATTGGTCACGTTCTTCTGGGGAAGCTGAGTTTATGATTGCTTTCCAGGTGGTTCACTCTAGCTCTATGTGGCGACATCCCCAGACTGATTTAGGTTTCTTACAAGAGGCGGGTAATGATTTTATGATTGTTACGGAGGACTAATGAGCGGATCAAAGCAATTGAAATTGGGTGCTTTCATGCGCCCTGTAAGTATACATACTGGTGCTTGGCGCTATCCAGGGGCTTTACCTGATGCCAATTTCAACTTCCCGGCGCTGAAACGATTCATCCAGAAACTAGAGCAGGGCAAGTTTGACGCATTCTTCATGGCGGATCACTTAGCGGTGCTGAATATGCCGCTTAACGCGCTGAAGCGCAGCCACACTGTCACCTCATTTGAGCCTTTGACCCTGCTCTCTGCCCTCGCCAGCGTCACCGAACACATCGGGCTGGTAGCCACCGCTTCCACAACCTATGACGAGCCTTACCACATCGCTCGCCGCTTCGCGTCTCTCGACCATATCAGTGGCGGCCGCGCCGGCTGGAACATCGTCACCACATCCAATCCAGACGCATCACTCAACTTTGGCTTGTCAGAGGAGGTAGAGCATGACGAACGCTACGCGCGGGCTAGGGAATTCTATGATGTTGTAACAGGTCTTTGGGATTCCTTTGCTGACGATGCGTTCATCCGGGACGTGGAATCAGGGATTTATTTCGATCCCGCAAAAATTCACGTTCTGGGTCATCAGGGAAAACATCTTTCGGTGCGGGGGCCATTGAATATCGCCAGACCTGTGCAGGGTTGGCCGGTGATCGTTCAGGCGGGAGCTTCCGTTGCGGGTCGTCAACTGGCCGCCGAAACCGCCGAGGTCGTGTTTGCACCTGCTGATAATCTGGAGGCAGGCAAGATCCTCTTTGCTGACATTAAAGGTCGCGCCCGGGCGATCGGACGTGACCCAGAAAGCATCAAAATTCTTCCAGGTGTCTTGGTGATCGTGGGTGAAACTGTTACAGAGGCGATCGCCAAGCGTGAACATTTGGACAGCCTAGTGCATTATGAGAGCGGGATCGCCACCCTGAATAGCGCACTTGCCTACGACGTTTCGGGGTTCGATCCGGATGGACTATTGCCTGAAATCCCGCAGACTAACGCCGGCCAAAGTTCGCGAGAACAAGTGATAGCGCTGGCGCAACGCGATCACCTGACCATTCGACAGCTGGCTCAACACATCGGCAGTTACGGGGGTCTTGCGTTTGTCGGCACACCCCAAACCATCGCCGATGACATGGAGCAATGGCTGATTGAGCAAGGGTCTGACGGCTTCAATGTCATGTTCTCTTTCCTGCCTGAAGGGCTGAACGATTTCGTAGACAAGGTTATCCCAGAACTCCAACGACGTGGGATCTTTCGCCGGGAGTATGAGGGCAACACCTTGCGCGAAAATCTGGGACTTGCCCGCCCTGCTAACCGCTTCTTCCAGCCCGCAATAGTGTGATATTCATACAAAATTGATACCGGATGACGGCGGTTATCGTCTCAACGGGAAGAAATATTACAGCACTGGCAGCCTTTATGCAGACTTGATCTTCGTGCGTCTGTTGTCACCTGATGACACCGTAGTTACGGCACTGCTCCCGACCAAACGCCAGGGGATTGAGCTGGTGGACGACTGGGACGGCTTCGGGCAACGGCTGACTGGCACGGGAACGACTACGTTCACGAATGTGCGTGTATAAGCTGAAAAAGTGATTATTAATACATATACAGATAAAGATAATCTACCCTACAACATTGTCCCGCAATTGTTCTTGACTGCGATCAATGCTGGTAGAAGAGCCAGCAAAAGCGCGATCGCATTGTATCTTCATCAAGGTGGGTCATTTTTCCAACCCAATCCCATAACTAACACCATTTCCCGGTAGTGTGCAGAACAGCGATCGCAAGCTGAATATGGGTGTGGGTATTGAACGAAGAAAGGGTGGAAAAGAGTATTTAAATTCCTTCCATGTAGTTTTGAAAAAGTGAAATAACTTAATCAAAAGACCTCTAAGAGATTTTACTATGCAAAACTTTCCCTCTCACCCGTCCGAGAGGGATAGACTTGAACTTTAATTCAAGTCTGGGAGAGGTTTATCGAACTCACCTTGTGTTACGGGTTCCGCAATGCATTGTAAACCGGATAAAGAATTTTGGATTGTCGCTAACAAGATTTTTCCATTGACTCCTAAATTCTGCTGTATTTTAATTATTTCAATTTTTTAGCTCATATCATACAACTTATACGCTATTCAACCGCTTACTCAAACATGATTTCTAACACTAGGATGTCATGTTAAAAACCATTACCTATTATAAAACCAAGTGAAATAAATGGTTAATACTACTGATACCGCCGTTCCCGCTGGTTCTTTTAGCACCCTAGTTGATGCAATCAAGGCTGCCAATCTGATAGATACTCTCAAAGGTGTTGACTCGTTTATTGCCTCTGCATCCACAAATGAAGCTTTTGCAAAGCTTCCAGCAGATACTGTAGAGACATTGCTTAAGAATATTGATAAGCTTCAGCAACTCCTGACGTATCACATTGTTTCCGGCAAGGTGATGCCCATAAAGTCGATTGAAGGTTCAAGTTTAAAAATTGACCCTTTCTATAATGTTAATGTTGATTATGACCTACAGCCTCAAAACCCGATGCTGCTGATGATAACGGTGTCATCTACATCATTATTGATTCCTGAGTCAACAAACGTATAGATAGCTAATAAGGTGTGTGGATTAGAAACTATTTCTAGTAGACCTTTTGTATAAATTTCAATTGTCATGTTGAGCGGAGCGAAACAGAGTAGTGAGATTCTTTTCTCCACTGCGTTCTGCTCAAAATGACATTACTGATTTTTTGACTTTTGCAACAGGTCTAGTCACTACCTTACGTTTGTCTAGGTATATATTAGTAAATACTTTAGACAGCGATATGATTATTCTGAAAATGGGTCTGAGGAGTCAACACAACATCAGTTAAATTGCTTTAAAAATTCAAGGTTTTCAGATGGAAGCTTTATTAAAAAATCTAACTAATCCGAGTATTGATTGTAGTGAAGGTTTTATATCTACAGAAATCAATCCAGTTATGCAGGCATACTTGCCTTTGCTGTTCTAACACTTTACTCCGTCATATGCGTTTAAAAACACTTTACTGGCGTTGTAGCCACTGTAATGAGGAAATGCCAGTTTAAATTAGAAAACGCAACCGGAACAGCTAGAGATTGATCTGATGATGCTAGCTACTTTAGCCCTTTTGTATTATTCTCATCAAATAAAAATCGTTCGTGATAGATGTAAAGAAACATTTAGATTTATTAGGAGAAGGTTAGTTAAACTTGCTTGCGATCGCATCTGTGTATATTAGCAAATTTAATCATCTAATACTCAAAAATAAACGATAGTAATCTAGAAGCAAAGACTATCTTTAATCAAGTTTAATAAACTGTAGGTATCTTCATGAATTTATTTTCATCTAATCAATCTGAGTTATTTTGGTGGGTAGAAATTAACACTGCTGTTCCTTGTTGTACTTATTACTTTGGCCCTTTTAATAGTAAAAAAGAGGCACAACTTTCTAGAGCTAGCTACGTGGAAGACTTATATCAGGAAGAAGCCAGAGGCATTGTTGCAGTGGTCAAGCAATGTCAGCCCGATCTCCTCACAGTTTTTCAGGATAGAAGCAGAAGCCGAAAGAAAAATATTTAGTTTTTGAAGCCCGTCTCGCAGATATTCAACCAATTTGGAGGTTTTTTAGTGGTTGTCCGGTTGAGCGTCATACTTTTATTGAAATTTCTTTGGTATTGGAACTGAATTGGCGGGAGATTGCTATTAATCCGCCGGCAGAATTCTTGGAACTAGAAGAATACACCCAGTTGTCTGTCCTGGATATTGATACATTAGTGCAACAAGTGCGAGCGCAACGCTTCGATAAAATTCAAGACCAGTGTGGTATTTTGCAGTTATTGGATATCAGCGATCCCGTTGCGATCGATGACATATATATTGATGTGAATATTTTGGAGGAAATTGAAAGCCTTCAGTGGCTAGATATCTTGGAACTACAAAAGTTTAATTCAGAAAAATTTGACCGCTTTGGCTTAGGTGAGGTTGACCTAAAACAAATACTTGGTATACGGGCAGTGGAAACCTATCCGAAGCTCAGGGTATTAGGCAAACCTGGGGTAGGTCAAACCACCTTTTTGCAACATCTTGCCATTCAGTAGCAAGTACTGCAACACTACTACGATGCCAATCAGTTACTACTCGATTGCTTGCATAGCAATTGTGAAGTGACGCCTGCTATCAGACAGGAAATTGAAGACACTTTATTGTTGCCGATAAAGGAACTTGAAGACAGGGAATGGCAATAGGTCACTTGGTTAATTCCTCAAATCGGGTTGTGTTGCCAAAATGGTCTTGACTACGTTTTGTGTCATAGTTAATCAACTCATTCGCTAAATCAAACAACACCAACTTATGGTACAGAAATCAGGTACTTCTCTCCTGTATTTCAGGTAGTATATATGGACATATTGACCGCTCTCAACCACCACCTTTCTGGCTCCCTAGTACTCCACAGAGATTTGGGCTTGCTATTAATTACCGAAATATATTCTTATAGCTTCGAGCAGGTGAGGGTAAGGATGAAATGCGGCAGAGAAGTTAATATACAGCTTAAGTTTCTGAGCGAGATTGGCATTGAGCCGAGATAAGAGTGAAAACGGAAATAGGGCTGAAAAGACTTGATTTTTGGATATCAGAAATGTGCAGTATTTGACCAACTAATGTTTGCTCTAAAATGATGGAAATTTCTTCTAAATTTAGATATACCTTGCTGGCTTTGCTAGAACTAGCTAAACACCACGAACAGGGAGAATTATTGCCAATTGAACAGATTGCATCTGTTCAGCAAATACCAGAGCATTATTTAGAGCAAATTTTCATGAGCCTACGGCGTTCTGGTTTAGTCCATAGTCGGCGGGGAGTTAAGGGGGGTTATTTACTGAACAACCCACCAGAACAAATCACACTGTTGGAAATTCTGAATTGTCTGGAAGGAATTAATAGTCAACAACAGTGTGTAGATGCCTCTCAAACTATAGGAAATATTCTCATCCAGCAAATTTGGCAGGAAGCAATGTCCTCTGCAATGACAGTTTTTGAGGGCTATACGTTACGAGATATATGCTATCAACAACAACAGATGCAACACTCCGATTCCATATATCACATTTAGCTATTCTTTTTGTCAACAAAACTCATCATATATGTATTAGTTTACACTAATATACTAAGCGCTTCTCAAAGCCACAATCGGGTCGAGTTTAGCAGCGCGACGTGCAGGAACAACGCCAAAGAATAAACCAATACCACCAGAAACACCAACTGCCATAATAATCGCTGTTGGAGAAAGTGCCGCTTCTAAGGGAGTTAAGGCTCCCACTAATAGAATGCCACTGACGCCAACCGCAGTCCCAACTAAACCGCCAGCTGCTGAAACTATTACTGCCTCAATGATAAACTGTAGCAAAATATCTTGCTCAGTTGCGCCGATCGCTTTTCTCAATCCGATTTCTTGGGTGCGTTCGGTGACGGAGACAAGCATAATATTCATGATGCCAATGCCGCCGACAAACAGCGATATACTTGCGATCGCTGCTAACATAATTGTTAATGCACCTGTGATTTGACCGACAGTTTGCAAAGCATCTTTTTGAGAGCGGAGAGTAAAGTCATCTTCACCATTAATTTTGTGTCGTAGACGCAACAAATTAGTAATTTGAAATTCTGCTGCATCCACGCTATCTGAATCACGAGCGGCAGCGACGAGGTAATCTAAAGCAATACCATAGGGAGAATTCTTTCCCACAAGTCGGTTTGCTGAGGTTGTAATCGGTATTACCGCAGCATTATCATAATCTGCTCCGACGCTGGAACCTTTGGCTATTAACGTCCCAATCACTTGAAAGCTGGTATTTCCAACTCGCAATTGCTGACCGATAGCGTTACTATTACCGAATAGTTTTTCTGCCAAGTCTCCACCTAGCACAACGACTTGGTTACTTCGCTTGATGTCTACCTCGCTAAAAAACCTACCTTTAGCAGTTTCAAAATCCCGCACTGATAGAAAACTGGGAGTTGTGCCAATGATGTTGACATCGGTGTTTCTGTTGCGGTATGTAATTACCTGTCTTGTGTTCAATTCGGGAGCAACTCCTACTACTGTTGGTACTTGAGAGGCGATCGCTTCGGCATCTTGCAACACCAGAGTTTTTGGCACTTCAAAGGAGATCCGCTGAGTTTCTCGATTACCTGGCAGGATAAACAGCACATTTGGCCCTAATGACTCCAGCTGTTTATTCACGTACTTTTGCCCACCTTCGCCAATGCCAATCATGGCAATCACTGAGGCGTTGCCAATAACTATACCCAGCATGGTGAGGGCGCTACGCAGCTTATTTGACAGCAGGGTTTTACCTGCCATCTTAAGGCTTTCTAAGGGGTTCATACTAATTTGTAATTCGTAATTCGTAATTAAAATTTCAAAAATCTTGTAATCAGAGGTTTTCTATGCGTTAACCTGTTGAAACAATATATTCTTGCTAAAGGAATTATTTATTATTCTGTTCCTTGGCCTTTTCGATTTTGTAGTCTTTGGGTGGGTTGACAAAAATGCGATCGCCTTGTTTAACTCCCTCTAAAATCTGAGTTTGGTCTTGGATTTGTGCCCCAACTGTAATTTCGCGGAACTGGGGTTTATTCTTTGCATCTGGTACAAGTACACCAGTTTTACCCTTTTCGGTGACGATTGACACCGTTGGTAACACCAAGGCATTATTAACGCGATCGCCCACAAAAGTCAGATCCACATTTAAGCCAGAACGCAGTTTATCTATGCCAGTATCAAGAGCAACCCGCACCTGGAAGGATGTCACACCTTGTTCTATCACTGCTTCTGGAGCAATCAGGCGCACATGACCTTTAAAAACTTGATCGGGATAAGCATCGGCGACAATTTCCACCTGCTGTCCCTGTTTAATTCTGCCAAGATCGGCTTCGGGAACTTGAGCTAATACTTCTAAACCGCGTGCTACAGCGACAATTGAACTGGAAGTTGCCGACGCACTAGTAGAAGCAGAAGTTGTAGGTGTGACAAACGCACCTGGATCGGAATACTTTTGCGTCACAATTCCCGAAAGAGGAGCGCGAATAATTGTATCTTCCAACTGCACTTGCACACCTTTCAATTGAGCCTCAGCAGCTGCAACAGCTGCTTGGCGCTGGACAACTTCCTCAGGACGGGTGCCATCTTGCAACAGTACTAATGCTGCCCGTGTTTCAGTAACAGCTGCTTGGCGTTGGTCAATTTCCTCAGTTCTAGTGCCAGTTTGGACTAAGGAGAATCGTTTTTTAGCTTCTTCTAGACTGGCTTTAGCAGTTTTGTCTTCACTGATGGCTTGATCGAGTAATTGTTTATTCTCTGCTCCCTGTTCGTATAGGTATTGATAACGCTTTACCTGTCCACTGGTGTAATTCGCCTTTGCTTGAGCCGCATCCACTTGAGATTGAGATTGAGCAATCTCTTGGGGACGATTACCAGAGCGAGCTTGTGCTAGCTGGGCTTGAGCTTGTGCTAACCGCGCCTTTGCTTGAGCGATTTCTTGAGGACGACTACCAGCAACGGCTTCGGCTAGTTGTGCTTGACTTTGGGCTAAGTTAGCCCGGTACTGGCTCCTTTGGGCTTCAATGCTGGCACTATCCATGCGAGCGAGAATTTGCCCTTGTTGAATGCGATCGCCTTGTTGTACATATAATTGCGATAGCACTCCAGGGTTCTTCGGACTAATATTTACGCTCTGAACTGGCACGATTTTACCACTAGCTGTAATCCTCAAGGTGACGTTTTTCGCTGCCACTGGTACAGTTAATTGAGCAATGTTTTCTTTTGTCCCTTGATTTACCAGGGTGTAGGTTGTGATACCAATAACCAAGGCACTCCCTGCTATCAGCCCCATCAGCCAACGGAATGGATACTTAACTTTGCCAAAATCAGGAATTTCTATGTGCGTAGCCATATCTAGAAGCCTATAAATCTTGCTTTATGGGAGTAGCCTGTAATTAAAGGACAAGTGCAGGAAGGTGGAGTTGTTAAAATTTTTGGATTAAATCTTTAATTAGTGAACTAACAACTAGACGCATAATTAGATTCATAGTTGCTTAATCTTACTTCATAATAGGTATTAAATGTCTGTATGTCTTCACCTAAATGGGTGACTTTAGCCACATTGTCAGGTCAAATGCTAGCAGACGGACTATAAGTGAGGTTGCACTTAATTTCCACCCAGGCTTCAGCCTTTGTCCTTACCCATATCTTTTTAATCTCTGGCTTCGTTGCCAACCCGTAGCTTGCTTTTAATTGCCACATTTTTGGCGATCGCCACTATTGCACTAAAGAAGCCACAATACTTAGGATGCTAGCTTGCAGTATTGAAGCATAATGCTTGACGTAGACGCAAAGCGGGAGACTCCCAAACTCCTGACTTGTCGTCAAACCGATCACCATAACTAGTTACTTCATCGAAAAAATAAATAAAGTCGAATTCAATAAGCAAAATACTTAAATGAGAAAGCATTTAAACTAAATGCTTTCTCAAAATGCCTGATTGCTTTCTGATTTCGGTAGATTTAGCAAGCAAAAAGGCATATTGCTTTCTTAAAATGTCTGATTGCTTTCTGATTTCGGTAGATTCAGCAAGCAAAAAGACATATTGCTTTCTCAAAATGCCTAATTGCTTTCTGATTTCGGTAGATTTAGCAAGCAAAAAGGCATATTGCTTTCTCATTTCGGTAGATCGCGCACTCATGTTGATGTTTTGGGCAAGCAAAAAGGCATATTGCTTTCTTAATTCACCTGTTTGCTGACTCATATCAGTAATTTCAAATTTGAAACTGTTCAATCTCAAATCTGTCTTGGAAAGTTCTGTTTGCCCTTGCACCATTGTTGAACCAATGAAGCCATAATACTTAGGATGTTCGGCTTGTAGTTTTTGTTTTAGTTGCCATACGCGCCACGCTTAAGCAAAAGAAACTTATAACGGCTTCTTTAGTATCTTTGTCCTGCGATCATTGTTGAAAGTTACCATTGCAGATACATGCCAAGATATTGAACTGAGTCGTCTAGAAGCTATCTTTGAGCGCTTTTAGCTGGAAGAAGAATTCTTACAAGTGTGGGTAGAAGCACAACTTGAGATTTTGGGAAAGGGCGATCGCAAAATGCCTGTAATATTTAGGTTGCTTCTACAGCCAAAACTGGCGATCGCCTTCCACTGTACCTGGAGCAATTCCTTGTAACCGCCGATAAGCTATTTTGTCAGAACCATATAATGGGACGGGTAAGCGAGGTTCTTTCAACGCTCCGTGATGTAGCAATGTCAGTTTAAGTGTAGCTTCTATTAAACTTTCAATTGATACTTGCTGTTCATGTTCAGGATCGGGAATAATCTTTAAACGCAGAGGATAAGGTAAACCCATTTTCTCAGACTTAACTTCAGTAGTGACTAAAATTACTTCATACGGGGATAATTGAAGAGCTAACCCTTTAGTTGGTGCTGTCACTACAGACTGCTGAAATTTATATAGTCGTGGAATCTGAGATTTTACACACTCTACCAAAATAAACTTTGAACCAATAACTTTTGCTCTTTCTCTTAAATTCTTTATTTCATCACCACAAAAACGTCCATCACGGTAAATTAGTACAGTTTTTTGTCTTAATTCAGCAGATGGTAGAAACCTCTCTAGTGTTCGTTTATCAATTGTTTCACCCTCGGTTAAAGCATCTTCCAGTCGGTAACGAATAAACTCCCCTCGCTTATCATAGAGACGTACACTCGCACAAACATTTCTACTTCCAAATCCTTTCTTTTTAGAAATTCGGGAAACATCAAAGCCGATAAAATAATCAGCAATTTCTAAAGGTTCAGCTAAAACAAAAGGTAAATTTCCTAACTTTGCAAGAATTCCTGGAATTACCTGATGAAGGATATTACCATAATTACTGGTATTTTTTAATGTATCTTCATAAATTACTTGACTAGCAATTTCTCGCCGAAGTAAACGTGAAGAAATAAAAGAATAAAAGCTACCATCATCACTATTATCAGCATGGCGATCGCTCTGAGGTAAAAATGTCAAAACAATGTCAGTAGGAATTGCCATTAATTCATTAATAGCTTGCTCAACTTTTTCTCTATCATCAGAGACGCTTGAACTACTTACTGATACACCTACTCGATGAACAATTATGCTTTCAAACCCATAGCGTTTTAGACGTTGCTGAACTTCCCTAATAAAAGGATCTGCCTTAAAATCACAAAGTTTCAAAGCTGTAATGCGAATCGGTGTTGCTTTATCTTCATATTGAGATTGACGACGATAAACGCCTCCTTGTGATAGTCCTTTAAGGACATCTCCTCTCCTACTTATAAAATTGTGACCAGATTTATCTTTTCCAAATAGAAGTTGAGTATCTTCAAGCTTAAATTTTAGTGGCAAGAATAATTCAGAGCAATTACCGATCTTTCTACTATTAATACAGGTTTCCGATAACACAAATCCATAAATACTTAGAGCTAGTGCAGCTTCTTTTTTGTATGAAGCCAAACTATTTTGCCGCTCTTGATAAGGAATCTTAGCTTCTTTGAGTAAATCCCCATAGTTTACATCAAATCGTTTGGCAGTGTCCTCTGTGATACAAGGAAAAAGAGCAGCCATTGCATAAGGATACCGTTTTTTATTCTTACCAAATTGCACAAGTACAACAGGTTGATCTCTAGGTGCTTCACGAATAGCGATTTCACTGGTTGATGCAGGCTTATAGTTGAGTAATTCTTCTTCACGCTCACCAATAGTTCCTTCAATATCTACAATAGTAGCTGAACTATTCTTTTCAATATCTCGAACATTTAAACCAATTAATAAATCTCTTGGATTTTGTCTATAAGGATGGTTCTCGTAAAATTCAGACAGTTTTTCTTTAAAGACAAAAGAACTACGAACTGTTATAGCAATAGCTGAGTGTGAATTTTTTTTAATTTCAATTGCTTCTGCCCAAAATTTTGCTTCTCGTCTAACTTCAATTTTGTTAAATGGAATACTGAAATATGAAAATGGTCGTCTAATTTTTAATATTCTTATAGCTAGTTCAGAAAGAATATCAGCAGATATCTGTGGTTGGCTTACCCATTGGATTGAATAGTAGCGATCGCCAATATCTTTTTTCAATTCCTCTTGAATTCTTGTTAAACGTTTTCGCCATTCATCTAAACTTGGCATTGCTTGATCGGGTTTAGCTAAAACCCAAAAATTTCCATCTACAAAAATGGTCATAATATCATCAAATTGCTGACTGAACCGCCAACCTAAGCGATTTCCTATTTCAGTATCTACTCTGGGAGTCAGTCGAAAGCAGATTAAGTTAGGTTGAGGAATATTTAGTAAAAATATTTCTGCCAAAAATATTGGGGATATATTAGTTTTTAAGTGAGATTGAAGCACACCAGCAGTCATGTAGAAACCTCTGATACAGTAAATTCACAAATTGAGTTAAACGAACAGTAGCGACAACTTATACCCGGATTTTGGGGAAATATTTGACTGAAATCAGCAGAATTTTTACGGTAGCGTCTCAAATCTTCTTGATATCGTTGAGCTATTAAAGCGAGTTCTATTTGAAAAGCCTTAAGAGTGTTAGGTGTTGCGCTGATAGGTTCTGACCAGTTACCATTTTCTAAGTTATAAAAAGACGCTACTGCTTTCTGCTGGGGGTATCGGTAACTAGCAGCTAGTAAATAAATATACCCTTGTCGCCGATCAAAATCAGAGTGGCCAGTTTTGAAATCTAAAATGTGCAAAGTATCATCTTCTTCGGCAAAAATGCAGTCAATCGCAGCAAAGAAGTTAAAAGATTGATTACCCTGCTTAATCAGAATTGGTTCTGGAAAACCCTCATCACCTCGGCTAAGTTGAATAATTTTATTCTCAGCAAGAATTGGATTTTGCTGGTAGTTTGTCAGTATCTGAAGGACTCGCTGCTGAACCAAATCTGACTCTTTCCGCAATTCCAGAATCTCTATCATTTGTTCTACAGCGTCTTCTTGATGTAACATTGGGGAGTTTTCATGAAACTCATAAACTCCCTTTTGTGCTAGTAATCCAATTCGCACAGGAGTGCTATCACTTGCCAAGATTGCTGCAACCGCAGGCTCATGCGATCGCGCTTTTGTAAAACCTCGTTTCATGTCGCAGTGTAAGTGTTCTTTCCCTATGGGTGGAGAATACTGCAACCATAGGTTGTAGCTGGCAAATGGTAGCCAATTTTGGCTCATTGATGTCAAGTCCCAGAATTTAGCAGAGAAAAAAGTTTTACTTGATTAGGATTTCGTAGATTGCTGTGTATACACCAATCTCGGTTGCCATTTCCAAGGTACGCAAGCCTTCTAGCATCTGTTCCGCAGCCTTTATGAGTTGTGGATTGCGGCTTGATTTTTGAATTTCTTCAAGCAAAACTGGTAGAGGTCTACCAACAGAGAAACTCAGTTGTTCAGGGTTCAACGATTGTTTATTCATGCTTTTGCTCTTGTGTAACGAAATATAACTCAACGAACATCAGTACAGCCGCCTGAATTGCCATATAATTTCAACAAGGCAAGATATCAGTTGTTCAGTATTGAACCATATTATTCAACCTGTATAATTTTTATCAACTATTTTATTCATGCCAAATAAATGTTGAATTTTATTTTCAACATTGGTATTATCTATCTATGAGTGATTCAAAGGCTAAAAATTTTGGGTAACTTATAGCCCAGCGACTCCTGAAAAGCTTTGTAAAATAAGGCTTTTAGCCTACTATCACTCAAACCGATAGAAGGCTTATTATTATTTATGCTTCAGGAAATGCGTTTGGCAGTTGAATGTGATTATGGATAAACAAGAGAGTCAGAGTTTTGGCAGGTGTATTTGGCAAGCTCGTAGAAAAAAGGGATTGAGTCAGCGTGAGCTTGCGGTAAAGGTAGGTGTGGACTACACCTATTTGTCCAAACTAGAAAACGACCATGTTGAGCCAAGCGAGAAGGTGATCCGCTCCATAGCAGAACATCTCAGTTTGAATGCAGAGGAGCTGATCTACCTAGCTGGACGTATGACTCAACGTGACTCGGATGCTTTTGAAGAATTGGTTAAGGCGAACTACAAGGAAATGCCAGCTTTATTCCGTCGAGTGCGCGAAAGTCCGGGTATTGATTCATTGGTAAAGGCACGAGATGAGCAAATTGCAAGACTACAAAAAGAAAATGCTGAACTCAGAGATAAGGTAGCAAAGCTTCAAAATCGCTTCTATTCTAAATATGAGATTGAAAACATAGCGAATGATCTTCTAAGTCGTATGCAAATTTCATTTCAATATGCCCCTAAATTACCTATGGATACTACTAGAGTATGTGACTTTTTGAATCTGAGTGTTTGTTATACACAAATATCTCCTGATGAACGGGGATTGATCATAGCTATGATTTTACCTTTAGAACGTACAATTTTGATAAATGATGATATTCCAGAAGTTCTAGGAGCTTTTACAGAATCGACAATTGCTCACGAAATAGGACATTGGTTACTTCATATGAACCACAATAAAAGTGAAGTTTTATCTGAACAAATAGATATCAATGCTGGCATTAAAGAAACGAATCATTCATTCTTATGTCGTAGTGCTAGTGAGCCACTTGATAAGTATACTGCCAGTAGTCAGCTTGATAAAATTGAATGGCAAGCACAGTATTTTGCCAGCTGTCTGCTAATGCCTCGTCATGTACTGCAAAAAATAACCAAAGGGCGTGATTTAACTAATTGGAAACATCTTTATGCAATGAAAGATGAGCTTGGTGTCACAATTTCTAATCTCATCAATCGGTTGCAAGATATTGGCTGGATTTATATTCCTAAAGGTTCTAAGCAAATCTATCAAGGCAACTTAGAACCAGAATGTCAGGAAAGAAGGTGGTGGTTATGAGTAAAGAAAGTGAGGAGTTACAATGAACCTTTTCAGGTATAAATTCTATTCTAAAGAAGAAATAGAGCAGAAAGCTTATGAAGTTTTCAAAATTATGGAGTTAGAAAATTTCCCCCCAAAGTGGCCTTTTGAGGCTAGTTGTGCTGCTGACGCTTTGGGAATTATGGTGAGTTGGGAAAGAATTCCTCCTGATGAGCAGGGATCGATAGTAGCTAAGATTCTGCCATTGCAAAGAAAGATTGTACTCAATGAATGTATTTCAGAGCTAACTGGAGGATTTGAGCAATCTACAATTGCTCATGAAATTGGACACTGGATACTTCATGTCAATCAAAATGAAGCTGAGGGATTGACAGAGCAACTAGAATTAAATCTAGGAATGAAAGATGCTACAAAGCTTTATTTGTGTCGCACTACAGGAGCTAAAACTAATCCAAATATAATTAAAAGCAATTTGGATAAAATTGAATGGCAAGCTCAGTATTTTGCTAGCTGCCTGTTAATGCCTAGAGAAATTTTGGAAGCTAAACAAAGAGGACGTAATTTAACTAATTGGAAACATCTTTATGCAATGAAAGATGAGCTTGGCGTGACAATTTCTAATTTAAAAAACCGCCTACAAGACCTTGGCTGGATTTCTATTCCCAAGGGTTCTAAGCAAATCTATCTGGGTAAAGCTGCACCGAATGGGCAGATAAATTTATTTAATAGGTAAAGAGCGATCGCTATCATCTCATCATGCGATCGCACGCCACACACTACTAAACTAGAAAGTAAGATGCTCACAATAGCCTATGAACGCCACGACAACCACTTTACCTTCTACACTCAAATTGAAAATCGACTTAACTGATGATCAATTTTTCCAGATGTGTCAGCAAAACCGCGATTATCGATTTGAGCGTACAGCATCAGGGGAATTATTAATTATGCCACCTACAGGTAGTGATACTGGCAACCGTAACTTTGATATGGTTGTTGAGTTAGGAATTTGGAATAAACAGACTAAATTAGGCAAAGGTTTTGACTCTTCAACTGGCTTCACCTTACCCAATGGTGCAGAACGTTCTCCCGATGCTTCTTGGGTAAAAATTGAGCGGTGGAATACTTTAACCCCAGAACAACAAGAAAAATTTGCTCCAATTTGTCCTGATTTTGTAGTAGAGTTGCGTTCTCGTACTGATTCCTTGAAAGAATTGCAGGATAAAATGCAGGAGTATATCGAAAATGGCGCTCAATTAGGCTGGTTAATTGACCGGAAAAACAAGCGAGTAGAAATTTATCGTCCAGGTAAAGATGTAGAGATATTAGACAATCCTACTAGTTTATCAGGAGAAAATATCCTACCTGGATTTGTGTTGCATTTACAGCAGATTATGTAGCTTTATCGATTAGGATATACATGGCGCATTTCAAAGCGACTTTGTTCCCAAAGTGGTAGCAAAGCCTGTTTAGCAGCATTTAATTGAGCTTGTGAGAAAGAGATTTTCCCATTTTGTATAATCCAAATAAATGTCCGAGTTATTAAATCTGCTTTTAAACTATTCTCGTATTTACAATTATTTATTCTTGCTACTTGCTGATCTAAGCAATCTATAGCATGTTTAAAAGTTAAGTTTTTCCAGTCTGGGGAATTGTGAGGAATTTCTTCTTGCGTATTTTTCCACTCAACCCTATGCAAATTTCCGATAATATAGTCTATACCTGTTATAGACGAATCAGTATTACGCACCAAATTTGTATAGGCTTGGTAATATGGTTTCAAGAACGAAGCAGGAATATTTTCTACATATATATGTAGCCAAGATTGGATGTCGCGAAGATAAGGTACTAAATCTCTGAGATGATCAATTTCTTTAATAAGCGCCCGGTCACTTATGTAGTTTGTTATTTTAGCTAACAATTCAGCTTCAGATAGTTGAGATTTTCCTGAGTAATAATTAATAACTTTTGGAATATATTTCTCTAATAACCACTGTTTGGTATATCTAGCTGTCCAGGTTCCCCGAACTCCAATATCTTGCTGCAATAAGGTTAATTTATCTGTCTCAATAGATTGTAAAGTAACATCATTTAGTTCATAGATTATGTTGATTTGATTATCAGGTAATAAATATAAATTACTATCGATTTTAGGTAAGATAAATGTATGATCGCGAATTCCTCGACTGACTCGAATTGATATATATTCTCTATGGAATAGATGCCATTCTGACTTGCCTTTAGTATAATCAAATTCATTAGCAAACTGCTGCATTAACTCCCATAATTCTTGTTTTACAGAAAGAAGGATAAACCCGCGACTTTCGGAAAATTTTACGAATTTAAAATTCCATGTTTCTAAAGTATTTTCAAATTCAATTATTAAATTTTTATATTCTTGGCAAACTCCATCAATACACAAACACAAATCTACTGTTTCTAACTCTGATAAAATTAGAGTTGTTTGACCTAAATATACCTCAAAAGCATTTTTATCTAACTGTTTAAAAAACCGACGACATCCCCAATCTGGCTGGGTGTGCAATCCAGTCATTAATTGACCTAAAATATCTTGATGATTTAAGTAAATTTTCAGACCTCTTAAAATGATGCTGCTGAACTCTATTTCACAATTACCTTCTCCAAAAGCTTTGGGTAAATTACATGCGATCGCTACTTTTGTTTTCACAACAATTAAGCGATAGCCTTCTCTCGTAGTGGAAGGCTCAAAATCACATTGTTCTAAAACATCCTGTAAATCTGGATAGCGTCTGATAAATCTTTCTATTAAGTTATAATTAGTATAAGTTAAAATATTGGGTGTATTTTTATCGATATTTTTAACTGAATCAAAATTGAGTTTATTATAAAACTTTGAGGCAATATCAATATTTCTAAGCATATCTATATTTATATCAAGTATCGACTCTTCTTTGTGGTAACGTAGGCGTTTAAAAACCTTTATTTGATATCCGTTAGTAACTATAAAAAATAGTGGATTAAAATGAGTACTATAAAATTTAGCTTGCTCAATAACGTCATGGAATTTACTTTTATACGGTTCTATTGCTTCAATAAAAATCAGTGAGGTATCTGTATTTTGTTGCTCAATATTATCTGTTGTATAATAAATATGAGCAATTTCTGGATTTTTGCCGTACTTTCTTGACTTAGATGTTTTTAAAGGGTATTCACGATGACATTTATCTGGATAGCAGAGATAGTGAAACATTGGCAAAATTAACTTTTCTTTTACATCATCTTCATTTCGTAAAATCCGATGGTCAAAACCTTGTATCCATGTGATAAATTTTTTAATTGACTCTGGAATAGTCATCAGATAATCTACCTACTAGATAAGTTTGCTATGCCTTATTTTATTTATTTGTGTAATTAGCAATTTATCAAGTCAGGTTGGATAGTATAGTGATTTTGAATACTATAATGAAACCATTCGTCTTGAACTTGACCTGGTAGCATCTCAATGAGTGTAAAAATATGCCCAGCCCTGGCGAATAGAATTCATCCGCCAGTTGCTTTAAGTCGGCACTGAACGCCAGTCATCAGATAAGGGAAACCCGTCTTCTTCTAAGGGAGACGCACTCGTGTTCAGTGTTGGCTACCCAACGCACTGGCTTGGCTATAGCGATCGCAGCTGGCCAATTAAACAACAAAATCAAGAAGCCTTTTTAAGTAGTATTTTTTTAATCCAAAATATATCTGATTAACTAAGTACTTGATTATCCTCCAGGCGCGGTTGCATTGTAGATAACCAAAATTTTATTGTGTGCGATCGCCTAATTAGGATAACCCGATAATTAATAACCCACGACTTGGTTTATTAGCACTAATAGTAACTGAATTATTCATATTTTTAGTGAGATATTTTGCAGTATACATAAGTATACTTTAAGGAAGTTAAAGTTTAAATTAAGGGCGGTACAAAATCAAAATATGATTCAGTAACGCCCTTAATTTATTAAGCCTCTACAATCCAAAGTCTAGCTACACAATTATGGCTGAGATTATATCAGTAAACAAGCTAAAAGGTAGGAAGTTAGATGGGCTTTTGATTTCTGAACAAATCACAAATTAAGTAAAGGCAAAAATTTGCGAATTAACCCAATTGTCACTGCTGGCAATTCTAACTGCGGTGTTAACCCCACATCTTCCAACTGTTGAAAAAATCGGATCGTTTGGGGATTAATTTCGGCAAGGCGGCGACCAATTGAGGGGCCTGTAAATTCCGACCTTTGTCCCCAAATAATGGCGGTGGGAGTGATTAACTGTTGAATATAAAGGGATAAATCAAAGCATAAATCGCCACGGACAAAGGACAGTGCTGCATACTCAGCATTAGGCTGTTGGGCGGATTGTAAATAAGCATCTACAATTTCTTGGTACACTCGATTAGACTGAGCAAATTGCCGTTGCTCTAAGAAGCTGCGAATACCCCCACTGGTGGCTATTCCAGTGCTGTAAAGTAAACGGTCAACAAGGGGAACGCTGACTAACTGAGCAAAAAAACTATTGGAGTAGTTTTCGCCAAAGTCGGAAAGTCCTGAGGGGGTAGTGAGAATTAAAGACTTGAATAAATCCGGATGAGCTGCTGCTACTCGAATTGTAAATCCTGCGGTCAAAGAAGAAGCGATCGCTGTTACTGGTCCAGTACAAGTCTGCTCGAAAAACTCCCGAATTGTGGTCAAATAATCCTCAATTTTATAACTCCGTGCCGGATGCTCAGACCTACCCCAACCGATCAAATCTGGCGCAATGATCCGATATTCAGTGGCAAAAGCCGGATAAACTTTCGACCACTCATAAGCAGAAGATCCACCACCAAAGCCGTGCAGGAACACCAAAGTTTCCCGATCATCTTTGGCAGTTACATTGTCCTGCCAAGGTGACCCAGCGGCAGTATAATATACCATTCTACCTAGTGAGGTATTTATGGAGCGTTGTTCAAATCCTAGTGGTTGAAACATAAGTATTTTTTGTCAGTCCCTTAACTCGGTTAATGCTGTCACTAGTTCGCAACGGCTAGTGCTTTTTGCCGATGATCGCGATCGCCAACTCCTCGATCAAACTCCACTACCAAGCGCTAATCTTGCCAATTCAGACTCGGCAATTTCCCCCAATACCTGATTATCCATAACTGTGAATAACATTTACAGCGTTACCTTCTGTGCTTTTGATGGTCAATTCACCCTTGATAACTTTCGCTTTTGTCTTTAAATTCGCAAAATTCACGCATTCAGAATTTAAAAAGCCTTTACGCCCTTGCTCTAAGGCATTTAAAATGTTATCTTGATTTCCGCCGTCCTGTACTAGTCTACTATCCGTCCATGAAAACCGGGCATCTTGTGGTTTGGGGCTTCACCCTTTCTTCATCCCTAGTAAAACTTATACAATAGGTAATTTTGTAATCAAGTAGGTAAACACTGTGGCACAGGCTTCGTCTTCTTGGCAGCAATTGATCAACCAGATCCCCAGATGGAACTGGTCGCTGACAAAGTTCAAGACAAAAGGAGCTACAAAGCAACAAACATTTAAGCGCTTCTCTGGGCCTGGGGGCTTTCTTGGGTTTCTGACAATTGTCGTTGCCATGTTGTTGTGGAACTGGAAACTGCTATTGGCTCTGTTAATCGGCGTTGGGATAATGGTATTGGTTTACTCAATGCAGGATTGGGACTGGCAATTGCACTGGTCTAAGATCCGTAAGTTCTTAAACAGTTCAAATCGTCGGTTAGCTTTAGCAGTCGTCAGTGGTGGTCTTGCTACTGTCAGCACTTACATGGCAGCTGCAATTTGGGTTGACTCTCACAGTCCCTGGATTGCTGCTGGTGCTATTGTGCAAGGTCTGGGAACCCTATTAACTTTAATTTTATTGGTATGGCAAATTGTCAACTTCTATGAAAATCGAGAAGAAGACCACCTCGATCAGTTGTTGGTCAATTTAACAGAAAAAGATCCATTGAAGCGGTTGATTGCCCTACGTCAACTAACTAAAATCATCAGCCGTAAGCGAGTTGATTCTTCAGTGCAGCAAGATGTTGTCGAATGCTTGCAACTCCTACTCAGTCGAGAGGAGGAAGTTGTGATCCGAGAGGCAGCTTTTAAGAGTTTACAAGCCTGCGATGACCTCCGGTCGGTCGGAGACCATCGCCTACAAGTCCTAGCACCCAAAACAGCAACAACTTTCATACCCGTATCAGCAAAAGTCAAGCACCACGTTCATTAGTTATTTGCCCCATACCCAATGCTTATTTTCTAGACAGCCGTCCATTGCGAACTTGCACTACCCGATGATTGCATCGCCGCACCAACTGTTCATCGTGGGTGGTAACAATTACTGTAGCCCCAAAGGAATTTAACTTCTGGAGAATCTGGATCACTTGCCAGGAATTATCTGGATCGAGATTTCCAGTAGGCTCATCCGCCAACAGCAGCGGTGGTGTACCAACGATCGCTCGCGCAATACTCACCCGCTGTTGCTCTCCCCCAGAGAGTTGATCTGGAAAGCAATCAGCTTTACTCAGCAAACCCACCAGCTTCAAGGTTGGTTCTAGGCGTCGTTGAATTTCTTTACGGGTATACCCTTGAGCTTGCAGCACAAAAGTTACATTTTCCGCTACTGTTCGTTGGCTAATCAATTTGTAGTCTTGAAACACAATGCCAATCCGTCGCCGCAATAATGACAAGCGATCGCCCCGTAAACCTGCTACATTACATTCGTCAACAATTACTTCTCCCTGTGTGGGTAATTCCTGGCCATACAGCAGTTTCAAGAGCGTTGATTTACCTGAACCACTTGGCCCAGTGATAAACAGAAATTCTCCCTTTTTTACCTCAAGGTTCGCATTCAACAAGGCGTGAGTGCCGTTAGTATAAGTCTTGGTTACAGATTGCAATTGCACCTTTGCAGTAGTATTACTACCGTGCTGTTGAGTTTCACTGTTTTCTCTATGAACGGATTTGTGTGTTTTAACTTGAGTTGTTAATACTGGCATTGTTAAATTTTCCTCATACCCACAACCAAACAGTTTGCCGGCTTAGATGTGACATTCCTCTCAAAATAAGGATTCCCAGGTTTCGCCTGGGAATTTAAAATTCAACAAAGAAAATTTTAAATTTTTTAAAGACTTTAATACTAACTAAGTAATAACACCCAGTACAGACGCGATTAATCGCGTCTCTCCCCTCCTAACTAATTGCACCCCTTGCTGTCAAACGATAAACAAACGCTTTCACAGCAAATGCTGGCAAAGCCAACATCCGCCGCCAGCGCCAAGGTTCTTGATAAAGCCGATACAACCATTCCAAATGATTATTTCCTAACCAGGCGGGAGCACGAGTTTTAGTTCCCGACCAAATATCAAAACTGCCACCAACGCCAATCCAAATTGCTTGAGGACACAAATGGCGGTTTTCGGCAATCCATAACTCTTGACGTGGCACTCCCAAACCGACAAAAATCACTTGTGGCTGCAATTGAGCAAGAGTTTGTTGCAATTGTGCTTCTTCTTCTAGGGAATGGTAGCCTGAGTGAGTGCCTACTATACTCAAATCTGGAATTTGCTGCTGCCAAAAATCTGCCGCAATTGAGGCCACTCCAGGCGCTGCTCCATAGAAAAATACCTTTGCTCCTGTCTTCTGTTGCCCAAGTTCTTGCAAAAGTTTTTCTGCTAGTTCAATCCCTGGAAAACGCTGCACTTTTTGCCATAACAGCCACCGCAAATACAGAACAACCCCGGCTCCATCTGGAATCACTAATTCAGCATTTTTAATCACCTGAGCTAAGAAATGATTTCGCTCTGCCTGCATAATCATTTCTGCATTGAGCGTTACTACATGAGTTCCTCTACCTGCGTGCAGGCATTCTAACAACCAGCCTGGATAGTTAGCCATTACATGAACTGGTATTCCCAATACTGAAAATACTTGATTGCCGTTAGACATAGCCTATTCTTGAGTAATCACACCAGATTTCCTTGAATGTTAAGTTTATCAAATTTTCTTATATTAGAACTTAGGCAGGAGAGATTCCCCCTTGCCCTGCAACAATAGAAAGCATAATTAAACTAATTAGTCTTGGGCGCGCTCAACTCGCAACTCTGGTTCCGGGAACAGAAGCCCCCACTATACTGCTTGCAATTAGTGTGGGAGTATGTCACGAAACTCGACTTTACGGTTAAGGTAGTGTAACGGGCTGAAGTTGGCTATGAGTAAAATTCGTATCGCTCTGATTGAAGATCATGATCTAACTCGTGTGGGTATTCGGACAGCATTACTGCAAAAGGATGAAATTGAAGTTGTAGGTGAAGCTGCCAATGCTGCTGAAGGATTAAGAATGTTAAAAATGGTACAACCAGATATTGCCATTGTAGATATTGGTTTACCAGATAAGGATGGCATTGAGCTGACACGGGAGGTTAAATCTACTGTTAATGGGCAGCAGCTAGTCACAAAGGTGTTAATTTTGACACTGCGGGATAACAAAGAAGCTGTGTTGGCAGCTTTTGCAGCTGGTGCAGACTCTTACTGTATGAAAGATATCAAATTTGATAATTTGCTGGAAGCAATACGAGTAACTTACAATGGCAACGCCTGGATCGATCCAGCGATCGCTCGGATTGTATTACAACAAGCGCAACAAAATCCTCAGAAGTTGGAATCGGCTTTTGTCGATATCAAAACTATTGCCTCTAACCCTGATGATGTCGAGAATCTGGAAGGAATTCAACCTTACAGCCTGACAGAAAGGGAGTTAGAAGTGTTACAGTTGATTGTCGAAGGTTGTAGTAATGCACTAATTGCGGAAAGACTTTACATCACTGTTGGGACTGTTAAAACTCACGTTCGCAATATTTTGAATAAGCTATGTGCCGATGACCGTACCCAAGCAGCAGTCCGCGCCTTGCGTTCTGGGTTAGTTGGATAAAGTTAATTTTGGTGTGGAGCAATTGAGGATGATCAAGGGAAACTCACGACTTTGAGAAAGTTATTTCAAAGTGTATGGCTTCTCTGATTTTCTATTATTTATCAGGTGGGATAAACATCACACTATCTCGCTATTCAAATATGTGAAAACTAAAGTCAAATATGGCTGAGATCGGGTTGGAAAAACTTAAACTCATGGTGGTAGATGATGAGCCAGATAACTTAGATTTACTCTACCGCACTTTTAGGCGAGATTATCAAGTATATAAAGCCAATCATGCCTTTGGTGCTCTGGAAGTCTTGGATCAATTTGGCGAAATGGCGGTGATTATTTCTGACCAAAGAATGCCAGAAATGAGTGGTACGGAATTTTTTAGTCGCACTGTAGAGCGCTTTCCAGACACGATTCGGATTTTGTTAACTGGTTTTACTGATGTCGAAGATTTGGTGGATGCGATTAACTCTGGTCAGGTATTCAAGTACATTACCAAACCCTGGAATCCAGATAAACTCAGGGCATTAGTTGAGCAAGCCGCTGATACATATCGCCTAGTTAAGAAGCGCACGCAAGAGTTGCGTCGGTCCCTACGGCGAGAATCTTTGTTTAATGCGGTAACAACAGCAATTCGGGAATCTTTAGACTACGACAGTATGCTGCAAAAGATTGTAGCAACTATTGGACAAAGATTTGAAGCTACCAGTTGTTTGCTCAGACCAGTAGAGGGCGATCGCCTGACACAAGACCAGTTCTCATACCGCGATCCTCAATCCCGTGTATCAGATTCCTTCTTCGATCCCAGTCCTTTAATTGAAAAAGTACTGGAAACCCGTCATTATCAACTTGCTCAAGAAATATATGACGGCAACCCCTGTCACCACCTGGTTGTGCCACTTAGCTACCAGCAGCATTTGTTGGCTGTGCTGGCCCTCCACCAATGTGGAGGCGATCGCTTCTGGCAAGACGAAGACATCCAACTGATTGCAGGTGTTGCCGAACAAGCAGCCTTAGCCCTCTCTCAAGCAAAACTCTACCAGCGTCTCCAAGAAAAGCAACAGCAGATTCATAATGAATTGGAAGTAGCTCGCCAAATTCAATACAACTTGCTACGCCAAAGTTTACCTGACATCAAAGGTGTGAAGGTGCAAGCCTGCTGTTACCCGGCGCGAGAAGTAGGAGGCGATTTTTTTGAAGTTTTTGTTCATCCCAAAGGTGATTTGTGGTTAGCAGTGGGTGATGTCTCTGGCAAGGGCGTCCCAGCTGCTTTATTTATGGCTAGTATTATTTCAGTTTTGCGCCGGGAATTATCTCAAGAAGCACCAGCCGAGCCGAATGTGGTTATGCAAAACCTCAACCACGCTCTCAGTGAAGATTTAATTAGCAACAATTATTTCATCACTCTTGTGTTAGCCTGTTATACCCCTACCACTAAGGAACTCGTCTACACTAATGCCGGTCATATCTATCCACTGTTATGGTCACGCCAAGGCGCTTTAGCTGACAATCCTAATTACCTCAAAGTCCGCAGCGTTCCTTTAGGGATCTTGCCCAAGTGGCAGGCACAGTCTGGTCGCTTGGTTCTCGCTGCTGGAGACACATTGTTACTGGCCAGCGATGGAATTACAGAAGCAATGGTATCAAATAATTTTGATTTAGCAGTAGAAACTGGGTCTGGCATTGAGTCAGTTAATCGTTCTATGCTGAATCAAGATGGTCTTTGGCAACTGTTACAAGAAGAACAACAACCACTTTCTCTTAACCATTTACTAGCTCGCATCCAGGCAGATAACCACGTTCAAGAAGACGATCAAACTATACTTTCGCTGGAGATTTTGTAAGTAATGAAAAGTGAGCTTCATGTACCAAGTGACTTGAATTTTCTGAATATTGTCGAAAACTGGTTGCTGGGATGTTTGAAAATCCAGTTAGGAGATTCTGTGGATTGGTCACGGCAATCAAGTCGTTTGAGACTAGCTTTGGTGGAAGCCTACTCAAATGCAGTCCGTCATGCCCACAAGGACAAACCAAATTTACCAATTTTATTGCGCTTGGAAGTCAAAGATCGGGATCTTGCCCTAGAAATTTGGGACTACGGCGAAGGCTTTGATATGTCTACCTACTACGCTCCAAATCCTATGGAAAAACAAGAAGGTGGTTATGGTTGGCTAATTATGAATCGTCTTATGGATAAAGTAGATTATCAGTTGCAGATTAATGGTGCCAACTGTCTCAAGTTAGAAGCTACTTTACCCGAATTAGTCCAATAGACAAAACTTACTATTTTTCAAGTAATCTGATTTATACGAATTTTCAATGCCGAGATTTTGTTTTAGGTATAAGCACATTCTCTAAAGTAATTATACTTATTTTTAATTTTCACGACGTAAAGAAAGTAATTCTTGGGGAGAAGCTAAAAGTTTGATTCTAGTATAGAAAATTTGCCCTTGTTGATTGAGGATAAATAGCCACAAGACATTCACACTACACCATGAGGTTTGTGCTTTGCCTGTTATTTGAACTTGGATATCACCATTTTCTAAAGTCTCAGCTATTCCTGCGTTTGGATAAGCTTTAATGTTTTGGCCTTCTTGTTTTAAGTAGGCTGCGATCGCATCTGTCCCTACAATATCAGATTCAAATGGTGGACGCATCACACCATCTACCGCAAATAAGGCAGCAGTTGCCTCAAATTCTCCTGCATTTAAGGTTTCAAAATAACGCAGTACATTTGTTTCTGTAATTCCCTCAATCTGGAATTCTTCTTTCAACTGCGCTGGCGATATAAATTCAGCAGAGGTCACGTCGCTTCGCTCCCAATTCAAAATTCAAAATTAATAATCCCTATAAATAAATTTAGTTGCTCTGTATCATGAATCTTTGTCGGTGATAGAATTGCCTGTATCATACTGAATATTAATTTAAATATAAAAATAGGTAAAAAGAAAGCTGCTATTGAGATAGATTACTACATATTGCTAAATCTTCCTCACGATGGAAGTTTTAAAGCAGAATTTATGAATTAGAAGTAAAACAGCCTTGATTTCTGGCTTGGAGACTTAGGTTGTATACTTCACTAAATTAAAATCCGCTGTAATTAGACAAACCTGAATTAACATCTTCTAAAGAAGTAGTTTCTAGGCTATAAATAAAATTTCTATCTAGGTAAGTAACAAATCTTAATCAAGGATATTGACTACGTAACGTAAAATTAACATGCCTTTAGTTAGGCAAAATCTAGATAAAAAAAATGAATCAGTATTCCGTAACAAGCAGCAGTGTAGTGAAAGAAAAAGCCAGCGAGTTGGGCTTTCACAAAGTTGGAATTGCTGATGTAGATAGGGTAGATGCCACAGAAACGCAGAGGTTACAAGCATGGATTGAACTGGGTTATCACGCCGATATGGAATGGATGGCTAATCCAAAACGTCAGGATATCCGCTTAGTGATGCCAGAAGCGCGATCGCTAGTGTGTGTGGCGCTGAATTACTATACACCACATCAACGTCCCGAAGGCGAGGAATACGCCAAAATTTCCCGTTATGGTTGGGGAAGGGATTATCACAAGGTGATGCATAAAAAACTCAAGCAGCTATCTACATGGCTAGAATCACTTGATCAAGGTGTACGATCTCGTTATTATGCAGACACTGGCCCGGTGCAAGATAAAGTGTTGGCTCAACTTGCCGGAATTGGTTGGATTGCCAAAAATGGTAATGTGATTACACCGGAATATGGCTCTTGGGTATTTTTGGGAGAAGTGTTGACAAATTTGGAATTAGAGAGCGATCGTCCGCATACAGAACACTGCGGTAGCTGTACTCGTTGTCTTCAGGCTTGTCCTACGGGTGCAATTACTCAGCCTTTTGTCGTGGATGCTAATCGCTGCATTGCTTATCATACAATTGAAAATCGGGCAGAGGAATTGCCACAGACACTCACACCTCATTTGCAAGGCTGGGTTGCTGGTTGTGATATTTGTCAAGATGTTTGTCCTTGGAATCAACGTTTTGCCAGCACAACAGATATTGAAGACTTTCAGCCTTATCCTGGGAATATTGCTCCCCAACTGCTAGAATTAGCCCAAATCTCAGATCAGGAGTGGGATAAACGATTTCCAGTATCTGCCTTGCGGCGGATTAAGCCTGAAATGTTACGACGCAATGCCCTAGCTAATCTTGACGCATCCAGGCGAAAGAATGACCCCGAAAGTAATTATTTTTGACTTTGATGGCACTATTGCTGATACAGTAGATGCCCTTGTTAGTATTGCTAATCGTCTAGCTATAGACTTTGGTTATAGACACATAAGTCCAGAGCAATTAGCCCTCCTTAAAAACTTAACATCTAGGGAAATTATTAAGTATTCAGGAGTTTCTCTATTTAAGATCCCTTTTCTAGTTAAAAAAGTTAAAGGGGAATTAAAAAACAAAATTCCCGAATTAAAGCCCATTCCGGGAATTAAAGAAGCATTAATGGAACTCCAAAATCAAGGATATAAACTGGGCATTATCACTTCTAATTCTAAAGAGAATGTTACGCAATTCCTGACAATTAATGATTTAAATCACCTCTTTGATTTTATTTACTCAGGAATTACAATTTTTGGCAAAACAACCATAATCAATAATGTATTGAGGCAAAATCAACTCAAACCTGAAGAAGTTATTTATGTCGGAGATGAAACCAGAGATATAGAAGCATCAAGAAAAGCAAATATCCAAGTGATTGCAGTGACTTGGGGCTTTAATTCACCGGAAATACTAGCAAAGCAAAATCCAGATTATTTAATTCAGCGACCTAGCGAACTACTCGAAGTGATGAATAGTCGCTAATTGATCAATAATCAAAAGTCGATAGTAAAAATCCTAACTATTAGCGATTGACCAAAACAGTAAAAAGGGCAATATCTACCAATGCCGAAAACTTAAACTTTAATATTTGTGACATTGCCCACCCAACAAAATAGCAAGATATCAGGAAAACTTAATTTTTCCGTTCACCCTTTTCCAAAGCTTGTTTTACTAGATCGTCACTGACATTGCTTACACTCTCAGTCGGAGAATTTCCAACTTCCTTTGCTAACTCTAGAAAATCATCAGGATTACCAGTTGACTGCGCTTTAGTTGTTGTCTCTTGTGGTTTAGAGGTTTGATATTCAGGTGCAGTCGCTGCTTCGGCTGCTGCTGCACCTTTACCTGTGCGATCTACATCACTGACGCTGAATTGTTGTGCAGTTGCATAATCTTTATCAAAATCCACCGTTGGCGCTTTTTCTTCACCACTAGCTATACTTTCGGCAGCTAATTGTGCATCCTGGGTGGAAGCTTCATTTAAATTCGGCTTCACTTCTTCATCAGGCATAATTAAAACCTTAGGTAAATTTTTTATTGCTGTGGCGATCATAACAAAGTAATCTGCTGCTTTCTTGCTTCTTGCGGGAGACTTTTACCTCTATTAAAAGGTAGATTAAAGCTGCAATTTTAAATTATTTTAAATCTTTCTATAGGTAGTAGAATTTGATGTTCAAACTTTGGTAAGCCTTAGTTTGGCGGGTAAAATTTCTTTGGAAACAAATTTATGACTGCAAGTTACGATAAAAATATTTCTCAAGCTCAGAGCAATGAAACCCAAAACTTGGTGGATGCGTTTAACGCCTTAGATACCGATGCAAAATTAGCCTGGTTCTATTTGGTTTATAAAAAAATGGGTGACTCGATCACCCCAGCTGCTCCTGCTGCTGCTGAACCAGACTTAGCACCACTTCTGCTAGGAGACTATTTTGAGTTATCAGATGAGCAGCAACTAGATATCATGCGGGATATAGTTAACCGCAAAGATACAGAATATTCTCGTGCTTATGGGGCGATCAAAGAAAACAACCAACTGTTAGTTTGGTATGCTTGGGCGGTAGCTATGGGGGATACGGTAGTTGATTTGCCAAGTAGCTACCAGCCAGCTAAAGAAATTAATGATTTGGTTTCGCAAATTGAAGGATTAGAATTTGAAGAACAAATGTCGGTGTTTCGGACAATAGCTGGTGAAGTGGGTTACACGGATGTTAAGCCGATCGCAACGCAAGCAGAAACTGGCAAAACGTCAAGTTTGTAATTAGACTAAATCCATATCCATAACCGTGAAAACAAGATCCCCGACTTATTAAAGAAGTCGGGAATCTGGGGTTTTAAATTCTTAAAAATCAAATAGGCTTGCTATTTAGCTATCTGTTAATGATGTGTTCACCAACCATTTACCGATTATCTGCTCCATACAAGTTTCTCTTTCGGTAAAGCCAAGTTTTTTGTAAAATTGGATAGAATCATCTGTAAACAAGCAGTCAACAAATTAAGAATTTATGACACAGCAAGCTGATTCAAGTCAGAAGGTGTGAGATTGGAGTGTACCACTTGACCATCACGGAACCAAACGATGCGCTGGGTTTGACGAGCAACTTCTGGTTCATGAGTTACCATCACAACGGTGATTCCACTGACATTGAGTTCGCGAAAGATATCCAATACTTCTTCGGTTGTGCGCGTATCAAGAGCGCCAGTGGGTTCATCGGCTAAGAGTACCACAGGACGATTGACAATGGCCCGAGCGATCGCTACTCGTTGTTGTTGTCCACCAGATAGCTGAGTTGGTTTGTTATTGAGGCGATTTGCTAAACCGACTCTTGTCAGTGCAACTGTTGCGCGATCGCTTCTTTCTTTTGGGTTGATATTAGCATACACCATCGGCAACATCACATTTTCTAATGCTGTTAGTTGGGGCAATAGGTGGAATTGTTGGAACACAAACCCCAGTTTTTTATTACGGATGTGTGCCAATGAGTGATCGTCCATTTGAGCTACATCGAGGTTATCTAAGTAATAATGTCCGCCTGTGGGACGGTCTAAACAACCGATAATATTCATGGCTGTAGATTTACCAGAACCTGAAGGCCCCATGATTGCACAATATTCGCCCTGTTCCACAATTAGGTTGACATCATTCAGCGCTCGTACTTCTGTTTCGCCACTACCATAAATCTTGAAAATGTTTTCTAGTCGAATGATTGCTGGTTTCGGTACAGGATTAGGAACCAGGGAATCGGTAATTGAAATAGTGTTTGTCATAAGGAAATAGGTAATCTTAAACTGGGAAGAGAGTAGCTTACCAGTTGTCACTATAGTAACCACTGTCGCTCTGAATATAAACGCTTACCATTTTCTGACGACTACCCTACCAGAGAAATTGATCATGAAAGTTGCTGGAGAGAATCAGGTATTGACGACGATGCAGATACTTTTCTCTCATCTCGCACGCACGGTTTCGGATGGGACGGGGAGGTTAGCAATAACTTCTCTCAATTCTACCAATCCCCCCAATTTAATTAGGGGAGTATGTCAAAATACTTTATAGTCTAAATCCTAAGAAGGGATCTTAAACAAAGAATATCTGCATAGATAAGAGTTAGGCCGCTCATGCTTGAGGGGATGACCGAAAGACAAAGAGGATAAATCAGTGTCCGAGTTTGTAGACAAAGTAGCCATAGTCACGCAGTTTCCACCTGATGGACGGCGGCTACACGGCGCAGTAGCGATCGCAGATTCTTTATTGTTGGGCTGAGTCTGCAAAACCAGAAGTAGCACAAATTGTTTCCAAACATCTTGCACTTCAAAGTAAAACCTATGTAATTCAAAATAGAAGAATATTGTTATATCAACTTTTAAAGTCTAGTCTGGATTCTCATACAGCAAATAGAACTATTACTGTACTTATATCAAGTCTGGTTTTACAATTAACCAACAAAAACCAGTGTGCAATTAATTATAGGCGAAAGTAAAAGGGACTGGAGATTGCGTAAAGAACGGAAAAATTATCTAATTTGCTTTGACCCCAAACATATTTTGGAACAAATTTCCCAGTCCCAAGTCCCCAAGTTCAACGCAAACAACGAATCGCCTCTAATAGACCTCTAGCTTTATTCAGCGTCTCTTCGTATTCTTTCTCTGGCTCAGAATCAGCCACCAAACCTGCACCGGCTTGTACACTCACCGTATTATCATGCACTACCATTGTGCGAATTGCGATCGCAGTATTTAATTGTCCTTCAAAATCGTAATATCCATACACACCGGAATAAACACCCCGACGGCTAGACTCTAACTCGTGGATAATTTCCATCGCCCTAATCTTGGGTGCGCCGCTTACCGTACCTGCTGGGAAGGAAGCTTTTAGTAAATCCCATGCTGTTTTATCAAGTCCTAATTTACCCACAACATTGCTAACAATGTGCATCACATGGGAGTAGCGCTCAACTACCATTAATTCGTCAACTTTGACGCTACCACTTTCACAAACACGCCCCAAATCATTCCGCCCTAAATCAACAAGCATTACATGTTCGGCAATTTCTTTAGGATCTTCTAGTAAATCCTTAGCGAAGGCTGCATCTTCATTGATGGTTTTACCCCGTGGACGCGTCCCTGCAATCGGACGTACCGTTGCTATCACTCCACCATGTGGATCAGTTTCAGCTTTCACCATCACTTCGGGACTGGAACCGATGATTTGCCAATCTTGGAAGTTAAAGTAAGCCATGTAAGGCGAAGGATTTATCTGACGTAGGGAGCGGTAAAGGGCAAAGGGGTCGCCTGTGTATGGTGTTGATAGTCGCTGGGAAATTACTACTTGGAAGATATCGCCTGCTTTAATATGTTCTTTTGCTTTTTGGACACTAGCACAAAAATCTGGGCGGGTGAAGTTGCTGGTGTATTCCTCTGCTCCCCTGCTCCCCTGCTCCTCTACTCCCCTGCTTCCAGGCGGTTTCCATTCCAATCTGGTTTTTTGCGGCGATAAGGGTAAAGATAGCTTTTCGAGCATTTGGGTGACGCGATCGCCAGCTTGTTGATATGCTGCTTTTAAATCTACTTTGGGGTCACGTAAATCAGCATAAGCAAGCGCCCAAATTTTCCGCTTTACCTGGTCAAAAATCAATAGGTGGTCTACCTGCATCCACAACCCATCAGGGATATTTCGCTCATCTGGTGGATAAATTGGCACGCGCGGCTCAATCCAGCGAATTAATTCATAGCCCCAAAACCCAAATAACCCGCCAATTCCTGGCGGTAGCTGTGGTAACTTAACTGGGTTATAAGGTGCTAAACATTCGGCTAAAGCTGTAAAAGGGTCGCCTGCAAAAACGACCTGCGAACCATCGCGGTTTGTCTGTGTCGTGCGATCGCCCCTTGCTTCCAAAACCCAAACCGGATCACAGCCCACTAAACTATAGCGTCCTAGTTTTTCTCCACCTTCTATCGATTCCAACAAAAAGCTATAGGGCTGACCTGCACATACTTTATACCAAGCAGATACGGGCGTATCTAGGTCTGCTACCCATTCTTGATATACCGGGACAAAGTTGCCTTGTTGCGCTAGGGTGCAAAACTGGGAGAAATCCGGAAACATCATTATTTTTTAAAGGTAATTGGTAATTGGTAATGGGTAATGGGTAATTATTTTTCTTACCAATTACCCATTACTAATTACCCATTAGCTACTAACAGCTAGTTACGGAGCGTCGTAGGTATAAACACCGCTGAACTTAACTTTAGCTGGACTGGGGTTTTGTCCGATACGGCGGTCTACATAACGCACTTTGTCACGACCTGGGTTAACCTTTTCGGGGAAGACACCATCAGCTGGGTGAAGTAAAGTGGTTTCTCCGTTGGGTAAAATCCGGTAAACTTTATAATCTGTAATTTTGAGTTTCCGGAGTTGTTGACCGCCCAAAAAGATGCCATATTCTTTACGAGCTATATACAGCAGGTTTTCACCTTTCCGCATAATAGCAGCACCACCTGTAGGCAATTCAAAAACTTGCTCTTTCGGGCTAGTCCAAGTGATAGCGTACTTTTCTTCCACTGCTGCTTTACTGAGCAAGCCACCGGTGCTGCCACCGAATAGTGGGGTTTGTCCAGAGAGTGTTTCTGCCATAAAGTATTCTCTCAACGTTTTTAGGGAATCCTAACACCGCAACCAGGATCATATTGCGATCGCGTCATAGACTGTAACAGTTTTTAGTCTTTTAGTCATTTGTCATTAGTCAAAAACCAATGCCCAATGCCCAATATTATTTACTCTTGACTTTTGTCCGCTTTTCCTCATGGCTACTCTGAACAATCGGTATGGTGAAGTGAAACTGACTACCCTGGTCTTTGCCAGTTGACTCTGCCCAAATTTCCCCACCCCAGCCATTAACAATTTGACGGCAAATTGCTAAACCAAGTCCAGTTCCGCCAGTGGTGCGGCGTAGCGCTCCCTCTTCTTGATAGAAGCGGTCAAAAACTACTTTTAAACGATTCGGTTCAATGCCGCGTCCAGTGTCAGCTACAGTCACCTCGACCATTTGATGGCTGTTCTGAACTGCTTTAATAGTGATTTCTCCTTGGGGTGGTGTAAATTTACAAGCATTGTCTATGAGTTTTGCCAGTACCTCTACCAGCCAATCACCATCAGCTCTAACCAAAGGTAAGTTTTGGGCAATTTGAGTTTTGATTTTGGGCGGCTTTTCCGTTGAGGAACGCGTGCGATTGCGGCTAAGTGATAAATCCACACACTCTTGTAAACTGAGGGATTCTGGATGCCATTCCACGCGACCGCTTTCTAAGTTGGAAAGTGTCAGGAAATCTTGTACCAGTTTTCGCATCCGCTCTGAGTCAGAAAGAGCAGTGTTGAGCATGACCTGCTGCAACTCCAAGGGCATATCCGGCTCACTAGCGAGACTTTCCAGGCACACTTGAATTGTGGATAGGGGGGTACGCAGTTCGTGCCCGGTAATGGCTATGAGATTGCTGCGGGTGCGGTCTAGGGCTTCTAGCTGCTGGTTAAGTTCTTCTAGGTTGGCGTAAGCTTCCGCTTGGATGAGAGCTGCTCCCACTTGGGTAGCGATCGCTTTTACCAAATCCAATTCCCCAGGTTGGCACTCGTGCGGTGGCATTCGGCAGTAGTGCAACTCCACGATGCCCAATAATCGCCCTTGATAAAATACTGGTTCCATCAGCCAAGAACGAATGGCAAACTTTTTGGCAATCAAGGAAAGTCCCGGCGAATCGGTAACGCGAGGGTCAATCAGCGTATCGCTTACACAAACACCTTCGCCTTGTTCCACTATGTCCTGAAAGAGAGAATTTTTCTCTAACTCCCAGGTTTGCCCACGAACAGATAAAATACCAGGAGTCAAAAACTCGTGTTCCATTATGGCTTGGCTATCTGTGGCTTGAGCGCGGTAAATTAGACAGCGACAAGCTTCTAAGTGTTGTCCTAATTCTTGTGCCGCCACCTGGAGAACTTCGTGAGGATCGAGCGATCGCCGAATGGCAGTGCTAATCGTATTGACTAATCGTTCTTTACGTGCTTGGGCAGCAATTGAACGGTAGGCTTTGTGCAATTTGTACTGGCTAGCTTGCAAATAAGTTAGTAAGCGCTGCACAAAGGGATCAGTATCGATGTCACAAGCATATTCGTTGATCTGTTCTGCTCCAGAGTAGCTTCGCGGCTCTTTGATGCCAAACCTTTGGCATCCCTCCTCAATTTTGCTTGCTAATTCTGGTCTGTAAACCAAAATCCTGTCTAAGAGCAATTCGGCTGCTTTGAGGCTAACTCCCCTTTCTGATGTCCAAATTCCCTCAAATCTTCGCGCTGCGTCTATATCCAGATTCGGGCTTAGTTCCGGTAGTTGCCTATTTTTGGCAATAGAACCAAGGCTTTCCCGGCAAACCAGACAAGTCGCGTAATTGTCGGCAATCACTATCAAATGCCACTCTTGACTTAAGCCATCATTTGGCTCAAAAGCTACCCTTTCGTAGTGTTCTGAACTATTGATAAAATTGGTAAAATCAGTTTCTGGAGCAGATAATACGTATACTTGATTACTTCGTAAAGCTAGTCGCTGGTAGCGATGAGCTTCTTGGCGGTAGAATCGCTCTCGCTGGAAACTAGCAATTACAAGGGGTTGGGCTAAAGTCCCAGCCAAAACTTGATCTTCCATCGCATGGGAGAGCGCCGTTAGTGAAGCCTTGAAATATAGCTGGGACCGCAAGTAGGGTAGGGACTTTAGCAGATCACTCAGCACAGAAGTTGAAATGCTCATGAATTATCGTTTAACGCCCAATCTCAACAAGATCCACGTCACAGCTGCATTGTACAAATTACAAGGGGCTTTCAAGTTAAATAGACTAGTTGCAATATGTAAAGAACGCTAAAAAGCACTTTTCACCAACGTAAACGCAACACTTTGTTACTAAATAGCAGGAGCGCGTACAGTTTCATTTACAGAAAGTCGGCTTGTAGTCCATCTCTTCTAGGGGTGGAATCAACCGCTCGACTTGGAGCATGGTTTTTTCCAATGTCCAATCATCCAATGACCTTGAAATCCCACGCCTTCAGGCAGTAGGATCAGGTTAAAAAGATGTTTCAAATCATCGGCTACTACGCCCAATATACATTCTCGACTAGCTTTGCATATGCTTATACAGGTAAAATCTTTCAGCACTAAGTACCAAATAATTAATTACTACTAACCACTGATCATTGATTGATGGTCCATGCGACTTTACCTACATTGTATTTATGCTCACTAAAGAAATTTTCTTACCCAAAAATCATTACTGCTACATTCACATAATTTAATCCATAATTATTGATTAAATCTAATCAATTAATTATTTATCATAAATTTGTCTAATCAAATACCAAAGAGATTTAAGACAAAACCGTATAATAGTAGGGAACGAATGCTCTCTACATCCAACAAAAGCTGTAATTTTCGCCTTTTTCCTGAGTATACTAGATGTTTTGTGTCTTGAGAAAGTTGAATGACTAATGAATTATTTCAAAATCCTCAGTTTTCATTCTTGACTTTAGACTTATAAAATAGAAATTTCTCAAGATTTACTTATATGGATTTGAGCGCTGCTATTTTGTCAACAGTATGTAAGGATTACTTTGGCTAGAATAGCTCAAACGAGTTTTAGAGAGCGGATTTTTTCGGAAGTTGTGAGTGTCAGCGACCTCTACTCGGAAGACCACAAAAATCTAGACCTGTACACGGAACTTTGACTAATGACACCGGATACGCTAATAACCCCGGAAAAAATTTTCCTGGATGGAAAAACTTTTATTCCTGCCGAACAATTACCAATCCCGGAGTGGCCTTGTGTTGTGAGTCAAAGGCCACAACCGACACTGACGGTAAAAGATGATGATTTATTTTTTGTAACAGATACGATCGGGAATATTTCTGGTTGTTCCCTCAACGATGGCAATCCCAGCATGGGACTGTTTTGTTGTGATACAAGATTTCTCAATCGCTTGGAGTTGCAAATTGAAGGGCGATCGCCTGTACTCCTCAGTAGTACTGCTGAGAAAGGGTTTTCACTCTCAGTTTTGTGTACCAACCCCAGAATCGACGAACGCCTGAAAGCCGACACTGTAGGAATTCGCCGGGAAATCGTGCTGAATGGGGCACTATTTGAAGAAATAGAGATATCTAACTACAGCACAACTACCGTCAGTTTTGAACTAAGCATCAGCTTTGATGCAGATTTTCTTGATTTATTTGAAGTCCGGGGCTATGACAGAGAAAAACGAGGTAGGCTTTTACGTCTAGCGGAACCGACGGCTGAAGAAGGAACATTTTCTCTCGTCGATGGCGTTTTGCCTATACCCAAAGAACCACCATCTTTTAGGGAAGAATCTTTAACACTCGCCTATCAAGGTCTGGATGGGTCGGTGATGGAATCCCGTATTCTATTTCAGCAGCGGCAACCAAACTATTTCAAGGGTTACACTGCGGTTTGGCAGCTAGAGTTGGCTTCTCACGAAACTCAAAAGCTGGGCTACCGAGTGAATATGTTGAAAAACAACCAGTCCAGTTCAACTGTAAGCGCAGCTTTCACCTTAGGACAGGCGAAAGCTGCCGAGTTTATGGAGAAGCAAAACTGGGTACAGCAAATTACACGCATTAGCTCAGATAAGAATACCTTCAATCGAGTGATTGAGCGGGCTGAACAAGATATGTATTTGTTGCGCCAGTCTTTTGGTAAGCATAAGACTGTTTCTGCTGGAGTGCCGTGGTTTTCTACACTATTTGGACGAGATTCGCTGATTACAGCTTCCCAAGCCCTGATGTTAAACTCGCAAATCGCCAAGGAAACCCTGATACTACTGGCGACATACCAAGGTCAAATCGACGACGAATGGCGCGAAGAAGAAGCGGGTAAGATTTTGCACGAGTTACGTTTGGGAGAAATGGCTCGTTGTCAAGAAATTCCCCATACACCTTACTACGGTACAGTTGATGCCACTCCGCTATGGCTGATGCTGTATGCCGAACATTATGCTTGGACTCATGATCAAGAACTCTTAGAGCAACTTTGGCCGAATGCTCTAGCAGCAATGGAGTGGATCGATCGCAATACCAAACAAACCAGCTACCTCAGTTACTTCCGTAAATCCAAACGCGGTCTTGTTAACCAAGGTTGGAAAGATTCTGGCGACTGTATTGTAGACTACAAGGGAGAATTAGCCAATGGCCCAATTGCCCTTTGTGAGGTGCAAGCTTATGTCTATGCTGCAAAAATTCGCCTAGCGGAAATAGCTAGGATGAAGAAGCGGCTTGATTTGGCAGATCGTTGGCTAGAAGAGGCTAGAAGTCTTAAGGTTCGTTTTAATCAAGATTTTTGGGTGGAAGACCAAGATTTCTGCGCTTTAGCTTTGGATGGAGATGGCAAGCCAGTAGACAGTATTACCTCAAATCCTGGTCATTGTCTACATTTGGGCCTCTTCACACCCGAAAAAGCCTATAGTGTAGCAGAACGCTTGCGGGCACCAGATATGTTTAATGGTTGGGGCATTCGTACCCTGAGTAGTTTGTCACCCGCTTACAATCCAATGGGCTATCATATTGGTTCAGTTTGGCCCCATGATAACGCTCTGATTGCAATGGGATTGCGATCGCTTGGTCTGATTGATCAAGCCCTAGAACTTTTCCAAGGTTTATTCGACATGACTAGTCGGCAGCCTTACCAACGTCCTCCAGAACTTTTCTGCGGCTACGAACGGAACGGTGATAATGCCCCTGTGCAGTATCCAGTTGCCTGTACTCCCCAAGCTTGGGCTACTGGTAGTATCTTCCAACTGCTGCAAATGATGGTCAATTTGGTGCCTGACGCTCAAAATAACTGCTTGCGAATAATTGACCCCGCTTTACCAGAATCGATTAATCGCCTGTCCTTTCATAATTTGCGAGTCGGCCCCACCATCCTCGATTTAGAATTCGAGCGTTCTGGGACTACGACTGCTTGTCGCGTTGCAAGAAAACGGGGCAATCTTCGGGTAGTTATTGAAGCTTAGAAAGAGTAGGGAGTGGGTAATTCACCACTCCCGATTTTATGCTTGGTGCGTAGGCGTAGCCCGTTGTAGACATCGCACTAAGCATCATCTGAAATTTAGCAGCATGTCTGTCCTACCATCCACTCCAACCAACGCAGTGTTAATCTGCTTCATCACCAGTGTGTAGAGTTCTTAATAGCTGCTCTGTAAGCTCGATCAATTCATATACAGAATTTTGCGTAAGTTCTGTAGTTTTGAAGCCATGAGCAATAGAATTACGTAATAGGAGTGCATTCATTAGTAACTGATACTCAGATTTTGAAATTATACCTTCAATTGCTAATTGCTTCACTAAGTACAGTGGATCAAATCTTTGTAAACTTAGCTCTTCCTTTTGGGCAATAAGTCTCAAAGTTGCTTCTACCAAAGACCAGGAATATAGGATAGCCGATTCTGGATGTTGCGTTGTAAGTTGCCTTGCTACTTGCAACTGTGATTCTATTTCATGTTCTTGAAGAGAACCCTCTGCTTTCAGAGAATACATTATATCCTCTGGGTTGGTCATTACTAATTCAAATCTCCACCCAGGATGTTTTTCTACCGCTTTAGCTAAATTACTTAAGTATTGATTAGAAGAAGAGTTAAGTGAGGAGCGTGACTTGACTTCAATAACTACATTTTCTTCTCCTCTACGTACTATCATGTCGGGGCGATAGCTATTAAGGAAGTCAGGCAAGTCTTCTAGATTTGGATGAAAAAAAACTTCGTAACCCTTTTCACGATACTCCTCTGCTAGTTTAAGTAATCGCTCTCTTTCTAAATTTGCGGTTGAAGTTGCCATCAAGTAAGTACCTCCTGATCAGGAGCATCAATTACGACAATATGTAAGAACTCATTGCGACGGGCAAAGCCTTCCGTCAATGTCGAGGTCATGTTTTCTACTTTAAAATTACCTGACAAATTCCTCTTTCTAACTAGGAGGTCGCTTACTTGCTTATCATCGACGTAGGCTAATCCTTTAATTGCATCTTGAATAGGCTTCACTATATTGTCTACATCCATTTCATCAGAATCATAGAAATAGGTTATCTAGAGCATAACCAACCCAGTAGCTGTTTTTTGTTCCGAAGACCAGTATTTTTCAGCCTCTTGTAGCACTGTCTTTTTCCAATCTTGAATGGGATTGCCCTTACCGCGCTTACGAGCTTGTTGTGATACTGGTGGTCCATCTACTATGAACTCAAATCTGGTCAATGCACTTGTAAATAATAGATCACAGGTTATTCTATGCTAGTAATCTCGAACACAAGCAGATAACTCCCGCTACTCATGACAGAGGAATATTGCCGTTACTAACTGTTGCTGTCTCGCCCAGTAGCTTCGCTGAGTGCTTCACGAATTATCTCATCACTTACACCATGCCGTTTCAAGCTCGCAATCAATGTCGAAACAGTATCACCCTCAAGTCGCTCAAGATCAGCTCTAAGTCCTTGTCCGATGTAAGCACGGACTAATGGCTGATAACCAGAAAACCCCAACAATGGTGCTACTCGCTTCAAATCCTCAATCACATCTTCGGGAATGCGAATTGTCACTGTCGTCATTGGACGATTTTGATCAAGTCGCTTTTTTAAGACTTCAGCTTTCATAATATTCACGTTCCTTGCGCGTTGCTTTCCGAGCCGAGATAATCCGAATCATGTCGTTTTCACGCTCAATGTAGACGACGTAGAGAAGATTCCATCGTCTGTCCAAGTCAATCACAGCATCCCGCTCTTCATCATTCCGGCTTGCATCAACCACCACTAGAAACGGATCGAAGAAAGCTTCTACGGCTTGCTGAAATGTTATGCCGTCATGATTGCTAGGATTAATCCAAGCTCTCTCCTCGTTCCAAATAAAGGTGATACCATTAAGCACGAAAAAAACATCCATACCTCATAGTCTAGGCAAGATGTATTTACGTTGTCAATACGCTTTGCTATAAAAACTTACAGTTACAATCCAGTACTTAATCGTCAAGTGGACAACACAATGTTAACTTACCAATCTACTGACGCGATCGCTTCCAATTCAAAGATGGTTATAAATTTCTGCTTAAAGTTGGGTTAAGGATGTAAAAACAACAATTATTTACACCCAAACTGCTAATTCCTAACTCTTAGAGGATGTTTGAAAAGTATTGTTATTAACATCAAAACCTCAGAAACTTAACCCCCGATTAAGCCTTCTCTACAAGCTAATGGGGGTTTAAAAGCCTTTTTTTCTATAGAGGAGAGGAATGGAAGCGGGGTTTTGAGTATACTTTATGACTTTTCAAACAACCTCTTACGCTTCCTCTGAATTTTCTCTCTTATGTCCTGGGGATGCTTCGTAAAGTGCATCGAGATGTTGACGCGCATCTTCAACGTTAATCGAACGCATTACCAAAAGTGGCTCTTTAATTAAGTTGCCGGCGCTATCTAATAACTCTGGATGGGGTACAAACTGTTTTTTTGATGAATAATAACCATAGTTGCCTTGATTATTCATTGCCGAGGAATTCGTCGGGTAAGTTCGATCCCGATCAAAACTGAACATGATCAGGTTACGAATTAAGTTGCCAACAGCTATAAATGCAAGGATTGTAAAAGCAAGAATGTAAAGCAGGTGTAACATTAGATTTTCCTCCAAGACAACAATTTTTAAAACTTTATTTTGTAACGCTTTACTTCGCCGATACTGTGACTCACAGTTAGGACAAGTATTTAACGCGCTCTTTTACGTGCGCTTACATTTATATGGAGCTATTTGTCAACCGTTATCCAACTTACGGTAACATAGGATACAATATTTTGATTAACAAAATAATGTTAATAAATTGTTAAGATTTTTGTACTATCTCTTTAACGACTGATCTAGCATTTTGTCGTTAGACATCGCTAAGTAGTCTGCCAAAATTTAGCAAATGCTCCCATCTGCTGCTTAGACTTCACGCCCTTGACGGAAGCGCATTGCCACATTCCAGCATTCTGTTACTAGTTGATGCCAAGGCATTATCGTTGCCATATCAATCCCGACTTGTTTATCAGTTGCAGTAAATAGCATCTTCGCCGTATTTAGTTCATCTTGCGCTTGCTTAACCCGCAAGAGCAAGTCAGATTGCTCTTGGTCACTCATAAATGATAGTTGCTCAGTTTCGAGTAAATGGCGCGATCGCGTAAACCAATGCTGAAAATCTTCTAGCAAAGGTTCTAAAACCGTTTTCAGCAACTCAGGCCCTGGTACATTTGAGTTTGACATAAATGAGAACTATTTTTCCAACTTGCTTACTAATATTAACGTTCTTTATGTTTCTTAACACTTTTATTATTTCTCTCATAATTCAAAATATGTGAAAAGATGTAACAAAGAACACATAATTCATTATATAGTCTTGATATCGGGTTTGTACACTTCCTTTGGAGAGGCATCTATAGGTATAGCTGACACCGAGTTGCAATTTATCAAATAATTTAGCGATGTCTACGACGGGCTACGCCTACGCCTGGAATTCTGAATTTGATACTCAGGGAAGCAATCAAAAATTTATCTTTATCCCCGATTAAAAATTAATTCAGTAGTTGGAACATAAAGCCGGACTGGCAAAAATCAAAGTCGTTATAGTTGAATAAGCCTACAGATTCAGATAAATCACCTTTTGTAATCACTTCGCCAATGGTTCAGCAGCCAATGTCGCTAAAATCATCGAATCAGTCAGAACCCTCAGAACAAGTTGAAAAAATTTATTTACCGCGTACCAGCGAATCGGAGAACTTAAAAAAGATTCGCCACACTGCTTCCCATGTAATGGCAATGGCAGTACAAAAGCTGTTTCCCAAGGCACAAGTTACAATCGGTCCTTGGATTGAAAACGGTTTTTACTATGACTTCGACAATCCAGAACCATTTAGCGAAAATGATCTCAAAGCCATCAAGAAAGAGATGGTGAAGATTATCAATCGCAAACTCCCAGTAATTCAAGAAGAAGTCAGCCGCGAAGAAGCCGAACGCCGGATTCAGGAAATTAAGGAACCTTACAAGCTAGAAATCCTGGGAGATATCAAAGAGGAACCAATCACGATTTACCACGTGGGGAATGAATGGTGGGATTTGTGCGCGGGGCCTCATCTGGAAAATACTAGTGAATTAAACCCGAAAGCAGTTGAACTAGAAAGCGTTGCTGGTGCTTATTGGCGTGGGGATGAAACTAAAGCCCAACTACAACGCATCTACGCCACCGCTTGGGAAAGTCCAGAACAACTCACTGAATATAAGCGACGCAAAGAAGAAGCGCTACGCCGAGATCACCGGAAACTGGGTAAGGAACTGGGATTATTTATATTTTCTGATCTAGTGGGGCCGGGTTTACCTTTGTGGACACCCAAAGGCACTCTGTTACGCAGTACTTTAGAAGACTTCCTCAAGCAAGAACAGGTAAAACGGGGTTATTTATCTGTAGTAACGCCTCACATTGCCAGAGTAGATTTATTTAAAACCTCTGGACATTGGCAGAAATATAAAGAAGATATGTTCCCCTTAATGGCAGATGATCAGGAAGCTGCTGCACAGGAACAGGGCTTCGTTATGAAGCCGATGAACTGCCCCTTCCACATCCAAATATATAAGAGTGAGTTACGCTCTTATCGGGAACTACCGATGCGACTGGCGGAATTTGGTACTGTTTACCGCTACGAACAATCAGGGGAATTAGGCGGTTTAACGCGGGTGCGCGGTTTTACAGTGGATGATTCTCACCTGTTTGTCACCCCAGAACAGCTAGATAGCGAATTCCTGAATGTGGTGGATTTGATTTTGTCGGTGTTCAATAGTCTGCAACTGAAGAACTTTAAAGCTAGACTCAGTTTCCGCGATCCTGCTAGTGATAAGTACATCGGTTCAGATGAAGTTTGGGACAAAGCCGAAGGTGCAATTCGCCGTGCAGTTGAAACCTTGGGGATGGAACACTTTGAAGGTATTGGAGAAGCGGCTTTTTATGGGCCAAAACTTGACTTTATCTTTAGTGATGCCCTAGATCGAGAGTGGCAATTAGGAACTGTGCAGGTTGATTACAATTTGCCAGAACGCTTTGAGTTGGAATACGTCGCCGAAGATGGTGTTCGCAAACGTCCAGTGATGATTCACCGTGCGCCTTTTGGTTCACTGGAACGGTTGATTGGGATTTTAATTGAAGAATATGCAGGTGATTTTCCTTTGTGGTTAGCGCCAGTGCAAGCTAGATTACTGCCAGTGGGTGATATACAGGTAGACTTTGCTAAAGATGTGGTAACGAAAATGAGAGCGTTGGGCATCCGTGCAGAAGTTGATACCAGTGGCGATCGCTTGGGTAAACAGATTCGCAATGCAGAGAAAGAAAAAATACCCGTGATGGCTGTGGTGGGAGCTAAGGAAGTGGAAACTAACACTTTGAGTATCCGTACCCGCGCTTCTGGGGAATTGGGAGTCATCCCTGTAGATGAGGTGGTGGATAAGATGAAGGATGCGATCGCTAAGTTCGAGAATTTCTAAAATCTAACCGCAGACGCACACTAATCACAATTGGTGTGCGTTTTGTTTAGTAGGGTACAGAGGCTAGCTGGTAGGTTTTGGCAAAGGTGCGATGTCTACGACAAGCTTCGCTTACGCAATGTATTTACAGCTATTTTCAGGTAAATAGACCACGCGGTAGGGGCATAGCAATGCTGTGCCCTTGCGACAGATGTGGTTCAAATACTTGAATTCTGCTGTAATATGACGTCAGTTCCACGAACCTCTCCCTGGCTTGAACTAATTTCAAGTCTGTGCCTTTGGAAGTCACAGAGGGACGGTTTTGCATAATAAAACCTCTTATATCATGTCCGCTTGATTACTTATTAAACCCCAAGAACCCCACCCCACCAAAGCGTAGCTGTCTCCCCAAGGCTCATTAATGGAGTTCAAAGACTCGTTAACGGAGTTCAAAGACTCATTCACGAGTATCAAAGACTCGTTGACGGAGTTCAGAGGTGGATTCATCCAGTTCAAAGACTCGTTAACGGAGTTCAGAGGTGGATTCACGAGTATCAAAGACTCGTTGACGGAGTTCAGAGGTGGATTCATCCAGTTCAAAGACTCGTTAACGGAGTTCAGAGGTGGATTCACGAGTA
>NZ_JBALDI010000055.1:0-8638 GCF_036917395.1 Nostoc sp.
ATGCACGAGCGCAATGCTCACAACTTCCCCTTAGATTTGGCAGCAGGTGATTTTGCTCCTGTAGCTCTTACCGCTCCTGCTATCAACGGTTAAATAGTAAAGATTAGCTAAATCAAAAACGCTCTCTGGAAACAGGGAGCGTTTTATTATTTAAACCTATATTGCACTGTTTTAATCCTTGAAACCTATGAAATCTAAATTAACTGCTCATATCATCTTTGCAAGTCTGATTCAATTTCATATTGGTTAAAGTAAGCGATCGCAGCCGCAATTTACTTTAATTGCTGGCCTTTAGACAACCAGAGCGAACCTTTTATACTCTTCACAACTAATGATTCCAGCATCTCTAGCATTCTCAAGCTGCTTGATTTTACCTGCAAGTTCAGATTCTCTTTGAATCGCTGCTTTCTTGCTCTCGTACTCCTCTTGTGTCAGAATTCCGCCACATCTCAGTTTTTGCAGGTTGCAAGAACCAAGTTCCGTCTGTTTTATTGATCTGTATCTGATAGCCTTGTCCACTAAACCACGTTTCAATATCAGGACTTACGCAATAATACCTCTCTAACTCTTATTCCTCCGTGTCCTCTGTGCCTCTGCGGTTTGATTCTTCCGTTACTCGTGCGTAAGTCATAAATATCTCTCAACAAGGCATCTAGATCACGGTCTTTATCTTGGTAGGTCTTCTTAGTCATAGTAATGTCTCTTCTTAATGCTTACTGTGTAGCCAAAGATTTTTCAGGCTGTCTTGTTTATGATTCCCTACATTTAAATTGCACTAACTTTTATGACGTGATTTTTTGTAGTGCAGGTAGGGTGTGCGTACCCGCTTGACCTCTAATAAATAAAATGAGCAATCCAAAATTCTGCAAGAATGTCATCATAGTTAAGGTAAAAACATTCTGGAGATAAGACAACGGTTTACGCACGCCCTTTAGCACGGTTAATTGAGCAATTGCAACGCTTGCCAGGGGTTGGTCCTAAATCTGCCCAACGACTGGCTTTGCATATTTTGAAGCGACCAGAAGCAGAAGTAGAAGCTTTAGCACAAGCTTTAATTGAGGCAAAAAAACAGATAGGCTTGTGTTCTGTTTGCTTTCACTTATCTGCTGAACCTGTTTGTGAAATTTGCCGCAATCCCAACCGTGACAACAACACTATCTGTGTCGTAGCAGATCCCCGCGATGTGATTGCGCTGGAAAAAACCCGCGAGTACAAAGGCAAATATCACGTTTTGGGTGGGGTGATTTCTCCAATTGATGGAATTGGGCCAGAACAGTTAACTATACTGGCTTTGCAGCGCCGGGTGAGTCAGCAAAAACCTCAAGAAGTGATTCTGGCAATTAGTCCGAGTGTAGAAGGGGAGACAACAACACTGTATATCGGTCAGCTACTGAAACCATTTACCAAGGTGACGCGGATTGCCTTTGGTTTGCCTGTAGGTGGTGATTTGGAGTACGCCGACGAAGTGACCCTGGCAAGGGCATTGGAAGGACGCCGGGAGTTAGATTAGGCTTAATTAAAAGTTATAAACTTTAGATTCAAGCCTTCTCCACTCCTTAGTGTTGGTAACTCAATTTTGGATTTTGGATTTTAGATTTTAGAATTTAGCACTCAGGAGTCAGAAGTCAGAATTTATAAAAGGTTTCCAATCACAAGTAAATTCATCAGTCAAGTAAATTAACTCCTGATTTTTCCACTATTCTGACTTCTGAATTCTTACGATTTTAGATTGACCTTATGAATTATTTTGACTAAGTTTCAAAAGATTAATTTGGCTTACCCGTAATCGTGAATGCTGCCCAATAGTAAGGATGATTATAAAGATTTTTATCTGATGCCATTTTACTATTTCTATATAGCTGTGTCGCTAAATAAGTTTGAATTCGTAATTCTTCAGGATGCAGATTATTCAAGATATCTTCATACCATTTTGTCAGTTCTCCAGCAGTTAGTTCTTTCAGCCATCGTGTTGCTTCAGCTAAGGCAGTAACTGCTGATTTATTAGGCTGTAATCGTCGGTAAAACTCGATCATGACCAAGGCACTAGCTGAAGATTCTACACTCCAAAGAGTACTCACTACATGAGGAACGCCCTGACTCACAAAACCACTAACTAAACTCACATATTCGCTGCTGATAGTGTGGTTGCTATTACTTAAATTTTCACAAGTAGAGAGGGTAATAAGGTTGTAACTTGCTAGATTTTGTTGGCAGATTTCATCTAAAGTAAGTTTATCTTCACCTGCTAATGCTAATTCTGAATTTTTAGGTTCACCTAAATTATTAGTAACATGACCTGTAAAATGAAATATGTTGTAATTATCATCAAATAAGGCCTTTTCGACAACATTTTTCGTTGCTTCAGACCCCTGAATTCGTTGAAGATTATTGAACATCTGGCTCACAATTTCAGACTCAAGTTTGGCAAATTTTAGTGTGGGATAACCTACACTTTCAGGATGTTCAACACTAAGCAATAACTGATTTTGCCACTGCCAAATCTCTTCAGTTTTTATTGATAAACCTATTTGGGCACTAGGCAGATAGGTGACGATAAAATTTGATTCCACATTCGGCAATTCTTCCTGGGATGCAGAAGAGAGATGGAAAAGGGTATGAATGGGCAATCTATACAAGTCACGATGAGGAATTAAAACCAGTTGGGTGATGCCTTCGAGTTCCTGTGCAATTGTGGAAATATTCAGGATGTTATACAGTTGCATTAGCTTCTGTTCCATATCAACTCGCCAAGAATGCTGGCTTTTACTTTCTTTGTCTTGAGCCGTGCTGCGATATTCTTGGTATTGTTGATGCCAATCTTCTAGCCAACTTTCAAATTCAATTAAGCGTTGCACTGCTTCGGGTAGCGGCAATTCATTTAGACGGATAGCGTCTTCTCCTAAAGGTATTGCCCCAGGATCTTGCATAGGTGTAAACAGGAGGATGGGTGATGGCGCTTGGTCTTTAAGAATAAAAGTATGTAATGCGACTGGACTAATATGCCAGTAAATAATTGCTGTTGTGGGATTGAATAGTTGTTGAATTGCTCCATAATCAGGTGAGTAAATCTGATTATTCCAGCCAGAAAGTAGCCAGTTTAAACAAGCATTTTTGCCTTGTTCAGCAATTTCCCAGGCTTCAACTAAATCACCAGACTCTACAGCTAAATCAACTGCCAACTGCTTAAAGCCTGTAAATTTTAAAGCTAACTGCTTTTTACTTTCGTCTGAGCGAGTTTCTTCACTCAATAATTGTCGCAATAAATCTCTGCCGCGTTGCTGTAATTCTTGAACTTGTGTTGTTTGTCCCAAACCCATCAGCACTTTGCTTAAAGATTGCAAAACCTCTAAGTGCAACTGCGGAAAATATTCTAGTGTCAGGGTTAACAGCGCCTGATGATACTCAGATGCAGCTTTGCGCCAATAATCGCGGGTATTGGTATGTTTTTTGCCCTGGTCGTAGTAAATATTAGCGATCGCAACATGCAATCTACCCCAACCTTCTGGGTGGGTATCTGTCCGCAGATGCTTTAACCCTTCTTCGTAGCTGGCTAATTTTCCTTCGTAGCCGCCCTGTTGTAAGGCGGGATTTGTTGCTGTTATACTACTCGACAAATTCAGCAATCCGTCAGCATTCACTAAGTTGCCGACGGCAGTTCCCCGACCAATCCAAGCTTCCCAATAATCTTGTTTAATTTGCAAAGCGTTGTCATAACAGGCGATCGCTTCGGCAAATTGTTCTAAATAAAACAGTGCTACTGCCTGATTATACCAAGCTAAGTGGAAGTCGGGTTTAATGGCGATCGCTTGTTGATAGGAGGCGATCGCTTCAATGCGGCGTCCTAAATTGTCTAACGCTATACCCCGGTTGTACCAAGCTAAGTAGAAGTCGGCTTGAACTGAAAGTGCTTTGTCCCAGGAGGTGATCGCTTCTGACCACCTTCCTAAATTAAACAGGACTACACCCCGGTCTATCCAAACTTCGTGGTAGTCTGGGTCAATTTCTAGCGCTTTGTCGTAAGATATAATCGCCTCTGCAAATTGTTCGCTTACAGCTAGGGCTATGCCTCGGTGATACCAGTTTTCCTGGTCTTCTGGTTCCAGATGCAGCGCTTGATCATAACTAGAAATAGCTTCCGGTAGCCAACCTAACTTCAGCAGCGCCAAACCTTTGCTAGACCAAGCTTCTTGGTAGTCTGGCTTAATTTCTATGGCTTTGTCAAAAGAAGCGATCGCTTCTTCAAAGTATCCTAATTCTCCGAGAGTTCCACCCCGGTTGTACCAAGCTTTGTAGTAGTCGGGTTTCAGTTGTGTGGCGGTTTCGTAAGATGCGATCGCTTCATCAAAACGTTCTAAATGAAACAGCGTTAAGCCTCGGTTAAACCAATATTCAGAAAATTTTGGTTGCAGTTTAATGGCTTGGTCATAAGATGCGATCGCGCTTAACAAATCACCTGTTTTAGCTTGGCTTAGACCTTGGTAAAACCACGTTTGAGCCTGGGTAATCGGATTATCGCTATGTCGCTCAATAATACCAGGGGAATTGCTGCTTTGAACTGCCAAGTTAGAAGCAAGTTGCTGGACTAAATTGGTACTTTGATCCAACCTCACCCACAACTCATCTAAGGTATTAGCTACATTTGACTCTAAATTGGTCAAAGTGTTATCCCAGGTTTCCACTGAGTCAGACGTTGCTAATTCAGGTCTTTGTTTAGTAGAAAGGAGATTTGCTGGTGTCTTAGTTGAAGTAACTTTCTCTTCATCACCGAACCTCAGTTCGGCTAATGAGGTGATTGAATCTTCCGCTGCGGGGAGAGAGAGATTTTCTCTGATTGTGGCTTGGGCATCTTCTCGTTCATACTTCAATACCAGTTCCTCTAAATTCTCGGTCAATCTTTCCTCAAAAGAGGCATTTTCAGGCGCTGGCGTTATTGCTTCAACATTTGGCTCATCATATTCCCATAACTGGTCACCTAAGCTACGGATTAGCTCTTGCCCAGGTGTAGTTGGGAGAATTTCTTCTGTGGTTTCTACAACATTTGGCTCATCATACTCCCATAACTCCTCGCCCAAATTGCGGATCAGTTCTTGTCCAGGAGTAGTTTCTATTACATTTGGCTCATCATATTCCCATAACTGTTCGCCTAAATTGCGAATCAGTTCTTGCCCTGGAGTGATTTGTGTGCCATCTTGCGCCTGATTCTCCTCATACTCTATCTGTGTGGGTGAGTTTTGCATCAGCCGGATGCCAATGTCATAGGCAACGTCTCCAATTCTGCCAATACCAAGTTCCCCCAATTGCACCATCTGTGTTGCTAATAGAGGATTCGGCGTCGTTGAAGCTAGCAAGCTTTCGCCAAACATCACCAACCAATCTATCCAGCGTTCAGCCGAAATGCGATTTTCGACCCGTTGCAGATACCTCAATGCCCACTGTTGTCCTCGTGCTTGATGCACACCTTCTAGCAATTGGATAAACAATTGTTCCAGATCCGCATCGGTTAGTTCTGGTAGTATCTCCACCAGATTGTGTCTTCTCCCACGCTTGAGAGAACTAGTCTGCTTACTTTTAATAAGGCGCTTTAAAAACCTTTTAAGCGACTGTGATATCCGCCTGAGCATCTGCCACACTCTTGGATTTTGTTTTTCTAGATTGTAGCCATCGTTGTGTTAAAAAAATCATCAATTACGTAAAAACTAATTAGATCCGGATAGCGCTTCCGTAGCAAGTTAGCAAAAAATATACAAAACTTCAAGAGTACAGCATTACAACGTTACAATTCTCAGATTTAACTAATTTTCTGTTTGCTCTGTAGTCGATTCACCAGCAGGATATAATTGATTAATCAATGCCTGCACAAGCAGTTGGGGATCATCTGTCTCAACGGCAAGTTGTTGAGCAATCTGCTGGCGTAAGCTTTCATCATCCTGCAACATTACAAACAACTGTTCTAGGGTAACAGTTTGGTATTCTCCCTCCGGGAGGTTTTCTGGCACATCTGCTGACTCTAATATTGGGGCGGTTGGTTCAGATGGCATCGTGCTAACAGCATCTGGCCCTTCATATTCCCAAATTGGTTCACCTTGATTGCGTGTCAACAACTGCATCCCGATACTATAGGCAACATCTCCAATTTGTCCGATGCTCAACTCACCCAGTTGCACCAACCGCGCAGCTATTTCATTATTGGGTGTAGGTGATGCTAGCAATCTTTCACCAAAGCGCCCTAACCATTCAACCCAGTCTTCAGTTGTAATCCGATGTTCAATATTATGCAGCCACTTTTGGGCCCATGCTTCCCCTCGTGCTTGATGTACTCCTTGCAACAGTTCGGTGAAGAGAAATTCCAGATCCGTATCGCTTAGGGGTGGTGCTGGTTCTTTTTCCACATTCCCCCTAGATTTTGAGGCAGTCTGTTTTCCACCAAACAAGCTCTGAAAAAGCTTTTTGAGCCATTGAAATAGCCGCTTGAGCATCTGCTGCACCATCGAATATTGCTTATCCTAAAATTGTAGCGATCGCACTGGACTATGGCGCTAGTTCAGTCAATAAAATGTATGTATAGACAGAAAATCTCTTTTTTACTCTAGGGCATTGGGCAAAGCGGAAAGACTTACTCCAACTTTCCCTCTGCTCCCCTGCACCCCCTGCTTGCCTCAACAAATAACTAAACTCAGTGCCATTCGGCTTTAGCCCTTATTATAAACCTTTAATTATTCACGCTCCTTACTTAAACCAATGGTGCTTAACAACATTGCTCAACATTGGCTCGACTGAGTATAGGCGATGTTTAATAATTTAGACTAGGCGATAGTCAGATTGACTCGCACGATCATATCGTTGAAATCTTTGTCACCACCACTTGCTAAATCCTCGAAGCCAAAAACATTATTCCCTAACAAGCGAATGTGATCTACTTTATCAGTGTTAGCTCCCAAGAATGGGAAGTAAACAGCTGGATCATTATTTGGATTGCTATCAAGTAAAGCATCAGGCGTACCATTAGTAATAATAAATGGTACAAAGATAGAACCTGGCTGGAAAGTTCCTGTGGAAGTTGCACTACCTTGATTATTAACTGTCAAATCAATGCCTGCAACACGCCCCCGAACTGCGGCTTCAGTATAACCAGCCTGTCCGGTGAGAATATCTGCTTTACCATCTCCGTTGGTGTCAATGCCACCATTTTCATCAGATACTTGATAGAAGCCGATGAAATTCTTGAAAGCTGCTTCTCTGTTGACGACAAAATCAGCTTTTACCTGATTTGTGACACCACGCAAATCAATCACTTCTCCTTGGGAGTTTCCTTGCAGATTTGTACCCAGAGGTAATGAATCATTTGTGGAGTGAATTTTTACCACCAGATTATTGAAGTCAGCAGCGTTATTACCACCATCTTTCCACGCAAGGGAAAAGTCATCATTCCCCAAATCTGTAATCTTTTGCGTTAAAGGATCAGAAAATAGGATGTCTGTGAGTGGAGTTACTCCAGTCCGTACAGCATCAGTTGTGCTATTTTTCACCAAATAAAATCTGAAGTTATCATCGGAGTTAAATTCCAACAGATGTGTCAAATTGTCGGTATTAAACCCATTGGGAAGATTGGCAATAGCAGAGAAAATTACCTTAGCTCGGTCTAAAGCTGCTTGGGCATAACCTGCTGCGCCTGGAGCAATACCATTGATATTACCTTGAGCATCGTCAACGGTAAACACTCCTATTTCATTTACAAGATTAGAGCTTTGTCCAGTGAGAGTAACTTGAAGTTTTGATTTGTCACTACTATTAGATATTTTAAAGATATCATCCGCAATTTTTGAAAGCTTAAAGGTAGGTGTGCCATTATTGGGTTCGACAGCTAATGCAAAGGTGTCAGTGGCACTTACACCATCATTATCTTTAGCTTGTAGCTCAATTGTCAGATTGACAACATCGGCGTTAGTTGGTGTACCGCTAAATGTGCGCGTAGCTGCATTGAATTTCAGCCAGTTAGGTAGATTACTGCCATCTTGTAGAGTTGCTGAGTAAGTAAGATTGTCTCCAGCATCCACATCAATGAAAGTATTAGCATCAAAAGTAAAGCTAAAAGCTGTATCTTGTTGAGCTATTTGATCAGCGATCGCATTTTCTAAGGTGGGTGCATCATCTACACCAGTAAGGTTAATATCTAGGGTTTTGCTATCAGTACCATCATTGCCATCGCTAACTGTGACGGTAAATGCTTCTGTATCGTTGCTCGTCAGTGCTTCAATTGCACCATCAAAGGGTGTAAAGGTATATGCTCCCGTGCTGGTGTCGAGGCTGAGAGTACCGTAGGTTCCGCTTTTGGTTACAGTTGTGCCATTGACTGTACCACCATCAATAGTGTAGGTAAGGGTTTGTCCACTGTCTGCGTCAATAGCTACTAATGTATCAGTTTGAGCGGCAAAAGTGTCATCATTGGCAGTGTCAGTGTAACTAATAGCAGTGGGAGTATTGAGAGTAGGTGCATTGTTTAAAGCATTTTTGTACAGTTTACTGATGTTGCCGCTGTTGCTGCTGCCAGTGAGGATGAGGTCGAGTTTGCCATCGCCGCTGTAATCTCCCCACGCTACGGAGCCAAAGTATACACCGGGCAGCGCCAGGCTGGTGTCTT
>NZ_JBALDI010000056.1:0-128348 GCF_036917395.1 Nostoc sp.
GATTCGGCGATCGCATTTGTTGATTCGGCGTTCACATTTGTTGATTCGGCGATCGCATTTGTTGATTCGGCGTTCACATTTGTTGATTCGGCGATGCCTGCGGCGGGCTACGCCAACGCATTTGTTGATTGCACCTGAGTCGGAGAGGGACAGGTTTTGCGTAGTAAAACTTTTTAGACGCATTATTTTTGATTGTGGCACTCTCCACTCGAAATAAATATTTTGCTTTTGGGCATAAATAAATTTACTTGCTCTGAAACTCTTTTTGCACCTTGTATATTAAGTAAGTTGGTACAATAAAACCAAACTGTGTGAAGAAAAGTAAACAAGGCTCAAACTCTTTTTCTCCCTGCCCCCGTTCGGCTGCGCTCACGGCAAGCCTGCTCCCCTGTCTCTTCAGTCACGGATAAAATAAAGAAGTAACATAGCTCCTCACACAAGTAGCAATGACTTCAACCCTACGGAAATTTCCTCGTCTTAATACCCCAACGCTGCATCAGTTGCCCAATGGTTTGACAATCATAGCGGAGCAAATGCCAGTTGAAGCTGTAAACCTCAACGTATGGATTAAAGTTGGTTCAGCAGTAGAATCTGATGCCATTAACGGTATGGCTCACTTTTTAGAGCATATGATTTTTAAGGGAACAGAACGACTGGCTAGCGGCGAGTTTGAACGGCGAATTGAAGAACGGGGTGCTGTTACCAATGCCGCTACTAGCCAAGACTATACTCATTACTATATAACCACTGCGCCCAAAGATTTTGCCGAGCTGGCTCCACTACAAATAGATGTAGTATCAAATGCTAGTATTCCTGATGATGCTTTTGAACGGGAGCGATTAGTAGTTTTAGAAGAAATTAGGCGTTCAGAGGATAATCCCCAACGACGGACATTTCGACGGGTGATGGAGACAGCGTATACTGAGCTACCTTATCGCCGGGCAGTATTGGGGCCGGAATCGGTGATTGCCGAACTTAAACCCCAACAGATGCGGGATTTTCATACTAATTGGTATCAACCCCAGTCAATTACTGCTGTAGCTGTGGGTAATTTGCCTGTGGAAGAATTAATTGCAACCGTTGCTGAAGGATTTACAAAAGTCACTAAAACTCAGTACTCCCCACTCCCCACTCCCCACTCCCTACTCAGCACTGAGTTACCATTTACAGAAATTGTCCGTCGAGAATTTGTAGATGATAGTCTCCAGCAAGCAAGGCTAGTGATGGTTTGGCGGGTTCCAGGAATGACTCAGTTAGATCGCACCTATGGACTGGATGTTTTAGCAGGAATTTTGGGACACGGACGGACATCAAGACTGGTGAGGGATTTACGAGAAGAACGGGGATTGGTTTCTTCAATTTCTGTGAGCAATATGAGCAATCAGCTGCAAGGGACATTTTATATTTCAGCTAAATGTGCAGTGGAAAATTTAGCAGAAGTAGAGGATGCGATCGCTCAACACATTCGCAAAGTTCAAACCGAGTTAGTCACAGAATCAGAAATTGCCCGTGTGCGGCGGCGAGTAGCGAACAGATTTATATTTGGCAATGAAACACCAAGCGATCGCTCTGGGTTGTATGGTTACTATCAGTCCTTGCTGGGAGATTTAGAACCCGCCTTTAACTACCCAGATTATATTCAGAGCCAAGATGCAACTGACTTGATGCAAGCAGCCAAAGAGTATCTTTCCCCAAATGCTTATGGTGTAGTTGTCGTCAAGCCGTAAATTAGAAAATAGGGCATTGGGCATTGGGCATTAATCAATAATTCTTCTTCCCCTGCCTCCCCTGCCTCCCCTGCCTCCCCTGCTCCCCCTGCTCCCCCTGCTCCCTCTATCCCCACTCCCCACTCCCCACTCCCTACTCCCCAATTTAATCATGTGGACTCAAATCGATGCTCAAATTAGCCAGGTGACTGGCGAAAAATTTCAGAGTCAGCAACGGCGATCGGTTGGTGGCGGGTGCATCAACCAAGGTTATGCTATCTCCAATGGTGAGATAACCTACTTCCTTAAGATTAACCAACCATCCGAAGTTGCGATGTTTGAGGCTGAGGCATTGGGTTTAAAGGAAATGCTAGCAACAGCTAGTATTCGCGTCCCAAAACCTCTAAGCTGGGGTGTAGCTGGGAATTCTAGTTACATCTTGCTGGAATGGTTAGAACTTGGTAGCGGTAACAGCAATTCGTGGGAAGAGATGGGGCGCAAGTTAGCGGCGATGCATCAAGCTAGCAGTAGTGAAGGTTTTGGTTGGAAAATAAACAATACCATTGGTTCAACGCCCCAAATCAATACTTGGACATCAGACTGGGCAGAATTTTATATTAAACATCGCCTGGGTTATCAATTTCAGTTGGCAAAGCAACGGGGAGGAAATTTCCCTCAACAAGAAAAATTACTAGCAGCTATCCCGGAACTATTGACGCACCAGGTGCAACCTTCTTTAGTACACGGCGATTTATGGGGCGGAAATGCTGGGTGTACAGCTTCAGGAGAACCCGTGATTTTTGATCCAGCAACTTATTTTGGCGATCGCGAAGTTGATATTGCCATGACAGAATTATTTGGTGGATTCCCCGCAGCGTTTTACAAAGGTTACAACGAAGTCTTTCCTTTAGATGCAGGCTATCAGCAGAGAAAAACGCTCTATAACCTGTATCACATTTTGAATCACTTCAATTTATTTGGGGGCGGTTATGGTTCCCAGGCGAACCGGATGATTGACCAGATTTTGCGCTAAGTACAGCATTTCATTAATTCGTAGCAAATTAAATTTAGCAATGCCCTGCAATGCCAATGTGTCGGGATGCATTGTTAATGCATCGGCTTGCATTGTTAATGTGTCGGAATGCATTGTTAATGCGTTGGAATGCATTGTTAATGTGTCGGAATGCATTGTTAATGCGTTGGAATGCATTGTTAATGCATCTCAATACAATGCCAATGCATTCCCTTAGAATGTTAATGCGTTCCCCTGCACTAAAAACGCTACGCTTTTACGCAAAACTGTAGTAAGTACTGAGTTGCAGAAACACAGGAACACCCGATTGCTTGATTTATATGATGTCCGCCAAATTAGCCATAAGAAAAGAACCCCACCCCCAACCCCTAAGAGCAGCCTCTTAGGTTAGCTCAAGCGTAGCTTTGGCTCTTTGGGCTTGGGGGTATTATGGTTAATTGCCCGGACATCATATCACTGCTGCAAATCATCACCTCCCTCACTCTGGAAGAACGCCTTAATAGGTAACAAAAAACAAGAGGATGGTTATTGCTTCGAGACTGATGCTACCTTAAAGCCACAAATTGATTCACCATCACCGCCAATGCCAAGATACCCAAAATCGTCATTAATCCCGCAGGCATAAACTTGCGTGTTTTAGCCAGTCGAAATCCAAAGACGACTACTAAAACAGCAGTAATTAACCCTGCTAAAATCAAACCCCAGGTTTGTCCTTGGAATTGAAAGTAAGCAGCAAGTATTAGTAATAAACCGCTAATGCTACCGCTTAGGAGTGAAACCTTACTTTTAGCCTGAATGTAGCCAATAATGCCACCAACAATCGCTAATATGCCGTAAGCAAGAGCAGCAATCATACTTAAATTCATTGTTAAAACCTATGTAGACTTTGACTTTACTGCCAGGGTCAGCAGACAATTTACCATAGTTATTTAGCTATACCACACAGTTTATTGATGGACAATCAAGCAATGCCAATCACAAATACTTCTTCATATACAAAGGTTCAATATCTTCAGCGCCAAGCAGCCTCACTTTTACTCTACCAGTCTGTTCTGCAAGGCGAAGTGGGGATGGCATTTCTGGAACTGTTGCAAGCTATACGTTACACTGACGCCGATGCACGCGGTTGCCTTCAAGCCTACGGCAGTTACTTCTACGCTTTGGCTGCTAGAAATCAAAACTGGGAAGACTATTTAATCACTCAACTTCTTTTCTCTAAGAATCCTTTTACAAGGCTGGCTGAAGTGCGAGAATTTGAAGATTTGCCCCCAGCTTTAGTAGCAGCAGTTGAGCATGATTTACAAATATTGCAAAGTCTCTATAAATGTAGCAGCGCTTCTTTGAGTGAGTGGATACAAGGCGTAGCTCATATGCCGATTTCACCAGTAGTGTGGTATAAAGAGCAAGAATTGGTAGGAGTAGAGACATTCGTTACATATCTACAAGAGTTAGATAATTGGGGTGATGCTGTAGAAGAGTTAGCAGCTTATTATCGGCAATGTGGCTCTGGTTTATTTGCAGAATATCGCGCTTTACGCTGGCAAGCTGGGCAGTTTATCGGTATTCGGTATTCTGACCCAGTTAAGCTGAGTGCCCTTGTAGGTTACGAGTCTCAAAGAGATGCTTTGCTAAAAAATACAGAGTTTTTATTATCAGGAGAGATGGCACTGCATGTATTACTTTACGGTAGTCGAGGTTCTGGCAAATCTTCTTTGGTGAAATCTTTGTTGAATGAATATAGTAATCGCAGCCTTCGCTTGTTGGAAGTAGCAAAATCTGATTTAAAAGACTTACCAGAAATTGTGGAACATTTACGGGGAGTGTCACAAAAATTTATCATCTTTGTCGATGACCTTTCATTTGAAGAAGATGATGATGCCTTTAAAGCCCTCAAGGTAGTTTTAGAAGGTAATTTAACCGCACGGCCTAAAAATGTAGTTGTGTATGCTACTTCCAACCGCCGTCACCTGATTCGGGAGTTTCATGTGGATAGACCTGCACCCAAGGATAACGAGGAAATCCATGCCTGGGATACGATGCAGGAGAAACTTTCGTTTAGCGATCGCTTTGGTTTAACCTTGACCTTTGAACCAGCCAATCAGAAAACTTATTTAAAGATTGTACAACATCTAGCCGCACAAGCTGAAATTAATATTACTCAAGAAGATTTGGAATTTCAAGCATTACAGTGGGCAACTCGCCATAATGGTCGTTCTGGACGGACAGCACGGCAGTTTGTAGATTTTTTAAAAGCAGATTTAAGACTATTTAATGTAAATAAGGATACATCCAACACTTCTGATTAAAATTAGTTCATTAATGATTGCACTTTTTTGTTACTTACAGAACAATGTTATGTACCAGTAACTAAAACTAGAGATTTCAGAACGACTATGATACCAAATTTGGGAAAAATGTCTTGTTTCAGCAAACAGAACAACAGATTGAAACTCTTTTTTAGTAAGTATTATTCTCTGTGTATTCTAATTACGAATTATGTTAGTGCAGCGGAAAGCCTTCTCTTCTCCCTACAGCCCTTCTCAAGACAAAAGACGCTGTTCACGGGGCATCCTACGGCAGGCGCTAGCCTCTGCCTTTGAGAGAAGGGGAGACGCTGTTCGCGTTCGCTCGTTAGCGAGTCTGTAAGCGTCATTACGAATTATAAATTAGTATGAGAGTTACTTATTCTGATAATTTAACTACGCTAAAAACCAGCAATATGCAATCAGTAATGATCAGCAATCGATTTATCTTAGGGATAGTTGCCTTTAGTGTGAGTTTTGGCCTTAGCCTCGTCCCAAACTGGGATTTTAATAAAGCTCTTCTCACAGGTGTAATTACTGCCGTTATTATCTATGCAGCAGCATTATTTGTAGATAAGCGACGCCGAAATTATGAAATGTTTGTTTTAGGTTCTCTCCGCAAGCGAATTAAAGAAATGGAGGGATTGAAGGCTCGTGTTGTTAGAGAAATTAATCAAATCGAAGGACATCATAATTTATTATATGCTGAGTCACAACATCTGCAAAATCAAGTCACAGAAAGCCGTAACCAAAGGGATAGTATACATCGAGAATTAAGAACATTTGCCGGGCATAAAAAGCAGTTAGAAACTGAAATCAATAACCTGCAAACTGAAATTAATAACTTGCATACAAATCAAGCAGAATTGAACAATGCTTTTTCTATTCTCACAGCAGAGAAGCGCCGTCTAGAGTCAAATTGTAATGGCTCTCGTACTGAAATTACTCAGTTGCAAAGTCAAATTTGCGAACTCAAACAGGAGAAACAAGAAGTTGAAAGTAATTTAACTCTTTTAGGCAGACTCAAACCCCAATTAGAAGAAAAACTATACGAAATGCGAATTGCAATTCAAGAGCTAGAAGTTGAGACAAGCCAAAAAAATCAATTCCTGGTAGCAACAAAAACCGAAACAGAAAATATCCAAGCTATCCTGAATTATTCACAAACCCAACTAGTAGAAAAAAAAGCTGAATTACAGGAATTGCAAGGGCAGGTTTCATTATTACAAGAAGAACGAGACTCATTACAAAATCAAGTATGGGAATTACTCCAACAAATAGAAACATTCAATCAAGAACCTTTGTCTGATAATTCCCAAGATGATCCTGAATTGTTTCCTTTTTCTGAAATAATGGAAAATACAGCAATCACAGATACTTCAGAAATTGAGACATCAGAGAATATATCTGAAGAATGGACTAATTTTTTAGAAAATCTCCCACGCTCTGAACTAGAAGTATTAAAAGCTATAGTCGAACAAGATAATCCCAAGGCTGCTATTAAAAAAATTGCCGAAGCAAACATCACTATGCCGAATCTATTAATCGATTCTATAAATGAACGAGCAAATGATATTATTGGTGAATTAATTATTAATTCAGATTTGGAAATTCCAGAAGTTTACCCTGAGTATATGATGTATGTCAAAAAAATGATTGCAATGTATGAAGACTTTATGGCTAGACATGCTTCGTCCAATTAAATTATTAATTATTGCTGTCGTCAGATTAGTAGTAACGTGAATATGTGCCTTACCTACTTACTGCGTGCTTCTGCGTTTAGAATAAAGTGATGTGTAATATATGGCAAAGCTCAAAATCTCGAAAAAAATCTCCACTGCTTTAATCAATTCCCTTGGTGCGGGGGTAGTACCAAGAATAGGAGTTGAACATATAGCAGTAGGTCGAGAAAAAGAACTAAAAAGCCTATTACAAAATCTCGATGATATTGCAGAAGGTGTAGCAGCATTTCGCTTCATAATTGGTAACTACGGTTCTGGGAAAAGTTTTTTATTGCAACTAATTCGCAACCGTGCTATAGAGCAAGGTTTTGTAGTAGCTGATGGTGATTTATCCTCTGAACGTCGATTAGCAGGAAGCAACCATGAAGGTGTAGCCACCTATCGAGAATTAATGAGCCACCTAGCTACAAAAACTCGTCCTGATGGTGGTGCTTTAGTCTCAATTTTAGAAGGATGGATTAATAAAATTCAACAAGAAGTGGTTAAAGAAAGTGGAATGCGTCCGAATGACGATGGCTTTGATGACCAAGTTGAATCGAAAATTAGGGAAGTAGTTCAGTATATTGAAGACTTAGTTCATGGATTTGATTTTGGTAGCGTTATAATCGCTTATTGGCGTGGCTACCGATTGGATGATGATAATTTAAAAAATGCGGCGATGCGCTGGTTACGTGGAGAATTTACTACTAAAGTTGAAGCAAAAGCAGCTTTAGGAGTGCGCGTCATTATTGATGATGATAGTTGGTATGACTACATCAAACTATTTGCTAAATTTGTAGCTGAGATTGGCTATAAAGGACTGTTAATTATACTTGATGAAGCTGTACATTTATATCAAATATCTAATACAGTCACGCGGGAAAAGAACTATAATAGACTTTTAGCAATGTTTAACGATACCATGCAATGTAAAGCAGAACATCTTGGTATTGTTGTTGGTGGAACAACTAAATTTTTAGAAGATCCCAAACGGGGACTTTTTGCAGACCAAGCTTGGCAAAGACGCACAAAGGAAAGCCGTTTTGTTGCACAATCTGGCGTTCAGGAGTATTTGGGGCCAGTAATTCGATTGAACCCGTTGAGTGAAGTAGAAATTTTGACGCTTTTGCAGCGTTTAACTGAGATTCATGCACTCAATTTTGGATATGAACAGACTTTGACAAATCGTGAGTTGAAGGAGTTTGTGCAAGAAATTATTAATCGCTTGGGTGCAGAAGCATTACTCACACCAGGGGAAATTGTGCGAGATTTTATGAGTGTGCTAAATATTCTTCACCAAAATCCAGGAATTGCGTTTGCTGAATTAATTCATGGTTCTAAATTTAAACCTACTGCTATGGGTAAGGATGCAGATGTGGATGAAGATGGCGCGGCAGAATTTAGTTTGTGATTATTGCTAGCAAAAGCGTCTCCGACAAAAGAAGCAACTGACGCGACACAAAGAGAAGAAAGAGAAGGAAAAGTTTTCTTAATCTAAGCGTATTGTTTCAAATACTAATGAGTAAACCTCTGACAAAAGTCGAAATTTATCATCAAATTCATCTGTTTTGAGGATTAATTAAAATAGCTTTTGGTTGATTAGTATTAAATAGAGAAGCAGACAACAGAATAATCGGTTTGTTTGTTTGGTTTTCTCCATAATGAACCATTCCGGCAGATTCAACTAAAGAATCTCCTACTGTAAGCTGTATAGTTTTCCCTTTTTGAAGAATCAATTCTGTGCCGTTAACTTTCGTTACTTTAGCTTTTCCTTCCACAACAGTATAAGTTAAACTTCCCGCCTCTACTCGTTCAATCTGCATTCCCGGATGAGTATGAGTAGGGAGTTTTGCTCTTGGTGCGATGGTATAGCGTACAAGCTCAAGAATCTGCTTTTGATCTTGAGTAGGATAACCACTCGCTAAAACTTCACGGGTAACAGATTTAGTATAAGTATTGGGTGAGGAGATTTCTTGGCTCTTAACAACTACACTGCCAAAAGCTAAGATAGCTAATGGGAGAATCAGAGACAGTTTTCTCATATTAAAAGTTTTTTATTTGGGCAATACCTTTAATTAAATCATTTTGTGTTTAGTTTGCCTAATAAGCATAAGTAGCTTAACTCACTTTAAAAGACGAGCGAAAATTATTCACCTGCAATCTCTGGAAACAACCTACTTAAGTCCAATAATGCATCTTCAAATCCAGGAATCGCCACTAACTGGTTAGATAAAAAAATCTGCTTGCTAAGATAGCTAAACTTACTTTGAGCATTCTGATATGGCTGGCTATGACGCTCAAGTTGACGAGCCGGCAAATTCACAATCCAATAATCAGAAATTCCGGCTTCTGCATATAAAGACAGCTTGGTTGTTTGGTCATAATCTATGGTTTTATCCGAAATTTCAATTACTAACAAAATATCTTCGGAATAGGGATGATGAGCGAGATAATCTTCATCTCTTCCTCGTGCAATGACAACATCCGGTTCAGGCTCACTCTGATTAGGAAGGGTGATAGGATCTTGTCCACGGATGACTGCTTGATCACCTAAAAGCCGATCCAATTGACGGCACAGGATAGAACTACAAACTGTATGAGGTGTTCCCTTTGCTGTCATTTGAATCAGTTCTCCTCGAATTAACTCAATATGATTGGCCTCTGTCAGAAATCCGAGTTCAATCAATTGATGGTATTCAGCGATCGTAAATCGCTTTGGTATCACAGCATTCATGAGACATTCTTCCTATGGCACTGATTCCAATTTTACTTGTAGATTAAAGTTATTGCGATCGCAATAACTTAAGCTATCGTTACCACAACTGAAGCATTCATCAGTAATCTTAAAGCTGTGGTTATGAATGTTGAAGCTGTCGTTACCACAACTGAAGCATTCATCAGTAATCTTAAAGCTGTGGTTATGAATGCTAAAGCTGTCATTATATATACTTCAACGTTCATAAGTAACCTTAAAGCTGTCGTTACCACAGCTTAAGTTGTGGTTATGAAGATAAATTTTTGCAACAAGTCTATTGTAAAGGAGTAGCGATCGCCTCAAATTGCTGCCAACAAAGGTACAATGCCCGCGGTACGTGAAAACATCCTTTCCATTTGCCACCTTTAAGGTTCAACAATACTTCTCCACGCCGATTGAGATAGCCAAACCACTCACCGTATTCTGAATCAGCAAAGTGTGACCAGGCGTAATCGTGCATTTTTTGATACCATTCCCAACACACCTCACGCCCAGTCAGGCGATAGCCCATCGCTAATGCAACCAAAGACTCTAGGTGAACCCACCACAGCTTTTGATCCCATTCCAATTGTTGTGGGGGATGACCGTCTGCATCCATAAAGTAATACAATCCGCCATACTCACTATCCCAAGCAAAATCCAGGATATTTAGCACCACATCAACGGCTTGGTTAATAGTTTTGGTATCGTTTTTGCGACGGGCGATGTCCATGATGAACCACATAGCTTCGATACCGTGACCTGGGTTAATCAGCCGTCCCTCAAAACAATCTATGTGGGAACCGTCAGGGGTAACGTTTTCGTACATTAGTCCCTGTTCTTGGTCGAGAAAATCGGTCATCACTTCGCGGACTGTCTCAGCTAAGACATTATCTAGTGTTTCCTTTGGCAGCAACCATTCCATTTCTAAAGTCAGGTTGGCTAAAATCATCGGTACAGCCAATGATTTCATGGGGCGTGTGCCAGGATAGGTTTTATTATATTTGCCCTTCGGGTTGTCCTTGCGGCGTAATACGTTGTTATAAGCCTGCATTGCCACATCCTTTGCCCATTCTTCCCCCCCAGCGAGTGCATATTGACTAAATGCCATCGCTGCAAAGCAATCAGAAAAGATATTGTAAGGCTGAACCAGTGGTTTTCCTTCACGGGTGAGGGAAAAATACCAGTTACCATCACTATCTCTGCCATGTTTGGCGAGAAAATTAGCGCCATTGCTGGCGATTTTCAGCCAGTTTTCGCGTTTTTCTAGCTGGTTGCAAAGCATGGAAAAAGTCCACACTTGGCGGTTTTGTAGCCAGATGAATTTGTCTGGATCATAAATTTTGCCGTAGCGATCGAGGCAGGTAAAATAGCCGCCTTGCTGCCAATCAAGGGAGTGTTTTTCCCAAAATGGAAGGACATCGTTGAGGAGGGCGTTTTTGTAAAGTTCAGCGATTGCTTGAAAGTCATGCTCCATAAATTTCCTCCCCTTTTGTGCTAAAGCTAACAGCTTAACAGTTATCACATTTTGGCTCGAATATGGAGCGTAGGCGTAGCCCGTCGTAGACATCGCGTCACTCTCTGACAAGATTTCGTCAGCAGCAGTTATACTGCTATGTTGTATCTTGCATCATTCTCAATAACCGTAGGGGAGCCAGTGCGGTGAGGCAGCCCCCGTCTTGGCGGTTCCCGTCGATAGCGCAGCGTAAAGCCTGCGGCATGGCAACTCTTAGAGACGCTACGCGTAGCTTGCTTCCCCGCAGGGGTACGCTTAGAGCGAGTCAGACGCTCGAAGGGTCTTGAGTAGAGCAGCTGACGTTGGGCATTATAGCGTCCACTTGACAAGTTTTTTAGATATGAGGTAGTTATGAGTCAAATTAAACGAGTTGCGATCGTTGGAGGAAACCACGGTAATGAGTTAACAGGAATACATCTAGTCAAAAGGTTTCAGCAATATCCTAATTTAATCAACAGAGCAAGTTTTGAAACTCTGGCATTACTTGGCAATCTCAAAGCTATTGAAAAAGGCAAACGATACATTGACAAGGATTTAAATCGTTGCTTCACCAATCAAGGTTTACAAAATCAGCAACTTTCAAGTTATGAAGATACGCGGGCAAAAGCAATCCAACAGATACTGCAACCGCAAAATCAGCCCTTTGTAGATGTAATTGTTGATTTGCACAGCACAACTGCCAACATGGGGCTAAGTCTGATTTTTTGTGATCTGCATCCTTTATTACTTCGGTTAGGCGCTTATTTAAGTTTTATCAATCCGATGGTAAAGGTTTTTGTTAATCAACAATCTAGAGAAGCTGGTTTTCTCCGTTCTTTGTGCGAATTAGGTTTTGTTATAGAAGTTGGTGCTGTGGCTCAGAATATTTTAAATGCAGAATTATTTAAACAAACAGAACAGCTTATTTATGCAATTTTAGACTATTTTGAAAGGTGCAACCAAGGTAATATTCCGCAAAGAAACAGTACGCTTACACTCTATCAATACATTGAGACTATCGATTATCCTAGAAGCGATGCCTACGGCGGGGAAATTCAAGCCATGATTCACCCCCAGCTTCAGTTTAGAGATTATGAACCTCTGAATCCAGGCGATCCAATGTTTCTGACTTTTGAAGGAAAAGATATTTTTTATGAGGGAGAGTCTACTGTTTATCCTATTTTTATTAATGAAGCAGCTTACTACGAGAAAGGAATTGCGATGTATTTAACTCAAAAACAACAAGAGATAGTTTAAGAAGCGTTGCATAATAGAAAAAGCCTGTAGTTTAATTTATTCCCCCTTTGAACTAAAATTGCAAATCAGCCAAGGTAGTAAAATCAAGCAATGCATCGCTCAATTCTTCGAGAACAGGTAAAGGTAAACCAGAAATTGAGGAGCGCATTTCCTGAGATAATTCTTCAAGCCGCTTAGTCAATAATGTTTCTTAATCCAACATTTCTAGGTCAATTCCTAAAGCGTTGAGTTGTTCAATAGGGAGCGATCGCAATTTCTCTACAATTCTCTCCCGCTTTTGTCGCTCAATTACAGCCCGTTCCTCACCCGTTAGCAGTAAATTTCCTTGTGCATCCCACCACCGCAGCCAAGGTAACTCTGCATTTTGATACAAACCCTGCCAGATTCCCAACTCTACCCCCATAGGAGCAATTGGGTAATGTCCTCGTTGATTGGGTTTCATCAGTTGATAAGTATTATCGATTAGGTGGTAAACTTCCACCTGCGCTTTTGCTACTTCATAAATCCCATAATAAGGCACTCGAATTGCTTGCTCATAAACCCAAAATTTACCAACATTTCCACCTTCGCCTTGAGATGGCGGTGTGTTATCTCGTTCTTCCGAACCATCTCCAGAGAGAAATTCCAACACAATCAAGGGTGCAACATACTCCTTCCACAGCACATAAGAACGCCGCATTTTACCGTTAAGGGTCGGTGGTACATTGGGTACATAAAACCAGTCTGGTGCCTCAGCGCCCTTCTCAGGAGGATCTGTCAATCGCCAGTAGATGCCAGAATCTTGTCCAATACAATATTGACTATTAGGATGAAGTTCCTCTAAGACAAGTGTAATTGAGTCAGTGAGTAAGATACTTTGGGGATGCTCTTGCCAGTTTTTCACGAATGTACCATCTGAGTCTGGTAACTGGGTGTGATCAGGTAAAGTTAATGCCGATAGGGAAGTCATAGGCTTTAACCAAGATTATATTTGTATTATATTTATTAGGATAATAAATATAATAAGCTTTGTTGTCCTAGAGTACTTGAGACTTAGGAATTTTACACTTATTAAATTTGCAATTAAGTACGTTTTTTACAAATAGAGATACTCCCAAAAACATTGCCTCTTAATTGTTAAGTTGTTCTTTCGTTACTTTGCCTTTGGTGTCAGCTTACTATTATTTGATAAGTTATCAAGCGTGCATCAAGGTCAACAACTATTGTTCCTCCCCGATTTTCCTCTACCTGTCGCCAGACATCATAGCCCATCATAATCGCCTTTTCCCAATCACCCGGCGAACATTGAGAAACTTCTAAATGGGATGTCATATTTTTGATAGTCTTCAATAGTTGGTAATCTAATGTTGAAACGCCTTCTAAGAAACCGTGATTTTTGGCATAGCTAAATACAAGTGCTGATATACCTTCCTCAATAGCTACTGCACGACCGCCGTCTTCAATTTCGTCAATACTATAATTACTTTTACGCTTACATTTAAGAATACTACGAGTGACGACCGACCAACCTAAAACTGCGGCGTAGGAAAAATGGAAAACATCATGAAAACGGTAGCCATCGCTTGTATATGAATTATCGGTTAGGTCATTTCCAATTTGTTGTTTGTTGATAAATGCCTTCATTTTGATTGAGTTATCTTTGCTTACCTCCGTAATTTCTACTTCAAACTTTCGTGGTAAAGTTTCATGTTCAGGGAAGTCATTATCAAATATGTAGGTTGTAGCTTTATCATCTATCTGTGCTGAATCTCTCCATCCCCAACGATCATGGCACTTTTTTAGATTATCTTCTGCAATTTCTTCAAAATTAAGGTTAAATTTGCTTGCCAAGTTGGAAATATACCAAAGCATATCTCCCAATTCTTCTGCGATACCTTCTTTAAATAGTTTGTGTGCATCACCGTCACGTAAATATTTTTTATACTCAGTCATCAATGAGCCAACTTCACCAACTAAACCTAATAGCGGTATGATTAGTTCAGTATCCTCGACAGCAGGAATTTGGTCTGTATTGAGTGCTTGCGTTTGATACTCATAAAAATTCATAATGAAACTGCTCCTATTTCAAATCTGTTGATTAAAGCGATTTTTTCGGGTTAAAATACAAATATGATAAGACTTAAAAAGTATTGCCATTAAAGTTTTGAATTCAGCTATATTTGTAGGGAATAGTTAGGAAAAATAATTAGTTTTGTAGTATTTTCAACTTTAAGATATAGCGGATGATTTGGGTATCCCTTCTTTGTTAGCTTAAGGCAGTGAAGAGTTTTTTTACCAGAAATTAGACTTAGCACTTCTTTGTCACGGTCACAGTTATTTTTGGGGTACTTACTTGCTCCCCATGCCAAAATAATTAAGTCAGCGCGTTCTGTTGCTGATTTAATATAAAAGTTATTTTCTAAACCCACAGGATCATCTACTTGATAAAGTTCACGGGGTTTTGGAGTAATATAAGCAAATAGATTCACCACTTCAAGAGAACCACAACCCCAAAAGTTAGCAAAGTTAATACATTTAGTGAGTGTCCTATCATCTTTGTCAGCATCGGCAGTACTTGGGTTAAGCATCACAAAAGTAACTTGCGGCAAATTCTCAACCCATTTACGCCCTAGCAAATATCGATACTTTTCAGTGCTATCAATCTTGGCATATCCTTTCATTTCGATATGTTTCACTCTAAATTGCTGTTTATTTATGAATAATAGAATGCATCAAAACAGACATAACTGTTGAGATTGTTCTGTATTTACGTTTTGCAAAGCTTTTGATTTTTTCTTCTGAGTCTCTTGCTCATATTTTTTATGTGGTTTTGATATATTATTCGGAATTTCAGATGTTGTATTTACCAGGAAATCTAATTGTAAAGACAATTGCTGATAATTACTATTATTGATTTGTTGAAAATTAGGAATATCTAATCGTGCTAATTTCTGTACTAAATTTTCTTGGATTTTATCGTTAATATGCCATTTAGGCGGATAAAAGTAATCAATTGGTTGAGGTGTTGAAGTAAATTTAGACTTTATCTTTTTACGATTACTTTTCAAATCAGGAAATGCTGCTCGGCAGTATTTATCAGTTTCACAAAAAAGATTTTGACAGTCTATTGCCTGTAGCGGACGACCCCAGAGTGATTGAAAATTTAACCCTAACCGTTGAAACTCTCTCTCTTGATTTTCAGTCATCCAATGAATGATATCAGTAGATGTTTTACTATGTGTATCAATAAAACACTTGTCGATACCACGTTCGGCTCCAGGACCTGGTATAGTAAAACTGTTTTCGTCAAAGTTGATAATTTCACTATAGTTAATATCTGTCGCTAATTGGTAAGCCATAAACTTACCTAGCAATGGATATTCTTGAATTATATGAAAAACGGCTTCAAAATTTTTGGCTTTGACTATGCGATTAACTACCCTATCTTGGACAACCATTTTATCAATTAATGCCAAATGATTTTGGTGTTTTTTATCATAACCAAACTCTTTGCTGGCACAAGACATATATGCACTGGTATAAATGACATATCCAAGATGCATAGCTTCTTGTAATATGTCTGAATATGCATTTGAGTCGAAATTAGACAGTGTAATATAGTCTCCTATTTTGTTTTCTAAATATTTCCAGGTTTCTATTTTATTAAAAATTTTAAATAAGAGAATCCTTAAAATTACCTCTTCTTCGTTATTGCTCCTATTTTCATCGTAAATTACGTTTTTTATCAGATATTGCGAAACGCGATCGCTTGCTCGATATGCATTACAAAATTTATAAGTATTAATAATCGGGTCACTTGTCCAGGGTGGTGGTACGTTGTTAATTTTATTGAAAAATACTTCCTGGCGCATAGCAGCAAATCGCCAATAGGTATCAAAAATTTCTTGTCTTACTTGCATACACAGTTCTCCTGGTTTGTCGTCATCAGTTTTAAACCCTCCTTAATTATGAGGTACTAATCCGAGTTGATTGTCGGTTAAGCTCAAAACTCCGATTGTGATATATCTTGAGAATCGACTAGGTAAAAGGAATTCCAGCAGAAATAATTTTATTCACACAATCCAGGGTAGGCAATTTTGCCCACCCCATACAGATTTTACACAGTTGTCTGAAACTTATTTAAACTACGCACGTTATCGCAACTTATCCAATACACTGAGATCCTCTAAAGTCAAAGTATCACCAGATGCTAAATTCCACACCAACTGCCCATAATACCCGATCGCATTATTGGCAAAGCAAGCATCCTGAAAGCTAATCGTCAGCAAGTCTTCTTAACTTTTAGCACTGAATAATATGATTTTCATGAAACATTAGGCTGATCACCAGTTTTTATCTCTCGCAAGATTCGTTCGACTTGGTTAACTTTTTCAACTCTATTCTGTGCTTTAAAAATATTTAAAGCTTTTTGTAGAGAAGATAGTGCCTCATCTTTTTTATTCGTTTGCCACAATGCCAGTGCAAAATTAGTCAACCCCTCGCCATAATTAGGATTAATTTCTAGAGCTTTTTTATATTCAGTAATGGCTTCTTCCCAGCGACTTTCGCTAGCATAAACAATACCGATCGCATTGTAGGCTAGAGCATATTTTGGTTGGATGCGAATGGCTTCTCTATATGAGCTAATTGCTTCTTCTGATTTCTTTTGCCGAAAAAGCACATTTCCCAGTTGAAAGCGTCCAAAGGCATCGTCTGGGAATTTTTTAATTAACTTGCGTAAATTTTCCTCTGCACCTGTTAAGTCTCCCTGATTAAATGAAGCATTGGCTTGTTGCATCATCTGCGATCGCTCTGATGATCCTTCTGATGATCCTGTACCTGGAGCCTGTGCTAGTTTTTGTGGTTGTCTCTGTGCATACTGTTCAGGGGAATGCAAAGAAACTTTTGCCGGAACGGCTAACACTAATGGTGATATCCCTATTACAGTGATGATACTCAGCGTCATGCCGCTAAGAGGTTGAACAAGTACTGATTTGTGTTGCTTTTTCAGTTTCATTGTCCTCAATGCCTTAATAATGTCCTGATTATCATCATAAATTGAGGTGCGTTAGTAAATGCCTAACGCACCAACAAGCGTGTCAAATTAAACGGGCAGGTTATTCAGCCCATGAGCAACAACAGAGCTAAAACTCCCAACTAATGGAACCGATGATTGTAAAGGGTGCACCTGTTTTAACCCTTGCTCTTGTTCCATTGCTGTCAACGAAATATTCCGTATCAAATAGATTACGGATATTGATAGCAGCCTTTAAAGCATCTCTACGGTAGTAAATCGCCGCATCGGTACGTAAGTAATCGGGGATTTCAAATTCGTTTGCTAAATCTCCCGCCCGCGTATCCACATAAAACAGCCCCAGACCAAATCCCAAACCTTTTAAATCGCCATTTTGGAGTTCATAGGTTGTCCAAAGGCTTGCTTGATTCTTTGGCACATCCTCTAATCTATTGCCAACAGTAGAAGGGTCAGAGTTATCCTCAGTGACTTCTGCATTGGTATGAGCATAGGAAGCGATCGCCTTCCACCCTGGTAAAATCTCACCTGTGATATCCAACTCAATCCCCTGACTTCTTACCTCTCCTATCTGAATGAAGTAATTAGGGTCATCGTTATTGGGATCGTCTGTTGTAATATTTGTCTTGGTGATTTGATAGACTGCCAACGTTGTCGAAAGTCTGTTTTCTAGAAAGTCAGCTTTAATGCCCGCTTCATATTGGGTTCCTTTAGTTGGCTCGAACTGGCTACCATCACCGTTCAATCCTGAGTTAGGGTTAAAAGATTGACTGTAACTGGTGTAGAGAGAAACAGATTTGCTGGGCTGATACACCAACCCGATTCGGGGGCTGAACGCATTATCATTCTGTTCTGGTTGGTCTATGCCATTGTTTTGTGAAATCCAATCAAAACGCCCGCCAATCAGTAACTTCAGGTTATCTTGAAAGCTAATCTGATCCTGAAGGTAGAACCCATAAGATTGAATAATCCCAAAGCCAGTAGAAGTCTCAAGAGTAGTAATTGGAATATTGTAGTTTGGGTTGAAGACATCTAGAGCAGGCACAGAGAGATAAGTAGGATTAAAAATTGTCACATTGCGGTTGCCATCAAAGCCTAATACTAGTTGGTGTAGAATCGAGCCTGTGTTAAACTTACCAACCAAGTCGATCTGTCCAAAATAGTTGTCTACCACGTAGTTACGTCTGGCAGCATATTGCTCTAAGAAACGATCATCCACTAGATCCGTTCCTACCGTATACTCCTCGATAGCGTTAAAAGCAGTTATAGAAAAATTATTACGCAGCTGCCAGTTATCGCTAAATTTGTGGTTTAGCGTATAGCCATATTTTTGAGTGGTATAATGTTGACCATCAAGAGGATAACTTAAGTAACGACTTCGAGGCAGCTTGATGGTATTATCGCTGAAAAGAGTATTGAAACTCTCAGGAATACCATTGAATTTAGTAGATTCATAATATAGATTTAGGTCTGTCCTATTTCCCAATTTCCAAGTGATTGAGGGTGCGATCGTAGTCAAATGTGAGGTGACAAAATCTTGAAACCCGTTTGAACTTTCATAGCTGGCGTTTAAGCGATAGAGCAGGGTTTTCTCGTCATTCAATGGCCCTGAAAAATCAATACTGGACTCATATAAGTCACGGTTTCCTGCCTGAAATTCAAGATTGTAATAGGGTTCACGAAGGGGTTGTTTAGTGATAACGTTGATGATTCCACCGGGTTCTACTGCTCCAAACAAAACCGAGGCAGGCCCTTTCAAAACTTCCACTTGCTCAATCGTTGCACTTGGTGTCAGAGTGCCAGCATCTCGATAGCCATTTCGGAAATTTCCTCTTTGTTCAAATCCTCTGATAATATAGGTTCCTGATGGTGTGTTAAAATTGGTATCTGCACTGACAACACCACTGACCGTTTCCACTGCCTCGGTCACAGTTTTCACATTGCGATCTTCTAGCACCTGTCGCGGTATGACCTGAATCGATTGGGGAATATCGCGTAAAGGGGTGTCTGTCCTTGTTGCAGTCGTAGCATTCTGCACGCGATACCCATCTTGCTCACCCGTCACCACCAACTCAATCGGCTGATCACCCTCAGATGAAGGTTTCTCTGTTTGGGTTTCACTCGTTGGTGGCGTCTGAGGTGACTGCTGCGGTGGTGTGGAGGATGCTGCACTTGCCACAGAAAAGATAAGACCCTCGTCTGGACTGTCATACAACTTGACTTGTGGTAAGGCTATCTCACCCGTCACTGTGACTCGGATGGTATTGGCATCAAAGTTTGTTACCGTTATTTCAGTAACACCTGCTATTGGTTTTTCAGAACGGAATGTGAATGCATCGCCACTGGGTAAACGTAATTGTGCGTTGGGAACATCAACAATAAAGCTATTGCCAGCACTGCGGTTTACTAGTTGCAATTGTTGATCTTTGGCTGTCTGTAAAATCACCTCCACACCTTTGTCACTAGGATTTGCCTTGACTGCAATAACTTCAATGACTGCATTTGCTGGCGGCGTGTTGGGTGTTGGCGACTGAACTAGATCCTGTACACTTCTTGACGGAAACTGGATCTCACTGAGTTGAGGAATTTCTTTTTTTGGTTTAACTTCTGGTTGTTTTGCACCAAATGCAGAAGTTGTCAGGACAACAAAAACTGTACCTATGAACCACAGATGTTTTAGCACTATTATCGGTTTCATCTTCATCCTCACACCTAATGATGCTGCTTGCTTTGTACGGAGTTACAGGTAGTTAGATTCCCGACTTCTTGCACGCACCCAAAGGGTAGAAGTCGGGAATCTTGCAACCCACTTTCCACAGCAAAGACTTAAAGCAATTGAAAATCCATATCAACAAAGATTACAGCAAGTGATAGGTGAAAAACGATCGCATCTGTGCCGAAGCGGATTATTTTCTAGCTCAATCCGGATTTTTTTGGCAAATCTTTGGGACACACTCCAAAATGTCTCTTAAATACTGCTGTAAATCGACTAGGGCTAGCATAGCCAACCAAACTAGCAATCTCCTGCACTTTCATCTGTCCACTGATGAGTAAGTTTTTGGCTTGCTCCATGCGGTATGCTTGCAAATACCCAAACACGGTTGTGTTAAATACTTGCCGAAAGCCGATTTTCAGCTTGTAGTCATTTAAACCCACCATTTTCGCCAGTTCCAGCAACAAAGGTGGGTTGTTCAAATCGCTGATCAGAATCTCCTTGGCTTGGTAAATACGGTCGATGTCATCCTTTTTTAAGAGACAATATTGCCTACGTTCGCGATCGCCTGCGTTGACTTCATTTAACCGCAAAGCCATCAGTTCCAAACATTTGCCCTCCAAATAAATTAGTCTCATCATTCCTCGGTAGGGGCAATTGAACATTTGCTCAAAAATCAGGCGCATTGCTGGTGTTGTTCGCTTCTGATGCCAAAGGTGAGGTATATTTTCGCTATCTGCTTCGGTATATTGCCGTAAAGGGAGGGGCGACGCTTCTAAAAATTCACAACCAAATTGTTGGAAAAATTTCTGTGATATATGCACATCAATTTTAAGTATTTGCTGATGCGATCGCCAAAGAAACTCTTTACTTTCTGGCTGATCAATCTGTGTACAGATGAAATTTTGCCCAGAACAAACCTCTTCTGTCTGATTATTTCCTGTCAGCATAAAGCTTAACTCAAAATCCGGCTCTGGGTGTCCTTCGTAACCACCTGCTTCAACTAATAAGTTCTCATGCAACTTGTAGGAATCAATTAATAGTGATAATCCAGAAGCGAACTCGAACCGTTGGCGATATCCTTGACTTTGCTGCTTCGGGTCTTCCAAGATAAGTTTGCATTCAGTAGTCTGAGGACAAAAATTTGGAGGTTTTCTTGTTGAAGGTAATGTGGAATCAGCTTCTCGGTCAGATAAAAAAAGTGTCATTAAATATTAGTTTCTATTGAAGAGTATAATATTTTATTAAACAATATTTTCAATAGGTTATTAAATAAAGGGTGGGATTTTAAAACCCCCTTTTTAAGGGGGTTGGGGGATCTTTTATGCCTAAATCCTAATAAGGATCGTCAGTTATTTTTCAACCATCTTTAATAAACGCTTGCTTGACTAAATTGTGAATACTATCTCTTGGTGGTATTAATTAATCAAAAGTAAGTTGATACTAGTACAGCACGGCGTAAATAAACCACCCATTCCAAATCAACAAAACCCTTATGGTGTATTCATTTTTAATTTTTAATTCCGCCTTGCGGTACTAGGATGTGTTTGATAGCCATGCATAACGTTCCATATTTCGAGTGTTATAGAAAGGCATCTCCAATATAGGAAATGCCAATCCCTTCGGCTTGGTGCAGTCGCTCATGGGGGAAACCCCCTACAGCCCTTCCCTAACGGGACGCCTTGCGGCGAACGGGCATCCTACGGCAGGCGCTAGCCTCTCCCAATGTTGCTTCACCAAAATCTAAAATTGCTACGTACCTTGCCGTAATTTATCCAATACGCTTTTATCTTCCAATGTCGAAATATCCCCAGATACCTCTTCACCCGCAGCTAGATTCCGCAGCAATCGGCGCATAATCTTACCCGATCGCGTTTTGGGCAAAGCATCGGTAAAGCGAATTTCTCCCGGACGAGCGATCGCACCAATTTGTTTGACAACGTGCTGTTTGAGTTCTTTACTCAGTTCCTCACTTCCCTGATAACTGCCTTCTAGAGTCACAAAAGCAACTATTTCTTCACCCTTAAGTTCATCTGGTTTACCCACTATTGCCGCTTCTGTAACCGCTGGATGAGAAACCAAAGCTGATTCTACTTCCATTGTACCGAGCCGATGTCCTGACACATTCAGTACATCATCCACACGACCAGTTATCCAAAAGTAACCATCCTGATCGCGTCTGGCGCCATCACCAGCAAAGTAAGTATAGTTACCATCTTTGGGCGGGATGTGTTCCCAGTAGGTGCGGCGGAAGCGTTCTGGATCGCCGTAGACTGTCCGCATCATTCCTGGCCAAGGATGCCGCACTGCCAAATAACCGCTTTCGTTATTGGGTACGGTGTTTCCATCCAAATCTACGATATCTGCGATAATTCCTGGGAAGGGAAGAGTTGCTGAACCCGGTTTAGTGGGAATTGCCCCTGGTAGCGGTGTAATCATGATTCCGCCTGTTTCCGTTTGCCACCAGGTATCAACAATTGGACAACGTTCACCACCAATTACTTTGTGATACCACATCCAAGGCTCCGGGTTAATTGGTTCGCCGACGGTTCCTAGCAAACGCAACGAAGACAAATTTCGCGCATTAGGATGTTGTTCTCCCATCTTAATAAATGCTCGAATTGCCGTAGGTGCAGTATAAAAAATATTAACGCCATATTTTTCAATCACATCCCATGTACAACCAGGATTAGAAGCACGGGGCGCACCTTCATACATCAGGCTCGTTGCACCGTTGGAAAGAGGACCGTAGACAATGTAGCTGTGTCCAGTAATCCAACCTACATCGGCAGTACACCAGTATACATCTGTATCTTGCAGGTCGAATATCCACTTGGTGGTCATGTGGGTATACAAATTATAACCAGCAGTTGTATGCACTATGCCCTTCGGTTTGCCGGTGCTGCCTGAAGTGTAGAGGACAAACAGCATATCTTCGCTGTCCATTGGTTCGGCGGGACAATCTGCTGATACTCCTTTTTGCAAATCATGCCACCAATGATCGCGTCCGCCCAACTGCATATAAGTTTCTTGTCCAGTGCGCTTGACAACCAGGACATTTTCTACACTAGGAACAGCACCATCAGCTAAGGCTTTATCTACCTGTTCCTTGAGAGGAACGATCGCATCTTTGCGCCAACCACCATCAGCCGTAATTACCAGTTTAGCTTTAATATCAATTAAGCGATCGCGCAAAGCTTCGGCACTAAAACCACCAAATACCACACTATGGGGTGCGCCAATTCTGGCACAAGCTAACATGGCGATCGCAGCTTCGGGAATCATCGGCATATAAATACCAACGCGATCGCCTTTTTGTACACCCAGTTGCTTCAATACATTAGCGAACTGGCAAACTTCTCGGTGCAGTTGGGCATAGGTGAGGGTACGCGAATCTCCTGGTTCTCCTTCCCAAATCAATGCTGCTTTATTCTTACGCCAAGTAGTGAGATGTCTGTCAAGGCAGTTGTAAGAAATATTAATCTTACCGCCAACGAACCATTTAGCAAAAGGTGGTTGCCAGTCTAATACTGTATCCCATTTTTGGAACCATTCTAATTCTGTTGTAGCCAAATCTGCCCAAAATTGCTGCGGATCGGCTTTGGCTTTTGCATAGAGACGCTGATAATCATCTAGGCTTTTGATATGGGCATTCTGTGAGAATTCTGAGGCAGGATGAAAGAGGCGGTTCTCTTGTGGGATTGATTCTATACTTGGTTGAGACATGATTACATTTGCAAACGGTATTGTTACTGAAAACTATTTTTAGCTTAGTTGTGCTAGACGCTGTTTAGATTTTCGTTAAGCTAGGTAGAAATTGCCGAGTTATTTAGTTTACATTCATTTTCATCTACCAAAAGCAAGCGAGCAAGAAAATTAAAGACGTTTTACAACCTATCTACCGGGAATGTTGCAATATTGTAAGTAGTCTTGACAAACAACGCCTGAAACTATGACGCTTACCGTCGAAGCTAGCAGCCTATCTCTCAACGATGTTCATCGCTTTCTTAAACTAGAAAAGCTTTCAAATGCTTCATTTACAGACTTCTTAAGTCTAGAACCACTCTCTGAGTTTGAACAGCAGGATTTATTGCGAATCAGAAGCGACTTTGAGCGTTATTTAAATGCAGGTAAAATTTCTGAGGGCTTGGTAAAATTTTTAACGATTGCACCCTTGATGCGGTTAGCTGGCTTTTACGATGTGCCGATTCGGTTGACAATGGAAGATAGCATTGCGATCGCAGTCGAAGATGAAGACAGAAGAATTACTGGACGGATGGATATTTTAGCAATCAACAGTCCTCAAAGTAATATTGCGCCGCCTTTTTGGGTTGTAGTGATTGAAACGAAAAACAGTGCGATTGAAGTGGGTGAGGGTTTACCTCAATTACTGACTTATGCTTTTAAAAGTTTAAATCAACAACCATCTGTTTGGGGACTGGTAACTAACGGACTGCGTTATCAATTTTTTCATGTAAGAGATAATCAACAGCCAACTTATCAGTTAATGCCATTATTAAATTTGAATGAATCTCCAGATGCAATAGAGTTATTACAAGTTTTCAAAGCCATTTGCAAGTTACCGAATTTTCAGTAAAATGAGCGTAAATCGCGGGGCGATCGCTGATGTCTGAACCTGCTACCTTAGAATTCATATTTAATGGTATTTCAGAGGATAAAGTTGTATCTCCTTATGGTAATATACTTAATGACGAACTACCCTTAGAAAGTGACCTACACCGAGAGCAAATCGATTTACTGATTCGCATACTCAAATTGTGGTGGTGAGAAAGGTAGCATTTCTATACTTCTGGCAATTTGACGATTTACTACAGTCCTAACCAGAAAAAATCAGAACATTTCCGTGATCCAGACTTTTTTGTAGTTTTGGGAATTCAGAGAAAAGACTGTAAGAGTTGGGTAGTTTGGCAAGAAGACGGCAAACATCCAAACCTGATTGTGGAAATTTTGTCAAATTCAACGGTAGCAGTTGATAAAGGCTTAAAAAACAAGTTTACCAGGATACCTTCCGTATACCAGATTATTTCTGGTTTGACGCTGTAACAATAGAGTTTCAGGGATTTCATCTAGTTAATCGTAAGTATCAAGAGATTCAACCCTCCACTGATGTACGTTTGTGGAGCCAGCAGTTAGAACTTTACTTGGGAGTTTATGAAGGTAAATTAAGATTATTCACTAGTGAAAATCTATTAATATTATCATCTGAAGAACTAGCTGAACAAGAAAGTTTACGTGCCCAACAAGCATAGCAATAAATTGCTCGATTGCGGGAGGTTTTAGGTACATAGGGCATTGAACCAGAGAATATTTAATGACATCAGGAAATTAACTAAAGACATTTTCAAGTTAAGATTTAGTTATTAAGTGTGTAAAAAAAGCGTTATCTTCTGAAAGTAGGGCATCGTTTGCAAGCAAAAGAGATTAAGGATAAGCTAAAGTCCCTTATCGAGCAAGCTTCCTCGATAGATCCTGATTTAGCGAGAAGATTAGATGAAATCAATCGTTGGGTAAAGGATATTAGGCCAGGTTCCCTGACTGCAAAACCTTTTGTGATTGCATTTCTCCTAGAGGTGATTACAGATTCTACAATTTGGCTGATAGTGAAATCCTTACCTTCGGAAGAAGAACAAAAAGCAAAGTTCGATCAAATGACGCCGATTGAGAGATATTGGTATAGTTATCTTTTTCCTAGATGGATTAATGCAAGTGACTCCAAATTTTATATTTGGAAACAAAAATTGATGGGAGGCGAATTTAATCAGGTTGATGATGATATAATTAAATCAATAGCCCAAGATATTGTTCAGCGTGAAGGTAGTTTTTGGCAGCGTTATATTGCCGACCTTTCAATGGCAACAGATTTAATTGTTAGTCGTAACAATCAACCACTGTGCATTCAAGTTACCAGTGTCTCAGAAGAACTTAATTACCAAAAGTATCAAGCTTGGCAAAATACACTGCGATCGTGGGAAATAGAGAGAGGACTGTTCTTAAGTTACAATCCCAAGGACGCTAATTTTGTTAATCAGTTAGTCAACGTGGCACTGTATAACAGTGATTATCTTTCTGGTGGCAAATATTTAAAATTTTCGTGAACTTCCATTTGATGTTCCAGATTTTGATTTCAGCCTACATACCTACCTGCTAATTACAGCTTTTATGCTTAATAAAAGAGAAACTCACAGCTGCAACAATCAAGTAGATGCATTTGCTGAAGCTTTAGCAACAGCGCGACAAATGCAGCAAAACTGGCTAACTTACGGGGTTGATTTTGTCAATTTTTACGTTGAAGATGTAGATGGAGACTGGCTAGAAACCTGGGGACATGACGAAATATTAGGTAATTCTCGATTAGATGCTATTAAAGAATTTTTGGTAAGTGATGAGAGTGTAGCTGTTAAAGTAAGAGAGCATTTAGGAGAGCGATCGCTATTTGATTTTGCAGTAAACTTAGAAGAATCTTGGAGAATTTCTGAAAACAATGACAGGTTATCTGCTGTAAGAAGGTTGTTAGCTGGTGAAGAAAATAGTGTTGATGCAGATGATATTAGGTTAGGGGATTTAGCAAATAATCTGCTGGTAAAGTTGGCAGATATTTTGTAAAATTTTGAGTTGACTTTTCACGGTATCTGGAAAACCTCACTTCTATTTCTCTCTCCTAAAAGGAGAGAGACTTTGAATTTTCCTCCTTACAGCATCGGGAAGGGGGTCAAGTTTTTTGTGGGCTTTTCCAGATGACGTGAAAAGTCAGAGTGGCATATAGGCGATCGCTTTTCCAGATAAGCTTTAATAATCTTTTAGATGTGCAATCTTTATCACTGTTAGTAGTAAGGGTTGCTCCTGAATCTGGTAAATAATGCGGTATTCACCCAAACGAACCTTATACAACCGTTCAGTGTCCTTCAATAGGTGAGCGTCTTCTGGACGTGGGTTTAATCCTAGTTCCTCTAACTTTTGTGCTAGTCGTTGCTGCACCTCTGAGTCCAATTCTGCAATTCTCTGCACAGCCGAAGGTGCTAATGCTACTTGGTAGCTCATATCCCTAGCTCCCTTTTCATGTCTTCAAAGGGTGTTGTTCCCAGCCCTGCAATTTCCTCTAGTACCTTATAAGCATCTCTTGTATCAGCCTCATCTAACCTTGCTTCAATTAGCTCATGCATCTGCTCTGTTGAGGTGATTTCAATCCCTGGCTCTTCTCTAAGTTTTTCTTATAAAGATTAAATATTTTCTTATGAATGTTAAAGCAATTGTTACTCAGGTTGAAACTCTGGTTAATAACGTTGAAAGTTTTCCCTTATTACGTACACTCGACTTTCATTAGAGAAATTGGATTAGCCTTTATCTCTCTGGAATTTAAATATCTGTTATTGTATGCATCATTTAAGATGTCGCTAGATAAGGTAGGATAATTTGGAACCAATCACAGCTAGTGCGATCGCAATAAAACCTTTGTAGCTGTAGGTGTGTTACGGCTTCCATAACGCACCATCTCAGGTTTTCGGTGCTTTACGCTAACACGGTAACAGCGATGACACACTCTACATTTTTTCAACGTCCATAGAGCAGTTTAGCATCAAAAACCACTTTTATCAAAATAGCTTTACCAACAAAAGTTAAATAAGTTTCCCTTTTGGGAATTATAGACCTATTGAAGCTCAGGCAAGTAGGTCAAAAGCATTGATTAGTGAAACTGCGAAACTATTCTATCCCTCAGTGGAAAAATTGGTTAACGAAATAGTGGCGGTTAACCACGCTTGGAAAGTCGCTTGTGAATTATTTGGACAAGATTCAGCCCTATCTATTTCTTCACGAGATTTAAAAACCTGTTTGCAGGTGCGTTTGTTGCGAAGCTATGCACCAGAACAGGTTTATTTAATTGAGGATAAAGAATCAGAAGGTGAACCACTTTACAGCTTACGTCTGCGGGAACCTATAGGAAACCGCCTGGATGCAGAACATCTCCCAATGCGGGTAGCTCAAGAGGTTCTTGCGGATAAAGAATTACAGCAATTTAAAAAGATATAACCAAGATAAACAAGAGGAGTGCAGCGTCAAAATGACAAAAGTTTGGAACATTATTTGGCATAACGAACCTTTTCATTGGGCAATTGCTTTTGTATTAATAGTCGCAATTATTGTCGAGTTTTACACATTATTGCAATATTGGCGCTCAGAGTGTGGCACAACTGAAACCGCAATTAAATTTTTGAGTAATTTGAAAAAGGGTAAAAATGTAAAGCTTTTAGACAATGTTTCCTCCTGGTTAAGAGACCATTTAGGAACCGATGATCTAAGCAGAATTAGTCACCAAGCGCAAAAGGATGGCAAGTTCGTACTGATAAAGTATCCATCTGTCTTAGCCCAGCCCATACCTCGTAGTCCCCTACGTTTCGTGACAACCTTGTGTACTGCGATTGGTCTTTTAGGAACCTTTTATGGTATACAACAGGGACTCCAAGGAATCAATTTATCTACAGAAGATACCAAAGAACTGATAACTGCCAGTAAAGAGCTACTGGTAGGAATGAAAACAGCTTTCTCCACTTCCATGATGGGTCTTGGTTCTGGTAGTGTATTCACCTTAGTTTTATTTGTATGTGATTCGCTACGCCAGATACAGCGTGATAGTTTGCGTCACAAATTAAAGGATATCGCAACCTTAAAAACGGCAGACAATACCAACCATGAAGTAACTGAAGCACTTACTCTTGTAGCAAAAAACTTGACCGGGTTAAAGCAGCTAAATGCGGAAGGCATTGGTCAAGCTGTAGGTAGGAGTATTGCAGAACAATTCGCCGGCTTAAACCAATTGTCAGCCCATGCTATTGGTCAATCTGTAGGTCAGCAGATTAAGCCAGCCTTGGGAGAAATGTTCAAAGAACAGAAAAAACTCCGAGAAATTCAAGAAAACCAGGGACAGAGAGTTTTAGAAGAACTCATCAAAGATTTGCGAATTCAGGTACTCGAACCCATTGCAGTTCGGCTAGATAAAAGTGCAGAGTTAACCCAACAAGCTTCCGAAGCTGTGCTGACTCTGCATAGAGAATTGGGCGGTATCTCTCAAAGTTTGGCAAATTCCATCCTGACAATTGAGAACTTTCAAAAAGAGACTTTGGTAGAACTCCAAGGATTTGCTAATAATTTGGGAGACACTCTCAATCAATTTAAAACAGATACAAGAGATGTTTTACAACTAATAGCTGACGAAATTAATCAATCTGTAAATCATAGTATCGAAGGAATGACAGCCCAGCGAAGTGCTTTTGAAGCCAGTGCAGAAAAAGCTGCTGCTACCTTCAAAGAAATTCGAGAGGAACTGCAAAAATCACTAGAAAAACGCGCAGCAGTAGAACAGCAGATGCTTCAAGGATTTGCTAACAATATGGGACAAACTTTGAGTCAATTCCAAACTGAAACTACGGGAGTTATACAACAAACAGCCCACGAAATTAATCGAGGTGTAGACCAAAGTATCCAAGGAATGACAGCCCAGAGAAGTGCTTTTGAAGCAAGTGCAGTGCAAGCGGCTGCTACCTTCGCAGGAATTCGAGAGGAACTGCAAACTGCGCTACAAGAACGCGCAGCAGTAGAACAGGAGACGCTTCAAGCTACTCGGGCTGGAATTATCCATATTCTCACCCAAGCAAATAGAACCTTTCATGAGCAAACTAATACTCTACAAGCAGTGGGTAATCAAGCTTCTGGATTGATGAATAATGCGAAGGATAATCTTCTAGCTACTTTAGTAAATATTGATACAACACTCATAGCAACTCGCCATACAGTAGAAGATGATTTGACAAGATTTAGAAAAGAATATCAAACAAATTTACAGACATTCTTTCAACAACAAAACAATTTACTTGAGGGGACACTAGGCAGACAACAGGAAGGATTATCTGGGGTTGTGAGCAATCTTGATAAAGTCTTCAGAGAGGAATTTGAAAGACGTAGTAAATTGACTGAAGAAGTAGACAAAAGTATGACTAAAATTCAAGAGTCTGTCGAACAAATTAACAGATTAGTTAGTGCATCTGGATTAAACGAGCCACAACGACTAATTCAACTACAAGAACTGGCTTGTAATATTGGTGAACAAGTGCAAACAGTGGACAATTCATACAGAAATTTGAATCAAAAATTTGACCATAGCCTTCAGTCTTGGCAGGGTCATCTTGAAGGTGCTATGCAAAGAACTGTTGACTTACAGGTAAGCTTTTTCCAACAAGCAGATAAGTCTATGGCTAGAGTTTGCGGAGATGTACTCAAAACAGCAGAAGTGCTGTTAGAAGCAAATAAAAAATATTAAATTATTAATGGAGTAATTAAAATGGCTGATTTTATCAGCGACGAATTTGTTAATACAGAAGTTGCCGACGATGATGATTCTAGTATCTATCTGTCTATTGCCGATATGATGTCTAGTTTACTAATGTTTTTTGCGTTACTATTTATCACTACACTACTCCAGCTTGCACAAAAGGATGCACCAAAACGGGTAGTAATTGGTAATGTTGTAGGACAGATGAAAAGTAATAATATCAATGTTAAAGTCAACCCAGAAACCGGGGATGTCAGTATCCAAGAATCAATTCTTTTTGCCAAGGGAAGTACAGAACTTAAACCAGAAGGTAAAACCTTTCTACGCCGCTTTATTCCTGTTTACAGTGGTGTTATTTTCTCCAAACCAGAATTTGAAAAGGAAATTAGCCGCGTAGTTATAGAAGGTCACACTAGCTCAGATGGAGACGACAAAACCAATCTAAAACTAAGCTTGTTGCGATCAGCATCAGTTTATAAATACATTTTCTATGATATGAATTTCCCTACCAAAGCACCTTTAAGCCAGAAAATATTAGCTGCTGGTCGTGGAGAAATTGAATCTGACAAGAAACGTGATAATCCAGGTGATCGCAAGGTAGTTTTCCGCTTTCAGTTTCGCAGTGATGAGTTAAAGAAAGATATTGTAAAAACCTCTCTTTAAAGGAGCTAAAACATTGAATTTTCAGTTTTCCATTCCTTCCCTACCTGAAACTCCCCAGTGTAGTCCTAATCAACTTATTCAACTTGCAAGTAACTTACCAGATGCAACAATATCAATACCAAGTGTTGATAAAGTATTGGAAGCTATTGAACAGGGTAAAGCTGATCAAGTAAGTAAGTTGGACTGGGTTTATTGCATCCATGCTAAAGCACAGTGGGATCAGCAAAATATTGACCGCTCCAGGAAAACATCAGCAGCCATTTGGAAGATAGCAATTTCTAACTCATGGTTGCAACATCAGCTATTGTGGCGTTTAGCTCTTTATTATGGTGATCGGCAAGAACAGGTGTTAGCACAGTCTTTAACTGAATCTTTTGATATCTTTGCTAATTCAGTTAGTCACCTGCTACCATTTCAAATTATTCGGGCGCTTCGCAGTACACAAGCAGGTAGAGAATTAGCAAGAATTGCTTGTGAAAAGCGTGTTAATCGAACTGGATTGCTAAACAATATCCGAGACATTTTACCTGCTTATATTCCATTGTTTAGCCAATTCATAGAAGACATAACTCCTTATTTTACTACAATTCGCTCTCCAAATCACCAGCAGGTAGAATGGCTGTTAGTTTGTTTGGATGAAATGTCAGATAGTCAGCAAATAAAGGCTGTTAATCATTTACTCACTAATGTTTCCAAGAATATAGCAACTAATCATTCTTTACTGGTTGATTGGTTGCGAAATAACTATAGAAATGGTGAAAATTGGTATAAACTTTCAGATCCAGCAAGACAAAGACTACGAGAGTGGATTGGAGGTATCAATTATACTGATTTCCAAACGTTAGTAAATCTAATATTGAACAGGCTGGATTTACAATACTTCGAGTCAAATCGGCTATGTAGACGCAGAGACTTTTGGGCTGATTATAGTAACCGCTTTGAAAGGCTTCGCATCTTGTTACCTAAGACATCACAAATTGCCATAGGGTATCAAATCCAAGGTGATGTTGATTTACTAGATGATGATGGTAGCGATCCGACAGAGGTCTGTTTATTCGATTTTGGTGAGTGGTTTGTAGTCGAATTCTTTCGTGGAAGAGGTAGTGAGACGCGCCTGTTTCCGAAAAATTCCAGAAATGAGCAAATCCTCTTTGGTGAATCCATTCTTTCAGTCAAGCGGATTCGCTGTCTGGGTGGCGATAAACACGATCATGAATTTCTTTGGCAGATATTTTCCCGCATCTGGCTTGCAAATAATGGAATTTTGCCTAATCCAAATGCCCACTCTTCGAGAAACCCTACAGCAGATCAATTGCAACAGCGAGAAAACAGGCTTGAGCGGTGGAAAAGAGAAATTGAACGTCTAGAACGGGAAGCTAGAGCCTACTGTAACAGCAGTCCATTGCGATCGCATTGAGCAAGATGTTAAAAACATTGGTGTATTGAATAATACGTCAAACACCCTACTGGCACTGCGAGCGCATCCATTTAACCCCCTTCAAAATGCACCTCAACCACGTTAAGCTGAATTAGAGTGGCAATTTATTGCGCTTTTTAATATGCAAATCTCTGTTCCTGTCAAATTTTAATTTTTTCTGCTTGAGAAACCCGGAATGCTAGACCAAATTTTTGATTACCTCAACTTTCATTTCAGCGTTGAAGCCCCAATAGTTCTGCTGATCCTGATATTTTTAGAGGCGGTGTTATCTGCCGACAATGCGATCGCCCTGGCTGCGATCGCTCAAGGGCTGGAAGACAAAGAACTTGAGCGTAAGGCCCTCAACTTTGGTTTAGTCGTTGCCTATGTGCTGCGAATTACCCTGATTCTCACGGCTACTTGGGTACAACAATTCTGGCAATTTGAATTATTGGGTGCTGCTTACCTGCTGTGGTTGGTATTCCAACACTTTACCTCTCAACAAGATGAAGACGAGCAACATCACGAACCGCGTTTTAATTCGTTGTTGCAAGCAATACCAGTGATTGCATTTACAGATTTGGCATTTTCTTTGGATAGCGTGACAACTGCGATCGCAGTTTCTCAAGAAAAATGGCTGGTGCTGACGGGTGCAACAATTGGTATTATTACGCTGCGATTCATGGCGGGATTGTTTATCCGTTGGCTAGACGAATATGAAAACCTAGAAGATGCAGGCTATGTAACTGTAGCGTTGGTAGGCTTGCGCTTGTTATTGAAAGTGGTGAACGATAGTTTAGTTCCACCAGAATGGATAATGATTCCTGCTATCTTCCTAATTTTAGGCTGGGGATTTTCCAAGCGTGTTAACACTGAATTACCCCAAGTAGAACCGGAAAAGAGTGAAGTGTCGAAGTAAAAAGAGCAGGGGGCAGGGGGCAGGGATTCCTAGTCCCCAGTCCCTACTGTCTTACTCCTGCAACCAAGGCGTTAAGTGTGGTTGCCAATTGACTAATTCTTCATCCTTAAACCATAGGGCAATTTCCCGTTGCGCGGTTTCTTGAGCATCAGAACCGTGGATCAAGTTGCGACCAATATTCAAACCAAAATCACCGCGAATCGTTCCTGGCTCTGCTGTTAAAGGGTTCGTTGCACCAATAATTTTTCTGGCAGATCCAACGACGCCATCACCTTCCCATACCATCGCCACTACTGGGCTAGAAGTAATAAATTCGACTAGACCACTAAAAAAGGGACGTTCTCGGTGAACGTCATAGTGTTGTTCCGCCAAATCCCGACTGACTTTCAGGAACTTTAAACCAACTAGGGTAAAACCTTTAGTTTCAAAGCGACGGATAATTTCCCCCACTAATCCCCGCTGTACTCCATCAGGCTTAATTGCTAAGAATGTGCGCTCCATTGCTATCTCCAAAAACTTAATGAATTTTTTATCTGGTCAATTGTCCTTTATTATTTGTCATTTGTTCTTCGTCTTGTGTCTTGAGCCATTCGTTTTGCACTAATGACCAATAACTCTTGATTTTTGACTTTTGACTTCCCCAAAGCGGCTGACCAATCAGAGTTTATCTCAGAATTTATCTTTGGGTGCATATCCGTTCTCAGATGAATGCGCTAAATTGTTAACTCATGGGTAGAAAAACTGAGGTTAGGAAGAAATGGGTGTTGAGCCAACTGCTACATCTGACGAGGTGGTACAAGTACCGGCCAATGGACATAAATCTGAAGTGAAAAATCAGAAACAGAAAAAGCTGTTACCACTTAGTACTACCACAGAAAATTTACCTCGCTCCTGGAAAATTGAGGATAGCGAAGCCTTATACCGGATTGAAGGTTGGGGACAACCTTATTTTTCGATTAATGCCGCTGGACACGTTACTGTTGCACCCAAGGGCGATCGCGGGGGATCTCTTGACTTGTTTGAATTGGTCAACGCCATGAAGCAGCGCAACTTGGGACTTCCCATGTTAATTCGCTTTTCCGATATTTTGGAAGACCGGATTGAGCGGTTGAACGCTTGTTTTGCCAAAGCGATCGCCCGCTACAATTACCCTGGCGTCTACCGGGGCGTGTTTCCCGTCAAATGCAACCAAGAGCGGCATTTGATTGAGGATTTAGTGAAATTTGGCAAGCCTCATCAATTTGGTTTAGAAGCCGGTTCCAAGCCAGAATTAATGATTGCTCTAGCTGTCCTGGATACACCAGGAGCATTGTTAGTTTGCAACGGCTACAAAGACCGAGAATACATCGAAACAGCAATGTTAGCCCAAAGACTAGGGCAAACACCAATCATCGTCCTAGAACAGATTGAAGAGGTTGATTTGGTGATTGATGCCAATCGCCAGTTAGGTATTAAGCCGATATTAGGTGTTCGTGCTAAACTCAGTACCCAAGGTATGGGACGTTGGGGAGCCTCTAGTGGCGATCGCGCTAAATTTGGTTTGACTATGCCTGAGGTAATCGAGGCTGTTGACAAGTTACGGGAAGCTAACTTGCTCGATTCTTTGCAGTTGATGCACTTCCATATCGGCTCACAAATCTCTGCCATTAATGTCATTAAAGATGCCATCCAAGAAGCCAGCCGCATTTATGTGGAATTGGCGATGCTGGGGGCAGATATGAAATACCTTGATGTTGGTGGCGGCTTGGGTGTAGATTATGATGGCTCCCAAACCAACTTCTATGCATCGAAAAATTACAACATGCAGAACTATGCCAACGACATCGTGGCAGAGTTAAAAGATACCTGTGCAGAACGCCAAATTCCCGTACCAACACTGATTAGCGAGAGTGGACGAGCGCTCGCTTCCCATCAGTCGCTGCTGATTTTTGATGTTCTCAGTACTAGCGATGTCCCCCTCGACGCCCCAGAACCTCCACAAGAGGGAGAATCCCCAATTATTAATTATCTTTGGGAAAGCTTCCAATCCATCAACCAAGAGAATTACCAAGAGTTGTACCATGACGCTGCACAATTCAAAGAAGAAGCCATCAGCCGCTTCAACTTAGGAATTTTACGCCTCAGAGAACGAGCCAAGGCCGAACGCCTCTACTGGGCTTGTTGTCAAAAAATTCTCAACATCACTAGACAGCAAGAATACGTACCCGATGAACTGGAAGACCTAGAGCAAATTATGGCTTCCATTTACTACGTCAACATGTCAGTGTTTCAATCGGCACCAGATTGCTGGGCGATCGATCAGCTATTCCCGATCATGCCAATCCACCGCTTGGATGAAGAACCAACGCGGCGAGGAATTTTAGCAGACCTCACCTGCGACAGTGATGGTAAAATCGACCGTTTTATTGACCTGCGCGATGTCAAGTCGGTTTTAGAATTGCACACCCACAAGCCCGGAGAACCCTATTATTTGGGTATGTTCTTGAATGGAGCTTACCAAGAAATCATGGGCAATTTGCACAACTTATTTGGCGATACTAACGCCGTTCACATTCAATTGACGCCCAAAGGCTACCAGATTGAACACGTTGTCAAAGGTGACACCATGAGTGAAGTGGTGAGCTACGTCCAGTATGACTCCGAAGATATGGTGGAAAACATTCGTCAGCGTTGCGAGCAAGCATTAGAAGAAAAGCGCATTACCCTAGCAGAATCTCAGCGACTGCTGCAAACCTACGAGCAGAGTCTCAGAAGATATACGTATTTAAATAGTTAGGAGTGAGGAGAGACGCGATTAATCGCGTCTGTACAGGAGTGAGGAGTTAAGAGTAGCCCTGTCAAAATGACATGATCTCGTTCCCATGCTCTGCATGGGAATGCTCATCTAGAGATGCTTATAGTCCAAGGAGGCAGAGCCTCCCCAAATCCATTCCTATCCAGAGCAATAGGAACGAGAAGTTAATAGTTTTTGGGCGGTCAAAAAAAATACATAGGAGACTTGCAAAACCAAATTGAACTTCATAACAAAGGTTTCAGCATACTTGCGATCACCAAAACGCAGGCTAGAGTTAGGAATAAAGGTTATAACTTATAATTCCTAACTCCTAACTCCTAACTTTAATTTGCGTTTGTCCCCAACAATTCCTCTATCGCTTGTCGTTCAACAGGGGTATGTGATGGCACCGTCTGACGGGCATCGGTAATCAGCCAGTCTAAAGCAGCGGCTTGAACATCGATCGCAGCGCCAGTTTTATCTACGCAATAACGTCCAAACACCAGCTTATCGACTAAGCGGACTCCAGGGCCCAGGCGCGACCATTCAAAAATCACGCTGTTTTCCACTGTTGCACCACTACATATCCAACAATTGGGGCCAATCATTGCTGGGCCGACAATTTTAGCTCCATCTTCTATTCTGGTCATCCCGCCAATGTAAACTGGGCCTGTGATATCCACTTTGTCCCAATTTACGGCAACATTTAAGCCAGTATAGATGCCAGGGGCGACTTCATGACCAGGGATTTGCACATTTTTGATTTCACCCAGCAGTACACCGCGAATCGCCCGCCAGTAATCTGGTACTTTACCAATATCTACCCATTCAAAGTCCATAGGAATGGCGTAGAAGGGAGCTTTGATGTCTACCAATTTAGGAAACAATTGGCTACCAATGTCGTACTCGATATCAGAGGGGATATAGTTAAACACCTCTGGCTCAAAGATGTAAATACCTGTGTTGATGTTGGTGCTGAGAGCTTCTTCAGTTGAAGGTTTTTCTTGGAAAGCTTTAACACGCCCCTCTTCGTCAGTCACAACCACACCGTAGCTAGAAACTTCTTCCTCAGGGACAGATTTTGTAATAATAGTAGCGATCGCCCCTCTAGCTTTATGCCATTTAACCGCCGCAGTTAAATCCAAGTCAATCAAAGCATCACCGCACAAAACCACAAAGGTATCATCAAAAAAGGGTGAGAAGTCTTGGATGCGGCGCATCCCTCCAGCTGAACCAATTGCTTCTCCCTCCAGTTTCCCGTCGTCATCAATTTTCCCTTCAAAGGAATAGGCAATCTGCACCCCAAACCGTTGACCATCACGAAAATAGTTTTCTATTTCCTCAGCCAAATGACTAACGTTGACCATAATCTGGTCAAATCCATGTCGGCGTAACAGTTCCAGCAAAAACTCCATCACTGGCTTTTGCAGGATGGGAATCATCGGTTTGGGAATTGTATAGGTAATCGGACGCACGCGAGTCCCCTTGCCAGCTGCGAGAATCATCGCTTTCATAAAAATTTATTCCTCAACCACAAGCCAGTTTACTTTCATCGAGTGATACTTAATCATCAGTTTTTATTTATGCTCTAAGTCATCCCTCAAAACAGGGATAACAGGAATTACTGGTTATCGCAACCATAGGTATACTTAGATGACAAGCGATCGCTTATCTTTTCAATTTACTCGGATTTTGGGGCTGAATCAAAAATCTGTAAATTATCTCTAGGTCTACTATTTGGCTTTCTTAGTTCATCGGGTGCTCAAAAGGTTTGCAGGAGTTAGCTGAATCTGCAAGTAAGCGAATTTTAATCTCATGGTAAAACTCCTCTTGAAATAGCTCTACTTTCGATTGAGCCGAGAGTAGTAGTAGCGCCCAGAAAACGCTAACTAAATGACTGTGTTTAGACTCATGTCCAGACCCATTTTGGTTGAGAAGCTTTGTGTGAGTCCACAACTCTACAAGTTGTTCTAGATTCAACCAATTTTGTTCTAAATTTAGCTCCCTTGCCGATAAATTCAATACCTGCTCCAGTTCTCTAGCTACTTCCGTCAGATTTTCCTGGTGAGCTAACTCCAGCGCCTCCCGCATACTTTGGACGCTAGGCTGACGTCTCAGACGGATAGGTTTGCTGACTTTTTCTACTAGTTTTAGCTGGTTCGCCATAATCTGCAATTGCTCGATTAACTCTTGCAGAGTCACTCGACGTTTTGGTGGCGGCATTGCCGCTGGACGACGACGCAATTGCCGTTCTAATGGTAAACGATGACCCTGATGTGATATTCCGTCTTCATCTTCCAATAGGGCATCATCTACTACACCATCATGGACATCTGCTACTGTTGACAATTGCATCAATGTATTGGCTTTGAATAATACCAACATTGATGCTGACAAAAAGGCCTGTCCAGATTGAGACAAGTCCGCTTCATAACCTCTTCCTATTGCCTCCGGTGCCATCAGTTCTAAGTAACGGTCAATCACCTCAATCACTTGGACATCCCAAGGGTCAATTTCTCCCTGTTGGGCTTGGTAAATCAGGAGTGTGATTGTTTCTAATAGCTCAGAAGCTTCCATCAACAAGTTCTAAGTTAATTAATGAGAATCAAAATACCGTAAATTCAACAGTAAACTCATTGACTATTGGCAAAGCGTGTACTTTATGAATTCCCTTGCGCTTCTTTTATTTAGGAATTGCCTGCTGGCAGTATCCCCTGAAATTTGCAATCAATCACCATTGTGAATTGTGAGATCAGAATGTGCAACTTTTGACCATACCAATTTTAGATTTTAGATTTTAGATTTTAGATTAAAAAATCTTTTGGTTCATACTGGAGTAACGTCCCGCTATGCGCTTTCATCCCTTGTGGGTGACCAAAGAGGCGGGGGGGCAGGGGGCAGGGGGAGAACCCCATAAATAAATTTAGTTGCTCTGAAAACTTGGACGTATTATTTAGGAGTGCGTTACATCTCGAAATAAATGTTTTTCTTTTGAGCATAAATAAATTTAGGCGATGCACTGAGCAAAGCCGAAGTGGATTTGAAAAGACAGTGATTGCTGGGGAATTCCAGAATCTTTCTCCCCTGCTCCCTGCCTCTTTGCCCCCTGCCATCTTAATCGTGGGGCGAGTCACGAGCAATGATCACAGTTGAGAGAAAGTCACCTGACTTGCCGCTCTTAATCGCATCGAAAGTGCCTTTAATAGTACCAGCAATGGGAACAGCAACAAGCGTCCCCAACAACCCAGCAATCTCAAATCCCATCAAAATAGCCACAAAAATCCAGATAGGATTCAGTCCGATAAAATTGCCGAGTAACCTGGGAGCTAACAAGTTATCTTTAAGCTGCTGCATGATAATTGCCGCTATGGCAACTTGAACTGCCAACCACCAATTTTGCAGCAGTACTAAAATTGTTACCAGACCAATGCCTAGAGACGCCCCGATAAAGGGAATGAGTTCTGAGATACCAATTAATATGGCAAACAACAGGGCAAAGGGCACCTTTATCACTAAGAAAATTGGCGTCAGGGTTAGCACCATGAAAAGTCCTAGCAACAACTGGCTAAGGAAGAAGTTCTGGAAATTTAGGCGCAAGGATGTGTTAAGGGGATCTGCAATATTAGAGGGCAAAAGATTGATCAGACCATACCAGACGCGATCGCCATATAAAAGCATATAAAATGCAAGCACAATGACTAACACTAAGTCAAGCAATCCTGATAGCAGTGTTCCAGCAAATCCCACTGCCCCAGAAGCTAGCTGTTGCACCAGATTCTGAATATTGGCATTGATTTGACTGGTCACAACCCCCAGATCAATTGGCAAACGTCGTTGTTTTGCCAACATCTCAAACTGCTCCAAGTTTGCTTGACTGGCACCTAACCAATCAGGAATGTTATTTAATAGCTGGATTGTTTGGTTAATCACCAACGGCACTAGGGTGACACCCAGAATCCCAAACAGGGCTAACGTTGCAAGTAAAACTATGATCACCGCCTGAGTGCGCGTGATCCGAGCCCGTTCAAAGAACTTAACTGGGTAATTTAGTAGAAAAGCCAGAATCGCCGCAATGCTCAAGACGGTAATCGGATGCTGGAAATAGCGAAAAAGCACCGACAGTAGCCAGATATTGAGAGCGATAATTGGACCGCTTAGACCATAAATTAACAGGCGTTGAAGGGAGGCCGAACGGCGCATCTTATGCAACCTATTTTATATATTTTTTGAGAGAATTTATAAAATTCTTGATGGCACTGATCATCATCATAGATATTTTTAACAAAGACTGATCACAAGGAAACAAATCACAATGGACAAAACCGTAGCCGACCTTCGCAAGGATTACACCTTGGAAGGTTTAAGCGAACTCGAAGTAGACCTCAATCCTTTTATCCAATTTAAAAAATGGTTCGATCAGGCTCTAGCTGGACAACTTCCTGAACCCAATGCGATGACCATTGCTACCGCTACCCCAAACGGTAAGCCCTCGGCCAGAATGGTGCTGCTCAAGGATTTTGATGAACGGGGTTTTGTCTTATTCACCAACTACAACAGTCACAAAGGACAAGAACTGGCAGAAAATCCCCAGGCGGCTTTAGTCTTTTGGTGGGCAGAACTGGAACGTCAAGTCCGAATTTCGGGGTATGTGGAGAAAGTTTCCGAAACTGAGTCTGACCAGTATTTTGACAGTCGCCCTGCCAACAGTCGCCTGGGTGCGTGGATATCTAATCAAAGCGAGGCGATAGAAAGCCGAGAAGTTCTGGAGCGACGCTTGCAGGAGTTTAAGAGCAAATATGAAAATCAGGAGATTCCCCGACCGCCTCATTGGGGAGGCTTACGAGTGATCCCCACAGAAATTGAGTTTTGGCAAGGCCGCCCCAGTCGTCTGCACGATCGCTTACTCTATAGCCGTTTAGATAATGGCACTTGGAATATTAAGCGGTTGTCACCTTGAGGGGATGAGGGGGATGAGGGAGACAATGGAGAATTATACTTCCCCTGCTCCCGAAGCTCCCTTTCCCAGTTATCCTGCTTACCACTGGGCGATCGCATCTTGAATTGCTGCCCGTGCTTCTGATAGAGATTGGGTACGGACATCATCACTATTGTTCATGCTATGAGCGTTAATAAATTGAATGTCTGTAACCCCAATAAACCCGAAAATCGCCCGCAGGTATGGTTCTTGGAAGTTATAGGCAGCAGCAGGGGATGCTGCACTATAGTCAGCGCCGCTAGCTGTAATGATAACTGCCTTTTTACCCTCGACTAATCCTCTAAAACCTTGATCATTTAAAGCAAAAGTCCGGTTAATCCGAACGATTTGGTCAATGTAAGCCTTGAAAGTGGAAGGTATATTAAAGTTATACATTGGCACTCCAAAGACGTAGCGATCAGCAGCGAAAAATTCATCTATTAACTCGTCAGAAATCCTAATTGCCTCAGTTAACTCTGGGGTATGGGTTTCTGGTGGTGAAAATGCAGCTGCAATCCAAGGTTCATCAACGTGAGGAACTGGGTAATGCCCTAAATCTCGATAAGCGATCGCATCTTCAGGATGCGCCGCCCTCCAACGACTGACGAATTCCTTAGATAGTTCTCTTGAGTGCGATCGTTCAGCACGGGGGCTGGAATCAATATGTAAAATGTTTACCACGAAATATCTCCTGATTAGCTAGGATTTACTGCTTTTACTTTTTGAGTCTAAATTTCAAAGCATAACATCAGATACTAAAAGTAACTAGTTACTAAAGTAAAGTAGTTACTATAAAGTAACTGTTGGACAATTTTGGCTAACTTATCGATGTCTGTCTCTAAAAATCCTGATGCTTGCCCAGTCAATATTCTGATGTCCTTACTATCAGGAACCTGGACAATGTATATACTGTGGGTGTTGTGTAATCGTGGGCCTACTCGCTTTGGTGCATTGAAGCATCTAGTCGAGGGCATCTCCACCAAAGTTCTGACGGAAAGACTGAGAATGCTTGAGGCAGCAGAAATTATTTATCGCCACTATGAACCAACTGTTCCACCACAAGTAACTTACGGTCTGACAGAACGTGGTCAAGAATTAATTGATGTGCTTCATCAACTCAATGCACTAGCTGAACGCTGGTATGGCAGCGAACAACGAGAACATAGCAATATTCAAAGGGAACGTTCCATCCACACCGAAAATTCTTCCATGTCAAACTGAGAAAGTTTTTGAATACCAGCTTTTTCGAGGCTCTTGTCTTGTGTACTTCCGCACCAGATTACGCAAATTATGAAGTCCACTTTACAAAAAGCTGGGAAAATGTAAAAAAGCCGATGCATTCTCCATCGGCTTCGCTGACAATATTAAACAGATGAATAGTCTACTGTTCCTGGATCGCTGTTGCTTTAGCAGGAAACTGCATTCTGGGATCTGGCATGAAATTGTATCTCAAGTACAATCCTCCCCAGACGAACAGGGTAATTAACAACGCCCCAATACCAAGGGGGCTGGGAAGCCAGAAAACAGTTTCTATGTGATTTAACTCACCAGGTTGGAGTTTCCACACCAGTTGATTGCCATTCTTTTTCGGCTCAATCGCAGTTTTAGTTAGTTGAATATTTTTGGCCCCCCAAGGAGTCTTCAAACTAAATTCCAAGTCGAGAATTGAACCAGCATTAGCCAAGACGTTACCTTTGCTGGCAATTAGAGATAGTGATCGCAAATCCAAATCGTAAATCAACCGATTTCGGACTAAAAGTAAAAAATTGTTCTCCTCCAAGAGGACGTTTGATTCAATTTTCGGCAGTTCTGAGTCAGATTTACTCTGCACAGACTCAGATGATTGATTAACACGGGAGTTAAAAAATTGGTTGAACTTCTCTTGCAATTCCCTACCACTGCTAAAAGGAATTGTGACGATGATTTCTTCAGTGGAAACTCGCTGTGCTTTACCCTCAAGTTTACGGGCGCGGCGCTCTATGGTATTTAACCATTCATATACATAATCGCCACTAAAACTGGTTAGCCGTTCTCCCAACTTAATATGCTGTACTAGTTCACCACTATTTGAGTTGTCAAAGTTAAGCCCCACATCGTATTTCACACAGCCAGACAGTAGCAGGGATGTTAATAGCACTAGCCACAGAATAGGATTTCGGATGCGAAAAACGCGGTTGATTCGATTTCGACCATTTAGTGCTAAGAGAAATTTCATCTTTGCCAACACAAAACTAAATGGTCTGATTAACCACAAGAAAATCTTCCCGAAAATTGAAGAATTCATAACTATAAGTCTCCCCAAAAGTCAAAGTTTTTAACCAATCTTGACTTGTTCGTATGGTTTGAGATTCCTGGAACACCATTTTGGTAAAGAATTTTAATCCAAAATCTAAAATCCAAAATCCAAAATTGTTATTAGCCAGGGGTTCCTGAAAAACTCAACCAAACCAAGTACGAGATGGTTAAACCAATGGCAATTAGCGCCACCCAGATAAAGCGATTATCTCTGGTATTGACCTGACTGAGGTCAACAAATTCTGGCTCCGTAGGTTTAGGCTTCTGCTGCACAGAAGATTTAGTAGGTTTAGCAGCAATAGAAATTTTGAGTTCATTATCGGGTAATGTGCCCAAATCGGGGATTTGAGTCATCCATTCGCTCGGTCTTTTCAGCTTTGGTGCTTTTAAGATGTAAAGCATCTGTCGCGCTTGTTTGCTGATTTCAAAAAAGGGATGGCGTTTGAGTCTTTCGCAAAGAGCGATCGCATCATCCGTGCGTCCAGCCGCTTCATAAGCTGTCACTAGATGAATTTCTACTTCGCCCCCAAGGCGAGAATTACCAGCTAACAGGGCGCTGGCCTTTTCTAAATTTTCTACGGCTTCGCGGTATTGCCCATTTTCAAAGGCAACTTTCCCCGTCTGGTAGCGGGTTTTAGCAATTTCTAAACTTTCTGCACTCACGTCTTCTATAAAAAATCAGCACTGTTTTAATTTTGCCAATGCCAGCAATCTTTTTGGAATCTTTTCAAAAGCTGGCAATCTGAAAGTGGATAAACTTCTAAAATTTTAACTAAGTAGCTGTGACTATTTTCTGATTAAAAATTCCGGTATCAAATACAGGTGAGCAAAATATGTTGAAAATCAAGCATTCACAACTGAATTGGCTCTTAGCAGGCATGACTTTAGCAGTTATGGGTGTAAGCATTGCTCCAGCTTCTGCCCAGCGTGTGAGAGTGATTGATGGTGGTTATGGAGTCAGGCAATCGCCTGCTGTCGGTTCCTTTATTTATGGTAGTCCGATTCCCACACCTATGCCTGTAGACCCAGCAACGGGACTAATGCCACAACGCAATAATTACCCCGATTCTTATTATCCCCATGTAAGGCAGCCCGATTTTTATTATCCCCATGTAAGGCAGCCTGATTCTTATTATCCCCAGGTAAGGCAGCCCGATTCTTACTTTCCCCAGGTAAGGCAGCCTGATTCTTACTTTCCCCAGGTAAGGCAGCCTGATTCTTACTTTCCCCAGGTAAGGCAGCCCGATTCTTACTTTCCCCAGGTAAGGCAGCCCGATTCTTACTTTCCCCAGGTAAGGCAGCCCGATTCTTACTTTCCCAGGTAAGGCAGAACGTGAGATAATTCCACCCTAATTAATCCAACTTTGATTAATCCGACAATTTGAGACTCAACTGTAGTTAATCCGGTGATTATAAATAATTCATGGCATCGTACACCATTTAGCAGTGGGCGATCGCGGGTTATTATTACCTATCCCCGCTAGGGAAGTGGGGGAGCAGGGAGCAGGGGGCAGGGGAGGCAGGGGGAGCAGAGGGAGCAGGGGAGGTAGAGTATTAAAGACTTGCTCACGAGTATCAAAGACTCGTCTACGAGTATCAAAGACTTGCCTGCGAGCAAAAAATGAATTTTAATTTACACAAAATTACAGTTACAAATCATTCTCCCCTGCTCCTCTTCCTCTACGATGTAAACTGCGAACCGAGAATCATCGTCCCAATCCCAACATCAGTAAAGATTTCTAGTAATAGGGCGTGGGGAATGCGACCATCGATGATATGTGCTGCACGGACTCCTTGAGCAAGCGATCGCACACAGCAATTCACTTTAGGAATCATCCCACCGCTGACTATACCATTGACAATCAACTCGCGGGCTTCACGAATATCTACTTTTGGAATCAAAGTAGATTGGTCTTTGTAATCTTTTAAAATTCCACTGGTGTCAGTAAGTAAAATTAACTTTTCTGCTCCTAGTGCAGCAGCGATTTCTCCAGCTACAGTATCGGCGTTAATGTTATAAGCTTGCCCTGTCTCGTCTGCGGCGACGCTGGACACTACCGGAATATAACCATTGCTAGCGAGGGTGTCCAAAATCTTGATATTCACATTGCTGACTTCCCCCACAAAACCGATGCCTTCTTGACCTTGGGAACGGGCTGTAAATAAATTACCGTCTTTACCGCAAAGTCCTACAGCTAATCCACCAGCTTGGTTAATCAGGGAGACAATTTCTTTATTAACTCGACCAACTAAAACCATTTCCACCACATCCATTGTGGCGGCATCAGTGACTCGCAGACCATTCTTAAATTGTGGTTCTATTCCCAGCTTATCTAACCAACTGTTAATTTCTGGGCCACCGCCGTGGACTACAATCGGACGCAAGCCCACGCAGGATAAGAATACAATGTCGCGCATAACTTTGTGTTTGAGTGTGCTGTCTTTCATGGCTGCGCCACCATATTTGACAACAACAGTGCGACCGGCGAATTGTTGAATATAAGGTAGTGCTTCGCTTAGTACACGCACACGAGTGGCTTCAGCTTGCCTGATGTATTCCGAATCGTTGACCGTCATGAGGAGCCTAACAGAGAGAGTTAAAACCTATTTCAGTCAGTGTAGAAGACTTTGTAACTAGTCACAATCTTTGATGCCAAATTCTTCACCACGTACACCCATCGAGTACAACACTAATGGCAACTAATGCCGAGTTAAGAGTAACCAAGACTGCATAAGCCAAAGTTGAAAAGGGTGATATCGGAACGTGCTTTTAATGTCTAGTTGGCATCTCGTGCAATGCCATTTAGAAGAAGTTAAAAAGCTTCGTTCCATCGGGCAAAGTAGTGTTACAGAAAATAGCTCCCTCAATCCTTGGGTTCTCGATCCCACCAGGGAGGTAAATTTCGGATTGGCTCAGATCAACATTGGTTAAGTTAGCTCCCTTGAGCGAATAACAGGTATTAGGCGATCGCTCCTTCAAGCCTCTAGAATTAAAATCATTCGGCTGAAGCTAGGGAATGAAAATGACCACGCTGCTAATTCAAACTGAAAGCACACCCCTAACGGTAAATTTCCCCTCCCTTGTGCAGATGACAAATGAGCAGTTCTACGAATTTTGCCAAGCCAATGGAGATTTGCGAATCGAGCGCACTGCCAATGGGGAAGTCATCATTATGCCACCAGCTTTTTCAGATACGGGCAACCGTAACTTTAACATTGCTGCACAGCTTGGTTATTGGACTGAACAAGATGGCACTGGCATAGGCTTTGACTCCAGTACAGGTTTTACGCTACCCAATGGAGCGATGCGTTCCCCTGATGCTTCTTGGATTGAACTGGAGCGCTGGAACGCCTTAACAGATGCACAAAAAGCCTCATTTGCACCAATTTGTCCCAGCTTTGTGATTGAGTTACGTTCCTTGAGCGACCGCCTGATCAAATTACAAGACAAAATGCAGGAGTACATCGATAACGGTGCATCATTAGGCTGGTTAATTGATCGGCAGAATCGAAAAGTCTACATTTACCGGACTAATCGAGAACTTGAAATTTTGGAAAATCCGGAAGCAGTTAGTGGTAATCCAGAATTACCAGGGTTTATCCTACGGATGGTCAAAATTTGGTAAATTGAGTCTTCCTAATGAGAAACTTGTGTTTTGAGAACGCTAGGAATTGCCTCAAGTACTCGCTTGGCAACGTCTTCGGATGTATCTCCCTCTCGCTCAATGATGTGCAAATCGGCTTGAGAGTAAAGTGGTGTTCGTTGTTCGAGGAGCGATCGCAATTTCCCTTTAGGATCAATATCTTGCAGCAGTGGTCTTGTACTATCCTCAGCTAAACGGCTGTAAATTAGCTCCACCGGCGCATCTAGCCAAACTATCAAACCGTGGTGCAAGTAGCCCCAATTTTCTCGCCGCAGTACAATGCCCCCACCAGTTGCTATAGTCAACTTTGTAAAAGCACAAACTTGTGAAAGTACGTCGCTTTCTAACTGGCGAAACCCTGCTTCACCAACTTGTGCAAATAACTGATTGATAGATTTACCTGTTGCTTGGGCAATGACATTATCGGTATCTACAAACCCATAACCCAGTTCCTTTGCCAGTAAGCGCCCTACTGTCGTCTTACCAACGCCCATGATCCCAATTAAGTACAGGTTAACTCCTTGTAATAAGCTGCTCACCAGTTGCTTCGCTCCAATTATGAGTTCTGTTAGCGGATAGCTAGGGTTTAGCCCGTGCTGAGTCATAGTTTCCAATTATAAACTCAACGACTCATACCTGCGTATTCAAGCGATGTCTGGGTTGGGCTACGCCAACACAATTTTCCGCAGGACTACAACCACAAAGTAAACCTCTGATAAATTTATTTTCAACGGGTGTCAAGGCTTTTTCCTTTGTAAATACCAAATTTACGTATAACTTTTCTAATTTCCAATTGTTTTTAAATTCTACAAATTCATCTTCTATTTAAGATGGCTCAACTGCCGTGATTACCGTTATTAATGTATTTAAAGTAACTTCTGCAATAGATTAACGATTCTTCTGTGAAATTACCATAAATAATAAACGATGAATTTCTCAGGAATGTAGTAACCTTCCTGAAGTAACTTGATAATTGCTGCATGGCGCTCACTATACTTAACGAAAAAAATAATATACCTTGTTTGAAACTTTATTCAAACAATTCCTGTCTATCTAAATAATCGAGACTTTGACTCTGGTGTGTAATTATTAAGTGTACTTAATACTGTGTTCCAAATAGCACAAATTATTTATTCTAAAAGTTCAGTTATAACAAGCCTTACTCAATTAAATGTTCCTGATAAAGGTGTAAATGATGACTTATTTACCGCGATCGTCTAAAAAAGCTTTGCAAAGAAGTTGAAGTTTTGGTACAAAGACTACTGCATATTTCACCCCAATAAGCCTGAATGAATAAATATAGTATGAATGAGGTGTCAACTATGACTCGAATTCGTGACGTTGTACAGAAAGCTTTAGCAACTGGCTATTTGACAGTAGAAGCTGAAAATCAACTCCGACAACTGTTGACTAGCCGATATGACTTGGAAGATTTAAATGCTTTCATGACTTTACAGGAAGCTGCCATGATTGGTAAGGTCAAGCAGGAGTCTAGAGAGCGGTGTGGCATCAAGTAGAGACGTAGCCTGCTACATTTCATCGACGGGAGCGCTTATCATCATCCTCAAAATCATCATCATCATCAAAAAATTCCCAATCATCATCATCGGCTTGATTGGTAGTCGGTGGCTGATAAGGGGGGATAATTACCCGGTAATCAGCATCGTAAATTGATTCAGTTTTTCCCGCAGCTGTATTTTTTGGCTCACTGTAGCTGTAGGAGTAAACTGAACCAGACTGAGAACTGCTTTTGGCTTCTGATTGACGTTCGTAGGTTTTAGAGTCTCTAGGCTGTTGAGCTTGAGGATTAGGGGTAGGCGCTTTCTCTGACTTTTCATCAAAGTTCCAATCATCATCTTTAGTGCCATTTGTTTCCCAATCATCAAATACATCACTAGTAGGCTGTTCTTTTTTACTAGCTGGTGGTGGAGGACTGACAGGGCGAGATGTCGGTTCTTCTCTTTGGGTTGCCTTAGCACGAGGCGAAGTTGCGCTTCGGCGGTCTGGAGTTTGGCGTTGTCCTCCCATAAAATAATTGGATAATTTAAACAAGGTAGCAATCAATATAGATGTGAAAGCACCAGTGGCAGTACTGAACAAAATCCATATCGCTAGTGGTAATGGTTGAGTTCGCACGCCCAAAAATACTAGCGATAGGGGAGGTGACCAATTTTGGACTAACAACAGCGTTAGTACTCCCAGTACCGCGACCAATAGAATTAAGCGAATTACAGCCATAGCAATTTTGTCAGTTGTCAGTGGTTAGTTGTCAGTTATCAGTTGTCGGTTATCATTCTGATTATTCTAGGACTTATACAAAATCATCAAAAAACGTAGACGCGGAGCGGCTTGCCGCAGGCTACCGCAAAGGACGCAAAAGACGCTAAGGAACAAGAGTTTCAGAGAGTTCTTGTTTAAGTCCCATATTCTTCATTAATTACTATTTACTGATTACTGACACTATGATCCATCTCTATCATTACCGCTCGGACAAAGAAATTTCTAAAAAGTTATCCTCATATTGTCAACACTAGACAACTACGTTTGTAATCTTAGACCAAATTGCTAAAACTACTGGGATAAATAGCAATCCCACTATCCCTTCATCAGCTTTAGGTATTATGCGACCCATATTTATACTTCCATTGGTATCGGCGTTAATTATCCTGCCAATGGAAGTTTTATATAAACCGCGCTTAATTCGCTTGCCCTTTTAGGACTATTATGAAATTTCCGATGAGGGCATTAGCGACGACCTTGCCACCGCTGAATTGGGATGCAGTCAATATCTAGTTGATCTAAAGCCCGGGCAACTACAAAATCAACTAAATCCTCGATGGTTTGGGGATTATGATACCAGGCGGGAATAGCGGGGACAATTCTCACTCCAACTTCTGCTAGAGAGGTTAAGTTACGCAGGTGGATGAGGCTAAAAGGCGTTTCCCGAGGCACAATGACCAGCTTTCGTCCTTCTTTGAGTTGGACATCCGCTGCCCGTTCTAGTAAATCGGAACTTAAGCCAACCGCTAGCTTTGCCACTGTGCTCATGCTGCATGGAATAATTATCATCCCTAGAGTGGCAAAGGAACCACTGGCAATCCCGGCTCCAACATCACCCCAAGGATGGCAGCGGAGTTTACCCGAAAGTGAAACTCCAGCTTGCTCTCGCCAGAATTGTTCTTGCGCGGTTGGTTCTGGTGGCATCCGAATTTCCTGTTCTGACTGCCAAACCATGTAAGTAGATTTAGAGGCAACCAATTCAATGCTGTAATCCGCTTCTAGCAAAAATTTGATTGCGCGAACAGCGTAAATCAGACCAGATGCGCCCGATACGCCTAAAATTAGAGGATTAGTGTTGTTTGACACGTAAATTTTAGTTGATTTTACTCATCTTCAGAGTAAGGGTCTAGGTCATCAGGCTCAATGTCATTTGGTAAGTAGAGGTCTGAAAGATCGTCATTGGAACCATTGCCAGTTAAACCTTTGGCTACACCATCGCTGCCGACTGTTACCAAATCAATTTGCTGACGGTAGTAATCGACACTCTTAACTTGCACGGCGACGCGATCGCCTAATCTATAGGAAGCGCGATTTTTGCGACCAAACAGTGCCTGTTGTCTAGCACGATATTCATACCAATCGTCTTTGAGAGAACTGACGTGTACTAATCCTTCTACCCTCAAAGGCACACCAGGATTACTGCTGGACTCTACCTCGGCTGCTGGGACTTCAATTTCTACAAAGAAACCGTAGGATTGAACACCAGTAATTACGCCTTGAAACACCTGACCGATTCGCTGCTTCATCAGTTGGGCTTTTTGCAGTCCGGCTAAATCGGCTTCAGCTTCTTGGACTTCTTTTTCTCGGTCGTTGATTTGGACAATTACCCTAGTTAAATCGCTTTGCAGTTCTTGTTGCAATTCTGGGGGTAAAACGTTCCAGTTAATTTCCTCATGGCTTACGGAGTGGCGGAGGTTAACGCGTTCTCTAACACGGGTATTGCGGCGATCGCGTCCGTTTTCGAGTAGCGTGTAATACACTCTCTGCATGAGCAAATCTGGGTAACGCCGCAAAGGGGCACTAAAGTGGATATATTGCGGTAGTGCCAGACCAAAGTGAGATCCTTTGGTGGTGCTGTATGCAGATGGCTTGAGGGTATCTTGCAATAAGTAAGTAAGAACTTGCTCAGAGGGAGATTCAGCAAAAGCTGTGGTCAAATGTTGATAATCTAAGGGTTGGATATCGACTTCTGGATCTAGTGTTAGGTCAACGCCTAAATTGACTGCCAATTTCAGCATTTCCTGGACATCTTCGACATCGGGTGTGCCTTGGACTCGCCAGATAGCCGGAACACCAAGGGCATTTAAGTGAGTTGCAACCAGTTGATTAACTAACAGTACCAACTCCGTGAGTAGCGATCGCACTGGTAAATCATTCACCACCACAGTGCCGAGAATCCCCTCATCATAGTAGGCGTTTTGGCTGGGTGGCAGATTCAACTGGAGGCTGCCACGAGTCAACCTTATCTGTTTCACCGCTGTTTGCAAGGCTTGGAGGTCTTGCAGGATCTGAGAAACCTGTGGAGATTGATCTTCAGCTTCACCTGTAAGAATTGCCTGGGCTTGTTTTGTACTCAGTGCTGTTTCTATATTGATTACACTGGGTTGAATTTCCCACTCCAACACTTGGCCTGATTGGGGATCAATTGTAATTAAAAAAGAGATGGTTAAGCGATCGCTCCCAGGTACTAAAGAACAGCGTTCAGCCACAGCTGGTGGCAAAATTGGCAGCACTAATTCTCCTAGATACACTGATTTGCCCCGTTTGAGTGCTTCTCTATCTAGGGCTTCGTCAGGTTGGACATAGTGACAAACATCCGTGATATGAACGCCCAAAAGCCAATTTCCGGCTAAGTTTTTTTCTAAACTAAAAGCGTTTTCTATAATTTTGGTGTCGCCATTTAGCCCTTCAATGGTGAGAGTAAACAAATTACGCAAATCCAGCCGATTTTTCAGGTCTGCTTTGAGCAGCTTTTTGGGCAACTTGGCGGCTGCATCTAGCACATTATCCGGGAAAGTGCGGGAAAGGTCGTGTTTGCATGTTACCAAATCTATATCAGCAGCAGCTTCGGCATCGCTGCCGAGGATTTGCACCACTCGACCTAGTGGGGGATATTGTGCTAACGGGTAACGCAAGACTTCCACATGAACAAGGTGATCGATCGCTTCTTCCAACTTCGCCTCATTAGGTTGGATCTTTAGTTCAAACAGCAATCGATCATCTAAAGGCACAGCCCGGAAACCGCTATCCACCTGCTTAATTCGTGCCAGTAATGTGTGGTTAGAACGTTCTAGAATCAGCTTCACCTCCCCTTCAGGAGAGCGACGGCGACTGCCTTCTTTGAGAACTCTTACCAAAACGCGATCGCCATTCCAAGCATTACTCAGATGACTTTCGCGGATGTAAATATCCTCAGATCCTTCCACATCTTGAATAGCAAAGCAAAAGCCTTTACTAGAACAACGAAGTTTTGCCTCGATTATTCCCTCTTCTGAGACACGGCGATACTTACCCCGTTCTTTTACTAAAATACCGATTTTTTCGAGAACATCTAAAGCAATGTGAAGTTTTTGTAAGCTTTTTTCATCTTCACAGCCAAGTTTCTTTTCTAAAACCTTACGAGCTACCAATTTATCATCAGTGAAATTGGCAAGGAGTGTAGCGATTGAAAATTCCATGCAGTGAACCGACCTTTGGTCAAAACATCATTTTTTGTTTAATCTGGTTCTTTTCTGTATACCCTCACGGCTTACAGAAACAAGCTGGAAACGAATTGCCCTGAGGCAAAGCTTCCTAAGTTCTAAGGAAAGGAAGCCCAACCCAGCCTTGCAAGAAACTACTCCCGCAGTTGCGAGCAAAGGAAGCCTACCCACGGACAACTCTGGGCGTCTACGAACTTCTCACTGCACAATGCTCTCAGAGTTCGCCTGCGTTCAAGTCTCTTCACCTAACCAAACTTAAGATTGCACGCCTGATTAAGATTTAGCCCCGCTCAATAATTACGCGACGGGTTTTTGAGAAGCTGGGTTTAGAGAATCCATACTGCCCAAAAGCGCTATGCAGGGGAAACTACAGGTGTTTGATTGTCTAGAGTGAAGGTAATTTTACGCCATTAGACTCTGATTTGAACTAGGAGGAACTGCCGATGAACCCAATTTTCCCACATGTAGAATCGGTAACAATTAGGTAATCAGCTTAATTAGCAGTGAGGGCGAACCTTATCTTCATTATTGTAGATTTAGAGCGCACTTCCAGAAAATAGTTCTAGATATCGAGTTGGGTTATCAGTATAGCATTGTAGACAAGACTACCGAGGTAAGTTAGCACTAGTCAAAAATTTCGTCAAAAAAGAGCTACTGCTACAATTAGGACACGAGATAAAGCGAAAATATCACCTTGATCGCTCAAAGCCGGAATTTTCACTCAGAATGAGGGATTGAAAAAGGTAAAAATTTTATTGTGATCACAGCAATCAGTCGTTAGCAGACATTTTGCTTTCAATGCTACTCGCACGCGATATTATTGATAGGCATCCTGAGTATCGAGTGGATGTAAATTAAAGTAAGGGTAGTTTACATTGCTTGAGCATACAGGCAGTATCGACCCCGTTATTAAAAAGATTTAGATTGGTAGCAGTATTATGTTGGCTCAATTCCAGAGCTTGTATCCCAAGGGCAGTCTTATTTCTGAATTAGTGCAAATTTTTCAAGGAAAATATATTGTCCGGGCAAGCGTGCAAATTGAAGGCGTAACCCGTGCTACGGGTATGGCAGCAGCAGAAACAGTAGAAGCAGCAGAAGACCAAGCCAGAACGAGGGCGCTGATAGTTTTGGGTATTACAAATGCGCCACCCGAATCAGTGGCATTTACCTCAAATCCAATTTCCCCAGCGCAGCTAAACCCTTCCTTGAACACCAAAGATGGATTGAATGAGGCTGCTGCCTATTCTTCTGCAAAAGATGAGGATTTTGTTAGTAGTCAGTGGTCAATGGTCAGCGACAAAGAAATATCTATCCCGCCTTCTAGAGTCCGCAATATCAAACCAGAAGTAGTAACAAGCAGTAACGAACAGTACGGCTACAGCGATGCTGCGCCCCTATCAAACGATACCTATAACCAGGATTTAGGTCAAAACTTTCCTGTGACTGCCAACCGGGAGCTAGAATTTGATCCTCCAGTTGAAAACTTGGAAATAACTTTTGATAACCAGGTGGAAAATCAGACCTTTCCAGCAATTTCTGTCAATAATGTCACACCATTTACACCTCGGAGTTATAGCCCTCAAGAGGATGTCGCCACCCCGTCAGTGACAGGAAAGAGAAAGAAGAAAGCTGAACCTGTGGATTTATCGGATGTAATTGCTAAAACAGATGTCGAACTTCAGCGTTTAGGCTGGACACCAGAACAGGGACGCGAGCATCTAATTGATACCTACGGCAAGCGAGGGCGGACTTTGCTAACTGAAGAAGAATTGCACGGATTCCTCAAATACCTCCAATCTCAGCCAGACCCATTAGCGGGATTTTGATTAGTCAATAGTCATTTGTCTTTTGTAATTGGTAAGGGTCAATCAGAAAAGACATAGGCTATTGAAATACTAATGAAGCTATAGAACCCGTGGATTTATCTGATGTAATTGCTCAAACAGATGTCAAAATGCAGCGGCTAGGCTGGACATCAGAACAGCGACGGGAACATCTTAGAAAAAACTTATGGGAAGCGATCGCGTTTTTTGCTGACCGATGAGGAATTGCACGAATTCCTCCAATACCTGCAATTTCAGCCAGACCCAATAGTAGGATTTTGATTTCCAACTTCTAAATCAAGTTTTGAACTTCTAAATCGAGTTTTGAACTTCTAAATCGAGTTTTGAACTTCTAAATCGAGTTTTGAACTTCTAAATCTAAGTTTTGAACTTCTAAATCGAGTTTTGAACTTCTAAATCGAGTTTTGAACTTCTAAATCGAGTTTTGAACTTCTAAATCGAGTTTTGAACTTCTAAATCAGGTTTTGAAGTCAAATAACCCCTCTTCATAACTGAAGAGGGGTTATTTTCGGGTTTAAGGGAATTAAAAGTGGTAAATCACCATTTGCAAATCGTGACTATTAATTAAGAACAGCAACTGCTGGACGGCTACCGGCGGCGTGACGGTCAATAACTTGGTCAATCAAGCCATATTCCCTGGCTTCCTCTGGTGACATGAAGAAGTCACGTTCAGTATCTTCAGCAATCCGCTCAATTGGTTGACCTGTATGTTCAGCTAAATAGTTGTTTAGCCGCTGCTTGTGGTATAGAATCTCCCGCGCCTGAATTTCAATATCAGTCGCCTGTCCTTGAGCGCCACCTAGAGGTTGATGAATCATAATCCGAGAATGGGGTAAACTCATTCGCTTACCCTTAGCACCACCGCTGAGGAGGAAAGCGCCCATACTCGCCGCCAATCCGGTACAAATTGTACAGACATCAGGACGAATGTGTTTCATAGTGTCAAAAATGCCCATGCCAGCCGTCACCGAACCACCGGGAGAATTGATATACATATAAATATCTTTCTCCGGGTCTTCAGCATCCAAATACAGCAGTTGGGCAACAATCAAGTTAGCAATGCTGTTGTCAACTTGTTGTCCCAAAAAGATGATGCGCTCACGCAACAGCCGTGAGTAGATGTCAAAGGCGCGTTCACCTCGACCCGATTGTTCAATAACGATAGGAATCATGGAAGCGTGTTTGTGGCTACTTTAAATACATTTTATCGGTGACGGCACGAAACTGGGGTTTATCTCTACTGTTCCCAGGCAGATAAATTAAACCTTTCTCGTTTTTCTTTACCCAAAAAGAGGGCAAAAGGTGCTTATCTTATAGATTTAACCCCCAAGGGCACTTTTTAGCGGCAAAAGGTGTCTAAGAGAATATCTCCATTTAGGGAAAAATAAATCAAAAAACTCCAATTATCGCCAACCTCATATTTCGGCTTTTGCTGGACTACCTTGGTGATGTGGTAATTAAACCGATAACCGAAATCCGACTTGCTTAAGGAATTATGTTAAATATCCAGTAAAATTTTAAACATTTTCTTAGGATTTACCTCAGCAATTATTAAGTTATTTTTGTTAAATTCGGTAAATCGGTAGTACGAGGTGTATTTAGAATAACCAGTCTTACTTGAAATGCTATCCACACAGAGAGAGACGTGCCATGCTGGAAAAACTTGTACAAGCCGCCATCATCACCTTCTTGCTCCACCTGATAGTAGGACTTAGCCCAAATACTCTGATTCAGACAAAGACAGCATCACCTATGCCAGAAACGCCACCAAATATTGTTAGCTTGCTATTGCGACCTTTTCAGTAAGAATGTTTCACAAATTGTACAGGTGTCGGCGATATCAAAGACATGCACTACTACCTGTTACTCAAGGGCTAACATTCCTGGGAACAGGCTAGACTGAGCAAAGAAGGCAACTTACTTGCTATTTGATCATGACTAATCGCCTTGCTGAAGCTAAGAGCCTCTATCTCCGCAAACACGCCGAAAACCCGATTGATTGGTGGTCTTGGTGTGACGAAGCACTTGCAACTGCAAGGGCGCAAAATAAACCGATTTTTCTCTCCATTGGCTACTCTAGTTGCCACTGGTGTACTGTTATGGAAGGCGAGGCTTTTTCTGATACTGCGATCGCCCAGTACATGAATGCTAATTATCTTCCGATCAAAGTAGACAGGGAAGAAAGACCTGACCTCGATAGCATCTATATGCAGGCTTTGCAGATGATGAGCGGTCAAGGGGGTTGGCCTTTGAATATTTTTCTTTCCCCAGAAGATTTAGTGCCGTTTTACGCTGGTACTTATTTCCCTGTAGACCCGCGCTATGGTCGTCCTGGATTTTTGCAGGTGTTGCAATCGCTTCGCCGTTATTATGATACAGAAAAAGAAGACTTACAGCAACGCAAAGCCCTAATTATTGAGTCTTTGCTCACGTCTGCGGTGTTACAATCCGGTACAACAACCGAGCTTGAAGACCGGGAATTACTCCGTCAAGGTTGGGAAACCAGCACAGGTGTAATTACTACTAGGCAATCTGGCAATAGCTTTCCGATGATTCCCTATACAGAATTAGCATTGCGGGGAACTCGATTTAATTTTGAATCTCAATATGACGGCAACCAAGTTTCTACCCAGCGGGGACTAAACTTAGCGCTGGGAGGCATTTATGACCATGTGGGTGGTGGTTTTCATCGCTATACTGTTGACCCTACTTGGACAGTACCCCACTTTGAAAAGATGCTCTACGACAATGGACAGATTATGGAGTATCTGGCTTCTTTGTGGAGTGCAGGAATACAAGAACCAGCTTTTGAAAGGGCGGTTGCTGGTACTGTACAATGGCTGAAGCGAGAAATGACCGCGCCTGAAGGTTACTTCTATGCTGCTCAAGATGCCGACAGCTTCACTGAACCCACGGCAGTAGAACCAGAAGAAGGAGCCTTTTATGTCTGGAGTTACAGCGAACTACAACAACTGTTAACACCTGAAGAACTCAGGGAATTACAACAACAGTTTACGGTGACCCCTAACGGTAACTTTGAAGGACGTAATGTCCTACAAAGAAGCAATTTAGGGCAACTGAGTGCAACGCTGGAAACGGCACTGAGCAAGCTTTTTACAGCCCGCTATGGCGTTAGTCTTGAGTCACTAGAAACTTTTCCCCCGGCTCGTAATAACCAGGAAGCAAAAACCGTTAACTGGCCAGGTCGCATTCCTTCGGTGACAGATACGAAAATGATTGTCGCCTGGAATGGCTTAATGATTTCTGGGTTGGCTAAAGCTGCTGGGGTGTTCCAACAACCGTTATACCTGGAATTAGCAGCACAAGCGGCGAATTTTATCTGGGAAAATCAGTTTGTCGATGGGCGTTTCCACCGACTCAACTATCAAGGAGAACCGACCGTTTTAGCGCAGTCTGAAGATTATGCCTTTTTTATTAAAGCTCTCCTGGATTTACAAGCTTCCAACCCTGAGCATAAACAATGGTTAGAAAATGCGATCGCTATCCAAGATGAATTCAACGAATTTCTCTGGAGTGGAGAATTAGGTGGTTATAATAACACATCTAGTGATTCTAGTCAAGATTTAATTGTCAAAGAGCGTAGTTATGCTGATAATGCTACACCATCAGCGAATGGAATTGCGATCGCTAACCTTGTCCGTCTGGCCTTACTCACCGATAATCTAGATTATTTGGATTTAGCAGAACTTGGTTTGAAAGCTTTTAGAAGTGTGATGGATCAGTCTCCCCAAGCTTGTCCCAGTTTATTTACAGCTTTGGATTGGTATCGTAATTCTACCTTGATTCGCAGCACAACTGAGCAAATTAACACTTTGATCCCCAAATATTTGCCGGCGGCTGTGTTTGCTATAACATCTGATATACCAGAGGGAAGCGTTGGGTTAGTTTGCCAAGGTTTGAAGTGTCTTGCACCAGCAGAAAGTGTAGAGCATTTATTGCAGCAAGTCCAGCAAAGCCAGGTGAGGGCGTGAAATCGCTTTCAAGAAGGGATTAAATACTCAATATTCTGATTGAGATCCTCAACCACTAGGGGTTATAAACCCCTGGCTAATAGCTTAAGTCCTCTTTTAGAGGACTCAAGCTATTCACGAAAACCCTGATACAGATAGATTTCTTGTAGGGGCATGGCAATGCCATGCCCTTACCAACGTATTTGTATCATTATTAAAGTAGAAATGGTATAAACAAGAATTTCAGTTCATTTCAATAGACTTTGGCTATTAAGCCAGCGATTCAGATTGCTGGCGGGTGATGCACACAAGTGCAAGATATATTTTTACCCTCTATTTTTTTGACGAATGACTATTGACTCGTCTAGCAAATTAACCGCCATTGTATTAGCAGGCGGTAAAAGTTCTCGCATGGGTCAAGATAAAGCTTTGATTCCCATTCAAGGGGTGCCATTGTTGCAGCGAGTTTGTGGTATTGCTCAAAGCTGTGCTGATACTGTTTATGTAGTAACTCCCTGGCCAGAACGCTATCAAGACTTGCTTTTGCCTGGTTGTCAGTTTATTCGGGAAGTACCTTTATCTAAGGAATCTCTAGCCCACGGGCCTTTAGTTGGTTTTTCCCAAGGACTAGCCGAAGTGCAAACAGAATGGGTGCTGTTGCTAGCTTGCGATTTGCCGAGGTTGCGGGTTGAGGTGTTGCAAGATTGGGTAACTAGACTTGATAGCGTGGGGGATAATGCGATCGCAGCTTTGGCTGATCATCCTAAAGGCTGGGAACCTCTGTGTGGTTTCTATCGCCGTCGCTGTTTGCCACAACTCCTAGAGTTTATCAATGGAGGGGGGCGATCGTTTCAACAGTGGCTTCGGCAATATCCTGTAGAAGTTTTGCCCTTAGCAGAACCAGAAATGCTGTTTAACTGTAATACACCACAGGACTTGGCTTTAAGTTAATTGAAGAAGAATACAGAATACAGAATTCAGAATTAATGAGTGGGGGATGAGGGGAATTGTCCTTCTGAATTCTGACTCCTGAATTCTACTATTTAGCGAGTGCGACAAAATTTGCGATCGCTATCACTCTGAGGATATTGCCAAGAATAGGCAAAATGGCTAACTCCCTTGAGTTGGGGGGCGTATTTGCGAAGTGCCTGCATTTGCACTTCTAAGGATGGACGATTACTGACAGGTTTTCCCCACGCACCAGCTAAAGCAGGGATTATCTGCGTACCCGGTTTTGCCATACTCAAAACCCGCTGCACTTGCGACACGATACAACTAACATTACCGCAATTCCCATAAGACATAGGATGCCACTCTAATGAAGTAGGGAACCGATCCCAAGGTTGCAAACGGGAATCATACCCTTGTCCTACAGTTTGGTTACCATTAGGGAAAAATACCACTCCTGTGGGAATACCTTGTTGCTTTGCTGGGTAACTAGCTATAGTGACAAAATCTAGAATTCCCTGCATGGCGTGGGCAACAGCAAGCTGCCACAACTCCCATTGTAAAACTGGTTGTCTGTCAGTTGCAGACAGGATTGACTTTTGCGCTGATGGGAGAGGGCGTCCTTGCCAGAGGGGTTCCCCTTCCTGGGGATAAAGTTTATCAACTTCCGCTACATCTCCGCTGGTGACGTATCCCTTGCTCAAAAAGCGGCGAATTAAGTCCAGCCCTTTGTAATTTTGTGCCCGTTTAAATAAAGCTTCTTGGGTTGCGGGACTAAATAGCCATAAATCTGAAACTTTAGTGGCTATGGAATCACTTCCTGCTTGTCGGGGATAGCGCACGTAGTCTAATAGCAAACCATCTGGGCGACGGCGCAAAACTTGTTGTACTAATTGGTAGTAGTCGCGTTTTGCTTGCAGGTTGTAGGGGTCGATAAATAGTTGAGAGCCGTTATCTACGACATATAGGCTAGTTTGACCTTTGCCATTACGAGCGATCGCTGGTTCTCTATCTTGGCGCTGGGCATAAGTATAGCCGAAATTTGTGGTAAACATCCAGGCGTAAACCTTCAAACCGCGTTGCCGACCTTTTTTTATTGCGGTGGCGAGTAAGTCAACTTTTTGTGCCCCTGGAGTGCGAATCACAGAAGGCCAAACCGTCGGGTTAGCTGTTGCTGGTAATAATACCTGACCGTCGTAAAATACTTCTAAATAAACTTGGTTATAGCCACGGTTAACAGCCCGATCCATAATTTGATCAATTATTCCTGGCTGAATGTCACAGGGATACAAGCGCAACCAGACGGCTTGGATTTGTGGCCAAGTCTGAGCGCGGCACTCATGTAAATCCTGTGCGTGTGTTTGTACCATGTTTTGGTAGCGCGTTTGAGCATCTTGCTTGCCTTTAAGGGCTGACAAACGTAAGTTTTCTTTTTCTTGCGCCGCCGTTGATGATAACTGACAATATTGGGTTACTTGCGCCCTTGCTGGTTCGCTTCCAAAGTTGGGGAGCAACGAACTACTAGTGAAAACAACAGCGAATAGCCGCCGCCAAAATAATGTTGATCTTGCAACGTTCAAGGGATGGTTAGACATACCTACCAGTAGATGGACACAATAATCATCGACCCCAATTCAGATAATTGTGGCAACGTGTATCGAATTATATAGTTAAGTAGTAAGGGTTTTAAAACCTATTTTTTCAAGACTGCCAAAGCTTTATTTGTGTTGCTGCATTTTTTTATAAAGATGAGTATAGTTTTAGCTGCTTGCACGACTGCAATCACTCAGCAGTCTTAAAAAAAGTCACAAACCCTACTGAGACGTAAAAGATAAATTCTCAGCAATTACCTAAAGGATCAGCAAAAAGAGTTGTTGTTTCTTCTCTTTTTGCTGACATTATCTCTCAACTTGATCAAACAAAAGTTATCGTAATCACTGGTAGTAAATTATTTAAGAATGACTCAAGATTCAAGGATATTCTCCGTATTAGCAAAGGTCAAGCAATTTTGGATTGACACTTCGGCAACTCTTAGAGACGCTCTTGCGTTCGCTCAGTGCTGACCTGAGCACAAGGGTACGGGGCAATCAATTTTAGATTTTAAATTTTAGATTTTAGATTGGAAGAAAATACTTAGAGCCACCGTGTTTTTATTTGAATAATTCTTCAATTTGAAATCCAAAATCGTTCGACTGAGCGTAGCCGTACCACTTCTCTACGAGACGCTCCGCGAACGTGGAAGCAAGCTATGCGTAGCGTTCCGCAGGAAAGTCCAAAATCTAAAATTGACGAGTGGCAATGCCAATGTATCCCTCTGCAATGCCAATGCGTCCCTCTGCAATGCCAATGCGTCCCTCTACAATGCCAATGCGTTCCTCTACAATGCCAATGCGTCTCTCTACAATGCCAATGCGTCCCTCTGCAATGCCAATGTATCCCTCTACAATGCCAATGCGTCCCTCTACAATGCCAATGCGTCCCTCTGCAATGCCAATGCGTCCCTCTGCAATGCCAATGCGTCACTCTGCATTTAAAAACCCTACGATTTTATGCAAAACTGTACTTAGCTCAATAAATATAATTTAAAATCTGATTTGCAGGTTCTACCTTGAATGATGAATAGGGGAGGCGGTAGCCTCCCAATAGGCATTCCCAGTCAGAGACTGGGAACGAGGTAAAAAATATAAAATTGACTGTGCTTTTAATCTTTCGCAGAACTAATTTATTTTTGAGCAGAAGGGATATTCTTTTTACCTTCAGGAGAAGCACCTCCAAGGCTGCGGAAATACAGTCCTCCAATGATAAGTAAAAATGCCAGATATCCTACTGCTTGTACAAGATAGAGATTCTCTGTGTAACCAAATAAAGATTTGAGGATAATCCCAGGAAACTGTTCGTCAGGCAAGATTGTGGAAGTATTTGAAACTATTGGCCCCAAAATACAGGAGTGGACTTTAGTAAAACGTTCGTAATAGAAACAAAGGCTTTCTGTGGCACGACTGCTAAGGGCAAGGTTAGCTACAGCGTCGTCAAAATGTTTCAAGCCTGAAACTACCAACCCAGCGACAATCAACACTAATAAAACACCCATTACCTGGAAAAACTGGCGGATGTTAATTTTGACACCCCATTTAAATAGCAGCACCCCAATAGCAGATGCCGCTACCAAACCAGCAATAGCACCCAATGCTGGCATTAATCCCTGTTGAAAATTAGCAGCAACAAACAGAACAGTTTCAAAGCCTTCGCGGACAACGGCAACTAAAATTAAAGTAAAAACACCCCAACCAGCATTTGAGTTTTGTGTCAGTGCTTGTGTAACTGCTCCCTCAACTGTAGCTTTCATAAATCTGGCTTGTTTGGTCATCCAGATTAGCATCCAACTGAGCATTGCGATCGCTAATACACTAAACACACCTTCTAATCCTGGCTCAACTACAGAGGTGTATTGAGGATTCACTGCTCCCAGTACTGGAATTATCCAACTGAATAGCACACCGATTAAGGCACTGACGACAATGCCAACGCCGACACCAGCATATACCCAAGAGTTGAGTCGGGATTGTTTAGCCTTTTTTAGCAAAGCTAGGACAATGCCAACAACAAGGGCAGCTTCCACTCCTTCTCGAAGTGTTATTACAAAAGTAGGTAGAGCAGTACTAAAATTCATCTTTTATCCTTTGTCTTTTGTCCCTGTACCCCTTCCCTATGGGGCGCTACGCGAACGGGGAAGCAAGCTACGCGCAAGCGTCTCCCTTAGGAAAAGTTCTTATGGCCGCAACCCCAAAATTGAAAAATCCAGAGCAGAGGAAACATCCGCTCCGGTTTTTCGCTTCCTTCAGACTTCTATCTTTGTCATTAATCCCTAGCCAATAATTAATGACTAATAACTATTAACCAAAATCACGTAGCATCTTTTTCAGTTCGAGATTATGCATCTCTTCTTGCCCAATCATGCCGCGAGCGAATTCTTCAAGATAAATACTGGCATTGGTGACAGTTTCGAGCAAATCTTTATACAGATCCAATGCCTTTTTTTCATGAGACAAGCTTTCTGCCAAGATATCCTTGACTTTATGCTGGTAGGTTTCTTCCATTGGGGCAATTTTCAGGGAGGGATGCCCATCTAAACCGGTGAGAATTTCTCCCACTTGTTCGGCATGAAGTAAAGACTCACTTGCCTGTGCTTTGAAAAAAGCCACAATTGGAATACGGTTAGGACCAGTCACCATCAAAGAATAATGTGTATAGCGCACTACCCCTGCTAGTTCAAATTCCATGATGGCGTTCAGCAGGTCAATGGTCTTTTTCTGGTCAAGTTCTTGCATCGGTTGTTAGTTCAAGTAACGAATGGAGTTTAATTAGTTAAGAGTAAGTAATTCGTAATTCGTAATTCGTAATTCTTAACTCCTAACTATTTCCTCATTTTAAACTCCTTACCCTACCCTTCCCATTAAATGAAAGTGTTATCGCTATACTTTGGTATTGGATTTGTCAACCACTTTTTGAGAGTTTTCCTCAATGGTTTTCACTAGCTTAGTAACATCACTAGGAGTTTTGACTGCTTTTGCTGGTGGGATGGCGGCGGGCCAAACTGTTATTAGTTCAGCGAAACTACTGTCGATCGCTTTGTGTGCTTCGGGATCGGCTTGAACTACTTGACTAGAAATTCCTTTGTATAAATCATTGGCGTAAACGACAAAACCACGGGAGTCTTGATACTCAATTGGGGCGGTTACTTTACCATCTGCGATCGCAGCGCCATATTCGGAGTTAGCTGAATCTAGCAATTCGTTAATTACCTGTAGCACAAATCCTGGTTTGGAGCGTTGATCTGCTGGCAAAGCTGCGATCGCTCCGTCAACTGCTTGTACCGAAGAAGCAAAATTAGTTTTAACTTTACTATCTTTTGAATTAGATTTCACTAAATCTTGCAAACTCACCAAAGTTGTCTTAAATTCTTTGACTTTGCGCTCATTCAATTGTTCTTCTACGTCAACGTAAATCTCCTCAACTGGATGTCCTATATGAGGTTCTGCTTGTTTCGGCTGATTCTGATCCAGCAGTTCTTGTGCTACCAAAAGATGCCCTTTCATTAAGCCTAATTTAGACATATAGTCAACATCTTTTGCCTCACCTGTGAGTACCACTTCTTGAACACCAACCTGGTCTTTAATTTGGTCGAACTGCTCTTGAGTAATTACTTTTTTAGTAACTAAATCTTCTGGTCTGCCATAGGGACGACCTGCCTGAATTTTGTTGGATAAAGCCGGGACACCTAGCTTGGCTTCAAACTTATCCAATTCTGACAAGATAGCACTGTTAATGTTAATTTTGTCTTTGCCACCGTGACCACTATGACTGTTCTCACTTACTGCCTCTGTACCTTGAGGACTAGTAACTGGCGCTGAGGGGTTTTCTGCCGTTGGTGTACTACTACAGGAACTTAAGGTAACTATTGCCGCAGCTGCCACTGTTAAACAGATATAACGAAATTTTTTCATTTCTGATCCTGGCACAATTTAAAAGGTATTGGTTCAAATGCTTCAAACTATTACTCAAACGTAGTTTGTTTAAGAAATCGTCATAGATTTTACTTTCGCATATAATGATATTTTTTATCAACTATTTGATTTAAAATTTTATTAATTACCAATTGTGTACTTTGTATTTAGCTTGAATAGAAATTACTAATTATTTTGTCATGAATTGTTAACAGTCTTTTGAGATTTGCTTTGAGCAAGTACTTCAAATTGACCCATGCAACCGTTTTCGGCGATCGCATCCTGATGGGGATGGAACATATACTTACCTGGGTAGCGAAAAGCAAATTCTAAAATGTGCCTTTCCGCCATACCCATCGTAATCACATCTGCTTTCTCGCTAGGAGTCATACTCATGCCATAGCGATAGACATCAAAGAAGTTGGCGTGGAGATGAAACGTCACTACCGGATCGTATTCAATGATGTTGAGAACATATAGCCGAATCAACTGATCTTGGTAAATAGGAATGGGATGATGCATGTAATGATGGGGCGAACCGTTGAAGGCATAATAATCATTATGGCCATCATCATTCACGTCATACCCAGCCATGACTAATACAATCTCATCAGCCGGGGGACGGGGCGTAGGTGGATCGATGATAAACATCCCGTACAGTCCCTTGGCGATGTGACGGGTAACTGGTTCAATATGGCAGTGGTACAAGTGTACTCCATAAGGTTCAGCATCAAATTCATAAATTGTGGCTTTGCCATTGCTGATTGGGCGAACACCATCCATTTCTGCCGGATGAACGCCATGAAAATGCAAAGAGTGAGAATGTCCTGCTTTGTTGAAAAAAAGCACTCGCACGCGATCGCCCTGTTTTGCCCGTAGCGTTGGCCCTGGTATGCGACCGTTTAAATCCCAGATGTTGTAAGATACAGCACTATTGAGTTTTATTATGGAAGTATCGGCAGTTAATTGAAATTCTCGGATAGTCCGCCCATTTTCTTGCTTTACCGTCCCATAATCAAAATCCCTTAACATCTTCATCGGGTTAGTACCGTCGTCTGGTGCTTCCATATCCAGTGGTGGCACTTTGACTATTGACTTACTTTGTAGATTTAGCATCTGCCAAAGTCCAGCTGCACCAATCACTCCAGCACCTGCTAGCCCCAGCTTCAAGAATTCACGGCGGCTCCACGGTTTTCCATTTCCTAAAGCTAAGTTGTTGGGCATGACATTTAGTTACGGTTAGCACCAAAAAAGAATTGTAAAAGATTTGCAATTGCTAAGTATTAGAGGCATTAATAATTATTGTCAATAATTATATATTACATCAAAACTGCTAATTAAGTTGTTAAATCCAGAACAAGCGAGAATCAGCCTCAGAAAAATCTAACAAAAGTTTATGATTTTTAACAGTACTTGTACATTGATTTTGTGTATAAATAGTATTCCGAGGAAACTAATTATTTCATACCTATTTTTGATATGCTTATTGCTTTCGGAGTATTTGGAGAAACCTTAAATTTTAATGTTCAGGAAAATTCAATTAAACCTCATCTATGTTGAGAACCGTAGTTTTTGCCCTCACCCTAAATCCCTCTCCCAAGTAGGGGGAGAGGGACTTCTTTCCGGCTCCCCTTCTCCCAAATTTGGGAGAAGGGGCTGGGGGATGAGGGTTTTTTGTTTTCATACGGAAAGAACTACAGTTTTCCAGGTGGATGCGGTTTAAATATAAATATTTTGTTATTAAGGTAAGTTAACATGGCTTGAATAATTTTTTGATGGTTCACCCCACAAAATTGAGGTGTAAACAACTCCTTTACCAGGATTTAACCATTGACGACCACTTATTTAATAGGTCAAAATAGTTGTGGTAAAACCACAGTATTTTTCTAGAGAATGGTTGATGTAAACCAATAGGCTTGGGTTAAGCTTTTTTTTCCCTTGCTTCTCCTTCCTATCTTAAAGATAAATTTCCTTAACTTGTTCTGAAGCAGCTTGCAACGGCTCTTGAGTTTATTAATCTTAAACGTCTAAAAAACTGTACAAACTGCTGTTACTGTACTTTAGGAACCTGTAATCAACTCTAAAATTAAATATTTATGATAAACAGACAATCAGTATTTGCAAAATATTTTCCTCCTATTTGGCTACGATTTTTAATCATTATTTTGTTAATCTTAGGGATATTTTTTCGCTTCGCCTATCTGGATCGAAAAGTTTACTGGCACGATGAAGCCTATACCTCATTACGAATCTCTGGTTACACTAAGACAGAATTTGTTCAACAAGTGTTTAATGGGCGCGTGTTTGCTGTTGGAGATATACAAAAATATCAACAGCCTAATTCTGATAAAGGTTTAATCAATACAATCAACTCTTTGGCGATGGAGGATGCTCAACATCCTCCACTTTATTACGTGATGCTTAGATTATGGATGCAATTTTTTGGCAATTCAGTAGCGACTACGAGAAGCTTGTCAGCCATAATTAGCCTGCTAGCCTTTCCTTGCATTTATTGGCTGTGCTTAGAATTATTTCAGTCACCCATAACGGCATGGATAAGCGTAGCTCTTATAACAGTCTCGCCCTTCCATGTACTGTACGCCCAAGAGGGAAGGGAGTTCGGTTTGTGGATGGTGACTACTTTGCTCGGAAGTGCTGTACTGCTGCGAGCAATAAGGCTAGGTAGCAAGCAGCTTTGGGGGATTTATGCAGTAACAGTCGCACTAGGATTGTACACCTTTTTGTTTTCTGGGTTACTGGCGATCGCCCACGGTATTTATGTATTTGCCATTGAACGCTTTCGATTCACTAAAAGCGTTAAAGCTTATCTAATAGCAACTAGCGTCGGCTTTTTAGCTTTTGTTCCTTGGATTTTAACTGTTATTAATAGCTTGTCTGAAATTGATCGCACAACAACCAGCGCTCAAACCAGACAATCTCTGTCAGTTTTGGTTTCTAATTGGATTAAAAATATTAGCTATTTATTTGGTGATTTTTGGCGCTATGAACTATATTTTCCAGATTTGAATTTGCCAGTTTTACGCTGGGGTCGATTTTTAATTCCCTTAATACTAATCTTGGTAGTATATTCTTTCTTATTTATTTATAGTCATGCAGGCAAACGAGTTTGGTTATTTGTTTTTCTCTTAAGTGGAGTACCTGCTTTAGCTCTCATATTGCCTGATTTGATTATTGGAGGTAAGCTCAGTCTGCGATCTAGATATGTCATTCCGTGTTATCTAGGCATTCACCTAGCTGTTGCTTACTTGCTGGCGGCTCAAATTATTTCTTCTAAGTTAATAACCCGCAAATTTTGGCAATTAGTAATGGTAGTAATAATTTCCACTGGAGTTGTATCCTGTACCATCAGTTCTCAAGCCGAGACATGGTGGAATAAAGGCAGCCATGCTAACCCTCAAATAGCTCGGATCATCAATCAAGCTAATCACCCACTATTAATTAGTAGTAATTATTCTCTAAATATTGGTGATCTAATGTCTCTCATTCATCTGCTAGATCAAAAAGTGCATATGCAATTGGTAATTGAACCAAGTATACCAAGCATTCCTGATAGTTTCAGCAATCTATTTTTGTATAATCCTTCTAAAATATTTCGATCCGAGCTTGAGAAGAAATACAAACTAGTTAATGTTTTTCAGTATGGTAGGCTGTGGCGGCTAGAACAGAAAAGCACCTAAATTTTCTATAGCGTTTCCTGGTCTTTTAAGGTACAGTCGAGAGATAGGTTATGCATTTTAGCCAAATACAAGTGAAGGTATATTAGCTTGACTTAAGTCAGAAAATCATCGATACCTACTTTGAGGGTAAAATAACGAGAACGTCAGCTAGCAAAACGATTTCGAGTTCTCCTGAGTTTTGTTGAAAAATTCTTGAAACAATATCGATAGACCGCAAGTATTACTCCCAAGGTTCGCATACAAGGCCAACAAAACTCTCGCAGAATTTAATGTTTTGGCTTCAATTGTCTCGGATAATCTTACATTGCGTACTTCACTCAGTAGTATAAAATTGGGATTTTCCAGTGCTTAGTGTATTTATTAAGTAGAATTTTATTATTTACAAGATCAGAAAATTAATATTTACTGAGAAATTAAGAAAGTAATGCTGACAAAAATTGCAGTTGAAAAAATTCTTGAACGTGCCTTGATGGGGTACGATTTATCTCTCGAAGAGGGAGTGGTATTGTTAGAACAAAGTGATCCAGAAGCGATCGCCGCAATCCGTGCTACATCCGACACACTCCGCCACACTCAAGCAGGCGATACAGTTACATACGTAATTAATCGTAATATTAACTTTACTAATATTTGTGAGCAGCACTGTAATTTTTGTGCTTTCCGTCGAGATGATGGTGATGTCGGTGCATACTGGTTAGATTCGGCGCAAATTTTGGAAAAAGTGACAGATGCAGTGCAACGGGGTGCAACGGAAATCTGTATGCAGGGCGGATTAAATCCACAAGCGCAGATAAATGGTAAATCTTTGTCCTATTATCTCAAGGTAGTAGAAACCATTAAACAAGAATTTCCTCAGATACATCTCCACGCTTTTTCTCCCCAGGAAGTGGAATTTATCGCCAGACTTGATGGACTTAAGTATGCTGATGTGATTATTGCTTTGCGCGATGCTGGTGTTGGCTCAATGCCGGGAACAGCAGCAGAAGTGTTGGACGATAAGGTAAGGCGGATACTCTGTCCAGAGAAGATTGACACAGCCACTTGGCTAGAAATTGTCAGCACAGCTCACAAATTAGGCTTGCATACCACTAGTACCATGTTATCTGGGCATATTGAAACCCACGAACAGCAAATCGGGCATTTAGAAAAATTGCGATCGCTCCAAAAAACCGCCATCAATCAGGGATATCCAGCAAGCATCACAGAGTTTATTTTATTACCCTTCGTTGGGCAAGAAGCGCCTAAGCCCTTACGTCGCCGTGTCGGACGCGATCAACCAGTTTTAACCGATGCACTGCTGCTAGGGGCTGTAGCGCGGATTTACTTGGGTAATTGGATTCCCAACCATCAGCAGAGTTGGGTAAAACTGGGGCTTGCTGGTGCAACAGAAGCTTTAGTTTGGGGTTGCAACGATATTGGCGGCACATTAATGGAGGAGCACATTACCACAATGGCGGGCGCTTTGGGTGGTACGTGTATGGAAGTGGAAACTTTGGAAAATGCGATCGCTTCTTTAGGAAGACCTTACCAACAACGGGATACTCTTTATCAAAAAGTTAGGAGTTAGGAGTCAAGTCAAAGACTCGTGGACGAGTATCTAAGTTAGATGAACAGAGTTCTGAGGTGGATGAATGGAGTTTTCTAACTCCTCACTCCTCACTCCTGACTCAGCAATAAATTGATCCCCAAGTTACCAATCCAAGATAGGATGGACGTTGATTTACGTATTCTTTTACTTAATGCATATGAAGCGCTATTGGTCGCGTTTGCTTGCGCTGGTTTTGGTTGTAGCTATCGGCTTAATGGGCTGTTCTGGCAGTCCAGATAGTTTGAGTGGGGATTATCGCCAAGACACCTTAGCTGTGGTCAATGTTATGAGACAAGCTCTGGATATATCACAAGATTCACCAGACAAAGCAGCAGTTCAAGCAGAAGCGCGTGAAAAAATTAATGACTTTTCAGCTCGCTATCAGCGGGTTAACTCTGTTTCTGGTCTTAGCTCGTTTACAACCATGCGAACAGCCCTCAACTCCCTAGCTGGACATTACAGTTCTTACCCAAATCGTTCTGTACCCGAAAAACTCAAAAATCGTTTAGAGAAGGAGTTACAGCAGGTAGAAGCAGCGCTCAAACGTGGCGGTTAACTCTTAACTATTGCCTACTCCATCATCAAGAGTCAAAAGTATTAACTTTTGACTCTTGATTACTTTGCCAACTTGATGTGCCTGCTAATACCAATTCTCCGTAAACTTGCACTTAATGATTTCTTCTTCCTTAGTGACCTTGGCGACCTTGGCGGTTCGTTTAATAAAAATTAAGTGCATCATCATAGCGAATTGGTATAACACAGAAGTAATTGTCCGAATCCCCAGTCCCCAGTTCAACTTACTTCGTCTCCATCCAATTTTCACCGACACGCGCCTCCACCAGCAAGGGTACACTCAACTGGACTGCATTTTCCATCACCGACTTAATTTGCGGTTGTAATTCTTCCCACTCCTGAGGGGGGATTTCAAATACTAATTCATCGTGAACTTGCAACAACAAACGCGCCTGATAGTTCTTCAAAACCTCATGCAGTCTTACCATTGCAATTTTGATAATATCAGCGTTGGAACCTTGAATTGGTGCATTAGCAGCGGAGCGTAATAAACCTGCATCGTAAGCACCCAAATTCTTCAATTTACTCAGATCAATATCTTCTGGGTTACTGCCTTTTAATTTGCGTAAACTGTTATTAGTAAAGTCAAAGTAACGACGACGACCGAGAATAGTTTCTACATAACCAAGAGATATCGCTTCTTTTTTGACTCGCTCCAAATATGCAAAAACTTTGGGGTATCGTTCATTAAACCGCTTAATGAACTCGTTGGCAATAGTCTTATCTATCCCAGTTGAGCGCGAAAACCTTAGAGAACCCATTCCATAAATCACGCCAAAATTGATAGTTTTTGCCATCCCTCGTTCTTCTGAGGTTATATTTTCTTTTTCAAACACTAACCGCGCGGTAACAGTGTGAACATCTTCATTTTGCTGATATGCTTGCACTAATATCGGCTCTTGACTCAAATGAGCCAAAATCCGCAATTCAATTTGTGAGTAATCAGCAGCCACCATTAACCAACCTGGTTCTGGCAAAAACGCCTTCCGAATTTGGCGACTAAAAGCTGTCCGAATGGGGATATTTTGCAAATTCGGATTAGAAGAAGATAACCTACCAGTTGATGTCGCGGCTTGATTAAAATCAGTATGCACCCGCTGGGTATCTGGACGCACCAATGCAGGTAATGCATCAACATAAGTTGATTTTAATTTAGATAGGGTGCGATACTCAATTATCGCCTCAACCAAACCAGTTTTATCATCTTCTTGGAGTCTTTCCAATGTTGCTGCATCTGTAGAGTAGCCTGTTTGAATTTTACGAGAATGTTTGGTGCTTAACCCCAACTTTTCAAACAAGATTTGGCTCAATTGCTTAGGAGAACCTAAGTTAAAATTTTCCCCAGCTTTTTCAGTTGCTTCCTCTTTTAACCTGGCTAACTCAGTTTCTAAATGCTGCGAAAGTTCTTGTAAATAAGCTGAATTAATGCGGACACCTGTGTATTCCATTTGGGCTAAAACTGCTTCTAGTGGCTGTTCCACTTCCACTAATAGCTTAGATAAAGCTGGAAATTTATCTAGTTCCTCACGTAATTTCGGGACTAAGCCAAAGGTAGAATAAGCATCCATACCGCAGTAATCTGCTACGGCGGGAATATCTATATCAGCGATGGTTTTACCTTTAGGAACTAAATCTAAGTAACTTTTTGCGATCAACCCCAAATATCGCTGCGCCAAATCCATCAAATTATGGCTAGAATCTGGATTTAGAATGTAACTTGCTAGCATCGGATCAAACACTACTCCCGCCAAATTAATTCCTTGACACTTTAAAACTAAGCGGTCAAATTTGGCATTCTGTAAAGCTTTGGGATAATCGGCACTTTCGAGAATTGGGCGTAGTGTTTCTAGCGCAAAATCTTTATGCAAATTTTCCCCAGTTTTATGCCCTAGAGGAATATAGGCTACCTCATCTGGTTTCGTTCCCCAACAGCAACCAATTCCTACTAACTCAGCGTCTCTTGGTTCTAAATCGGTAGTTTCAGTGTCCCAAGCAACAGGAGTCTGTGAATTAGTGAATTTTTGCAAAAGTTTCACTAACTCAGTTAGTTTGGCTTCGGTATTGATAATGCGTGGTGTAATTGGGGAAGTCGATTGTTGTGGAACTGCTGCTGTATCACTAGCACTGAAAAACCACAAATCATTATCTTCATCAGCGCTCAATTCTGAGTTAGTATTGGGATTAATTGCGTCTGTTTTCGCTTCTTGTTTTTCTTCAATTTTGCCACCAAAACGTTGCTGGAGGTCGTTGATTTTCCCTAAAAAAAACTTGAGTTCTAACTTTTCTAAAATTGGTGTCAGGAGATTTGCATCAAATCCTTTTAATTTGCAATCTTCTAAATTAATTTCTATAGGAACATCCAGAACTATAGTTGCCAAATACTGTGACCTATCAGCATCTTCTTTACCACTTGCTAGTTTTTTCTGAGTTGCGCCTTTAATTTCATCTAATGCAGCATAAACATGCTCAAGGGAACCATAGGTATTTAGCAGCTGCACTGCTGTCTTTTCTCCAATTCCTTTGACTCCAGGAATATTATCCGATTTATCACCACAAAGAGCTTTGAAATCCACAATTTGTGAAGGTAAAACGCCCATCTTCTCTTTGACTTGTTCTGCTTCAAATTCCGTAATGCTATTTGTAGAGCGCTTTAGGGCATCTGGACTAAAATTCAGAACAGTGATTTCTTTGTCAGAGTCAATCAATTGAAATAAATCGCGATCGCCAGTCAGAATCTTCACCTTATACCCAGCAGCAGTTACTCGCTGTGCTAAGGTTCCCAAAACATCATCTGCCTCATAACCAGGGGCAGTGAAAATTGGTAGATTGAAGCCATTGAGCAACTCATGCAGGTTTGCTAAGTCGGGAATGAAGTCTTCTGGCGTTTCAGGACGATCGGCTTTATAAGTATCGTCAGCTTCGTGGCGAAAAGTTGCCTCGCCCAAATCAAAAGCGATCGCCATCGCTTGGGGCTGTTGTGTTGCCATTACCTCCAGCAGACACTTAACAAAACCAAAACATATACTGGTAGGAATCCCCGTTGTAGTCCGCAGTCCTCCATCTCGCCCTTTGGCGAAAGCAAAGTATGAACGATAAGCGAGGGAGTGTCCATCTACAAGGATGAACGTGGGGCGTGTTGCAGTTGCAGAAGTGATTTCAGACATAGCCCTATTTTAGCCAGAAGCTTTGTCAGATAGTTAGCAATTTCAGATGCTCGTTCAGTTTGGCTTTAGCGACAATAGCGCAGTTTTTGTGTACCAATTGCTCCTGTACATAATTTAAGACAAACTGATATCTACGTATTTGCAGCTTTAGTACTCCCCACTGGTTTCTAGAGCCTGTTGACCTCTTACTGGAACTTAAAATCTAGGAAATTATGCACAAAGCATCTGCCACACATTTGGCATCTACTGATAATCAGGCTGCTGCAAAAGACATTAAACTACTAGTTTTGGATGTAGATGGCACGATCGCTGGACACTCTAACACCATCAGTGCAGGTGTAAAGCAAGCGATTATTGCAGCGCAAGCCCAAGGAATTCAAGTGGCGATCGCTACAGGTCGAATGTATCGTTCAGCCTTGCGCTTCCACCAAGACATTGGCTCTACCTTACCATTAATGGCCTATCAGGGAGCCTGGATTCAAGACCCGATCACCCAAAAAATTCATCGCCATTGGGCTGTTTCCAGGGAAATTGCCCACAAGCTAATCGACTATTTTGAGCAGCCTGAGTTGCGATCGCTCCTATCTGTCCACTTTTACATCAATGATCAGCTATACGTCCGTGAGTTAACTAGAGAAACCCAAATTTATGCAGAACGTTCTGGTGTTACCCCGATTCCTGTGGGTGATTTGCGCCAAACCTTAACGAATGAACCAACAAAAATTCTCGCTTTGTGCGATGACACTGATGTGATTGATCAGCTATTGGGGAATATGCGCCGCCAATACACACCTGCTGAACTTTATCTCACAACGTCTGTTGCTACCTTTTTTGAAGCAACTAACGCCTCTGTGAATAAGGGAACTGCTGTGCGTTACTTAGCCGAAGAATTGCTGGGATTACAGACAGCCAACGTTATGGCTATTGGCGATAACTTCAATGATTTGGAAATGCTGGAGTATGTTGGACTTGGTGTAGCTATGGGCAACGCACCTGCAGGAGTGCAAGCGATCGCTCAGTGGGTAGCTCCTAGCGTAGAGGAAGACGGAGCAGCAGTAGCAATTGAAAAGTTTTTGCTGTAATCAGGGCACTTTTTCAAAGTTAACCCATATAAATCAGAAAGGACACCGACGACTGGCCGTGTTTCGTCTCGGTGCCCTAGCTGGTTCGCTCCTCACACACCTGCTAATGTAGCCCAGGTCATGCATTCAGTCAATAGCTATTATAAAAGTTTTTATTTTATACCTAAGCGACATTACCGATTTATAATTCCAAGGGCGCAAAAACACCCAAGTTTTCCTCTAACACATATCTTAATACTGACTGAGTAGCCATAAGCAATCCAAGTCTGGCTTGAGCTAGCTCTGGTGAGGTAATTTTCACCTCACCCCAAATCCGGCAATTAGACCAGAAGTTTTCAAAAGCTTGGCTCAAATTCAGCGCTACTTTTTCCCATTTCACAGAACCGCTAATATCAGGGCACTCGATGTTATCTACCACTTGCACTAACTCAGCAATTAGACGACGCTCACCTGGGTGATTTAGCCGCAATGTTCCATCACAATTGAGCCAAGGTAAAGGGTTAGGGAAGATAACACTCCAAAAAGCTGGACTAGTATTTGGAACTGGTTCTCTAAGTTTAATCAATCCCTCTCGGTGAGCCATCAGCACTAGCGAACAGCAACGTGCATGGGCGTACTGAACAGCAAACAATGAATTGGGCATTGGGTATTGGGCACTTGTACTGAGCGGCGTCGTTGGCGCAGCCTCTCCAAGAGTTGTATTGGGCACAAAAGGCAGAGGGGCTTTTTGCTGGGGGCAAAGGGGAGAATTAAAAATTACCTCTTTTCCCTCTGCTTTCTGCTCCCTGCTCCCCTGTCCTCTTCCCACTCCCTGCTCCCCTAGACTCCCCACTGCAAGACTTTGTAACCAAGCCGCTAAGGTAGAGTGAGTTAATTCAAAATGTATCCAGCCAGGGGGAACAATTTGGACGCTAAAAACGTCCTCACAAGTCTTCAATAAATCAGAGGCGATCGCACTGGCAAGCTCCATAGCTTTTCGATTCTGAGATTTTGATAGCCGCAGGGCCACACTTGAGATATATAAAACTCTACCTTCATCTCTATCTTTATATAGATGAATTTTTTCGTCTTTTACGCATATATTTTCTAGTTTATAAGTATCAATGCTTATTAATTTTCTCAAATAACTATCTAATAGCTGTTTAATTGACGTATACTTTCTAGCTAGTAATTTATAATGCACGTAGTTTTGTTTAAATGCCCATGTAAAATATATTTACTTATTTTCTGTCATCTATCTTGCGAGATAAATATAATTTAGATGAAGAAAAATGAGAAGAGGATAAAATTTGATGAATAATCGATGAATAGTAAGTAAACTTTACTACCATCATTGTACAGTAGGAAGTATAACAAAAGAGTAGAGAGTAATTTGCTTTCTATTCTTTGTATTGGCTGGCGCTGTTAGGCGTTAAGCCTGCCTCGTCAACACAAAGACACTCCTTGCACCCTTTTATTTACGTCTTTGTCTTCAGCCGAACGCTCTTTGTTACCTATGCAATCTCCATCCTCCTTTTCTGAGGCATCACGGCCTTTTTTAACTTGGCAACGCATTCTTGACTGGGCTCAAGAACACTACCGCTGCCGTACCTTTAGCAAAGATGAGCGCATTCCAGCCCGGCCTGGATTGCTATATTTGGTGCAAAGGGGTGCGATCCGCATGGTAGGAACCGCCCAAGTGAGTGCGACTGCCAGTCAGCTAACGTCTCGACGAATCAACAGAACCCCAGAAGAAGCGTTCTTGGGTTTTGTGGGAGCGGGACAGCCATTTGAAATTGTTGCCCAATCACCATTTACACTCCAGGCTTACGCGCATGTTGACCAAACTGCGGTGCTGTGGATGTACTGGCATGACTTAGACAACTGGCCTCACTTCCGTCGCGAAGTTATGGATGCCTTTAGGTATCAGCATCAGCGTAAGCTGCTGTGGCTGAGTGCCTTGGGACAACGCCGCACAATTGACCGCCTCTTAGGATTTCTCACATTGTTAATTGAGGAATATGGAGAGCCAGCAATGAGCGACACTGATCCTGATGTGATTCGCGGTTATTGTCTGCCCTTCCCCCTCACCCATGCCCAAATTGGCAGCGCGATTGGTTCGACTCGTGTCACCGTCACCCGCTTGATGGGTAAGCTGCGTCAACGCGGCTTAATCCTCACCCAAGGGGATAATCTCATTTGCTTGCCAGCAGAATCGATTAATAGAGCTGGTTAAAGCACAGTTCAGAGCGGCGATTTCCGCCACTCTGTCTGAGTGCGATGGGCTACGCCCCGCCGGAGGCGATCGCTCCTGTCAGCGAATTTTGACAAACCCAGCTTGGCTAATCAGTTCCTGTCCCTGCTCAGTCAGTAGTAAGTTGGCGTAAGCGACACCTGCTTGCTGTTCAGTCTGACCATTCTGTTTGACCACCACAAACAGATTGCGAGTAATCGGGTATTTTCCTGATTGGAAAGCCTCAGTGTTCAATTTGTTCCGTTTACCAGGACATTCAGACGGGAGGACAGAAGGTTCTTGGTATGGAGCAATGTATTGCCCTTGCGTCCGCCCCAACGGCAAGGCTTTGATTGAGCATTGAGGAATCACCTCTGGGGCAGAAGCGTAGTAGATGCTGCCAGAACTACCAGCCAATTTTTGCAAGGCTTGGGTGGTTGTGGAGATAAATTCCACATTTGAGCTGAAAGCTTGACCACCCAAGATGTCTTGAACAAAAAGTTCGACTGTACCGCCATCAACAATGCGGCGAGAATAGGGCTTAATCGGGATATTGGGGCCGCCCACTTGGCTCCAATTATTGATTTTGCCTGTATAAATTGACTTTAACTGTTCTATCGTTAGTCCTGGGATATTGAGGTTAGGGTTAACTGCGACTGCCAAACCATCAATTGCCACAGGAATTTGTTTCAAAGTGAACCCACGCTGCTGGGCACGGCTTAACTCCTGATCTAGAACTGGTCGGGAGGACTGGGCAAAAGCTAATTGACCGTCTATCAGCGACTGGATACCAGTACCAGAACCAGGAGATGCATTACTGGGTTCTACATAGCGCAGCCGAAATTCTGGTCGCGCCGCTTGAATTCCTGGATCAACTACTAGTCGAATCGGTGCCCAAGATGTACTGCCTCCGTAATTGAATAATCCTGTAGGAACATCCTGTAATGATGTGAAAGTATTGCCACTATGTTGTCCTGATGCAGTTTGGGGCGTTTTGGTGCTACCAGAATTAATTGTATTTAGGTCAACACCAGACTTTCTGGTGAACCACCAAAAACCTCCAGCAACTAGCCCTACCGTAATTAGGATGGATAAGACAAGGATAGGTATTTCGTTTTTTTGGGACATAATAAATTACTGCGCGTCCATTCAATATAAGTGCTTGACTTGATAGGTGCTTGCTACTTGAGATTGTATTGGGAGGACGGGCATTTTGTTAACGAATTATGATAAATCCTAACTTCTGACTACTTTAATGTTCTAAGTATTTGCTTTTAATTATTTATTACTTCTCTACAAGGCTTAATTGCTGGTGAGGATAAATTGCTAGTTGACACTACAATTTTTCCCGTAAAGCTCAATTTCTCATCTTCAGAGGTTTTTTAGGTTAACTATTGGTTAATTTTTAATTTTTTATTGCTGATTATCGCACTGGTTCAAAGTCATAACCAGTGCCAGAGCGAGAACCAGGAACGATTTTCACAAGTTGGACTGGTGCATTGCGATCGCCTGATGCTAAAAACCGAATTGTACCAGAAGCGCCAGTGGCAGAAAAGTCAGAGGAGAAGAGTGCTTGCTGGACTCCCGATCGTGTGGGATTGCGTTTTAATGCCTCAATCAGGGCTACAGTGGCATCATAGCTGAGGGCGCTTCGCCAACTCACATCACCGCCCCATAACTGCCGTGATTTCTGGGGAAAATCTGACTTAGGATCGCTATCAATGTGCCAAGGAACTGCTACTACCATCCCCGCAGCTTGTTCTCTACCAATTTCTAAAGTTTTGACGGTGTAAACATCATCTCCTCCCAGTAGAATTAACCGTTTCTGGTTAATCTGAACTACTTGTAACGCTTTATCCAGAGTTTCAGTGTTAGCAGCTAACATCAACACTTCTGCACCTTGCTTAGTTGCTTGTTCTAGACTTTTAGCCGCGCTAAAATCCACCTTGGATAAGTCAAATTCGCTGGATACTTGTCCACCCTCTAGGGAAACAGATGAAACAAACTCAGACTTTAAAGACTGGCTATAGTTACTTTGAGAATTAAAGAAAACCACTGCATTTTTTTTCTGCAACCTTTTCACCATGTAGTTAGCTAAACTTCTAGCAGCCATAAAATCACTGGGAACCGTGCGAAAAACGTAGCGGCTAAAGTTAGAAATTTTTACAGATGTGCTGGTAGGGGAAATTGCTACAAGTTGTCCAGAGTTATAAATAGTACCTGCTGCTAAGGTGGAATCGCTAGTATTAGGCCCAACTACACCTAATACTTCTGAATTGCTGACTAGGCTGGAAGCTATTTGCTTCGATATTTCTGGCTTGTCGTCATCGTTAGCTATCCCTACCTTCAACGGTACTCCCTTGACTCCCCCAGAGCGATTAATTTGATTTTGGGCTTGGGCGATGCCACGTAAAATTTCTAAAGAAATATTGGGGTCAGTGCCGAATGGTACAGAAGCCATAATGGTGTAGCTCTTGGAACCGATGCGGGCATTGTTAAGAAAGATTAATGCTTCTGGATCGTTAGGCTTGAGTTTTAAGGCAGCTGTAAAATTAGCGATCGCTTTATCATAACTTTTAGCAGCGATCGCCTGTACTCCTTCTTTTTTTGCAGGAGAAATGTCACCTGGAGTCAAAGTTTTTTCCCCAAAACTAATCCGGTTTTCTAAGGATGGATTGCTGCCTGTTTCTTGATTTGAAATGATGGTATTACCAATTTTAAACCCAGAGCCATTAGTAAACCACCACACACCACCGCCAACTATTCCAACTGTCAGCAACAGAGCCAAGGCTAAAATTGTGGTTTCATTCTTTTGTGACATAAACAAATTTGAATAAAATAAAAATGTTTATTATTTGATTATTTTGCTAAATCTAACCGCTTTGATCATTTAATTCTGACAAATCCAGCCTTTTGAATCAGTTCTTGACCCTGAGGTGTCAGCAGCCAATTTGCATAAGCTTCGCCAGCTTGCTGATCTGTTTGACTATTCTGTTTAACAATTACAAATAAATTGCGGGTAATTGCATAGTCACCGCTACGAAACGCCTGAGTATTCAACTGATTACGCTTAGTGGGACATTCAGACGGAGGTACAAAGGGTTCTTGGTAGGGAGGCACAAATTGACCGCTTGTGCGTCCTAGTGGCAGGGATTTTATCATGCATTGAGGTACAACCTCTGGGGCAGAAGCATAATAAATTCCGCCAGGACTTGCAGCTACTTTTCGTACTGCTTCAGTGGTCGTGTTAATATAACTAACGTTGGTACCAAAATTCTCTTTATTTAGAATATTTTCGACAAAGAATTCCACTGTACCCCCAGCTTCTTTGCTACGAGAATAAACCGTAATTGGTAAATTTGGGCCGTCCACCTGTTGCCAATTAGTAATCTTGCCCGTGTAGATATCTTTGAGTTGGGCAACAGTTAAACCAGGAATGTTGAGATTGAGGTTAACTGCGATCGCAATTCCATCAATCGCCACTGGAATTTCTTTGAAACTAAATCCTTTTTGTTTAGCTTCTGTATTTTCTTCAGCCTTAACCGAGCGAGAAGATTGAGAAAAAGCTAGTTGATTGTCTATCAACATCCGAATGCCAGTTCCAGATGCTGATTCACCTGACGGAGGTTGAGTATAGCGTAAAATAAACTGAGAGCATTGGCTTTGGAGTACGGAGTCTACGTCTTTACGAATAGGTGCCCAGGTTGTGCTACCACCATAGTTGAATGTCCCTTCTGGGAGATTTGGCACGTCACATTTGCTGATGGTATTACTTGTCTTGCCAGTCTCTATAGGCTTAGGAACAGAAATGGCATCTCTGGGATTGCTATTCTCCGACTGGTTCGCAACAAGTTTATTTAATTGCGCCCACCGTGCCATAAAAAACCATAAGCCACCAAAGATTAAGCCAATGGTGATTACAGCGGCTAAGAAAAGACTAAGTGTTTCGTTTTTCTGAGACATAGGTGGCTGTTAACACCAGTAGTTTTTAAAGTAACAAAGATAATAATTTATAAATAAGTCGAAATATGGCTGTTAGTGAGATGGCTACTAAGCCTGCTGCAACTGATAAAAAAACTACTGTTTGAATGCCAAGACCCCCTTGTAAAAAGGGAAGAAAAAAAATAATCGCAAAAGTAATTGTCGGAATAATTAATAAATCGAACTTTTCAATCCACCGCCTGGTTTGGGCAAATATCAGTATCCCTAAAATCACACATGCAACAGTAAAAGTAACTATTGGTAATTTTACTAGACTGAAGAGGGCGATCGCGATCAATGCACCCTCAAATCCACTAAATGCCGCCCCACCCAATAATTCCACTGTAGAAAACGCTGGTTGAGTTGGTGGACGGCGGGGGACGACAGGACTGGAACTTTTAGGTGGTTGTGCTGGGAGTGTTACAGAAGGCGAATTAAGTTGTGTCGCGGCTAGAGGCTGTGAGTTAAGTGCATCTAAAACCTCCTGGGCTGATTGGAAGCGCTGATTAGCAGCAGGTAGCAGCATTTTGTCTAAAATATCAGCAAGGCGAGGGTTGATAGTCACTTGTGTTGGCGAAGCCTGCACTACGTGCATTCGCCATTTCCACTGATTGCTGTAGGCATCAAATAGTTGAATTGCTTCCTGATTTGTCAACAAAGTAATAAGAGTTATAGCTAAGGCGTATAAATCTGTAGATGGAAATACTTGACCTCCAGCCATCTGCTCAGGTGGTGCAAATCCCATAGAATAAATTCCCGTGGAAGAAGCAGCAGAACCAGATGCAGCGTTTGTCACAAGCTTTACTGCGCCAAAATCTAGGAGAAAAAGTTTACCATCACGACGGCGCATGATGTTAGACGGTTTAATATCTCTGTGGATAATGCCTCTATGATGGACAAACTTTAGCACCTTCAGGATTTCTTGCAGCACCTCCAACACTTGCTGTTCAGAAAATTTACCCTGTTGAGCTAATTCTTCCTCTAGGTTTTGCCCATCAATATACTCTTGTGCCAAATAAAAAAACTGGTCTTGCTGTCCTGGCTGCAAACTATTAACTATCACTGGAAAGAAGGCAAACAAGTCAGGAATTTGCTCGTGATCGTTACCAAGCTGTGCTAAAACTTCTGCCTCTCTTTCAAACATTATCTGTGCTTGTTGCAGTTGATTTAAAGTTAAATTACCCGCTGGTTGAAACTGCTTAACTACGCATTGACGCATTCCTGGAATTCGGCGATCGCGTGCCAAAAATGCTGCTCCAAACCCCCCTCTTCCCAACAGCTTAATTGTCACATATCGACCATCTAGCAGCAGTGGCATCCCACAGGTAGTACAGTACTTTTGCTGCGTTGTTTTCAGCGTCGTAATATCATCTAAATCAGCAAAATAGTTTTGTGGGCGTGGGCAACGTGGACGAGTACAGTAAACTTCCATTTTCGTGATTAGTCATTAGTCAAAATAATTCGTAATTGATAATATTCGCCTCTGACGAGAAGCAAGCTATGTAATTCGTAATTCATTCAGCTTACAGAGCGACTAAATTTATTTAGAAAGAACAAGAAACTTTTTTTTTGATGTCAAACCCCTAGCTTGCTATGAGGTAATAATTACGAATTACGTAAGCGCAGCCTTCTCGTATGGGATTACGAATTATTTGGTCATTGGTCATTTACAAAAAAATAAAGAACAAATGACAAAAAAAGAAGTATGAGCGCCGACTGACAGCGATAGCAGAGCCTCAACTCTATCAGACCCTCTCTATGCGGACTACGTTGGCATAGAGAGGGTCTGGTTAATATTCCCGGAACCCTACTCAAAAGCCAAGCTACACGCAGCGGCGACCTCAAAACAAGGCTACAGAACTTCAAAGACTAATCACCAGATTTTAGTCTTCGCCGGAGGTGGGCGTCCCTATATCTAATGTAGTTACCACTATGTTTTTTTGTGGCAATGTTAACACATCTTGATTCCATCCAGGATTAGCAAACTGGGGCAAAATTTCCCGACTAAAAGCTTCTGCGGCCTTGGATCTATAGCGATTCGGATTAAAAATCAGCCACAGCGTCCGTTTGACGACGACGCCTTCAATGTTGGCACAGTGCAGAACACCCATTTGTAACTCTTTAGCGATCGCGCTAGTTGAAACAAAGGCAGCCCCCAAACCAGATTGCACAGCATTTTTAATTGCTTCAATGGAATTTAGTTCCATTTCAACTTTAAAACGTCTTGTATCAATCTCACAGCGTCCTAGCACTTGGTCAATTACTTTGCGGATAGTCGATTGGGAATCTAGGGCAATGAATTGTAATTTGTATAGCTCTTCTTTTTGGATTTTTTCATGTTTGGCTAAGGGATGAAAGACGGGTAGAATCAGCGCTAGTTCGTCTTCAGCATAAGGAAGAACTTCTAAAGATTCTGATAGTTCACCTGGAATTTCACCGCCGATAATTGCCAGATCAACTTGTCCGTTAGCGACACTCCAAGCAGTTCGCCTGGTGGAGTGGACGTGTAATTGTACTGCCACATCTGGATATTTGTGTCGGAACATCCCAATCATTTTGGGCAAAAGATAAGTGCCGGTGGTTTGAGAAGCACCGACAATCAAAGTACCGCCTTGGAGATTTTGTAAATCCTCGATCGCGCGGCAGGTTTCCTGACACAGGCTGAGGATTTTTTCACCGTAACTAAGGAGTAGATGCCCTGCTTCGGTTAATTGGGCGCGTCGTCCGCCACGGTCAAATAAGGGGACATCCAGCTGTCGTTCAAGATTTTGGACTTGCAAGCTGACGGCAGGTTGGGAGACGTAAAGACTATCAGCGGCGCGCTTGAAGCTTCCTTCTTGGGCGATCGCTATTAAAATACGTAACTGATCTAAAGTGAAAGGAAGGTCAGACATAAGGCTCAACCCACAAACTTTGAAAGGAGCGGATGCACACAATAAATCAGGTTTGGCAGCAATCAGCTCGGCATGATTTGTTGCATATTAAACTTGAAGGCTTGATTTGAAAAAGACAGTAGCACAACATCTTGACTAAAGTTCCCTTTTGAACACTTTGTGGTATTGGTTGTACTGAATTCAATTTTCTTTAAATTACTTCACCCGTATATATGCTGCTGATTTCTTGGTTGACACCTAGTCATTTTGTCATACTGGGGTTACAAATAGTTTTTGCGATCGCTCATAGTGGAGGCGCTGCTTTACGCCCTTGGGCAGAAAAATACATTGGGCCAAGGCTTTATCGCATTCTCTTTGCATTAGTCAGCTTAACGTTGGCTGTGATATTAATTATTTACTTTTTTAGGCACCGCTATGATGGTTTGCAACTTTGGCAGGTACAAGGGGTGCCAGGAGTGCGAGAATTTGTTTGGCTGCTGTCAGCGATCTCGTTCTTGTTTTTATATCCTGCTACCTTCAATCTACTAGAAGTTGCTGCCATTCAAAAGCCACAAGTTCATCTCTACGAAACAGGAATTATTCGGATTACCCGTCATCCTCAGATGGTAGGACAAATAATTTGGTGTGTTGCCCATACTCTGTGGCTGGGTACTACCTTTACTCTTGTGACTTCCATTGGATTGGTATTGCATCACTTGTTTGGGGTTTGGCATGGGGATCGCCGTCTGAGCGATCGCTATGGGGAATCCTTTGAAATTGCCAAACAACGGACTTCAATTATTCCTTTCAAAGCAATTATTGACGGTCGTCAATCTATCAAATGGCAGGAATTTATCCGCCCTGCCTATTTGGGAGTCACTATTTTTATAGTTTTGCTTTGGTGGTCGCACCCTCTGTTGCTGGAAGCAACTAGTAGGATCAGATGGGAAATTTAGCTTAAAGAGCAGAAGCCTCTCGCCTACCCGTTCGCGGTAGCGTTCCGCAGCAAAGGGAGGGGATGAGACGGTAGTCGCTCATAGGGTTTGCCCCAAGACCCTTACGGGTAATGCTCATGACGCAAGGGTAGCGCAGCTAAGGCGACTATGCGTAGCGTCTGACTCGCCTTAGCTGCACTAACGCCAGTTGTTACCCTGCGGGAACGCTAAGAGCGAACAAGTCGGGAAACCCCTGTTAGCGTCTGGCTCACCGCACTGCTCCATTTAATGCGCCTAAGACGATTATCACCCCCCGAATGAATCAACAAGCGTAGCTCTCGACAATCAAGGAGGTGGATGAGGAGATAAACAAATGTCTTGATTGTTGGCGGAAGAGATATTATCATGGTGACTCAAGCGTGATCAGGTCGATTCATGTTGAGAGCGGTCAAAGTCAGACTTTACCTAACAACAGCCCAGCAAGCCCATTTGGTACAAGCCTATAGCTGTGTTAGCTGGGTTTGGAATCAGTCTCTATGTGTAATGTCTCAGACTTATAAAAAGGCGGGTAAGGGCTTGTCAGCTTACGACATGAAGAAACAGATTTTAGGAAAGGAAAGTTGAGTATAAATGGCTCAAAGAATGTTATTTCTAATGTTTGCAGCAATCCTGTTTAAATCTGTCTCAAGCTTTTATCAACTTCTTTGATGGTCTGACTAAATACCCAACCTTTAAAACTAGGCACGGTAGACAGTCTCTTCAATATCCAACTAACGTCAAAATCATCTCTAACTCAAAGATGAAATTTCCTATAAAACTGGGAGTGGTAAAAGCGAAGATTCACCATGACCTTGTTGGTAAATTGAGAACTGTAACTATTTCTCAGATGTCTGGTCGTAGATATTATGCATCTTTCTTAATTGACGATGAAGCTGAAAAGATACCATCTAGCAACGCCCTTCTCCTGACGGAGACGCTTTTGCGTTCGGGTGACGTTCTCTACGAGACGCTTCCGCGAACGCGGACTCGCTACCGCTACGCTAACACCAGTCGCATACAGAAGGAAACCAACTTGGGTGCGCTGGTTCACCAGTTGCTGCAAGGAAGGGAAAATACGCAACGCACTGGCTCCAGAAGGGAAGGCGATTGGCATTGACCTTAGATTGATTGATTGATTTTGCCGTCACTTCTGACGGGTCAAAATATCAGAATCCAAAACACTTGATAAAAATACGAACGAAACTTAAAGCGTAAACAGTGAAAGCTATCCCGAAAAAAGGATAAGACTGTTAACAAACGACGTAAAGCTAAACTAGCTCTGGCTAAAGCTTACTCAAAAATATCTCCAGTTCGAGAAGATTTTCTACACAAGGTATCCCGCAAGATAGTTTGCCAATAAATTGGGAAACCTATACTTACCGCTTGCCCAAATGTAGGTAGTTCATGCGATCCCCAGTATCAGCATAAAATTCAAAATAGATGGGAATTTCACCTTATCAATTGCCCCGAATCAATGTACGATCAGTTCAAACAGCTATTCAGTGGAGGTGCGTTCAGTCAGTTTGAGATTTTATATTGGTAGTTGTTGGTCAGTTGCTTTTCCTTGGGAATAAATGGCAATTCAGTCAAATTCACAGGTGGAGACGGCAATCAGGAGTCTAACATCCAAAAAAGCCACCGTGAGAGTCGCGCTGGTTTTTTGTCACAGACACCTCAACGCGCTCAATTTTTGCCTAATTATTCTGTGTTCTGAGATTTGGTTCCTGAAAGCATCTATCGGCAGTTAACGACTTACCAATCCTTGACTTCAGTGCTGATAAGTAGTTTGATATAAAAACCTTATAATCCAAGAGGCGTCATGGTGTTGTCGGTTAGTGAGCGGACATTTATTCAAGAAGTTTTAGAATCTCCTATTCCTGTTTTAGTTAACTTTGAAGCACCTTGGTGTGGCTTGTGTCGGATAATTCACCCGCTATTGTTGCAATTTCAAGCCCAATGTGGGGAAGAAATTAAATTAGTTGGGATTAATGCCGATCAAAATTTTAAATTGTCTACTACTTATAGGCTAAAGTCACTACCAACCTTACTATTGATTGAAAATGGCACTGTTCAGCATCGCTTGGAAAGCTTTGGCGGCAGAGAAGATTTACGTCTAGCTTTAGAAGACATTAAAGCTAGCTACAGCAGTTGCCCAAAAATCTACAAAAGTCCGAAAACAGCTGACTTAGAGTATCGGTCTGCTTGATTGGCATTGGGCATTAGGACTAACGCTCTTTTATGTCTCTGAGGAGAGAAAAATAAGATGCTAACCTTGAATCTTTTTCAAAGCCTCGCTTGATAAGCATTGCCAAAAAATCCTTGTTTGGAACCAAGCACGGAGAAACAACGTTTTAAATATTCTCTAATGAGAGTAAAAAAAGAGCGCTAATGACCAATAACCAGTGACGAAATCTAAAACCATGCTTAACACCCCACCCAATCACCCTTGGGTGGGTTATTTTATCCTAAAGGGTGTGTGTCACAATTATTAACAGTTCCGACACGCTAGTCAAGAATTCTAAAAGTAGGCGTCAGTGATGGAAGTAATCTATCAGTATGCGTGGCTGATTCCGGTGTTACCTCTTTTTGGGGCAATGCTGGTCGGTCTAGGGTTAATCTCGTTGAATCAGGTGACAAACCGCCTCCGGCAGCTTAACGCTGTGGTGATTATCTCCCTAATGGGAGCAGCGATGGGGCTGTCGTTTGCCTTGCTATGGAGTCAAATTCAAGGACACGCGCCTTATATCCGCACCTTGGAGTGGGCGGCAGCAGGTAATTTTCACCTGAACATGGGCTACACTATTGACCACCTGACAGCCCTAATGCTGGTGATTGTGACAACGGTAGCCTGCTTAGTCATGGTTTACACCGATGGCTACATGGCTCACGATCCAGGTTACGTGCGGTTTTACGCCTATCTCAGTTTGTTTGGCTCCTCAATGTTAGGTCTGGTGGTCAGCCCCAACCTAGTACAGATTTATATATTCTGGGAACTGGTCGGGATGTGTTCCTACTTGCTGGTCGGCTTTTGGTACGATCGCAAGTCAGCAGCAGATGCCGCTCAAAAAGCGTTTGTGACTAACCGCGTGGGTGACTTTGGTCTTTTACTCGGCATTTTGGGGCTGTTCTGGGCAACAGGAAGCTTTGATTTTAATGTCATGGGCGATCGCCTCGCCCAACTCGTCGAATCAGGTTCGATCAGCAATTTTCTCGCTGTCCTGTTTGCGATTTTAGTTTTCTTAGGGCCAGTGGCGAAATCAGCCCAATTCCCCCTCCATGTCTGGCTACCAGATGCAATGGAAGGCCCCACCCCCATTTCTGCCTTGATTCACGCGGCAACGATGGTGGCGGCGGGTGTTTTCCTGATTGCCCGGATGTACCCAGTATTTGAACACGTCCCAGCCGCAATGAACGTCATTGCCTTTACTGGGGCGTTTACGGCGTTTTTGGGGGCAACCATTGCGATTACCCAAAACGACATCAAAAAGGGCTTGGCTTACTCCACCATTTCCCAACTCGGTTACATGGTGATGGCAATGGGAATAGGTTCCTACAGTGCTGGACTATTCCACCTGATGACCCACGCCTATTTCAAGGCGATGCTATTCTTGGGTTCAGGTTCAGTAATTCATGGCATGGAAGGTGTCGTCGGTCACGACCCCGCTTTAGCGCAAGATATGCGGCTGATGGGCGGACTGCGGAAGTACATGCCGATCACGTCAATTACCTTTTTGATTGGTTGCTTGGCAATTTCTGGTATTCCCCCCTTTGCTGGCTTCTGGTCAAAAGATGAAATTCTGGGGAAGGCTTTTGAGGCTAACCCACTTCTCTGGTTTATCGGCTGGCTAACTGCTGGGATTACTGCTTTCTATATGTTTAGGATGTATTTCTCGACATTTGAAGGCGAATTCCGGGGTAATGACGAGAAAATCAAGCAAAAACTTAAAAAAGCTGCGGCGACAATTGTCCTGGAATTAGAGTCACAAGAACCAGTCCCGAATTTTGGGCCTGGGGCGATGAAGAAAGGAGAATTGGCGGCAACTAGTGAGCATCATGACTCCCATGATTCGCACGGGCATCACAGCGACTCCCCCCACGAGTCGCCGTGGACGATGACACTGCCGTTGGCACTGTTAGCTGTGCCTTCAATTTTGATTGGTTTGGTAGGAACTCCCTACGCCAATTATTTTGAAGAGTTTATCTTTCCTCCTAGCGAAACTCTCTCCGAAGTTATAGAAAAGGCTTCCGAGTTCAATCCGACGGAATTCTATATTATGGCGGGTGCCTCAGTCGGAATTTCTTTGATTGCGATTACTCTGGCTTCGCTGATGTATTTGCGCCATAAGATTGATCCGGCTGCGATCGCTGCTAAAATCGAACCACTTTACGAGTTATCCCTCAACAAGTGGTATTTCGATGACATTTACCATCGGGTTTTTGTTGTCGGCTTGCGTCGCCTAGCTAGACAAGTTATGGAAGTTGACTTCCGCGTTGTAGATGGTGCTGTTAACCTCACAGGCTTTTTCACCCTTGTCAGTGGTGAAGGTCTGAAGTACCTAGAAAACGGTCGCGCTCAATTCTATGCCTTGATTGTGTTTGGGGCGGTTTTGGGTTTAGTGATTGTCTTTGGTGTTACCTGATTTTCATTGGGATGGACGAATGTCCATCCCTACATTATTTCTTTATGGTAGTTAGTTACCCCGTGACTACAAATTTAATATATGAAATTAAGAATATAGAAATATGACTTTAATTTTGAAAATATACTGGAACTGAAAGCCTTATCCAGTCACACTTTTATTTTAAACTTTTTTTAATAATCAAACCGGATTCCTATAGTGCCGTTAACCTCACAGGTTTTTGCACCCTTGTCAGAGGTGAATGTCTAAACTACCTAAAAAACGGTTGCACTCAATTCTATTACATTATTTATTGAATTGACATTTAAGGATTTTTCTGAGCCAGAAAAACTACTAATACTTAAAATATTGAATTTTATTATAAGTGTTAAATAAAATAACGGTTATGTTATGAAAAAAAACTCTCATAATCGTCATGGCTACCTATCCAGAACCATGTAACTGTATCACCCTCCAAAACCCCAATTGCTCGATAATCGCGAGTTATTCTGACAGACCAAATATTCTCCTCGTTATTTATACATTTGAAATGCAAAGACGGATGAAAAGGATTTTCTCTCCATAACTGATAAGCTTTTCTCGCACTCTGTCTAACTTGCTTTTCAAGAAACTGATATTTATCCCAAAACGAAGGAAGACTTGCAGACTTCACAAATTTTCATAGTTCATTGGTTTTGCAAGTCCTTCTGCAATCTCTCTTTTAGCAGATTGGGCAGATGCAATCAGTTGTTGTTGAGTTTTCTTAAATGATTTATTCCATTTCAATTCATCTTGCAAATCTTCCACGTACTCTTGGAGATGTTCTGCAACTCTTTCTTGTACATCTTCAGATAAAGATTCCATCATCTTAATTACAGTAGCGATCGCTGGAGATGACATAATCGAATTTCCCTTATCAACTTTCCCTGTCTATTTTACTAAAAAAACTCAATCAAATCGTTTACTGTAGTCCCAAAGCTCTGAAACTGGGAAAGTTTGTCCTGTTGCTGCTTGTCGCACGGACTCTTGCAGATTGGCTAATATTTGTGCTTTTGGCTCTTGTTCATCAATCCAAGCTAAACCACTGACGTTATTAGAACTTATGGAACTTATCAACTGTTGCCAAAGTTCTATAGAGACGAGTACATCTGTTGTTTCTCCCTCTGTGTTGGTGACATAACGGATCTGACTTTCAATTTGTGCGATTATCATTAGACCTCTTGCATAATTATTTTGTGGTATCATCAAAGATTTTATAAAAAATGCATATCAAAATATATACTGAGAACTTATATTACTTCATTAGTATGTCTGATTAAGATAGAAAGCATATTTTTAAAATCTCTTATTGTACCATGAATTATTTTTGCAAGAGGTCTATTATGGTTATTTCTCCTGTCATGCTTTTTTGCACCAAATTGCTTTTTTCAACAACCACCAAACAGCATCATGTATTTTTAGCGATGGGTTGGGCGACGCGTAGACGCGAAGCGGCTTGTCGTAGACATCGCACCGCTAAACTATAATTTTAGCGGCTTTTTTCGGGTAAATTTTTGACTTGACTGGGAGTATGACAACCCACATTCCGCACCCCCAACTGTTAAAAAAGATTCTCAAGAGAAAAAATGGGAGATTGCCAATTTAATTAAATCAACCTAACGAGGAAGACGAAATCCCGAAAAAGCTGTTAGTTAATAACTAGTGACTTTTTGCCAAACATGATTTTGATAGCAGACGAATTGTGATGAATACAGCTAATTTTCCGTGGCTGACGACGATTATTCTGTTTCCGATAGCGGCGTCGCTACTTCTTCCGATCATCCCTGATAAAGAAGGCAAAACAGTGCGCTGGTACTCCCTGATCGTAGGGCTGATAGATTTTGCACTAATTGTTTATGCTTTTTATACTAGGTATGATTTCTCCAATCCAGGTTTGCAGTTGGTGGAGAGTTACCCCTGGGTACCCCAACTAGATTTGAATTGGTCAGTAGGGGCAGATGGCTTATCCATGCCCCTAATTATTTTGACTGGATTCATTACCACGCTGGCGATTTTAGCAGCTTGGCCTATTACCTTCAAGCCCAAGCTATTTTACTTCTTGATTTTGGCGATGTATGGCGGTCAGATTGCCGTGTTCGCTGTCCAGGACATGCTGTTATTTTTCCTGGTGTGGGAACTGGAACTGGTGCCAATATACTTTCTGCTGTCGATTTGGGGAGGCAAAAGACGACAATACGCAGCGACAAAATTCATTTTATACACTGCTGGCGGATCGCTGTTTATTTTGCTGTCTGCCCTGACAATGGGATTTTACGGCGATACGGTGACGTTCGACATGCGATCGCTCGCCTTAAAGGACTTCGCCCTGAATTTCCAACTTGCGCTCTATGCTGGCTTCCTGATTGCCTACGCCGTCAAGTTGCCGATTATTCCCTTGCACACCTGGCTACCTGATGCCCACGGTGAAGCTACAGCCCCTGTACACATGTTATTAGCAGGTATTCTCCTGAAAATGGGTGGTTACGCCTTAATTCGGATGAATGCCCAAATGCTCCCCGATGCCCACGCTTTTTTTGCACCAGTATTGGTGGTTTTGGGGGTAGTTAATATCATCTACGCTGCCTTGACATCCTTTGCCCAGCGCAACCTAAAGCGAAAAATTGCCTACTCCTCAATTTCCCACATGGGCTTTGTGATGATTGGTATCGCCTCCTTCACCGATTTGGGTTTAAGTGGAGCAGTGTTGCAAATGGTTTCCCACGGGTTAATTGGGGCGAGTTTGTTCTTCCTCGTTGGCGCAACTTACGATCGCACACACACCCTGATGTTGGATGAAATGGGTGGTGTTGGTAAGAGAATGCCGAAGGTTTTCGCCATGTTCACCACCTGTTCAATGGCTTCTTTGGCATTGCCAGGGATGAGCGGTTTTGTGGCAGAATTAATGGTGTTTGTCGGTTTTGCTACTAGCGATGCTTATAGCTCTACCTTCAAAGTCATTGTGGTGTTCTTGATGGCAGTGGGAGTAATTTTAACTCCGATTTATCTGCTGTCGATGTTGCGGGAAATTTTCTACGGAGAAGAAAATAAGGAATTAGTTTCTCACCAAGCTTTGATAGATGCTGAACCTCGCGAAGTATTTATCATTGCCTGTTTGTTAGTGCCAATTATTGGTATTGGTTTCTATCCAAAACTGCTGACTCAAATGTACGACGCCACAACTGTACAATTGACGGCAAGATTGCGTGATTCCGTGCCGACATTAGCACAGCAAAAAGACGAAGCACTAAAGGTTTCTTTGAGTGCGCCGTCAATTGGTAATTAAGTTGCGATCGCTAGTTTAGTTGAAATATTTATTACTTTGAGGGCGGGTTTTCTACCTGCCCTTTTTTGATGTACATTGCTTGGAGGCGATCGCTAATACCAATTCTGTAATAGATTACCTACAATCTATCTAAAATAAGATTTGGCAAAACCGCTCATGTTAAACTACAATCCGCTACATTGTTTGCCATCTTCCGAAGAATTACCCGACTCAGATGATACCGCTGTGGATAATGAACTACAAAATTTAATTCCCGGCTTGCTGAAAACGACACTAGCTTTGGTTTGGTGCGATGGCTGGGATTGGTTCTTTGGTGTTGAGATGGGTATTTATTATAACCCAGATCAACCAGCCATTGTCCCTGATGGGTTTCTCAGCTTAGGAGTTAAACGCTTCATTGATGAGGACTTGCGCCTGAGTTATGTGCTGTGGGAAGAAAATAAACTGCCGATTTTAGCACTAGAAGTTGTTTCCCAAATATATCGGGAAGAATATAGCACCAAGAAAGAATTGTATGCCAAGGAATTAGGAATTTTGTACTACGTTGTATATAGTCCCCTTCGGCGTAAAAAGCCGCCTTTGGAGGTGTATCGCCTAGTTGATGGGGAATATATTTTAATGTCAGGAAATCCTGTTTGGCTACCAGAGATTGGTTTAGGAATTGGGCGAGAACGGGGAATTTATCAAGGTATAGTGCGGGAGTGGCTGTACTGGTATGACGAGGAAGGGCAAAAATTGTTGACACCAGAAGAACGCATCAGGGAAGCCGAAGAACGTACAGTTTTTGAAGAACAGCAATGTGTCGCAGCAGAACAACAAGTGAAAATGTTAGTGGAAAGGTTGAAGGCGCTTGGCGTTGATCCAGAAACTTTGTCATAGATTCACCAAATTTCGTAATTTTCGCTGTCTTCATGTTAATTAGCCTGCTGGTTAGGGAATTATATCTATAAAGTAACTAATAGCTTCACGGTAAAAATCGTAAAGGCTGGTTGCTCAATAAATATATTTACCAAAACCTTCATCAAAAATATGGAAGTTAAATTAGGATTTGGAGCAGTCCCAAAACCTCAATATGTTTTTGTCAGCAAAGAAGCCGATCACTGCTGGTATATGCTTGCTGAAGATGAAAGACGCATCCCAATTTATGAGAGAGCCTTGACTGGGGTAATTACAGGGATAGAAGTTAATAAAAAGGTTGAAACTAGATTCGGGCCAGTTGAAAAAAACGATTTATATATTTTGGCGGACAAACCTTATATTATCCGTTCAGGAAGTGAATCTTACTTTTCTCAAAGCTTGTTGTTATCTTTAGATGTTCTTACTTCTGAACAACTGCGTAATCCACTGACGATCGCTGTTAGCCCAGGAGACAGTAATGTAGTTTTTTGTAATATTTACGATCCAGTCAATTATCGCTCTGTAGGTGTTAGTTGGGATGGACATAATGAAATTGATTGGCAAACTCTAGGGCAAAAAGTCAGTTTAAAAATTAATAGAATTCAAAATTTAAATCAAGAGCCAATACAAATATCTGTTAATACAACAGCATCAGAAATTCATGCAATTTTGATAGGTCAAAGTGACACATATTTAGCACAATTAAACTGGACTCCAGAGCAGGGAAGGAAGTATTTACAGCAGAGATATGGCAAGCGATCGCGCCTACAACTCACTGATACAGAAATTTTGGACTTTATTGATTACCTCAAGCTACAACTAACCCAAAGCTGCCCAACTTAGCTGCTGTTGTGTTAGTGTGCGATAACTGCGACGCCGCACAGCCCGTCGTAGACATCGCCCTTTCGCTGCACTGAGGTTTTTGTTGGAGATAAGGGCGATGCCTGCGGCAAGCCGCTATAAAAGCGTCTACGCAGAATTAGTGTAGTCGCTAACTGTAGCATAGAGTGAGATGAAAGTACCTGATATTAAAATACTTGCATGAACCCAAGGTCTGATTTATTGACTCGCATTACTCAAACTCCTGGTCAGTGTGGTGGTCGTCCTTGTATTCGAGGCATGAGAATTCGTGTGAGTGACATTTTAGAAATGTTGGCTGAGAATGTCAGTGTTTCTGAGATTTTAGACGATTTTCCCGATCTCGAACTTGAAGATATCCAAGCCTGTCTATTGTTCGCAGCACGGCGAACAGACTTTCCTCGATTGATAGCATGAAAATTTGGATTGATGCTCAGTTGCCTCCCACATTAGCACTTTGGCTGATTGAGACTTTTGACATAGAGGCTACTGCTCTACGAGAGCTTGGATTACGAGATGCTAAAGATGTAGAGATTTTTGAGGCAGCACGAGTCGCTAAGACGGTAATCATGACCAAAGACAGCGATTTTGTTGACTTGGCTTGTCGGTTAGGAATACCACCTCAAATTCTTTGGCTTACCTGTGGTAACGTCACAAATCGCAATTTGCAGCGACTACTTGCCATCGCTTTACCTGATGCAATAGAACGACTGCGCCAAGGAGAAGCAATTGTAGAAATTAGCAGTAGTTCATGAGTAATTAGTTGTGTTCAGATCCCTTGTCACCAGATTACATCTTAGGCTGACTTCGCCTCAGATCCTGGATAACCACAGTAATGAGCAATCGCACTCAACACGAAAAAGATTGACAACTGCATTCATCGTAGTCTCAAATTTATACCTTCTGAATGTTCATTAGTTGGTATCTCAGGGAAAGATAAGTATAAGGTGATGCCTTGCTTTTATGTTTAACCCATAGACAAGTATTAACCAAATACTAATCACAATCAGGAGTATTTCATGATTCCACTTATCTTAGGTGCTGCTGCTTTGGCTACTGGAGCCTTCGGAGCAGTAAAAGGTGCTGAAGGCATTGGCAATATGAATCAGGCAAAAGAAATTGGTGAACAGGCTCAACAAAAATACGAAAGTAGCTTGCAAAAGTTAAAAGCAGCTTGGGAAATTACTAACCAGTCAGCAGAAGTTTATGGTCAAATGCAGCTTCGTATCAAGCAGGGTACAATTTCAAACTTTATAGCTTTTATTGAGAGAATTAGTCAGCGAGCTTCCCAAAACAATCTGGACATTGTAGCTGGATTAGATATCTCCACTCAGCAAATTCAGGAGTACAAAACAGAAGTTATCAAAGCTGAAGAGTGGGTGAAAGGTGGTGTAAAAACAGCAGTTGCAGCCTCAGCAGCAGCTTCTGGTGCAGTTACCTTAGCAAGGAGTATAGGTACTGTTACTGTTTCCAGGTTCTTTGGATTGTGGGCTAGTGAAGTTGCTATCTCACAAGTTGGTGGTGCTGCGGCTTGGACTGGAGCCATAACTTGGTTAGGTGGTGGTACCAGTATGGCGGTTGGTGGTGCTGTATTGGGAGGTATTACACTCGGCCCGGCGTTGATGGTTGGGGGTTTTCAACTTGCTGGTAAGGGTGAGGAAGCTTTGACTAAAGCGCGGGAGTATGAAGCTAATGTGAACGTAGAGATTGCCAATATTGAAGCAGCTCAAGATTTTCTATTACAGGTTAAACGGCGAACAGTGGAACTGGCTAATTTAGTGTGTAATTTAAACAACCGTGCTAAATCCGCACTTCAAGAGCTTGAAGCCCAACCTTTTAATCGCGATCGCGATGCTAGCAAATTTCAAGAGGTAGCACTTTTAATTAAAGCACTTGCAGAAATTATGAAAATTCCTATTTTAGATAATGAAGGACTGTTAAACCCTGCTACTTTAACCATCCAAGCTAAATACAAAACTCTGGGAGGTATTTAGCAATGGTTTTACCAAGTATCGGTGGAATATGTACTGCGGTTAACGCCACAAAATCGTTAGCAAGCATTGTTGCCAGTTACAAGCAAATTGGAGAGCAAGAACGGACTAAAAGGCGTGAAATAGCAGCTTTGGAAAAAACACAATGTTTTGATATAGTTGCTTCAGCTTATACTGAATATAAATTAATTGCCAAACAAGAACAGACAAACAGACGAGAGATTGAAGCTTGGGAAAAAGAAACAATCACCAAGATTAATGCCCAGCGAGAGTTGCTGATGGCGTATCTAGATCGCTCTTTTGATGAACGTGCAGAAAACTTTCGCGCTTTGTTTGTTGTCGTTGATAATGCGATCGCATCTGGCAATAATGACCAACTAGCCCTTACCTTAAATTCAATTACAGAAATAGCTAAATCAAGCCCTTTCAAAGACCTTGCTAACTTAGCTTCTGTTCGCGCCGCTTTAGATGATCCAGATCACGAATGGACATTTTAATTTTCTAAAAGTGCGATCGCTTTCAAAAAAGCTTGTCAATGCAGGCTTTTTTTATGTAGTGCGAGGCTTACAGGCTACAGACGCTCTAAGATAATAGCGATCGCGACTATAATTATGTTGCATTGCCACATATTGCAATACAACTTTCACAAAACGATGAGCAAAGAAAATATTACGTTTTGAATAGATAGCGATAAAAGGCTGCACTTAATGCAATCGCACTTCATTCCACATAGCCACAAATAAAGTTATCAAATATCGCTTGCTTCCGGTAGCCAGTCTTCATCCAACACTAACTCTAAAGAATATGGGCACTCTACTGGAAACATAGATAAAAATATCCCTGTTTGCTTGGCTGCTTGGCGACGTGCCCTTTGATAGCTTTCCTCAAGCTGCTCTGTAGGATAGCTTTTAAGACTAGGACTATCGAGTATAGTTAACTCAATTTGGGTGCGAGAATCAGTAATCGAATCGAGCCAACTATCTGAGCGACGCTGAGGTTGATATTGCCACTTGAGCAAATGCAATAGTAGGCGAGTTAGTTGACTGGCAATACCCCGCCGTTCACTTTTGCCCAAACTTTCAACCTCTTCAATCAGATGTTCCACATCAATTTCATGCCAGCGATGCGATCGCAATAGTTGGGCTGTCTGTTCAATCCACAAATTAAAATCTGCTTTATAAGTTGCGCTCATAGCCGTTTTCAATCAGCCGCATAGCTTAGACAAGCCAAAATATCCTCTTGTGTCAAATAAGGAAAGTCATCAAGCACTTCCTCGTAGATCATGCCAGAGGCAAGATAAGATAAAACATCGTATACAGTAATTCGCATTCCTCGAATACAAGGCTTACCACCTCGTTTTCCTGGTTCGATTGTAATAATGTTTTGGTACTGCACAGCTATATCAAGCCTTAAAAATCTTCATCATCAACAAAAAATTCGGCATCGTCTTCCAATCGAGAATTACGCTGCTTAAAACCAGCAAGGCCCCAGAGGGGTTGCAGCAGTGCCATACCAATTAACCCTACACCGGCACTAAAAGCTAGCACTAAACCCACTGGTATCTGAATCGATTGGAATGTTAAGAATTTTAACGATACGGGTGTGGCATTTTGGACTGAAATAATTGCGATCGCTATTACCCAAACCGCTACAACTAAAGATGTCAAAAAAGGAGCGATTTTCATAGTTTGATAAAAGTTAGGAGTTAGGAGTTAATAATTCTTAACTTATAACTCCTAACTCCTAACTCTAACTTATTAAACTGCTACTGCCTCTAGTTTAGCAATGGCACTCTCTAACTCTTGGGCGATTTGGGTAAGTTTTTCGGGAGTGTTGGTTTCTAGGTAAACGCGCACCAGTGGTTCTGTACCAGAAGGACGCAGTAAAACCCAGCTACCCTCTTCTAAATACAGCTTAATACCGTCTTTACGCCCCACTTCCTTGACTTGAATTCCTGCTACCTCTGTAGGTGGATTTTTGGTAAAGGAGTCGATGACGGCGGTTTTGTGCGCCTCTGTGAGGTGCAAATCTAGGCGGTTGTTGTAAAGTGGGCCATCAGCTTCAGCGATCGCTTCCTTAACCAGCTGACTCAAAGGTTTGCCTTCATAGGCGATCGCTTCTGCCACCAGCATATCGGCTAAAACCCCGTCTTTTTCGGGAATATGCCCGATAATACTCAAACCGCCTGATTCCTCTCCACCGATTAACACGGCAGTTTCGCGCATTTTTTCGCCAATGTATTTAAAACCAACTGCTGTTTCGTAAATTTGCAGCCCATTTTTAGCAGCGAAATTATCCAGCAGATGGGTTGTAGCGACAGTGCGGACTATCGCGCCGGTTTTTCCTTTGTTTTTGATTAAATGACGTGCTAGGAGTAGCAACACAGTATTAGGAGTAAGGACGTTTCCTTGTTCATCAACGATACCAAAGCGATCGCTATCTCCATCCGTTGCCAAGCCCAAATCAGCTTGATCGCGAATTACTGCTTCCACTAACTCAACTAATTGTTCTCCTTTGGGTTCTGGCATTCCACCGCCAAATAAAACATCCCTCCAATCGTGAAAACTTTCTAACTGAACGCCACTATGTTGCAAAACTTCATCTAAATAGCCGCGAGAGGTAGAATAGAGCGCATCGTACTTTACCTTTAAATTAGCGCTTTTAATCCGTTCTACATCAAGTAGGGTGTAGATAAATTGCAGGTAATCTGGTTTCGGATCGAAAATAGAAATTGAACCCGATGGGTTGCTCCCAGGCAACTCATCTGATGCACTTTCGATATTTGCCACAATAGTATCAGTAATCTCTGGAGTGGCAGGCCCAGCATAATCGGGTATATATTTAATTCCACAGTAAGGTGCTGGATTATGGCTAGCAGTAAACATCAACGCCCCTGCGGAATTTAGGTGGCGGGCGTTGTAGGCAATTACTGGTGTGGGACAATCCCGATCAGTAATTTTGACAGTCCAACCCAAATCTGCCAGGACTTGGGCCGCTGTTTGAGCAAACTCGTCAGCTAAAAAGCGAGTATCGTAGGCAATAAGTACTGGTCTATCTTTTGTGTAGGCTGTTTCTAAGTAAGTGGCGATTGCCCTTGTTACTTTCCGCACATTTGGGAAAGTAAAGTCATCGGCAATAATCCCTCGCCATCCATCGGTGCCAAATTTTATCTTGCTGGACATTTTTGCCACTTGCTCCCGTACATTATCAGTACTATTAAAGCTTCCCGCAAAGCGTGTGTAGCAGCAAGTATTCTCCGAAGTTCTTTTCTAAGGAAGCCTTAGGTTAAACTTCTCCCCCATCGTATTTTCTCTCACTGTTTCTGAGCAATGTCAACCCCCGATCGACCTTTTGCCAGTTATCACCTTTGGTCTCTAGTTGCCCCAGCAACCGGGCAAGAACGCTGGCATTGCCAGATGAGACGGGGGTTTATCAAAGCACGGCAACACGAACCACAGGTCAAAGCGCTCTTAGCGCAAGCCACCGCACCCCAGCAGATTGGCATACTCGCCCAAAAAGGTGTTTATGAGTTTCATCATCACAGGCATCTGTTGAAGCAAGCAGATGGTGTAGAAAGAGTTGCACAGTTACTGAAATTAGGCAACTCAAGCAATCAAGTCCAGCAACGCGTCTTGCAAATTTTAAAAAAATATCACGATGCTCCGTTGCTTTTGGATAAAGATATTATCCAATTAACACCGGGCGATGAAGGCTTTCCTAAACCGATAGTAATTGAACAAGAAGATTATTGCTTTCGGTTATATGCCGCTATGGACTGCGTTTTCATTGAATCTGATAGCACTTTACATATTTTAGATTTCAAAACTGGGAAGTCGGCTTTTGACCGACGACAGGCATTAGTTTATTTATTAGCTGCTCGTTATCTTTATCCAGGACGGCAAGCGGTTGCATCATTTTATAATTTAGAAATATCTAAAAAGTCAGAGTTAATTAGCATCAATAATAGTGAATTAGAATCCTTAAAATTCGAGTTAGCTAATGTTGCCCACAAGCATCAGCACGATTTGCAAAAGTATCAGGAAGAAACTACTAATTTCAGTAAAATTTTCCCTCCCAATCCGGGATCTCACTGCCGCTTTTGCCCATTTAACTCAATCTGTGATTTTGCCGATTTTAAGCAAACTCAATCATATCCACTGCCCAGTTTAAGAGTTAATAGCTAATTGGTTTACCTGTTTATCTTGGTTTAATCTTCAAAAAATAGCTGTTAAATCTTCGTATTTTTACTGTCCTCACTCTCGACTACTATCAGACAACCTAGATGTAAACTGCACCTATTTTAGTTTGGGCTGTGAGGAGTTAAGACTAATGCGATTAACGATAAATAAATCTTTTTCTAATTCAGTTGGATTTTGAACTTTTCTTTTACTTTTTATCCTTAGTTCATAAGTTTAAAAAATAGTGGTTAAACAGAGAGTATTAAGGTGCGTTAGCCTACGGCATAACACACCCTACTCACTTTCTCATGGTCTTTCACCAATTCCCAATGACCTAATTCAAAAAGGTGGTAATTCTTTAAGAATTGTGAAGCGAATATGATTAATCGCCAAATCGCCAATGGGGATATCTTCTTTGGTTAGCCGCGCACCTTGGCTTGTCACAGTTTCAAAGGTGATGCCTTTGCCAATTTCAATGTGATACCAGCATAAGCCCATAAAAAAGCGCGTCGGATAAGGCCCACCTTCAGCCACATCGTCAGGATTTGATTCCATTGGCAACCAGCCAAAATTCGGGACGTAGAACTCTAGCCAAACATGATTAAAGTCGGGTTGTAGTGGCACTCCTAGTAAGTCACTATGGGGAGGACATTTATACCTACCTACAGTCCGACAAGGGATGCCATTTAAACGGGATAGGGCAAGTAAGACGCCGACATATTCGCCACAGGAACCAACGCCCCGTTCTAAAACTGTATCTGGCGGGTCAATGTAAGGTTTAATCCCGTAAGATAATTCATCATAGACGTAGTTGCGAATGCGGTGCATTTTCCGCAGCACATTGGTTTCAGAACCAATCGCTTCTCTGGCGGCACGGCGAACAATCGTAGTATCCATTGCTAAATCGTCGTCATCCACTAGGTAGCGTGTTTGTAATTCTGGGGATACTTTAGGTATATCTTCAACATCTCTGGGTGTGATGCGATACTTAATGCCCCGAACTTCCAAAAGTGCTTTCCAGCCAAATATATGCCGTTCTCCTGGGGTAAGAGAATCAAATTTAAAGACTGCTACACGTTGCCCCTCTACCACATCTTCAGTAAAGGGTATACCAATGGGTTCAACGTGTTTCACCTTTTGACGCTCAGTTTCCGAGGGTAGGGCGATGCGCCATTCCACATCAGGCAAAGAAACCTCGTCTAAGGGTGCAATTTCCTCAGCATAGGACATTTCAATGAGATAGCCATTAGAGAGGGCGTAACGCTTATCTGGCTGGTAATGATAATACAGGGGGTGAATAAAAGTGCGATCGCGGAACGTTAGCTCATGACTCGGATCAGCATTTGGGTTGTCGCGGATATAAGGCTCCTCTGAGGCGTAAGCAACGTAAATACTTTCTTTGCCTGTTTCGCCATTTTTATGGATTGCGATGCCTGTGGGAGATTCAAAGGGTGTCAGGACACTGAATTGAAGTTCTCCCGTTGCCCTGTCCATCGCGTAAACTGATTGTTCGGTGCGATCGCAAATCCACAGCATTTCCTGACTCACTGCCAAATTCTCTATGCCAACTCCAGGGGCATAAAATCTGGTAATCTCTTTTCGGGTTTCGCGGTCAAAAATCAGAATGTAACCTAGTCTTTGGCAACTGACATAAACTGTTGTTTCCCAAACAGCAACACCATCAGCCTCATAAGGCAATGTGACAAAATGTTCTAGATCCAAAGCATTGAGCTTGCACAAGTAAACACTATTTTCTCGGCTCACCCACAAGGTATCTTCCCACGCCGCCAGACCAGTGACATCGGTAAATTCTTTAACTTGATGGGGATTGATAATTTTGCTGTTGTCAGAGGTGGGATCAATCTCTAGTAGATGCCCTTTTATACTGTCAATGGCAATCAGTCTATCTTTAATGAAAGTAATGCCACACAGGGTAGCAGCAGTAAGCGGTCGAATTATTTTTTGCCCAAACATCTGGCTTGCGGTCACAGTGGGGGGTGTGAAACTAATATTAAGCATATTTATTGAATGATTTAGCACGCCGAAGCAATTCAAAATTAAAAATTCGGCTGGAAAAATTTACTAGGTGAGGAAACCCTACTAGCACACCAGTTCGCTTGAGCGGGGGTAAATACGCAAGCGATTGGCTCAACTTTGGGCAAAATTCAAAATGTTCGCGTAGCGGATCGTAGAGAAGAAATGCAATCGTGCCATGCATTTTGGCTATTGAGCAGATGTAAATTAAAAATGGCAGCCTAAAATTAATTGTGGCATATGCTATGTAACAAAGCTTCCAAGCTCTATTACTCATAATTATCGGTACAAAGTTTTCCGAAAAACTCTTTCGTGAGAAATAATACTATCTGAAAAAAGAAGAAATTTACAAATGTTTAAGAATTACAGATCCACTTATGCAACTGGGCGATCGCCTTAATGTAACTTTAGGAAATGGAATTCCTGCCATCACTAAATTATGATCGAATTTTGTAACCATTTCCTGTGACCCACACGATGTCTGCTAATTCTCTGCCTGAAGGTGCCGCCGTTTGGCATAGTTTAGAAGTTAATAAAGCGCTAGACCTGCTTGATAGTAACGCGGACAGTGGCTTAACATCCCAAGATATTCAACAGAGGTTGCAACAATACGGCCCCAACGAATTAGAAGAAACTGCTGGCCGTAGCACTTGGGAAATTCTGCTGGATCAGTTCAAGAACATTATGTTGTTGATGCTGATTGGCGTAGCTCTGATTTCGGGGTTTTTAGACCTGATGCGTTTGCAGTCGGGCAATTTGAAGCCTGGTGAAGTGCCATTTAAAGATACGATCGCTATTTTAGCAATTGTCATCCTCAATGGCATACTCGGCTACGTCCAAGAAAGCCGTGCCGAAAAAGCCCTGGCAGCCCTGAAAAAAATGACCTCTCCCTTAGTGCGGGTCTTCCGCGACGCTAGACTGGTGGAGATAGCAGCTAAGGAACTAGTGCCAGGGGATGTAATGCAGCTGGAAGCTGGGATGCAGATAGCCGCAGATGGACGCTTGATTGAAGAGTCTAATTTACAAGTGCGTGAGTCGGCATTGACTGGTGAAGCCGAAGCGGTGAATAAACAAGCATCACTAAAATTGCCGGAGGAAACATCATTAGGCGATCGCCTAAATGTTGTGTTTCAAGGAACTGAGGTAGTCCAAGGACGAGCCAAGGTTCTGGTGACTAACACCGGAATGACTACAGAACTAGGCAAAATTGCCACCATGTTGCAGGCGGTGGAAAGTGAGCCGACGCCGTTACAGCAGCGGATGACTCAACTAGGCAATGTCTTAGTTACGGGTTCTTTGATTCTCGTGGCGATCGTCGTCGCTGGCGGTGTGATCAAGGACGGAGGTTTTAAAAACATCCAAGAACTCTTGGAAGTTTCCTTGAGTATGGCGGTTGCTGTAGTGCCAGAAGGTTTACCATCTGTAATTACCGTCACCCTGGCACTGGGAACCCAGCGAATGGTGCGCCAGAATGCCTTGATTCGCAAACTACCAGCTGTAGAAACATTGGGTTCTGTAACTACCATCTGTTCTGATAAAACCGGTACCCTGACTCAAAATAAAATGGTGGTGCAATCGGTTTCCACTAATAACAAAACCTTTGGCGTCACTGGAGAAGGTTATGCTCCCACAGGGGATTTTCAGTTAGATGGTCAAAAGATTTCCCCAGAGGAGTCGCCAGAAATCTCAGCGTTATCAGTCGCCTGTGCCGTTTGTAATGATTCGGTGTTGCAAAAAGAACAAGGGGAATGGGCGATTTTGGGAGATCCCACAGAGGGGGCATTGTTAACACTGGCGGGAAAAGCGGGAATTGAAAAAGACCAGTGGAGCAGTAAATTAACTCGCGTTGCGGAGTTTCCCTTTTCCTCGGAACGCAAGCGGATGAGCGTGATTTCTCAGGTGCAGGAAGTCGCAACAGGTGAAGCGTCTTCGAGAGGTGTTGACCCAGCCATCGCTGGTTTTCTCCAATCTGAACCTTACTTAATGTTTACCAAAGGTTCTCCAGAGTTAACCTTGGGACGTTCCACTCAGATTCATTTGGGCAATCATACAGCCCCCTTGACCGAAAAACAACGCCAGAAAATTTTGGTAGAAAATGACCAAATGGCGAGTAAAGGTCTACGGGTGCTAGGTTTTGCCTACAAACCCCTGGCACAGATCCCACCGGAAGGTTCAGACGAGACATCTGAGCAAGACTTGGTGTGGCTGGGATTAGTGGGAATGCTAGATGCACCACGCCCGGAGGTGAGATTAGCAGTCCAAGAGTGTCGAGACGCAGGCATTCGCCCAGTAATGATTACTGGTGACCACCAGTTAACAGCACGAGCGATCGCTACCGATTTGGGAATTGCCCAACAAGGCGATGCCTCCGGCAACCCCTCCGGTGTACGCCTGCTCACAGGTCAAGAATTGCAGCGAATGACTGACCAGGAATTAGAGCAAAATGTAGACCTGGTAAGCATCTATGCCAGGGTTTCTCCAGAACACAAACTGCGAATTGTCCAAGCACTGCAACGCCGGGGCAGATTTGTGGCGATGACAGGTGATGGCGTCAACGATGCCCCAGCCCTTAAACAAGCTGACATCGGTATTGCGATGGGCATTACTGGCACCGATGTAAGTAAAGAAGCCAGCGACATGGTATTACTTGATGACAACTTCGCCACCATTGTCAGCGCCACTAAGGAGGGCAGAGTTGTTTACACTAATATTCGCCGCTTTATTAAATACATCTTGGGCAGTAACATTGGCGAAGTTCTCACAATAGCATCTGCACCGTTAATTGGTTTAGGAGGCGTTCCCCTTACCCCCTTACAAATTCTGTGGATGAACTTGGTAACAGACGGTTTACCAGCTTTGGCATTAGCTGTGGAACCTCCAGAACCGGATGTGATGCAACGTCCGCCTTTTAGTCCCCGCGAAAGTATTTTCGCTAGAGGATTAGGTTCTTATATGATTCGCATTGGAATCATTTTTGCCATTATCACCATTGCCTTGATGTGGTGGGCTTATCAACATACCCATGCCGCTGGGTATCAGGGCGATCGCGATACTTGGAAGACAATGGTATTTACTACCTTGTGTATCGCCCAAATGGGTCATGCGATCGCTATTCGCTCCAATAACCGATTGACCATTGAGATGAATCCCTTTTCCAATATATTTGTACTAGCGGCTGTTGTTGTAACCACGATTTTGCAACTGATGCTAGTTTACGTCCCACCCCTGCGAGATTTCTTTGGTACTCACTACTTGAATATGCAGGAATTGGGGGTTTGTATTGGCTTCAGCGCCTTAATGTTTGTGTGGATTGAAGCGGAGAAGATATTTTTGCGGATTATGGGCAAGAAGGCTGTCTGAAAAGGAGATTTTAGATTTTAGATTTATCTTTAATCCAAAATCTAAAATCCAAAATCCAAAATCGCACTTATGTACCTCAAAACTCTAAACCTCCGACAATTTCGTAATTACCAAGACCAAAAGGTTGAGTTTAATGCTGCCAAAACAATTTTGGTAGGTAATAACGCTCAGGGAAAGTCGAATTTGTTGGAGGCGGTGGAGTTGCTGGCGACATTGCGATCGCACCGAATGACCCGCGATCGCGATTTAGTTCAAGAAGGGGAAGCTATAGCTCAAATTAATGCTACTCTTGAGCGACAAACAGGCGTGAGTGACCTTACCTTAACCTTGCGCCGTAACGGTCGTCGTAGCGTTGCTCTCAATGGTGAATCTATCCGCCGTCAAATGGATTTTCTCGGCGTTCTAAATGCAGTCCAATTTTCCAGCCTGGATTTAGAACTAGTACGCGGCGGCCCAGAAGGTCGCCGCAACTGGTTAGATACACTCTTAATTCAACTCGAACCAGTTTATGCTCACATTTTGCAGCAGTATAATCATGTGTTACGCCAGCGCAATGCTTTTTTAAAAAAAACTCAAGACTCAGCACTCAGCAATCAGGATTCAGAACTGGCGGTATGGGATGCACAGTTAGCCACCACAGGGACACGGGTAATTAGACGACGCGATCGCGCTATACAAAGATTAGCTCCGATTGCTAGTGCTTGGCACGCCAGTATCAGCGGCAGTACAGAAATTCTACAAATCAAGTATGTGCCTAATATTCCTTTAGAGGATAACCAGCCAGAAGAAGTCCAGCAAGCTTTTTTAGCAAAAATTCAGCAGCGAGCGATCGCTGAAATGCACCAAGGCACTACTCTCGTCGGCCCCCATCGAGACGAAGTAGAATTAACTATTAACCAGACACCTGCTCGTCAATACGGTTCTCAAGGTCAACAACGAACGCTGGTTCTAGCCTTAAAATTAGCAGAATTACAATTAATTGAAGAAGTCGTTAAAGAGCCACCGCTGCTATTGCTTGATGATGTTCTTGCCGAACTCGATCTGTCCCGTCAAAATCAATTGCTTGATGCTATTCAAGACCGCTTTCAGACGCTGATTACTACCACTCATTTGGGTTCTTTTGATTCCCAGTGGTTGAAGTCCTCCCAAATTCTTTTTGTGAAAGCAGGAGAAATAATCCCACAGGTCTAATAATTCTGGTTGAAAACCTGCTATATAAATTCATATTTTTACTCAGTAACACCAAATTATTTAATATTATAAAATCTGATAACTACAGATTCAAGAAGACTCATCGTTGCACTTCAGCTTAATACAAACAATCCTTACTTAGCTCGTATTTCTCACAAGTTAGGCGTTGGCAAGTCTCATAACCTTTATCTATAGCGATTCTCAATTGCATGAAATCCAGACCTAACAAAAACAGCTCTAACCCTTGTAGCGTTGAAGAGTAAGCCTCAAAGCCTCTGATGCCACGTGCTTCTCCCTACAGCCCTTCCGGCATCCTACGGCGGGCGCTAGCCTCTCACGAATGGGAGAAGGAGAGACGCTGTGCGTAGCTTGCTTCCCCGTAGGGATACAAGTCGGCACGCAAGGGCGCAGTGGCTCCTCCTTTTAGGAGAGAGGAATGGAAGTGAGGTCAGACTGTAATGCATCCAAACGAGAACCGCTATAATCTATATTTTGGGCGTTTTTGACTGATATAAGACTTAGACATTGATAGACTATGGATGTTTTTCTAACCTTTTAAAAACTTTGAGAACCAGAAAAGTCAGCAAAGCACCAATTAATCCTAACTGCCACAAACCACAGCCAGCAGCAATTCCCAAAGCAGCCGAAACCCAAATAGCCGCTGCTGAGGTGAGTCCGTGAATTTCAGGTTGCTGTGATTTTTGGGAAGATTGGCGGACAATTTCTCCAGCACCAAGAAATCCTACACCGGCTGCAATCCCTTGAATCACGTGGCTGAGTGAATCAGGGCTGGACTGTGACCCACCTGTTTGGATAATTATGAGAATAAACATGGCTGAACCTAAACTCACGAGCATATGAGTTCTTAAACCCGCTGGTTTGCGCTTAATTTGGCGTTCTAAGCCGATAATTGCTCCAATAAGTAATGCAATGCATAGCCTGAGGCTGATATTTAGCCAATCATTAGTTGCAAGGTAGTAAGTGTTTGGCAATGCTTAGTCTAGTATAGAGAATTTTATTTATATGATAAATATTAGTACAGCACGGCGAAAATCCAGCTACCATCTCAATTAACAAGACTTGTAGCAAAATCTTTTGTTAAAGGTAGGCAAACTTTCCCCAAACTGTACTAGTACAGCACGGCGCAAATAAGCAGACCATTGAAAAGCCCTAAAGAGCTTATTCCATAATACTTTTGACTTTTTAGTTTTGACTTTTGACTTTTGACTTCCGCCTTGCGGTACTAGGTTAATTATTAATATTTTGACAAAAATAGTGCAAAAATATTTTAATCTTTTATTGATGGAGTCTAATTCAACGGGTGTAATTTAATAGCCTATATCATATTTGGATTCTATCAATTCGGGAATATTTTTTTAGGTGCAAATTAATATCTTCCATTGTTAAAATTATTTCCTAATAAGATATTATTTTTGTCAATAATAAATGAAGGTTTGCATTCTTAAATTATGACAATGATCATAATCTGGGCAAACGACATGAATTTATCAGTTTATTAAATAGGTTTTTAACTATTGAAAATAACTGAACTATAAAATTCTACCTCAAATTGCTAGATTTAACTCATATACTCAATAATTAGATACCGCCATCTATAACTCTATCAAACAATTAAACCCCTGGTTTCAGGGAAGAGAGGCGAAATGAAGGAAAAAATTTGATTTACAAAAGAGTCGAACAGTATTACATTGTGTAACTAGCAATTAACCACTAATAAGGTCGGCAAATTAAACGTAAATGCTGGAAACTCTTGCTAGTAGGTAGTCAATGGATTTACGGCTGATAATGTACCAGCAGGGAATAGCTGTGATTACAAATAGACAACTGACACTAACAAATTGAGTGGACAAACTCTACTGGTTAGACCAAATTAAACTACAAGACCGCGCCAAAGTAGGTGACAAAGCGTTTTACTTGAGCAGAATCACGCAGCGTGGCTATCCGGTGGTCCCTGGTTTTGTCGTTTCGGCAGAATTTTTGCGACAATTTCTCGAAAATCTCAATAGTTCAGAGTCATTAGTGGCTGACTTACCGCATTCTTCGTTACACCTGGATGTCACTAATTGGCGTCAACTTCAGCAGGTGGCTGGTCGCTTGCGCCAAGAGATTCTGACTGCGACTGTGCCACAGCAGTGGGTGAGTACAATTTTCCAAGCAGCTAGAGAATGGCAAACTGGCTGTTTGATTCTTCGACCTACCTTGGCAGTATCGACTGCTATCCCGGGTCTAAAGAATATATCTAGTTTGCTGGAGTCGGTGTTTTGCCAGTGCGAACCCGAAGCGATCGCTTTTGCATTAAAGCGTACCTGGAGCCAGATATTTCGTGCTAGAAGTCTACTATATTGGCAGCACTTAGGAATTAACCTGCAACAAATTAGTTTAGCAGTTTTGGTTCAACCAGTTGAGAATGCGATCGCCAGTGGCTTGCTCAGAGCCAACTCCTCTGGGTGGGAAATTGAAGCTACTTGGGGATTAGGAGTTGCGATAGCTCAAGGCGAAGTCCAGCCAGATGTTTACTACATTCAACAGGCAACTGGGGTTGTGCTTGAGCAACATCTGGGCAATAAAATGCTGGCTTATAGTGTTGATGATCCAGCCCCTGAAGCTTTTTCGCAACCCGTGCCGAACTCAGTGTTAACGCCAGATCACACTTGTTTGAGTAGCTACGTAATTCAGTCAGCCCAACAAAAACAGTACGCTTTACAAGAAGAATACTTACAACAAATAATTGCTCTGGGAACTCAACTGGTAAGTGAACTAGGTAAAACTTTTACCATCAAATGGACTATTGCTCAACAAACTACATCTGGCAAGCTCTACATAACACAAGTTAGTTCTCCCCAATCTGTAATTCTCCACGGACACTTCATTAGGGGACTAGGGGCGGCAGGGGGACGGGTTGTGGCAAAGGCCCTAGTAATTACTAATCCGCAACACAAACCTGAACAACTACCTGAGGGAGTAATTTTAGTAATACCAACGATCGCACCTGATTGGCTACCATTACTGCAACAAGTTGCTGGTATTATTACCGAACAAGGCGGATTAACCAGCCACGCTGCAATTCTTGCCAGAGAATTAGGTATCACAGCAGTAGTGAACGCAACATCTGCTACAAGCTTAATCCAAACTGGCGAACGACTGCTGCTCGATGGCGACAGAGGAGAAGTTTATCGGATCAAAGGAAACTCAAAGGAGGAGATGGAAAGTGGGAGACTGGGAGGAGAAAATTTTATTTCCCCAAATCAGCCCAACCCCAAAACGCCCCATCCTCCTCTTACTTCTCGTCTACCTATGATTGCTACCCAACTGCTGGTTAACTTGAGTCAGTCGATTTTAATAAAACAAGTGCAAAGTTTCCCTGTGGATGGGGTGGGATTGTTGCGCTCAGAATTAATGGTACTAAATATATTGTCCGGGCAACATCCCAATAATTGGATTTTAGGCGGACGTCAGGCAGAATTGTTAGAGTTATGGTCTGAGCAGATTATGCAGTTTGCCCGTGCTTTTGCACCAAGACCAGTTTTTTATCGTTCTTTAGATTGGCGATCGCAGGATTTCCCTTCATTGAATGATAATTTACAATCTTCACCCCAGTCGATGTTGGGTGAACGTGGCACCTTCAGCTATTTACGAAATCCCGCAGTATTTGAGTTAGAACTGAAAGCTTTAGCGAGTGTACAGCAAGCTGGCTACAGCAATGTCAATCTACTGTTGCCTTTTGTTCGGACTGTAGAAGAGTTTGTCTTTTGCCGTCGCAAAGTTGAGCAAGCTCTTTTAACTGAGGTGTCACAGTTTCAATTGTGGATGATGGCAGAAGTGCCAAGTGTATTGTTTTTACTGCCAGAATATGTCAAAGCAGGTGCAGCTGGAATTTCTATTGGTACAAACGACCTAACCCAATTACTGCTAGGAGTGGATCGAGAACAAGGACAGTTAGCAAAAGTATTTAATGAACTTCATCCGGCAGTTATGAAGGCGATCGCTCAACTGATCCAAATGGCTAAAAGTGCTGGCATACCTTGTTCAATCTGCGGTCAAGCACCAGCCCTCTATCCAGAAATTATTGATAAGTTAGTGGAATGGGGCATAACTTCCATTTCTGTTGAACCGGAAGCAGTCGAGCGAACATATCAGGCGATCGCTCGGGCTGAACAACGTTTAATTTTAGCAGCTGCACGACGAAAACTTCATTAGTTAAGAGTAATTCAATTTTAGATTTTTCCTTCAATTCAAAATTCAAAATCTTAAATAAATTTTAAAATGTCTTTGATGCTGAGTATGCATATTAGTAAAAATGATCAACAATTCTGAGTGTTATGAAAGTCTTAGTTACTGGCAACGAAGGAATGATTGGTTCAGTTGTTGAAAAAGTTTTACGTGCTGACGGATGTGAAGTGATTGGCTTTGATATTGCAAATGGTCATAATATTCTGAATCCAAATGAAATTGGTTCGGCACTTAAAGGCTGCGATGCAGTTGTTCATCTTGCAGCGCTACTTGGACACTCTGAAGATGTGCCGGATGAAATAATGGCAGTCAATCTTCTCGGAACTTGGCATATTCTTTCAGCTGCGGTAGAAGCAAAACTCAAACGTGTTGTTTTCTTTAGTAGTGTTGATGTATTAGGAATCTTTAAAGGTGAGAGAAAACCGGATTATCTTCCTTTGGATGACAATCATCCTTGTTATCCAACTACCCCTTATGCCATTTCCAAACACCTTGGTGAAAAGATGTGTCAATACTTTACTGATAGCACAGATATCCCAACTATTTGTCTGCGACCACCAGGTGTTTTTGATGAAGACACTTACGATTTCATTATTTCAAATCGGCAAGCTAATCCCAATTTTGAGTGGAATCCATTTTGGGAATACGGTGCTTTTCTAGATGTGAGAGACACCGCAGAAGCAGCGCGTTCCGCTTTATATTGCCCTAATCCTGGTCATGTTACCTTGCTACTATGCGCTGATAACATTTCTTCGGCGCATCGAACTAGTCAAGAAATGGCTCAATCTCTACTTCCTGAAGTGGATTGGCGCGGAGGTGATGAATATGAAGATGAACCTTATAAAGCCTTGATTAATACCCAACTCGCTAAAGAAATTCTTCAGTGGGTTCCGCGTTACAAATGGCGACCATAAAGCAAGGCTTCAGCAGCGAATAGTAATCATCATTGGTTTTGTATGTATAGCATTGTAAGAATTGTAAATTGTTGCAGTAATGAATCCACTCGTTGGTAATAAGCCGCTGAGACAATTTATTGGCGGTTGTTAGATGGGTTTAGTTGCATCTTTCTTTTGACAGGAAATATTTTTCAGGAGAATTACTAATTAAAACCCCAAATCTCAAAGCCCAAATTGCCACGAACATCAAACGTTTGGCGTGTTAGAGTTTGCACGTCCTGAGTTGATCCCTATTCTACTATCTGGTTGGCTAAGACCTAAAGTTACTCGTTTCATAATCCAGTACAAACCGGCAAGTACCACAAAGGTAATAGCAATAATTACTAGGGGCTGTTTCCCAAGAATTTCTTCTACTCCTTTGGTTAGTACGGCATCGGGTTGAGTAATAAAATCCCAACTGTTGAAACGCAAAAATCGCCCCCAATAAACACCAACAGCACAGAGAAAATGTGTGATCAACTCAAAGCGCCAAATCCACTGGCTTTTGTCAATGCGATGTAAGTAGTAACCCCAATTAATTAACGAGATTACATAAGCTTCAAATCCACCTAAAATTACTAACAAATATACAGGAATGAGTACCAAAGTAATCATCCAAATCGATTGAATCGTGCGGATATCGTCTATCAGGTGAATTACATCAGTCAACAAATATGGTGCATTCGGTAAGAAAGCATAGAAAACTAAGAATCCCAGCCACCAAAGCCAAGTGCCACCACGCCGAAAGCGAAATAACCATACACTCAAAGCTAAAGGTATAAAAGCCAGAAATAAATTCCAAGTCATCCAACTCATATTAATTCGCAAGACCTGCACAACTCTGGCTATCAATTCTTCTTTCATAGGTGCTAACTCAGAAGACGTTTGATTGATCTAGATTCACTATGTAGTGTTAGTATTAACCTCAGTGATTGACTGATGAAATTTTTGTATCCCCAGGAAATTTATTTCCTCCAAGACCAGACAAGGCTTTTGTGTCATTTGAAGGAAAATGTACACTGATATGATATATGTATGAAATTTAGAGTTTTTATATCTTTCATATTGGGGGATGAAATTTATCAATCAATCAGCTTAAATCACTAGTATAGCCAGAAAAATCATCAGGGTAAAATTTACCATAGAAAGAAAGTCTGAGCTACAAAAACGCCGCACAATAACTGACTGTGGACTTTTTTATGGGAATGTTGCCCCTGTCCTAGCTTATTGATTTTATTTTGCCTTACTCGAGTTCCAGAAGCATCCTAAAGCTTTTGCAAGAGACTGAGAATAATCGTGTAATCCCTTGGAACTAACGAATTCGCCAAATTGGATTATTCTGGCTGGCTACAATACTTATTCATTTCATTCACTAAGGTATCCGACTGCTTGCCAACAGTTGTAGCTGCTGTCAGTGCTGAGTCAATTTCGACTCTGGCCTTTTCAATTTTTTCTCTACCCGATGCCGAGGCTTCTGCTGTTTTGGTTGCACCAAGCGCCTTAGCTGCTTTGGCGATCGCTTCACTGAGATTCTGAAAAATTTTGACAAAACTGCTTTGAAATTCTTTCAGCTTGGGGTCTGTTAACTTCAGTTCCCCAATCGATTTAGTTACAAATTCTAAATCTTTAGACAGTTGTAAGCTGGTGATCACTTGCGTTCCTTTATTTTTATCAATCAAAGAAGTTCCAGCATTCACAACTCGAATCAGTCGCTGGCACTGGGAGACTTTATTTCCGTTGCAACTAGTAATGAACAAAGCAATGCTTAGGCTAAGAAAAGCAATAACAGTATATTTATGTGAAATAGACATTAACACCCCAACAGCAATAAAACCCAGAATATAGTATCCAGGATTATGAGGAAAAAAGTAACTAAGTAGACGGATTAGGCATTGGGCATGGGTTATTCCCCTCATCAAGTGCCTAAAATCACGGGTAAACACTTTTAAAATAACCTCTTAATAGGGGTGCAAAGCCTTGTGCCCCAAAAGTGCGAGTCTTTTAGTGATTTCACCTACTTACTACATTTTCCATTTAGTCGCAATCACTACTTTATATTTATTTCTCTATTTTCTCACTAATGATTTTGGATTGGTATATTAGCCCTATTAAATACTAAAAAATCTTCACATAGTCTTGATAAACTGTATATTTGTTGACTTGGGTGACTTAATGGTACAGTATTAATTAGTTTTTTGTCTAAAAAAATTTATGGAAATTGGATTTTACTATAAAAACGAGTGGTTAAATTTAAAGTTTAGATGAAGTTTAGGTAAATATTTTGAATTGAGGTACGGGAATTATTAAACTTTTCAAAACAGCTAACTGTAACAAAAGTATTCATTAAATTTTGACTAACCAGTTTTAGTCAAGGAAGCCAGCAGATGTTTGGCTTGATTCCCCTCGGTCTTTACACATCCTCGTTCTGTAATGTGAAATTATGAAGACAAACTCATCCAAGCTGTTAACAGTACCAACTGGCCCACTAAAGATTTCAGAGTTGCCCCCTAACGGTGTGGGTACAAGTAGTGAATCTACCCATCTTTCCCTAGTAATTCCTACTTACAAAGAGCGTGACAACATTAAGAATGTGGTCAGCATATTGAGTCAGTTACTGGATGAATCTATTCCAGGAAAGTATGAATTGATTGTGGTAGACGATGATAGCCCAGACCGAACTTGGGAAGTAGCAGAATCCTTGACGACAGAATACCCACAGTTGCGGGTGATGCGACGCCAACAGGAACGGGGGCTGTCCTCAGCAGTGATTCGTGGGTGGCAAGCAGCTACGGGGAGTGTGTTGGGGGTGATTGATGGAGATTTGCAGCATCCACCAGAGGTGCTGATGCAACTGTTGCGTAGTATTGAGCAGGGAGCAGATATAGCCGTAGCTAGCCGTCATGTAGAAGGAGGAGGTGTAAGTAGCTGGAGTGTTGTCAGGCGTTTCTTGTCTCGTGGCGCTCAACTGTTAGGCTTAGTGATTTTACCAGGGGTACTGGGCAGAGTTTCCGACCCCATGAGTGGTTATTTTATGGTACGTCGGAGTGCGATCGCCAATGCAACACTCAATCCAGTCGGATATAAAATTCTCCTAGAAGTAATCGGGCGGGGAAAAGTAGACCAAGTTGCCGAAGTTGGGTATGTGTTCTGCGAACGCAAAGAGGGTGAGAGTAAGGTGACATGGAAGCAATATATAGATTACATCCACCACTTAGTGCGATTGCGGCTTTCCACAGGGCGAGTCGGACGATTGAGTAGAAAAGTCAATTTCCCCGTTGGCCGATTCCTCCGCTTTGGGTTGGTTGGCTTTAGTGGTGTGTTTGTGGATTTAACGGTGTTTTACTTGCTGCGGACTGTGATTCATTTAGGTTTAACTCGCAGTACGATTCTTTCGGCCGGAGTGGCAATCATAAATAATTTTCTATGGAATGATTTATGGACTTTTGGTGATATTTCTCGGAGGCAACGTGATCCGCATCAACGTTTCAAGCGATTCTTGAAGTTCAGTGTGATCTGTTTGGCAGGAGTTGTATTACAAGCTCTAATAATTAACTTTCTCTATAATGTCTTGGGGATAAATCAGTATTTAGCTAAGTTGATAGCGATCGCAGTTGCTACCATCTGGAATTTTTGGATTAATTTGAAACTTAGCTGGCGCGTCACCGACGTGAAATAATCACAACGAGGGATTTGAGATTTTGATTTTTGTTTTTAGACTTTAGAACGAACTTAAATCTCAAACGTCAAATCTACAAATCCATTCCTGTGAGGACCAGCAATGAGAGTTTTTTTCCAAGGTGCATTTGATTTTTACAGAAAAATTATCTCGTTGCTACCTGTATATGCTACCCATTTCCTGTCTCTGGCAGATACAAACTCTGGCTTACAACACAAGCATTGGCATCATTGGCAGACTCGCCTCCCTCCTTCCTGGCTTCACCCCTTGCTGAACTTGATGTGGTTAATCATCGGCATCAACTTGCGCCTAGCCAACTTGACTGCAAAGCCTCCTTGGACTGATGAGTTTTCCACCTTGGTGTTTAGCTTGGGGAATACTTTTTTATCAGTACCCCTAGATCAAGCGATCGCACCTGATATCCTGTTACAACCACTGCAACCAAACCCAGCAGCTAGCATTGGTGATGTCATTCATAACTTAGTTACACAAGATAACCATCCACCACTATATTTTGTGCTGGCTTACTTGTGGATGAAATTATTTCCCAGCGAAGGAGGATTAGTATCGCTGTTTGCTGCGCGATCACTACCAGCTATAATCGGTGCTGCCTCCATTCCATGTATTTACATATTAGGTAGGCTAGCGTTTCGTTCGCCATTAGTGGGACATTTGGCTGCTGCCATGATGGCAGTATCACCCTACGGCGTCTTTTTAGCACAAGAAGCACGCCAATACAGCTTGGCAGCCTTATGGGTAACTGCTTCCCTTACCTGCTTAGTAATTGCCACCCATCATATTCAAAACCGTACACCTTTACCCATCTGGATAGCACTTCTCTGGGTAGGAATTAATGCTTTAGGTGTTGCTACTCATTACTTCTTCACTCTCACCCTCTGCACAGAAGGTGTAGTTTTGATTTTTCTTGCTTGGCATCAATTGCAGACTAGCAGCAAATTTTCTCTTTTATTTTCTCCTCCCTGGCGGCGCATCTATGCCGTTGCTATAGGTACTTTTGTGGCGAGTTTAATTTGGCTACCAATCTTTTTACAAAATAGAAATCGTGATAATTTGACCGAGTGGATTCGAGGTTCTCGCGTCGGACTAGATTGGTTCAGCCCAATTTTTCAAGCTTTAGGAACATTGATTGCAATGATTTCCCTCCTCCCAGTTGAATCTTCACAGATATTGGTTGTGATTCCTTCTGGACTGGTGATGTTGATTTTCTTTATTTGGGCAGTACCAATTTTGCTGCGTGGGATCAAGATTCAACTACAGCACCCAGAAACCCGGATTATGATTCAGGTGTTTGCTGGAGTCATTATCAGTGCGATCGCTTTATTTTTTATTTTTACGTACTTTTTGGGGATTGACTTGACCAGGGGTGCTCGCTATAACTTTGTTTACTTTCCTGCCATTGTTATTTTACTAGGGGCAAGTCTGGCAGTGTGTTGGCATCCTCCCAAGGAATGGATAGGAAGAGAACAAGGGAAAAATGGCATAAAAAGCATAGGTAAATGGGGAATAAACGGGAAAAAAGCCGTGATCTTAATTTGGTTAATGGGATTTTTTAGTGCAGTAACAGTATTCTGCAATCTCGGCTATCAAAAATATTATCGCCCTGACCTTTTTGTGCAACTAATCCAACAAATATCCCCAGTGCCAGTACTGATTGCCACTACCCACAAAACCTATGTACACACTGGGGAAATGATGGGGGTAGCTAGGGAGATTAAACTTGCCAATTTACCTGAAAAACCTTTGTTTATTCTTGCCCATCAAGACCAAGACCCGAATACTTCCACCATTGCTCTGGAAAATACTTTAAAGAAATTACCACGACCTTTTGACTTGTGGCTGGTAAACTTTCACGCACCTATAGCAGAAACCGTAAAAACATGCGTTAAATCTGACACTCATTCTTTGCCAAGCATAAACGGCTACGAATATGAACTTTATCATTGCCAGCAGAGTTAATAAGCTGGGGAATGGGGGATGAGGGAGCAGAGGAGCAGGGGAGAGTTAAAACTGGATTCATCCACCTTTGATACGCGTTCATCCATCTTTGATACTCGTTCATCCATCTTTGATACTCGTTCATCCACCTTTGATACGCGTTCATCCACCTTTGATACGCGTTCATCCACCTTTGATACGCGTTCATCCACCTTTAATACTCGTTCATCCACCTTTGATACTCGTTCATCCACCTCGGAACTCCGTTCATCCACCTCGGAACTCCGTTCATCCACCTCGGAACTCCGTTCATCCATCTCAGAACCTCAAAGCTTCCAATGCCCCATGCCCGATACAACTCTTGGAGAGGCTGCGCCCTAAGCGTAGCTATGCCGCAGGCTTTACGGCTTCGCCCAAGTCTTGGAGAGGCTGCACCAACGGCTACGCTCACGACAAGCTCAGTACAAGTGCCCAATGCCCCAATCTAGATGCATTTTGTGGAAGTTCCTCAAATATCAAGATCCATAGCAAACTAAAGAAGGAAGAACAAAACATATCTCATGGGTCTTGAAGCAGCCAAGGCTGTAAATAGCGAACAAGGAGGATTTATGCGTGCAGTACTGATGGCAGGCGGTTCGGGAACGCGGCTTCGCCCGTTAACTTGCGATCTCCCCAAACCGATGGTGCCCATTCTAAATCGACCAATTGCCGAACATATTATCAATCTTCTCAAACGACATCAAATTACAGAAGTTATTGCAACATTGCATTATTTACCTGATGTCTTGCGAGACTATTTTCAAGATGGCAGCGATTTTGGTGTCCAGATGACCTATGCTGTCGAAGAAGATCAGCCTTTGGGTACAGCAGGCTGTGTGAAAAACATTGCCGAACTCCTTGATGAAACCTTTTTAGTCATTAGCGGTGATAGCATAACAGATTTTGACCTCACGGCAGCGATCGCATTTCACAAACAAAAAAAGTCAAAAGCTACTTTGATTTTAACCAGAGTTCCTAACCCGATTGAATTTGGGGTGGTGATTACCGATGAGGAAGCACGGATTCGGCGATTTTTAGAAAAACCCTCTAGTAGTGAAATTTTTTCCGATACCGTCAACACTGGTACTTACATTCTCGAACCAGAAGTTTTGGAATATATGCCAGCAAACACTGAATCTGACTTTTCCAAAGACTTATTCCCCTTACTACTAGCAAAAGATGAGCCAATGTATGGTTACATTGCTCAAGGTTACTGGTGTGACGTTGGTCACTTAGATGCCTATCGTGAAGCTCAGTATGACGCCTTAGATCAGAAAGTGCAACTGGATTGTGCCTATAAAGAAGTTTCCCCTAAATTATGGGTGGGTCAAAATACTTACATCGACCAAACGGCTGTGATTCAAACCCCAGCAGTGATTGGTGATAATTGCCGCATCGGTGCAAGAGTGCAGATTGAGCCAGGAACCGTAATTGGCGATAATGTCACTATTGGTGCTGATGCGAATCTCAAACGTCCCATAGTCTGGAATGGAGCATTCATTGGTGAGGAAGCAGCTCTTTCTGCCTGTGTAATTTCCCGTGGTACTCGTGTAGACCGCCGCGCTCAAGTATTGGAAGCTGCTGTTGTGGGTTCGCTTTCTACGGTGGGAGAAGAAGCCCAAATTAGCCCCGGCGTGCGCGTTTGGCCCAGTAAAAAGATTGAGTCAGGGGCAATTTTAAACATTAACTTGATTTGGGGAAACACCGCCCAACGGAATTTATTTGGGCAACGTGGTGTGCAAGGATTAGCTAATATCGACCTCACCCCAGAATTCGCCGTAAAATTGGGAGCTGCTTACGGTTCTACCTTAAAACCTGGTTCTAAGGTAACAGTTTCTCGTGACCAGCGTAATGTCTCTCGAATGGTGACGCGATCGCTGATTGCTGGTTTGATGTCAGTAGGTATTGATATTCAAAACCTCGATGCTACAGCTATCCCTATCACCCGCACGATTATACCCACAATGTCGGTAGCTGGTGGTATCCATGTGCGGGTACACCCCGATCGCCCTGACTACATTTTGATTGAATTCATGGATGCCAAGGGGATTAATATTTCCAAAGCCCTAGAAAAGAAAATTGAAGGGGCTTACTTTAAAGAGGATATGCGACGGGCGCTAATTCATGAAATTGGTGATGTGTCTTACCCTAGCCAAGTCATGGATCGCTACTGCACTGCTTTTGAGAAACTGTTACATGTTCATACACTCCGCAACAGCCGCGCAAAAGTGGTGATTGACTATGTTTATGCAGTATCGGGGGCAGTTTTACCCCAAATGTTAGATAAATTTGGCGCTGATGCAGTGGTGCTGAATGCCAGTGTCAATAAAACGGCGATGTCTGTAGCTGACCGCGAAGCATTACTGACTCAGTTAGGTCATGTAGTCGAGGCATTGAAAGCTAACTTTGGTGTGCAAGTCACGGGTAATGGAGAACAGCTGATTTTAGTTGATGAATCAGGCTACCCAATTCGTGGGGAAACTTTAACAGCACTGATGGTAGACATGATTCTGACGGCTAACCCCAGAGGAACTGTAGTAGTGCCAGTCCATGCTTCCAGTGCTATTGAACAAGTCGCCCGTCGCCATGATGGTAGAGTGATTCGCACCAAAGCTAACCCTACAGCTTTGATGGAGGCTTGTCAGAAAAATCCGAATGTGGTGTTAGGAGGTAGTGGAGATACTGGTTTTATTTTCCCGCAACTGCATCCGGGATTTGATGCCATGTTCTGCATTGCTAAGATAATTGAGATGTTGACTATCCAGGAGCGATCGCTTGCTGCTGCGCGGTCAGAATTGCCCCGTGTAATTCACAAAACTTATACAATCCGCTGCCCCTGGACAGCCAAGGGTGCTTTGATGCGTTACTTAGTAGAAACTCACCCAGCCCAAAACCTAGAACTCATCGATGGAGTGAAAATTTGTCAACCCTACGATGACAGTTGGCTGTTAGTTTTACCAGATGCCAGCGAACCACTGGTGCATTTGTATGCAAATAGCAACGATCGCGATTGGGTAGATGAGACTGTAAGAAACTACCGCACCCGTGTTCAAGCGTTTGTGGAAAGACAACAAGAGTATCAACCTGCCGAAGTGTAATTTGTAATTCGGAATTCGTAATTGAATTTTTTAATTACGAATTCCGAACTACGAATTATGCGGTTTTTGGTTGGATGCAATTGAGAACCACTATATAAAACTTCTGACAATATAGCCCTACTTAATCATTAGTAAAAAGTTAGATCCCCGACAACTTTTACGAAGTCGGGGATCTGGACACCGGAGATTTTCACAAATCAAATAGGATTGCGATCGCTACTCTTTTCAAGGCATTCTAGAAGCGGTTTGCCTTGTTAAGAGTCTCAGACTGGGAATACCAGTTCGGAGGCGGAGCCTCCCTCTCTTGGCGGCAGAGCCGCCAGGGTATGCATTTCCAGCCAGAGACTGGAAACGAGATTTTACGAGGTTTATAGTTTAAGTTGACACTAATAAGCATTGCTATGCCCCTACGAGAAATCTATACGTATCAGGGTTTGTATGAAACGGTATGAGAGGGGTTTAAAATTATCATCGAGGACATTCTGGTAAACTTCTCTCAGCGTATTTGCAATCAAAATAAATTAAAGCTTCCCCAGTAGAGGTAAATTCTCTACTTGTGAAGTATGCCTCACTTTTTGGACTTGCTTCATTTGACCAAATTTTCAAATAGTAACCACTATTATCATCGCTAGACCATAATTCATAACGGTAATTACCTCCTATCCCCTCACTAGTTAAATAGTCAGCTAGTACTTTATTTGATGCAGACAATAAGCTCAATCCAGTCAAAACCGGAATTACAGCTACTTTTAGTATTTGGATTAATTTCATAAATGCACAAAAAAGTTACTTTCTCTAGCTTCCTTTACCGATGTATGTTTTGAAACTAGTAATCATTCGGAATATTGTGTGAGGATATCGTAAGGCACTTATAAGAAGTTGGCTTCTAGCTCACTCCTTGTTGGGGTGGAATGATCCGTCGCCCGCCTTTTCAGTTTGTTTCTGAAATTCTTCATAAAACTTTACTTAAATCAAATGATAAACTTTTGCAATTACTCTGGTAGTATATCTTCATGCTTCTTGAGATAGATATTCATTAAGCTAATAGTTGAAGTTATTTGTAAACTTTCTCAGGAGATAACGCCATGACAAGCGTGGCTGTTCAAAAACCGGAGTCAATTCCCTGGTGGGCAGGGAACGCCCGGTTAACCAACCTCTCAGGTAAGCTTTTGGGCGCTCACGTTGCTCATGCGGGGTTAATTGTTCTCTGGGCTGGTGCAACAACCCTTTTTGAACTTGCCCACTTCAACAGAGCGCAACCAATGTACGAACAGGGCTTAATTCTATTGCCCCATCTTGCAACCCTTGGTTGGGGTGTTGGAAGTGGTGGACAGATAGTAGATACCTATCCTTACTTCGTCGTTGGAGTATTGCACCTAATTAGCTCCGCCTTCCTGGGATTTGGCGGTATCTTTCATGCCCTACGTGGGCCCGCCATCTTAGAAGAGAGATTTTCCTTCTTTGGCTATCGCTGGGAAGATGCTAATAAAATGACCACTATTCTGGGTATTCACCTAGTATTACTGGGTCTGGGAGCCGGGTTATTGGTTGCCAAAGCCATGTTCTTTGGCGGCTTGTACGATTCTACGGTGGCTGAGGTGCGCGTAGTTTCTAGCCCTACTTTGAACTCCGTCGTCATTTTTGGCTACTTATTTGGTGGCGGTGGCAAACACTGGATTGCTGGAGTTAATAACCTGGAAGACTTGGTTGGTGGTCATATTTGGGTCAGCATTCTCTGCATTGCTGGCGGTATCTGGCACATTACCACTCAACCTTTTGGCTGGACAAAGCAGCTTTTTATCTGGTCAGGAGAAGCATACCTTTCTTACAGCTTGGGTGCTTTAGCTCTAATGGGTTTTATTGCCGCTTATTTTGTCTCTGTTAACACATTAGCTTACCCAACAGAATTTTATGGGCCAGCCCTGAATATTGGGTTTGACCGTTTTCCCTACTTCCAGAGTGGAAATTTACTATCCTCTCGCGTTTGGCTGGCGAATGCTCATTTTTGGCTAGGTTTCTTCTTTCTTCAAGGGCATCTTTGGCACGCTTTACGCGCTGCTGGATTTGACTTTGGCGCTTGGAGAGTCGTCCGTTCAACTCGTGGGGAGGCAATCTAACTATGGCAACTGCAACCATAATTCCGCAGGAATCCGGTTGGTGGGCTGGCAATGCCCGATTCATTAACCTATCGGGTAAGCTTTTGGGCGCTCATGTTGCTCATGCTGGGTTGATTGTCCTTTGGGCAGGAGGAATGACTCTATTTGAAATCACTAAATACGACCTCTCCCGACCGATGTATGAGCAGGGATTAATTTTGCTGCCCCATCTGGCAACTTTAGGATTTGGTGTTGGCGACGGCGGCCAAATTATTGATACCTATCCTTATGTTGTAATTGGTGTTTTACATCTAATTAGTTCCGCTGTACTAGGTGCTGGTGGCATTTACCATGCCGTTCTAGGCCCAGCAGTGTTGAATGATAACCCGTCTTTCCCTGGCTTGTTTGGCTACGACTGGAAAGATGAAGACAAGATGACCACGATCATCGGCATTCATTTGCTGTTGTTGGGGCTGGGGGCTTGGTTGTTGGTGGCAAAGGCGCTGTTTTGGGGTGGTCTTTATGACCCGGCAGTGGCATCTGTACGAGTGATTACTGAACCGACTATTAACCCTGGTCGCATCTTTGGCTATCTCTTCGGTGCTTTTGGCAAACAGGGAATGGCAGCAGTTAATAACCTAGAAGATGTCATTGGTGGACATATCTGGGTAGGAATACTCTGCATTGTCGGAGGATTTTGGCACATTCTCACCAAGCCTTTTAGTTGGGCGAAAAAGGTACTATTTTGGTCTGGTGAGGCTTACCTATCCTATAGCCTGGGCGCTCTGGCTTACATGGGTTTGTTGGCAGCATATTTTGTAACGGTAAATGATACCGTTTATCCCACAGTTTTCTATGGGCCGTTAGGACTGAGTACTACTGCATCGGGAGTGATTACGGTTCGTACCTGGTTAGCAACCAGTCACTTTGCTTTGGCAGTTGTCTTTTTAGCTGGTCATATCTGGCACGCCTTGAGGGTACGTGTCATAGCGGCTGGACTTGATTTTGAGCAGGGAGTTATCAATCCTGCGGGGAGTCCTGAAATCGGGAATTTCGACACCCCGGTGAATGCTTCTGATATCACCCTGAAGTTGTTGGCAAATCTTCCTATTTATCGTCAAGGCTTGTCTCCCTTTTCACGGGGGCTGGAAATTGGTATGGCGCACGGCTATTTCTTGATTGGCCCGTTCGTAAAACTAGGCCCGTTGCGGGATACGGAGTTGGCAAATCTAGCAGGGCTACTTGCGACAATTGGTCTGCTATTGATTTTGTCTATTTGCTTGTGGTTGTATGGTAGTGTGTCATTTCAAAAACGCAAACCGGCTCAAGGGGAACTACCGGAAAACATGAAAACGGCTAAGTCTTGGAGCGAGTTTGATGCTGGCTGGACAGTGGGTAGCTGCGGAGGAGCTTTGTTTGCCTTCCTGCTGTTAACCAATAGCAGTTTGTTTTTCTAAGTTGCATCAACTTGTGTGAGGTTTACGTACAGGAGGAATGGCTATTGTTGCATAAGTCCTTTTGAACACACAATTATCTATTTATCAGGTGTCAATATGTCGAAAAAAATTGGTTTGTTTTACGGTACTCAAACTGGCAACACTGAATCTGATGCCGAAAAAATTCGGGATGAGTTTGGTGGTGATGTTGTAACATTACATGCCATTTACGAAGCGGATACTAGCACTTTTGATGAGTATGAATTGCTGATTATTGGCTCTCCCACTTGGGATATTGGTCAGCTTCAGAGCGATTGGGAAGGCTTTTTCTCTGATCTGGATGATATAGATTTTAGTGGTAAGCTGGTCGCGTATTTTGGTGATGGAGACCAATATGGCTATAGCGATAACTTCCAAGATGCAATAGGAATTCTGGAAGAAAAAATTTCCAAACGGGGCGGTAAAACTGTTGGCTACTGGCCAACTGAGGGGTATGAATTTGATCAATCTAGAGCTTTGAAAAATGGCAAGTTTGTCGGATTGGCACTTGATCAAGGTAGTCAATCTGAGTTAACAGACGAGCGAATTAAAACTTGGGTTGCTCAGTTGAAGACAGAATTTGGTTTGTAGAAAGTAAACTTAAGCCTTGGTGAATGGAATACGCGGCTACACAAACAGGAACTACACCAACTACACCTGCGTGGGTTAAAAGAAAATCAAGGTTTTTACCCGTGCAGATGGGTAGAGCCTAGTGTAGACGCGTTTTCTAATCGCTCTTATAGCTGAAATTGATAATTCAGAAGTTATAGGTATTTATGTCTAATTCATTTGATGTTCTGTGGTTAAATGCTAGTCCTATTTTGAAGCGTTTTGATGAACCATTACTTAAATACTTATCTGGGTATATAAGCGTCGCCCAATGGGAATACCATCAAACCAAAGATGAAGCCAGTTCCATAGATCAAGCTGTGGAGTTAATGGATGAATTTTTAGAATGCCGCGATCGCCCTGTGCATCTTGCAGGTCATGGTATGGGTGGTGCGATCGCTTTAAGCTATGCTCGTCGATTTCCTCAAAAAGTGCGATCGCTCACTCTACTGGCTGTAGCAGCTCAACCTGCAAACAATTGGCACGCTCACTATTACTTTCAACGACAACTTTTTCAGATCAGCCGTGAACTAGTTTTGGCAAGCAGCGTTCGCAGTCTTTTTGGAAATCAATCACCTCATACCACTAAAAAGTTAGTAGCTGCCTTAGATAAAGATTTAGAACAATCTCCCTCGTCACACTCTTTGTTTAAGTTGGTTTATTTACCCAAGGGTGGAGTTTCTATGCCAATGATGGTATGTGGTAGCAAGAGTGATCCGGTAGTCAATCCACCTGCATTGCATGACTGGTTGAATTGGTTAAAGCCAGAAGATAAGCTGTGGGAATGCCCAGAAGGGTATCATTTTTTTCACTACTTCTATCCGGAACAGGTTGGCAAACAGATTTTAAGTTTTTGGGAATGCCACCATCCGCATCCACTGGAAGCATCTGCACTATCCCTAAGCACTTCTACAAATTAGCAATAAAATTTTGCTTAAAAAGGCTTGCTCTAATTCCCTCTTTTTTAAGGGGGGTTAAGGAGGATTAAGTCTTAACCCAAGCGGATTGAATTATAAGTGTTCATCCAAACTTGATATCAGTCTCAGAAAAAACTGCTAGCAAAAACTGATATTTGCTTGCAGCCAAGAGTAGTTAGAGCGGTAATAGTTACTATTGTCGCTTTGCTTGTGGTGTCTATTTTTCCTCCGGTTTTGATGATTACATTTTGTAAAGATATAGTCTAAATAAGAATTACTTTCAATAAACTAAATTTGTGATCTCAATAATTGGTAATTAGCTTCAATAAGTAGAGCATGTGGCAAGAAGTGCTGACCACAATCGGTAACGCCTGCGGTGAATTGGAAGAAGCCCTCCTCCTTTAGGTAAAAGCTTCAGTTCTACACATGTGCTAGCTGATTTATTGGACTTACGCGACATTTCACTGCTGAAATAAAAACTAATTAATTGAGTATTATTAGCAACAATTACTAATCGGCTTAACAATGCAGACATACGGCAATCCCAACGTCAAATTTGATTGGTGGAATGGTAACGCCCGCTTCGCCAACCTCTCTGGCTTATTTATCGGCGCTCATGTGGCACAAGCAGCGCTAACGACGCTCTGGGCTGGGGCGTTTACATGGTTTGAACTCTCTCGCTTCAATCCCCAAGTGCCTATGGGCGAACAGGGGCTGATTTTGCTTCCCCACTTAGCCACCTTGGGTTTTGGTGTCGGCGCAGGTGGTCAGGTAGTCGATACTTACCCTTATTTCGTTATCGGCGCTTTACACTTAATCTCCTCTGCTGTGCTTGGTGCAGGGGCACTTTTCCACACTTTCAAAGGTCCAAAAAACTTAAAAGACGCCACTGGTCGCGCTCGGAAATTTCACTTTGCATGGGACGACTCGAAAAAACTTGGGTTTATCTTAGGACATCACCTGATTTTCTTGGGAGTAGGTGCTTTACTCCTGGTAGGAAAAGCGATGTTCTGGGGAGGACTGTACGACTCGACAATTCACGATGTCCGAGTTGTCACCGACCCCACCCTCAACCCCTTGGTCATTTATGGCTATCAAACTCACTTTGCCAGTGTTAACAACTTAGAAGATTTAGTCGGCGGTCATATCTATGTAGGCTTGTTACTCATTGGCGGCGGTATTTGGCACATCCTCATAGAGCCTTTACCTTGGGCGAAAAAGCTTTTAATTTTCTCCGGTGAAGCCATCCTTTCCTACTCTTTAGGCGGTATTGCCTTAGCAGGATTTGTTGCAGCTTACTTCTGTGCGGTGAATACTTTAGCTTATCCCGTGGAATTTTATGGCCCTATTTTGGAACTAAAACTCGGAGTTAGTCCTTATTTTGCCGACAGCATTAAGTTAGCTAACGGTGGTTACACTTCCAGAGCATGGTTAGCAAATGCCCATTTCTTCTTAGCTTTCTTCTTCTTGCAAGGTCATCTGTGGCACGCCCTACGAGCAATTGGCGTTGACTTTAGCCAAATTGAAAGGGCAATAAATGCCATAGGTAGCGAATCGTAACAAGTGCTGAGTTAGGAGTTATACCAATTCTTTATGAAGCTGCGCTAAATAAAGCTTCAAGAATAAAGTCGTAAGAGGTGAGAGAAACAATCACCTCTGGTGTAATATTTT
>NZ_JBALDI010000057.1:0-163799 GCF_036917395.1 Nostoc sp.
AACTCGATTAATGAGCCTTTGAACTCGATTAATGAGCCTTTGAACTCGATTAATGAGCCTTTGAACTCGATTAATGAGCCTTTGAACTCGATTAACGAACCTCTGAACTCCATTAATGAGCCTTTGAACTCCATTAATGAACCTCCGAACTCCATTAATGAGCCTCTGAACTCCATTAATGAGTCTTTGAACTCCATTAATGAGTCTTTGAACTCCATTAATGAGTCTTTGAACTCCATTAACAAACCTCTAAGTAGCGGCGAGTAGTCCCCAATCCCTAATTCCCAGCCCCCAAGCCTCAATACCCAAATACCAAATACCATGCAAAACCGCAACTCAAAAGCTACAAACACACTAGGAAAACCATTCGCCACTACAACCACCAGCCACAGACCTTTCCTAGAAATTAAAGACGTTAGCAAAGTCTATCCCACAAAGAAAGGCCCCTTCACCGTACTCGATGGCGTTAACCTTAACGTCGAACAAGGCGAGTTTATTTGTGTTATCGGCCACTCTGGCTGTGGCAAATCGACACTGTTAAATATGGTATCCGGTTTTAACTTTCCCACCTCCGGGCAAGTGTTGCTGGAAGGAGAACCTATTACCAAACCAGGCCCAGACAGGATGGTTGTCTTCCAAAACTATGCCTTGCTACCGTGGCGGACTGCTTTTGAAAATATCTACTTAGCTGTAAACGCCGTTTATCCTAACAAACCACAAGCCGAAAAAAGAGCGATCGTCCGCGATCATTTGGCAATGGTGGGACTAGCTGATGCGATGGAAAAGAAACCAATGCAAATGTCAGGTGGTATGAGACAAAGGGTTTCTATTGCCCGTGCTTTGGCGATTCGTCCCAAAGTCTTAATTTTAGATGAACCTTTTGGGGCTTTGGATGCAATCACCAAAGAAGAATTACAAGAAGAATTGCTCAAAATTTGGAATGAGAATCGCTGCACAGTGCTAATGATCACCCACGACATTGATGAGGCACTATTTTTAGCAGATAAATTAGTAATGATGACCAATGGGCCTCATGCAAAAATTGGCGAAGTTATGGAAATTCCTTTTTCTCGTCCCCGCGATCGCGCCCGGATTATGGAAGATCCACAATACTACCAACTGCGTAATTATGCCCTAGATTTCCTCTTTAATCGCTTTGCTCATGATGATGTCAACTAGTAGCTTTTCAATTTGATAAAGGTTAGCGGGCTACATTTATGCCCGCTTTTGACATTGCTGGCGTCTTGTGCTTTGTCTGTTTATATTTGGTTTGCGATCGCTTTGACCCGATACCATAAAAGAAAAGTGGTGACTTTTGTCAACCATCGGCGTCATTGGATATAGAAAATCGAACCAAATCTTAAATATGAAAGTTTATAAAGAAGATTTGCAATGGGCTGCTTCCCAAGGTTTAATCTCCTCGCAACAAGTAGATGCAGTTTGGGATGCACTGTCTGAGCGTAACAGCGATCGGCCTCAATTTAATTTTGCCAATGTAGCTTTTTACTTTGGCGCGTTGATTGTGATCTCCGCCATGACTTGGTTTATGGTACTGGCTTGGGAGTCGTTTGGCGGTAGCGGAATTTTTCTCTTAGCCAGCATTTATGCCTTTTGCTTCGTCATCATGGGTAGAAGGCTGTGGTTTGACCAAAATTTGAAAGTTCCTGGAGGACTGTCATTTACAATCGCAGTTTGCATGACTCCCCTAGCGATTTACGGACTGCAAAGATGGACGGGATTTTGGATTCAAGCCGATCCGGGAACGTATCGTGATTACTATCATTGGATCAAAGGCAGCTGGTTTTTCATGGAAGTGGGAACTATCATTGCAGCTTTAATTGCACTCAAGTTTGTGCGGTTTCCGTTTTTGACTGCTCCCATTGCTTTTTCGCTGTACTTCATATCGATGGATTTAACACCACTGCTATTTGGTAAAACTGATTTTAGTTGGAAGCAACAACTATTAGTTTCTATGTGGTTTGGTATCGCGTGTTTAATCGTTGCGTACCTAATCGATATTCGCACTCGCAGGCGGGATGGAGATTTTGCTTTTTGGCTGTATCTGTTTGGGTTAATCCCTTTCTGGTTTAGTCTTTCTTTCATGGGAGACAGTAACGAATTCCAAAAATTTATATATTGTTTGATTAATTTAGGCTTAATGGTGCTATCGGTATTATTGAGACGAAAAGTTTTTATAGTCTTTGGGGCAATAGGTGTATTTGGATATTTTGGATACCTTGCCTCTACAGTTTTTAATAATGCCGTACTATTTCCGGTTGTGCTGACTATTCTGGGAATATTTGTGATCTATTTGGGTATTTTGTATCAACGCAACAGCCAAGCTATTGAGCGTTTCTTTGAAGGCTTACTACCAGAACAATTGAGACAAATTTTACCGAGAGATTAAGAGGTAACTAAAAAAGATGTAAGGACGCCAAGAGGCAAACAGGGATATCCTTATGTCCCCTTCAAGCATTAGCTCTATTACAATACAGATATCCACTGTGCTGTCCATCCACGTAAATCCAGAAGATAATCGATGAGTAATCAACTACAAGACTACAATCCTAGCGGCGTAGGTGAAGTAAATGGCAACCTCTTAGGTTTGCCCTGCGATTACGAGTCTGCAAACTTGATTGTCTTTGGTGTGCCTTGGGAAGTCACTGTTTCCTATGGTGCAGGCACAGCTAACGGCCCACAGAGAATTCTAGATGCTTCGACTCAACTAGATTTGTTCGATTTCGATAACCCTAATGGTTGGAAGCAGGGAATTTTCATGGTGGAAATTCCCCAGGATATTTTAGATAAGAATATATACTACCGCGCCTTGGCAGCAAAAATTATCGAGCGATTAGCCCAAGGGAAACAACTCTCAGATACACCAGATTTAACACCTGTGCTGACAGAAATTAATCAGGCTTGTCAACAGGTTAATAAATGGCTGTTTGAAAATTGTCAACAAGCAATTAACAATGGTAAGCGAGTTGCAGTCATTGGTGGAGATCACAGTTCGCCGTTAGGTTATTTCCAAGCATTAGCGGCTAAGTATACGAACTATGGTGTTTTACACATTGATGCCCACGCAGATTTACGCGATGCCTATGAGGGATTTGAGTTTTCTCATGCGTCTATTATGTTTAATGCGATGAAAATACCGCAAATTTCCAAGCTGGTGCAGGTGGCTTTGCGTGATATTAGTCATGATGAAGTGCAAATGATTGACCAATCTAGCGATCGCATTATTGCATATTACGACCCTGCCATTAAGCAAAAGCTTTACTCTGGAACAACTTGGATTGATTTATGCCGAGAAATTATCAATCATTTACCTGAGTCCGTTTACATTAGCTTTGATGCAGATGGTCTAGATCCAAAACTTTGTCCCAGTACAGGTACTCCTGTTCCAGGTGGGTTGGAATTAGAGCAGACTTTTTGTCTGTTCCGAGAATTGGTAAATAGTGGGAGAAAAATTATTGGCTTTGATATCTGCGAAGTCGGTGATGCTGAGTGGGATGGTAATGTTGGAGCGCGGGTAGTTTACAAGCTGGCAAACTTGATGGATTTGTCTCAGTAGAAAATATATCATAATTTGTAATTGGAAGACGAATAGTAGAGTAATGATACAAATACGTTAGTAGGGGCACAGCATTGCTCATGCATGTCAACTTAACGTAAAAGCCTGCCTAGATAGACCTTTCAGAGATTGCCTCGTTTGCCTCGTTCCCAGTCTCAGACTGGGAATGCCAGTTCCGAGGCTCCGCCTCTTTCTTTTGGCGGCACCACCAGGGAATGCATTTCCAGCCAGAGACTGGAAACGAGATTTGAGGACTTAGGATTTTTATCCGCTAACCATAGTTGGTGTTTTAGATAAAAGTTTAATCTTGGCAAAATATCTAACTTTTTGTATTTGATTTTAATATTGTTATGTGCAGCTATGTAATTTGATAGCTATAGCTTTCCACATTGCCCAGCTTCTATCCAAGATTCTTGTGTATAAATATGCCAGAAACTAAATCAAGTCCTCATACACATACAAACACATCAACCAAAGTTGATACCTTAGCTGCATCTGTTGTCTCCTCCTCAGCTTCTCAGGAAATCTACGATGTTGTTGTGATTGGTGCTGGTCCTATTGGGTTAGCAACTGCCATTGGCTTACGTAAACGTGGCATTGAAAATGTCCTTGTTGTCGATCAAACTCGCGCCTTTCGTGAAGTTGGACAAGGATTGGATTTACTCCCCAATGGATTACAAGCTCTCAAACATTTAGATCCTAACGCTTACGAAGAAGTCAAAAAAATTGGACTTGGTTTCTTGAATTCCAAGCAGTCCAATGACCAGAAAACTGTCGAACCGACAATAGGGCAACAACCGGCAAAGACTTCACCTCAATGGGCTTACAAAGATTTCCAGGGGCAGATAATTCAGTCAATATCGCTTAGTTTCGATGACTGGTTTAAAGATTATGGCGAGGGTCGAGTGTCAATTTCTTGGTACAATTTGCAGACAACCCTCAGACAGCTACTTCCACAAGACCGAGTTAAAGCTAATCACCGTTGTATAAATGTTGTGAATGAGCCGGAAAAAGGTTGTGTCCGGATAGATTGTGTAGCTAACACAGGAATAGAAGTCAACCCCTATGCGTATTGGACAGATGGGCAGAAACATAATGACACGCAGCCCCAAAACTCAGATATTGCCCCCCAAGAATTAGCAACAAAATCGATTAGAGCTAAACTAATTGTTGCAGCAGATGGGATTAATTCTACAGTTCGGAGGCTGCTTTACACAGAAACTCAATACCATAATTTTGCCCGACCTGAATACTCTGGATTTGCAGCTATATTTTGTAGGGAAATAGCTGAGGTAGCAAAGGAACTGTGGACAAAATTAGAAGAAGATTTCTTTCAAGACTCACCAATTGTAACAATCACTAATGATGAAATATCTGGAAATTCTGTTTGTATAAATAACATCAGCATAATTTTATTTCGCAGACCAACTGGTGAACTAGGGTACATAATACACCTTGCTTTGCCTTTAGACTCGTTGCAAGGAAAGTCTGAAAGTTCTTTAATTGACTTAGCTTTGCAGGAGTTGGAGAAGGCAGGCTTTCCTGATGCACTTAAGCAATTAGTACGTATATCTCCTCCTGCCAAGATGCAACAGCGTCCATACTATATTCACCACGCTACCATTTCGGATTCTCTACAAGTTTCTAACCCAACTGACCTCAATACTGAAGCTGATCCTGCCAAAATTCCACCAGCCTGGAGTGTAGGGCGAATCGTATTAGTTGGCGATGCCGCACATGGAATGCCTCCCTTTATGGCTCAAGGAGCTAATCAAGGATTTGAAGATGCATTAGTAGTTACAACACTCATCGCTAAAATTGCTCAGGAGAATAACTGGGATGATCCGCAAGCTATAGCCAAAGCCTTCGAGAAATATGAGTGTCTTCGTCGCCCATTGATAGGATACGTCCAACAGGCAACATTAAAGCGATCGCCCCACTCGTCAGACAAAGAGTGGCAAGAATACGCCCAACACGTGTATTGCCGCAATTTCGCTCAATTGATAGAAGGGCTGTTATAGATACATAGAACAGGAGGCAGTTCTAACTCCTGACTCCTGACTAATTATTAAAGTAATTAATATATAGCAGTCCTATCTGATTTTGTTCAAATTCGCGGTGTCTAGATCCCCGACTTCTATGATAAGTCGGGGATCTAACTTTTCACGAATGATTTAGGATTGCTATAATTCTTTTTTCTGCTTTTACTGGGCGTGAGAATACTACGTTTTTTGAGGCGTAGGCTTTTAATTTCTATTTTCATAACTATGAATTATGAATTACCTCAATCATCTTCTAGCTTCAGCAATTGTTCATCAAGAGTTTGTATCCGCTCGCGCACAATTTCTTCTGAGAGAATTCGCTTCCGCATTGCCTCATTGAGTGCTCCTTTTTCTGCCAGCAGTAAACGCCGACGAATAGCATCAAGTTTACTGCTGTTGCCACTTTTGCCTGACAACTCATCAGGACGACGATTATAAAGTTCCCGTAGTATCTTTTCTGCACCAGCAATTCGTACCTGATAAGCTGAACGCATCTCTTCATAAACGGCTTTTGGTAACACCCCTGATTTCAACAAGCTATCTAATTCATCCTGTGCTGCCTTACCTGTCATCAACTGGGCTTGTAATTCTTCAACGTGTTGTTGAGCTTCTGAAAATTTAGATAATTTTAAACGTTTTACCACCCAAGGCAAACTTAAACCCTGTCCTACCAATGACACCAGCACACTGCCAAAGACTATAGCAATGAGGACTTCTCGCCCTGGCAGTGTAGTGGGTAAGCTCAATGCCAGAGCCATTGAGAGTGAACCTTTGATGTTGCCTAAAAACAGTAAATGTTGCCAGCGCAGGGGAATTGGGCGGTCAAACCAACGAACCACTGCTAGCAGTGGATAGACCGTAAGAACTCGCCCGACTTGATAAGCCAAAACTGCAAGTAGAATTGCAGGTAAAGTCCTCCAGAGCGTTACCAGGTTTATTTGTACACCAATCAGCAGAAAAATAAAGGTATTGACGGTAAAACTGGCATATTCCCAGAAACTCAACAAGGTGATGCGACTAGAAGCAGAAGTATTGCCAGAAAGCGCTAAATTCCCGAAAATTAATCCAGCTACAACTACGGCGACAGCACCTGATACATCTAGAAATTCTCCAGCCTGGAAAGTGCCTAATGCAACTGCTACCGTCAGTAATAGACTGCTAAGGGGATCATCCAAACGGGCGAATACAGGTATGCTCAAGTAGCCTAAGACTAACCCCACGAGGCAGCCTCCTAGAGAGATAAATAGGAATTGTTGGATTCCCTGTAGTAAGGTGAGTGAACCTGTCGAATATACTTGCAAAACCAGGTTGAACGTAACTAGGGCAGCAGCATCGTTAAATAGGGTTTCTCCTTCAACGATGGTGGAAAGCCGGGAGGGCACCGGTATTTCCTTAAAGATGGCAATCATAGAAACTGTATCAGTATTTGCCAGCATTACTCCTACAAATAAGGCAGGTATCCAACTCAGTCCCAGTCCAAATTTCAACAGGATGGCAATAATACCACTGGAAAGCACAGCCCCTGGCCCAGCTAGAAGGGCAATTGGTTTAAAGGTGCTGCGTAGGCGACTGACATCTGTATTAATACCAGCTTCAAAGAGGAGAATTGGCAGGAAAAGATTCAAAACAAGGGTTGGATTTAAACCAATCGGACGAGATAATAGCTCAGTGATCGGCAGACCGGCTAATACTAAACCCACAACATAAGGAATTCGCAACCGCCGGGATAGCAAAGCTACACCTGTAGCAACGATTAGGAGAATAATTAAAACTTTGACTAATTCTGTAACATCCACTATTGCGTTTTAGAAAGTTAGTTTGACTTGACTGATAGATTCTCTCCTCATTCATGCCAAATTAGCAACTTCAGCGTGTGGATTCGGAATGTCGAATTTCCTCCACTTGACCAACTTCAAAAAAAATTAGAGTGAATGGTTGCCCCATTTCTCGTTCGATAAATTCTTCTAATAACTCTACTTGTCGAGGTGTGACAGGTTCTCTTGCCCGCAGCCTAAGCCAATCACACCGATGGGATGTTTTTTTAACTGGAAGTCCCTTACAGAATAATCAACAAGAAGGTTGATCTCTATTTGTGCATTTATGGGCTATTGTTGCTTAGTCAATCAATCGAAATCGGCCATAGGTCAAATTGTCAAAATTTCCTAAATCAAGAAAAAAGCGTAAAAATTTGTAGATAAATATAGACAATCTTTCCTCTAGCCCTCAGTATGTTTACTAGGATACTATTGCTCTGTTAACATCAAACAACGATCGCGTTAATGTTTTTCAAGTCTATCGACATTCAAAATATCAGTGAGCGCGATGCCAAAAATCGTTCTGCATCAGTGGGAAGTTTCTCCCTTTTGTAACAAGGTTCGTAAGATTCTCAAGCACAAGCATCTTGCCTATTCTGTCGTCAACTATAACGGTTTGCTGGCAGTGGCAGCTTCACGATTGTCATCTGCCAGAAAGCTTCCCGTGATCGAATACGATGGTGAGAAGGTTCAAGACAGCTCGGATATTGCAGAATTTTTGGAAGCCCGACACCCAGAACATGCACTTTACCCCGCAGACAGCAAAGATTTAGCACAAGCCTATTTGTGGGAAGACTGGGCAGATGAATCATTGTACTGGTTTGAAGTATATTTTCGCTTCCGCTATCCAGATGCTCTCCAGCTAGCGACCAGCTTACTGTGTAAAGGACGATCAAAGTTTGAGCAAGTAATCTTTGCTCCCCTAGTTCGTTACACCTACGAAAGGCAACTGAATGCTCAAGGAATTGGTCGCATCGACAAGAACCGTGTTGAAAAAAAGTTTTTCACCTATCTAGGAAACCTCGATACCATCCTCAGCCAGCAAGATTGGTTAGCGGGAAACCATCAGACCATAGCGGATCTAGCTGTTGCTGCACAAATAGATGAGATACTTCGCACTAGTCCGCTCAAAGAGCGCATTTTGTCATATTCCCACGTCAAAGATTGGCTAGAACGCATCTAATCCTGACCAAAAGAGGACTCTTGGGATGGAGAGACAGGGATAGAAGGAGACGTTGTATACCCATCCCAAAAGTCTGTTGGCAACTAAAGAGGGTTTCATGCCCCCACAAATCTTATTTGTTGGCTATGTATCAGGTGGAGTCTGAATCCCCACCTTATTTCTCCCAAGTCTGTTTCTTCAATTTAGTTTGCGCTTGAGGAAATAGCCTGCACCTAAAGCACCAAAGGCTAATAGACTGAATCCAAAAGTAGGCTCTGAAACGGTAGTAGGGGCACTAGTAACAATCGAGCCATTGACTGAAAACTGACCTTGGGAGCTGCTAAAATCAGGGCTGAAGGTTTCGGTTGCTGACAGCGTGAGATTGCCGATAGCACCTTGAAATATTCCTTCCCCGCCGATGATGGTGACATTACCAGATAAAGTGTTGATTAGAGTAGTGGGGTCTAGCAAACTAGTGCCGCTCACCTCACCAAAAAACTTATTGTTGCTACTGCCCTGTAGTGTAAAAAATCCTTTTGGTAACTTGAGCGCACCCAATGCGGTTGGATCTGTGCCAAATATTCCTGCGCCAGTATTCAGATCAATTTTGGCGTAGGCGAGGCTGTTAGGGTTAGTCAAACCATAGGGGGCATCAGTACTTGTGGCTTGAAAAATTAATTTTAGAATCCCCGGTATAAGAGAAGAGTATGTCACTAGTATTTGTTTGATAGCTAGCGGTAAAAGGGTACGTAGTTTGGGCGATCGCTGGAGTAGTAACCACCGCCAAACTGACCAATGAACAAGCTACTGGAACTATCCCTAAAAAGTTGGTGCGAAGCATTTTTGTGGTTCTCTTGAAATCCCAATTTAACCAGCATGTCAGTTGCTCACCATTAGATGAGCCACCCGTTCTGCTAAAGCAGCGATGGTCATGGAAGGATTGCGCCCAACAGCTTGAGGTAAAATTGCCCCGTCAGCGACGTAAAGATTTTTGTAGCCGAAGACTTCTCCTTTGTGATCGACAACCCCATCTTCAGCGGTTGTCCCCATTTTGCATCCTCCAAGGGGATGCACTGTCAACAAACTGCGGAGAACTGACCAGTAGAAAGGAATGTAAAGTTTACCACCGTTGGCTTGGGAAAGTTGCTTTTGCAGGTTAAGGATGGCATCAATTGCAGCCTTTGATCGCTGGATATTCCAGTCAAGTTTTAAGTCTGTTTCCCAAGGTTTAAGCCAGTTGCGACCGAGAGAAAGTTGCCCATCGGCAGCATCAACACCCGCACCGAGCCAAACCATAACGTTGCTTAAGGGGTTCTTTTCGTCCAAACCACGCTGCAAGTGATTGCGTAAAGCTAAGGCGAATAGGCTGAATTTGCCAGAATTCAGTTTGCTGCTAATGGCATTAAGCAACATATTGGGAAAGCCATCATCTTCAATAATAAAACTTTCTCCCTCAAAGCTACCGTCAGTAAAATCCATACCTGCGGTAATAGTTGGGCCAATGGATTGCCTAACCTCAACATCTTTGCCATAGAAGTCGGGTGTGAGGACGTTGGCGTTAGCACTCCAATTTTTACCGAGTTGCTGACTAATTTGGGGTAAAGTGCGGTACTTATCGCGGCTTTGTAACAGCAACTCACTAGAACCGAGGGAACCAGCAGCAATGACAACTATTTTGCCTCTCTCTTCACCACGAATTAGTTTACCGTCTTGGATGCGGTCGAAGATGACGCGATAGCCCCCGTCTTCTGGTTGAATGTACCGTACCAAGTGGAGCGATCGCACCTCTGCCCCTTTATTCTCCCCAGCGGGGATATAGTTCAAATCGAGGGTGTTCTTGGCGTGGACATCACACCCCAAATCACAATTACCCAGATGGATACAAGTGCCTTGCTTCTGCCCTTGGGCATTGACAAATTGCCGGGAGTGCTTCTGATTCAATGGGTCTTCCAGTTGGTAATTCCAGTCTGGATCGAAGGAGATTGCTAGGGGCATACTTTGGAAGCGATCGCCATACCCCACCTTTTGCGCCGCTTGTTGCATCAATTTCGCCCGTTGGGTATGCTGCCCTGGCGGTATGGGATGCACACCCATCATTTTCCGCACGCGAACATAATAAGGCAGCAATTCACTATAAGTAATTTCCGATGGCCAGCCCTGCTCAAATCGCGTTGGATTCGCCTCCAAAACCACGCTGGAATAGCACAGAGAACCGCCACCAACCCCCGCCCCCTGAGCAACAGCCATCCCCTTGAAAAAACGTAAATCGAGCCAGCCATTTTGTTTTTGCGGCTGGCTGTGTTCATAAATCCAGGCATCTTTAGCTTGACGTGGGTATTGGTCTTTAGTCCAACGCCGACCGCGTTCCAACACCAAAACCCGCGCTCCTGACTCAGCCAAACGGCAGGTAACTACTGACCCACCAAAGCCGCTACCGATAACGATGACATCAAATTGCTGGCTCATATGATTTACTTAATCACTACAGGGTCTGAAGGACGGGCAAGGTTATCTCTTTTTGGTACTGGGATATCGCGGGGAATCCAAAAGTGTATCCGTTTATCGCAACCCTCGCAGATGGCATAGTCATTCAATTCAATAACGCCCAACTTCGTCCACTCTTTTTCATCGAAGTTTTTGACGTTGATGGTGTAGACCAAGGTGTTGTTAGGATACTTTTCCAGTCGTAATTCATCCCGGAAGTCTTCCGCATCAATTTTAGGGGTGCCTTCTGCTACTCTGAGCATAAACAGGTCTGGGGTAACGACCTTGCCTCCTGGCTCGACACCAAGGGTGGAGATTGGAAAGACCTGGCGAAATCCTGGTCTCTTATCTACTAGCCGGAAAATCACGCGGTTAATAAGTTTGGCTCCAATATCTGGGCCAACTTCAGGAAAGTTGGTTAACTCAGTATCGGTGATATGCTTCGTCTTGATGCCTGTGAGATAATCGACAGTCACGAAATTACCCGGTTTTACCTTTTCGTGAGGATTTAGGGTAGGATAAACCTTACCAGCCAGACCTAAGGCACGGCGATCGCCCCGCTTAATTCCAGTACCAGCAACGGAAAGACGGGCGAACACTAAACCTTCTGAACCCTTAGCAAAATAGCCCGTGTAGGGTGAATCCTCAGTTATTTTCCAAACACCTGTGTAGCAAACACCATTAGCGTGGATTAACTTGTCGTAATAGGGGCGGATATCTCGCCTGTCGAATAAATTCCGCGCTGCGTCATTAAACAATTGTACAAAGGTTGTCAGTCCCACACCTTGTTGATAAGGCAGTGGTTCACCGTAGGGCCCACTAAAACCAACTTCTTTTACTTCTTTGTAGGTAGACCCGTTATACTCGAAAACATCATTGTCAGGGGTAGAAGCTTTAGGATTGTTGAGCATAGTTAGTATCAACAATGGAATTTGGAATAAGCACAAAACTAAGTCGATAATCCCGAAGGCAGGATAAATGTTGGGGTAAATAAAGAAAAAGAAGATGACTCCAGGCGGTCGGGAAAGGGTCGCTAATACGGCGTTGGGAGTGTAGCGGTACGGGTCATTTGCTCCAGGAATGTAGAACAGCGATAGCAGAACCACTAGCAAGCCAGCAAAGGAAGTCCATACTGGGTCTTGGGTAGGTCTTTGGTGGAGTAATTCCAGCAACCAATTCGGTGCAAAGATCGCCGGTAAGCCGATCGCCCAGTCTTGGATAACACCTAGCCAGACGATGCGGCGAAACCAAACAGCATATTTGTTCATAGCTTGGTTATAAAGTTTTGAGATATTCGACTAATGCTTGTTTATCTTTGGCGAGTAAATCAGTGCCATAGATATGTCCTTGGTTACTATTACCAGGAACGCTAATGTCATATTTAAAACCTACACGTTGCGCTTCTTCTCCTTCGGAAATAAAGCCAACTTTTTTCTGGTCGTAAACATCAAATCCTCGGTAAAAAGATTGGGGACGATTCTCTGGTTTTTCTAACAAGTCTTGTAGGGATGGCACTGAACCGTTATGGAGATAAGGCGCTCTTAACCACATACCATCAAGGGAGACAGATACATAACCATTGGTCTTCCGCAACTCGTTGAAGTCCCAAGAGTAACCATCACCAAATTTGTTGTAAGTATCTGCTGCTTGCTGCGTCCACATATCTAGACGGTGGCGGTCAGTTCCTACTTCATCAACAGGAATCACCTTACCAGTCCTTTCGCCGCCAAATGCATGACAAGATGCACAAGTGCTGCTAAAAATCTCTTTTCCTTGTGTAGCTAGTTGCTTATCAACTGCAAACGGATATTTTGGAGGCGATAGTTCCGAAATATAATCTTCTACCCGTTGGAGATCCTCTACTGGTAGAGACTCTTTAGTTGCACCGTCACCAATAGCGCCAGTCTGCACCGTTTCTCGCAGCGAAGTTTCTAAACCATCCCAATGCAGGGCAAAGTTTTGGTGTTGCTTTTGATTCCACAGAGGCATCATATCTGAGTTCCCAATGGTGTCATCTTTGGGCAACTTTAAGGTAGTGAACTTCACAGGGTTAAACGGGTCAATTCTACCTGGACCCCAATTGGGACGAGAATCAGTCCAAGCAAAGTCTGCTTTTTGTTGCAGCAGCCCTTTCTTTGTTTGGGGAATAATTACAAAGCGATAAAGCAGGTTTTCCCACCAGGGAAACTCATGGCTATATTTGATTTCATCAAGGATATAGTCAGGTTCAAATCTGGGGTCGCTAGCAGCATTACTGAGAAAGCGGACATAGCCTTGAGAATCAAATTTATTTGCAGGTCCAGCTGCAATGATTGTTGGCTTATCTTTGATGTTTTCTCGATAAGTAGCATGATGACAAACAGCACAAGTTATCCCAACTCTAGGAAACCCAATTGTTTTTTTAGCAAAACCGACTGGTAACTCTTTACCTTCTTCCCATGTAATTCCCAAAGAAGTATAACCACCTGGGCCTGGTAGCTTATCGGGAAATATGCGCGGCAATACTAACCAAATCCAATACGGTACACCTTGCGCCTGTTCTGTACCAATAGAACCATATTTAAAATGATCCTCTGGTAACTCATAAACTTCGCTAGGAACTTCGCGGAAAAGGTTGTACCATCCCACGTAACCCACAACCCCAAAAATCAGGACAATAACTACAGCAATTGAGGTGATTATTTTCCCTAATTTTGACTTAAGTATTGCCATAAACTTAGGTTTATCCTTGCTAAAGTGTCCTTCAAAGTTTCTTCATGTACTCAACAATTGCATCTTTCTCTTCTGGGGAAAGATCAACGCCGTACAAGTGACCGCTGTTGCTGTTACCATCAAGTTTTGTATCGAACTTGAAGTACTTTTTACCATTTTCTTCGGCTATATCAGAGACAAAGCCAACTTTTTCTCTATCAATAACGTCGTAGCCCCGATAGAATTCTTTTGGTCTGTTCTCTGGTTTTTCTAGTAAATCCCGTAGGGTGGGGACTGAACCATTGTGCAAATAAGGGCCGCGTAACCAAACACCATCAAGGGGCATATTTGCATAGCCATTAGTCTTGCGGAAATTTTTAAAGCGCCACGGATAACCTGCATACAGGGTATTTTGGTTAGAGATGGTTTCATAAGTAAATGAATCTAGGCGATGCCGATCTGTACCAATTTCTTGAATTGGTACAACTTTGCCTGTATAGGCACCACCAAAAGCATGACAACTAGCACAATTACTTTCAAAAAGTGGTTTTCCCTTCGCTGCTAAAGTTTCGTTAACTTCGTAGGGATATTTTGGTGGTGGTAGTTCCCAAAGCCAATCAGCAATTCGTTGAATTCGAGGCAAATCAATCGTGGTGGGTGTGACTCCAGTCCCTAAAGCTGCACTCTTATTTCGTTCATCAACGGAAGTGTTATTGCCATCCCAATGTAACTGCAATCCCTCGCGGGGTTTTTGATTCCAAACGGAGGGGAAATCAGAAGTACCAATCAATTCATCCTGACGCAATTTATCCATTGGGAAATGGAATTGAATTGCTTTATAAGGATTAAAAGTATCTACTCTTCCTGGGCCCCAATCTGGTTGTTTTTCAACAAACTTAAGTCGATATGCCTGATTAATTAGTGCATCTCTAGTTTGGGGAATTGCAATGAAGCGATAAAGTAATTTTTCAATGGGATTAAGACCACCACTGATTTTTTCAATTTCTGGCAACATCCGGTTAGCAGTAAAGCGCTCATCCAGACCAACTGCTGATAAAAACTTGATATATCCCTGCAAATTCAGCACATTAGCAGGCATGGCTGTAATCACTTGATGTTCGCTATTAGGGGTATTTCGCAGTGTTCCTGTATGACATACAGCACAATTCAACCCAATGCGATCAATAAATACTCTCCGTTGCGAAAAACCTACAGGCAAATCTTTGTCAGGTTCTTTGATAAATCCCAAAGAAGTATAACCTTTTCCAGGTAATTTATCTGGGAATAATTCTGGTAGAACTTTCCAAATCCAGTAAGGGATGCCATTGATGGGTTCGCTGCCGATTGAACCATATTTAAAGTGGTTTTCAATGTCAGCAAAATCCACTGGGGAGTTAGACAAAACAGGCCAAAGCAAAAAGACTGCTACTGCTACAACACCCACAATCACAACCCAAATTCGCTGGAAGACTCCCTTGATTGAGGTCGGGAGTAGCGTAGGGTTTGTTTGTTCAGTCATGAAACACTCCCTATATTGTCGAGATTATCTGTAAGCGAAATTATTAATGTAATACCCATCGCTTTTTTATCTAGATAATTTTGCCAGCTCAGTTTGATGAAAGACTGACATTACTTCTTCCATCATCTCTTCATAGCTATTGAAGCGATCCTGCTCGTAACAACCTAAGGGGTTTTCAATTACATTTAGCAGGCATTTATTGCAATAGGTACAGGGTTTATCTGCCAGGTCTTTACCTGCTTTAAAAGATTTAACTAAGTCATTGTTAGCAATTAAGGTTCGAGCCATTGTGACGCCATCGCAATAATGATCGTTAATTGCCTGACGAATATAAGAAGCCTGCTGTAAACCACCAGTACATAATACCGGAATATTAACGTGCTTTTTAATTTCTCTTGAATCCAGCAAGTTTCTGCCTTGGTTCTCTATCAGTAACTGCTTGATTTTGGGGTCTTTTACATCATCACCACTAAATGCTTGAGGAGGCAATTGCTTTTTCACGCGGTTCCATAAAAGATTGAAAATTGGATGCAAAAATGCTTTGCGGAATAAAATGTAGTTACGTGTAGTTTCGATGCCACTTGACAACATAGCGTCATATGTTTTACTAATGATATCGAAATTAAAATCACCAATGGGATTAAGTGGGTGAGGAAACAAGCTACCAGTTGACACATGCACGCCATCAGCCCCAGCTTCTTCTGCCCATTTACAAACTTGGATAGAATCTTCGATAGTATTACCTGGTTTTTCCCAAAAGGTGACGGCGTTGTTATAGTCAACGGCACTAATTTTGAATTGCAGGTGAAAGTCGTTGCCTACTTCTTTACGGATTGCTCTAATTACATCTAGCAAAAACCGCGCTCGATTCTTTAATGAACCACCGTATTCATCTTGACGGTCGTTGATTCCAGAACTGAGAAATTGATTAAAAAGATATCCATTCGCACTGTGCAATTCTACCCCATCTAACCCTGCTTCACGGGCACGTCTAGCACCATCGGCAAAGTATTGGATTGTTTCTTTAATCTCTGCTAGTGTCATCGCTTGACACAGAAATCCGTGGAATGGCTCAGTTTGGCTGGTGGAACTTAACGCTTTTTTTCCTGAGTTTTCTATACCGCCAATGTCCTGTTGTCGCCCAGAATGGCTTAATTGCAAGATAAATTTACAATCATATTCGTGGACTTTTTCTCCTACTTTTCGCCAAAAAGGAATGTGCTCATCACAGTGAATGGTGGCGTAATTGGGCATAATTCTGCCCCGGATGGCGACTGGGACAAAGGAAGTAATAATAGCCCCTACACCACCACGAGCAAACTTTTCTTCCCAGTTGATTCGGGCTTGGGTACCTGAACCATCATAGTTATCCCACCTTCCAGAAATGCTAGAGCGAAATATCCGATTTTTTACTGTGAGATTACGGAATCTCAATGGTTCAAAGATAATATCGTTTTCCATGTGTTCCTCTATCTTTCGTGTTGTTTCGGCAATACGATTCGGCTTGGTGAATTCTTCGTAGCACTAATTACCTCGCTAGAGAACTGTTATTTATAGTGTCTCTGGGAGGGCAATTGTTTATGTCTACAAATCCACAATGCAGGTTTTCGGATGCGATCGCTAAGTATTAAGTTTTTGTTACCTAGATTTGCCTACCAAGTTTCAGCATGGATGTTTATCCTCATTGGTTTTTACAGTTATATAAAGACTTTTGCAGTTTATAAACCTACATGACTCACGGAGCAATTCTTAAAAAAAGCGAAAACTTTGGTCTTTTATTTTCTCTGATGTTAAAGCAACCTTAATAGAAGCTGCTAACAATTTGTGACCAAGTTAAGTAAGTACGTAGGGGATAGATATAACCTTAGCAATTTGGTTCTTGAAGGCTATTGTAAGTTTACAAGTTTTTAAATTTTTGATTTTATGTGTACAAAAAAGCACAATATTATTTATAAAACTTGTGTAGTAAGTTCATATATAACGAACCTTAGTAAGGTACATTTTAAATAATCAAAAATATCCCAAGGTTAAATCCGGAAAATGGAATAACGATGATGGAGCATTAGTGTACCTCTGCAAACGTGAGGTGCAGTGGAGAAGATTTAGGTGTTACAACCAGAGAGTTTTATGAAAAAGACAAGTCTAATTTTGAAGGGCTGTCTGCTCCTGCTGTTCGTGACTATGTTTATAGTCTGCGGCTTTTATGAAACGCCTACAGCTCTAGGTGATGAGTATAGTGAAACATCTGTACCCATAAGTACTGAGTACTCTGATACGGGTGCATCCGAATACCCTGATAACTGTGAGGGTATCGGTTATCTCCCAGAGTACACAAAGGAGAATTTGACAGATGCTGAGAAACGCGGTCGTTGCACCTGGTACTTATGGACTGGCGGTAATGACAAGTACTATCGTGATTTAGCGAAGCGAACGCGTGGCGGTGCTGATCTGCTAAAGCTGATTGATTCGGATAAGCATGATCAGCGATTCAAGCTCTATGGCGCAATTAACGATCCTGGATGTGAAAAATCGACATCAAAAGATGAATACGGATTGCAGCTAGATAAATGTAAAGACCCATTCTCAACTGGTGTTATTGGGCTGCGTAAGTTCCCCAACCCCAACTTTGATCAAGCAAAATGGAATCCTGTTGAATATGCCAAAAATTCACAAGTCGAGCCTCCCTACTTGATCGGGCAGTCTTGTGCCATCTGTCACGTAGCGTTAGATCCCCTCAACCCACCCAAAGACAAGGAACACCCAAGATGGGAAAACCTCGTACCAGCATTGGGTAATCAGTACATCAAGGAAAACAAATTCTTTGACACCAGTGTTGCGGACAATAGTTTTATTAAGCAAGTACTTAACTCTCAGAAACCCGGGACTTCTGATACGTCACGGATTGCCACCGATCACATCAACAATCCGAATGCGATTAATGCCATTTTTAATTTAGGCGATCGCCCCAAATATCCAGAGGTGATGAACGATGGTTCAACTAAGGATGTTAATCATATTCTCAAGGATGGCGCGGACTCTACAGGAGTACCAATTGCCTCACTACGCGTCTACGTCAACATTGGGATGTGCGGCGATTACTGGACAAGTCTGCATGAGCCTTTATTAGGGAGAACTCCACAAAAACCTTTTGATATCGAAAAGGCGCGGAAGGACTGCGAAGGCTGGAGACAGACAGAAGCACGCATGGCTGATGCAGAAGCATTCTTAAAAAGCATCAAGCCGATGCACCTGAAAGATGCACCGGGTAGTGAAGAATTCTTAACTAAAGACGAGGAAGTTCTCAAACGTGGCAAGCTTGCTTTTGCCAGCACTTGTGCTAGTTGTCATTCCAGCAAAAAGCCACCTGCTGAGATTGCTGCTGACCCCGAACAGGCTCAGAAATGGTACGAAGAGTCTGTACTCAGTAGTAATTTTCTCGACCACAACTTCTTGTCTGATGACCAGCGTTATCCGGTGACACTAATTGGTACCAATGCGGCGCGATCGTTGGGGACAAATGCTACCAAGGGGCATATTTGGGATCAGTTCTCGTCGAAGACCTACAAAGAACTACCGTCACCAGGTACTTTGACGCTGTACAACCCCTTGGATGAGAAAAAACCGATCGAATTTAAGATACCGGACGGCGGTTTGGGATATTACCGTACACCTTCCTTAGTAAGTATTTGGGCAACAGCACCACTTCTTCACAACAACACACTAGGACTTTACAATGAAGATCCTTCAGTGAAAGGACGTGTAGAAGCCTATACGGATGCTATGGAAAAGCTGCTGTCACCTGAAAAGCGTCAGGGAATTATCAGTAAGACAGATCGAGATACCAAATTAGACCTTCCCCCAGGAGATCCGAATCCGAGATTTAGGATTCCTGTTCCAAAAGGTACGCCTGTGAATTTGCTGGCTAGCATCAATATTAGGGAGGCGATTACATCCCTCAATCTCAACAGCCTTTTCCAAGACTTGAAACCAGAGGGTGGAATCAAGGGTAAGTTGGCACGCGTGCTTTTAAGAGCTAACAAGTCTCCTGACTTCGTTGAGGATGAGGGTCATTATTTTGGCTCAAATCTACCAGATGAAGATAAGAAAGCCTTAATTGAGTTTGTGAAAATGTTCTAAGACCAATATGCTTGGGTTTATGATATTTGGCCCCGGAAGATCCCCCCAATCCCTCTTTTTAAGGGGGGCTTAATTTCCTCCTTTTTAAGGACGGTTAGGAAGAATCAAGCCTTATTGGTTCTAAGACAGCTTGTCTGGATGCTGCACTCGTTTCCAGGTTAAATCTGGGAACGAGCAAAAATACTTAAATTAAATAGTAGAGGATATATATGCAGTATTTACCGATCATCTTCGTTCATGGATATGCAGGTACACAAAAAGACGTTGAGCAAACGGTCGATGATCCGTTTTATGGCTTCAATAGCGGTTCAACTCATATTCGAGTGGATGAGGAAGAAAATCCCCACAAGTTTTTTTTCGAGAGTCCATTACTGCGGCTAATGACCGATCATGGTTATCAACCAATTGTTGACAATCAGAATGTGAGCAATCAGATTAAAAAATTGTCTGGGCAACTTAATAAAACTATTTGGATCTACCGATTTTATGATATCTCTACACCCAGTTTTGGCTCTAAAACCGGAGTTCGACAGGAGATGGAGGATATAGCTAAGGGTTTAAGAGACTGGATAGAGAAGGTCAAGGAAACGACGGGTGTAGGCAAAGTTTATCTTGTCGCCCACTCAATGGGGGGACTTGTTTGTCGCAGCTTGATTCAAAAGATTTATCCAGAACAAGGAGAGCAAGCTGCCGATCATATTGACAAATTCTTTACCTACGCCACACCTCATGGTGGGATTTATTTTGAAGTCGGGGGTGGCTTGCTCGAAAATCTTAGAGACAGGTTCCAATTGAATAATTCTGATGACTTTGGCCCTCTGCGGATGTACCAGTATTTAACACCTGATGCCAAGCCAACCGATAAGTTACCCGATAACTTTCAGCTAGAAAAACTACAAAGCATCGAGAATGCATTTTCGCCAAACCGGGTTTTTTCTCTGATAGGCACTAATGCACATGATTATGAAGAAGCTTTTGGTCTTTCACGCACGACTGTTGGGGTGAAAAGTGATGGTTTAGTTCAGATCGATAGAGCCTATATCCTCGGATCTCATCGTGCCTATGTTCATCGCTCTCATGGTGGGCGTTATGGCATAGTGAACTCGGAAGAAGGTTATCAAAATCTGCAACGCTTTCTGTTTGGTGATATCCAGGTGAAACTGTCTCTGAGCAATGTCGAGTTAAAAGACTTGGACAAGAAATTTTATCAACTGGAAACTAGGGTTGCTTTGCGTGGTCTTCCTATTCCTATATATGAGCAGGCGATCGCTCATTATTGCCCAATCACACAAGAGTTAATAAGAAAAGATAAAGCTAAACCCATTCCCTTGTTTACAGCTTTTTTAATCCCAAGAAACTCAGCTAGTGATGATAACGTCTGTAGATATGCCCTGCGTTTAGCACTGTATTCCTTCAACAAACAAGGGACGAATTGGTTGCTTGACAGTCATCTCGACCAAGTACCCCTATGGTCTGACTATCTAATTACTGATGTTGTCGCAACAGATGGCACATACGAGGGTAAATACAGCTGGAATTTCGATCAAAAAGAGCCAGTAACTAATTTAAATCGGAATCCCGAATCTAGTTCAGGGGTATATGTTGCATATGTTCTTCTGCCTGAACGTGGGCAAAGAGTCTTAGGAACAAATGCGGCAGTTCGCTTGGAAATCTCCAAATGGCAATAAATGTGATTGTTAAGTAGTAGTCACTCAAGCCAACTTTGAGGAGTGATAGTAGGAAATAGGGAGTAGAGAAAGGTTTTTTCGTTTTGTTAATTTGGATACCTAACAAATTTGCTGCAAAATCTTGAGGTACAAATTCAATGGATTTAGTCAGATTAGAAAACTGGTTGGATAATGGGGCGTTTGCCGTTCTATTTGTTACCATGCTGCTGTACTGGGTCGGCACAGCTTTTAAGGACATACCTTATATATGGATTTTAGGAACAGCTGGGATGGCGATCGCTAATTTGTCTATTGCAACTCTACTTGGGGCGCGATGGTTAGAAGCAGGCTACTTTCCTTTAAGCAATCTTTATGAATCTCTATTTTTCTTAACTTGGGGCATTACAACCATCCATTTAATTGCCGAAAACAGGAGTGCTAGTCATCTTGTGGGAGTAGTTACAGCACCTGTAGCAATGAGCATTACTGCTTTTGCAACTTTAACTTTGCCCTCTTCAATGCAGCAGGCAGATCCTCTAGTACCTGCGCTCAAATCCAATTGGCTAATGATGCACGTGAGCGTGATGATGCTCAGTTATGCAGCGTTGATGGTTGGTTCGCTGCTAGCGATCGCCTTTTTAATTGTGACTCGCGGTCAAAATATCCAATTACAAGGTAGTTCTGTAGGCACTGGGGGGTATCGTTTGTATAAATCTCCCACGCTAGTTGTTCAATCAGAAGTAACTGTTTTTGCAGCCAGCAGCAGTACAACCGCAGTTTTGGATAAAGTCAAAACATCCCCAATCCTCAATTCTCAAACTCTTTCACCACAGCGTCTTAGCCTTGTAGAAACTCTTGACAATATCAGCTACCGCGTTATTGGGCTGGGTTTTCCGCTCCTGACCATTGGCATTATTGCTGGTGGAGTATGGGCAAATGAAGCTTGGGGTTCTTACTGGAGTTGGGACCCAAAAGAAACTTGGGCGCTAATCACTTGGCTAGTTTTTGCTGCCTACCTCCACGCCCGGATTACTCGTAGTTGGCAAGGGCGTCGTCCGGCAATTTTAGCGGCAATCGGCTTTGTTGTAGTTTGGATTTGCTATTTGGGGGTTAATATCTTGGGGAAAGGACTACATTCCTATGGGTGGTTTCTTTGAGCTTGTACCACAGAAAAAGTGATGTAAATTTTAATATTTGTTTAGCAAAATACTGCTTGTTGTTCTGTAGTAAGTGATTAGTTATGGTTAATTAGCACTTCTTTGATTATTCTGGTGAGAAAATAATTAAGGTCAAAGAGTGTTAGGTTACTAATGACTAATAACTAATGATTCATTTGTTTTCAGGCTGTTAATAAAGGAAAAATTATGCAGAGTAATCGTAAACAAACGGCTCTTATTACTGGTGCATCTGGCGGCATCGGTTATGAATTCGCTAAGTTATTTGCTCAGGATGGTTACAATCTGGTGTTGGTAGCTAGAAGTGGGGACAAGCTGAATAAAATCGCCGATGAATTTAAAAATAAATTTGGTATTGATGCCAAGGTTATTTCTAAGGATTTATCTAACCCATCAGCCCCAGAAGAAATTTTCACTGAGTTAGAACAAGCATCTATCAGAGTTGATGTGCTGGTGAATAATGCTGGTTTTGCTACCTACGGATTATTTCACGAAATCGACCTGAATGCTGAACTGCAATTGCTACAGGTTAATATTTTATGTCTCACACATTTAACCAAGTTATTCCTCAAGGGTATGGTTAAGCGGGGGTCTGGAAAAATATTAAACGTGGCTTCGACTGCTTCTTTTCAACCAGGGCCGCTGATGGCAGTATACTACGCTAGTAAAGCCTATGTCTTGTCGTTCACAGAAGCGATCGCTAATGAATTAGAAGGTACAGGTGTTTCTGTGACGGCGCTTTGTCCAGGGCCTACAGAATCTGGTTTTCAACAAAGAGCCGCAATGGAAGACTCAAAGCTGGTAAGCGGTCAAAAGATTATGACTGCGGAAACGGTAGCCGAGATCGGCTATCGTGGTCTATTGGAAAACAAAACTGTTGTTGTTCCTGGAATTAAAAATAAGCTCCTCGCTGAATCCGTAAGATTTACTCCCAGAAAGCTAGTGACTAAACTAGTTAGAAACATGCAGGAAAGCAAATAAGTTGTAACTTTAGGGCAGACCGAAAGAAAGAAGACGCGGTGAAAGAACTCTCCGCGTCCTCTTCATTTAATCCCCTTGTGGATGCTCATCCCACAAGGTTGTCAGTTCCCGTAAACTTTGATGATTGCCATTGCCCAAAATCAGATGATCTAATACCGGAATGCCCAAAAGCTGCGCTCCTGCTAACAACTGACGCGTTAACTCTATATCTTCGTGGCTTGGTTCAAGGTTCCCAGAAGGATGGTTGTGAGCAACTATTACCCGCGTTGCACCTTGGCGAATAACTTCTCGAAAAATATCACGGGGAGAGGCTAGGGTTTCGGTTGCGGTACCAATGGTAATTACTTGCGTACCCAGCAAACGATTCTTGACATCTAACAGCACCACTGCAAAACGTTCTTTTGTTTGCCACATCAAATCTTGACTGAGGGTAGCAGCAGCAGCAAGTGGGCTATCAATTAATGTGCCATCTAAAGGTCGAGATTGAAAGGCGCGTTTGCCCAATTCAATTGCTGCTAAGATACTTGTCGCCTTCGCTGGGCCAACACCAGAAATTTGCATCAACTCAGCGGGTGTAACTTCTCGCAGAACTACCAAAGGATCACGTTGGTGTTTGCCTAATTCGCTCAAGATATATTGTCCCAAACCCACAGCAGATAATTTTCCCGGTCCTTGACCAGTGCCTAGAAGAATTGCAATTAACTCCGCTGTGGCTAAAATTTTGGCACCATGCGTCATTAGCCGTTCACGCGGACGCTCATTTGTAGGTAGGTCGGCAATTCTAAGGCAATAGGTCATAAACTAAGATAATCGTCACCACACATCAAACTATCCTTAGTTATCCCTTGTTTGCTCTATAAATCATCTTTATTTGATAAAATCTTTAATATTTTGCAATTCTCTCCTTTCGGCACATCTTGCCTTCACAAGAATAACGGTCATCAATAGCAAGATGTTACGTTTAGAGTTAGGCGACTTTATCAATCGGTGAGGACGAGGCAATTTGAAAGTTATCTGTGAAGCTTTGCGGTGCCGTTATGCGTGTGGTAATTGAGATTAGATCAGTGTTAGTTTACCTAATGTAATTCAATAATCTGTGATAAATCTCCGATATGGAACTAAATATCCGTGACGGGTTTCATTTAACTAGCATTTACCCCACAGATAAAACTGCTTACTTGGAACATTTCAACGACAGAAGTATTTCCTATACAATTCCTGTCATCCCCTATCCCTATACAGAAGCTGCCGCAGATTGGTGGATACAGCATAGGCTTGAGTTTTTGAGAGAAAATGCAAGAGAAATATCCTTTGTACTTCGCAACCCTGAAGGTTATTTAATTGGTTCAGTTGGTGTAGATGACTTAAAAGTTGGGAAAGCACATAGAGCAGAGATTGGCTACTGGCTAGCTAAAGCATATCGTGGGCAAGGATTAGCTACTGATGCGCTCCATGTTTTTGTTCAGTACGCGTTTGATAATCTCGAAGTGATTCGCCTAACTGCTCATGTTATTGATTTCAATATCGCTTCAGTGAAGGTTTTAGAGAAAAACAGATTTAAGCTAGAAGGGTGCTTAAGGCAACATACGAAAACTCAAAACGGTATATTCAATACACTTGCCTATGGTTTGCTTAAAGACGATAGTATGAGCGCATAATTGTTATACCAAAGTTAAACTAAGCTGCAATTGGTGCTAGCTTTAATAAAAAAATTTTATATAGCAGCAGCACACCATGTCATCCGCAGCGATCGCTAGTGTAGTGAAGATGATGGAGTCTTTATCTGTTGAGGTACAGGATAAAGTTGCAGAGCATCTTTGAGGATACATTAATGACTTACAAGATGAAACTTAGTGGAACGAATTTTTCCAGAGAACGCAACAAAAACTTGTAACTGCTGCACAGCGTGCTAAACAAGAAATCGCCCAAGGACAAGCTAAGGCGTTGGATTATGATCAACTATGAAATCCGCAGTGCTGCCCTCATTTGGGTCTGAATATAGGCAGTTAAGCGATGATATCAGACAGAGTACTAGGAAAACTTACCGATTGTGGGTACACAATCCATTTCACCCATCTTTGCATTTCAAGTGCATCAATAGCCAAGAGGGTATTTGGTCTGTAAGAGTGACAAGAGGTTATCGAGCGCTTGGGGTGCTAGAAGGTGATACGGTTACATAGTTTTGGATTGGCAGCCATGATGATTATGAGCGGTTCTTTTCCTAAGTCGTCTTTCAATTGATGGAACTACACTACTCCCTATTTCCTACTCCCCACTCCCTATCCCAGTTATTGGTACATTTGCGTTGCTTTGAGCATGTGGTAGGTAATAATCAACTGAGTAAGAGCAAGGGGGTAACTTTGCAATGTCTCCCCAGTTGTACCAGCAATTTTACCCAGTTCTGGATTACTTTCGCGATCGCAAATACTTCGTAAATGGGGCATATCAGAACAAATAATATGCTCTAGCTTATTCACCTGTTCTAAGGTTGCATGACCATCAACTTCTAAGACATCCACAGGCTTACTCATATCCCTGTCTAGCCCCAGGCGGATCGCTGAGTCAGAATCACCGTAGCTAGAGTTGATAATTGGGGTAAAATCTGGGTGGGGAATTGTCGGACGTAGTACCAAACGCACATTTAAATGTCCATTGGTTTCATCAGCTTCCTCAATGGGTGGGTAAAAACTAATAACTATATCAGACCATTGCCGCTGCGGACGGATGAATTGTGCTGAGTCTGGTTCGCGCTTTTCTAATTCCCCTATTACCTGTTGGGCAGTGTAGCCGCGCTTTTGCGTATCCCGCTTGACTTTCCACTTAGTGCGTAGTTCTTCAGGAGGTGCAAGGTAAACTTTAACATCGTAAGAGTCACGGGCAGCACGGGTAGAATAACCGAGTAATCCCTCAATAATCACAAATTTATTGGGCTTAATATATTGCGGTGGCTCGAATGTGCCGGTTTTATGGCTGTAAACTGGTTTAAGAATTGGTTGTCCTGTGCGTAGCAACGACAGGTGTTGCTGCATAATATCTAAGTGGTTGCAGTCCGGGTGGAGAGCGGTGATCCCAATATCTGCACGTTCTTTGCGATCGTAACGGTGATAATCATCTGTGCAAATAAGCGTAACATTTTCTGGGCCGAGTACCTGAGCGATTCCTCGCGTTAGTGTTGTTTTTCCAGCAGCGCTGTCGCCTACAATACCAAGAATTATTGGACGGCTCATCATACCTCCCAGAATAAAAACAAGTTTAGTAATAAAATTTCCCTACAATAGCTTTTATTCTAGAAGGGTTTAGGCAAGTAACTCAAGCAAAGGCTTGGTATGCAATATCTCTACATATAGAATGTCTGTGCGCTGGTTTATTGCATAATAATTACAATCTACATGCCTGATTGAGTCATCTGTACTTATAATAATGGACACTGAGTTTCAGAATAAGCATCCGAATTTTGTGGGATCTCATCGTGGTGATAGAAAGAGGTCAGGTTGAAGTACCAAACCTGACCTAACATGATCTATTTCACTGAGCAGCATTGAGATTAAACTAGAGCGTACACTTTAGCTTCCCAAGGGAAGATACTTTCTCTGCCTACCCATTCTGATTGAATTATTCGTTCTTGAGTAATTTCCTTCCACTGCTTGCCAACTGGAGTTGCAGGCCAATTCGGGACTGTGTACTCAGAACTAACAGGAGTGCCATAGTCAGAGAAATTCGCCACTACAACTACTAATTGATCGGCTTTATTACCACGCTGCCAGACTATAACTCGTTTACCATCATTAAAGTCAACATGCAGAAATTGAGTATCATTTACAGCTAAAGCATCGCAAGTCTTACGCAAGCGAACCAATCTGGCAACGTATTGGAAAATGCGTTGCCGCCAATCGTCTTTCACACGGCTGTAGTTAACAGGGTCAATCTGCTTATGATCATCTGTTGGAGGTAAATCCTGCTGATCGGCAAATTCATCTCCAGCAAGGATCATCGGAATTCCTACAGCGGTAAGCAGGCAGACAAATGCCAACTTAATCCGCGGTTCAGTATGATCAATTCCATTACTAATAAGGTAGCTGAAGAAACGCTCGTTACCATAACCGCCAACATCATGGGAAGTTATATAGTTTACCGCCTGAGAACCATCTGTAAAGCCTAAGTTTCGGCAATCAATTAGTTTGCGGATACTCCACTCAAAGCTGGGTTCATCCCAGGCATTCTTACCTAAAATCACCTGTCGGATGATTTGCTTGAACTTTTCATTCCAAAGTCCATCCAGACGATTTTGGTGGATAAGAGATAGGGGTACACTCAACTCTTCGCCAACTACGAGGAACCTATCGCCGATTCCGCCTCTTTTGTCCCAAAGGGTGCGGGCAAAATCTTTGAATTCCTGTAAAAAGTCATAGTTGGCAATATTGTTGACGCTATCCAACCGTAAACCATCAACCCGATAGTATTCCAACCAGTGGGCAATATGGGCTTTTAAGTATTCACGGGCTGGGACAAGCCAGGACTTTTGCCCAATAATCGGGTTATAGCCCTCTACCCAATAGTCGTACTTAAATAAATCCCCACCAAAGCCATCTCTTGACCCTTGTTCTGGATCACCACTGGCCCATTTGATGTAAAATTCCAAAAAATTAACGTTATGGTAAGGGTTATTCCGCGAGAATGCCATCACCACATCCACAAAAAAGCGCAACCCTTGCTGATGACAAACTTTGATCAGATTAGCTAAATCAGTCGAAGCAGTAGGTGCTGACTCGCTATCTGGGCGTCCTAAGTCAAAATCTGCTGCAAAATAATTTGCTGTACCATAGCCCCAATTGAGATTATCATCACTGTCTTCTGGTGGCAGAAGTTCTAAGGCGTTGATTCCCAGTTCCACAAGATGAGCGCGGTTATTCAAGGCGCTGAGTATGGGAAAAGTAGGAGCGATCGCTTCTGGGATCAACAGTGCCAGTACGTCACGAAATGTGCCGTTTCCTTCTTCAATCAATCCATTTGAGTTAATCTTTGTCCAGCGGGTTGGTAATTCGTAAATCACCAGTTGATTATTGGTTGGCAGCGTCTCTAAAGGAGCATCGCCTTCCCAATTTACAGTTTGCCCTTCAGGATCACAGGGAATCAGTGTGGCATTTTGATAAAGTACGACGCTTGCCGGATCGAAGCTAGCAACACCTCCCGATTCTGACGGCGTTGGTGCACGTAAGCGTCGATCCACAGTTGTCGCTGTTGGATCTGTGCAGTAGAGAATTTGATTAGCATTGGCAGAGTCGTAAGGGTCAGAGTTGCGGACTTTAAACCAGTAAAAGTAAACCTGTCCTTCAGTCAGACCAGATTCTTGAGCCGAAACTTCCCACAATTCTGGAAATTCTGTTGATTGACGAAGCGGAACTTCTTTAAATTGAGCTAATCTGTCTGGGCTTTCGGGAGCAGTGTTGCCAATGTAGAGAGTGGGAGCTAGTTCTGAAGCACCAGGACGCCACAAGACAAAATGAGTTTTTTTGCGGCTCAATAAATCGATAGGCATTACAAAAACCTCTGGGTGATCAAAGTTCAGTTATGAAGTTCTTACACAAAAGTCAAGTGTTATTCCAGACGATAGGTTGAATTTCTTTGAACTGTCAATATTAAGTAGTGGATTGAGTATTTTACTGGGAAATTTAGGAAGTTAACTGTATATAAACCTTATCTATGTTGAGAACCGTAGTTTTTGCCCTCACCCTAAATCCCTCTCCCAAGTAGGGAGAAGGACTTTTTTCCGGCTCCCTTTCTCCCAATATTGGGAGAAGGGGCTGGGGGATGAGGGTTTTTCTGTTCATACATAACTACAGTTTTCAACGTGGACGCGGTTTATCAAGGTTTTGATATTTCCTGCTATTAGCTTTCATCCCCGATTTCAAAGATATTCAATCCTCAAAAGTTTTGGGGTTTTGAAGATTGCATTTCGGGTTTTCTGCATATTTCTAATTAAAGGTAAAGAAAAAAACTATATATTAAGTACTAAGTACAGCTTTGCGTAAAAGCGTAGCGTTTTTAATGCAAGCCGACGCATTAACAATGTGAACCGACACATTAACAATGTAAGCCGACGCATTAACAATGTAAGCTGACACATTAACAATGTAAGCTGACACATTAACAATGTAAGCTGACACATTAACAATGTAAGCCAACGCATTAACAATGTAAGCTGACACATTGGCATTGCTAGGTATTGACAAATTTAATTCGCTACGAATTAATTAAATGCTGTACTAAGTGTAGTGTTGAGTTGGCGATCGCTAACTAGATCACAAGCGTGATTATTGGGTTCAATCCCGGAATCAAGCAAGAAATCAATATTGGTAAGCGCAACAATCAAACAGCAGTTGCTACAACTCTTGGAGAAATACGCAATGCGCTGCCTCAATGTGCAGATTCCCCACTCGCTGTTGAGGTTGAAACTGCAAGCGCTGTGTGAACCTTATGGATTGCAGGAAGGCACGTTATGACAACTCAAACATTAGGACTCGAACAAAATCTCTATGACTATTTACTATCAATCTCTCTTCGAGAACCAGAGATTTTAACCCAACTGAGACAGGAAACAGCCCAGTATCCAATCGGCAAGATGCAGATTGCTCCCGAACAGGGGCAGTTTCTGGCGTTACTGGTGCAATTGTTGGGAGCTAAGAAAACTTTGGAAATTGGGGTATTTACAGGTTATAGTGCCTTAGTGGTGGCATTGGCGTTACCGAGCGACGGTCAGGTGGTAGCCTGTGATGTGAGTGAGGAATTTACAACGATCGCACGGCGCTATTGGCAGCAAGCAGGAGTCGCGGATAAAATTCAACTGCACATTGCCCCAGCTTTGGAGACTTTGGATCGGCTACTCGCAACCAAAGAAGCGGAAACTTTTGATTTTGCCTTCATCGATGCAGATAAGAGCAACTATGATGGCTATTATGAGCGATCGCTGCAATTAGTGCGACGGGGAGGACTGATTGCGATCGATAATGTCCTCTGGTCAGGCAGAGTTGCCGACCCCCAAGTGCAAGATAATAGAACTAAAAAGATTCGTGCCTTTAATCAAAAGCTGCATCAAGACCTGCGAGTTAGTCTTAGTGTAGTAGCGATCGCAGATGGCTTGACTCTGGCACTGAAGAAGTAATATCTTTGAATCCCCATTTATCCATTTGTTACGAACGCAGAAGCGGCGTAGTGTCGCTTTTACAAAAAATAGTGGTTCCATAAGTTACTTTCATCTGTGACCCTTGGGAAGAAGACCATTTGTAGCAGCTGATTCCCACTAAAATCCACTTTTGCTACTCTGAAGCGTCACAATAATAATTTTCTTTTTTTGAAGATTAATAAAGGGTACAATTTTTCACCCATACACATTTTTTTTCTTTTTTTAAGTATTTATTCGGTAATATATTATTACTAGACCAAAGTGGATAAATGCATCTACTAATTGTTTAACTTTTAATATCCGTGGAAGATATTCAGCAAGCAGTAGAAAGAATTTTGCAGGACAAGCCTCTTGCTTCCATTCAGTGGTTTGTGCTCTCTCAATCGTGGTTGGGCAAAAGTTACAGTGAAATGGCAGAGGCATCAGGCTACCGCAACAATTACATCAAGGAAGTTGGCTCTGAGTTGTGGCAAGACCTTTCCGTTGCACTTGGAAAAAGAGTAACGAAAAAAAATCTGCATTTAGCCTTGAATAAATACTTGCAAGACAAGATAGGTGATCGGGAGAATCAGAGCCAACATCAGTTCGGCGAAGAATCTAGCTTAGAAATATCTCCAAACTTTTTTTCAGCAAGCAAGATAGAATTTCCTAGCGGCCCTGTACCACTGGGTTCTCCTTTTTACATCAATCGCCCTCCCCTGGAAGAACTTGTTTATAACGAGATTTTACACCCTGGTTGCTTAATCCGGATTAAAGCACCTAGAAAAATGGGAAAAAGTTCACTGCTGAACCGGATGATTGCTTATGCTAGAGAGCAAGGTTATCAAATTGTCTATTTGGACTTTCAAGAAGCTGACCAAGACGTTTTTGCTTCCCTTGATAAATTTTTGCGTTGGTTTTGTGTCAATGTCAGCAGGCAGTTAAATCTTTTTCCAAGTCTAGATGATTTTTGGGATACGGAAATGGGCAGCAAGGTAAGCTGCAAAATCTATTTTGAAGCGTATCTGCTGCAATACATTGATCATAGTCCTGTAGTTTTGGCTTTGAATGAAGTCCATCGAGTTTTTGAACATCCCAATATTGCCCAAGACTTTCTGCCAATGCTGCGATTTTGGCATGAACAAGCAAAGCAGGAGCAAATCTGGCAAAAACTGCGGATGGTGGTGGTTCACACAACAGAAATTTATATTCCACTCAACCTCAACCAATCACCTTTCAATGTAGGGATAACAATTACGCTGCCACCGTTTACTCTCAATCAGATACAGAATTTAGCATTATGTTACGGACTACATTGGGCAGCAGACTCCGAAGGGGCAAAACGCCTTGTACCCCTACAATTAATGGTAGGAGGACATCCATATTTAGTGAGCCTTGCGCTTTATCATCTATGTCAGGAGGAAATGACATTAGAGGTGTTACTAGAAACCGCATCTACACCAGTGGGAATTTATAGTCAGCATTTACGAGAATTGTTGAACCTACTCCAAAAAGAACCAGAATTAATGTTAGCTATGCAACAGGTAATTGCAACAAATGAAAAAGTAGAGCTAGACGCGATCGCTGCTTATAAGCTAGAAAGCATGGGTTTGGTTCAACTAAACGGCAATCAAGCTCACACGATGTGTGAGTTATATCGCCTTTATTTTAGCCAACAACTTGGACACTCAGGGTACTAATGGTTCTGGTAAACTATTGGAAGACAAATAATCAAAATAACTAATTCTCATTCTTAAGATGAATTTTATCAATTCTCCCGATACTAATTCATTTATTAATAAAGTGAACGCATTTTAAATTTTAAATCAAATGAACAATTATCGATACCAAGTTGGCGGCACTTTAACCAGTGACGCTCCTAGCTATGTTGAGCGCAGGGCAGATGTAGAACTCTACGAAGCCTTGAAACAGGGTGAATTTTGCTACATCCTTAGCTGTAGGCAAATGGGCAAATCCTCACTGATGGTCAAAACAAAGCATCGCTTGCAAAAAGAAGGCTTTAGATGTGCAACCGTTGATATGACTAATATTGGTTGCGAAAATATAACTCCAGAGCAGTGGTATAAGGGAATTATCGGGGACTTATGGTTAGGTTTTAAACTGTTAGGAAAAATCAATCTAAAAAGTTGGTGTGAACAACAAGATGATATTTCTTCAGTTCAGAAACTCAGTCGGTTTATTTCGGAAATGTTAGCTCAATTTCCTAACGAAAGATTATTTATTTTTATTGATGAAATTGATAGTATTCTCAACCTTGATTTCTCTGTTGATGATTTTTTTAGTTTAATTCGATTTTGCTACAACCAACGAGCAATTGATCCAGAGTATCATCGGATTACATTTGCAATTTTCGGTGTTGCGACACCTTCAGAATTAATTCTATATCGAAATCATCCCACACCGTTTAATTTTGGTAAAGCCGTGCAAGTGAATGGTTTCACATTTGAAGAAGCTCAACCACTATCATTGGGACTGGATATTAAAGACAATCATCCCCAAAAAGTTTTGAAAGAAGTATTAGCTTGGACAGAAGGGCAACCATTTCTTACTCAAAAGCTGTGTCGGCTACTTGTCAGTTTATCTCAAGATGATCTGGGTAGAAAGCTAAAATTTCCCCCTGGCACAGAAGAATTTTGGATAGAAAATGTGGTGCGATCGCACATCATTGAGAAATGGGAATCACTTGATGAACCGGAGCATTTGCGGACAATTCGCGATCGCATCCTCAAAAACGAACAAATTGCTGCCCGATTGCTAGGAATTTATCAACAAATTCTCCAAGGAGTGGAAGTACCAGCCGACGACAGTCGAGAACAGGTAGAACTATTACTATCTGGTTTGGTGATCAAAAAGCAAGGTTTTCTCCAAATTAAAAACCGAATTTATCAAGAAGTTTTCAATTTAGAATGGGTTGGAAAAAAATTAGCTTACTTGCGCCCCTACTACGAAACCTTCAATGCATGGGTAGCTTCAAAGGAAAAGGATGAATCTCGCCTATTGCGCGGGCAAGCCTTAATTGATGCCCAAACTTGGGCAAATGGCAAAAGCTTGAACAACTCAGATTATCTATTTTTAGCTGCTAGTGAAGAATTAGATCGGCGAGAAATGCAGCAAGCATTAGAGGCTGAACGTGCTAAAGAAGTTGAAGCACGACTTGCAGAACACCAAAAAAGGCTGGCTCAACAAAAGAAATTTGCCATAATAGTAACACTTTTGCTTTTGGGCATGACAATTAAGTTGGTGATTTCTCTAGTGTGGGGAATGTCGCTTTTACGAAAGATTGATGCTTTAGAATCACAAATAAAATGTACCCAAATAGGGCATCAGGGCAAAACATTAACTGCAAATTCTCGCTTAGGTGGATGCTGAGGCGAATTTGAGATTTTACTTTTTGCAGAATTAATTAAAAGTTACAGACTGGAACACGCAAAGGGATTTGGTCATAATATTGCCAATATGGTACTGTTATCGGCTTAAGTCTAAACTTTAGATCAAGTCCAGTCGCCAACTTCTGTATCAGTCAAAGGTTTTTCCAATTTAGAATACTCACTTTGGGCTGCACGTAACAAGTGTTTCATCTGCACGGATTCCCCAGCATCAGCAGCGAGAAAAGCCGCGTTGAGAGCAATATTGCGGATGTTACCTCCTGCAACATTCAGCTTTGCCAACTTCATCGAGTCTAACTCTTGTGTGGGAGTACTCGTTGGGAAAACTTGCCGCCAAATTTCTGCTCGTTGAATAGTGTCTGGGAAGGGAAACTGAACGACAAAGCGAATACGCCGTAGAAATGCTGTATCTATCGAACTCTTAAGATTAGTTGTTAAAATTGCCAAGCCAGGGTAAGCTTCCATGCTCTGCAATAGGTAACTGACCTCAATATTGGCATAGCGATCGCGGCTGTCTTTAACTTCACTGCGTTTGCCAAATAAGGCATCAGCTTCGTCAAATAATAAAATCACCCCGCTTTCCTGTGCGGCATCAAAGACTTGTCGGAGATTCTTCTCTGTCTCGCCAATATACTTGCTAATGACTGAAGACAAGTCAATACGATAAAGGTCAAGACGCAACACCGATGCCAGAACTTCCGCCGCTAAAGTTTTACCTGTACCGCTAGCACCTGCAAAAAGGGCGGTAATACCTAATCCCCGTGCACCCTTGCCACCAAATCCCCACGATCCATATACAGTGTTTCGTTGGCGTACATGGGCTACTACTTCATCCAATACCTGTTTGTGCAACGGCGGTAGCACTAAGTCTTCCCAATCAGCCGCCGGTTCAATTCTCTGGGCGAGTTCATCTAAACGCGGACGTGCTTGTATTCGGCAGACATCCCATAAAATATTATTGATATCACTGTTTTCCTGTTTTTGGCTTAAGTGTCCTGCGACTTGTGCACAAGCGGCTTGAATACTGACGGCATTCAAGTTGAACTGATTCGCCAAAATGTTGACCGAACCGTTTAATTGGGGAACCAAATCACTGAGTGCCTCTCGCCACACTGCACCTTGCTCTTCTAAAGTTGGTTTGTGAATATCAAAGCTAACAGTTGGACGTTGTTTTATGCTCATTCTGTCTTGACTGGTAATCATTAAGACACCGTTCAAATGCTCAATTAAATGTGCGATCGCTTTCAGACGAGCCATGTCAGTTGTATCTAATTCATCGCAGTTGATAAGCATTGCACTCGCACTTAAAAGTATCTCCCGATTCCACAAGCGAATAAAATTATCTAATTCATTTGGTATCACCGGAATTAAGTGTGCAGACATTGCGTTTAGCTGTAAACCCAACATCTCAGACACGGTGACTGCAATATCACGTTTATTTGCAGATTCCATGCCATGAAATTGGATAGCTGGCAATTCCCCCGTGGTTGGAGTGTGCAACAAAACTGCTACTACTTTCTCTGCTACAGTTTGATGTGATGGCACTAAATCATTGTGAGATTGCAATGGCTCAATCATGCCAGACAACCCTTCGTCAAGATATTGTATTCCAAATAAATAGTGTAGAATTCTTTCGTCAATTTGTAGTGGGCAGAGAGTCAGTGCATGAGCCTCTCCTATTTTTATCAAACGCCAACGACGCAAAGGCGCATATGGGGCGATCGCATCCCAGTGGGAATTTGGTAAAGCTGCTAGGGCTAGACCTAACGTTGGGTAAGGTTTTTGCTCCTCTGGTTGAGCTACACTGCATACACTAGAAAAGTTATTGCTCAACTCCATTGCTGCACACAATAGAAGTACATCGCGTTCAAAGGCTGAGAGACCAAAAATCTGACAAATTCTTTCTAATGCCGATGGAGCGGGTAAAGCGTCAGCAGCCTTTTGTAAATCTTGCTCATATTTATCATTGTTACTTAATTTATCGGAAGAGTTAAGCAAGTTCACGGTATACTGCTCCAAAGTATGCCTTATCAAGGCTATAAATGCAGATAAATACTGTTGGTTTGCCTCGTACCACTGTTTACTCATATAGTTAATTGTAGTAAATTATACTGCCAAGCTTGATTGGTTTGCAGGGGGCTTTCTGCCCCATCTACTTGTATCTGTACTAAGTAAGTTCCTGCATTAAGATTATTGACCTTTTTTAAATTCCAAATTCCAAATTCACGTAGGAAGAATTAAGATAATTTTGAATTGATTAATCCTTCTCCTAACAAAGACGCTATGCGAACGTGTTGAAGTATTTGAAAACCGTGTTGAGGTACTCCAAAATCGTGTTGAAGTACTTGAATATCGTGTTGAAGTACTCCAAAATCGTGTTGAAGTACTTGAATATCGTGTTGAGGTACTCCAAAATCGTGTTGAAGTACTTGAATATCGTGTTGAGGTACTCCGAAGTCGTGTAGGAGTACTTCAAACTTTGTCGCACCGCGATCAAGTACACAGGTACGTAGGCGTAGCCCGCCTTCTCTACGAGACGCTCCGTGAACGGCATCGCTTTGATAAATCTCCACAAACAAAGCAATAATTTTACTTTTAAAACAGTCGCTACCAACGGGCGATTGCACTTTGGCAAGTCTTTGATGCCGCAGAACGGGGTAATTTTATTATTTGATAAAGAGTCACGCCATATTTGGCAAGCGCAGTGAAGTCAAAGATAGTCATGACCGCCATGCCAGTATTGAAGTCAGTTACCTATTGCAGAGCATGGAAGCTTACCCCGGCTTAACAGTTTTGACAACTAATCTTAAGAATTCGATAGATACAACATTTCTTTACCGTATTCGCTTTGTCCTTCAGTTTCACCTGCCAAAGTCACGTGTCCACATGTCTTCCCCAAACAACTCCGCACCTCCTCCTGGTATTCGGGACAAATTAGCTTTGATTTGGTTTATCTCCTCTTCACCGCCCTCATTTCGGGCATCGATTGTCTCACTGGTTAAGATTTGCTCCCCTACTATCATCACATTTCCGTCCTCGCCCAGCGTCACCGAATATTCTGAGCTTTCCTTATCAATTCGTTTTATCCTGCCGCTAAATTTACATTCATCTTGGAAAAAGCTTGTCAACTCCTTCGGGTCTTTCTCTGTATCCACTTGCAAGGTAAAGCCCGTCTTGTTCAACGCCGTTCTTTCATTGATATAGATTTCGGTTGGCTGGACTTTTTCATACATACTTTTTAAATAGGCTGACATAGTCTTAATGTCTCTCGCTGGAAAATGTATTAGCGCGCCTTTTTGGCTGCCGGCATTAAACATAACTATTGGCGAACAACTACTAAATGAATTGCTACTTAATACCACTTCTCCTAGAGCAGCCACCACTCCCTGTCCCATAGCAAGCGTCACTTCACGTCTTTCGTTTATTGGCTTTGCCTTTGTGTTTGACGATCCAGGCTGAGAATCCCGCTTAGTATCATTTCTTTGTTCCACGTCTCTTTTCAGTTTCTCGACCTCTGAGTTGACCTTTTGGTGCGATGCCTTCGCTGCGGGTAGGTCTATGTTTATATTCTTGCCCAGCAGCTTTTCCTTGTGTAGCTCCGATACCCGATCTAGGATTAGTTTGCTATTTTTAATAGCTTCTTTATCGTTATTCCTTATAGCGTCAAAAATTTTATCCTGTAATTTGGAAAGGTTTGTGAGGTATTGAGTTTCTACATCCTTTATTCCTTGGAGGTCTTCATTGACGACTTCCTCGGCGTTTTCCGAACCGACTGCTCTGCTGGAAGCATCTGACACTCTTCTCAGTGCCTGTTCTTGTTCAGTTTCTACCTCTTGTTCTTCTGCAATTTGTTCAGTTTCTCTTTGACTCCCTATTTTGAGTCCCCGTTTTTTAGAAAATTTTAGATTTCCTGGCAAAGCCTTGCTGAATTGTACACATTGTATGACATCCAAATCTGCTGTTTCCTTAGCGCCAAAGGGTTGCAAATTTTCCGTCTCAGAGCGGGTGGATGTTGGCATCTTTGCTGCTGGTTGCTTACTCACTAAAAAGTCTGTTGACTGTTCTTTGCGCTGTACTGTACTGCCATTTTGCTGCACTACATGGGTCAACTCATGTGCCAATAATTTCTTTCCTCCCAGACTTCCGGGATTATATTCCCCTTGCCGAAAGAACACATCCTGTCCCGTTGTAAACGCCTTTGCCTGTATCGATTGATTCAATTGGTTAGCCCGAGAATCTGTGTGAACCTTCACCCTACTAAAGTCAGCCCCAATTGCCTGCTCCATTGGTTCTCGGATGCTCTTAGCTAGAGATTGCCCACCGCCCCGTGCCTGTTTAATTGACGCTTCCACTTCCGGTGCGGCAGTCATCCCAACCTTAGTCGACCGAAGCTGTAACATTGGCTTCATTTGAAGTTCTCTCTCTTTTTCTGAGACCTCCTCTCGCTGGACGGGATGACTTTGACCTGCCTGCCCAGAAACAGGTGCATTAATCTGGTTGACGACTTGTGCTGCTACTCGGTCTGCCTCCTGTTCGTACTTATCTCCTGGCTCTCCAATCGTAAGTTTCGTTTGAATCGCAAGCTGTGATGGTGCATCAGGACGACTTATGGCGATATTAGCAAAGTTGTGACCAAAACTTGATGCGTGTTCCAGTCTCGTGTGCAATGAGCCACTCATTTTCCCCTGCAATACAGTGAGCCGTTCCTGTCCCTCTGGGGTGATAGTGCCATACTTCGCCTGGATCTCTAGTTTCGTCGCTTCAAACTTCTGCTGTTGAAATTCTTGATTCTCAGTTTGGGTCTGAAAAAGAGGCTTTTCAGATTGTGGTTTGGCTTGGGCAATAAAGGGGCGCGACTGCAACTGACTCCTTACTGGGTTTGAGGCAGACGAGTCAGCTTTTTTGTGGATGTGCGACTGTTTTTTCATTGCCTACCTCAGAACTTAAGTGTCGGTCATCTAAACATTGTCTCATTCATCATTGCCTTTATCCATTAGACATTAGTCGAATATTTGTTAGCGCTCCAACTTTTCGATGTCTACGACAGGCCTAGCTGCGGCACGCTCATCAACCTTCATGCATGGGCGAGGCTTGACTTTTAAGACCGTCGCTACAAGATTAGCGATGTCTACGACGGGCTACGCCTACATACACTCATCAACCTTCATGCATGGGCGATCGCTTTGTTTTCCCAAAAACCAATCAAAAAAGCGGTAACTTCTCTACGAGACGCTACGCGAACGTTCAGCTGCGCTAACGCACTCTTGATCATACCAATTCGTAGGTTGGGTTGAGCGACAGCGACACCCAACTTTTACTACGGTATGAGGCGGTGTATGTTAAAGTAAACCGTAATGTTTCAGTAATGTTTGAATCTTGAGTTGTTAGGTTTCATGCTTCAACCCAACCTACAGGCGATCGCACTGCCAGGATAGTAACATTTTTGCTCTTAGGCATGACGATTAAGTTGGTGATTTCTATAGTCTGGGGAATATCGCTTTTACAAAAGATTGATGCTTTAAAATCACAGGGAAAATGTACCCAAATAGGGCATCAGGGCAAAGTAATAACTGCAAATTCTCGCTTAGGTGGATGCTGAGACAAATTTTATATTTTACTTTTTGCGGAATTAATTAAAAATTATATTGTTTGAACAGTAATCTCTACCTGAAGATAGATGAATACGTTTTATACCAGGAAAATAATTCTATAGGGTACTACATATGTATTTCTTTTGATAAAGATATTGCTATTGCCCAAAGTCAGTAGACCGAAAATTTAATGTCAGGTTGACTGCAAATAAAGAATTTGTAAAAACAATGCACAATAAAAGATTGTCAAAGACTCTCTCATCTATTAATACCAATTCCCAAACAGCAGAACAAAACCCTAAATTGGCGTATAGACCGTTTGGTAGCCAAATTCAAAAAGCATCAGCTGCACCTGTGACACAAAGTAGAAAAGAAGATGTTGCCTTTACAGAACAAAAGATGGAGGCTTTTGGACTGGAATTACAAGCCAAATATGGCAAGATTACCCCAGAGGGCCAGGAACGGCTGACTGTGCTGCAAGCCAAGATGGATGGATTATTAAATTCTCGATTGGAACACGCAACTCGATTTAGTTATAACATTGCCAATATTCCACTAACAAGACCAGATACACCAACACCAATTCAGGCAAAGCTGACAATTGGGGAGCCTGGAGATAAGTATGAGCAGGAAGCTGACAAAATAGCGGATAAGGTTGTGGAAAGGATTTATCAGCCACAGAGCAAGAAACTTCAACGCGAATCTTTGCCTGAAGACGAAGAAGAATTGCAAATGAAACCATTGGGCGGTATCCAGCGCGAGTCATTGCCTGATGAAGAAGATGAATTGCAAGTGAAGCCGATGGTGCAGCGTCGTGTATCAAACGGTGGTATGGCGGCAGCAACACAAAATTTGGAAGCATCCATCAATCAGGCACGCGGTGGGGGACAGCCAATGGAAAAGAATTACCGTGAAAAGATGGAGCAAGGATTTGGTGGGGCTGATTTTAGTAGGGTGAAGATTCACACAGATAGTCAGGCAGACCAGTTGAATCGGTCGATACAGGCGAAAGCATTTACGACGGGGCAGGATGTGTTCTTTCGGCAGGGGGAGTATAAGCCGGGGAGTCGAGGAGGGCAGGAGTTGATTGCCCATGAGTTAACCCATGTGATGCAGCAGAATGGTAGGGCGGTGGAGCAGGTGCAGCCCCAAACAGCGAAAGGTAAAGTGTCCGAGGAACATAAGGAAAACAAAACTGAAAGACAACTAGGTTCAACTCTTCAGACCAAACTGCTTGCCCATAATACGATGCCCGCAGCTAATGTAGTACAGAGGAGAAATGGGGCCAGCATAGTTAACTGGCATACTCAAAATATTAGAACAGATGATGGCTTCATCACACATAATGTTGGCTGGGAAAGTAGTACGGGTGTTATAAATGATCTCGATGATTTCCTAACACGGGAAGAAGTTACATGGACACAAGGGTGTCCGTGGGCCATAGATCCCGACTACCAGACGCCAGGACAGCATCATGGTATGGGTACAAATCGGGGAAATGTAGGGCAAAATATGGATACGCACCAGGCCTCGCAACCCTACTTTAATATCGAGAACCCTCGTCTGAAGCTGGGTGAAAGCATGGAATTTGTTATGACACAGGTTTATCAGTATTCCAGTGATGGCGGTATAACCTGGAACGACATACCAGAGAGTAATTACATACTGAGAAGAACGCTCAAACGGAAAATTTGGCCTTCAAAGAAATATGTTTACAAACTGACAAAACAGGGTCTACAAGATCGTGCTGTAAATCACACAACAAAAGTGGAGGTGAATGGGTGAATCATGCGACCGTCTGAAGAAAAGTCGGCGCTATGCGCCCGCAGTGCATGTTAAGGCTCTATTATACTCCTGTTCTGTTTTAATTGGCTTAGGCTGATACTGAATCAGTAAGTCAGTGTAGGTTTGTTGAGTAGAAGTAGGGGTCATCTTTCCACCTTTGCTTATCGTATTCAGGATGGGTAAGAACGTATTTAATAAAAATTGTCTGGCTGCAATATTTAATGTCTACTATTAAACGATAGTTATACCTTTGATGTTAAACACTCTCAATGTCACCAACCGCTTCTGCCTTTGGATATCTTTTCTAAACATCTATTAAATTAGACTAGTTCGCAATAGATGCAAACTTGTACCAGTCATTAAGAGCATCTTCAGAATCAACGTGTTGAACCCAGAATTCCCGCAATTTCACTTTGCTGATTACGTGCATTCCTGAAGTGAGAAATTTGTGCTAATCATAGCATTGACTGAGACGAACACCAGGGGAATAGTGCGATCGCCAATTTTGTAGCGACTGTCTTTCTTGAAAGTCAAGCGTAGGCGTATCCCGTCGTAGACATGGCTCATGTATTGTAAGTTGATGAGCGGACGACGCCGAATAGCCCGTCGTAGACATCGCCCTAAAGAAACGCAGGTCTGACCAACACTGCCGATGATGTGAGTTAAAATCCTGATATCTTCATAACTACTCACGCAGACAGCCCCCGAAAAAGCGATCGCTATGCTTCAGTACCCCAATCTCGAACAAGCGCTAAAATATCACTTCGGTTACGACAGATTCCGCCCCGGACAACGGCAAATTATCGAAGATGCGCTGCAAAATCGGGATTTATTGATTGTCATGCCTACAGGGGGGGGAAAATCTCTGTGCTTTCAGTTACCTGCATTGATCAAAAAAGGTTTAACTGTGGTAGTGTCCCCATTAATCGCTTTGATGCAAGACCAAGTGGAAGGACTGCGAAATAATAACATTGCTGCCACATTTCTGAATAGTAGCTTGAATCCCTATAAGGTGCGATCGCGGGAAGAAGCCATCCTCAGCGGTAAAGTTAGATTACTTTACGTCGCCCCAGAACGTCTGTTGAGTGAAAGATTTCTGCCGTTTCTCGATTTAGTCAAGGAAAAAATTGGGATTGCAGCTTTTGCTATTGACGAAGCCCACTGCGTCTCTGAATGGGGACACGACTTCCGCCCAGAATACCGGCAGATGAAATCTCTGCGGAAACGCTATCCTGATGTCCCTACCCTCGCCCTCACCGCTACAGCAACTGATCGCGTCCGTGCTGATATTATCCAACAACTAGGGCTAAAGCAACCCAGTATCCACCTTGCTAGCTTTAACCGCCAAAATCTCTACTACGAAGTTCGTTCTAAAAGCAAGTCTGCTTACGCTGAATTGTTAGAACTCGTTCGGGAAAATGAAGGTTCAGCAATTATTTATTGCTTGACGCGCAAAAAAGTTGATGAACTCACCTTTAAACTGCAAAATGATCATATTTCTGCTTTGTCTTATCATGCCGGATTAACTGATGAAGAACGCAGCAGCAATCAAACTCGATTTATTCGAGATGATGTGCGCGTCATGGTGGCGACAATTGCCTTTGGTATGGGAATTAACAAACCAGATGTGCGGTTAGTAATTCACTTTGATTTACCGCGTAACTTAGAAAGTTATTATCAAGAATCAGGTAGGGCGGGAAGGGATAGTGAACCTTCACGTTGTACACTTTTTTTCAGTTTCAGTGATATTAAAACCATTGAATGGAGTATTAATCAAAAAACTGACCATCAAGAACAGTTGATTGCTAAACAACAACTACGTCAGGTAATTGACTATGCGGAAGGTACTGTCTGCCGGCGGACAATTCAGCTAGGTTATTTTGGGGAACGTTTTAGTGGGAATTGCGGTAACTGCGATAATTGCCGTCATCCCAAACCAATGCAAGACTGGACAATTGAAGCCATGAAGTTTTTATCTTGTGTGGCGCGTTGTAAAGAAAGATTTGGGATGCTGCACATTATTGATGTGTTGCGGGGGGCAAAAAACCAGAAAATCACCCAAAACGAACACGATAAACTTTCTACCTATGGTATTGGCAAAGATAAGAGTGTAGATGAATGGCGGATGCTGGGGCGATCGCTTTTACATCAAGGGTTGCTAGAACAGACTAGCGATGGTTACTCAGTTTTGAAGCTTAACGCCCTCAGTTGGGAAGTGATGCGGCGACAGCACACAGTTTCTCTTGCTGTTCCCATAGCACAGAAGATTACTTGGGAAGAAGGCAGTGAAAAAGCTGCTGAAGCAGAGATATTAATGCAGAGGTTGCGATCGCTCCGTAAACAACTTGCTGATGAACAGTCTGTTCCACCTTACGTTGTCTTTCAGGATTCTACCTTAAAATTGATGGCACAGGTACAACCTAAAACACTAATCGAATTTGGTAAACTTTCTGGCGTAGGTAGTCACAAACTTTCCCAATATGGCGATAAGTTCCTTACAGAGATTCGCGCCTACCGCCAAGAAAAAGGTTTGATAGATCCACCACAGGTTAATTTTACACCCTCTGTTAGCTTACCTTCCGATACAGAAATATTTACATTCCAATTGCATAAACAAGGTTTGAGTGTTAATGAAATTGCCCAAAAACGCAACATTCGTCCTACTACAATCATTCGTCATTTGACAGATTTAATTGAAAAAAATCAGCCTGTAGATTTAAATCAGTTAGTATCTCTTGAACATCAACAAAAAATTTGGCAAGTTTTAGAAGTGCTTGGTGATATATCTTTAACGCCAATTCGAGAACAACTAGGCGAAAGTTACAGTTTTGATGAAATTCGTTTAGTACGGGGAAAATGGCGGCGCGAAAATCGCAAGTGATAATTTAAAATTTTAGAGGATGTTTTAAAAGTATTGGGCGACTATAAGTCGCTACTACACTAGCATTGTCTACCTCCGTGGACTAAGATAAAATCAAAGCTTAAAACCCACGCAGGTGGGTTTTGTCTGTATAGCCAAGCCAGTGCCTCATATGTTGTATCTGGCGTGCGATTTATAATCGCTAGGGCTTTATAAACATCTTCTTATGATTAAAATACAAAAGCCAGATTAAAGGAGTTAGCCGATGAGTCAGATGCTTAATACAGGAGAACGCTGGACGATTCACGATGTGGAACTCTTCGCAGAAAATGAAGGGACGCGCTACGAGATAGTTGATGGAGAATTATTTATGACCAGGGCACCTCACTTTAAACATCAGCAAACTTGTGGCAGAATTTTCCGACAACTTGATGTTTGGTCGGAGTCCACTGGTTTAGGGGAAGCTGTAATCAACCCCGGCGTTTTGTTTTCAGAATCAGATAATGTGATTCCTGATGTAGTTTGGGCTACTAAAGAAACCTTGGCGTTAACATTGGATGAAGCGGGACATTTAACTGGTGCACCAGATTTGGTAGTCGAAGTTTTGTCTGTTAGCCAGGAAGACTTAAGACGAGATAAGGAAGCTAAACTTAAACTTTATTCTTCCAGAGGAGTAAAAGAATATTGGATTGCTGATTGGCGATCGCGTAAACTAGAGGTTTATCGCCGCGAACAAAATCAACTTAAATTGGTAGAAACACTATTTAGTAGCGATATTATAATTTCTCCTCTCTTGGCTGGTTTTAGCTGTACTGTAAACCAGTTTTTTCCTGTATAAATTTTAGATTGAATGCAAGAACAAATCTCAAGTAACGGATTAACTAAAGTCCAGGTAGTGATTATGGCGATCGCAGCTGGTGTCTGTGTTGCTAACGTTTATTATAATCAGCCAATTCTCAAAGATATTGCATCATCTTTTGGAGTCAGTGAAGGCGAAGCGGGTAGCATATCTGTGCTTTCGCAAGTTGGTTACGGTTTTGGGCTTTTCTTTTTAATCCCCTTGGGCGATAAAATCAACAAGAAAAAATTAATTCTTTGCTTACTGATATGTTTGTTCTGTTTGTTGATCCTCATGACGTTTTCACAAAACATCGTCGAGGTTTGGATATTGAGCGTAGCAATTGGGATTGCAACAGTCTCAGCTCAGGTTATTCTTCCCTTAGCAGCAAGTATAGATAGAGTAACTACAGGCAAAACTGTAGGCAACATTTTTACTGGTATATTGATTGGAATTTTAGGAGCAAGGGTTTTTAGTGGATATATTGCTGAATGGTTGAGTTGGCGTTATGTATATGGATTTTCAGCAGGAATGATTTTAATTGTTACTATTTTACTACAGATATACTTGCCTAATGTCAAAAATGAATATAGTGGTGATTATTTAGATTTATTAAAATCAACGCTTCAACAATTAAAACGTTTTTCACTCTTGAGAGAAACGTCTTTAATTGGTGGGTTATTGTTTGGTGTCTTTTGCTCATTTTGGACAACGCTGACTTTCTATTTAAGTGGAACGCCTTTTAATTTTCAATCTGACACAATTGGGATGTATGGCTTTGTGGCGATCGCAGGTGCATTGATGGCACCAGTTTTTGGTAAACTAGCTGATCAAGGTAGCTCCCAACGTTCCTTGACTATTGCTGTATCGCTGGTGATTGGAAGTTTAGTAATTGCTAAAATTGCTTCTAGTTCAGCGCTGGCGATCGCTGTTGCTGTATTGTTACTAGATGTAGGTGTACAGGCAACGCAGGTCACAAATGTCGCAAGGATATACACTCTTGATGCTCAATCGAATAGTCGCATCAACACAGTTTATATGACTACCTATTTTATCGGCGGTGCTGTAGGTACTAGCATTGGTCTATTATGCTGGCATCTTGGTGGCTGGAATTTGGTGACTTGGCAAATGTTAGCTTTTAGTTTGCTGGCATTTTTTATTATCGTCAGACCTAAAATAACTACAGCAAGAACAAATAAATAATAAATAATCAAACTCTCGTTTTTGAGTCAAATATCGCCTTGCACCAATAACTAAATTTTCTCCTCATCAAGGCGATATTTAGAAACAATCAGTCTGTTTTAAGAAAAACTGGGGATTTCCAAGTTTGAATCTTGCGAGGTTACAGCAGACAGTTATGGCACAGCGTTCTCGTTTTGTTCAATTGTAATTTTAATTATTAGTTAAACATCAAAATTTAACTTTAAAGTAAAGCTTAGAAAGCTTAAATCTTTAGAAAAATCTAAAATGTTAAAAAATAATCCCTGTTTTTCATGTACAGCAATATTTTCCGCTTTTTAGCGGATTTATTTAGCATACCAAGTACTGAATAGCCATAAATTTTTCCAATTCCCCAATATAAATATCTACAAAGTTGAACTTAAGTACTGAGTAATTTGTAGTGGCAAATAGCCCATCAATTTGGAGAACACTTGGGACAAAAATCAGGACTGAATTTACAGAATTGACTACCTGTTAGTGCGTAAGCTGTACAATAAGGAAAACTTGTAAGTTCCACTTTGGCTGTTTGTAATTCTAAACCATTCAGCAACGCTTCAGTAGGTTTAGTTTTATCAGCTAGAAGGATAGCTACAAGCTTAGGAAACACCATGCAAGCAGCAGTGTTGATTAGCGTTACCAGTATAGCCTCTATCAAATTCATAGGTAATCATCTCCTGTCAAAAATAGGTGATCGCTGTTCTTAGATGCAAGCATAATATATGTGTAGGATTGATGTTTAGTCAATCTATTGCTTGCAATCTATGTAAACTAACTTTAACATAAATTTTTGTAAATAGAAACGTGGAATTCCTGGAATTATCATACACAGAAGGGAATGTGGATAATAAGCAAGGTAATTGTAGCAGAATAACAAAATAAACTGGAAAACGATCAGTTTACGATATTTAGGTAAGGTGTTATGTCAAAAACCCAAACTGCGTCTTCTTTTTTATCTAACATCAGTGAGCGAGAACGCCAGGCATTAAAGCGGTTGGTAGATTACACAAATGTGGAATCGCTGCCAGAAATTTGGTCTTTGGCAGCTCAACGATTTGGTGATGTTGTCGCCCTCCGCAGCCCTCACGCTAAACCAGAAGTAGTAATTACTTATACCCAGTTAGCAGAGCAAATACAACTATTTGCTGCTGGGTTGCAGGCGTTGGGAATAAAAGTTGGCGATCGCATTTCCTTAATTTCTGACAACAGTCCTCGCTGGTTTATTGCCGATCAAGGGATCATGACTGCTGGTGGAGTTGATGCAGTGCGTAGCTCTCAAGCGGAAAAAGAAGAACTGCTGTTTATTGTTGCTAATAGTGGCAGCACAGCAATAGTTGTTGAGGATTTAAAGACATTTAAAAAACTACAAGACCGCCTTCAAGATTTACCAATTCAGGTAGTCATCTTACTTTCGGATGAAGCACCACCAACAGATGAAACCCTAAAGGTGCTGAACTTTGCACAGTTGATCGAAATTGGGGTAAATCATAATTTTGTGCCAGTCAAGCAAAATCGTGACGCTCTGGCAACCCTAATTTACACCTCTGGCACCACAGGTAAACCCAAGGGTGTAATGCTGTCTTATAACAATTTGATGCACCAAGTGACAACCTTTGGCACAGTATTGCAACCAAATACGGGTGATATCGTTCTCAGTATCCTACCTTCGTGGCACAGCTACGAGCGGACTGTTGAATATTACCTATTATCTCAAGGTTGCACGCAAGTTTATACTAACTTGCGCTCTGTCAAAGGTGATTTGAGAGAATTTAAACCCAACTACATGGTGGGTGTACCCCGCCTGTGGGAATCGATTTATGAAGGAGTTCAAAAGCAATTCCGCGAACAACCAGCGAATAAGCAACGCCTAGTTAACTTTTTATTGGGCATTAGCGAGAAATACATCAAAGCGCGGCGAATTGTTCAGGGATTGAGTTTAAATAATCTTCATACCTCAGCTGTTGAACGATTAGCAGCTAAGATCCAAGCATCTGCTTTATTACCTCTCCATGCCTTGGGAGAACGACTTGTTTATGCCAAAGTGCGAGAAGCCACAGGAGGACAAGTCAAGCAGATGATTAGCGGGGGCGGTGCGCTTCCCAAACACATAGATAACTTCTTTGAAATTATTGGTGTGCAGATTTTGCAAGGTTATGGTTTGACAGAAACTTCTCCTGTTACCCATGTGCGGCGTCCTTGGCGAAATTTGATTGGTGCATCAGGGCTACCACTTCCGGCTACAGAAGCTAAAATTGTAGATCCTGAGACAAAAGCGCCTTTGCCAGTAGAGAAGCGAGGCTTGTTATTGTTGAGGGGGCCACAGATTATGCAAGGCTATTACCAAAATCCCGAAGCGACAGCGAAAGCAATTGACGCCGAAGGTTGGTTTGATAGCGGCGATTTGGGTTGGTTGACACCACAAGACGACTTGGTGCTGACTGGCAGAGCAAAGGATACGATTGTATTGACTAACGGGGAAAACATCGAGCCGCAGCCGATTGAAGATGCGTGTTTGCGATCGCCATATATCGATCAAATTATGCTCATCGGTCAAGATCAGCGCAGCTTGGGAGCCTTAATTGTCCCCAATGTCGAAGCCCTAGAAAAATGGGCAGCAAGTCAGAATCTGACACTGGATAGGCAAAATGATCAGGTTACTTCTTCACCTAGTCAAAAAATTGACTTGGAGAGTAGAATGATCCAGGATTTATTCCGGCAAGAATTGAATCGGGAAGTGCAAAATCGTCCAGGCTTTCGACCGGATGACCGCATCGGGACATTTAAACTCATTCTGGAACCGTTTTCCATCGAAAATGGCTTGATGACACAAACATTGAAAGTTCGACGACAGGTCGTCACGGAACGCTATCGCGATATTATTGACGGCATGTTTGCCTGATAATTCCACCTGCCAACTAGTAAGAGTGAACGTGAAATATTTATGGATGTCTCCAAATCTAATTTGCTCCTAAAACGCGTTGTTAACGTCAAAGTCATTGTTACTCCTCTCTGGAAAGAGGAAGTACAACAGCAGCTGCAAACGCAGATCAATCAACTTGACCAACAACTGCAACAGCTAGATGTTGAAGGACAAAGAGCGATCGCTGCAATTCAAAAGCAGAGTCTGCAACCACCTGGCCCCCAGACTCTCCAACAAATTGACAATATCCAACTCCAAGTCAATCAAAAGAAAAGTGAATTTCTAGAGCAGAAAAATCAGTTGCTGCAAAATCTCCAGCAAGTGCAGTTTCTCCAGCAAGATCAGGAAGTCAACCAATTCCAAATGGAAGGCTTTTTCCGGGTAGAGACGGGAGATAACCTGATTAGCAAAATGCAGGTCGAAATTGTTCTGCGTGATGGCGTTGTAGAAGAAATTCGCGGCGACATTTAGAAAGTTATGAGTTATGAGTTTAAATTCTTAACTCCTCACTTTTAACTCCTGTACAGACGCGATTAATCGCGTCTCTTCTCACTCCTGACTAACTCCTTACTCCAGCCCAAACAATTTCCCACACTGGAGGTGAGCTAATAAAAAGCGATCGCCCAAAGGTTGTCATCTCAACTCGATATTTAATACCAACAGAATTATCACCCCGCTTGATTTGCGTAATCGTTACAAAAGCCTGATTTCGTTGCGGATAAGCTACCTCTACCTTTCGCGTTCCTCGCATTGACGCTATGTCGTCAAAAGCATTCAGCGCAAGGGTAGCAGGATCACTACCTTGGAGCGATGAGTTAATATTTCCTAGAGGTATAGTTTTATAATCGTAACGCTCTAAATATGCCCCAACCTCCTGAGACTGATGTATTGCTCCCACCTGCTGGGCAACTCCCTTACTAGTCTCAACAATCGGTGCATATTGCTGGCTCTGGGTAATATATACTCCAGCGCCAGCAGTGGCAAAGATACTTAGTATCACAATCAAAAAGAATTTCAGCTTTGCCGACATAAAAGTAAACAGGAATTTCAAATAGGTTTATTACCAATTTTGAATTCTAGATTGAACTGCATTCCATATCCTCTACCTGTGAGAAGCTCCTGTATCTTAAGCAGTGGTTATAAGGAATATAAATAGCAATCCCATTTAATCTGTGAGCAACTCGTGGTGGTTTTTGCTAGTCAATTACTAAAACGAGATCGAGATATTGGCTAACCATTGAGGATAGCTCTGTATTATAGACCTTTAAGTTATATTTAGGTTCCTAGAGTTTGGAGCTTGGAACTCTCCCCCTGCTCCCTCATCTCCTCCACTCCCCAATACCCAATGCCTAAACCTAAAAGATAAAATCTCCAATCCAAAATTCTTTTTGTAACAGTCAAAGTTATCGCGCTCACCCGGCATCCCGCCCCAATACGGTTCGGTAAAGATCCCCCCGTTACCGATTGCTGGATGAACCAAGAATCCCCAGACTTTCCGAACATATGAGCGCAGCGAGATTTGTTCAGTCCGGGGAGTGTCAACAAGATACAATTCGATCTGATAAAAGCTGTTAAAGTCCATAAACCATTGATTCCCAAACCACCCTATGAGCATTCACGAAGTATTTATGCCGGCGCTGAGTTCTACCATGACCGAAGGCAAAATCGTCTCCTGGGTGAAATCGCCAGGTGACAAAGTGGAAAAAGGCGAAACAGTGGTGGTTGTAGAGTCAGATAAGGCAGATATGGATGTAGAAACCTTTTATGAGGGATTTCTTGCTCATATCATAGTTGAAGCTGGTGAAACTGCCCCGGTAGGATCTGCGATCGCCTTTATTGCAGAAACGGAAGCTGAAATTGAACAAGCAAAATCTCTTGCCAATTCAGACGGCGTGGCTGCTAATGCTACGTCATCTCCCGAACCACTCCCCGCCACAGCCTCAGCTGCAACACCTGCCTTAGTCTCTCAAAACGGGTCTAACCACAAAGAAGGAAGGCTTGTAGCTTCACCCCGTGCCCGCAAATTAGCCAAAGAACTCAAAGTTGATTTGACTACTCTCCAAGGCAGTGGTCCCCACGGCCGCATTGTCGCCGAAGATATAGAAGCATTGTCCAATCAGGGCAAGCAACCCGCTACTACCCCAGTTGCCCCACCAGCACCTGTACCAAGCAGCACCCCAGTTACACCCCCAGCACCTCGGACACCAGCACCGATACCAGCAGTAGCGGCTGTTCCTGGTCAAATCGTGCCTCTAACTACCTTCCAAAATGCCGTAGTGCGGAACATGGTAGCCACCATATCCGTGCCCGTCTTCCGCGTCGGTTATACAATTACCACCGATGGTTTAGACAAGCTTTATAAACAAATTAAATCCAAAGGCGTGACAATGACAGCGCTACTGGCGAAAGCTGTCGCAGTGACTTTACAAAAACACCCATTGTTAAATGCTAGCTACTCAGACCAGGGCATTGTCTATCATTCTGATATCAACATTTCCGTAGCAGTAGCGATGGATGATGGCGGATTGATTACGCCTGTGCTGCAAAATGCCGACGCAGTGGATATATATTCTCTATCACGTACTTGGAAGTCTTTGGTAGACAGAGCTAGGGCAAAACAACTACAGCCCCAAGAATACAACAGTGGTACTTTTACCCTGTCAAATTTAGGGATGTTTGGCGTAGACAAATTTGATGCGATTTTACCGCCTGGACAAGGGTCAATTTTAGCGATCGGGGCATCCCGTCCGCAAGTGGTAGCAACAGCAGACGGTTTGTTTGGTGTGCGACAACAAATGCAAGTCAATATTACTTCCGACCATCGGATTATTTACGGTGCCCATGCTGCGGCGTTCTTGCAAGATTTAGCGAAATTGATTGAGACGAATTCTCAATCTTTGACAATGTAATTTTGAGACACCAAATTTACCAAATTTAAATGTTAGCGCTATCAGCGAGCAGCAGTAAGTCGAAGAGTAGCGCTAACAACAAACAATACCTACACTTAAATTTTTTATGCACATAAATTGATATCACAATGGACACCATCTGTCCATAAAACCAATTCGCAATAACGCTAAAGCAATTACGTTTTGTAACGGGGATTTAGATCCCGACACAAAACATGCAATTTACTAGTTGTGGGGGACTTAAACCCTCAATCAAGGAAATCACCAAATCATGTCCCAGTGCTTGAGGGTTGATATTTATTTAAAACGAGCGCGGCAGGGTTCGAACCTGCGACCGATTGCTTAGAAGGCAATTGCTCTATCCACTGAGCTACGCGCCCAAAACAAAATTATGGCTCCCAAAGGAGCCACCTGCACTATTATATCGTTCCTACCTACCAAGAAGCAATCGAAAATTGCAGATTCACCATTAGCAAGGCTAAGATGCTAGTCGCTAGCTAGTCAATTTACACTATAAACAAAACAGATGGGGTATTGGTTTAGATATATTGTGCTGCTAAGGGGTTATTTGCCTGTTAGCGCCAACGCCCTCTGGGCAGCTACCTTCGAGAAGTATCTAGTGATCGCTAGGTTCATTTCCACAGCACGTTAGGTAATTTCAGCCTTGGCGATGCTGCCAAATGCCATTATATATTCCATATTAAGAGTGCCCCTGTGAGGAGTTATTTGCTAGTGCCATGTTTATTCTCAAACGGCAGGATGTTGAAATCTCAAGCATTCAGCACCCAAAACGGGATCAGCAGGTGCCGATCCTCAATTATCAAGGGCAGACTTTTCGCTTGATTAGTGTTTTCAAAGCTAGTCAAGAAGAAGAAGCTAGAGCCTTATGGAGAGAATTAACGGATAATCGGGGTAAAGCCTGTGTTTTGCTGGAGGAACCGGAACGCTTTAGCGTCTGGGGTAAAATCCGTTTAGAGCATCTGGGTAATGACACAGGTGGTCATAGTAAAACGGGGATTTTAATCCAAGCCAGTATTTTGCTGTTGCAAGGTGTTTCTATCGACATTGAAGAGTTTTTAGGTGCTAGGCAAGCTGCATTATTTGAGAAAGATATTGCGGAGGTATTACAGCAGAAGCAATTTCCCCAAGCATCTTCCCTAGAAGCAGTTAAATATTTAGTATCTACAAATCCTTTGCCGACAGCCAAAATACCTAATTGGCAAGAAAATCATGTAGTTATCCTGTTGGAAGAACTGCATCGACTAGGAAAGGCGTATTTTGGCAACGCCAATTTTACCAAACAAGTGATTTATAAGCTAGAAGATATGCCAGAAGGGGAGCGATCGCTGTTTATCAGTTGGCTAAATCAATCGCCACTGGGTAAACTATGGCAGTAGCATGGAAATTTTTTAACAAAATTCCTGCTACTGGTACTTGCTTTTGGTATCTGATTGTGTATTGTTTGGCAGACACAGTACTAGATATACAGTTTTTTAACTCAAAATACTGTCAGAGTGCATCTACATAGTCAAGTCTTATGAATAACTCTTACGATAATTCGTTCCTTTCTAAATCCATTTTCACCACTCAGAACATTGTCTTAGCTAATATTGGCTGGGCCGTACTGGCACTGCTATACTATTTGTTGTTTAGTGCCAAAGTTCCCGGAGCAGATGGCATAGAAAGCCGGGCCGAGTGGTATGTGATTGGCACAAATATTTTTGAAGGTTTAGCTTATTTGAGTGCCGGTATCTTATGCTTGAGGAACTGGCTGAGTCCACAAATCGTCAGTGGCCGGAATGTTTGGCTCTTAATTGGCTTAGGTATGCTTTCCTATTTAGTTGGGGGGATAATTTTCGGCTATACCGAAATAGTTTTAAAAAATGAACCGGATGTGTCTTTAGGCGATATATTTTTTGTACTCACTTATCTATTACTTGGCGCAGGGATGATTTTCGCTGTGGCTTCCAGGCGAATCAATTTGGAAAAATGGCAGTGGCTAATTGTATTAGCAATCGCAGTGTTCGGTAGTTTGTTGGCATGGTGGATTTCTATGCAACAAGAAACACCCACAGAACTGCTAGTTGCTATTTTGAATTGGTTTTACGTAGTTAGTGATGTGCTTCTATTAATTATTGCTACCATTCTGCTTTTAGCCTTTTGGGGGGGAAGAGTTTCCCAGTCTTGGCGAATGATTGCAGCGGCGGCCTTTTCGCTTTACATTGCAGATATGTGGTTTAAATACGCCCAAGGCCCCAATTATCAAAGTGGGGAGATATTAGAAGTGTTTTGGGTGTTTAGTGGAGTGTTATTTGGCATGGGCGCTGTCTTAGAATATGACGCATCACTAAGACGAACGCGGCGTACCAGCGGACGAAAACGAGCTTAGTAAAGATTTTTGGTATCTACCGTGAGAAAATTAACAGACTCTGACAAGCAAGAAATTCTTAAGTTATATCGAGAGACTGCCGAAACAACCTCAACTTTGGCAGACCGCTATGGTGTGAGTAACTCGACAATTAGTCGCCTGCTCAAAAGCACTTTGCCAGAAGATGAGTATGAATATTTGGTCTCCTTAAAGCGGGCTGCTAGAACTCCTGAGGGTAGGGCGCAGGTAAGCTACGAGCAGTTACCCCTGCTGATTCAACCAGAGCCTGAGATAGAAGTTCCACCCGTTGAAAGTGAAAGTCAACCCTTGGAGGTACCAAAAGTAGAGCCACAGCCGCGTCGGGTAATTCATCTAGAGCAGGAACTTTACTCAGAGGAAACGGCGGAGTCAATCGCCGCTAGTAGACGCGTGCGGCGACGCCCCTCGGCGTCGGAAAAACCGAAGCTCCGAGTCACAGAGAAATTAGAAACTCCAGAGCAAAAGCTACCGGAAATAGTTAGCATCCCCATCCCACCGCTAAAGAATGAACATCCAGGAGCGGCCGTCATAGCGCAGATGCTGGGCGAAGACTTGCTAGACGAATCGGAGGATTTGGATGATTTAGAAGAAGATGACGACTTTGAGGAAGAAGACTTTGATGACGATGACCTGGATGAGCAAAGACCTTTAGTCACAAAACGAAGACCAGGTGAAGCATCAGTTCAAGTTTTACCTCTGTCGGTAGCCAATTTGCCTAAAACTTGCTATTTGGTGATTGACCGTTCCTCGGAATTAATTACCCGACCTCTCAAGGACTTTGGTGACTTAGGGCAAATTCCCAGCCTGGAAACTCAGCAAAGAACTTTACCGGTGTTTGATAACCATCGTGTCGCCAAGCGCTTTTCTACTAAGCGCGATCGCGTGATTAAAGTTCCTGATAGTAAAATGCTTCATAAGGCTCGTACCCATCTTCAAGCTAAGGGCATCACACGACTGCTGATTGATGGTCAGGTTTATTCCTTGTCTACGACGGTTTAAAGGTTATGGAGACACCTGCTGGCTATGGTGTGGTATTGGTGACAGCTGGCAACATCCAGGAGGCAGAAGCAATTGCAAATGCCCTTGTGGAAGCTAAACTCGCTGCTTGTGTGAGTCTGTTACCAATCCACTCAATTTACACCTGGCAAGGGGAACTGCATAAAGAGCAAGAATGGCAATTACTGATTAAAACTGATTTGGCGCAATTTCCGGCAATGGAGGCCAAAATTAAGGAACTGCACTCCTATGAAGTGCCAGAAATTATTGCTTTACCAATTGTTGCCAGTTCTCAAGCCTACTTGCAGTGGATTTCTCAGCAAGTTAAAAGTAAAGAGTGAAGAGTCAGGATTTTCATAACTCCTGACTCCTCACTCTCAACTACTAACTTTAAGCGTAAACAGCTGCTTCAAAACGAGTTGCTAAGTTAATAATGTCCTGCTTACGAGCAATCTGGTTCATCCATTGTTGAGGAATATTTTCCACCCCGTAATAAATTCCTGCTAACCCACCGATGATGGCAGCAGTAGTATCAGTATCCCCGCCTAAGTTAACAGCTTTTAGTACCGTCTCAGAATAAGACGAGCTATTTAATAAACACCACAGGGATGACTCTAAGGTATCAATCACATAGCCACCAGAATTAATCTCTTCTACTGGTAATTTGGCAATCTCACCACTGAAAACTCTGCCAAAATGCGGCTTCTCTAACAAAAATTCCTGCACAGAATAAATTGTTTGGATGTCTTGTAATCCTTGTAGATAAGCTGTTTGTGGGTCAGCCCCTTCCAAGAGCGCCACTGCAATACTAATATAAATGCCGCAGGCCATTTGCGATCGCGCATGAGCGTGGGTAATGCAAGAAACTTGATGTACCCGCGCAATCAATTCATCCAGAGTTAAACTTTTGTGACAATAAGCCATCGGCAAGATTCTCATCAAAGAACCATTGCCATTACTATTTTCACTAGTACCACCTGCTTTCAGGGGTGGAGTTCCTTGTTTCCAGTTCACAATTGCTAAAAATGTGGTGTTACCGATATCAAATACTTCGCCTTGAGGAGTCCAGTAACTTTCGTGATACCAGTGCCAGAAGGAATTAGCAATCGCATCTAGTGAAAATCCCTCACAAAGACATTCTGCCAAGCAAAAGGTTAGCGAACTGTCATCTGACCACGTACCAGCAGGAACATCCCAAGTTCCATAACCCAACATAGATACGACTGGAGATTTTACTCGTTCAGCGCGGCTGGTGAACTCCACTGGCACACCCAATGCATCACCAACACATAAACCCATCAAACCAGACAACGTTTTTGCAGCGGTTAGCATTGTTCAACCAGCATGAAAATTTTCTACAACTGATTGTACTTGCGAAAAGCAGCTGATCAAATAATTGGTATAATTTCTAATTCCAAACTAGCTGTAAATAGCCTTTGTAAAACGCTCTGCCAAGTAAATAATGTCTTGTCTACGAGCAATTTGATTCATCCATTTTTGAGGAATATTTTCCACTCCGTAATAAATTCCCGCTAACCCACCAGTGACCGCGGCGGTAGTATCAGTATCCCCGCCTAAGTTGATAGCTTTCAGTACTGCTTCAGAATAAGAGGAGCTATTTAGTAAACACCATAGGGATGACTCTAAGGTATCAATCACATAGCCACCAGAATTAATCTCTTCCACTGGTAACTTGGCAATCTCACCACTCAAAACTCTGCCAAAATGGGGCTTCTCTAACAAAAATTCCCGCACAGAATAAATTGTTTGGATATCTTGTAATGCTTGTAAATAAGCTGTTTGCAGGTCAGCCCCTTCCAAGAGCGCCACTGCAATACTAATATAAATGCCGCAGGCCATTTGCGATCGCGCATGGGCATGGGTAATCGCTGAAACATCATGCACCCGCGCCAGCAATTCCCCTAAAGTTAAGTTTCTGTGACAATAAGCCATCGGCAAGATTCTCATCAAAGAACCATTGCCATTACTATTTTCAACCTTCCCGCCCGCCTGATGGGGTAGAATTCCCTGTTTCAGGCGCATAATTGCTGTATGGGTCGTTTGACCAATATCAAAGACATCGCCACGAGGAGTCCAGTAAGCCTCCTTGTACCAGCGCCAGAAGGAATTAGCTATAGCATCCAACGAATACCCCCGACAAAGGCATTCTGCCAAGCAAAAGCTTAACGAACTGTCATCTGACCAAGTTCCTGGTGGTTGATTCCATGTGCCATAACCCAGCATTGTTGTCACTGGAGATTTCACTCGTTCAGCACGGCTAGTAAACTCCACTGGCACACCCAACGCATCACCGACACATAAACCCATCAAACCAGACAACGTTTTTGCAGCGGTTAGCATTATTCAATCTCCACAATAATTGCTCAAAATTAACTTTATAGATTCCCTCTATAGCTTGTTGCAACAGATGCTACAGCCTACTTTTTCATCCTATGTGAAAAGCTCGGTAAAAAGTTGTTAATCGGGTATTTTATTTACCATATCCTGACTTATACCAATTCGCTATGGAGATGCACTTAATTTTTATTAAACGAACCGCCAAGTCCGCCTTCTCTACGAGAGGCTTTGCCAACGCGCAGCGTCTCGTAGAGAAGTAAAAAGGAATAATCATTAAATGTAAGTTTTCGGATAATTAGTATTAGTTTGAGTTTCAAGTATTATCCTAATTTAAAAAGTGTCTGTTTTGAGATAAAGAACTAGGATAAAAATATATTTAAATGTAAGTGTAATAGCTTATTTATTATTTTTAAGGATAGTTTGCCTGTAACCATTATACATCAATTACAACAGTTATTTAATAAAATGTGTGAATTACTTGGAACATTTCCACATGATTTTGAATTGGAATATATAAGTAAAAAATACAAAACTTGGTAAAAATTATGAGGCGCTTACTCAAGTCTTTTATGACAATTTCTGTATTGTCTTCCTTAATAGTTGCTTCTCTTGTTCTATCAGCGGGTCTTGCTTCTGCTGAAACCAAAAAAGTTACTGATGCAAGTTATGTTGGTGCTGGTGTTGCAGCTGGCGTTACCAGCGGTGGACAAGGCATCAACGATCATGCCACATTTGGTGGTAATCTCACGCGTCGCGTGAAATTAGGAAATACGCCGTTTTCTGCACGCGGTAATGTCCTCTGGAGTAATAAGACGAGTGCCATCATCCCAGAACTTTCTGTGGATGTGCCCATCGCTAATAGAACTAATGCTTATTTAACTGGTGGTTATTGTTTTGTAGAGAAAGATGACTCACCAACTCCCATAGGTAACAGAGATTCAGTAGTGGTAGGTGCTGGTGTTGAATCGGAAGTTGCTAACAACTTCCTTGTCTATACTAATGCCAAAGTCGGACTTGGTGCCTACCAAAATAGCGATGCTTCTGCTGTTAGCATCAATGATGGTATTGGCTATCGCTTCAAATAAAAAATTATTGAGTCCTCAGTCAGTTTATACTTTACTTAGTACTCAGGACTCAGCACTCAAAACTTACTACTCCCAAAAGCTGGTTTTGTTAAGTATTACATCACTGACAAAGCCGGCTTTTGCCGTGGTAAAATTAAAATATTCCTCATTATTCCGGCCGGATTACCGGGGATCAAGTAGCCGAAGGGTGCTGATTCGGCGTCTACATAATGCTTTATTGAGAATACTATACAAGTCTAATGGTTAAATCTGCTCCTTCCCCCATCGCTAGCCGTAAACCTTCCAAACTAGAAGGAATCAAGGAAAATAGTAATTTTTTGCGTGAACCTGTAGCAACTGAGATCCTTGAAGACACTACCCATTTTACTGAAAATGCGGTGCAGCTTTTGAAGTATCACGGTTCTTACCAGCAGGATAACCGTGACAACCGCACCAAGGGACAGGAAAAAGATTACCAGTTTATGCTGCGGACAAAAAATCCGGGTGGTTTGGTACCACAGCAGCTGTATTTGGCTTTAGATAAACTAGCTGATGAGTATGGCAACCACACCTTACGAGTAACTACCCGTCAAGGTTTCCAAATGCACGGAATTTTAAAGAAGAATCTTAAAACAGCGATCGCCACAATTGTCAAGAACCTGGGTACGACTTTGGGAGCTTGCGGCGATATTAACCGCAACGTGATGGCACCACCAGCCCCCTTTAAGAATCGCCCAGAGTATCAATATGCTTGGGAGTATGCCCAGAATATTGCTGACTTGCTTTCAGCGCAAACGGGCGCTTATTACGAAATTTGGCTAGATGGGGAAAAAGCAATTAGTGCTGAAGAAGACCCAGAGGTGAAGGCAGCGCGACAACGCAATGGCAATGGCACAATTATCCATGACAACGAAGAACCAATCTATGGCACTCACTATATGCCTCGCAAGTTCAAAATTTGCGTGACAGTGCCAGGGGATAATTCGGTGGATTTGTATTCCCAAGACCTAACCTTGGTAGTAATTACCAATAAAAAGAAACAACTAGAAGGATTTAATATTTTTGCTGGTGGTGGTTTAGGTAGAACACACGGTAAAGAAGAAACTTTCGCCAGGTTAGCAGACCCCATCGGTTATGTAGCGAAAGATGACGTTTACGATGTGGTGAAAGCAATTGTTGCTACTCAGAGGGATTATGGCGATCGCACTGATCGTCGTCATGCCAGATTAAAATATCTAATCAACGATTGGGGTGTAGATAAATTCCGTACCCAAGTTGAAGAATATTTCGGTAAACCAGTTGAAGCCTTCAAACCACTGCCAGAGTTTAAATATCACGACTTCCTCGGCTGGAATGAACAAGGTGATGGCAAGCTATTCTTAGGAATTTCCATTGACAATGGTCGAATCAAGGATGATGGTTCGTTTCAACTGAAAACCGCCTTGCGGGAAATTGTCGAGCAGTTCAACTTACCTATCCGCCTGACAGCCAACCACAACCTGATTTTTTACGATATCGAACCAGATAGCAAGGAAGCTATTCAAGACATCCTCAGCCGTCACGGTGTCGGAGACGACCCTAGTAAAATCGAACCTTTAGTGCGGTATGCAATGGCTTGTCCTGCTTTGCCCACTTGCGGCTTGGCAATCACGGAATCAGAACGGGCAATACCAGGCATTTTGGAGCAGATTCGCGCTCTATTAGATAAAGTTGGTTTACAAAATGAGCATTTTGTGGTAAGGATGACAGGATGTCCTAACGGTTGCGCTCGTCCCTACTTAGCAGAATTAGGCTTTGTCGGTAGCGCTCCCGAATCTTATCAATTATGGTTAGGGGGTTCGCCAAATCAGACTCGACTGGCGCAACCGTACACAGAAAAGCTGCACCATAATGATTTAGACACCTTCCTAGAGCCAATTTTTGTTTACTTTAAGAAATCTCGGAAATCGAAGGAAAGTTTTGGTGATTTTTGCGATCGCGTTGGTTTTGATGCCATCCGCGAATTTGCCAGCACCTACGAACCCCAAGCAGCTAATGGTGCAAATAAATCACGTCACCGGGTAAATTTGAAAGAAGAGGTTTATAGCAAGTTGAAGGGAGTAGCAGAAAGCCAAGGTAAGCCGATGACTCAGTTAGTGACTGAAGCGCTAGAGGCTTACTTCCAAAATCTTTCGTAAGCCGAAAAATTGAAGATAATTAAACTACAGATAGACACAGATGGATTTATCTGTGTCTATTTTCTATGAAGAGTGCTAAGTGAGGTAACACATCCACAGGAAAACTGAACTATGGTAACAACAGCAAAATTTGCAGAGAATAGGGATGTGCTGCAAAACATTAGTTGGCACACATTCAAAGCTATGCTGGCAGATATGGGATCTGAGCGAAACAAAAGGCTAATAGCAGCAACTCGTGCTTTCCGTACCTGGGTTAGACAGCAAATGTCTATAGCAGGGCAATAATTTATTAAGAAAAATGTCTCAACTGCAAAGAATTGCGATCGCATCCTCCCAATTCCAACTAGGGCAAATTTTGCTCACCAAAGAACAACAGCATTATTTAGGGCGTGTGTTGCGCTTGCGTGAAGGCGATCACTTTATTGCAATGGATGGTAAAGGAAAATGGTGGTTAGCGCAGCTAGCAGGGGAACAAGCACAGGTTTTAGAACCGCTTTTAGTAGAAACTGAATTACCTGTATCGATTACGCTGATGGTGGCGCTACCCAAAGGCAGCGGATTTGATGAAGTTGTGCGGTGTTGTACAGAGTTGGGAGTAGCTTGTATTGCACCAGTATTGAGCGATCGCACTTTGCTTGATCCTAGTCCTCAAAAGCTTGAACGCTGGCGGCGTATCGCAACAGAAGCCGCCGAGCAATCAGAGCGCTCTTTTGTGCCGACAATTTTAGAGCCTGTTGCTTTTAATACTGCTGTCACCGCTAATCAGACAAGTCACCGTTACATTTGTGAGGCTCGTGGAGAGTATCCCCATTTAAACAAAGTGCTGAGTAGCATATGTGAGGAGATTGTCATTGCTACTGGGCCAGAGGGAGGATGGACAACACAAGAAATTGAAAATGCGAAGTCAGCTGGATTTCAACCTGTTTCCCTTGGTCGGCGCATCCTGAGAGCAGTTACAGCCCCGGTAGTAGCATTATCCTTGATTACCGCAATTTGTGAAGTATAAATGATTTATAGCTCACGCAAATCTCTTTTTGCGCGAGACATCACTCCAGCGTGTATTTAAAGTGATGATTGAGCAAGTTGCGATCGCCTTTGAGCATAAAGATTATCAAACAGCTGCTAAATTACTCAAACAGCTGCGAAAAGAATCACCAGACAATCCTTGGGTACAATTTTATCTTGGTCGGTTGCATGAAGTATCTGGAAAGCATCAGGATGCAGAAAAAATTTATCGGCAACTGCTGCAAGATACGACAAATACCAGAATAGTGACGTTAGCACGTCAAGGTTTGCGACGACTGCAAGAAATGGAGCTAGAAGAAAGACAAAGAGCCATTTCCCAAGCAACATCTGAACCTAATAACACCGAACTTGGCGTACTAGTCTTAGAGCCTCTCAGCAACGAGATGAAAACAGAAGCATCTCGAAAATTCGCCCAGATTATGCAGCTAGACCCCTATACTGCACGACTAATACTGCCAAGTCGTGGCTGGAGGTTGTATCGCACTGGCCAAGTGGGAGAACTTAAATTTTACGGGAAACAGTTACAGCAGGCTGGTATTCCTTGCTTTTGGGCAACAATAGCTCAAATTCAGCAAATTCAGGTTTATCAAGTCAAATATTTCCAGGAATCTACCCCACAAGTTACTGTTGTTTGCTGCAACCAGGCAAATCAACTCGGTTCTCTCACCTTTGACTGGTCAGAAGTCACAGCAAGAGTAGTGGGACTTTTGCCTATTTTTGAACAAGTTGTAGATGTTGATGCCTACCGGAAACTGGAACGGAAAACTCAAACACAAGACTATGCCCAGTTTTGTGATTTACACCTACCTGATAGACATTGCATTCTCCGATTTCATGACAACGGCTATGAATTTCAGCAAGGTTTAGAAATCATTCCCCAAGCTAGCCAAAATACAATCAGAATTAATTGGAATAGTTTATCAAGTTGGATTGACCAGCAACTACCTCAAGTCAAAATTTGGTCAGATTTCACGTCCTTTGCAGATACAACATTAGATCAAACAGAAATGCTGGGTCATATCAAGTCTCACATTCATCTATTTCGCAGGGAAGAGACTAATTGGGACTCAGCTTTTCATTTATATAGTGGACTGGTGTTTGTTAAATAATTCGTAATTCGTAATTAAGTTTACTATTACCTACTGCCTACCTTAAGAAGTAAGTTTACAAATTAAATAAGATAACCTATGAATACAGTAGCCAACCAAAATCAACAGTTAGGCGGTTTGTACGTTCAATCCCTTCAAGGAGAGCAACTAGTCTTTCCGCTCAAGCATACGGAAGTTCTAGCAAAAATTGCAGGTAACTTATCACGAGTTGAGGTCATTCAAAGCTTTGAAAATCCCTTCACGCAGCCTTTAGAAGCAGTGTATATCTTTCCGTTACCCGATGAGGCGGCGGTGGATGACATGGAAATCAAAATAGGTAGCCGCGTTATCAAAGGTAATATTAAAAAACGTGAAGAAGCGCAACAAATCTACGAAAAGGCTAAACAAGAAGGACGCACCGCCGGACTTCTAGAACAGCAACGAGACAACATCTTTACCCAGTCTCTAGCTAACATCAAACCTGGTGAACAAATTGATGTTACAATTCGTTACACCGAAAGTTTGAAATTTGAGTTGGGAAATTACGAATTTGTTTTCCCGATGGTGGTAGGGCCAAGATATATTCCAGGAACGCCGATAGATAATAGCGGTGATACAGACCAAGTTACTGATGCTTCTCGCATTACACCGCCTGTAGTTCCAGAAGGAATGCGCTCACGTCACGATATTAATGTCACAGTAGAAATTGATGCAGGTTTACCAATTTCTCAAGTGCGTTCTCCTTCACATCAATTAAAAATTGAACACTTAGGTCAAATTGTGCGGATTCAATTAGGTGAAGAAGATACAATTCCCAATAAAGATTTAATTCTCCGCTATCAAGTTTCTGGTAAGGAAACTCAATCCACGATATTAACCCAAGCCGACGATCGCGGCGGACATTTTGCAATTTATCTGATTCCAGCTTTGGAATATTCTACTGATGAAATTGTCCCCAAAGATGTCGTATTTTTAGTGGATACTTCCGGTTCGCAATCTGGCGATCCGTTATCGAAGTGTCAAGAATTAATGCGACGATTTATCAATGGGTTGAATCCCAACGATACTTTCACAATTATCGATTTTTCCGATAGAGTCAGACAATTATCAAAGAAATCTCTGCCGAATACACCAGAAAATCGTGCCAAAGCGATCGCTTACATTAACAATTTACAAGCTGATGGCAGTACAGAAATGCTCAGTGGCATTCGTACAGCCATAAATTTCCCCACACCAGTCGGAAGATTACGGAGTGTTGTAATCCTCAGCGATGGCTACATCGGCAACGAAAATGAAATTTTGGCAGAGGTACAACAGCATCTCCAACCGGGAAATCGCCTTTACAGTTTTGGTGCTGGTAGTTCAGTTAACCGTTTTTTACTGAATCGCCTCGCCGAAATTGGCCGGGGAATATCCAGAATTATTCGTCATGATGAACCCACAGAAGAAGTTGCCGAAAAGTTTTACAGGCAAATCAACAACCCCGTACTCACAAATATTCAAATCTCTTGGCAAGGTGACACAGAATCACCTGTTATTTACCCAGCCATAGCGCCTGATTTATTCAGCGAACAACCATTAGTTTTATTTGGTCGCAAACAGGATAGAGTCAGCGGTAATCTGCAAATCTCCGGCATTGCTACGGGCGGGAAGCACTACGAAAAAACATTTCACCTCATATTTGAGGAAACAGGAAATCTTGCTGTAGCGCAGTTATGGGGACGTGCTTGCATCAAAGATTTGATGAATCAAATGGTGAGTTTTGAAACGAAAGCTGGTGTAGAAGCAGTTACCGAAACAGCCTTAACTTATCAACTGCTTTCTCAATACACTGCTTTTGTGGCTGTCAGTGATGACGTGCGGGTTGAATCAGGAAGCGAATATCTGTCTATGCAAGTGCCAGTCGAAATGCCTGAAGCAGTTAATTATCAAGGAGTGTTTGGCAATGCTCCGGCTGGTGGTTTTGCGCCTCAAATGAAATTCTCAAGGTTATCAGCACCAGCCTCAGCAGAAGCTCCAGATTTTCTCCAACAAAAGCGATCGCCACAATCGCCAATAGCCAAAGAAGTCGATATCTCTTTGAGCTTTGATTCCGAGGAGATGGAACAAGATGAAATATTAGACGCAGCCATCAACCATCAGTTAGAGGTCATCAGCGTCACTGGCTTGGATGAAATAGGAATTGCTAACCTAAGCCAACACCTTCAACAATTAAACTTGCCTTCCGGCTTCAGTGGTGAAATCGTCTTTGAGTTCACTCTCAACAAAGGTCGGGTAGGACGGGTAGTCTTGGATGAAAAAGCCTCAACCCTAAAAAATGCAGTTGTAGTGGAGAAAATTAAGCGATCGCTCCTAGTTTGGATTCTCCCATCTACAACTGGTAAATTTATCTTAATATTGCGTATTCACACTTAACTCATCAGTCCTATAGATACACGAAATAGACGCAAAATCCCGCGTCTATGTGACTTAACCAGGCTTTTTAACCTGACGTGCCATGTCTAAGTAAGCACTCATATTCGCTCCTGGACGCCGCCGACCATTAGAGCTAGTAGCTGAAGGAGCGAGATATTTAGGCGCAAACGTTGTTTCTTTTGGCTCCTCTTTAAGTACTTTGGCTGCTGCTGCTTTTGCATTTTTGCCAGGTTCAACTTTAAGACCCTCAGCAGTCTGGACTAGGGTTACATCAGCTTGTTTGGGATTTTTAGCTGATTTTGCTTTAGCCTCATCTGCGGCGGTTTTTGTTCCGTTCAATGAATCTGGCTTAGATGGAGTTGGTGCTTCTGATGTAATTGTTGACGTTACTTTCTTAGCATTCGATCCAACTGTCTCTGCTACTTTCTTCACATTCGATGCTACATCTTTAGCAGCATCTTTCACAGCATCTTTGGCTTCGTCCAATTCTAAGAAGTAGCCGTTGCTTTTCTTCTTCCCTGGTAACAATCCAGTAATGAAACCCAGAATACCGCTAAGAAAACCCTGAATACTGGAAATTGACTTTTTGATAAAATCCATTACAATTACTCCTGCCTTTTACCTTTTATATTTGAAACTCAACCGTAATTGTTAAAAATTACGACAAAATGTTACATTTTATGCTTTGCGTCACCCCATTCTGGTGACAACCATTATGGGTTTGTGCTTAATCAACATTGTAGTAAAACTAGAGGGCAAATGTTTTCTTGCAAGCACTTGCCACCTGTATCACCGAGAACTAATTATTAAATTTTACTGTGACTAAGAGCAAGATCCTGAAAGCAGGCTTCACAATAATTAACATTTCTTTGTTTGAAAATTACTGATTGGAGAAAAGCAAACAGTTTACTTTCAACCAGTGGGAGGAGTGTCATAGTTTGTTGACAGATAGCAACGGTACTCAGTTACATTTTCTACAGACTTAATTCAGCCGGATTTTGTAGATGAACACTGAAAATCAGCAGCGCAATCCCGTGTTATTAATACACGGGATTGACGACACAGAGGCAGTTTTTTATAAAATGAGGGCATACCTAATACAACGGGGTTGGTCTGTATATAGCTTGAATCTGGTTCCTAATAATGGTGATGTAGCTCTTGATGAGTTGGCAAAGCAAGTAGCTGATTATGTTACGGCCAGCTTTGCGTCAGAACAACGCCTAGATTTAGTCGGCTTTAGCATGGGAGGAATTGTCAGCCGTTACTATGTCCAGCGATTGGGAGGAATTAACCGTGTACAGAGGTTTATCACCATCTCTTCGCCCCATCATGGAACTGTGGTTGCTTATGCTTCCCAGCGTCCTGGTTGTATACAAATGCGCCCCAACAGCCTTTTTCTCAAAGATTTGAATTCTGATGCTGATATGTTAAGACAGCTTAACTTTACATCTATCTGGACACCTTATGATTTGATGATTGTCCCAGCGAATAGTTCACAAATGCCCGTGGGAAAAGAGGTAGTTGTGCCAGTTTCTCTACACCCTTGGATGCTGACAGACTCCAAGAGTTTAGCAGTAGTCACAGCAGCTTTAGCAGAACGGATTCAATACGGTTCGGATAAGGCTCAATCCCCTCAACCCACGCCACTTGCTCCACTTGGGAAACCCCTACAGCCCTTCCCTAACGGGACGCCTTGCGGCGAACGGGCATCCTACGGCAGGCGCTAGCCTCTCACGAATGGGAGAAGACCGCAGTGGCTCCCCTTAAAAAAGCTTGCTCAGAATGGCTCTATTTCCCCCTTTTTAAGGAGGATTAAGGGGGATATTTAAAAATTGTGCAGCTTAACCCAAGCGGATTGAAAGCGGATTAAACTGCTCTTCCTTAAGAAAGCATCCAGTTAGTAGCCAGGATACTTGTTACACTTGCATTCTTTTCTTTTTAGTTTTGAATTGCTTAAGTTTTATCACCAATTTGTGTATGTTCGTAACTCCCAAAAATTGCCTCTGGGTGACGATAATATTTGAATTCCATTAGGTTATAAAAAGGATCTTCTAAAAAGAAAGTTCGATGCTCAAGAGGAGAACCAACAAAGCGGTTTTTGGTTGATTCGCGAAAAAGTAGCTGTTGCTGTTGTGCCCTTTCTAATAAATCCTGCCAGTCAGATTCTTGAGTAAAAATTAGCCCAAAGTGTCTGGGATAGATAGTGCGTTGCGGTGCCAAGGGTTCTTTAGTGACGTGAGCTACTAGTTGATGACTGTAGAGATTGAGAATCAGGGCGTGCTGGTTTTCACGACCAGGAATACAGCCCAAGCCATCCACGTAATATGCTTTTGTTTGGGCAACGTCAGTCACAGGGAAAGCAAGATGGAATAAAGTTTGGCTCATAGCTTGTGTGGAAAAGACTAATAGTTGATGCTATCTACAATTTATGCTGTTAAGTCTTGATTGTGGTCAACTTGAACACAGTTTTAATTGACATTAACTTATATTCTTTATCGTGATGACTAAGATTGGGGACTGATACCAATTCTGTATGAAGATGCGCCAAACGAAATGAGGAACGTAGACGCAAAGCGGCTTGCCGCAGGCTACCGCATTCGCGCAGCGTCTCGTTAGAGAAGGACGCATACTCCTACGGAGAAGCAAGCTACGCGCAGCGTCTCCAAGAGTTGGACACAAAGAAAGAAATAAGAAGCCAAGAAAATTCGGTGCAGCCTCACAAAGAAATGGTATGAGTACCACTTCAGCCGCTGCACCATGCACCGATACTAATTTAGGTTTGCATTAGCACACACTTAGGAACGTAAATTTAATAACTAAAACTTTCTTAGGATGTGTTGGGTGGGTTACGCACTTAAAGTGTCCACCTAATTAAACAGAAGTTTTGCATTTTGTTTAATCCAGGTTCTTTAGTCAATATTGCAGTGTATATCTAAAACATTGTTTGTAGTTTTACACTCAGCTTTCAGAGTGATCCCTACGCAATTTAGGTAACAATACAAACATATTACTTAAATTAAGAAGGTGTCAGAAATTGAGCAATAAGGGTGATAAATTCGTTATTCTGTTGATATTCAGACAAAATTACTCATAATTAATTGCTGATGTCATCCTTAATTTATTCTGTTAATCCCTGGTTGGTGGCGGTAGGATTAAACACAATTCTATTGGGTTTAGCTTGGATTGCGCCGAAAAAGCTGCTTACTCCGGCAGGGTTATTCCACGCTTGGTTTCTGGCAATCTTAATTTGGGTAACTTTAGGCTGGCAAGGATATGCAGTAGTAATGTTCTATTTTCTGGTTGGTTCTGGGGTTACCCGCATTGGTATGGCGCAGAAGGAGGCTGAAGGAATTGCCGAAAAGCGTTCTGGGGCAAGAGGCCCAGAAAATGTTTGGGGTTCGGCTTTGACTGGAGCGCTGTGTGCTTTGGGAGTAGGGATAATAAATTCGGGATTTATTGTACCTAGTGCCCAATTTCTAGTCCCCAATACTTCGGCTGCGCTCAGTACAAGTCTCCAGTCTCTACTTTGGTTAGGCTATGTAGCGAGTTTCAGTACCAAACTGGCTGACACCACTGCTAGCGAAGTCGGTAAAGCGTATGGTAAAAGCACCTTTCTAATTACCACATTTCAACCAGTACCTCGCGGTACCGAAGGGGCAGTAAGCTTGGAAGGAACTTTAGCTGGTATTGTGGCTTCTGTAGCGATCGCATTTGTTGGTTGGGGAGTTGGTTTAATTGATCTATTGGGAGTAGCTTGGTGTGTCCTGGCAGCATTTATTGCCACCAACTTAGAAAGTGTGATTGGGGCAACACTGCAATCTAAGTACACCTGGCTGACCAATGAAGTAGTGAATATTTTTAATACTTTAATCGGTGCGATCGCGGCTGTGCTACTTGCCTGGACATGGATAAGCATCATTAAGTAGCACGGTGAGAATAAACAATTACTCGTTAATATCGGGTATAGTATGGTTTTTTTGCACCACTTGCGACAACTTTGGTCACCTGAGCAACGCAGTGGCTCGACTTTTAGCAACTGGCATAGAAAACTGGCAATAAACAATTCTTAATATGTTTTGCTTTATTTTCGCCTACCTGATTATTTCTCTAAATCTATAAAGATTTGGTTACACAACTTGCTTTGCTTTACAACTGATATTTTCAATCCTGTTTTGTCCCCACTAGACCGTAAAAGTAATCATGGGAAATTATTTTATTTACTAGGTATATAATTTTTTGACCATTTAGATGTAATTAGTTCATGGAATATTTATCATATTGATCCATCAAGGACAAGATAATTTCTATATGTATGATTTAATTTAAAAGTCCTATAAGTGTTTAACCATATTAACATAATTAATTCATGGAACCTTTATCATTTTTGACAATCAATGACCAAATAATTTCCCTTGAGGAAGCAATAAAGTACCTGCAAGCCTCTGGGAAATTGGGACACTTCATTGGGGATATTCTTCGCCAGTACGTAATTGAAGAAGAAATCCGAAACCGAGACGATGTTGAGATTGGTACAGCAATAACTGAACAGGCAATTATTGACTTTAGGCTGAAAAATCAACTGACTGACCCCGAAAGTTTTCAAGAATGGTTAAAGACTAATAATACAGATTACGCTACCTTTCACACATCGGTAGCTTTTGGTTACAAGTTAGAAAAGCTAAAAGCTGTAGTGACCCAACCAAAACTCCAAGAATATTTTATTGAACGCAAAATTTTTTTGGATCGGGTAGTACTTTCCCGGATCGTTGTTGATAATCAAGAACTGGCAGACGAACTACAAACCCAAATTGAAGAAGGAGGTAGCTTTGAGCAACTAGCTAAAGAGTATTCACTTTCAGACGACCGAATTGTGAACGGCATGATGGGAATAGTCAGCCGAGGAAGTATGCCGGATATATTACGGGCAGCTATTGATGTGGCGAGTCCGGGACAATTAGTAGGACCAATAGAAATCGTTGGCAAAGACTCTCCTCCAGGAGAAGGACCTTATGGTTTGTTTCGAGTAGAACAATTTCTGCCAGCGTCTTTAGAAGATACTCAACTAAAGCAAGCACTACAAAATGAGTTATTTGAGAAATGGCTAGCAGAGAAAATTCAAAAACTGACAGTCAAATTACAAGTGAGTTAAATATTCTGGATAATGAATCTTTACGATTAAAAGTACTAGCTTCTTTGCCTTGGAATCAACCACCGCTATGCTGGCTGACGCCCGAACAACAATCCCGATTGGAAAATGAGTCCCAAACCCGTCAGTATCGTCTTGGAGAAAAAATCTGGTCAAACGATGTCGGCGGTTACCAATTCTTAATTGTGGCTGGAAAAGTTCGCTTGCGAGACGACAGTCGCGACAAGTCGGCAAAGCTGCCCAACGCGCTGTCTCAAGAGGGCGTTGGCAAACCAATAGCCGCCCTAGATGTAGGGGATTGGTTTGGTGACTTACAAAAGCTGTCTGCGGATTTTAAAGCTGTAGCTGCTAGTAAAGAAGTGGTAGTAGTGTATTGGGATACAGCGTTGTGGGCAGAATTTTCTAACCCACAAATTCAGGAGTTCTGGCAAGTATTACCAGTGGGCATGGAGAGAGAAAAGGAGACATTTTCCTTCTCTTCCACTCGTTCACTAGCGCCAGCCTCAGAGGGAACTTCCAGCCCCCACAGTCTCCAACCCCAAAGAGGACTCCCAGCCGCCAATCTAATCGCCTCAAATTATCCGTTTGTTGCCAGCTGGAACACCGCTGCTGCTTGTTTAACAATGGTGGCGCAACAGTTAGAAAATTCTGTGCAACTGGAATGGGTGCAGCGCCAACTCAGAGGACAACGCCCAAAACAGGTTGTAGAAGCAGCAGAAAAGTTAGGGTTAGTGGTGCGGCGGTTACAAGTGAATTGGGGTGAGTTGCGACAGCTGTCATTTCCAGCCTTACTTTTGTGGAATTCTGACTCACCCCAGAGTCCATCTTGGGTGGTAGCCTATGGAGTTAAGAGCGATCGCCTAATTATCGCTAACCCCCTAAATCCGGATCGGATTTGCGAAAGCTTGCCGCAGTCGATAGTTGAGGCGTCTTGGGATGGACAATTGTGGCAAGTAGAACTAATATCTCAGCAAGAAAAATTTAACCTCAGTTGGTTCACCCCGGCAGTTTGGAAGTATAAGGAATTGCTAACAGAAGTATTGTTAGCATCTTTTACCTTGCAGCTTTTGGGGTTAACAACACCACTAATTACGCAAGTTGTCATTGATAAAGTGATGGTGCAGGGGAGTTTGCCGACTCTCGATGTGATGGCGATCGCACTTTTGTTCGTAGCCATATTTGAGTCCATACTTGGTATTCTGCGCCTATTCATCTTTACTCATACAGCCCGTCGTCTGGATTTGAGTTTATCAGCACAGCTATTTCGCCACCTAATGCGTCTGCCTTTGGCTTATTTTGAGTCGCGGCGCGTCGGAGACACAATAGCACGAGTCCAGGAACTTGAACAAATTCGTCAGTTTCTCACAGGTACAGCATTAACTGTGATTTTAGATAGCATCTTTGCTGTGGTGTACCTGGCATTGATGTTTTACTATAACGTCCCACTCACCTTTGTCGCCTTAGCAGTACTGCCGCTATTTGCCACATTGACGATAGTTGCAACACCAATTCTGCGTAACTGGCTCAACGAAACTTTTAACCGCAGTGCCGATAGTCAATCGTTTCTAGTAGAGACAATCACAGGAATTCATTCCGTTAAAGCCCATGCAGCAGAACCAGTAGCCCGCGATCGCTGGGAAGGCTTATTTGCTCGCTTCATTCGCACAGGTTTCAAAGCTTCTACCACCTCCAATATCAGCAGCAACATCGGTGACTTTCTCACCAATTTTTCCACCATGCTGATTCTCTGGTTTGGAGCCAAGTTAGTCATCGAACAAAAGCTCACAATCGGACAGCTAGTTGCCTTTCAAATGCTGTCTGGCAGAGTCACAGGACCACTTTTGCGCTTAGTACAGTTGTGGCAAAATCTCCAACAAGTGCTACTTTCTGTAGATCGCATTGGTGATATTCTTAACGTCTCTCCAGAAGCTGAACTAGGAACTGGCTTAGTTTTACCACCCCTGAAAGGTCAAGTCACCTTCGAGCAAGTATTTTTCCGCTACCGGCCAAACTTTGAAGCAATTGTGCGAGGAATATCCTTCAATGTCGAACCAGGGCAATTTGTTGGCATTGTCGGACGCAGCGGTTCTGGTAAAAGTACGGTGTCTAAGCTATTGCAACGCCTCTATCAAATTGAATCAGGACGCATCCTGATTGATGGTTTTGATATTAAAAGTGCCGATTTAGCTTCACTGCGGCAACAAGTTAGTGTAGTTCTTCAAGAAGACTTTTTATTCAACGGTTCCATTTTGGAAAATATCACTCTCGGTAGTCCTGACATTACCGCAGAGAAAGTAGTAGAGGCGGCAAGATTAGCAGTGGCCCACGACTTTATCAGTCAATTACCCTACGGTTACGAAACCAATGTTGGTGAACGCGGTACAGCTTTATCTGGCGGACAGAGACAACGTATTGCCCTAGCAAGGCTATTTCTTTCCCAAGCGCCGATTTTAGTTTTGGATGAAGCTACCAGCGCTTTGGATAGTGAAACTGAACAGCAGGTACTGCATAACCTGCAAAAAATTTCCGCTAACCGGACTGTGTTCCTCATTGCTCACCGCTTTGCCCCCCTCAAACGTGCTGATTTGATTTTAGTATTAGAGCAAGGCGTGATTGCCGAACGTGGTACTCACTCCCAGTTGTTGCAACAAAAGGGTTTGTACTGGTCACTATATCAACGGCAACAGGCAAATATCTAGTCAAGCAATTTTGGATTTTGAATTTTCAATTTCATTTTCCCAAATTTAAACATTGTAAATTCGGTGATCCCAAGTCTAGATTTAACACCACCTTTCCTATTTCGGCTTCTAAAACGACTGTTGGATAAGCAGCCAGCCCCTACTTACAGCTATTTTCAGGTCAATAGACCACGCGGTAGGGGCGCAAGGTCTTGCGCCCCTACGACAAATCAGGTGTGATCAGAATGGTGTGCTTTTAAATCAGGTATTTGTCGTCTTAGTCTTGCATCACTGGAAAGGGAATTAGGAACAATTCTTTTTAAGGTATAAAAATAGGTGCGTTAACGGAGTGTAACGCATCCTACTGGCATGACACAGTTAAGGTAGTGCATTAAAAATCTCTGCAACCTCTAATTTTATAAATATAATGCAATTTTTATATGGCATTAATTTCGATTAATTAACTATTAATAATTTAAAATTGACTTGATAAATTGACTCTTTATAAAAAACACTATTTTTAGAACTTTTTTTGGTAGTAAATTTAGCAACTTTTTCTGAAATTTCATAGTAATTATTGACAATGGAGTTTATTCACACATTAAAACCTTTTGTCAAAGGTTTTAACGCTTCAAGCTGTCAAAAAAAAGATTGCTATTTTTGAGAAAAAATACTTATGAGCATTGATCATGTTAATAACAATGTGTTGTCAAATAAACGGTTCAATGTCACTTCAATCTCCTCATTAGATAGCTTTAATACGAAGGATGACTACAGCCTTAACTCAATCGGACGTAGTAGCTACAACTCAGCTGATGCTGATGTGCAGTTGCAAAATAGGGGTGACTCTAAAAATAGCAGTAACGCTACTGCTTTTAATACTGCGAATTATAACTCCACCAATGGCTATGGCTTGATTAATGCAGCGGCAGCAGTGGCTAAAGCTGCTGGTCAGAATACCTTTGCTGATGTTCCTGATCTTGGTGGCAATAATTGGGGAGCAGACCTGGTTAAAGCACCGGAAGCCTGGGCACATGGATACACAGGTAAAGGTGTTGTTGTCGCTGTTGTAGATACTGGAGTTGACTACAACCATGAGGATTTAAAAAATAATATCTGGACGAATACCAAGGAAATTGCAGGTAACGGTATAGATGATGATGGCAATGGTTATGTTGATGATAATTACGGCTGGAACTTTGCTGATAATAACAACAATACCCTAGATAATAATGGTCATGGTACTCATGTTTCTGGCACGATCGCAGGAGAAAATAATAACTATGGTGTCACTGGTATTGCCTATGATGCCAAGATTATGCCCGTCAAAGTTTTGGATGAGTCTGGCTCCGGTTCCTTTAATTCCATATCTAAAGGTATTCGCTACGCCGTGGATAATGGAGCTAATGTGATTAACCTCAGTTTAGGAGGGCCATATTCCAATAGTACTTTAGAGTCAGCCATTGACTATGCCAGCAGCAAAGGAGTGATTGTCGTCATGGCAGCTGGTAATGATGGTGGCTCATCACCAGAGTATCCCGCCAGCTATGCATACAAGTCGGGAATTGCGGTTGGGGCAGTAGATAGAAATAATAATATGCCCGACTTCTCTGACCGCTCTGGAACGAAGCAAATCGCTTACGTCACAGCCCCAGGAGTCAAGGTCTACTCATCAGTTCCGAATAATCAGTATGCCACTTATAGCGGCACGTCTATGGCTGCTCCCCATGTTGCTGGTGTAGTTGCTCTGATGCTTAGTGCTAACCACAACCTGACTGATGCCCAAGTCCGTCAGATTGTCACAGAAACGGCAGGAAATAGTACACAAACTACAAGCTCTAGTTTTAATCTTTCTAATGTCAGTTCTCTAGCGAATCAGGTGATTGCAAACACACCAATAAATAGTACACAAACTACAAGCTCTAGTTTTAATGTTTCCAATGTCAGTTCTCTGGCAAGGCAGGCGATGTCTGACGACAACCTGCTACACATCAACGCACAAACAGCAAATTATACATCACAGACAATTTCTAGTTTTAATAGTTCTCATGTCGGTTCTTTAACAGGTCAGGCAATTACAGAAACGGCAAAATATTTGACACCAGAGACAATTTCTAGTTTTAATAATTCTGATGTCAGTTCTCTAACAGGTCAGGCAATTACAGAAACGACAAAATATCAGACATCAACCGAAGGTAATAACGGATTAGCCAATCCAGAATTATGGTCGCAATCCCAAAACTCTGAGAAGATTCTGAGCAGCATCAATGTGGATAGCAATGATGATAATGATGATCAGGATAATCCTGATTTTGGCAAATTACTAGAGGGAATCCAAAAACAAATAGAGCAGTCTAAAAAATACTTGGGTATCGCTTGAAAATTATATAGCGATTTGTAGTTGAGTTTAATACTGCTCGCTTCAGAAAATTAACCAACTGAAAAAGTTTGTAGAGATGTGATTCGCGTCTCTACATTTTTATAATTATTGCTAACAATCCTTACCAGATAAGTATATCAGGCAAAAAGAACATATATTTCAGATAGAATATATTTGATAAAAAGCTATCACAGGATAAGAGAAAAGAGGCGATCGCTCTTTTTTATAGAAGTTAATTGGCAGCGATCGCCTTTCTATTGCTTGGAATAACTACCTAACAGAAAATGCCTCACTGAATCGCCGTGTCACAGGTTCAGTAATGAATGTCAAAATTGACTTTTTACGAGTGACAATTTCACCTGTAGCAGCCATTCCTGGTGTAAATTCTACTTCTTGGCCCCGCACGTTCACTGAGTGTTTATTTACCTTAATTCTGGTGGGGAAAACTAACCCCAATTCTTTATCAACAATTGCATTCGGACTGACTTGTATGACTTCGCCATCCACAGTGCCAAATTCCTGGAAGGGGAAAGTCGCCATTTTCACTTTTGCTTTCATTCCTTGACGAATAAACCCAATATCACGGTTGAGAACTTTCACCTCTAGGAGCATTTCTTCCCCTTCCGGCAAAATTGACAGCAATTCTTCACCAGATTGCACTGGGCCCTTAGTGGCTTTAACTCTGTAAATCGTACCAGCAACGGGAGCCTCAATCGTTTCTAAAGCTTGCTGCTTCCTCGCCTGCTCTAATTGACCTTGAGCAGTTGTCAGTTCTTCTTTACGCTTGTTGAACTGGGTCAAAATTTCACTTTGGCGTTCTGATGATACACGCTCGGTCTGACTGCGTGCAGCGTTGTAAGCTTGTTCTGCTTGGTGAATTTCTTGGACTTGGGCAGCAATATCTTTTTCTAATGATGTGACTTTATCTTGAGCCTCTGTGATTTTATTCTGGCTATTGGTAACATCATCTTGTGCTTTAGTAATTTCTGTCTTTGCACGAGTTAATCTTTCTTGGGCATCCAAGTAATCGACACGAGGTACAGCGCCAGGAGTAATTAGGGTGCGTAGGCTTTTTTCCCTTTGTTGAGCAAGCGTCAAATTACTTTCAATTTTAATTCTGATGCTATCTGCGTTCACAAGGTTGGTTTTGGCATTGCCAACGCTGCTTTTGGCATTAACTAAGTTGTCTTGCAATCGAGTCAAGCGGACTTTGGCTTGATTGATGAGTGCTATTTGGCGATTTGCTTCTGCTTCCGCCGCTGCTTGACGAGCTTGGAAGTCTTGCAGGCGGGAATTTAAAAGTTCATCTTGCACTTTCGTCCCAGTAGTTTTGCCTCCGGTGCGTTCTGCATCCAAACGTTGCAAATCGTCTTGAATCAATCTAGTAGATTTGGCTAGGCGGGAAACATCGCTTATTTGCAAGTCTGGATCTTTTTGAATCAGAACTTCACCTTTGGTAACGCGATCGCCTTCTTGCACTTTGACGGCGACAATTGACCCCCCACCCAAGGATGTCACCGGTCTTACCTGTGTGGAAGCAATTAATTCCCCTTGTGCTGTTGCTACTTCATCTATTTGTGAGAAGTGCGCCCAGGCGATCGCCCCAAATACAATGACGCTCATCGTTCCCGCTAATAATCTAGTGTACAGGGGTGGCAATTCCTGTACCGCCTTCCCCAATTCATAGGTGAGTTGTTCCTCTGGTTGAGCGAATCGCTCTTTTGTCTGACGTGCTTGAGCAGCATTTGCAGCTAGGGAAGATTTCATAGAATTTTAGATTAGGGAATGGGGAATAGGGAGTGGGGAATAGGGAGTGGGGAGTGGGGAATAGGGAAATGATTTATCGTTTGTCATTTAAACCATATCTCTTTTGAGAACCATACATAGTTCCCTGCTGGTAGTAGCAGGCAAGATGCCCGCACTACTCCTCTGTTTCAAGATGGACGAGATTTATATCTTTTCTTCTCCCTACTCCCTACTCCCCACTCCCCTTTTCAAACTGCTAGATAGCGCCGCAAAAAGTTTTCTAATGTCTCCAATTTGAAGTTAAAAATCGCCTCTAAATTGGCAATTTCATCTTTTGTACAGAAAAATTCATTTGCTAGCAATGTGCGAAAAGTTCCCAAAGCTTTTTGGGTTTGGGGATTAAATAAACCCAATGCATTTTGTAACCCATCAATAAGAAATAGTGGTGAGTTAATTATTACTGGTTCTTTGGCGAAGATCCGACCAAAAATTCGGGGAATATCTTCTCGTAATAAAATCTCCGGCCCTCCCACTGCTAAAATCTGGTTGCGAGCAGCTTCAACTGTCACAGAATCCACCACTATCCTTGCCAAATCATCGGTACTTACAATTGAGGTACGATTTTTGCGATCGCCAATCAGCAAATACAATCCCGTTTCCCGAAATCGTTCTACTAGTGGCAACAAGTTAGATGCTAATCCAGCTGGGCGTAAAATTGTGTAATTCAAGCCACTAGCTGCCAAATATCGTTCTACTGCTCGTTTGGCTTTGAACACAGGAGCGTCTTCATATCCGCGATCGGCTCCCAATACAGAAATAAAGACAAAATGCTCTACGCCATTGGCTTTTGCTTGGTCAATCAGTTCAATATTGGCGCGGTAATCTAAAGATAGGGCATCGCTATCAGAACCGTGGGCGCTGATAATATACTGGATATCCCGACTAGCTTTTTGGATATCTTTTTCCTCTAGCAAGTCACCGATGAAAATTTCTGCACCCCGGTGTTCTAACTCGCTGTAGCGTGAATTAAGGCGGACAAATGCCCGCACAGACTGCTCTCGTTGCCGTAGGAGTCGCACAACTCTGCGACCAATTCCTCCCGTTGCTCCAGTTACTAGAAACATATAAATACCTAAATTGAATACTTTCAGCGTTTATAGTTCTTGAAATGCTCGATATATGCTCAAAACCCGTTGAGCAATACTTAAACAACATGAGCATATCTTTATACTTTTTTACTATGCTCAAGATATCCTCACGCCAACTAAGCCAATAGATCGCACCTTATTTATCTTAATACTTTACAAATTATCCCCCATATCTTTGTAGATGCAGGGGATAGGGTAATGGGATTAATTTTACTGGCTCAACAAGTCAATAGCCTGTTCAAGCGACATTTTAGCCTTGTGCAAGTTCAACAGGTTCTCCTGGTTGTAGCGGTCAGGATAGCTCATTTTCCTACCCTCTTAAAGTTATCCGAATTAGTGATCGAGTGTGTGAATTACTGGAATGAGTCAGCAATCAAGCATATTGCCTTCTCAATATGCTTGATTACTTGCGGAATACATCAAAAAAAGAAAGTAAACTGGGGTTTAAGTAAGTAAAACCTGATTTTGCTTACGGAATACACCGGAATGAGAAAGCAAACACAGCTTTTGAGTAAGTAAAACCTGATTTTGCTTGCAGAATACACTGAAATGAGAAAGCAAACACAGCTTTTGAGAAAGTAAAAGCTGATTTTGCTTGCAGAATACACTGAAATGAGAAAGCAAACACAGCTTTTGAGTAAGTGAAAGCTGCTTTTGCTTGCGGAATACACTGAAATGAGAAAGCAAACACAGCTTTTGAGAAAGCAAACATAGCTTTTGAGTAAGTCAAATGCCATTTTGCTTATTAGATCCAACTTTAGGGACTCCCAAATAAAAAATACTCAACTACTTCTTGTGGGATGGGCAACATGAGCGCCCATAGCCAAAAGCTGTTAAAATGACCACTCCACAAGATTGAATAATTTATTTGTTGGAAATCCCTTATTCATTTTTCCGATGTATTAACTAATAACTTAAGTAAGTAGGCAAGAATAAATCAAACTATACTACGTAATATAAAATTAATTAAAGCAGTAAGTATAATGCGTTGGCAATTATTGCCTATATAGAGAAGTGGATGTTAGGAGACTTATAGATGAGTGACGAAGATCAGTATGATGTCTTCCTTTGCCACAATAGCAAAGACAAGCCTGAAGTTATAAAAATTGCTGATGAATTAACGGAAAGAGGAATTAAACCTTGGCTAGATAAGTGGGCACTTCGTCCTGGTTTAGCATGGCAGTCTTTACTAGAAGAACAAATAGAAAATATTAAATCAGCAGCAGTTTTTGTAGGTAGCAGTGGACTTGGCCCCTGGCAAAGTCAAGAGATGAGAGCTTTTTTAAACGAATTTGTAGACAGAGGCTGTCCCGTGATTCCCGTTTTGCTTGGGAATACACCACAGCAGCCTAAACTCCCAATTTTTCTTAGGGGTCATACGTGGGTTGACTTTCGGACAGATACTGATGAGGCTATGGAGCAATTAATTTGGGGTATTACTGGAAAGCCGCCAGAGCGAAAACCAAAGCTACAGCCAGTAATTCAAGCCGATGACCTCAGTTCTGAGAAGGGAGTAACCTACACGCAATTGCGAGATTTGCTAGCAGCAGGCAAGTGGAAAGAAGCGGATGAGGAAACTTTAGCTGTCATGCTCAAGGCATCTACCAGGGAAGAGGAAGGCTGGTTTGATACCGAATCTATCAATAATTTTCCCTGTACTGACTTACGCACCATTGACCAACTGTGGGTAAAATATAGCAATGGGCACTTTGGCTTTAGCGTTCAGAAGAAAATTTATCTCGAATGTGGTGGAAAGGCTGACGGTGAATATTATGAAGAAGCCTGGGAAAAATTTGGCGATCGCGTAGGATGGAGAGTGAAAGGTGAGTGGATATTTGTTGAGGAAGATGTAGTTTTTAACACTTTAGCGCTTAAAGGACACTTACCCTTCGGGTGTGAGGGTTGGTGGATTTTGACAACTGAATCTAATGCTTTGTGGGGAGAATCTTTTCTCGCATTTAGACTCATGAAGTTCAATATATAAGCACTTCAGACTTTTATAAATATTTGTAGTAAGGTTGTTTTCAACTAGTTAATCAACATTTCAGAGATTCGATACCTGGCACTGTAGGTTGATAACAATTAGCTTGAATAAACTTTTCTACTACCTCCTGCACTTCAGTACTTTCTGACACCTTCAAGGTGACTGAAATTCTTGTTTTCCCAATTTAAAATCTCCCCACATCTTTGTAGATGCAGGGAGAGTATTAACAATTAAAAATTGTTTCACATGGGGATTTAAACGCTTTGTGCAAGCAGCCCACCTCAAAACTATTCAGAAGCTTTGTTATTAGCTCTATTAGCACGCGCCTCAGCCGAAGCCATCACCTCTTCCATATTCTCCAGCACTTCGCCAGGGAAGTTTTCCAAAACTCTGGTAGAAAGAGCAACCCGTCCTTTACCCTCGTCCAAGTCAATAATTACAGCTTTAATTGGCTGACCAACTTGAAATACCTTGTCTAGAGATTCGATGAATTTTTGGCTTACCTGCTTGATATGAAGCAAGGCCCCCATACCATTTAAATCGACAAATACACCAAAAGGTTTGATACCCGTAACTTTGCCTTCTACCAGTTGACCTAGTTCTAACAAGCTGAAGTTGCTAGAACGAGTCGCTAATCGCTGGGAAAGGATGAGTTTGTTGGTGTTACGATTAATTTCCAAAAAACCCACAGTCAGATTTTGACCTTTGAGTGCTTCTAAATTATCACGCTCTGCCAGGTGCGATCGCGGAATAAATCCCCGCAAAGAAAGAATATCAACGGTGACACCACCTTTATTTACACCCATAACCTTTACTTGCACAGTCTGGGTATTTTCCTGCATTTCGGCCAGTCGTTCCCAGATGTGCTGAATTTCCAACTGCTTTCGAGAAAGGGTGACTTGACCTTCTGCATCCTGATCTCGGATAATCAAAAACTGCATTTCCTCTTGCAATGGCAGCACCTCCGATAAATCGGTCACTGCTCTCAAAGAAGCCTCATCGCGCGGCAGAAAAGCTGACGACTTGCCACCAATATCGACATAAGCTCCATCATGGTCAAGTTGGAACACTTTGCCATGTACAACCTGTCCTTTTTGAAACTGGTAGTCGTGTTTTTCTAGTGCTTTGGCAAAATCGTCCATCGTAAACGACGAATTGGCTGTTTGAGAAAGTTTCGATTCGGAATTCATGACTTTTGAAGATTAATTGTTATTTGAGATGGTTCCACTGGAGTTTAGATTGTCATTTGTCCTCAAAGTTCTAGTTTGTCCTTAGCGTTGGCAAAGCCATCACCTTTATCCAGCGCTCAGACTTCTAGCGTGTCTTTGGTTCTTACTAATGACCAATGACAAATGACAAAAAACGAACTTGGCTGTATAGACTTCAGTTCAGTTGACTAAAGAGTTGTTTCACTTGCTCCCAAGCATCAGCAGCAGCTTTAGGATTATAACTGGCACGAAGGTCACAGAAAAATCCGTGATCAGCTCCATCGTAGCGAAACAGACGATGAGTAATTTTATATTTTTCTAACTCTGCTTCAATCTCATCTACTTGTTCGGGTGGGATGCTAGTATCTTCTCTACCAAAGAAGGCATAGAGAGTACCCGGAATTTCTTTGGTGCGAGTAATAGTAGGAGCGCCACCTCCTGGTGTGCGGGTGGTAATTCCAGCACCGTAGAAGGAAGCTGTAGCTTTAATATCTGGTAAGGTGGCTGCAAGATATGCGACATGACCCCCAAAGCAAAAGCCAATACAGCCAAAGCCATCTTTTTTTACTTGGGGCAAGCTTTTGAGGTAGTCAATTGCTAATTGAATATCGCTCAATAACTCTGATGCTTTAGTTTGCATGGCGTAGCCTCTGCCCGTTTCAATATCTTCGGGTGTGTATCCGGTTTCCAAGCCAGGAGCAGTCCGTTGAAAAAGTGCAGGTGCGATCGCTATATACCCAAGTTTCGCAATCCGTTCTGTAACATCCCGAATGTGAACGTTGACACCAAAAATTTCCTGCAATACCACAATTCCTGGGTAAAATCCAGATTCTTTTGGCTCTGCCAAATAAGCAGCCACTTGAATATTATCTTGCAAAAGATTAACCGTTGTGGTAATTATTGCTTGCTCTGTCATAATAATTTTTACCAGTGCTATGTGATTAGCCATGTGTTTATTTGATATAACTATGCCAGTATGACTAGGTTTTTTGTAATTAAATTATCAATTACCAATAATGAGCGCATTAGAAATTTCTCCTAGAAAAACTTCATATGTAAATAAAATATTCGACATGTAGCAAATGCAGCTAGTCACTAAAAAAGTGCTGAGTTAAAAGGGCTGAGTCCTGAGTAGGAAAGCAACACTCAGCACTCAGCATAAGCTAAACCATAGCTATCCGCTAACAGCACGGGCTAAACCATAGCTATTCGCTAACAGCACTTAGTATTCAGGAGGTTTGGTGATGATTCAATTCCGTATTCAGTCAGATAGCGAAATTCCCGCATCAACCCAACTGTTTAATCAAATTCGGTTTGCGATCGCTTCTCGGCAATATCCACCTGCTTACAAATTACCAAGTACACGGGCGCTGGCAATGCAAACTGGGTTACACCGTAACACTATCAGCAAAGTTTACCGTCAACTGGAGGAAGACGGATTTGTTGAAAGTATGGCTGGTTCGGGAATTTATGTTCGTGCCCAAGGTCATGAGGGCGGTAGCAGGCTGCAATCACCAATTCTTAAACAACATCCTGATGCATATCAAGTTGTCCAGCAAGCACTTGACGAGCTGCTCTCTCAAGGATGTTCACTCAATCAAGCTAGAGAGCTATTTTTAGCGGAAATTGACTGGCGCTTGCGTTGTAGTGCGCGGGTACTGGTTGCAGTTCCATCTTATGACATGGGTGCTGGTGAGTTGATGGTGTATGAATTAGAGCGAGCTTTGAAAATACCAGTCCAGTTGGTAGCAATGGAAGAATTAACAGTTGCGTTAGATAAAACTACCTCTGCGACAGTAGTCACAAGTCGGTATTTTATTAGTAATGTGGAAGCGATCGCTGCTCCTAAAGCTGCACGAGTGATTCCTTTGGATATCTACGACTACACCAAAGAACTCAACTTATTGAAAACCCTGCCAAAACAAAACTGTGTAGGCATAGTTAGCCTCAGTTCCGGGATTGCACGAGCAGCAGAAGTTATCCTGCACGGTCTACGTGGGGATGAACTTCTGGTGATGACTTCGCAACCAAAAGATGCTTATAAACTTCAGGCAATGGTTAAGCGGGCTGAGGTAATTATAAGTGATCAAGCCAGTTTTGCGGCAGTGCAAGCAGCCGTGCAAGCATTTGATGAAGATATTATTCGTCCACCGAAACTGATTAAGGTTGAAAATTATATCGGGACAAACTCGATTAACTTGCTAAAACGAGAACTGGGTTTAGGTTAATCTCAAGATAATTCGACCAACATCTTTGAGAGCAACTAATACACGAGGAATGAGATGGTGCAGATTGTGATTGTGGGCGCAGGTCCAACAGGTGTAACACTTGCCCTGCTCCTTGTAAAACGTGGTATTGCTGTAACGTTAATTGAAGCAGCAAAAGACTTTCATCGTGTTTTTCGCGGCGAAGGATTAATGCCTAGTGGCTTAGATGCACTAGAGCAAATGGGTTTATCGGCGTTGTTGGAGCATATTCCCCATCGACAACTCGACGCATGGGAATTCATTCTGGGGGATAAGCAGTTGTTTCGAGTTGATGAACCAATGGGAGCAACCCGACCCTGTACGCTGGTTTCACAACCACCGTTACTCAATGCACTGATTTCTGAAGCTCAAACCAATGATGGGTTCGAATTTATCCAGGGTGTTCCAGTCAAAAATTTACGCTGGAGTAATCAACGTGTCGCAGGTGTAGTACTAAGCGATGGCAGAGAACTAACTGCTGACTTAGTGATTGGGGCAGATGGTCGAAATTCTCTTGTGCGACAACGTATAGGATTGGAATTGGTACGCCAGCCCAAAAATATTGATATTCTCTGGTTTAAACTTGCCGCCAGTCCTGAGTTTGCAGCCGATAATGTATTTCGTACTATTGTAAATGGCGATCGCGTATTTACCATTTTTCACGGAGCAGAGTCAGGAAAACTGCATCTGGCTTGGGTGATGGAAGCAACCGAAAACACTGACTCCAAGCAAGCCAACTGGGCAGAGATTTTTGCCTCACTATCACCCTCATGGCTAGCAGAGCATTTCCATAATCATGCAGACACCATCGAATCCCCGATTCGGCTTTCTGTTGTGGTTGGTTATTGTCCCCAATGGCACGCACCAGGGGTATTGCTTCTAGGTGACGCTGCACACCCAATGTCTCCTGTCCGTGCTCAAGGAATTAATCTCGCATTCCGTGATGTGATTGTCGCTGCTAATCATCTTGTGCCACTGTTGCACAAAAAAACTGGACACCAGGATATTGATATGGCACTATCGCACATCCAAGCGGAACGTGAGCCAGAAATTATCCGCGCCCAGCAACTCCAGTTAGAAGAAGCTAAACAAGGTGAACTATTGCGAAAAAATGCACTGCTGCGATCGCTGTTGATTCAACTTGCTCCCTTACTCCGTAAAATAATTAAAAAGTCTTGGTTAAGGCGACAATATAAAATGCGTCAAGGTATCACACAGGTACACTTAACTGTCTAAAAAACCGTCATTAGTTATCCGACTTGTGGTTGTGGGATGTTAATTTGCAAAAACTCTTGTACCCGTTGCAAATAAGTTGGTGCATCTTCCAACATTGGGAAATGCGCTGTGTTAGGAATCATCACAAATTCCACTTTGTCACTCAGTGCAGCTGCTTGACGCCCCATCTCGGCTGGAATAATTTTGTCATACTCCCCCGCCACAAGCAGAGTCGGTACTGTCAGCTTGGCAAACTCTTGCGGCATCACTTCAGATTGAGCCTTACTGACTGAAGTAAAAATTGTTCCTAAAGCCGCATCATAATCTGCTTCGAGAAAATCTTCCAAAAAAGCTTGCCGCTCAGAATATGGTATGGAACTATGCAGAAATCTGGCCATAAACATGCGGTCAACAAATGGAATTTTGCTTAACCACTTGGGACGGAATTTTACTACATAGCCACCAAATTTATGAAAGGCACTAAAGGATTTTTCGTCGTACTCAAAAACGCCGCTACAGGTTAAAATTCCTCGTTCTACTCGTTGGGGGTAGCGGTTAAAAAACAAAGTGGCAACAGACGCGCCCATTGAATGAGCATTGATATAGACACGCTGAAGATGCAACCCATCTAACAAAGCTGCCAAATCATCAGCATATTCCTCTAATTCATAAGTTAATTCTCTGATTGCCTGTGATTCTTCCTGGGGGGATTCAGATTCGGCAACAGCTTCACTTGCTTCGGCTATGGTTGGCTTCCCACCAGAACGGCCAAATCCCCGCATATCGTAGAGTAAACAATCAAATTGCTCCGATAAAGCATTCGCGGTATTTTGCCAATATCTAGCCGAACCAGCCCAACCGTGCATGAAAACCATCACTGGTTTTATCAAAGAACCAGATGGTTTTTTCCGCCATTCGTAGTAATGCTCAACGCCACGAATATTAATATAAGGCATTTTTGAGAGTTAGGAGTTAAGAGTTAGGAGGTAGGAGTTTTTAATTTTGAATTCGGAGTTTTGAGTTAATTACTCATTCTCCACTCTTGACTCCTAACTTTACGGGCTAAACCATAGCTTATCAGCTAACAGCATTGATTTACGCTGATTCTGGTTTCGGTAGTGAAGATGGATGTATTATCAGTTCAGCAGTTGATCGCTTCTCGACCATCTCCCGTGTTACTGTGCAGCGAGTTACATCCTTACGCGACGGTAATTCGTACATTACATCCAGCATCAGTTCTTCGACAATGCCTCGCAGCGCTCTTGCACCAGTTTTACGGCGGTAGGCTTCTTGAGCGATCGCTCGTAAAGCTTCTGGTTTAAAATCTAACTGGACATTATCCATCTTCAGCAGCTTTTGGTACTGCTTCACTAAGGCGCTGCGTGGTTGGGTGAGAATCGCCATCAGCGCTTCTTCATCTAGCGGATCTACTACTGCTACCATTGGCACGCGCCCAATAAATTCTGGAATCATGCCAAATTTTACTAAATCATCCGGTGCTAGATTGCGAAGAGTATCTGCTGCCCGTTTTTCCTTAGATTGGCCTTCTCCCGGTTGCACAAAGCCGATTGCTTTTTTGCCAACTCTCTGATCTACAACCTTTTCCAAACCTACGAAGGCACCACCACAGACGAACAAAATATTACTTGTATCAATCTGGATGCAGTCTTGATAGGGATGCTTGCGCCCTCCTTGGGGTGGTACATTGGCGATCGTTCCTTCTAACATTTTCAGCAAGGCTTGCTGTACGCCTTCGCCAGAAACATCGCGGGTAATTGACGGGTTCTCGCTCTTGCGAGCAATTTTATCAATTTCATCAATGTAGATAATTCCCCGCTGCGCTTCTTCTATATCCAAATCTGCCACCTGCAACAGTCGCAGCAAGATATTTTCCACATCTTCTCCCACATACCCCGCTTCCGTCAGCGTCGTAGCATCGGCGACGGCAAACGGTACATCCAGGATTTTCGCTAGGGTTTGCGCTAAGAGAGTTTTGCCGCAACCAGTCGGGCCGATTAACAAAATGTTGGACTTTTGCAGTTCTACAGCATCATCCGCCCCAGGTTTGCCACTAGTTTTAGACTGAATAACCGCCAGTCGCTTGTAGTGATTGTAAACGGCTACTGACAGCACTTTCTTCGCTTCATCTTGACCAATGACGTGTTCGTCTAGATACTTTTTAATCTCTCTTGGCTTGGGTATTTGATTAAACGAAATACTAGAAGATCGGGTACGCCGTTTTTGAGGTGGTTCTGCTCTTGGTGCTGGTTGTGCTGCCGCACCATTTGTATCGAGTAACTCTTCGTCTAGTATTTCATTACACAAGTCAACGCATTCATCGCAGATGTAGACTCCCGGCCCCGCGATTAATTTACGCACCTGCTCTTGAGACTTGCCACAAAATGAACACTTCAAATGGGAGTCGTACTTAGACATACCAGCCTCTTATTTCAGAATGGTGACGTTTTCCCCTGCTACGGGAAGATTTTGCCTAGAAATGACCTGATCAATCAAACCGTAGTTTTTCGCTTCTTCTGCCGACATAAAAAAGTCGCGCTCCGTATCTGCTTCAAGTCTTTCTAAGGGTTGACCAGTATGGTGAGCCATTAACTGATTCAACTTAGCCTTAACGTAAAGAATTTCTCTGGCTTGAATTTCAATGTCAATCGCTTGACCTTGAGCGCCACCAAGTGGTTGGTGAATCATAATCCGGGAGTCGGGCAGAGACATTCGCTTCCCGGCAGCCCCTGCTGTCAACAAAAACGCCCCCATGCTCGCGGCTAATCCAAAACAGATAGTAACAACATCAGGGCGAATTTGTTGTATTGTATCATAGATTGCCATCCCTGCGTAGACCGAGCCACCAGGAGAATTAACATACAGTTGGATATCCTTTTCTGAGTCTTCGGCGTCTAGGAATAATAACTGAGCCACAATTGAGTTGGCAACAGCATCGTCTATTGGCGTTCCCAAAAATATAATCCGCTCTCGCAGCAGGCGGGAGTAAATGTCGAAAGCCCTTTCTCCCATCCCAGATTGTTCTACCACCATCGGCACGATGTTGCTAGGGCTGCTCAACTGGGAGTTAATGTTTATTCGACTTAAGTTGCTGATGGGGTAATTTCCCGATTGCGATCCAAGCATACAATCAAATTTGACGATAATTTAGGACAAATGTTTCCGCAGCATGTGCTGCCTTTTCAACGAATGGAATTTTTATAAGCTACGTGTTAACCATTATGCCTCATATAATTTCTTCTCGTGTAACACAGTATCAAGCTCAGGCAATAACATGTGTCACTATTTGCCGAAAATTCATTAATTCTTTAATTATTCCGACTTCATCGCTGAGTTTTGAGGAGCCAAGAGTTAAGAGGCAGTGGTCTTTCATCTCCTCCTGCTCCCTCATCTCCCTTACCTTACCCATTTCACCAGTACTTTAACTCAGAACTGGTGAACTCATGGCTGTAGAATTTTTTATTATCCTTCTGTGACTTCTGTGGAATCGCTGCTTTCTTCCTCTATTTGAGGTGCATCAGCATCAGCATCTAATTCTGCGGCTTCCGTTTCCTCTGTGGGACTCAAGGAGCCTTGGGGTACAAGTTCAACTGAGGAGTGTTCTAAGAGCCAATCGATGATTTTTTCGGTTAATAGTTCGTTTTGCACGATTGAGCGCAGTTTATCTTCATCAACCTCTTGTTCCTCCGGGTACTGTTCCAAAAGTTCTGTGACTCTGGATGCAATTTCTTCTGGTGTTACCTCGATAGATTCGCGTTTACCGATTTCTCGCAAGGACAAGGAGCGTTTGATGCGTTCAATTGCCTCAGTGCGCGATCGCTCCCGCAACTGCACAATAATATCTTGAGTAAACAACTTCTTCACATCTAATCCCTGCTGAGACAGGCGGATTGCTGTTTGCGTTAGCATTGCATCCACTTCTTGCTCAATCAACGTTGCTGGTAAGTCAACTTCTACGTGCTTGAGCAGTTCCGTTAACAAGGCTTCCTGCTTATTTGTTTGGGTTTTTTCGTCCGCCTCTTTTTGATATTGCTCTACTAAGGAAGCACGTAACTCCTCTAAGGTTTCAAAATCACTGATTTCCTGGGCTAAGTCGTCATTTAATTCTGGTAGCTCTTTTTCCTTCAGTTCTTTGAGCGTTACTGTGAAAGTTGCCGCTTTTCCAGCTAAATCTTCATTAGCATATGGATCTGGGAACTGCGCCGCAATTTCTTTGGTTTCTTCAGGATTCATCCCCACTATTCCAGAAATAAAACCTGGAATAAACTTATCTTCCTGCAATTCAACTTGAAAATCAGTTGCTTCAGCTCCTGGAATCACTTCTGGTTCGGCTGTTTCGTCTTCGCCCTCAGATCTGGAGAATACACCTTTAAAATCGACTACGGCAATATCGCCGATTTGGGCTGCACGTCCTTCCACAGGAATCAATGTCGCCAATTCTTGACGTTCCTTGTCGAGGCTACTGTCCACTTGTTCTGGATCGTACTTGACTTCTTCAGCTTGGAAAAGCAAATCAGTGTACTGCACTAGATTCACTTCTGGTTCTACATCGACAGCAGCCGAGATCGTTAGGGGTTTTCCAGGTTCATAATTCTTAATCAAATCCTCAAAGGAGGAGCGCAATTGTGGCTGACCTATTGCCGGGATAGCTTCTTGTTTGACTGCTTGCTCAATGCCATCTTGAATTAGTTCTTCCAGCGCTGCTACCTTGATTCGAGTTGTACCCAACCGTTGTAGCAATATCGGTCGAGGCACCTTGCCTTTACGAAACCCAGGAATATTGGCAGTACTCGCTAAGTTTTTAATTACCTGTTCGTAAGTTTGCTTGGTAATTTCCGGCGTAATCTCTATTTCCAGACCAATTTGGCTGGCGGGGAGTCTTTCCTGGGTAACTTTCATGCTTCGTCTCTAGTTTGCTGATATTTTAAACTCGGAGTACACACAAGACGCAATAAAATAATTGTTTGCGTTTATGGCTTGATGTCTCTTAGGGGTAGTGGGATGTTGCCACAAGGCTTTATGACATCCAATGATGGATATTTGTCTTGGGGCAAAGATCCAGTTTACTGCCAATGACCAAGGACTTGACATTTTACCTTCATAACAATTAGTTAATCGGGCATTGGACATTGGAAAACTCTTCTCCAGTCCCCAGTCCCCAGTTTCCAGTTCCTCTGAACTTAGGAATATAATTATTTAGCGGACTAACGCTGTGATATCCTGGTTCTGAGCAAGTGGTTGGTACTCCCCAGTTGAAGTTATAGTATTGAGTCTAGCTATTATTAAGTTGTGGTACGAGAGCGCATCTGTTACCTAGCTGCATAGCTCAGTTTTCTGCTGTGCTGATTTTATGCATTTAGATGTTAGTATGTTCATCCTCTTGATCAGCAACTTTGCAACCAAGACATTTGTTAGCATTACTGGTAGGATGCCTATTAAACGTCTAAGTGCAGATATCTCCATTTTCCTACTAAATGGCAGTTTGTTGTATAATAATATATAGTTTAAATAAATATAGTTGAAATAAATGTAAAAATTGGATAGCCATTGTTGTAAAATACAACATCACTTAACTTATTAAATATTCAAGAAAATAAATGTATTAGGTCTATAGAGATCGACTAAATTAGAGAAAAATCTAAATCTATTCAAAATGTATTTCAAGATTGATTGCGATCGCCATTTAAATAATTTAAGTAAATTTTCAATTGTTCCAATAAATTGCAAATAAACCTCTTAAAGGAGGAAGTGAGTTTGTCTAAATCCTATCGTTTAGCTATTTTGGGAGCAACTGGTGCTGTTGGCACAGAGTTGCTGGAATTATTAGAAAGCCGTAATTTTCCGATTGCTGACTTGAAGTTATTGGCATCAGAGCGGAGTGTTGGGCGATCGCTGCGGTTTAAAGGGGAAAATATACCAGTAGAGCAAGTTCGCGATCGCGCCTTTGAAAATGTTGATATAGTACTAGCTAGTGCAGGTGGTTCCACATCCAAAACTTGGGCAGCAATTGCTATTGAAAAGGGCGCAGTGGTAATTGATAACTCCAGTGCCTTTCGGATGAACCCGGAAGTTCCCTTAGTAGTACCAGAGGTTAATCCACTAGCAGCAGCTAATCACCAAGGCATTATTGCCAACCCCAACTGTACAACAATTTTAATGACTTTGGCAGTATGGCCATTGCATAAAGTTAAACCAGTGCAACGCATCGTAGCCTCAACCTACCAATCTGCTAGTGGTGCTGGTGCTCGAGCAATGGCAGAAGTCAAAACCCAAACAAGCGCTATACTACAAGGACAGCCGCCAGTTGCTGAGGTATTGCCTTACCCACTGGCATTTAATTTATTCCCCCATAACTCACCATTAAACGATTTGGGTTACTGTGAGGAAGAGATGAAAATGGTCAACGAAACCCGAAAAATATTTGGTACGCAGCAAATCAGAATCACTGCAACCTGTATACGGGTTCCCGTACTCCGTGCCCATTCAGAAGCCATTAATTTAGAATTTGAGACTCCCTTTAGTGCAGAGGAAGCCAGAGAAATTTTAAATTGCTCCCCTGGAGTGAAATTGGTAGAAGATTGGGAAACTAATCATTTTCCGATGCCAATTGAAGCAACTGGTCGAGATGAAGTTTTAGTGGGAAGAATTCGTCAGGATATTTCTCATCCGTGTGGCTTGGAATTATGGTTGTGTGGCGACCAAATCCGCAAAGGCGCAGCATTGAATGCAGTACAAATCGCCGAATTGTTGGTAGAAAAAAATCTACTAAAACCTGTTAAGGCTTACGTTTCAAGCTAGTTATTAGTAAAAATAAAAACTAATGATAAAGAGCAAATGTACGAATCACTGGTGAAAGCAATATGTAGGTAAGTTATTACAATAGAAAACCACCAAGATACAAAAACATGGGTAATCAGGAGTGAAAACAGGGTGGGAGATTTTGGCAATGTTTTAACCGCTATGATTACGCCGTTTAAAGCAGACGGTAGTGTAAATTATGATGTAGCGGCAGAACTGGCAGCACATCTAGCTAACAACGGCACAGATACATTGGTGATGTGCGGCACAACAGGAGAATCTCCTACTTTAAGTTGGGATGAGGAATACCAGTTGTTTGTCGAGGTGTTGCAGTCCGTGGCAGGAAAAGCCAAGGTGATCGCAGGTTGTGGTTCAAATTCCACCAAAGAAGCGATCGCTGCTACCCAAAAAGCGTCTAAAATAGGAGTACATGGTTCCTTACAAGTTGTTCCTTATTACAACAAACCGCCACAAGCGGGATTGGAAGCGCACTTTCAGGCAATAGCACAAGCCTGTCCCGACCTACCATTGTTGTTATACAATGTCCCAGGTCGTACTGGACAAAACCTTCAGCCAGAAACAGTTGCCCGGTTAGCTAAGGTTAACAATATTGTCGGGATTAAAGAATCCACTGGTAACATAGATCAGGCGAGCGAAATTCGTCGCTTGACACCAAAAGAATTCCACATCTACTCTGGTGATGATTACATGACTTTGCCTTTGTTAGCGATCGGGGCAAAGGGTGTGGTAAGTGTGGCTTCTCATCTGGTAGGAAACCAACTACAGCAGATGATCCAAGCTTTTAGTGCGGGTAAAATAGAGGTAGCCAGCGAAATTCATCTCCAACTCTTCCCGTTGTTTAAAGCTCTATTTCTCACTTCAAATCCCATTCCAGTGAAAAAAGCACTAAAACTTCAAGGCTGGGAGGTTGGTTCAACTCGTCCGCCGCTATGTGAAGCTGACTTAGAAGTTAGTCAAAAGTTAGAAGCGGTTCTGAAAGAACTTAGTTTAATCTAGCGACTATTTGGTTAAGCGCTGGTAATCTGCTGCTTTCTAAAGATACATATAAACAATGATCAGAATTGTTCATAAGTTGCAATTTAAATCAATTTTATTGAATAAAAAATTGAATATTTCAATTAAAACTTGATTGTTTTGGAACTAACTTAAGAGACAGATGATGTTGTCTTAAATACAAGGAAAGTTAACTATCAACTTAATTAACCATAAGTAACAATCTAAGGAGAAAATGGCTAAAAACGAAGCTAATAATTCCGCCTTGAAAATTATTCCTTTGGGCGGTTTGCATGAAATTGGAAAAAATACCTGTCTTTTTGAGTATGACCATGAAATTATCCTGCTAGATGCAGGATTGGCTTTTCCTACTGAGGCGATGCATGGAGTAAATATTGTTTTGCCAGATACGACCTATCTGCGGGAAAATCGCCACAAAATTAAAGGGATGATCGTTACTCACGGTCATGAAGACCATATTGGCGGGATTGCTTTTCATCTCAAGCAATTTGATATCCCGGTGATTTATGGCCCCAGACTAGCAATGGCAATGCTAGAGGGTAAATTAGAAGAAGCAGGAGTGCGCGATCGCACAGAAATCAGAACAGTTCTACCACGTGATGTGGTGCGGATTGGCAAAAACTTTTTAGTGGAATATATCCGTAACACCCACTCCATCGCTGATAGTTTCACTGTTGCCATTCATACTCCTCTGGGTGTAGTCATTCACACAGGGGATTTTAAAATTGACCATACTCCAGTGGATGGTGAAAAGTTTGATTTGCAACGCCTAGCAGAACATGGTGAAAAAGGCGTTCTTTGTTTGCTAAGTGATTCCACTAACTCCGAAGTACCAGGATTTACACCTTCCGAACGTTCAGTTTATCCCAATCTGGAGAGAGTATTTAGTCAAGCCACCGGGCGATTGTTTGTTACTACCTTTGCTTCGAGCGTGCATCGCATCAACATGATTTTGGATATCGCCAAGAAGCAAAACCGTGTAGTGACCATTGTAGGGCGTTCAATGCTGAACTTGATTGCTCATGCCCGCAATTTAGGTTACATCAAGTGTGAAGATAATCTGCTGCAACCATTGCACGCAGTCCGCAATCTACCTGATGAGAGAGTATTGATTTTAACTACAGGTTCTCAGGGCGAAACGATGGCAGCAATGACCCGCATCGCCAACAAAGAACACCCTCACATCAAAATCCGCGAAGGAGATACGGTAGTATTCTCTGCTAACCCAATTCCCGGAAATACGATCGCAGTAGTCAACACCATTGATAAATTAATGATTCAGGGTGCGAAAGTGGTCTATGGTCGGGATAAAGGGATTCACGTCTCCGGTCACGGCTGTCAGGAAGAACAAAAGCTGATGATTGCCTTAACTCGACCCAAATTCTTTGTGCCATTTCACGGCGAACATCGGATGCTAGTGAAGCACGCAGAAACGGCTCAGAGTATGGGCATTCCCGCCGAAAACATGATTATTATTCAGAATGGTGATATTGTCGAACTGACTGAAGACGCCATTCGCGTCGCTGGTAAAGTGCCATCTGGTATCGAATTGGTGGATACTACTAGTTCGGGTATGGTAAGTGCCAAAGTGCTGCAAGAACGGCAACGCATGGCTTCAGAAGGCATTATCACGATCGCAGCTGCCATTGATTGGAATGGTAAACTGTTGGCAAAACCAGAAATTCACTTACGGGGTGTAGTGACAAGTGTAGAGCGATCGCTGCTACAAACCTGGGTAAAACAACGGATTGAAGAAATCCTCACTGTGCGCTGGTCAGAATTTGCTGCTGGGGAAGGTGAAGCAGCAGATATAGATTGGGGTGGATTACAAGGTACTTTAGAGCGAGAATTGCAACGTTCTATCCGCCGCGAACTGCAATGTCAGCCATCTGTGACTTTGTTGATGCAAATCCCTGATGAGCCGCCTGTGAAAGTTGCTGATGGGAGAAGACGCCGCACTCGGACTGCTGCTCAAGTAGCATCGTAGGGAATTTAAGATAATCTCACGCAGAGGCGCACAGACGTAGAGTTTTTCTAACGTCTTTGCGCTTTGGCTTGAAATGTGTGGATAACCAAAAAACCTCTGAGTATGCAGCTATTGGTGTGGTCGAGTATTGGATTGTTGACCCCTTAAAAAATAAGGTGACAGTGTGTTTGCTAGATAATGGTAGTTACAAGCAAACTGTGTTCACTGGAAACCAGCAGATTATTTCTCAAACATTTGCAGAATTAACCCTGACAGCCCAGCAGGTGTTTTCAGCTTAGGGTTGTTGCTACATATCCTCAATGAACCCAGAGGTATAGTAGAACTATAGTACATAACGTTAGTGGCGCTCCAAAACGCAGGTGTTCCCAAAAAGTTAGCTTGTAGCCTAAATCAGCAGCAGCTTCTACAACTATCAAGTTAGCGACTGAACCAAACAAAGTCAAATTACCAGCCAAAGTTGATCCAGCAGCCAACAATAGCCAATACTTAGTGTCACTTGGAGGAACCAGGGGATGCAGCAGAAGTACAGCAGGCACATTAGAAATTAAGTTAGATAAGATAACAGTTACACTCAAAAAACTCGCAGCAGAGTTGATTGCATGGGTAAATGGCTGGAGTAAATTCAACTTTTGCGTGACTCGCGTCAGAATAAACAATCCAGAAAACATTACCAGCAGATTCCAATCTACCTTTTGCAAAATGCGCTGGGGTTTAACCCGGCGAGTGATTAGCAACAAGCTAGCAGCAACTAGAGCAGACTCCGCTAAGGGTAAGCCGACAGTAAATGCAATTAGTAGCCCAATTGTGATGACTAATGTTTTTTTAAATAAGGGTTTAAAAATCCGTTGATTGCCAACTATTACCTGTTCGCAAGGTTTGACTGAGCGCACATCTGGGTAAAGTAGCCACAGTAATCCTACTTGAATTACCAAGCCTATTAGGGCAACTGGGGCCAATGCACGCAGAAAATCTAGATAGGAGATGCCTGAAAAGGAGCCAATCAAGATATTTTGAGGATTACCGCTCAAAGTTGCTACCGAGCCTATATTAGTTGCACCTGCGATCGCTAGTAAATAAGGAATTGGATTTAAGCCCAAAGCTAGAGTCAGGCTCAAAGTTAAGGGTGTAAAAATCAACGCTATAGTGTCATTGAGAAAAAAGGCGGAGAGAATACCACTACCAAAAGTTAAAGCAATTAACAAACCTAGAGGACTGCGAGTGATACTCAATATCATTGAGATTGCTCGTCTAAAAAACCCTGCAAAGGATAGGTTGGCATTAACTACCATCATGCTCAAGAGAAATACGATGGTATTGGCATCAATGGCCTGCCATGCCTCCTGTAAATTCAGAACACCTAAAGCAATTAAAAAGGCAGAACCGACTAAAGCAATGGTGGCACGGTTCATGCGTAAACCAGGAATGTAGCCCAATGCTAATCCCAGATAAGTTAACCCTAAGACGCTATAGATTGCAAATTGAAGAATAATCACTTTCTTTACTGAGACTTTGCCACGACCGATGTTTCATGACTAGCCGCTCTGCATCTACTGAGAAAGCCAACCCACCTGGCTTTAAGCCGCAGCCGCATCTACAGACTTCTCTTTACTTCTACGGCATTCAGCCAGCAATGAACAGGACGCTCTGAGGTGGAGAAGTGGGAATACGCAGACGAAAGACGCCTATTAGGGTATTACCAATATTTATACTTAGCAAAAATACTTGCAGAAAGACCTTAGATTAAGTTCTGTAAATGTTACACTAAAACCTATCGAATGGTGGATGTCTTCATTAAAATCTAAACTATATCAAGTTATGAACAAGATCGTAATATTACACTACCGATCCCCAGAAATTTGCGATTAACTTGACGTAGTAATAAATTAGGTTCTGACTTAAGTGGCTAATCAGGTATCACATTATATCGCAGTCAGAACGCGATTTGTCCGGTAAAGTTCGTTGCCACGTTGTATATATTCATCAAAAAGATGAACAGCCTCAATAACACAGGGGATTAACCATGAAGGTATCTGATAATACCACAAAAAAGATTTTTCTTGCAAGCTGGGTATCAATCAATCAAGCAGAGACTAGTGACCATAAAGTAACCCAGCTAGACCGTTCTGTTTCCAAATCTTACTGGAATATTCTCCAACCCCTACGGCAGCGTGTAGATAGCATTCAAGTCCGCGATCGCCAACTAGCTCACCGCTTGTGTAAACTGATTCCATCTCAGTGTCCATTTGAGCGAGATGTCAAATTATTTGGGAAAACCCTGTTTCACATTCCGCCCATGTGCAAGCTCAACCCCTTATATGAAGAAGTGGTTGGTTTACGTTTCCGAGCAATGTGCTATCTAGCGGACGAATGCGGCGAAGATGTGTCGCAGTACTGCTGAAAGAGTGTGGGAAAAGTTACGAGTCAGGAGTTATGAGTGAGGAATTAAAACTTATAATTCCTAACTTCTAACTCTTAACTCCTAACTATTTTTCTACTATTTTTTTTGCCATTTTTGGATGGCATCCTGAGCATCTTCGTAAGTGGCTGTCTCCTCTGGTACTAAAGCAGCGGTCGCAATTGCTGCATTGCTGTCTCCTTCGGCAGCGCGACGCTTGGCCAGGTCTAAAATTTTCTCACTCCATTTATTGATCGATTTTTGGGCAGTATCGAAGCCTGGTTGATCTGATGGTACTTTCTTAGCAACTTCGATCGCCCGATTGTAGGTAGATGCCTGTTCAGACTTAATTAAGGCATTAGCTGCATCTAAAAGAGTTTTGTTAGTCACATACTGCTTGCCCTCTAGTCGCCACAGGTTGATTACTGCTTGTGCTTTGGCATAGAGGGCTTCATCTTTGGTGATTAATCGTGCGGCAGCAATAGCGCTAGCATACTGTCTTTGTTTAGCACGACCCTCTGCTAAATCTAGAATCATCCGACTCCAAATCTTAATATTCTCCTGAGCTTGCTCGTACAGTGGTTCACCGGGTTGAATTTTTTGGGCTGTAGCGATCGCCAAGCTCAAATCACTAGCCTGAGTTTGTCTGAGCGACATTTTCGCCAAGTCTAATACTGCTTGATTTCGCTTTTTCGACTCGGAACTAGAAGTTATTTGGGCGCTAGATTGGTTTTTGAGTCTAACTGGTGGAGTGCGAGCGTTTGGTAAATTCTGGATAACCTGGCGATCGCTAGCAGTAGCATTAGGTGATGTGTTTGATATTTGCTTAATTCTAAAAGTTTCTTGATTACGGAGAAAAACTACGGCGATTAAACCTGCTACCAGCAGGCTGCCTCCGCCCCACAAGATAAACTGTTTCCAAAAAGGAATACTTGGCTGATTCGATGGCAATCGAGAGACGTAACCTTTGGAGGAATTGGGGATAAATCTTCCCGTTGTATTCACTCCTAAAGAAGTTTCCGGCATTGGCTGGGAAACAAAGCTAGTAGCTGACTCCTGGACTGGTTGACTCTTAGACTTCTCCACCTCGTGAGTCTTCACCTGTTGGGAGGAGTTGACAGTAGCTTCTCCCCATCTGCCCCGCTCTGCTGAAGTTTTAGGGTAATCGTCGAGGGGAGGAGCTGCAAGGGCAACAGCAAAGGATTCTTCTGGATAAATCACCGGATTTACTTCAAAGTCGCTTTCCATTGCCAATTGTGGCAAGATTACCTGCGGTGTTGATGGAATGATCGTGGCAGGGTTTTGGACAGGACGCCAGTGGTGTTGACATAATTTTGGCATCAGCAGACTCAGGTAGCTTTCTAAATCTGCCAAGTTGCTGCCATTACCAGAACGCAAAGCTTCTAATAAAGCTGCTGTAAAGAATCCGTGACCTAGTTCGCTACTTTCATGGGAAAATTGCTCTGGTTGGCAAGAAAGAATTGTAGCGAGTTGTAGTTCTTGGGCTAGTTCTATTGTTTCTTCGCCAACGGGAGCATCAGCTTGAGTGCCAAAAGCGCGGTTGATATCGAGCAGTAACAATACATTCATCTCAGCAAGTTGGAGACTTTGCATTAGCGATCGCAATTCTATGCCAGTCTCTTGCACGAGCTCGGGGTTGCCTTCCGCTGGCATTAAGTAATCTTTGCCCTTGTAGTTGACCCCATAACCGCTAAAAAATAACCACAGATAATCTTCTGGTTGCCAACTTGTCGCTGCCAAATCCTCAAGCAGCAGGAAAATATTCTCCTTTGTCGGGTAAGTTGACCTATCCTCAATGGGCGGCGAAGTATCTGTCATGACTAGACAGTGTTTGGGGACAAAACCTCCCTCTGTCACCAAAAAATCCTCTAGTGCCTCAGCATCTGCTTGGGCACAACTTAAAGGTTGAAATAACTGATATTGATTGATGCCAATCGCGATCGCCCAGTAATTTGCCATCCCGCTTTTTGTCAGTTATTGTTTGCTGGTCTTAAAATTGCGGTCAGCTTTGCCAAAAAAACAAAGCTAACCGATGTTTTATGTCTAGGTGATTCTGATCGAATCTTAAGTTAAAATGTAATTTTTATTACGTCAATAGACCGGAAAATACTTTCACCTAATTTCAATAACAGATCATCACTAAGGAGATAGAAGGTCATGAGCAAGATTTCTGCTCACCTACCATCATCGATCACTCCCTTTTCAGTTATTAGCCAGATTGCCAGAAGAATCCGGATAGTTCCTTTAATAATTTTGCTCATATCTACCGTTCCTACGTGGTTTTTGACGGAAGCGATCGCACCTCAGGTTGTGCGAGCTTACACCGCTAGAGTTGATCTAGCTATTGACCGCCTGCCGGAGGAAAACTATGAAACCGTTCTCCGGAAAGCGGAAGCAGCCGCTAGGGCAGCTGCTCAACGGAGTTTCGACCAAGATATCTTGGTGACAGATGTTTCAATCATTGTGACCGTACAAAATTATGGTGCGATCGCACCAGTTCTGACATTAGAAGTCAGTCGTCCCCAATGGCGATCGCGCCCCGATGCTCAAAATTGGGCCACTTACTTCAAAACTGCGCGATCGCTACTTTTCTTTGAAAATAGCTCTAATACAGTTCCAGCAGCTAGCGGTGTGTCAACCCAAAAATAACGGGTTGAGCTAGACACAAAGACAAGGAAGAGGTCAATCTTAGAATTCCCTCTCTCCCAGTGTCTTGTGTCCAACTTCAGTCTCAACCTCTCAATTCAACTTATACCAATTTGAAAAAAGAATGCGACACGATACATACTCCCAAACCTTTGTTATGTCTGACTTTCTTAATTTTGAATTTTGAATTTTGAATTTTGAATTTTGAATTGGTATTACCTGTTGTCCTTGGCGTCAGTGGATGGCCTAGAATAAGAAGGTTGTCAAGAATCGCGATATCTGCTGACATGGCTGTTCCTAAGAAGAAAACTTCTAAATCAAAACGAGATAAACGTCGAGCTACCTGGAGGCACAAAGCCGTCGTCGAAGCTCAGAAAGCCCTATCTATGGGCAAGTCGATTTTGACTGGACGTTCTACATTTGTGTATCCAACTGCTGAAGAAGAGGAAGAAGAATCATAATTCCCCAGTCAGGAAAAGCATGAACAGTACCGATAGATTTGATTGGCAATAAAACCAATCAAGCTTCTTACCACTGGATAAATGCTTTTTCTTAGCTTTTCTGATTGCATTATGGATCATAGATCCTCTACACAAGCTGATTAAATCCAGAAAAGTTGGTAGTGAGTAATTGGGAACATCCATTACCCATTACCGATCATTCATGAGTAATGATCAAGTAATCATATAAAGAGTAAAACATCTGGTGCTGTTGGCAACTCAGCAAAAAAGCTTGTAAATACCTTGAGAAAACTTATTTTTCTCCAACTATGCTAGGAAAATTTTTTCAGAAACCAGGGAAAGAAGAGGGGGAACGCGTCCCTCCTGGTCAACACTTAGCTAAAGGTTTCCCCGTATTAACTTACGGTGCAACTCCCCAAGTCAGCATTGAGGAATGGGAGTTTCGAGTTTGGGGTTTAGCAAAATCTGCTACCTTTAGTTGGTCAGATTTTATGGCGCTACCTCAACACGAATTCACAGCAGACTTCCACTGTGTAACGCGCTGGTCTAAACTCGATGTCAAATGGACTGGCATAAAAATGACAGATTTCATGGGTCTGATTGAGCTAGACCCCAAAGTAGCCCACATTATGGAACACTGCTACGGCGGCTACACTACCAATATCTCTGTAGAAGATTTTATGCGCGAAGAAAACTTCTTTGCCTTTAAAGTCTTTGGTGAAGACCTTCCAGCTGAACACGGTGGCCCGATGCGGCTAGTTGTGCCCCACCTCTACGCTTGGAAAAGTGCTAAATGGATTAATGGTTTAGAGTTTTTAGCTGGTGAAGAACTTGGTTTTTGGGAGCGCAATGGCTACCATCGCCGTGGTGAACCTTGGGCTGAGGAGCGTTATAGCAATGCTTTTGGGTTTTAATAGTTAGGAGTTATTCAATTTTGGATTTTAGATTTTAAATTTTAGATTTTCCCTTAAATCCAAAATTCAAATAACTCATAACTTTCAACCCAGAAGTTTCTTGATTAGCGGCAATTTGCCCTCATAGGGAGCATATCGCCATTTTAAATCTAGCCAGAATGAGTTTTGCAACACACTTTTGTCATGAGAAAAGGTGTCAAAACTAGCTTTGCCGTGATAGTTGCCAATACCGCTATCTCCCACCCCACCAAATGGTAAAGACGAGACACCAACTTGCATTATTGTGTCATTGATACAGACTCCACCAGACGAAGTTTCCTGCAAAACTCGCTTTTGCAGGTTTTTGTTTTGAGAAAATAAGTATAACGCCAAGGGTTTAGGTCTAGAGTTAATCAAGGCGATCGCTTCGGCAATATCAGTATATTCAATGATTGGTAAAATGGGGCCAAAAATTTCTTCCTGCATTAAAGAATCTTCTAAAGAGACATTATCAATCACTGTGGGAGCGATATAACGCTCTGAAGGTTGATTTTCTCCACCAATGATAACTTCCCCATCTTTGAGAAAGTTAACCAATCTATCAAAGTGTTTTTGACTGATAATCCTGGCGTAATCAGGACTGGTTACAGGATTATCGCCATAAAATTCTTTTAGGCATTTTTCTATTCCATCTACTAAATCTTTTTTGATTTTTTTATCAACTAAAAGATAGTCAGGGGCAATACAAGTTTGTCCAGCATTAATAAATTTGCCCCAAGTAATTCGTCTAACAGTGTGTTCAAGATTAATCTCAGTATCTACGATACAAGGACTTTTACCGCCCAATTCTAAAGTAACTGGTGTGAGATATTTGGCCGCTGCTGCCATGATGATTTTGCCGACGGCTGTGCCACCAGTAAAAAAGATATGGTCAAACTTTTCTGTCAGTAGTTTTTGACTTGCTTCAACGCCTCCTTCAACTACTGCAATATAAGCTGGGTCAAAATGTTTGGCAAAAATTTCAGTGATGATATGGGAGGTATGAGAAGCAACTTCTGAAGGTTTGATAATTGCACAATTCCCGGCTGCGATCGCACCGATTAACGGTGAGATAATTAAGTTAAATGGATAGTTCCAAGGGCCGATAATTAAGACAACCCCTAACGGTTCTGGATAAATTCGGGCTGAGTAGGAAAAAAAATCCCAGGAAACCGCTGCTTTTTTGGGCTTACTCCAGTTTTGAAGATGTTTTATAGCGTAATCTATTTCCTTAATTACGCCGATTTCTAGGTAACTCTCCACTTCTGGTTTATGTAAATCCGCTTGTAATGCCTCGACTATTGACTGTTCATGCTCAATAATTGCTTGCTTGAGATTTTTAAGTTGTTCAATGCGAAAAGTGACATCTTTAGTTTTGCCAGTTTGAAAAAACTCTCGCTGATTCTGGATAATATTGCCAACGTTAGATAATTCAGTGGTAATCATTGTTTTGTCCTCTCAAAAAGGATTTATTTAATGTTAGCGCTGCTAGATTAGGATATTTGATTCATCAGATTTTAGGATTTGATTTCTAATTGGAATAATTAATTTAAATTATTAGTAGAGAATAGTAAAGTTATAAATTATGAATTATCATGGTAAAAATTCGATAATTCATAATTTATAATTGCTAATTTTCTCATGCTTTGGTGGGTAGAAGGACCATAAATACACTACCTTTCGCTAACTCCGAATTAAGCAGAATGATGCCTTGATGTGCTTCAACAATTCTCCGAGCAAGGTATAGTCCTAAGCCACTACCAGAAGTCTTGTGGCTGCCTTGGCGAAATCGTTCAAATATGGTGGCTTGTTCTTGAGGGGGAATACCTGGGCCAGTATCCGCTATCTCAATACTAATATATTCAACGGGATTGGATTTTCCAGAAAATTGAGATTGGCTACTTTTGTCGAACTGGGGTTGAGAAGTAAGACGAATAGTCACAGACCCAGAGTCGGTAAATTTGATCGCATTTCCGATAAGATTTGTGAATAGACGATGCAATTCTAAGCGATCGCCCATCACTGTGTTTATGCTTGACTCCTCAGTAAAGTCTAGATTAATGGATAGTGCTTTGTCTTGAGCTAAAGGTGATAATTCTCCACTTACCTCCTCTAGCAACTGCACCAAGTTAACCGATTGAAATGCCAAAGTTTTGCGACCTGCTTCAAAACGGTAAACTTCCAATAAGGTATTGACCATAGAAAGCAGGTTGATATTGCTACGGGCCATGATGGCGATTACTTCCTGCATTTGTGATGATAATACTCCCAACGCTCCTTGCTGAAATAGCATCAACATGCGATCGGCCGCCACCAAGGGAGTGCGTAAGTCGTGGGTGAGGCGGGAGACAAAATCTTCTCGCTGACGGGCAATTTCATCACGTTCATCCATACTATGCTTCAAGCGCAGGAGCGATCGCACTCGTGCTAGTAATTCATCTACTGTTACAGGTTTGCGGATAAAATCATCAGCACCCAAGTCTAAACCGTGGGCGACGTTGGGCGCATCGTGGGCAGTGATCAGCAATATAGGGATGTATTGCGGCAATTTCATCTCTCCACGAATGTGCTTGGTGACTTCGTACCCGTCCATACCTGGCATCATCAGATCCAGCAGAACCAAGTCGCAAGGAGATGCTTTCAATTCTGCCAAGGCGGAAATCCCATTTTCTGCGGTGTTAATCGTGTAACCTTCTTCTTCCAAAATAGTTTTGATCAAGAACACGTTATCAGGAGAGTCATCGACAACTAGAATTTTGTCAGAGCGAGAAGATTGTGAAGTCATATAGATGCAAGGTATGGGGTAAAAGTAAATTTTTGTCAGATTAGCTTTATTTGTATCAATTTGTCTCTCAATTTCTTTAGTTGATCTTCCACGCAAGAATTATTTATTAGTAATTTGGTATTTAGGGACTGTGGAATTTCCTGCTAAGTTCAGATGGGCTGTGTTTTTTGCCAAATAATAACTCACTAATTGAATTATTGCTGGTAAAACTTTATATCAAGATACACTAGATGGTAGTAATACATAGGTAGCATTTAACGTAGTGAATCAAGTAGGGAACTGGAGATAGAATTGCATTGGCGATCGCTGTAGAGTAGGTGTGCGATCAGGAGAAATAAGGCATACATCCTCAGCGCAAAGCAGGCGAGCGCTCATTCTCCAGACGTGAGATTATCTAAAACTTGCTGAAATTCTACTGTGGAAGGAATAGCGATCGCACTCATAGTTCAAAACAACACTACAAATTCTCCCACTCATCTTTTTCAATTTCAGCTTGTCGCAATATTTCAGTCAAAAGCCCTTTGCCAATGTCGCTTTTATGAGGGTTTGGTATTCTTACCGTGATATCATCCTTAAGCATATACTGATGCTTACTACCAGAAAATGGCCCTTCAAACCCTAGTTGCCTTAAGTAGCGAATTAAGTCAGAGCGCTTAATTGAGCCAAAGGTAGGCATTATGCCACTTTCTTGATTGACAAGTTAATGCCATCAACAATAGGTAAAGGTAGATTTCGAGATACTCGCAATAAAATCCACTCTTCCAGAACTTCTTCTAATTCCTCTCTACAAGTTTCTAAAGTATCTGTGTTAGCCCAGACACCTTGGAAGTAAGGAATTTCTCCATAAAATGTACTATCATCAGCCAAAATATGATATTTTGCTTGATGTAATGCAGCTTTTAGGTATTTTGTCAACATCAAGAGATTATCTTAATTATTTAGAAATCGTTGAACCAAATTAATACTTGTGTCTAGTTCAGGCGTAGACGTATAGTGGCTTACCGTCAGATATTGCTCATTCCCCACAGGTGAGACTATCCAAAACTTGCTGAAATTCTGCTGTGGAAGGAATTGCGATCGCGCTTTTGAGAAGCATTTTGAGTACAGATGGTTCTTCTATCCCATTGATAACTTCTACAATCGAGCTTGGCACTTCTCCAAATCGTGTTTCTAGAACTGCAATCACGCTTTCTCTAGCAGTTTCGACAATTCCTTCTTCTTTTGCTAGCCTTTCAATACTAGTTACGTACCGCATTCTATCTGCCTCCTCGTAACTTCTCACTTCTGTTTTAAAACTAAGCGCCAACTCTTTTGGCAAAACCATAACCCAGTCGATAAACCGAAATAGTTCCCGAATATCTTCCCGGCCATATCCCCGTTCATACAGCCGTCTGACTAGGCTTAGTTTCCACTGTAGCCGATTTTCTGGGTTTCGTTGCGTTGCCTTGGTCTTGAGATGCGCCATCACAATTACACCAAAAGGATTGGTAGTTTGCTCTAGGCTTTCCCACCCTTGCTCATAGTCCGACAGTTTCGCCACAGGAAACTCTAAGCTGACGCGACATCCGCCCAGTTGATAGCTGTAGCTGGAAGGTCGCCAATTTGCTTGTTCATCTGCTAAAACTGCTAAACTAATGACTCGCTTTTTATGGCGGTCAAACAAGCGGTAATTATATGTGTACATCCGTTCGGCAAATTTGCTGTCATATTGCCCTTGGACTTCCACATGAACCAATACCCAAGCTTGTTCTCCATCCAGTAGCCAGCCAAACTTTTGCAACTTTATCAACCAAACGCCGCCCAATTTCTGCATCCGGTTCTAGCTGTTGCAGTTCTGTGTCCAGAAATTCATAGGGTCGCGTCCAGTCGATTTCGGCATAAGCTTGGGTGAAAAAGAATTCCAGAAAGCGGGGAAAATATAGCTCAATAACTTCTTTCCAAGGACTATCGTAATCAGTAAGTTGCTCCGTCATGAATTAAAACAAAAAGTATCTTTGTGCCATTGGTAAAACTGTCGCAGGTTCACAAATCAGCAACTCACCATCTGCTCTGACTTCATAGGTTTCTGGATCTACTTCAATGTGGGGTAGTGCATCATTCAGCTTCATATCCCGCTTACTCAATTGGCGTGTCCCAGAAACTGCAACTGCTGCCTTTTGTAAACTTAGCTGGCTGGGAATTTCTTTCTCTAAAGCTGCTTGCGAAACAAAAGTTAATGATGTAGCATTCTTAGCACCTGCAAAACTACCAAACATCGGTCGCATATGCACTGGTTGCGGTGTGGGAATACTGGCGTTGGCATCGCCCATTTGCGACCATGCAATCATTCCGCCTTTAATAACTATCTCTGGTTTCACGCCAAAAAACGCCGATCGCCACAAACATAAATCTGCTAATTTTCCCTCTTCCACTGAACCCACATATTCAGCAATTCCATGAGCGATCGCTGGGTTAATGGTGTACTTAGCAACATACCTTTTTGCCCTAAAGTTGTCTGCTTTTTGCTCTGTTCCTTGTGGATTAAGAGTTCCGCGTTGCACCTTCATTTTGTGAGATGTCTGCCAGGTGCGAATTATCACTTCGCCTACCCTTCCCATTGCTTGGGAGTCGGAAGAAATCATGCTAAATGCACCTAAGTCGTGCAAAATGTCTTCAGCAGCAATGGTTTCCCGGCGGATGCGAGACTCGGCAAAGGCAACATCTTCGGCGATCGCAGGATCGAGGTGATGACATACCATCAACATATCCAGGTGTTCATCTAAGGTATTGAGGGTGTAAGGACGTGTGGGATTGGTGGAAGATGGCAGAACATTGGCTTGGCTGCAAACTTTGATAATATCTGGTGCGTGTCCTCCGCCTGCACCTTCAGTGTGGTAGGTGTGGATGACACGATTCTTGAAAGAAGCGATCGTATCTTCGACAAATCCGGCTTCGTTCAAGGTATCAGTATGAATCGCTACTTGCACATGATATTCATCAGCAACGCTGAGGCAAGTATCAATTGCTGCGGGTGTAGTTCCCCAATCTTCATGCAGCTTTAATCCCATTGCACCGGCGGCTACTTGTTCTACAAGTCCTTGGGGTTGACTGGCGTTACCTTTACCCAAAAATCCTAAGTTGACGGGAAAAGCATCAGCAGCTTGCAGCATCCGGTAAATGTTCCAAGGGCCGGGGGTGCAGGTAGTGGCATTTGTACCTGTGGCGGGGCCAGTACCGCCGCCGATCATGGTGGTAATACCAGAAGCGATCGCAACTTCAATCTGTTGGGGACAAATAAAATGAATATGAGCATCGATACCGCCAGCAGTGAGAATCATTCCTTCACCAGCTAAGGCTTCAGTCCCGGGGCCGATAATAATATCTACATTGTCTTGAATATAAGGATTTCCAGCTTTACCAATTTTGAAAATCTTGCCATCTTTAATGCCAATATCCGCTTTGACAATACCCCACCAATCGAGAATTAAGGCATTAGTAATTACTAAATCTACAGCACCATCGGCGTTAGAAATGGGGGATTGTCCCATCCCATCTCGGATAACTTTACCACCGCCGAATTTAACTTCATCGCCGTAGGTAGTGAAATCTTGTTCAACTTCAATAAATAATTCTGTATCTGCAAGTCGGATGCGATCGCCTACTGTTGGCCCATAAGTTTCGGCGTAGGCGCGGCGATCCATTCTGTAAGGCATAATGCACTTTTAGTAATCGAGGTTTAAATCGAGTTTAAACGCAAAGTGACGCAAAGGTAAGCGCAGGGGTTCGCAGAGGATGGATGAGAATGATTTGAGTGGGGTGAGAATTGGCTGTGGGATGCAAACGTTCTCCACCTCAAAAAAGGCATCAAACGTGTGGCAAACAAACTCTAACTCGGCATACCTCCCCGCTTCCCTCTGCGTTAAAAAATAAATTTACCGTAAATTTAGTGATGTCTGAACAAGAAAGTGTTCGTATTTTCTCCACAACTCGAATAATTTAGGTTTATGCTATGAATGAGTATTCTTAGAGCTTTAGACAAAATGACACTAGCAGAGGTAATTACTATAGCTCGCAAGCTTTCTCCATCGGAAAAACTCAAGCTGATTCGCATCCTTGCCGAAGATTTAGATACAGTTGAGGATATTTATCCATTGGAACCCTTCAAAACTTACGATTTACCTACTCCTTATAATAGCTTCGGGGCTGGTGCAGTTCTAATGGAAACACTCCAACAAAAGGATTCCAGTGAATAAGCTGTATGCGGTTCAATTATTCCATTACAAGTTCCACCCAAAATGAATTTGATAGCTTACCTAGAATCCCTCTAGTTTTAATTCGAGAAAATCACAGGATAGAAGCAAATGGTTTAGTTGATAGCGGTGCTACTGTGAATGTTATGCCCTATGAGCTAGGGCTTCAGTTGGGTGGAATTTGGGATGAGCGTCAAGCTATCATTCAATTGGCAGGAAATCTCAGCAATCAACCTGCTATGCCTTTTTTCACAAGGGCTGAAATTAGTTATTTTACACCAGTAGAGTTAGTATTTGCGTGGGTGAGTAGTCTTCATGCTCCCTTAATTCTTGGACAAACTAATTTTTTCCTGAAATTCGATATTTGTTTCTACCGTTCCAAATTGGAGTTTGAAATAAAACCTATTCAATAACGTTTTTTGAACGTAGAGGGACGCTGAGGGTTTTAAAGTTTTCCGTTAATTTGGGCGTTGAAGCCGTAGACTTGACGACTACCAACTAGGGGAACTAATGTAACTTCTTTTTCATCCCCTGGTTCAAAGCGAACTGCGGTTCCTGCGGGGATATCGAGGCGCATTCCTCGCACTTGTTCTCTATCAAAGTTTAAGGCAGTGTTAACTTCATAAAAATGATAGTGGGAACCGACTTGTATGGGGCGATCGCCTGTATTTGACACTCGCAATTTTACAGTTGGACGACCAACATTTAGTTCAATTTCACCTGCTGGTGTGATAATTTCCCCAGGAATCATAATAAATTCAAAATTTAAAAATTAACGAATTGGATTATGTACTGTCACTAACTTTGTACCATCAGGAAACGTAGCTTCAACTTGTACATCATGCACCATTTCTGATATCCCTTCCATGACATCATTCCGCGTTAATAGTGTTGTACCATAACTCATCAATTCAGCTACAGTTTGCCCATCTCTTGCACCTTCTAAAATTGCAGCAGAAATATAAGCAACTGCTTCGGGATAATTCAGTTTCAAACCTCTTTCTTTACGTCTTTCTGCTAATAAAGCAGCAGTAAAAATTAATAGCTTATCTTTTTCCTGCGGCGTAAGTTGCATTCCTACCTCCTCCTCTGTGTTCTCTGCGCCTCTGCGGTAGCCTGCGGCAAGCCGCTACGCGTCTACGTTTTAAACCTGCCAAACTCTTGGTATACAATTACCACGATTCAAAAAAGAAACTCGCAGCAGCTGCCAAACATTAATAAACCAGTTTCTCACCTCAGATGTAGAAGAACCGCGATATCGACACAATAATCCATGTTGTAATCGGCTAACACCCGCTTCTCCTTCCCCATGCCACAAATTTCGCGCTTTTTCGACAATTTCTGCTGAAACTGCACCACCAACCCAAACTAGACTACCTACTATTGGTTTTCCAGCCAAGCCGTGGGGACTGTGGAAAATGTCTTCGCTACCCGGTAAACATTGGCGATCAATCCATAAGGGAACGCCTTGTTGCCAAATTTCCGTGTGCGATCGCCATTCCCCTTGCAAGAATTTTTCTCCTCTAGCACTGCGACCAAATCGGGTAATTTCCCAGCCTAACCAACTGGCCCCGGTTGCTAATTCTACCCGTAAATCTTGCCGATAAATCGCACCGTTAAATAAAATTGTCTCTTGCGGCAACCATTCTAAACAAGCACCAGCGTCAACTTGCATTTGGATGGTTTGTCTAGCTTGTAAGCCATTGCTGCGATATATCTTGCTTGCAGCAGCTGTGGTGATTAAGGCTTGGGCTTGGGGTTGGAGGTGGATGTTAGAGGATAAGCGATCGCCTCCCACCATTCCCCCAGCCGTGTGTAAAATGACGCTATGACAAATTTCCCCTTCTGGGTAAAATGGGCGTTGTACCTTCAGGGGCGCTTGTTGGTGATTATAAATTAATTGGGTTTTACCCTGGCGATCGGCATAGACTAAATTAAGTTTGCCATGCCAACCTTCTGCTATTTGCGGATTGCAGACCATTTATAAATTCCAGATTAAAGTTCAGGTACCTTATATTTATTTAATACATTCTCTGCTCCTTTACCTGCAATTTATCATAATTTCTTCGCCAAGATTACATAATCGTCTAATGCATAGTTTGACTGATGCTTCTGACCAAAATACTGTTGCAGTATTGGACTCATATACAGTTTTTTTGGTAATTTATCTTGAGCAAACTTAGCAAATTCAGCACTTGGCAAAGATGTTCTTGAACCTGTTGAGGTTAGATATCTATACTAGACTAACTCTAATTCCAGTTCTGCCAGAAATCTATGCACTACATTTTTTTCTTGCTCTTGGTTTTCAACTTGGTGAACATCGTAGATTTTGAATAACTTCTTATCTTGCACAATTAGCAGAATATAACCTGAATTTTTTAAGCTTGTGGCAAATATTTGCTTGTAAGTATTATTAGCTTCAACCCTCTTAGCTGGATCTGCAAAGAAGCAGTGGGAAATTACGATAAAGTCGAAAAAGTCTTTGGGTAGATTATTTGATTGAGTTTTCCAATTAAAAATATCAGTAGTAACAAAGCGGAAGTAAGCATTCACTGTGGTTAGACGCGACTCTATATATCGTCGCCAAAACTGAAGTCCCCGAAACTGGAAAGCATCTTGTTTTTCTAAAGAGTAGTAGGATATGTGCATTTCCGGGATATCAAAAAAACCGCTACTACTTTGGAGAAATAAAGCTAAACCATAAGCAACTGTTCCTGGGCCTGCTGCAATATCAAGGATATTAACCTTACTTGGTAGTAAAGCATCTTGGTAAATGAGAAACCAAGCTAAATATATGCAATATACATTTTCTAAAAAATACTTCATAAAGTAGACATGAGGAGTTAGACTAAAACGGTAGTCTGGGTCTTGTCCAATTTTTAAGTTATTAATATCCTCTAGAGCGTCTTCAAGCTTAATAAATAACTGTTTATCAGGAATCTTACTAAATTCTTCTTTTAAATATTCAACTAGCCTTGATTCAAAATCATCAAATATCCGTTCATCAATACCAGTAAATTGCAATTTATATTCATCGTGTTGTATTAAATTAAAAACTTTATAGATATATTTAATAAATTCCTCATCTGGCATTAATATGAGATTAGCTTTTTCCTGGGATGCTTCTGTTAGTTGTTTACTTAAAGTTTCTGTTTGTCGTTTGTATTCTTGGGAATAACGTTCAAGTTGAAGTTTATCCCTAAATAGTTTTTCTAACCATGAGAATCTTGCACCCGATTTTTGAATCTCTTGCAATAGTTGGGCTGCACGTCGGATATCCCCGCGTTTTAAAGATAATTTGAACTGTTGACTTCGCCACCAATTTACAATAGGATTATTCATAACCAAATCCCTGTTTACCTTCCATAATTTCTATACCTGGAAGCCGAGAAACTAATTTTTCCTTAAATTTCATATAGCTTAATTTCTCATCCTCATACCACCAAGCGTATTTTTGCTTAATTTCTTCAGCTTCTTGGCGAGTTGATGCCATAAGAGAACGACTCTGGCTAGGATGAAAAGCTTGAATTACAACTCTATCGGCGATAGCTAGTTTGTCAATAAAAGCAGCTTCATCAGTTGGTAAAGTAGGAAGTAAAGGGGTAATAGTGATAGAAATTTTGGGAAGAAAACCTTTGAAATAATCAATACTTTGTTTAATTTTAGTGAGAGCATTTAATCTGGCTTTAATACTGGGCGATCGCGGTTCAAAATCTTTTCTCACTAATTCGCTACCAGTGGGAATGCTCATATTAATTCGTAATCGCTTAAATCGTTGCAAATAATCAATATCTCTAGTAATAATTGGGCTACGAGTTTGAATCACTAAAGTTGGAGTAGGATAACCGTAATCCCTCACATCAAGCATTACATTCAACAATTGATGAGTCAGTTGATGTTTAGACTCAAGTGGTTGATAAGGATCGGTAACACTACTCATGTATATACGAGGAGGAATCTGGGGATTCTTTTCATACCATTTTTTTAATTCCTTCCTTAAAATTTCAGCAGCATTTTCTTTAAAAATTACCCATTTACCCCAGTCTTCGCGCATTTGAGCATTAGGGGTAAATGCAGCAGCATAGCAATAACTACAACCGTATTGACATCCCCTGTAAGGATTTAGAGTAAAATCATAATCACCAATAAAACCAGTAGCTTTTGTTAAGAGTGATTTAGCATTTTGTGCAAAAACATTGACATCTCCAAACTTTTCTTGGACTAATTTGGTAGGAGTGCATTCGCAATAACCTTCATATTTTGGTTGTGCCATCTGAATCCTGATATTTATTGAGAGTGAATTAACGCACCCTACTTATTATGATTCCCATTTTTATTTTTAAATGCTCTGTCAGAAAATCGGTTGAGTGGGTTTAAGGTATGTAAAGGGGTTGTTTCAGGATTAATTTGGCTCATGGGTTTTTATGTAAAGGTAGGAGAAGGTGCGTAGTTTACCGCCGTAGGCATCGCTGTAGTTCCGAAAAGCGATACGATAGAAACGAAAGTGGTCAAAACGTAATAACTGCCTACAAAAATGGAAAGATTGCTAAACATCCACATTGAGAAATTACCTGAAGGCGTTTATTTAGCAACATCTGATGAACTTCAAGGTTTAGTAGCTCAAGGACGGACTGTTGCTGAAACTTTAGAAATTGCTCGTGATGTAGCACGTAAGTTATTAGAAGCACAATCTCAGGATCAAGAACTAGATTATTTGCAACCAATAGCCGAACAATTTAACTATCCTTTAGTTGTAGGTCAGTAGTCAATTCATGGAACGGCTAGCTGGGTTTAGCTACAGACAGATTATCAAAATCTTAAAAACCTTTGGCTTTGCTTTTCATCGTCAAGCCGCAGGGAGTCATGAAATCTGGTTTTATCCTGAAAATAACCGTTACACTACTATTCCCAATCATTCTGGTGATATGCCGGAAGGAACATTACGTGCTATTTTAAAGCAAGCTAGTATTGAACCTGAAGATTTTATTAACCGCTCTTAGTAATAAAGGGGGTTTGTATTCATTAAAATTATGAACCATTAAAAATCTAGTTGTTAGGTTCGCCAAATTTTTATCGGTGTTTCTTGGTATTTACTACGAATATATTTTGCTTCATCATAAAATTCATTCGAGTATACACCAGCCTCATAGCATTCAGCTTCTGAAAGTATCATCTTAGTTAATGTGGGAAATATAATGTATGGATCATCATCTATTTCCTCAAAACTGATTTCTAATACTGGTGTTGTTTTTCTTTGTATTTCATTAAGAACTACAACATAATAACCTCCACCATTAATGTTTTCAAAAATTGGAAACCATTGCATATTAAAATTTGATTTAATAACAACTACACACGGATCATCTTCTTGATCTATTGCTGTCAAATTACAATAGATTTTTAGTGCTGATTCTAATGACAAAAATACATAATCATCAAAAAATCTGGCATATATTTCCTCACCAATCCATGCTCCATTACCCCATTGGTAAAGTTCATAAACTTCTTTAGGTAAACGAAAAGGTAATAAATCAGTTACTTTTTCTTCAATTTCCTCATATTTGAGTCCAGGTTGTAAAGATTCAAAATGAGCAAAATCTAAATCGTCGTTTTCTTCAAACCAATTTAAAACTCTATCTAGAGCATCTGTTAACAGTGACATGGATGCAGAGATTTTTACTTTTATAAATAGTTGCCTCTAACTTAACTTCTCTTTTTACTTAGGATACGATTAAAATAAAAAATAACCGCTCCATTAAACAGCAGTTTTCACAATTTGATTAAGCTTGCTTGTGCTGTTCTAACCAAGCTACCAAATCAGCAATTTCGCAAAAATCAAGCAGTTCCTCTCCCAAATTTTCTAACTGTTCAGCAGATAAATTCCGAACCTGCTCAACTAATGATGCATCAATATCACCAAAACGCCGTTTAAGTAGACGACTTATTAATTTAAACGCTTCCTTTTGAACGATATCTTGATAAATTACAGACTCTTTCATAATATCCTCCCGTAAAAATTGACGAACCAAATCCTTTTCAAACCGCAAACCCGCCAGAATTTCTACACAACCCGCGATATTTTGTCGCTCCTCCCTATCTGGAATTGTAGCGACTTGTTCAGCCACTTGTGCCAGTAAACTTTGCGGCGAGTTAGTTCGCGTCAAACTTGCTAAAGGTAACAGCGCCGGATTAACTAAAAATAGTGTTGAATCTTGCTCCCAAAGACGAACAACCTGATATTGGTGAATCGTCGTATTGTCCCGATATTCTTCAGTAAAAGCGATTTCGTTAGTAGTTTCTTACAAAAAGATTAGCACTTGCACTACAGAACAACGGTATTGACGCTTCAACCTCACAGAATAATCGAGCATTCGGAAATTAAGCGCCGGATTAGATTTCGCCAAAGTTTGAAATTCAATGTGCAAAATTTGGTTAGCTGCTTGCAAAAATGTCACAGAATCCGCACGAATTGGTTCAAGCGTGAGTTCCGTTTTTAAGACTTCAATTTGTTGCACCTCTACCCCAAGCAACCAACGCACAAAATCAGCAGGGTACTGTTCAGCTAAATATTTACAAGCGTTGTCGTAACTCACCCTCTTCTTCCTCTCTAGGCGATGCCATCTGCTACAACGCGGGGAACCCGCGCAACGCACTAGCTCCTCTGCGTAACACAAAAAAACAGCCGCCTCCATCAGGAAGCAGCTGTTCTCACAAATTATGTGACTACATATTAGTAATCGAAGTCTCCGCCACCAGCGCCAGCGCCAGCAGGAGCACCATCCTTAGGCTCCGGCTTGTCAACTATGATACATTCGGTTGTCAACACCATACCAGCGATCGAAGCAGCGTTTTGCAGAGCAGAACGAGTCACTTTAGCAGGGTCAACAATACCAGCGGCTAACAAATCGACGAATTCGTTTGTTGCAGCGTTGTAGCCAACACTAAATTCTTTCTCTTTCACGCGTTCAGCGATCACAGCACCATTCTGACCAGCGTTTTCAGCAATCCGCTTCAAAGGTGCGGGTAAGGCGCGAACGACAATCAACGCACCAATCAACTCTTCATCCTTAAGATTTTCCTTCGCCCAAGTTTCTAAATCAGGAGCGAGGTGAGCCAGAGTTGTACCACCGCCAGGAACGATACCTTCTTCCACAGCAGCTTTGGTGGCGTTGATAGCGTCTTCTAGGCGCAGTTTCTTATCTTTCATTTCGGTTTCGGTGGCTGCACCCACTTTCACCACAGCGACACCACCAGAGAGTTTAGCAAGACGCTCTTGTAGTTTCTCTTTGTCGTAGGAAGATTCAGTTTCGTCGATTTGACGACGAATCTGTTCGACACGAGCCTTAACAGCAGCTTCGTTACCTTCGGCAACAATTGTGGTGCTGTCCTTGGTTATGGTGACGCGGCGAGCTTTACCCAGGCTATCCAGCTTGGTGTTGTCTAGCTTCAGACCGGCATCTTCAGTAACTAGTTGACCACCAGTCAAAACAGCGATGTCTTCTAAGAGAGCTTTGCGGCGATCGCCAAAGCCAGGAGCCTTAACAGCAGCTACGTTGAGTACACCGCGTAAACGGTTTACTACTAGAGTTGCCAAAGCTTCTTTTTCGATATCTTCGGCGATAATCACCAAAGGACGACCAGCACGAGCTACTTGCTCTAACACTGGTACGAGGTCTTGTACTAGGGCGATTTTCTTATCGGTCAGCAGCAGGAAAGGCTCATCAAAAACCGCTTCCATCCGTTCAGCATCAGTGGCGAAATAGGGAGAGATGTAGCCTTTGTCAAAGCGCATCCCTTCAGTGATTTCCAACTCGGTGAACATAGATTTCCCTTCTTCTAGGGAAATTACGCCTTCCTTGCCCACCTTGTCCATTGCTTGAGCAATCATCTGACCGACTTCTTCGTCATTACCAGCCGAGATCGCACCAACTTGGGCAATGGCTTTGGAATCTTCCACTGGACGGGCGTGTTCAGCAATTTTTTCTACGAGGAAGCTGGTAGCTTTGTCAATACCACGCTTTAGCGAAATCGCATTAGCACCAGCTGCAACGTTCCGCAAGCCTTCTTTGACGATCGCATGAGCTAAAACGGTGGCAGTAGTGGTGCCATCGCCCGCAGCATCGTTGGTTTTAGAAGCAGCTTGACGAATCAAAGCTACGCCAGTGTTTTCAATGTGGTCTTCTAATTCGATTTCTTTGGCGATCGTTACACCGTCATTGACAATTTGCGGTGCGCCAAATTTCTTTTCTAGGACTACGTTACGACCTTTGGGGCCAAGGGTAACAGCTACAGCCTCAGCCAGAATGTCAATGCCTCGCTCTAGGGCGCGACGGGCGTTTTCGTTATAGATAATGCGCTTTGCCATAGGTGTCTAAATCCAGGGATTAGGTCAATTTTTTCTTGAGTTGGGTATTAGGGATTGGGGAACTTGGGGTTCCCTCTAGGGATAAGGGATAAGGGGTAATGGGGATTGTTCCCATACGCCATAACCCATACCTGATAACCCATTAGATAACGACTGCTAAAATATCTTTTTCAGAAAGCAGTACATATTCTTCGGTGCCGAGCTTGATGTCGGTGCCAGCGTACTTCGAGTACAGCACCTTATCACCGACTTTAATTTCCAATTCCTGACGGCTACCGTCATCGTTACGCTTGCCAGGACCAAGGGCAACTACTTCCCCTACCTGGGGCTTTTCCTTGGCGGTATCGGGCAAATACAAACCACCTGCGGTCTTTTCCTCAGAGGCGTTCACTTTTACGAAAACGCGATCGCTCAAAGGTTTAACTGTAGAAACGCTTAAAGATAAAGCAGCCATATTATTTCCTCCAGAGTTTAGCACTCTCAACTCCTGAGTGCTAATCTACCGAAAAGTGGCGTCCAATGGCAAGAATTCTTTGAGTACGGGTTCCCGAACTAGAAGAGCATCAGGGTACTTAAATATATAAGTATAAATGCTTAATTATTTCTAGTTTTTAGGTTCCGTTCCGTAAGTTACGAATATTTTTATCTGGTCAACTTTATTTGCAAAGCTTGGAAATTGTTATAGAACTGTAATCAGGGAGCCACTCGATGAGTAACAATACAGTGATCCAGTCTAGCCATCAAATCCCCAAAACCACTAAGTCTGTCGAACATCAAACCCTGAGTAATTGTGTAGAAACTTTAGGACTTGCTAAAATTCAGCGACACATTTCTATTTGCGCTGACCAGACAATTGCTAACTGCTGCTCAAAACGAGCTAGTCTGGAATCCTGGGAATACTTCAAAAAGCGACTTAAAGAGTTAAAACTTGATGAGCCGCAACAAAGTTATCCCATTTGCGTCTGTCTTTAGAACTAAAGCCAACTGCTTGCGCGTTTGTTGTTCTGGACTCATAATGGTGGTTTACCCCGATGGGGCCTGGTATCGCCAAGCAAACCCGGAAAGTTACCCTGCGGCTCATCCGAGAACACTTAATAGGCAATAAGGTGGTAGAAGAATATGCATTTTCAACCCATCCTTTGCCAGAAACTTCCCTAGTTTCTCGTGAACACCTCATAGAGGCTTAACAACCGAAGGATATGTTATAGCAGTAAGCTTTAAGAAAGTGCGGGTTGTTTTGAGGTAGGGTCATCTTTAAGCCAATACTTACTTGTGAGTCAGAAAGATTATTATTTAATCAGTGTTTTTTACCCCGCCCCTTTCAAAGCGATATATAATAGCGCATTATAGATACTACTGCTATACGTATCCTTGCTGGACTTTTGCTATCGAGCTACTAGTCTATTGAAAGTGCTCGGCATTTTTGAGACTTCGAGACAGCAAAGGCAAGTTAAGTAGGAAAAAGGACACATCTCGAATAACCCACCATAGAGGATAAATATTCAAGACTTTGATGGACCGAAGCGCGACAAGTGCCACTGCTATGAAAGAGCCCAGCATGAAAGATCACAAACGACTTCTATTGATTGATGATGACCCTAACCTCATCTTGCTGGTGAAGGATTACTTGGAATTCCGGGGATACGAAGTCATCACCGCCGAAAATGGACGTGAAGCTCTGGAAATTTTAGAGCAAGATGTTCCAGACATGATTATCTGCGACGTGATGATGCCGGAAATGGACGGATATACTTTTGTGGAACAAGTCCGGCAAAACGAACGCACCAGCTGGATTCCGGTTCTTTTCCTTTCAGCTAAGGGACAAAGTGCAGACCGAGTTAAGGGTTTAAATAAAGGTGCTGATGTTTATATGGTCAAACCCTTTGAACCAGAAGAACTCGTAGCACAAGTTGAATCCTCGCTGAAACAAACTATCCGTTGGAAAGAACACCAAGCAAAAGGAGGCGAAAACAGTTCCCGCATCCAGGTTCCCTTCGATGTGCAGTTAACCCCAACCGAACTGAAAGTAGTCCAGTTTGTCGCTAGGGGTTTAGCTAACCGGGAAATTGCTGAAGAACTCAATGTTAGTCAGCGTACAGTTGAAAGCCATGTGTCCAATATGTTGGGCAAAACCAATCTACACAACCGCACTGAACTAGCGCGGTGGGCGATTGAAAATCAAATGGCATAGCCGATTTTAAATTTTGGATTTTGGATTATGAATCTAAAATCCAAAATCCGAAATCAAAAATTGATTACTACCCATCTTCTTCAGGACTGGATTGGTGCAAAACTTCTAAATCCAACTCATCCAGGTAAGTTAAGGCGCTTTCAATCTGGGAAACAGTACTTCGCAGTTGTAGATGGAAGCAACTATGTTGTGGCACGTTTGTGCTTACCTGAGCATCAGCAATAATTATTGTGACCCCATAGTGAGAGAACCAGTCGTGAAATCACTGGTTCCTCATGCAAGTCTTTAGGAATACGAATCTGGATACAAGTTTGGGTGCGTCTATTATCTAAAATAACAGTATTAGATTTTACTTATTTATTCAAAATTGCCATTCTAGCTTCCTACTCGACTTATGGAATAAGGATTTTACGTACAATTCTTTTAACACTAGCGTCACTTATCCCACGTAGGCAAGCAAGAAAGTATTTACAACTTTTACCTCTATTTAGTAGCATTTGTAATCAGATGTTATCAATACTACTAAGCTTTTATTTCTATGAATTTTGTACCGATTGAAGTAAATTATTAAGCTTTTCAAATAATTGTCTAAAGTTTTCAAACTCTGAAACATCAAAAGATTCTACATCAGTGGCAAAACTATCTTTATCTCCCATTATTTTAAACACTTCTGTTCCAAGAATGTTTTGACCATATTTGTTGAAATTTTTGAGCAAATCGTCCGAAAAATAATGTTCAATAACTAAATATCTTTGTGTGATATCATTTGAAGTTACAAATTTGGAACGTGAGATTGGAATAGTTAATAAAAACCCCCAAGCATCCTTTGAACGGTGCTTTCTAGATTCTTTAGATATATCATAATCTTCAAAGCAAGATTTATTTAATCCCTTAAATTGTTCATTACCTTCTCTATCATTATCAAATAAACCAATAATCGGTTGTGATGTTACTCCTGCAATAAATTCCAATGTCCTTCTGACGGCATCAGCATTACCTTCTCTTTTGGATTCATCAATTTGAATACCTGATGGTACAATGTCAAAATTAATTTCTTCATTTGGATAAAGCTTATGCTAAGCAACACGTATTATTTGAGCATCTGTTTTACCTTCAGTAATCAGGATAGGTCTTGTGTAAGGTTTGATAGTTTTTATTAATTCATCTTCATATGCTTTGGTTTGCTTATAATAAGTAAAAGAATGTTTAAACTCGGAAAAACGCTCTGTTGATATAAAATCCCCTTTAGGCATTTCAAGAATTTTTAATCCTTGCTCACCATATTCTTCTTCCATACCGAGTAGAAACAATGGAGAGTGAGATGTAATAATAAATTGAACTCTAGGAAATAGTTTTAATAATTTTGGTAAAACCTTATATTGTAATTCTGTATGTAAGTGAACATCAATTTCATCAATGATTACAATTCCTTCAATCTCTGTTAAATTGATACTTTTATGTATATCTCCTTTGTCAGCGTAACGAATTATTGTCGCAAACATATTAAAAAGTATAGATTGACCGGAAGATAGAGCATCTAAACTAGGAATAGCTATCAAATTATTTTTAGTAATACATAAACGAAATTGATTAGTACTTCGATAATTAACTGCAAATTTAGCTGAATTATCTTGAAGCACCTGCTTTAAAATAATCTCAACATTCTGTCGGCTTTTATTTAATAAAACTTTCTCATTTATATTTCCTTTAACACTTAAATTACCTTCAACATTTTCAATTTCCATCATGCAATCAAGGAAAACATCGAGTAACCAAATTTTATTTTCTTGCACACTACTGTCAATAAAAATCGGCTTACCCAGTCTCTCAGTAAACTTTGGCTCGATAAGAAACTTTAACTCATCAGATAGACTGTGGCGGTTCAACCAGTGTGGAAGTTCTTTTCGACTGGGAGGAAAGTAACAAATAGCATTTGTTCTAAAAAAATCTTCAAAAGCTTTTTTATCTTCTGGTGCAATCAATTTCTGATTTTGATCTATAGTCCATGATGCTACAGATTGAAATCGCTCTCGTCTATTTTGATTATATGTATTAGGATCAAGATTTCCAGATTTATCCACGTAGCAGTATTTTTTATCATTTTTGGAAAATTCTAGTAACCCAATACTATATTCTGAATATACTTTCTGATTTATACCACCTGTGATCTTGAAATATGGAGAATACATGGGTTGTTGTCCAACTAATATATCTTGATAAGCAGTTTTAGCAAATTCAGTCAGTGCATCAACAATATATGAAATAAATATGCTTTTCCCCGAACCATTGACCCCAACTAAAACCAAAGGCTGAGGTTTTCCATCTTCATTAAATGGCAAACTTATATCTAAATTTGCAATTGGTCCTGCGTTTTCAAGTAGATATTCTGTCAAATACATTTTGATGCTATCCCCAGACTAAATTCTAAAAATACCTCAGAAAATTTTCTTCAATAGAAAATTTAGATTAAACAACACTTATCATGAGTTTGAGATAATACGCCTTTGGGAACAACCTACAGACAGGTTTATGAGTATTCCAGGTTTATTACCCTTTGTGGTGCTAAGTCAGACAAACGATCCTACAATGGTATTAACCCAAGTAGCCAAAGCAGTTGAAGCAATTAGCGATCGCCAGCTACAAAGAAATATAGCTGCTGCCAGTGGCATTCTAGCAGGTCTGGTATTAAAAAAAGATGTAATTAGGAAGATTTTAAGGATTGAGATTATGCGCGAATCAGTCATTTATCAAGAAATCCTAGAAGAAGGCGAAGCCAAAGGTAAAGCACAAGGTAAAGCAGAAACAACAAGAAAGTTGGCTTTAAATTTGTTGCGAATTGAAATGAATGTAGAGCAAATTGCTCAAGTTACTGAATTATCTATTGAGCAAATTAAAGTTTTACAAAAGGAGATTTAAAAACCTTAATTTTAACTAATCGCTTTCTAAAATACACGGCTATAAAAGCAAAACCCGCGATCGCGGGTTTAAAAGTTTTTATTACTCCGCACAGACGGACTTGGTTTGTGTAGACGCGATTTCTAATCGCCTGGATTTTAAATTCTCAAACTAAAACTCAGCACTTTGCGGTGCACGCGGGAACGGAATCACATCGCGGATATTTCCCATCCCCGTCATGAATTGCACGAGTCGTTCAAAACCCAAGCCAAAACCCGCGTGTGGAACAGTACCGTAACGACGTAAATCGAGATACCACCACAAATCTTCTGGCTTTAATCCTTGCGCTAACACACGGCGTTCTAAGATTTCTAAGCGTTCTTCCCGTTGGGAACCGCCAACAATCTCGCCAATTTTGGGTGCAAGAATATCCATTGCGCGGACGGTTTTTTCATCGTCGTTTAAACGCATATAAAATGCTTTGATTTGCGCTGGATAATCTGTAACGATCGCAGGCTTTTTAAATAATTGTTCAGCTAGGTAGCGTTCATGTTCTGATTGTAAGTCTAAACCCCAACTTACAGGATATTCAAATTTAACATCAACTTTTTCTAAAAGTTTGATGGCTTCTGTATAAGTTAAGCGTTCAAACTGATTATTAATAATATTTTCGGCTGTTGCCAACACAGATTTATCAATACGTTCATTGAAAAATTCCATATCTTCTGGGCAAGTTTCCAACACATATTTAAAAATGTGTTTGAGAAACGCCTCAGCTAAATCCATATCGCCTTCTAAGTCACAAAAAGCCATTTCTGGCTCAACCATCCAAAATTCTGCTAGGTGGCGCGAGGTGTTGGAATTTTCTGCACGGAAGGTAGGGCCAAATGTGTAGACGTTAGAAAACGCCATCGCCATAACTTCCGCTTCTAACTGACCGCTAACTGTTAAATATGTGGGTTTAGCAAAAAAGTCTTGGCTGTAATCTACTGCTTGGTTTTCTGTGCGGGGAATATTCTTTAAATCTAAACTGGTAACGCTAAAAAGTTCACCTGCGCCTTCACAATCACTAGCAGTGATGATCGGAGTGTGTACCCACAGAAAGCCTCTTTCGTGGAAAAATTGGTGAATTGCTGTAGAACAAGCATTTCTGACGCGGAAAACTGCACCAAAGGAATTAGTCCGCGATCGCAAATGTCCAATGGTTCGCAGAAACTCAAAGGAATGGCGTTTCTTTTGCAGGGGATATGTATCGGGATCGGCTTCACCGTAGACTTTCACCGTCTCGGCTTTCAACTCAATTCGCTGTCCTTTACCAAGAGAAGCCACTAGTACCCCTGTTACCTCAACAGCAGCACCTGTATTTAATTTTTTTAATATAGCTTCATAATCTGGCAAATCCTGATTAATCACGACTTGCAAATTAGCTAGTGATGAGCCGTCATTGACTTCAATAAAAGCAAACCCTTTGGACTCGCGCTTTGTCCGCACCCAGCCTTGAATTTGGAGAGACTCATCAGGTTGACCACTTCGCAATATTTCTGCAATCCGTCGATTTACCATATTTTACAACTTGTATTCCATCAACGTAAAAAGTACAGATATTAAAGAATGTTAACGGGCTAACCCAATCCAAAATTGGGATTATCCAGCATAAGACTTTAATATCCAGCCTATGATAACGCCCATTCCACCAAAGCGGACGACTTGCCAGAAAGGTTTTTTGAGGCTACGCCAAGAAAATAACTGGCTTTCTAAGTTTAGTTCTAGCATTTCCAACTGCTGTTGAATTTGCCGTAACTCTGCTTTGATTTCTGGTGTCTGAGATTTATTGTGCTTTAGTTGATCGCGGCGCTGTTGCCATTGTGCCTGTTGTTGGCGATCGCTTTGCACTTGATCATAACGTTCTTTTAAGGATAGGAGCGATCGCTCTACTTCCTCCAATTCTTGTTCAAAATCTGGTTGTGGATTTTCCCCTGATGGCTGTGATTGTTTAGACGGCTTCATGTACAAGTAGTAAACTAAGATTAAATGCGAGTCTGCCAATAGTCAAAATTAAAACTATGAGTTTTTGACTTAGCACTCAGCACTTAGCACTCAGCACTCATAATTATGTCTCAATCTACTCAGCTGCCGAAAACCAGTCAACTGAATGAACTTAGTACTCTGGAACTAGCTCAAGCCCTCATGGAAAGACTAAGCATCTCCCCTAACGATTGGCATCGCCTCAAGTCTAACCGCAATTCTCGCGCCAATGAACAAGTGGCAGCAGCTATTGTGTATCTTTTAAAAAATCAGCCACAAGAAGCTCAAGCTAGATTAGAACAAGCAGTCGGTTGGTTAGATCGCTCTATTTCTGCCCCTCCCTGTCCAACTCACGGAAAAAGTTAAAAGTTAGGAGTTAAAAGTTTTAAATTATTAACTCCTAACTCCTAATTCTAGTCTGCGTCTTGGTGGTCGCAAGTATGCTGAAACCTTTGTTATGATGAAATAAAATTTGGTTTTGCAAGTCCCCGATATATTCGTTTTTGACCTCCCAAAAACTATCAACCTCTCGTTCGTAGGCTGCTGCCAAGGAATGCCTTTAGGGAGGCAGAGCCTCTAGATAAGCGTTCCCATGCAAAGCATGGGAATGAGATCAACTTTTAACTCCAAAATCTGCTACCGTCGCAGAGATAAACGGGGACGATTTTCCATTTGTTTACAAAGTCTCAATTCTGTGCCTTTGCGGTTCCACTCTACCTGATCAAAAATTTGATGCAGAAGACATAAACCACGACCACTTTCTGATTCATCTGGTGGTAAATAGTCTGTTGGCTCCTCATCACTAGTAGATGAAGGAGTAAAGCCGCTACCCTGGTCTGATATTATCCACCAATATTGATTATCTATTAAGGAAAAACGCACTACAACTGTTTTACTTGGATCAAGATTATTGCCATGTTTAGCTGCGTTTACTAAGGCTTCTTGAAGTCCTAGCCGCAGTTCTGCTTGTAATTTTGCTGGGATTTCTGCCAACAGTAAATCTAATATTGGACAAAGGTAGAGGGTTGAGGCAAAACTAATAGTGCCCCAATAACGTCCAACTGGACGAAGTGAAATAGTAATCACAAGAGAAACCCCATAGCTTTCAGTTAGCTAGACATCAGTTTGCTATTACAGGCACCCTGATAAAACTTGAGGTGGTCATGCTGCCTTCAAACTTGCGTCTTTAAAACTAAATTTTGAAAATGCTAGGGAGCATTAGCTTTATAGTATGAGTTGAAATTGTTTAGATATAAAACGGCTGGAATAGTTTTGATAATGAATTCCGCAACTTAAAAAGATGCTAGTAATTTGACAGAGTATTGGCATACTCTAATTAATTGCCGATTTGTAATTTACACAATCCAATTCATATTTTTAAGAGGCTATGCAACTTGAATTTATTTAAACAAAATGAATTTCTATTTTTAGCTTAATTCAATTTTAGCATCTTTAGTATGCACTAGACTAAAAATTTCAAATTTCAGTTTTTGTAAAGGAATCACTATCCTTATCCAAATGTGATAGCACAAGAAAGGCGGCAGCTTCAACATGAGCCGTTTGAGGAAAAAAATCAGCAGGTTGTACCCGTGTGATAGTATACTGCCCATCTTGACAAAGTAATTTTAGGTCGCGGGCGAGGGTGGCTACTTTACAGCTGACGTAAACAATCTTAGATGGTTTCAGTTGCCGTAAAGTCTCGATGACAGCCCGCTCGCACCCCTTACGTGGCGGATCGAGTATTACTACTTCTGGTATTGTGCCCATTTTTGGCAGCAATTTCTCTACTGACCCGACAAGGAAAGTCACATTATCAATTCCGTTACGCTGGGCATTCAAAATAGCTTGTTCCACTGCTGCTGGTTGCACTTCTAACCCTGTAGCAATACGTACTTTTTTGGCGAGGGGTAAAGTTAAAGTCCCAATACCACAGTAGGCATCAACTAGCAACTCATGCCCTTGAAGATTGAGTTCTGATTGAATTACCTGCAATAGTGCCTCTGCTGTTTCTGTATAAACTTGGAAAAATGTATCTGGGCGCACTTTAAATTCCAATCCAGCAAAATTTTCACGCAGGTGTGGGACTCCAGCGATGCAACGGGTTTGTGATCCAAAGATAGCATTTGTGCGATCGCTATTGCGATTGAGCGACACTCCCACTAACTGGGGATAGCGCTTTAACCATTCCTGGGCTTGAGTTTCAATTCCTGATAAATTCCAGTTCTTCACCACCAAAGTCAGCAACATTTCTCCTGTGTGTCGGCCAATGCGTAAACTGAGATGGCGAATTTGTCCAAGGTGGCGCTGTTCGTCATAAATTTGCCAACCCCGTTGTTGGATATCCTGCTTAACTTCGGCAAGTAAGGGATTTAATCGCGCGTCTTGGACTGGACATTGATTTAAATTAATTAATTGGTGACTACCTTTTTGGTAGTAACCAGCTTGTACCTGTCCTGTTGCCGATGTGCCCAGAGGATATGTAGATTTATTACGGTAGTTTAAAGCAGAAGGGGCGGCAAGTACCGGATCTACCGGTGGTTGGACAAAACCGCCAATGCGTTCCAAAGCTTGGATAACTTGATTTTGCTTGGCTGCTAGCTGGTAATCATAATTAATCTGCTGCCACTGGCAACCACCGCACTTATCCGCCACAATACAACTAGGTCGAATCCGGTAGGGAGATGGTGACAATAGCTGCTGGAGCTTCCCGTGGGCGAATTTGGGTTTAACGTGTACTAAGCGGACAATGGCGCGATCGCCTGGTACAGTATCTGGGACAAACACTACACGCTCATCAGCGCGTCCCACACCATCGCCTGTATCACTCAGGTTAGCGATCGTCACTTCAATTAATTCACCCTGTTGCCAAATCATTTTAGTTATTAGTTATTAGTATATTGGGCATGGGGGAGCCACTGCGGTCTTCTCCCTACAGCCCTTTGGGCATCCTACGGCAGGCGTTAGCCTCTCCCAATGTGAGAAGGGGAGACGATGCCGCGCATAGCGTTCGTGCAGCGTCTCTAAGAGTTGCGTTAGCGAGTCCGCGAGCGTCTGGGGTCTCCCAAAGTGGAGCAAGTGGCGTCATGGGGCATTAGTAAGAAGCTCCAGAGGCAGGGTGCTGCTCTTCTAAGGGGGAGAATGATATAATAAACTACCTCTTTCCCCCCTGCTCCATGCTCCCTGTTCCCCTGCTTCCTCACCTCCCTCATCTCCCCAAACAGATAAATTCAATACATAAGTAGCTCCTATCCCTTCACTTGTGTACCTCCGACTCGCTAAACTAACAGATAATATTTCAGGTGATTTCAATAATCATGACTGTAATTAGCCAAGTTATTCTCAAAGCCGACGACGAACTGCGTTATCCCAGCAGTGGCGAACTTAAAAATATCAAAGACTTTTTGCAAACCGGCGTACAACGGACGCGGATTGCGGCTACCTTAGCCGAAAACGAAAAAAAGATAGTTCAGGAAGCAACCAAACAACTTTGGCAGAAGCGTCCTGATTTTATCTCCCCCGGAGGTAATGCTTACGGAGAACGTCAGCGCTCTCTATGTATCCGTGACTTTGGCTGGTACTTACGTCTAATTACTTATGGTGTGCTTGCCGGCGACAAAGAGCCAATTGAAAAAATCGGTTTGATTGGCGTGCGGGAAATGTACAATTCATTGGGCGTTCCCGTGCCTGGAATGGTAGAAGCGATCAATTCTCTCAAAACAGCCTCCCTTAGCTTACTGAGTGCGGAAGACACTGCCCAAGCAGCACCCTACTTTGATTACATCATTCAAGCAATGTCTTAATACAAAGTATGTGCTGGTTCTAGGAGTATACTTCTGGTCTACTAAAGTGAGTGCAAGATATTAGCACTCAATAGGCATAAGATCCCCAATTTGATCATACCCTCCCCACATTTGGTAGTGGCTCTGGCAAAATCTTTGTCAAGTTACCAACCAGTTGTGGGGAAATTTATCAAGAAAGAATTCAGGAGTCAGAATAAAGCCATGAATTCTGACCAAAAAAGCAGATACCGCAGCGCTAGCAAGTCGCTTGGCATTTTGATTCTGACCGCAGCTTTCGGAGTCTCCGGCTTTGCTCTTGTATTTAGAATAGGTGAATTCTTGTTCAATAGGTATATTTATGGGGCATTTCTCAAAGGATGAAGGATATACGGACATAAAAAACCGACAGTCTTTGATTAAGGCTGTCGGCAATTAAGTGTGTTCCCTATTAATGACTCGGCTAGAGTTCAGTTGTCATTAATTATGCCTACTTCACAAGCGCAGGGAGACGATCCTAATCATAGATCCGTGTGATTTTCGTCACTTTATTGTTACAGCTAAACTGCATATAGGCGAGTAATCCCTGAGTTACAGTAAATCTATGCAAGTTTGGAGCTAAGAATATATACGCTGGTAGATGCTTTTTCAGATTAAGAGCAAATTACACCTATTAGACACTCAGGGGTTAAAACACGAGATAGAGGAAGTGACATCCTCCATACAGGTATATAAGGCGAGATAGTTAACAAACCTATGCCCCGTTTACCAAAGTACTGTAGCAGAAAGAGCTATCTGCAAAGATAAATTTCTCAAAGCCAGTGGTAGATAAGCTAATAAAGTTCCCATTGTTATTAAAAGTGATGTTGGCACTTTTAAGGGGATTGCCAGAAATAACACCAGATACGCTCAGTTGAGAGCGATTGAAAGCTTTCAGATCAAGGGTGTCAAAACCGTCCCCACCATCAACCTTCGCAACACCGAATCCTTTGAAGTAGTCATCACCACTGCCTAGAGCAATCTTGATACCGCCACCGATAGTGACTTTCTGTTGAACTCCATTTAGGATACTGATGGCAATAATTTCGTCATTGCCATTGCCAGTATCAATTATTCCTTGTCCATAAATGCCATAGGCAATACCACCAATTGTTGCTGTAGCCTGTCCGGTAAGCTTGTCAGAACCATTGCCAGTATCAATTATTCCGTCGTTGAAGATGCCATAGGCGGTGGCGTTTTTTCCAGAACTGTTGCCATAATCGGTAATTGTGTCGTTGTCTGATCCTGTAGTGATGGTGCCATTTTTACTGTTCTGGATGCCAGTCCCAGCACCGCCGGGAGCGATACCGCCGTTCCCGCCAGTACCAATGCCGAACATACTGTCTTATACATCACCAGTATCAAGTTTGTTACTGTTGCTGATACTGATCCCAACTCCGCCCTTGCCGCCGAAGGCGGTTTGCTTCGCGACCATCGCATCCTCTGATTTTTCTGCCTTCTTATGGGTCATTTGACAGACTGATAGCCATTTTCATTATCTGGAAATCACCTATGCACGTTACAAGGAAAGAAAATTTTATTACTTTATAATCATCAGTACAATTACCAGTATTTGAGGATTTAAAACAATCTATCTTTAGACATATTACAATATTTATCTTTAGGGACTTCCAATTAAAAAAAGACCCAAATTTAGGGGTATGGCATCCACAGACTTTCGGTGAAACAGATATTTAATCGGTGCTGTACCCCTACTTGCTCGATAAATTATTCTCTGGAAGTCCCTAAGTAGATTTATTTATTCAGCCAATCTGTAGCATCTAGCGATGAACAATCCTATATCTGCATTTAGAGGTCAAGTAAATCGATAGAATAATGCTCTGTACAATTGGTGCATTATTTCCATGACCGCCACATCTCCTGCTCCCTTTTCCCCCCAAGAAATCGCTGCTGAAGGTATAAAACCAGAAGAATACGCAGAAATTGTCCATCGCTTAGGGCGTCATCCCAACAAAGCTGAACTGGGAATGTTTGGCGTAATGTGGTCAGAGCATTGCTGTTACAAAAATTCTCGACCTTTACTCAAACAGTTTCCTACCGAAGGGTCCCGCATCCTCGTAGGACCTGGTGAAAATGCTGGGGTTGTAGATTTGGGTGACGGACTGCAACTAGCCTTTAAGATTGAATCCCACAATCACCCTTCAGCTGTCGAACCCTTTCAGGGAGCGGCAACCGGAGTAGGAGGCATTCTCAGAGATATTTTTACAATGGGTGCGCGTCCCATTGCGATATTGAACTCGCTGCGCTTTGGTTCCCTCGAAGATGCCAAAACCCAAAGGTTATTTACTGGTGTAATTGCAGGAATTGCCCATTATGGCAACTGTGTGGGAGTGCCCACCGTTGGTGGCGAAGTTTACTTTGATCCTGCTTATTCTGGTAATCCTCTGGTGAACGTTATGGCGCTGGGGTTGATGGAAACGTTAGAAATTGTCAAATCTGGGGCATCTGGCTTAGGTAACCCTGTGTTGTATGTCGGTTCCACCACAGGACGCGATGGTATGGGAGGCGCAAGTTTTGCTAGTGCAGAATTGAGCGAACAGTCAATGGATGACCGTCCTGCTGTGCAAGTGGGCGACCCCTTTTTGGAAAAGTCGTTAATTGAAGCTTGTCTGGAGGCGTTTAAGACAGGTGCAGTTATCGCCGCCCAGGATATGGGAGCAGCCGGGATCACCTGTTCTACCTCAGAGATGGCGGCAAAAGGCGGTGTGGGAATTGAACTAGATTTAGATAAGATTCCCGCAAGAGAAACGGGGATGGTTCCCTATGAATATCTGCTTTCGGAATCTCAAGAACGGATGCTGTTCGTTGCCCATAAAGGGCGTGAGCAAGAATTAATCGACATTTTCCACCGTTGGGGACTTCATGCTGTTGTTGCCGGTACAGTAATTGCTGAACCCATCGTGCGGATTCTCTTCCAGGGTGAAGTAGCAGCAGAAATTCCCGCTGAAGCTTTGGCGGAAAATACCCCACTTTATCACCGGGATTTGTTGACGGAACCCCCAGAATATGCGCGTCAAGCTTGGGAATGGACTCCTGATTCCTTACCTCCTTGCACAACTACTGGAATAGAACTCCAAGGACGCCTGCAAACTTGGAATGATATTCTCTTAACTTTGCTCGATACACCCACGATCGCTTCTAAAAACTGGGTATATCGTCAGTATGACCATCAAGTACAAAATAATACAGTAATCCTGCCAGGTGGTGCAGATGCGGCTGTTATCCGTTTGCGCCCGCTTGAAGAAATCCCCAATCTAAAATCCAAAATCCAAAATTTAAAATTAGGGGTAGCAGCAACAGTAGATTGCAATCCTCGTTATGTTTATCTTGACCCTTACGAAGGAGCTAAGGCAGTGGTGGCAGAAGCTGCACGCAATCTTAGCTGTGTGGGTGCAGAACCTCTGGCGGTGACAGATAACCTGAATTTTGGCTCTCCAGAAAAACCGATTGGTTACTGGCAATTGGCAGAAGCTTGTCGCGGTTTGGCAGAAGCTTGTCGAGAATTGGCAACACCCGTCACAGGCGGAAATGTCTCTTTGTACAATGAAACCCTCGATTCCCAAGGCATTCCGCAACCCATTTATCCCACTCCGGTTGTGGGTATGGTAGGCTTGATTCCCGATATAACCAAAATTTGTGGTCAAGGTTGGCAAGCATCTGGCGATGTGATTTATCTTCTCGGATTGCCTCTGGCATCCAAAATCAGTTTGGGAGCATCTGAGTATTTAGCCACTATCCACAGTACTGTTGCCGGAAAGCCGCCACGGGTAGATTTTGACTTGGAACGCCGCGTCCAGAAAGTTTGTCGTGAAGGAATTCGTAATGGTTGGGTCCGTTCAGCCCATGATTGTGCTGAGGGAGGGGTGGCGATCGCTCTAGCCGAATGTTGTATTGCTGGCAACCTTGGTGCCGAAATCAATTTAGAAATAGCACCAACCCAGTCACTACCTCGCCTTGATGAGGTGCTGTTTGCCGAAGGTGGTGCCAGGATTTTAGTTTCTATAGCATCAGAACAACAAGAAATTTGGGAATCATACTTACAGGAACATCTGGGTCAAGAGTGGCAAAAACTGGGTATAGTTGGCAATTTTCAGACGGGTTTGGGGGTTTTCACTACTGATAACCAAGCCTTAATCAAAGTTAGGATCGAAGATATGAATGATCGCTATTCCCATGCGATCGCCAGACGTCTTGCCATCCACACTACTACCTCCAGTTAAAGAAGTTAGGAGCTGAAACTGAGGAGTTGGGAATAAAAAGCATAACTCTTCACTCCTAACTCCTAACTCTTTTATTAGCGTCCCTGATCACAATTACGGTACTGTTTTAATGGATGGTTAAAGATTTGTTAAGAACTTCGCTACCATCTATATAATCCCAGTGACTTAACTACCGATTTTAGATTTTGAATTTTAGATTTTGGATTGGGGGTGTTTCTTCTGGTTCCTGTCTTGCTCCTAGTGAGGCAAACAAATTTAAAAATAGCCACTCCCAAATCCCAAGCCGCATTCCTACTAGGGTGCGGTCAATCCAAAATTATAAATCTCAAATCCAAAATTGATTGACCCCCCCCACCAGGAGCAAAGCTAGCATGATTTCTATTCATTCTGTCACTTCGGATGAATACCCCGAGCAGATCAACAACCCAATCAATAGTCATGAAAATCAGCCTGACAAGCCAGAAGAAGCTTGCGGTGTTTTTGGCATCTACGCACCAGCAGAAGACGTTGCTAAACTGACCTACTTTGGATTGTATGCCCTCCAGCATCGGGGTCAAGAATCAGCCGGTATTGCTACCTTTGAGGGAACACAAGTACATCTTTACAAAGATATGGGCTTGGTGTCTCAAGTTTTTAATGAATCCATCTTGGAGCAATTGCCTGGTAGCCTTGCTGTTGGCCACACTCGTTATTCCACCACAGGTTCTAGCCGCAAAGTTAATGCCCAACCCGCAGTGCTGGAAACCCGTTTAGGGTCATTAGCCTTAGCACATAATGGCAATTTAGTCAATACAGTGCAACTGCGTCAAGAGTTGCTTGAGAAAAAATACAACTTAGTCACAACAACAGACTCAGAAATGATCGCTTTTGCGATCGCAGAAGCGATCAATGCTGGTGCAGATTGGCTAGAAGGTGCAATTCAGGCATTCCATCGTTGCCAAGGAGCCTTTAGTTTAGTTATTGGCACCCCTAACGGCGTTATGGGTGTCCGTGACCCCAATGGCATTCGCCCCCTAGTAATTGGCACTTTAGCTAGTAATCCAGTCCGTTACGTTTTGGCTTCGGAGACTTGTGGTTTAGATATCATTGGAGCCGAATACCTGCGAGACGTAGAACCAGGTGAATTAGTTTGGATTACTGAAGAAGGTTTGGCTTCCTATCATTGGAGTCAACAGTCCGAGCGGAAATTGTGTATCTTTGAGATGATTTACTTTGCCCGCCCTGATAGCGTCATGCACAACGAGAGTTTGTACAGCTATCGGATGCGGTTAGGGCGGCAACTAGCAGCAGAGTCTTTTGTAGATGCCGATATTGTCTTTGGTGTTCCTGATTCTGGTATCCCTGCTGCTATTGGATTTTCCCAAGCGTCTGGTGTCGCTTACGTTGAAGGACTGATTAAAAATCGCTACGTTGGGCGAACCTTTATTCAACCAACCCAAACCATGCGTGAGTCAGGTATCCGCATGAAACTCAACCCCCTCAAAGATGTGCTGGCGGGTAAACGAGTGATCATCGTAGACGACTCGATTGTCCGGGGTACTACCAGCCGTAAACTAGTCAAAACCTTGCGTGATGCAGGTGCAGTAGAGGTACATATGCGAATCTCCTCCCCACCTGTAACTCATCCCTGCTTCTATGGCATCGATACCGATTCTCAGGATCAGCTGATTGCTGCTACCAAGTCAGTAGCAGAAATTGCCAAGCAACTGGAAGTAGACAGCCTCGCCTATCTCAGTTGGGAAGGAATGTTAGAAGCGACACGAGAAGACACCAATAGTTTCTGTTCTGCCTGCTTCACCGGAGATTATCCCGTGGCGATTCCTGAGCAAGTGAAGCGTTCTAAGTTGAGTTTAGAAAAGGTAGTAGTGTAAAGACTTCGACAGACTGAATGCGGCTAGACAAACCAAGCCCGCCTGCGCGGGCTAAATAAATATTGTCAATCTCAGATTAAGATTGGTAAATCCTTCAATAGTCATAGTTTATGAACCAGCCGATATCTGAGAGAGTGTGCTGGACTACCGCCGATTTAGAGTTGTTTCCAGATAACGGAAACCGTTATGAAATTAGGGACTTCCAAATAAAAAAATACTCAAAAAACTGGCGAAAAAACTCTCTCGTTTTTATTCCTCTGTGTTCTCTGTGTCTCTGTGGTTCGTTTATTTGGATAATTTATTTCTTGGAAGTCCCTTATTGACGGAGAATTGTTTGTGACCAGAGCGCCTCACTGGAATCATCAAAAAACTTGTGTCAGAATTAGAACTTTTTTAGATATTTGGTCACAGGCTAGTGGTCTGGGAGAAGTTGTGACTGCTCCAGGAATAATTTTTGGCGATAATAATGTGATTCCTGATGTTGTCTGGGCTAGTAATGAAAGATTGCCTCTACTTTTGGACGATGCGGGGCATTTGACTGGTGCGCCAGAACTGGTAGTAGAAATGCTATCTTTCGGTATTGAGAATGAAAAGCGAGATAGGGAACTTAAACTAAAGCTTTACTCAGCAAGAGGTGTCAGAGAATATTGGATTGTGGATTGGCGCAAGCAACAGGTGGAAGTATATCGACGCGAACAAGCAAGTTTAAAGTTAGTTGCTACGTTGTTCAATGGTGATGAATTGAATTCACCCATATTGCCTGATTTTACTTGTGCGATGTCTACGACGAGCTACGCCTACGCATCCTTATTTACATAACACAAGTTCGCAAAATTGCTGTAATTTCTTATTATTGGCAAAACTACTTTTAATTGCGCGATGTCTACGAGAGGTTACTCGGTGATCGCACAATTATTTACGTTAAACAAATTAGCAAGCGATGTCTGACGACAAGCGAAGAAGCGTCTACGCTAATCCATAAATTTAACTGTGCTGCAAAAACTCAACTTTAGGCAATAACGGGTCAGTCACAATACCCACACCGCTAAAACCCCAGCGTTTGAGCAAGTTTCCCAACTGTGTACGCGCAATAGATTCTACAGTAAAGCGATTTGCCACTTCTGCCGCATGGGTGTTGAGATAGCTAAGGGCATCAAAGTTTTCCTTAAACAGCAATAAATAACCTGATGTTTCGGTGTCAGGACGAGCTATGAGATAATTACCGTCAGTTGTTGAGCGCACCAAGTAATAGACTTCGGACAGCATGGAGATGAGATGGGGAGAAATGGGGAATGACTAATTGAGATTTTCTAGGCGAATGCGAGGATCGGCTGCTTTTAACATTAAATCGGCGATTAAATTACCAGCAATCAGCAACACTGCGCCCATTACCAAGCTTGCCATTAACAAATATAAATCTTGAGCTTGTAAAGCCTGTAGAGACAATCTCCCTAAACCGGGCCAGTTAAAGAAATATTCAGCAATGAAAGCACCGCTTAATAAACCAGCTAATTCAAAACCCAATAAGGTAATTAAGGGATTTATCGCATTGCGGAGAGCATGAACGTAGATCACGCGGTTTTCTGGTAGACCTTTGGCACGAGCCGTTTGGATGTAATCTTGACGCAGCACATCCAATAATTCGCCACGAGTGATGCGTTGTAAACCAGCAAAACTAGTAATTGAGAGGGCGATCGTGGGTAAAATCATGTGCCAGCCGACATCTAAGATTCTGCCAAACCACGTTAGTTCTGAGTGATTAATGCTAGTCATACTACCCACTGGGAATAAAGGCGAGGTGAGTTGGGCTAAAACCAGCAGCGCTAAGACAGTGATGAAACTAGGAAAGCCTTGTCCGGCGTAGCTAATCACCTGTAAAATTCGGTCTGATAGCTTATTTTGATTAACAGCAGCAAAAATCCCTAGAGGGATGGCGATCGCCCATGTGACAATTAAAGATGCGATCGCTAATAGCAAAGTCGCTGGTACCCGTTCCCACAAAAGCGATGCCACTGAACGTTGATAAATAAAACTCGTGCCAAAATCCCCTTTTGTCAAGATTCGCCATAGCCATAGCCAAAATTGCTCTGGCCAAGACTTATCCAGACCAAACTGCCGCTTTATTTCCTCAATTCTTTCTGGAGATATCTTCGGGTTTTGCCGCAGTGTATCTACATAATCCCCTGGAGCGAGTTGAATAATGAAAAACGACAACGCTGACGCCAAAAACAAAGTCAGTAATGCCTGCAATACCCGCTTTACCACATAAATAAAAGTTTCGCTCGTGACTAACCTGATTAGCCAATCGCGACCTGTCTCCAAGGAAATTCTCGTAGATGTCATTTGTCCTTTGTCCTTTATCTAATGACCAATGACTAATATTCAATTAGAGAGATAATTGGTACATCTGGCAAATATTTACGCCCTTCTAAATCCCGTAGCTCGATAATAAACCCAAACCCTACTAGTTCGCAGCCAATTTTCTGCACTAACTTTGCTGTTGCACTCGCAGTTCCACCCGTGGCAATCAAATCGTCCACAATCAAAACTCGGCTACCTTGGTGTAAAGCGTCTTGATGCACTTCCAAGCAGTCTGTACCATACTCTAGTTGATATTCAATTGAGTGAACTGCTGCTGGTAACTTACCTTTTTTGCGGACGGGAATAAAACCAGCACCTAATTTATAAGCTAGAGGTGAGCCAAAAATGAATCCCCTTGACTCCATACCGATGACATAATCTGTCTTGATCCCAGCTTCATTGCATTTTTGTGTTAAAAAGTCAATAGTGTAGCGCAGTCCCTCTGGATCGCGCAGCAGCGTAGTAATATCCCGAAATAAAATTCCGGGCTTGGGGAAATCTGGGATGTCACGAACGAGAGACTTCAAATCCATAAAATAGGGATTGGGGAATGGGACATGGGGCATGGGGCATGGAGAGTGAGGGAACTGGCGTTGCACGGGAAGCAAGGGAAGAAGAACTATTGATTATTGACAAATGCCCAATGACGCCACTTGCTTCTCCTGTCGGAGACGCTGCGCGAACAACCAGGGGAACCCCGGCAACGCAGTGGCTCCCCAATGCCCAATTTCAGATACCTGAAAAATCGTACACTATAATGTCATACGCTGGGGGTCGAGGCTGAAGCTTCGCCTTTGATTGACGATAATTAGAATCTAAACCAAGCTAGAAAAGGTATTGCACTAATAAATGAGGTGAATTAACTTATGTTTTAAAACTTTGATTTCAATATAAGGAAAACTTTGAGTAGAAAGAGTTAAGTAATGTATATATCAGGTAGTCATGCTACTACTACAAGTCTAATGTCCAAGTCTTGGCTACCGATTTTAAATTTGTTTTACCTAGTCTGTTGGAACCGCACAAGGTATTTATAGAATGAATGTCTCAGCAAGTTTAACGCCGTTCAACAGTTCAACCCAAGAATCACTGCCGATGATTTTGGACACTTTACCAGATCCTGCGATCGCTTCCAAGACCTGTCCTCGGAGAACGCGGTTGCAAATTGACCTAATTTTATTGGCAATTGAAGCTTTAGAGCTTGGTGGTTCTGAAGCAATCCTAACTTTTGCTCAAGAGTTGGATCTTAAAGGAATTGTTAAAGACAGGGTGAATTTATGGCGGATGCGTAGCTCTAACCCGCTACGAAGAGCGCATATGCGCCGTCCTTTAACTATCATGGAAGCAAAAGCTCTGGTGGTCATTGCTTGCTACATAGCGCGGCGTTTAACTGTTGTCATCCGCCAGTTACTAATGATATGTCAACAAATGGAAGAAAAGCAGATTCCATTAGAACAGAATTTGCGCCTATCTAATTACTTAGAACGGTTTAGAACGCATTTTAAGAGCCGGATGAATGCTCGACGTTCTGGTGTACTGGCATTAAGTTCTGATGAAAAATTAGATGAGCTAGCAATAAATTTGTTAGGACAATTACTATTTTGTACTGGTACAGCTGGAATGCAGCGGTTCTGGATTAGTCTTTTTGACGGTGAAGTGGAATGAATATTCAACGTAAGTACAGTCTACCTAATTGTACACTCCTTTTAGAAGGGTTAAGTGATCTCAGTAGGGCTGCACACTTCCAGGAAATGCGCCCGGAATTATCAATATTGGTAAATGCAGAATGCTATTTATCTGGTTATAATCAACCCCTAACGGGAGGGCGGGAATTTTTTGAAAGTTTGGTGAGGGCTGTTAGTGGCTATGCCCAAGAATTTTTAAGTAGTGTACCTAATCCGCAAGCACATAACCAGGAATCGGAGCTAGTTGAGTTTCAGAAAGTTGACAGCAACCGACACAGGTTAATTATACATTCAGAAGGTGCTCCAGAGGGGTTTGATCACTCTAACAATTCCAAACGTCCGCCGATTGAAATAGATTTGAATACAGTGCAGTTGTTTGATTTAGTGGAAGCAGTGGATCAGTTTTTTGCTGATAGCCAAACTTTACCTGAACTTTCCCTAGAACTACAACCAGTTACCAGACGTTATGGCGGTGCTAGTCAAGCTTTAATCAGGCAGGCTGTTCCTGCTGCTGTGGGTGTGTCAAGTTTAGCAGTAGCAGCGATCGCCTTTAACTTGATTCCACCTCCCCAAATGCGTCCACCGCAGCCTAAACCAGATGAGCAAACTAGCTCTAGAATAAACAATATCACTCCTCCAGCATCAGCTGCTGTAACTCCCATAGCTGCTGCAACGCCCACATCAAAGCCTACAGCTAATGCAAAGCCGGCAGTTAAAGATTTAGAAGCACTTTTAAATACAGTTCCAGAAATTACTGATCCATCCCAACTGCGTGCATTGAATCGTCAAGTGTACAACCAAATTCATCCAGCTTGGACTAATCGCTCAGGATTGCAACAGGATTTGATCTATCGTCTGGGTGTAGCAGCAGATGGAGCGATCGTCGGTTATAAAGCAGTGAATAAAGAGGCGAATCTAGGAGTAGGTCAAACTCCTCTGCCTAACGTACTTTACAATCCAGCTAACCGCGCTCCCATTTCCAATGAACCAATCGCCCAATTTCGAGTAGTATTTAATACACAAGGGGTGCTAGAAGTTAGCCCTTGGCGAGGATATGCGAGGACGCCAGAGGTAGTGGGTGCAAAAATTACTGACTCTAATATAGTCGAAGGTTTAAACCAAAAGCTTTATAGTACAGTTCGCCAAACCTGGAGTGGTACCCCCACCTTTACGCGAGATTTGAAATACCGGGTAGCGGTCAACAAAGATGGTGTAATTGCTGACTATGAACCACTCAATCAAGTTGCCTTTGACTATTTTCGAGAAACACCCCTTCCGAAGATGTTCAACGCTATTTACGGTTCCAATGTAGCAGCTCCCAACAATAAAGAACCTCTCGCCCACTTCCAAGTGATATTCAAGCCTAGCGGCAAACTTGAAGTTATGCCTTGGCAGGGATATCAGTAATTGAGTACTTATACTGGGCTAGCTCAGTATAAGTGGCCAATGTGCCATACCCGTTTACCGAGTAATTCTTTGCATATAATTTCCCCACAACTGAGCTGCTTGGGCACTGCTACCAGATGTAGGGGAATTATTGTCGTTTCCCAGCCAAACACCAGTTACAAGCCGCCGACTGGGGATAAAACCTATGAACCATAAGTCAACGTTTTTATCTGTTGTGCCTGTTTTCCCAGCTTCCCCCAGTCCAATGGCAGCACTACGACCAGTACCTCTTGCGATGACACCGCGCATCAAACTAGTCATTTCATCGGCTACACCATTTGGCAGTACTCGTTTGTTGGCATCCGTATTTTGGTCGAAGGAGTAGATGACACGGCAGGTTTTGATATCATTGCGATCACGGCAATCACCACTATCTAAAATTCGGTTAATCGCATGGGGAGGATTTGACACACCACGATTGCCAATAGCGCCAAAAGCACCAGTCATTTCCAAAACATTGACCACACTTTGACCTAGTACCAAGCCAGGAACCGGATCTAGGGTTGACTTTATTCCCAAACGCTGCGCCATTGCCACTACTTTATCCAGCCCAATTTCTCTAGCAACTCGTAGGGCGATCGGATTTTCCGAAAGAGCCAGCCCCGTGGCAATATCTAAACTAGTGTCAGCACCAGCACGACAGGGTTTGTAAGTAAAGCCTTGCCAAGTTAAAGGGGCGCAAGAATAACTCTTGGATGCTGGAATCCCCTGTTGAATAGCGGCTGTATAAGTAAAGATTTTAAAGGTAGAACCTGGTTGTCTTTTGGCTTGAACAGCGCGATTGAACTGACTTTTTTTGTAATCAGTCCCCCCCACCATTGCCAAAATGCTGCCAGTACTGGAGTCAAGGGTGACCAGCGCCCCTTGAGAAAAATTAAAACTTCTACCACCATTGTTAACTGAATTTCGCAACGCTGATTCTGCTTTGCTCTGAATCGCTGGATCAAGCTGGGTTTCAATGATATAATTCCCTTCCTTTGCGGCTCCCTCCCCCAAGATTGATTCAAGTTCAGAGAAGACGTAACTGTAAAAATAAGGAGCGATCGTCTTAGCTTGCTGTTCACAAACTTTAGGACTAACTTGAACAGTGGAGCGTCTAGCTCGGTTCGCATCTTCAGGTTTAATTTTGCCCATCTCCAGCAACCGCTTAATCACGCGATTCCGGTATTCAGATGCTTGTAGCTTATTTGGCCCATCCCCACAAAAATCGAAAGCGTTGGGAGCTGGTAAAATTCCTACCAATGTTGCTGCTTCTGCCAAAGTTAATTGTTTAGCCGACTTCTCAAAGTAATACCGGGATGCATCTTCAAAGCCAGAGGTATCTCCCCCCAAAAAAACCCGATTTAAGTACATCAGCAAAATTTCATCTTTGCTGTAAAAGGTTTCTAACTTCAGGGCGACAACTGCCTCCCGCAATTTGCGTCCAAGGGTATCCTGTCTGCCTACATACTCGCGGAACAAACTGCGGGCAACTTGCTGGGTAACAGTGCTGGCTCCTTGTTGCACATCTCCGCTACGGCTATTGATCAACACGGCTCGTAAAATCCCCAGAGGGTCAACACCAAAGTGCCAGTAATAACGACTATCCTCTGAAGCCACCACAGCAGCAGGCAAATAAGGCCCAAATTCCTCTAATCGCTTTATATCTACGTGAGAGATAGTTCGAGGCTCTCTTAGCGGGGTGGCTCCATCACGAGCGTAAACAACTACTGGGGCGCGTGTAGCTGTAGGTAGAGGTTTAACTGAAAATTTCAGCCATTCAACGCCAATTACTAACGCTAACAGGGCACTGACACCACCGACACCATAAGCTGTCCAACTTGCAGCTTTGACATACCAGGCTGGTGGATCGACGTATTGCAACCGCACAGAAGCGGCAAGTTCTGGGGGACCCAGCGTGAAAATATCGCCGTGACGCAGTTCCAGGGAATTGACACGACGCTTGCCACGATAAATGCCATTGGTAGAGTTTTCGTCTTTGATAATGAAAACTGGTGTGCGCTGAGTAGAATTCCGCGATAGCGATAGGTGAATTTGGCTGACAACAGGGTTACGGATGACGATATCGCTGGATTTAGAGCTACGACCTAGAATATAGCGATCGCCCAACAGTGGATATACCTCTGCCTTATCCGCCCCCGCATCCTGCACCCAAAGTTCCGGTACCTTGGCATTAGGCTTGAGCGCCAATTTGGAAAAATCGACCCTAGCTTGAATCGTATGTACTGCTTGAGTCAGTTGACCTAGTAACGTTTGTGGCTTGTGAGGGGGTTGGGGTGAACTCATCGGCTATTCACATCACACTTTTTAGTGAAGAATCGGGCGAATTACAATTTAGATGTTAGTCTTTCATCATTTTACTCATAAGCCAAAGCATAAATTAGATATACGGAACTTTTTGCTCTATTTTATACTTGAATTTACTTCATATTTATAATTAATTTGTTATTTTTATCACTTATCTCCAGAGGTATAAATTTTTTATCGATTCTCAAAGACTTGTTTTATCTACTATTACTAGTTCAATAACTACAACTAGATTTTTTAATCTTGTATTTTTAAACACTAGTCATTATAAAACAAGAGATTTCATTTTTACCGATTTTACATATCCACATATTCTGAAACAAACCTAAATATCTTCATTTAGGAAGATTTTCTAAATCTTATTGTCTGTTTTAATGGGCCGAGTGTTCCGTTGAGGTTAATTTTAGAATGATGGGAAAATCTCTGAGCCTGATTGGTACAGCTCTATCTTTGGCTCTCACCACTAATATTGCCGTAGCCGAATCTAGTAAATCCCCCATAGCCCAATCCAGTAGCGACTCTACTAGTGCACCAACGGAAATCAAGATGTCGCCAGAAGGGATGAAAATTCTGTGCGAGTATTTTCCGCTCAACTCCCGCTGTCCCGGCGGCACAGCAGTCGTCCCTGGTAGCGCTCCTAGTAGCACTACAACTCCAGCAGAAAGCACGCCCAGTAGCACCACCACTACTCCAGATAGTACAACTGCACCAGGAACCAGACCAGGAACCAAAACACCACCTGGATCTAGCACTCCCGAAACCACTCCAGGATCAGGAACCGGTACCCCATCTGAACCTGGCAACTTAACTCCAGGATCAGGAACCCTTACCCCATCTGAACCTGGCGCTCCTGGCAGCCCTACCGAACCAGGAACCGTTACCCCAGCTCAACCTGGCGCTCCTAGCAACTTAACTCCAGCACCAGGAAGCGTTACCCCATCTGAACCTAGCACTCCTGGCAGCAGTACTGTACCAGGAAACCCAACTTCACCTGAGTCTGGTACTACTGAAATCAATCCCGAACCAGGAAGCTCAACAACTCCACCTGAGTCTGGTACTCCTGGCAGCACTACCGAACCAGGAAACTCTCCCAGTACTCCAAGTTCGCCAAAAACTCCTACCACAGGCAATTAAATTAAAATTTGGTGCATAATCTGAATACTAGTTTGTCATTAGCGATCGCCGTTGCATCTTGACCTCTTGCACCAGTTATGGTGACTGGTGTAAGATAAAAAATCATAATTGCTGGAACCTATAGATAAAGTCTTGGCATATAGGATTGAGCAAGGATTTCTGTAATCAATAGCCTGGGATTAATCATCCCAGGCTTAATAGTTTAATGGGGTCTGCCAGTTGAAGTCGGTGTTTTTTGCAAGGAAGCAATTAACAGGCAAACAATACCGATACTAATAAATGAATCTGCCACATTAAATACAGCAAAGTTAATCAGGCGAAAATCAAGAAAATCAACGACATAGCCTAAAACAAAGCGATCAATACCGTTGCCCATAGCTCCACCTAAAATCAAGCCATAGCCTAACTGATCCCACAAATTTAACATTGGACTAAATAAGGCCAAGGCTATCAATACTAAACTCACTCCTAAAGATAGCCAGCGCAACCACTCTACTTTCCCACTTAATAGACTAAAAGCGGCACCAGTGTTAGTAACATAGGTGAAGTGAAATATCTCAGGTAAAAGTGGCAGTGTCTGCCCCAAGCTAAAGGTTTGCACCACCCAGTATTTTGTTATTTGGTCTAAGAAAAAAGTTATGAAGGCAGCGATCCAGAAAAGGCGATTTTTTAAACGCATGAAACTAGGGGCTAGGGACTAGGATTAGGGACTAGGATTAGGGACTAGGGGCTAGGGACTAAGCAGTAGGGTATAGGGATTAGAAGAATTTTAAATTTCTAGCCCCTAGCCTCTAGCTTCTAGCCCCTGCATAACTAATAAAACATTAAGTGACGCAATACATATGCTATTACGGTAACTGCACAAACTACACTTAATTGCCCTGGTAGTGCAAACCAGGAGTATTTGAGGATTGCTTGCATTAATGGTAGATTTTCTGTACCTTTCCACTGAAAAATATAGCTAATAATTAAATAAGTAATGCCCCATAGGTGGAGAGTTAATAAGCCACAAATGCAACTAAAGGCGAGAGTTTCTAGTCGCGGTCTAGCTTTAAAAGCGAAGAAACCACAAATCCAAGCTCCAGGAATAAAACCTAGTAGATAACCAAACTGAGATAGCTTAACATAACCAAGACCACCACCATCGGCAAATACAGGTAATAAGGTTAACCCCATCACTAAATAGGCAATTTGCGAGAGCGCACCGGCATTTTTGCCCCCTAAACAACCCACCAACAGTACTGCGCCAATTTGGAAAGTGACACCTAAAGAAAAAGTCTGAATTCCGTGCTTACTCCAATTCCAAGGTAAGGTGATGCCATAAGCTTCTAGGAAGGTGCCACCCATTGTCAGGAGTAAGCCAATCATTGACCATAGTAATTGATTGGAAGCAGCAAACATTTATTAGGCAACCGGGGAAAGGCAAAAGAGAAAACCAACAGCAACTAATATGTTCATTAGTATTGAAATGAAATTTGTGCTGACAGCTCTAAGAGGATGTTTGAAAAGTATTATTGCTAACATCAAAACCTCAGAAACCTAACCCCGCCAGCAAGCCTTCCCTACAAGGAAATGGGGATTTAAAAGCTTATCTCCACTTCTGTTAGAGGAATGGAAGTGAGGTTTTTGGTATACTCTACGACTTTTCAAACATCCTCTAAGGATTAGCATATTTTTTTTGTCTTTTTGGTATGTAACTTTTCAGTTCTGCGAATTATGTTAGGTGTCTACAGCTGTAATTTTATTGACTGAAGCGTAGTCTGATTATGGTATTTGACCTAATAGGTGTTCAAATTAGCAAAATTTAGGATTTAAACTAAGTTTTTAGATTCAGCGCCAAATTATGCTACAAAGTGTTAAAGATAATTCCTTAATTCACTATTTTTTAGCGATCGCCCCGCCTCCTCTCCATAAAAATAGGCAATTTATTATTTTCTGCTTTCTCTAAACAATAAGTTCACTGGCTAAACTTAGATTGTTTAGTTATGACTTTAAGTCTGCTTAGGCTGATAAGCAGAAACAAATTTATTAAATTTCAAATAATACCACACTTACATATTTTTTTATGACTTGAGCAATAAATTTACACTATTAATAAAGTTTTGTAAATATCTGTAACCAAATTATTGTGGTACTCTTTGTAACGGGTAACTAAAGCAGCAGTATTAATTTTATCAAGCAAAAGTCAAAACGAGTGTTTGTTCTTCATCAAAAAAAAACAAGCATTTTTTTGCTTTATTAACCTAACCTTTACCTTAACCTTTATCCTTTAAGGGTATCCTTAGAAGCGCTCACCTGGAAAGTTACTCAAAATTGATAGCGATGCCCTCACGTCTTAGTGTAATAAAAATTCATCGCCTCACAGGTTCAATTTCAGTGTTAGCACTGACAATCAGCCTAGCTGCATGTGGCGGACAGCAAAACTCAGATAATACAGCCACCAAGGATACTCCTTCTGGTACTGCTACAGATACTACTGCCTCCAGTACAACCAAATTAGATTTGGGTGGAAATATAAAATTAAGCGGGGCTGGCGCGTCTTTCCCAGCACCACTATATGATACATGGTTTACGGATCTAAACAAAAAATATCCAAATCTACAAGTTGACTATGCCTCAGTTGGTAGCGGTGCTGGAGTTGAGCAATTTATCAAAGGGACTGTAGATTTTGGTGCCAGCGATGTTGCCATGAAGGATGAAGAAATCCAGAAGGTGCCAGCGGATAAAGGCGTTATTTTACTGCCTGTAACTGCTGGTAGCATCGTGCTAGCTTACAACTTGCCAGATGTTGCAGAACTAAAGCTACCACGAGCCGTTTACGCCGATATTCTACTAGGCAAAATCAAGTCTTGGGATGATCCCCAAATTGCCAAGGCTAACCCAGGTGCAAAGCTTCCTAAACTGGCAATCACAGCTGTTTATCGTTCAGATGGTAGCGGTACAACAGGTGTGTTTACAAAACACCTCAGCGCTATTAGCCCGGAGTGGAAGACTAAAGTTGGTGAAGGCAAAACTGTCAACTGGCCTACAGGAGTTGGTGCTAAGGGGAATGAGGGTGTTACTGCCCAAATTCAACAAACACAAGGCTCTATTGGTTACGTCGAGTATGGCTATGCCAAACAAAATAGTCTTAAGTTTGCTGCTTTAGAAAACAAAGGCGGTAAGTTTATTGTAGCTAGTGAGGAGTCCGCCTCTAAAACTCTGGCATCAGTAACTCTACCGCCTGATCTCCGCGTCTTCATTTCCGATCCAGAAGGGGCTGATTCCTATCCCATTGTCACTTACACCTGGATTTTGGCTTACAAGAAATATCCCAATGCGGCAAAAGCTAAGGCAGTTGAAGCTGCGATCGAATACGCCTTAACTGAGGGTCAAAAGCAGGCTACTACACTAGGATATGTTCCTTTACCCCAAAACGTGATCACAAAGGTGGCTGCTGCTGCCGATCAAATTAGTCCAGAGTATAAAATTGCTGTTGGTAGTGGTACTAGCGCCAGTAAGTAGCTACAGTCAAGATATGAGGTATTTCTAGACAATAATTTGTCAGCTGCTTACTAGACTATAAGCATTCGTAACTTGAAACTCTGTGTTACCAGTGTCTCAGTTTCAAAAGACGATGAGGCAACAATTTGGTTGATATAGTTGCCTCCCATATTTTCCTCTGATTTAATTGTGAAAGTCGGTAGTCATGACTACAAATTCTCAAAACCTATCATCAGCAACAAAAAATCGCTCTGATGTAGAAAAGTCCGTAGATCGGGGTTTTGTTTGGCTCACTAAAATTTTAGCCTTTGGGGTTACTGCCACTTTATTATGGATCGGCTTACAAGTTGCAATTGCTTCTTGGCCTGCCATCCAAAAGTTTGGGGCTAGCTTTTTAGCTAACACGACATGGAACCCAGTTAATGATAGCTACGGGGTGCTACCTCAAATTTATGGAACTCTCTTGAGTTCTTTTATTGGTCTGTTGATAGCTGTACCGATTGGGGTTGGTACGGCTATTCTCCTCAGTGAGGATTTTTTGCCCGCAAAAGTGAAGTTGGTACTGGTTTTTGCGGTAGAGCTGCTCGCAGCTATTCCCAGCGTTGTCTACGGCGTCTGGGGTATTTTTGTTTTAGTGCCTATCTTAACTAACTTGGGAAAATGGCTCAATAGTTACTTTGGCTGGATACCATTTTTTAGCACCCCCCCTACTGGACCAGGAATGTTGCCGGCGGGAGTCATATTAGCAATTATGACTTTGCCCATCATCACAGCCCTATCGCGCGATGCCTTGATTTCTATACCTCCCAGTTTGCGTCAAGCCGCCGTAGGACTAGGAGCAACCCGCTGGGAAACGATTTTGCAAATTCTGATTCCAGCAGCCTTTTCGGGGATAGTTAGTGCTGTGATGTTAGCACTCGGTCGGGCAATGGGAGAAACAATGGCTGTAACAATGTTGATTGGTAATTCCAACAACATTAGTATTTCACTGTTAGCACCAGGCAATACGATTTCTTCTCTACTGGCAAATCAATTTTCAGAAGCTAGTGGTTTGCAAGTTTCGGCTTTAATGTACGCTGCTTTAGTTCTATTCTTCTTGACCCTGGTAGTCAATATCATGGCCGAGTTTATCGTTCTGAGAGTCAAGCGACTGTAGCTTAGTTTTGGGTTGAATTATGACTTCTAGTTTTCCAGAGCGCAGTCTAACTCGCGCTCCCATGTCTCAAAGAACACTGTTTAATACAGTAATGACCGTAATTGCATTTATCTGTGGGGTATTGGCACTTGTGCCTTTGCTAGCAGTGCTTTCTTACGTCATTATTCAAGGCTTTGGCAGTTTGAATCCCAGTGTCTTTTTTGAACTGCCACCCAAAGCTTTACAAAAGGGAGGAGGCTTTGGTAATGCAATCTTGGGCACACTATTGATGGTAGGAATTGCGGCGCTGATCAGTATCCCGTTTGGTGTTTTAGCGGCGATTTACATCACAGAATTTAGCTCCGCCCAAGTAGCAAGATGGGTACGTTTTGCGGCTAATGTCCTGAGCGGAGTCCCCTCAATTATTGCTGGGGTATTTGCCTATGGCATTGTAGTTCTGACACTGGTCAAGTTAAACTTAGGATCATATTCTGCTCTCGGTGGAGGGTTTGCACTGGCAATTTTGATGTTGCCAATTATTGTCCGAACCACTGATGAAGCTTTGCAGTTAGTATCGCAAGATTTGCGACAAGCATCTGTAGGGTTAGGAGCAACTAATTTTCAAACAGTGAGTCAAGTCGTTTTGCCAGCAGCTTTACCAGCAATTGTAACTGGGGCAACACTAGCGATTGCCAGAGCATCTGGAGAAACCGCACCTTTGCTATTTACCGCCCTTTTTTCCAATTTTTGGCCCGATAGCTTATTCCAACCAACAGCTTCCCTTGCTGTTTTGGTTTACAAATACGCTATTTCTCCGTTCAAAAATTGGCAATCACTAGCTTGGGCAGCATCTTTGATTTTGGTATTGATGGTTCTAATCACAAGTATCATCGCTCGCTGGGCAACTCGTAAGAAAGCTTAGTGAAATAGCATCTACATAGCGGATTTGTATCGCTAAAACTAATACTACATTTAATTTATGGCTACCAATGTTAGCACAGTGAATGATACTCAAACCGTTTTACGCACCGAAAACCTCAACGTTTACTACGGCAAATTTTTAGCCTTGCAGAATATTTGGCTAGATATACCGAAAAATCAGGTGACAGCCTTTATCGGCCCTTCTGGTTGTGGTAAAAGTACATTGTTGCGATGCTATAACCGCCTCAATGACCTGATTGAGTCATTTCATGCAGAAGGTAAAATACTTTTTTACGATAAAAACTTGTATGCATCCGACATTGATCCTGTAGAAGTGCGTCGGAGAATTGGGATGGTGTTTCAAAGACCAAACCCGTTTCCAAAATCAATCTATGACAATATTGCTTTTGGAGCCAAAATCAACGGCTACAAAGGTAATATGGATGAATTAGTAGAACGGAGTTTGCGACAAGCAGCTTTGTGGGACGAAGTAAAAGATAAACTGAGACAAAGTGGTTCGTCTTTATCTGGTGGACAACAACAGAGGTTATGTATTGCTCGTGCGATCGCAGTCCAACCTGAAATTATCTTAATGGATGAACCTTGCTCCGCTCTCGACCCTATTTCCACGTTGCGGGTTGAAGAACTTATTCACCAACTTAAAGAGCAATATACAATCGTTATCGTCACCCATAATATGCAGCAAGCAGCGCGAGTTTCTGATAAGACAGCCTTTTTTAATGTTAAAACTACAGAAACTGGAGGTCGTAACGGCTACATGGTAGAGTACGACGCAACAGAACTAATTTTCAACAATCCTCAGCAGCAAGATACCAGAGATTACGTTAGCGGCAGATTTGGATAAATAGATAAATATTTCTATTGTTGATGTGAGAGCAATGAGGGATATTCGGAAATTAAAGCTGTGCGATATTCCTCTATTTTTTTATTTGTTTACCAAGATTAGCGTAGGCGCAGCCCGCCGCAGGCATCGCTTTATCAATTATTGTTTTTCTTGGTAAAGAAAAACAATAATTAAGCTATTTAACATCAGACTTGCATTGACTGGGCAAGTTAGACACCCGATCAAAAATAGCCAGACACACAGTGCAGTATTAGTGTTGGCTTGCCTTGCTATTTATTATCTACCTGTAGGTATTGTGATAACTACATAAGTAGCTAGGCGAAATTAAATATAAAATTTTTGCCCCTTGTCTAATTAAAATCTCAGGTGCATTTATACTGTGCTGAACTAGTACACTTAATAGTTTTTTCTAAGCGGGCGGCGGGAATCGAACCCGCATTAATAGCTTGGAAGGCTATAGTTTTACCACTAAACTACGCCCGCAAAATCCCAACCCTATAAGTGTAACACAGTTTTTGCAAAAATTGAAGCATTTAATTGGAATTTGCAGGTTGGATTTTGATCCATACATACAGATTGCTCAAATCTGGTTTTGTGCCATCGTTGTTGTGAGCGGCAAGAAAGTTTTCTGTTTTGAAAACCTCGTTGAGAATTCGCTCATATGTGCTTTTTTCACTTTGTGATGTTGCTGGTTCTATTTCTACAACTAAAGCCTGTTGAAAGTTGCCCTTGTTATCAATTACTAAGCTAGCAAGGATCTGTGCAGGCTTAACTTTGGAATCGCCGGGGAGAAAACTTGAGTCCAATTGTTTTGTGTTGCTTCCCCTGTATAAAGCGATAACGTCTGGTAAAGCATCTTGTCGTAATCTTCCTGATTGTATTAAGTTACTGACTTTATCTCTAAGCAAAGGAGCCACTATTGCTACCGATGCTCCCCCAGTCGGAGTTGCTGGAGTTTCTCTAGTCGGAGTTGATGGAGTTTCCCTAGTCGGAGTTGCTGGAGTTTCCCTAGTCGGAGTTGCTGGAGTTTCTCTAGTCGGAGTTGCTGGAGTTTCTCTAGTCGGAGTTGCTGGAGTTTCTCTAGTCGGAGTTGCTGGAGTTTCTCTAGTTCGAGTTGGTGGATTTTCCTGAGTGGGGGTGCGTGGCGGAGTTTCTCTGTTTTCAGCTTCCGAAACTGGTGGATTTGATGGAATACCTGTTGATAGTGGTGTTCCCTTTCCCAGTTTGATTTCTTGACGGCGGTTCCAAGGTAGACTAACGACTGGAACTGTAGGTTTCGGTGTGGCTGTAAGAACTCTCTGCTGCCTAAAGGGTCGGCTATTAGATTGAGAGGTGTAAGTTCGGCGGAGATTCTCAGCAGAATTAATTGCGCCAAAATCTTGATTTCTGGGCGTAGTTCGTGCTGTTTGTAGTGAACGTGCTGGTACAGACTTTTGAGTTGAGGATAGTGGCTTTGGCGAAACTGTTTTTGCTGTTGATTTTGATTTGGTTATTGATTTTGTTTTGGGAGCAATGTCTATCAATTCAATGGGAACAACAGATTGACTTTGCTGGGGAAACCACAAACTAAATGCATTAGATGAGCGCATCAGCCAGAATGCCAGCAAGTGCAGAGAGACTGAACCTATAACGACAGAAATCCACAAACCTGGTGGGTCAGTGTGTCGCCTCCAGACCTTGGCTGGAATTGGAGTTTTGTCTGCAACCGATGGTATCATATTATATCAACTGGATATGATTAGGCACTCTTACTCATTGGTAATGCTTTAAAATACCAGTCTAAATTTTAGCGATTAACCATTACTTCTGGTGTAACAGCGAAAGTCAAAACTGTTTCATCTACTCCTTTAAGTTCTAGCGGACTACCTTTAGTAATTTCTTCTTCCTGCAAATAATCTGCCACGGCAGCAGAAACCAGGATCGTACCGGGAAGGGCAGCAGCTTGTAACCTTGCAGCAATATTCACACTTGGACCAATGGCTGTATAATCAGCACGTTCAGCACTACCAAACATTCCCACAACAGCTGTACCTTGATGGATACCGCACCGGAACTGAACGTTAGTAAGTTTATCGCCATCAAATACACCTTGGTCTCGCCAGCGCTGGTTCAAGTCAGCCAGTGAGCGGTGCATTGCTCTTGCTGTATTGATGGCACGACGCACCTGTTCATTAGGAGTTAGTTCTTCCGGCGCTCCGTATAAAGCTAAGATAGCATCTCCCATAAATTTATCTACAGTACCGCCATTGCCAAACACAACCTTAGTCATGGCTTCTAAATATTCATTTAGCAACTCTGCTACTCGCCGGGATCTGAGGGTATTTGCTAGCTGTGTAAAACCCACAATGTCACTAAACAAAACTGTAATTAAGCGTGGTTCTGGGCGCAAATCTAACGTTAAATCTCCGGTTGCGGCTTTTTGCACCAATACAGCCGGCAAAAAGCGCTTTAGCACCGATTCTGTTAGATAAGTATTTAACTCCACGATTCGTCGTTCATTTTCTTTCAATCCTAAAAGATTCCGAACTTCCGCCAAAAGTTCCCGATCATTGAATGGTTTTGCTAAATAAGCATCCGCCCCATGTTCTGTACCTTCGATGCGGGTTTCCTCATCAACTTTCGCTGTCAGCAGAATGATTGGTGTTCCTTTCAGCTTCTCCTCATGGCGGATCATCTGAATCATCTCAAGTCCGCTCACCAAGGGCATCATTAAGTCAGTGACAATCAAGCTGGGTATAATTTCCTTAGCTATCCCATAACCTTCATAACCATTACGAGCTGTCTGTACATGATAGCCATTGCGGCGGAAAATTTCAGATACATAGGTTCGCAAATCCGGGTTATCATCTACAACTAAAATTGAGGAGCCAGCCGTGTGCAGGGGTTCCCCTTGTTGATCGGTCTGGCGTTGCTGAGTCTTAAGTGCTGAGTCTTGAGTATCAATACTGGGCGAGAAGTTTCTTGTAATATCTTCAATATTGTCTGTTGTTGAGTCTACCAGTTCTAAATCAGCCAATTCTACGCTAGCGCGGCTCGTGTTCAGTTCGGTAGGCGTTTCTAGTACTTGTAGTGCGGGTAAATGAGTGTTTCCAGTAACAAGCCATAAACTAAAGGTAGTGCCTTCGCCATAAACTGATTCCACAGTGACTTGACCACCATGTAATTCTACCAATTCTTTAACTAAAGCTAAACCCAAACCACTGCCTTCATAGGAGCGGTTTGCTGAACCTTCAGCTTGGCGGAAGCGCTCAAATAGGTGAGGAATTTGTTCTTTAACAATGCCAATACCAGTGTCTTGTACTTGCAGTATGCAACGGTCATTTTCAGATTTTAGTCTGATGCTGATCGTGCCACCTTCAGGAGTAAACTTCATGGCATTTGACAGCAGGTTGTAAACCACCTTGTCAAATTTTTCCATATCTAAGTACACCGTAGAACATTCATCTAACTGAGTGACTAGATGCAGTCCCTTTTTCTCACAGTAGGGACGAAAAGATTCAACAATTTGGCTGACAAATTCGACTAGATCGCAAGGGCGGAAACTAGGCTGCATTCTCCCCGCATCCAGGCGTTGTAAATCCAGCAGTTGATTTACCAGTCGTAGCAGGCGACGGGAGTTACGCAGCGCGATCGCACATTGGGAGTAAGATAATCCCTCACCAGCCGTCACTGCCGACTCTAAAGGTCCTTGAATCAAGGTGATCGGTGTGCGAAACTCATGGGAGATATTTTGGAAAAATTCGGTTTTTTGTTTGTCTAATTCTAGTAAGCGTTCAGCTTGTTGGCAGATCAATGGCACAACTAAACTAGAACAAATGTTAGCAGCAGCAAAAGCTGCCCCACGTTGGCGCAGTTCGGGAGTTTTACCGTGAATGCGCTGATCATCGATCACATCGTGAATTACCTGGACTTCGCGGGTTTCCCACACCGTTTGAGCCAGCAGGGAGGAGGGAGGGATGGGAGGAGAGGGAGATGAGGGGACAAGAGGAAAATTGATTTGCTGATCTCCGTGTCCCCATATCCCCGTGTCCCCGTGTTCTTTTTCTTCCAGAGCCTTCTGATAAATAAATCCTTTATCCGCCAACTGCTCATCTTGGAAGGGACGCAACAGACAGACATCCACCTCCAACATATGGCCCACTGTATCTACAATTGCCTGTAAAATTTGGCGATAGTCTAAAGCACTGCGAATCGTATTTGTGACGGTATTTAGCAGCGATTCTTGTCGGAGTGTGCGGGTAAGTTCGCGGGTGCGGGCTTTTAGGACATTGTGGGTATCCAAAGCTTGGCGTACCACTGCTTTGAGTTCCTCGGCTTCCCACGGTTTAGTTACATATTTAAATACCTTACCAGCGTTGATTGCTTCCACCAGGTCTTCGACATCAGTGTAGCCAGTTAAAATAATCCGGATAATATCTGGATATTGAGTTGCTGTTAGGCTCAAAAATTCTGTACCGCTCATCATCGGCATCCGCTGATCGGAGATGATCACTGCGACTTCTCCCTCTTGAGCCAGCAGATCCAGTGCCGCAGGACCAGAGGCTGCCCTGAGCACCTTATAGTCGCGATAGAAAGTGCGGTAAAGCAAATCAAGGTTGTCTGGCTCATCATCGACAACCAAAATTTTAGGCTTACTGTTTGCTTGGGATTTCATGCACCGCTTTCCTGCTGCAACGGCAGTCGGATAAAGAATAAGCTGATCAGGTAAGGATTTTTCTGAGTCAGGTAAGAGCAGAGCATTTCGACCAATAAAGCTCTTTGGCTACATGACTGCTGAGTGTAGGAGCGTTTACTCACAGTAATTTGTCTCAATGGCTTATGGCGATTACCGTTTGCTTTGGTGCAATGTAATTGCTTTCATAGTCAGTTTTAGGGTTACAGAGTCGATGCTTGCTTGCCAAATCTTCCTTTACCTCCTGTGAGCAATCTCTGATACTACATACAGCACTCATAGCTAGCTGAAAAATCCAGATGAAGCTGCATATTAAGTTTTCCCTTCCCAGGAGTTGTACTAACACTTGCAGGTAAATTTTATTTATGCTAGTCATGGTACAATCAGCAAAATTAAAACAATAAGATTTAAAGCTAAAGTATACTATTAGACAAATGTCTCTTTCCAATTTAGCAATTAGAACTATCATTAAGACAAGTGATAGTGGTTAAAAAATTGGATATTAGGAATTAGAGAACCTTGCAGATTCTTACTCCAATAACTGTACAGCCTGTTCCGATGACCAAGTAGCAAAGTCGTGTTAGTGTAGCGGCAATTGTAAAAATGAGTTCAGTACTGCAACCAAGGGTGGTTTTAAACCAGAGTTTGCCGTTGGTGTACTTACTTAACAATTTTGTAAATGCTGCCTACCGACAGGTTATGCTATTTCTCTGCCCATTCACCTCAACCTCTACCACTTTACAGATGTTTTTGTGGTAAACAGGCTGATATTCTCCCTACCTAAAGCAAGGGATGCACTTGAACCGACTGAACTTAAGATTGTAGATTTATGAAGCTGTAACTTCTAAGACTCTTTCAAAAATACAGGCTATAAAGCCTTAAACTAAAGTGTAAAACTTTGTCGGCTCCACAAGCAAAAGCGAATTAGCAATCTTAGGTCAGTTTAATCTCCTGGGCAGATATAAAGTTTTTATTCAGTTTAAATGGTGTTTGAGGATATTTGAGAAAATTTTCGTTAAATAAAATCAATCCTAAACTAGCCTTGAAATATCGGTTTTTTCATCCATACCAGCAACAGCCAATCAATCCAGCTTGCTGCCAATTTCAAATTCGTACAGCTATACCTGCTGATTTGATCGGTGTTGCCCAAATTATTGCTGAAAGCTTTCACTCCCAACAGGGTATGTGGGGATGGGCTTTCCCATTGCTACGTCTGGGTATTTACGAAGACTTAAGGCATCGCATGGCATCACCTTTGCCGCGTCATATTTGTTTAGTCGCCTTTGAAGCTACTACTGGTGCGGCTAATAACTTAGTAGGAAGTGTGGAACTGGGTGTACGTTACAGTGATTCGTGGAGCCAGGTCGGCATGGGTTTTCCTTACTTATCTAATTTAGCGGTTCACCCCAAATTCCGTAGACATGGTGTAGCTTCAGGCTTACTGACTAGCTGTGAAAAAGTCTCTCGCGAGTGGGGATTTCAAGACTTATATCTCCACGTTTTGGAAAATAACCATCAAGCAAGACAACTTTATTTTAAGCTGGGATATCGGGTGCATAAAGTCGAATCGAATTGGAATACATTTTTCCTAAGACGTTCAAGCCAGATGTTATTACACAAGCATCTGAGTGATGATTCCACTATTTGAATTTTATTTGGCTATAAATTTTGATGTTGTAATTACTTGGGATAAAATATATCACCAATATAGACGCTCAAAGTACAAAATAACCTAATTCAAAACTCAGCCATATTAGCTAAATAGCTAGATGTGTATAGGTTTGGTTAATTTTTGTCAGGATATTTTATTTAGACTTTTCACGAATCTTTCCATTCGTTATTTTAATAAAAGTATAACTTTGGAAAACTCCACTTAAATGATTAAATGTTAAATGTTGGCCTTTTTGATTTGTCATTAAATAAAAAATAAAATATTTTTGACTATTTTATATAGATAGATAGATAAATAAATTATAATGAAAATAGCGGTAAAATTACCCTGAGGAAATCAGCAATACCTCATAATAACTTTGTAATTAAGATATTCATCTTTATAAAAACTTTAAGAAAACACTCGTAGAGTTTACAGACAAATATAGTTATATCTCATAAAATATAATCACTCAATTACTAAACAATGCCTATTTATTAGTATTTTAGTTAAGTTGACCGAAAGATTCTTGATAATAAAAGAATTAAAAAGTCTGATTTTACATAACAGTTAGTTCCCTTTTGAAGTGCATAGTACTACCAAATTCGTTGAAAGTCTAAAAAACATGGATAGCGAACAGCATCGACGCTATCAAACCTCTATGGTATCAACTTATTACCCTGAAACTAGTTTCCTTGACTCTGTTGTCATGCCAGATGGAACTGAGCAATCGCAAGGCTCGGATATCCTTACACGTTTACACAGTGGAGAAGTTTTCATCGTCAATAGTCGTAGACGAAATGGATTAATCCTCTTTAAACGATACCATGCAGAGTTTGCTGGGCCTGGGGCTGCTGTAGGTGGGGATTACGATTGTGATTGCCAAAGAGCACTGCCCATAGGTAATCTGTCTTTATTAACTCCTGAATCTAATGAAGAGCGCCAGAAGGCTTACTTGATTAGGCGACAGTGGATTCGATTGATCAAACAAATTACAGAAAACCCAGTGCCTGGGCAGCGAGTTCAGAAAATTCTCGATCAATTTGAACAATACTTCCCACCAGAAATAGTGGCTCTTTTGCCAGATGTTGCTTTTGCTCTTTTAGTAGGTGTCCTGCCACAAACAGTGGGAATGGTACGCCGTTTGGGCAGTGAGATGGACAGCCGATTTAATTACTAAGTAAATTGCTAAAATTCCAAATTTGCCAAAGCAGCTTGGACTCGATTAACAGTGCGCGCGTTTTCCTCTATCGTTCCTACAGTAATTCGCAATCCTCCGCTAATGTGTCGCACAAGAGTTCCGAGTGTTCTAAGTTTCTGGTGGAAAGTTTTTAACGCAGCCTCTTGTGAATTAAAGCCATTTGCTTTAAGACGTAGGTAAATAAAGTTAGCAGCGCTTGTGGTAATTTGTAGTTCTGGTTGCTGGGATAAAATTTCGATGAGTTTGGCTCGTTCACTCAGGGTTTGGGGAATTGACTCCAGCAAAAGTGTGCGGTTTTGTAAAGTAACTAATGCTGCTGCTATGGAAAAGCTGGGCAGATTGTAAGGTAAGCGAACTTTTTCTAAAATGGCGATCGCTTCCGGATGAGCGATGCAATAGCCAACACGGAGAGCAGCCAATCGAAAGGCTTTAGAAAAAGTGCGTAATATTACCCAATTGGGATGCTGTGCTAATTCACCCACTAGCGTAGTTTGGCTGAATTCAAAGTAAGCTTCATCAATTACTACCAAAATATGCTCACTCAGACTTTTTAACCATGTCAACTCTGCTGTAGTTAAACTATTGGCAGTTGGTGAATTGGGATGCACTACAAAAACTACGCGAATAGGGGGATTTTGAGTTTGTTCGATCGCAGACTGGGCGGCGCTTATATCAATTTCAAAATTTGTTTCATTTCTACCCACCGCCACTACAGGAATGCCCAAAGTTTGTGCCAAAATTCCGTACATAGAGAAAGTGGGATTGGCAACTAGAATTGAACCTTCTCCTCCTAGACAGGTGGCGATTAATAAAGAGCGGATTAGTTCATCTGAACCATTGCCCACAGAAATATTGGCAGCAGTATTGGATTTGGATAGCGACAGACCGGCTGATTCATTGACGTATTCGGCGATCGCATCCTTAAGTGTTTCATGTCCACCATCAGGATAACGATTTGTTTCAATTACTTGCTGATACGTCCAGGCCAGCTTCTCTTTTAACTCCGGTGGTAAATCATAGGGGCTTTCATTTGTATCCAGTCGATCAAACTGTATGGGGACAGAATCGGCTGGATCGCTGCTTGGGTGGGGTTTATACGCAGTAAATTCGGCTAAATCTGACCGGATGAAGGGAAGCATATCAATTTTGGATTTTAGATTTTAGATTTTAATCAATACTGTTTACAAAAGACTTATTTTCCCCTCACTATCCTTGATAGTGAGGGAATATAGGCTCCTTTGAGCTACGAGTTAAGTTGTACTTACTGAAAAATATTCCGTTAGGTCTGAGTTTAATATTTTACAACTTTAAGGTAACTGGCAAAAGAGGCGAATTGCCTGCCAAATTTCTTCCATAACATCAGCCAAGGCGTGGTCACTGGCGAGTTCGACTAACTCCACCCAAGGACGCAAACGCGCAAAGTCATGACTAGCTTCGATGGGGATGACTTCATCCTTTTTTCCATGCAAAATCAGGGTGGGGATAGGACGTTGTAAAAGCTCCTCTTGGTATTGGGCAGCATCTGTAACGAAATCGTAACTTAAGGGAAGCTTTCGCCCCTTTCCATAGTGGTAGACCATGATATATTTTTCTTGCTGCCAACGCTGTACTTCTTCATCGCCTAGCTTGGGCAACCAATGAGATAAAAACCCAAAAGCTGGTGCTAACAGCACAAGACGTTCTACTTGTAAATATTGCTGTCCCAAGTGGGCAGCGGTCAAACCACCCAAACTTGAGCCAATCAGTGTTACTGGCGTAGAATCATTGCTGAATTCTGCGGCAACTTGAGTGATCTGACGAGTGATTGTCAACTGCGAAAAATCGCCAGCATTCAAATCAGGAATTTTTAACTTTGTGTGAATTTGGGCAAAGCGATCGCCGATATCCCGCGCTTTGGCAGAATTAGGACTCGAAGCAAAGCCGTGAAGATATATGTATTGCAAGACTGTAGATAATTAGAAGTGAGAAAAAGTTAGGAATTTTAAGTTTTAAGTTATGAGTTTCTTTCTTCAACTCATAACTCATAACTCCTAACTCTTATTACCGCATTGTGACAAATTCTTCCGCTGCGGAGGGATGGATACCAACAGTGGCGTCAAAGTCTTTTTTAGTTGCGCCCATCTTCACAGCGATCGCCACACCTTGAATGATTTCAGCAGCATTTTCACCCACCATGTGAGCGCCCAGCACTTTGTCAGTCTTGCTATCAACCACCAACTTCATCATTGTCTTCTCTTGCTTACCAGTTAAACTATGGTACATGGGGCGGAAGCGAGTGCGATAAATTGTTACAGCATCACCGAGTTTTTCCCGTGCTTCGGCTTCTGTCCAGCCGACTGTAGCGGCTTCTGGGTTAGAAAATATTGCTGTGGGTACAGTTTGGTGACTTAATTGGCGGGGGTTATTCCCAAATTCGCTATCTGCAAAGGCGCGACCTTCGCCAATGGCCACTGGAGTTAAATTAATTCGGTCGGTGACATCGCCAACGGCAAATATATTCGCTTGACTAGTTTGACTATATTCATTGACTGCGATCGCACTTGTGGTAGGGTATCCAGGCCCTTCGATAGAACTAGCGACAACATCAACCCCAGCGTTTTTTAAACCTAATCCATCTACATTAGGAATCCGACCGGTCGCTACTAAAAAGACATCGGCAATTAATGGTTGTTGATCATCCCCTGATAAAGTCAGTTTTAACCCTTCTGGCATACCTTCAATTGTTTTTACCACATTATTCTTAATCAGCCGAATTCCGTGGTTTGTCATCCCCTCTTCGATTTCTATGCGGACATCCTCATCAAACCCGTTCAAAATCTTTTCACCTCTAGTAATTTGTGTCACCTCAGAACCCAAACCTCGCATAATACAGGCAAATTCCGTGCCGATATAACCAGCACCAATAATAACGATGTGTTTTGGTTGTTCTTTGAGATGAAAGATTTCATTAGAGGTAATGCCGTATTCCATCCCTGATAAATCTGGCTTGACAGGACGCCCACCTACAGCAATTAAAATTTTGTCTGCTGTAACTTTGCGTCCATCAATTTCTACTGTGTGGGGGTCTACCAACGTGGCGCGACTAGGAATTAGTTCCACTCCCGCTTTTTCTAAAAAGCTTATATGTAGTTGCGACAGTCGCCGAACTTCCTTATCTATAGATGTAATGAAATATTCCCAGTCCAACTCCGCATTACCAACTTTCCAGCCATAGCCTGCGGCGTCACTAAATAGTCCAGGGAAGTGAGAGCCATAGACCATGAGTTTTTTGGGAACGCAACCACGAATTACACAAGTCCCACCAACTAAATCATCTTCAGCGATCGCCACTTTTGCCCCGTAGCTAGCCGCCCGTTTGGAAGCCGCCAAACCTCCAGAACCCGCACCAATTACAAACAGGTCGTAATCAAAAGTCATAAATTTATGTTCTCTTTAGCAACAAGTTAGTTCCTGGGAACTTAGACACAGAATCTGATTGAACTATATAAGGATATCCGGTGAACCCTGTGTAAGTCCTGTCCTTGATTTAATCTAGCGTTAGCAGATGCTCTCTAGTCGTAGGGAATATCACTTTTTGCTTTGGTTGCTGTAGAGGTAGTAGTTAACAGTTGTTATAGTTATTTCATCTACGTTAAGTATAAATTAATACTTTTGGTTTAAGTATTTATTTCTTCTCTTTCTTCTCTCTGTGTCTTCTACGCTTGGAGCGGTAGCCTACGGCAAGCCGCTACGCGTGTAGTTTCAGGTAGTTTCTGGAGGTTTTACTGGCGGATTTACTGGAGGTTGGACTGGCGGATTTACTGGAGGCTCGACTGGCGGAATTACTGGAGGTTGGACTGGTGGATTTACTGGAGGCTCGACTGGAGGAATTACTGGAGGTTGGACTGGTGGATTTACTGGAGGCTCGACTGGCGGAATTACTGGTGGATTTACTGGAGGCTCGACTGGCGGAATTACTGGCGGATTTACTGGAGGCTCGACTGGCGGAATTACTGGAGGTTGGACTGGTGGATTTACTGGCGGAATTACTGGAGGTTGGACTGGTGGATTTACTGGTTGATTTACTGGTTGATTTACTGGAGGTCGAACGGGTGGATTTACTGTCTTGATAATGTTATTTTTTTCAGTCTCCTGCTCAGTATTTGACAGAACTTGTCTTATGTCCTCAAAGGAATTTGATGGGGAATCATCTCCAATGGACTTTATTGGGGAATCGTTGGTGGAAGAAGTTGAAGGACTAGTAGTTAGCTCTACAAAAGATGGGTTTTCAACTACTCCCTCACCTGTAATCGGCGACTGTGCTTTCAAAGCCGCAGCCGTTTCAGCTTGAACGCTAGCGATCGCCTGATCGGCCGTAGGCGTAGGATTTTGCCTAGTCAAATTAAGTCCCCGAACCAGATCGCTCGTTTGATAAAAATTTCTCAGATCAAAATCGTATAAGCCCTGAAATTCGCCTTTAACTATAACCATCATCTGTCCTGCTTGCAGCACCTGAGTTTGAGAAGCTTCCTGATTAGAAACTTCAATGCCGCTATTTGTCAGTGCACCCACAATCGTGGTATCTGTTTGTTTGTCGTAGCGGACAAATAATGCTGAACCACGAATTGCTGCTGCTGCACTTGGCGTTTGTATACGTGTTTGCCCCCTACCAGGTGGGATAAGCAGCAACGCAGTCCCGTTTGACAGTCTAAAGCTGCGAGTCTTTGGTAAAAATTGAAATATAGCCTGTTCGCCAACTCGTGCCAAAGAACCGTCGTTAAAGCGCAAGTCTGCTAGGGAAGCTCGACCAGTTGACAACCCATCCCCAGGAGTCATTGCATCTAATTTGCGTGCAGGACGCTTCTTCAGTCGATCTTTGGGTATCAGTAGTACCAAGTTGCGGAGGTTCTGAATCTCCGCTCGCGTTAGAGGAGTTATGGCACTTACCCGATTTTGCAAAGGCAGTACTATAACTCCCCATAAACCAATCACTAACAATGGAAACGATTTATGAAACATAATTTGATAATTTATGAACTTCAACTAATAACAGAAAAGTTAAAGGTTTAAGAGGATGTTTGAAAAGTTGCAAAGTATACTATAAACTCCACTTCCATTCCTCTCCCCTATAGGAAGAGAGGCTTTGAAACCCCCCTTACCTATGAGGAAATGAGGGCTAAGGAGTTAAGTTTGGCAGGCTTTGATGTTACCAAAAATACTTTTAAAACATCCTCTAAGCTGCTGCTAATTGTTATAAGTTTTCTTAGGTAAATTCATTTGCATTTTATCCTACATTTAATACATACATCAAATCAATAGCAAATAAATTATGTGTTTAGTTTATTTAAGTTTTTTTTTGAAACTGACATCTTATGCAATAAAATCTGTAGCAGATTTCAAAGTTATTATTTAATATCAACAATTAAATGAGGAGTACCTTACAGATAATCCTTTCTAATCAGATCAGCCACAGGATCATCAGTTATATGGGAAAAGGAGTTGTTAGGGATATGTTGTCAAATGACTCACTGACTGTATTTCACTAAAGTTGAGCAGAAATTGGATTGGAGCATCTCTGTTTTGCAAAAAAATCTGGGAAAAAATCCGAAAAGCAGCAACTTTAGTTTGTAGTTTCAGTATATACCTACGAAACGAAAAGAGATGCGCTCAATAGCTGTATCTTTTGAGTCGGAACTTCCGATACAGCTTATAGGTCTATATTCGCCAAACGCGATCAACGCGATCTAACCAGATGCGACTCAAGAACTGGAAGAATTTGTTTTTTTGTATTTTGTTAGCTTCCAGTGGTGGAAGCTGGTGTTGCATTAAAGTAGATGCGGCAGAATCTGCAAATACAGATATTTGGCATTCTAAAAATTTAGCAAACACACAGGTAACTTATCAGCTATGTCAGAAGTTAGAGCAAGAAGTAATTAACTTTTTGTGCAAGCAGTCCAGTGAGTCGCAAAGTTTAGACTCCCAGATGCCGTTAAATGTGGCACAGCAAACACCAGCTACTACTCAAACCCCAACCGCAACCGAACAACCTGGAGATACTCAAAAGCAAAATGACCCGCCCCAGTTAGAATCACAGCCAAGTGTTTTGCCTACATCTCCTCTAGACTCAAAAGAGCAACTGTTGAATGCACCTCAAATAAATCAGTCCCAAAGGCTACAGAGGCTAATACAGCTGCTGCGATCGCCAAAACAGCCATTTGAGTCTGAGAGCGATGATCGCGAATTGGGGTTGTGGGTGCGGTTACGACCTCTAGAACAACAGCCACTCCCACCGACAGAACGATCCGTACCTAAGTTTAAACCCATAGGCTATCTACAAGGCCGTGTAGGTTATTTCCAGACGAGCAATATTTTTTCCTCAAATGATAGTCCCATAGAAGATGGTTTAATTATTTCTGGACTGACGCTAGCCTCTGCATATTTCCCTTTGGGATCTAAGACTTATTTAAACGGCTCAATTGATGGCAATCTCATTCGTTATATCAATCAGTCACAATACAATTACAACCAGGTGAGATTTAATCTCAATATTTACCAGCAGTTCTCACAGCGAATGTACGGAGAAGTCAGTTACAACAATCAACAGTTATTTTATGCCAATAACAGTCGTAGCCTTGATAGCTTCAAAGCAGGCGATCGCTTTTTAAATGAGAATTCCCTGCAACTGTCTCTGGGACGGCGAGATCCCTTAACTCCAAAATTAACGCTAGATAGCTTCTACGAGTTGAGTGTAAATTTTGCTGATCCCCTAAGTCGTGATCGGATAATCAATTCTTTTTGGATTTCTCTGAACTATTACTTGCAAAAGCCTCTCCAGGTTGGTATTGACTACCAAGCCAGCTTCTCCGACTTTACACAGCGCGATCGAGAAGACCAATTTCATCGACTATTCGGGCACTTAAATTATCGAATATCTTATACCACTAAGGGACTGACAAAGAATAAATTATCCCAAAAAAATCAATAGACAAGATTTTTTAAATAATGATAATCATCCCCCTCCATAGCGTGCATGATAA
>NZ_JBALDI010000058.1:0-15787 GCF_036917395.1 Nostoc sp.
CCTACTCTTAGGCGGAGCCTTCCTTACTCGCGGCAGAGCCGCAATGAACAGCATTTCCAGCCAGAGCCTGGAAACGAGGTTTGAAAAGGGTTTTGGCTTAAGTTGACACCAGCAATGCTGTGCCCCTGCACCTCGCGATATAATCTTGTACTGCATCTGAATGGGAACCGAAGCGCTGTCTAATACGAAGTTAGCAAAAAAAGCCATAACAGGTTCTAACTGGCTCAATTGCTCATCGGCGCAAAGAATTTGCAATGCCTGTTGCACTTTGCTAGAGATGTTACAAATTATTTGGTATCGTCTTGAACTTTTCTACTGACCCCAAAGAATAATCTTCTAACTTAAAATCAGCAAAAGGCTTCTTTTGTAACCTATCCCGTAATGCCTCATCCAGAATTAAACCTGCTGATTTTTTTTTAACCCCAATGATTATAAGACTTCTCTGATATTTAGTTAAATCCTGATTTCCTTGACAATCACTCCGTTGAAATTGTCCTAAATTTAATATTCGATAACCTTTGACGCTTGGTGTATTAATAAATAAATTTTTCACTAAAAATTGTATTTGTTTAGAACGTTCTAAAGCCATACGTTCTTGAACTGCTATATCTGCCTTACAAGAAACTGTGCCTACAGCGATAATTTCGCTAGGGTCTTCCATTATATTCTGGATACCTTCTTGTTCTAGGTTCAACTTTAAAAGGTCTAAACTAATAATTTCATCATTATATTTAATTTGAAAATTGCTACCTAAAAGCCATTTATATTTTAGTGATAAAACAGCTATATTAAATTCGGCTACCTTCCCCTGACTATCCCTACCTTCTTGATAAGGAAAATAATCAATTTTACCTTTTTTTTCAGGAGATTGTTTGTAATTTTGCATCCCAGTAAATTTTGATGTTCGTGTGGCTAAAGCCACTATACTAAGTAATCCTAATATCACTAACAGGACTGCAAAAAATGCCAGTAGTGGTACTTCTTCTGGCTGTTTATGTGGAGTCAATGAAGTTTGAGTAATTGGTGGTAGCAATTGCTCGACGTTACAATCTTCTACTAAATTAATGTTTTCAGGAGTAGTTTCTGTTAGTTGAGTTTCAATTTCTTCTAGGCGCTGTAAAATTTGCTGAGTGTTGGCAGGACGCTTTTTTATATCCGGTGCTGTTAGCCAATCAATTAAATTCAATAGTAAAGGTGAGATATGGATGGTATGATTTTGCCAGTGCAATAAATTGTGCTGGACATCATACATATCTAAGGGATGGTGTCCCGTCAGCAAAAATACAAAGGTGCGTCCCAAGGCAAAGAAATCTGATTGCGGTACTGCTTGACCATTCATTTGTTCTGGGGCGCTGTAGCCAGATGACATCAGTGCTGTCATCCCGTCGCCATTGCTGAGTTTGTCTGGGTTGGTTCTGCCAATTTCAGTGGCGGTGCCAAAATCAATCAGTACCAAATCCCCCCAACCCTTCCCAAGGGGAGAGCGAATCATGATATTAAATGGCTTAATATCTCGATGCAGGTACTGTTTAGCATGTACTAAATCCAAAATTTCTAGCAATTGTTTTAACCAGGCTATAGCTTGTTCCTGTGAAATAGGGTAACTCTGGTGCTGCTGTAGCCACTGTTCTAAGTTGTAGCCTTCGATTTTTTCCATTGCAATGCAATGCAGCACTAAACCATTTCGGGTTTGATACTGGAAGTAACTATCCTCCTTGGGAATACCGGGATGCAAGAGGTGTCCCAGCACAGTTACCTCTTGCTGAAATAGTTCTACTGCTTTGGCATCGTATGATACGTCTACTTTAAGTATCTTAAGGATTTTGGGGGTATCTTGTTCGTATGCCTCATAAACTTTACTAAACCCTGTTTTGTCGCTCAACAGGCATGTCACCCGATAACGTCCTAGCAATTCCAAATGGGAACCACAACTTTGACAAAAGCGGTTTTGATGATTATTCGGGTGATTTGGTTTAGGGCAAACGGGATTGATACAAAGGCTCATGACTGGCTTATCCGTACTTGAAGGGGAACGTAGACGCAAAAGGGTTTGTCGCTAAACATCGTTCCTATTAATTCTTCTGTTGCCGGATGATAATCCCGTCCAAATAATCATGAGATTTTCTATTTGTGTTCTGCCAAGAAAGCTGCTACAGTTTGGTTAAATGGTTCTGGTTGTGTCAAAAACGGCCAATGATTGCCGGGAACTTGGCAGATGCGTAAGTTTTTAAGATAGGTTTTGTAGGGTTTAATTTGCCAATCTTGGCGGTTCAGTCCTTGTTCTGGTTGGACGAAGATGGCAGGGATGTGAAGAGGAATTGTAAAACCAGGCACTTGCATTACTGCTTCAAAAATACCGTCGCGGGCGGCTATGGTAAATTTGCTGCCCCAACTACCATCAGGTTTTTGTTCTATTCCTGCTTGGAAAACTTGCTGCTGTAAGGAACTCCATTCTTGATATTGCTTTAATTGGCGTGCTTGTTGTTCTGCTTCTTCATGACTGGCAAAGGGGCCCATGCTTTTGAGAAAAGGCAAGAAGCGATACAACATGGGAAAAGTTACCTTGAGAAGGCTGGGCATTTTCCAGATGAAAATTGGATCGACCAGAATTATACTCCGCAAACGCTTTGGGTTTTGCCTTGCCCAGATAGCGGCTAATTTGCCTGTCCACGAATGACTTACAATATGGGCAGAAGTCCATCCGAGATGATCCATGAGTGCTTCGAGGTCTGCGATCGCACTTTCAAAACTATAATCTTTCTCAGGCTTACTACTTTGGCCATGTCCGCGCATATCTGGTGCAACTATGTGGTAGTCTGCCGCTAAGTAATCTCCTAAACTAGACCAAACTAGAGCATGGTCGCCTAAACCGTGTAACAGCAGTAAAGGTTTTTGACCTTGGTTCCACTCTAAATAAGAAAGTTGGATATCAGGCTTTAATAAAGTTTGACGTACAGGCATGATTGCACATCCACTAGTGAAGAGATAGTTTGGCGTTTATATAGTACTGCCAAAGAAGATGGGAAGACTGTTTTTTGACCGTGACGAGAAACCTACGCTAACGCCAGTCGCCTCAAGTCGGGAAACCTGCCCACGGCGCTGGCATAACGCACCCTACTAGCTAAATTCGGCATTTAAGTTAAAAAATTTAGATTTATCTGAATATTTCAGATTTAAGATACCCCAGCGTTGGTTTTTCAACTCATTGCGTCTTATCTCTAAGATTTTTTTCTTATAATCACGATTTTTTTCTTATAATCATGATTTTTTTCTTATAATCATGATTATTTTCTTATAATCATGATTATTTTCTTATAATCATGATTTTTTTCTTATAATCACGATTTTTTTGTTAGTAACATCGTGCTTGTCGTTAATATTGCTGAAGTTAATATTACACTTACTAGTAATTTTTGTGGATTTTACTGAGCCAAAATCTAGCCTTAGTAAGGCAAGCTAGCTCTAGAACACAATTAAAACAATATATGTATGCCTCGTCAAAAACGTACATACCGCGCTCTAGAAAAAGCTGAATTAAGAGTTGCTGGACTCAGAGCAATTAATCCTGATATGGATTTTGGAGATGTTCGCAACTTGCAATATATAACACAAATAAGTCAGCAATTACGCACAAAAATTGATGCTTATAACACTGCTCTATCTGTGATTGACTCTTCTAAAAGTGAGATGGATGAATTGGAAAAAACTTTAACTGACCTCACTGATAAAATGCTAATTGCAGTTGCATTTACCTACGGTACAGACAGCAGTGAATATGAAATATCAGGTGGTATTCGCAAAAGCAAACGCACCCGCAAAAGCAAGATAACACCCTTGAAGGCAACTCCAAAGGAACCAGCCAGTGATAACACTAAAACTGCATAGTCTCGTCTGTATTTAAAGTACACGATTAAAGGCACAAGATTGTTCTTTGATGCCCACTTATAGCAATTTTCAGGTAATTAATATATAGTAGGGTAGCACAACTAGCTGTGTCACCCTAGAGGAGATTGTGTTTCAAATAGATAAAAAGAGACTTATGCTCATTGGCGATCGCAGAACAAATTGTTGCAGAAAGGCAACAACGAGGTGAATATAAATCATTGATTGATGTAAAGCAGCGTACTGGATTACCCTTTACTACTTATCGTCACATAGTTTAAAGATTATAGCGGTTCCCATATCTCGTTCCCAGTCTCCGACTGGGAATGCCTAATGAGAGGCTCCGCCTCAAGCGGCAGAGCCGCAATGAAAGAGCATTTCCAGCCAGAGGCTGGAAACGAGGTTTTAAGATCATGTCTTGACAAGGGTTTTACGTTAAGTTGACACCCATAGACATTGCCGTGCTTCTACGGGTATACCTCATATAAACGAGAACCGCTATATCAGAACGATGAATTAATAATTAGTTCTAACTCCCCACTCCCCAACCTTTTTCCAAGGGAGTTTGACTGTAAATCGACTACCTTTCCCTAACTGACTTTCGGCATGGACAGTCCCACCATGCAACTCAACAATTTTTTGCACCATTACTAATCCTAAACCAGTGCCTGTAGAACGATCGGTAGAGGAATTTTCAACTTGCACAAAAGGTTGAAATAATTTGAAAAGGTCATTGGAAAGCATACCAATACCCGTATCTACTACGCTGAAAAAGATATATTCATTTGTGGAATTTGGCTGGACTTCAATCCAAACTTTGCCTCCTTGTTTAGTAAACTTGATAGCGTTAGTCAACAGGTTGATAAATACTTGGCGAATGCGGCGTTCATCAACTTGGATGGGTTCGAGTTCTTCAGGGACTTGTACACTCAGTTGGATATTTTTTTGAAAGGCTAGATGTTTGACAAAACTGAGACTAGAGTCACATAATCCCTGAATCGAAGTAGCAGCTAGTTGTAGTTCTATCTTGCTGGATTCGATGTCGGTAAGCTCAAGGATTTGGTCAATCAATTCTAGTAAATTCTTACCGCTAGATTCGAGCATATTTAGATACTGGCGCTGTTCTTGACTTACAAGGCCGTACACTTGATCTTGCAGTGCCTCTGTGATCCCAAGAATGGAGCTTAAAGGAGTCCTCAGTTGATGGCTGATGTTTCCTAAAAAGGTGCTTTTGGCACGATTTGCCACTTCGGCAGCTTCTTTAGCCTCATGCAGAGCGGATTCTGCCCGTTTGCGATCGCATACTTCTAAAGTCAGGGCGACAAATTCCGCGATTGAGCTAACGAAGTTTTGCTCACTCAAGTCCCATGTCCGGGGAGTCTCAATCTGCTCATACAATACTGTTCCTACTACTTCGCCCCCAACCCAAATAGAGGTATTAATTAGGGATATAATATTCTTTGGTTCTAGCAATTCATCCGATAATTCTTGTACTCGTAGATCGGTGCGAGTGTCGGTGACGACGATGGTACGGGCAGATACCAAGGCTTTAAAGTAGATGGGATAATCTGCAAGGTTGCGTTCTAAACCTGCCGAATGTATCTGGTTGCGACGTTCATAGAGACTTATACATTGTAATTTGGTGCGTTGGCCATTGAATAACCACACACCCACTCGTTCTACTTCTAAGGCATTTGCTGCTTTTTGGGTGATGATTTTGAATGCTGTTTCCAGATTTCCTTCTGAAATCGCCCTGTGATTTGCCAGTTCTGCTAGTGCTTGATTATGCTGGCCCAATCTTCGCTCACTGTTAATCCGTTCTTGGATCTCTTGCTTTAATTCTTGAGTTCGCTGCTTAACTTGCAATTCTAACTCTTCATTTTTGGTAGACAATACACTAAAGGTTTTGCGTAATTGCTGCATCATCTCGTTGAAAGATCCACCCAGCACCTCTAGTTCTTTAATGCCCTGTACTATCACCACTGAGTCTTCGCTATTGGTAAAATCGGCTAAACCTTTTGTTGCGGTGCTGAAGTTGAGAATTGGCTGAGTTATCCACCGGGCGGTGACAATTCCCAGTAAAGTAGCTAGTCCCAATCCTGCCAAACAGAGAAAAATTGTGGTTTGAGTGTTGCGATCAATTTGTCCGATCAAGTCTGCTTCTGGGACAGCCACTATAATCAACCAATTGACATTTGGTTCGCCCTGTAACGGTCTAACTTCTAAAAATTGTCGTTTGCCGTCAAAGAAGAAATCCAATTGCTGTAAACTTTGAATCTGGTCAAAGTTACTAAATTTAGTTGCTAAATATTTAGCGCTTGCTTGAGTAAAAGAATTCCCGCTCTGAGAAGCTGCTAACCGAATGGGTTTACCATTTTGGACGCGGAATGGTTCTTCCGTTGTGGAACTTGCTACTAATAGCCCCGATCGCTCGATAATAAAAACTTGCCCAGTGCCAACTTTAATATTTTGCAGCAAATCCCCAATCTGTGATATATGAGTTAGAGTGCTGTTGACTCCGAGTAATTCACCTTGGGAGTTATATATAGGAAGAGAAGCACTAATTAGAAGCGTTGGTTCGGTGAGGGGTGTAAAAATCCGACTAAAGCTGAATTTTTTGGCGGTAACTGCTGCTTGATAATCAGGATGCGATCGCGCATCATAGTTTTTGATCACCTCTGGTAGTTGGGTACGTTGACCTTGACGGTCAATTCTGTAAGTGTAGAGGTCGTACCCAGTTGACTTATCGGCAAATCTTAGCAAAAATTGGCGATCGTTGAGTTTCTGGATTGCTAAGTGTTCTTGCTGTTCATTGCTTGCCGTTAAAGCGATCGCATCAGGAAAAATCTCTAACTGCTTTATTAAGTATGACTCCCAGGTTGCAAGATTTTCCATCTTCAGCAAACCGATGTCAATGACATTTTGATTAGTACTTAGTATTTGACGCGGGGTTGAGAGATAAGTCTGTAAATTCTGCTCTACTCGATTGGCGACTTGATGACGCAATTCGCTGGCTACCTCATTGACTGCCTTTTGCCCGTTATTAATTGATAAGTATGCAGTTAATCCCCCAGCTAGCAAGATTTGCAGCAGAAACAACGCTACCAGGATGCGACTTAGGGGTACGCCTTTAAATAGGGAAACACTACTTTTTCCAAAATTTTTGTTCATCTGCCCACTTCCCCTGCTCCCGCTGACTGTCCTGTAGTACTGAGTACAACACCTCGACTTGGCACTCGTGTGGGCTTATGCATAGTTTGTACTCCGTCGGATCAAGTGCCAATATACCATTTATGGCAAAAGAACAAAACATTACCCCGTGTGCAACTTTCTCTCAAATTTAACCCCCAACCCTAACCCTTGTAGCGTTGGGAAGCATGAATCAAAACCAAAACTCTTAAAGTGGAGATCAGATAATAATTTCAGCAGTTAAATATTCAGGCAAAGCCTCGATGAATGCATTCCCATGCAGAGTATGGGAACGAGGAAAAGGCTCATCAAGTTAGAACACCACAATTCAGTAATCCTGGAATAAGCGACTTCCAAATAAAAAATGTCCCAAAACTGACGCAAAAACCCTCTCATTTTTCCTCTCTCTGTGTTCTCTGTGTCTCTGTGGTTCGTTTATTTGGATAATTTATTTCTTGGAAGTCCCTAACCTCTCCTTATACCCCTCTTTTCGTAGGAGAGAAAAGTTGAGCTAACCCTTCCCTACTAGCGTTGGGGACTGGGGGGTTAGGTTTTTGATTACTGAATTGATGCTCTAGGTTGATATAAACCGGATTGAATCTGATCCCTTCTTGCTAATTTCAATTAAAAATAAAAAACAAAAATAATTTCAGATTATACTGCCTGTTTGTCAGTGCGATAAATTATATTCTAAAGCTGATGAATATGAAAGAAATTGCTCAAAAAGCCGATCAATTCGTTTCTGGTTGAAATTTATTATTTGTAACTTACGTTATTAAGTAAATATAACTCTAGACAGATGAAATTTGAAACGTTACTGTTATTAGTAACGTATTTTTTCTGTGTTTAGGCAATATTTAAGTCTAGGCGCTAGAGAAAAGGAGTTAATCACTAAAAGATTACTCCTAATTGTACTGCATCCTACCCACAGCAAGCATCAAGACATAGGTTTTATTACTCATGCTCAACGTATCCACTCACAATTCTCATCAAAATCAGCAACTGATTGACACTACTGACTGGAACGTTATTGAAACGAAGTTTGACCAGACGCAGTTGCACCACAAAGAAACCGTCTTCACCCTTAGTAATGGGTTCTTAGGAGTGCGGGGTACGTTTGAGGAAGGGTATTCGCAGGATTTACCAGCTACACTCATCCACGGTGTTTATGATGATGTGACAATTGCTCATACCGAACTTGTGAATTGTCCCAACTGGCTGCCATTGGTAGTGAAAGTAGCAGGCGAACGCTTCAGCATGGACAGTGGTGAAATTCTCAACTACGAACGTCGGCTTGATCTGCGTTTAGGTTTAGTTAGCCGTGATCTGCGGTGGCGTAGTCCTAATGGTCATACCCTCGATTTTCACTTCGAGCGTTTTGCCAGTTTAGCAGATCAACACGTTTTGGCGATTCGCGCTCAAATTACATCTGTAGACTTTGAGGGTGAAATTACCGTTGAAGCAGGATTTGACAGCGAACCAGATACCCAAGGCATCAAACATTGGCGAACTTTAAACCAAGGTGGCATAGATCAGATTATCTGGCTAAATAGTCAAACCCTCTACTCAGGTATTGAACTTGGGATGGCTGCTAAGTTAGTTGTAGATGGTGAAGAAACTACACCCGTGGGCATCAAAAATGCTTCTAGTTCTCCCGCTTTAACAACCACCTTTGAGTTATACCCAGGAAAAACGGCAACTGTCGAAAAGATTGTCACCCTGTTTACTTCACGGGAAATAGAAGTCCCGATCGCAGCCGCCTTAGAAAGACTCGCTGATGAACCCAGATATACTACCCTATTGGCAGCTCACATTGTTGCATGGGATCAAGTGTGGCAAGACAGTGACATTATTATAGAAGGCGATCGCTTGGCTCAGTTAAGCGTTCGTTACAATCTCTTCCAATTACTAGCTGTTACACCGCGTCACGATAACCGGGTGAGCATCGCTCCCAAAACCCTCTCCGGTTTTGCCTATAGCGGACACATCTTTTGGGATACGGAAATATTCATCCTGCCGTTCCTCACGTTAACTCAACCAGCCCTAGCGCGTAATTTACTCACCTACCGCTACCACACCTTACCAGGAGCTAGACGCAAAGCTCAAGAAGCAGGTTATCAAGGGGCGATGTTTGCTTGGGAAAGTGCTACCACTGGTGATGAAGTGACTCCGCGCTGGGTGCCAACTCCCAACGGTGAATTAATCCGCATCTGGTGCGGTGACATTGAAGTGCATATCACTGCTGATGTTGCCTATGCAATTTTACACTACTGGCAGAATACCAACGATGATGATTGGATGCGGGATTATGGCGCGGAAATTATCCTTGATACGGCTGTTTTCTGGGAAAGTCGGGTGCAGTGGAACCAAGAGCGCCACAGCTATGACATCCTAGATGTGATTGGCCCTGATGAAAATCACGATCGCGTCGATAATAATGCTTTCACCAATCTTATGGTTCAGTGGCATTTACAGTCAGCTTTGGCGCTGTGGGACTGGCTCAAACAAGCTTACCCTGAAACCTCAGCCCAACTGGGGCAAAAACTCAACTTAACCACAGAGCGTTTGCACCGTTGGGTGGAAATCCAAGAGCGTCTATTTATCAATGAAGATATCCAAACAGGTTTAATTGAGCAGTTTGAGGGCTTTTTCCAGTTAGAAGAGATTAACTTCGCTGATTATGAACCGCGCAGCAAATCTCTGCAAGGTTTGTTGGGAATTGAAGCCACAAATCAAAAGCAGATTCTCAAGCAGCCAGATGTATTGATGCTTCTGTACTTACTGCGCGATCGCTACGATCATAATACCCTTACCACCAACTGGGACTATTACACCCAGCGCACCGACCACAGCTATGGTTCTTCACTAGGCCCAGCCATTCACGCCATCTTAGCTTGCGACCTTAATCAACCAACCGAAGCCTATATGCACTTTCTGCGATCGGCCTTGGTAGACTTGGAGGATGTGAGGCGTAACGCAGGCGAAGGAATTCACGCCGCCAGTGCTGGAGGAGTATGGCAAGCGGTAGTTTTCGGGTTTGGCGGGATTCGGATGACTCAATTTGGCCCCGTTGCCTGTCCCAACTTACCACCTAACTGGACGCGTTTGAAGTTTCGCCTGCAATGGCGTAACGAGTGGTATGACTTCGACTTACAAGCCGAAACAGAAGTCAAAGTTCCCACCTTGGCAGATACACGCTCATAAATTTAGTGGGGTTATCTTCGACTTGGATTGGAGTTTTAACCGATAGCTAAGAGTTTCATTAGTAAAAGCGACAGTTTAAAAGTTGATTCTTGTGAGGTTGTCCGTCTACTTGCCAACGATACAGCGGTTTTGAATTGAAAACCGCTGTATTGACTAAAAAAGGGCGTTACTGAATAGCCCGCCTTTGACCAAATAATTATGAATTCATAATTCATAATTCATCAATTATGAATTACATTGATCTGTTCTCTGTGCCTCGGTGGTTAAATAAAAGACTTTTAAACCACAGAGACGCGGAGCGCGCAGAGAGAAAAAAAGAGATTTTTCGAGTTACGTTGAAAGGGCTACACCTGAATCTTTAGCAATATTTATAGAAGTCAAAGTCGAAACTTCGTATTTTACTTTTAGTATTATTGTTTCTTGCTTAGAGATGTAATCATAAATAAAAGATTATATGAACTATAGATTTATTGCTATTTAATAGTACTTACTTAGATAGTTGGCTGCGATACATAAACTTTTATTTATACCTGCAATATAATATTTATTTAATAATTTGCCTTTCGGAGTTAACTATTTTGTTTTAAAAGCAAGTAAACTAATTTGAACAAGGGAAAGTTACCTCCTCGGTAGATTTCAATCAATTAATATAAGTCATTAGGTTTATTAAAGATAGTTTATATTGCCTTTTCTTCAAAGAAAGGTTGAATTGGCACGACTATCATAGCTTGATATATCTATTGATAATGCAAGATAAATTTGTTTATCTTTGCCTAATTTGTCATAGCTATAAACAATAAAATTCATTTTGAAGGAGACTTGATGACAGAATTTTTTAACAAAATTTCCCGCCGCAAATTAATCTTAACTGCGGGAGTATCTGCGGGTGCTGTGTTCCTGAAAGGCTGTTTAGGAAATCCACCTGAAAACCTTAGTGGTAATAACTCTCAAGCTGTCCCAACTGCTCAGACAGTTGCTAATATTAGCCCTGAACAAAAACCAGAAACTACGAAAGTCAAGCTGGGATATATCCCGATTGTAGAAGCTGCTCCTTTAATTATTGCTAAAGAAAAAGGCTTTTTTACTAAGTATGGTATGACTGATGTTGATCTTTCTAAGCAAGCTTCTTGGGGTTCAGCACGGGACAATGTAGAAATTAGTTCTGCGGGGGGTGGTATTGATGGCGGTCAATGGCAAATGCCAATGCCGCATTTAATTACAGAAGGTTTAATTACCAAAGGCAATCAAAAAATTCCGATGTATGTGCTATGTCAGTTAATTACACATGGTAACGGAATTGCGATCGCCAATAAGCACCAAGGTAAAGGTATTGGTTTGCAGCTTGCTAGTGCTAAATCTCTGTTAACGCAACTCAAATCCTCAACACCTTTCACAGCTGCATTTACCTTCCCCCATGTCAACCAAGATTTATGGATTCGCTACTGGTTAGCCGCAGGCGGCATAGACCCTGATGCAGATGTCAAGCTGCTTACAGTACCTGCGGCTCAAACTGTCGCCAACATGAAAACAGGAACAATGGATGCCTTCAGTACAGGCGACCCCTGGCCATATCGTCTTGTTGAAGAGAAAATTGGCTACATAGCAGCATTAACCGCAGAGATTTGGAAGAATCATCCTGAAGAATACTTTGCCATGAGAGCTGACTGGGTTGATAAAAATCCCAAGGCAACGAAAGCGATACTCAAGGGCATCATGGAAGCACAGCAGTGGTTGGATAATTTTGATAACCGCAAAGAAGCAGCACAAATTCTGGCTGGACGAAATTATTTTAATCTTTCCTCAGCGGAAATTCTTGCAGCTCCATATCAAGGCAAATATGACATGGGAGATGGGCGCAAAATTGATGATAAATCAATGGCAGCTTATTACTGGAAAGATGAGAAAGGTAATGTTTCTTATCCCTATAAAAGTCATGATTTATGGTTTATAGTCGAGAACGTCCGTTGGGGATTTTTACCAGAAGATTACATCACGAATAATGCTGCAAAAGCTAAAGAGCTAATCAATCAAGTCAACCGTGAAGATATTTGGAAAGCAGCTGCTCAAGAAGCTGGTATTGCCGCTGCTGATATTCCTACAAATACATCTCGCGGTGTAGAAGAATTTTTTGATGGCATCAAATTTGACCCCGAAAAGCCAGAAGAATATTTGAAAAGTCTCAAAATCAAAAAAGTTTAGTAGAGACGCGATTAATCGCGTCTGTACAAGCCAAAGGACGCGATTAATCGCGTCTGTACAAGCCAAATGACCAATGATAAATAATCAAGAGAATAAAGCATCATGACAATAGCCCAAAAACGCCCTGTAACCCCTAGATTTAATAACAGCTTTATATCTCGTCTGCAAAAGCAATTTCCTGACATTGTACCGCCAACGATCGCAATCCTCATCTTCCTGATTCTTTGGCAACTGTTCGCTTTCACTCCCGGTGCGACATTACCAGGCCCAATACAGGTTATTCAAGATACCTGGGTACTAATTTTCTGGCCCTTTTATGACAGAGGTGGCATTGATAAAGGTCTGTTTTGGCAGATTTGGGCCAGTTTACAACGAGTTGCTATCAGTTATACCCTAGCAGCGATCGTTGGTATTGGCTTGGGCATTTTGATTGGGGTAAATAAAACCATGTCCAAAGCTTTAGACCCCATCTTTCAACTACTGCGGACTGTACCACCCTTGGCTTGGGTTCCTATTTCTCTAGCAGCCTTGCGACAAAACGAACCAGCCGCGTTATTCGTAATATTCATCACCGCAATTTGGCCCATTTTACTTAATACTGCCGTCGGCGTTACCCAAATTCCCCAAGATTACAACAACGTTGCCAAAGTCCTGCAACTTAGCCGCAAAGAATATTTTATTAATATTCTGATTCCTGCCGCTTTACCTTACATTTTCACCGGCTTGAGAATTGCAATTGGTTTAGCTTGGTTAGCGATTATTGCCGCCGAAATTGTTATGTCCGGTATCGTCGGAATTGGCTTTTTTATCTGGAATGCCTATCAAAATAACAACGTCAGCGAAGTGATATTGGCTCTAATTTATATTGGCGTTGTCGGTTTAATCCTAGATAAAATGATGGGTTGGCTTCAAAACAAGATTTTACCAGCAGAACAGAAATAGTCATTAGTCATTAGTCATTGGTTATCGGTCATTATTCATTTGTAAGAAACTAAGGAATAATGACCACGTACCAAAGACTAATGACGAAAGACAAAGGACAAAGGACAAAGGACAAAGGACAAAGGATAAAAAGAGTATGTTTGTAGCTGTTGACCAAATTGAAAAAGTTTTTGAATTAACTGGTGGTGGCAAATATATTGCCCTTAAAGGAATTGACCTCCAGATAAAAAAAGGAGAATTCGTCTCATTAATCGGTCACTCCGGTTGCGGCAAATCTACGCTATTAAATATGATTGCAGGTTTGGATTTGCCCACTGAAGGTCTTGTGACTTTAGAAGGACAAAGAATCATCAAACCAGGCCCAGACAGGATGGTAGTGTTCCAAAATTATTCGCTACTACCTTGGCGGACAGTTAGAGAAAATATTGCCCTAGCGGTAGATTCAGTAATGAAAGGCTTGCCAGCCCATGAACGCCAAGCGATTACTGAAAAACATATAGATATGGTGGGTTTGCGTCCCCATGCTGACAAACAGCCGGGAATGTTATCTGGGGGACAAAAACAACGAGTTGCGATCGCTCGCGCTTTAGCAATTCGCCCCAAGTTGTTACTATTAGATGAACCCTTCGGTGCATTGGATGCACTCACACGCGGTAATTTGCAAGAACAACTCATGCAAATCTGCGAAGAAAATCAAGTCACTGCTGTGATGGTTACTCATGATATTGACGAAGCGGTGCTGTTGTCTGACCGAATTGTGATGCTAACCAATGGCCCTGAATCCAAAATTGCGGAGATTTTGGAAGTGGATATTCCTAGACCCCGCAAACGGATGGAAGTTGTAGAACATCCCAGCTATTACAGTTTGCGGAGTGAAATGATTTACTTCCTCAATCAGCAAAAACGCATTAAGAAAATTCGGGCACGAAAAACTGCGGATATCGCTCGTCATGGATTGGAAAAAGTTAATCTAGAAATTGGCTTTTTGCCACTGACTGCTTGCGCCCCGTTAGCTGTTGCCAAAGAGAAAGGTTTCTTTAGCAAGCATGGTTTAGATGAAGTCAACCTCGTGCGGGAAAGTAGCTGGCGCGGCATCGTTGATGGCATGACTGGCGGTTACTTAGATGCGGCTCAAATGCCTTCGGGAATGCCGATGTGGTTAACACTGGGAGGACATAATAACCAACCCTTGCCTGTTGTCACCGCCCTTACCATGACTCGCAACGGTAACGCCATTACCTTAGCAAAACGTTTTTACGACCAACGTGTACAAACCTTATCAGACTTCAGAAATCACCTGATTCTCACCCGCGAACAAAGACACACAATGGGGGTAGTACATCCTGCATCTATGCACAACTTGCTACTGCGTTACTGGCTAGCGGCTGGAGGAATCGACCCCGATGGCGATGTAGATATGAAGACCATTCCCCCAGCGCAGATGGTAGCCGACTTAAAAGCTGGAAGCATTGATGGTTACTGCGTCGGCGAACCTTGGAACTACCGCGCGGCTGTGGAAGGTGTCGGCTTTACCATCGCTACCGACTTAGAAGTTTGGCTGGGACACCCCGGTAAAGTTCTTGGTGTGCGAGAAGATTGGGCAGAAAATTATCCAAATACGCATATCGCCTTAACCAAAGCTTTGTTAGAAGCTTGCCAGTATTGTGCAAATCCCGATAATTCCCAAGAGATTCGGGAAATCTTAGCAGGGCGAGAGTACGTCAGCACTGATTTAGAATACATTCAACTCGAAGATCCAGATAGTCTTACCTGTGACTTAGACCATCCGTTGCGGGACTATGCCCATCACCAGTTTTATTCTGAGTCTGCCATTAACCGCCCCAGCCGCACCGAACAAATTTGGATTATGAGTCAATTGGCGCGTTGGGGTGACACTCCGTTTCCCAGAAATTGGGTAGAAGTTGTGGAAAGGGTATGCCAAGTTCGTGTCTTCAGTACCGCCGCACGGGAATTAGGTTTAGATATTAGCTACATTCGCCAACCCATCAAACTGTTCGATGGTACTCCCTTTAACGCCGATGATCCAATAGCGTATCTCAACAGTTTGAAAATTAAACGTGATTTTTCAGTCGCGGAAGTTGTTCTTGATGCACCTAGAAGAAGACTCGCTTCATAAAAAAATTGTGAAAGAAAGAGGGAGTGGAAGAAGTAGGATATCAGGCGCGAGTTTTTGAACTCGATTAATGAACCTCTGAACTCCATTAATGAGCCTTTGAACTCCATTAATGAGCCTCTGAACTCGATTAATGAGCCTTTGAACTCGATTAATGAGCCTTTGAACTCGATTAATGAGCCTTTGAACTCGATTAATGAGCCTTTGAACTCGATTAATGAGCCTTTGAACTCGATT
>NZ_JBALDI010000059.1:0-52840 GCF_036917395.1 Nostoc sp.
CTGGAATTTATAATTATGATCTTCAAAAAGCTAATTAACTTGAAATTTTCATAACTCTACATAATACCACAAAACTTTTTTGCAAGAGGTCTAGTATTATCAAACGGTATTTACTTAAGATGAATAAATTGTTGACCGTGCAGCAGCATTCAAGACTGGGCAAGGAAGTTCTACGAGATTGTAATCTTGTATTCATAACAGACCAACAAGTTGAGGAATTAAAGCAATCTCTTTGGGAACACGGGGTTATTGTTGTCAGAAAGCAAAAACTGACGGCATCCCAGTTGAAAGACTTTGCCATCCAGACGTTTGGTGACTCAACCCTCGGTCGTCGCCCCAAGCCTTTAGATCCCGAAATTGCTCCAGACTTACAAAGTCCTGGAGTCTCTATTTTAGGTAATCCCAAGGGGCTTTCTGGTGAGGTGGTCGGCAAAGTTGCTTGGCAATGGCATCACGATAAAGACCATCTCCCTAAAACACAGGGACTGGATATGAATGCCCTCTATGTCGTGATGCTTTATGGGGTGTCCATCCCGGATGAAGGAACGGATGGACACCCCCACACCACTGAATTTCTCGACATGGTGGAAGCCTACCACAATCTCGCTCCTTCACATCAACAGCAATTAGGATTATTGTCGATGTATCACCTGTCACCTATCTCCTCACAGCCAGGGGTAGAGATTCCTCGGAAATTACATCCAATTGTCTCAACTCACAAAGTGACTGGGCGCTATTGTTTATATTTGGGTTCAGACACTTCGATTCTCAAAGGGCTAGAAAACAAACCAGAAGCTGCTAAACAGTATTGGCAGCAATTGTTTCGGGAGATTCTGGACTGTACGCCAGTTTATGCCCATATTTGGCAAGCTGGAGATATTGTGTTTTGGGATAACTCCCAAGTTATGCATACAGGTATGCCCTACAATGCAAACAAATATAAGCGGATTGCTCTCCGTGTTGCTGTTATGGCGAATAGCTGAAGTTGGAGACAATTGCGGGATTTGGCGGGGTCAACAAAAGAATGCTAACCCTCAATTAGTTCCGGTATTGTGTCCCCTTGCAGGGTAATTAGTTTTGGAAACTTAACACCCTAATTATTAGTGTTAGCGCACTTGAAAGTTTCAGTCCCCTTGCGGGGTAATTAGTTAGGCATTTCTAAAATTTAATCTGTAACACCATACTCCTTCTCTATCAAACTCAACAATTTCTCTTCCACAGTCGTCAAATAAGGTCTATTCAGCTTCCCCAACGACTGCAACAGATTTTTGACTGTCTCCTCCAAAGAATCGGAATATATTCTAGGACTTACGCATCGTACATAAGTACTATACGGAATATGGGTATTTCAGCTATGTTCAGCAGCTAGCGATCGCTTGGGAATAAGTAAATTAGGGTTATACGAAACGCTTGAAACTACCAAATATCATTTCGCACATTATGGTTTATTTGTACAGTCCGTAAGTCCTAGTTAGTATACTTTTCAATTAAATTTGAGATTTCAGCAGAGATTCGGTTGAATTCATCTAGTTTTTCGTTAAAAGCTACTTTAAATTCAGATCCTTTCTGAACTGCTTGAGAATCATTATGTTCAATATTTAGCCAGATATCATCAGAAAACCCTAAAAAACTTTCTTGAACACACTCAAGCTCAGTTAAAATTTGCTGTATTCTTGTCTTCATTGTTTTTCTCCATTAATCTAGCTCATGAAATATTGCTTAAAATAGTCAGATTCCAGGAATTCGACATAGTATATTTCTTGTAACCAAGCTTTCAAATTGTATTTGCAAAGCAAGAGCCGTCACTGGGTCTTTTAGTAATACACCAGCTTCAATATTGCGCTCGTGAGCCGCTTCTGTAAAATTAGCGGAGGTCACAAGCACACGCTCCCTATCTACAACAACACATTTGGCGTGTAAACAAGCTTTTGATTCCACACCCAGCGTCAGCGATCGCGGATCGTGAAATACTTCAGGTAGTCTTTTTCCAGGCCAAATATCTTGGCGAAAAGTACTGGCAAACTCCCGCAGTAAAGTAGATGTTGGCATTTCGCTGTTATGCGGTCGATTAACGTTAAGAAACATCCGCACATTTAGTTCTGGGTTAAAATCCATTCGTTCTGCCAGCACTGTAAATAACTCTCGTGCTTTATACCCCTTATCAATAGCAAAGCTGGAAATCAAAACACTTGTTTTGGCAGTACTAAACAACTCACGCACAACAATAGCAGTATCGCGGCTTTGGGAACCAGCAATTTCTGGGCCAGTCCAAACTAAGTCAACGCGGTCGCTTACTGCTTGGGATGTACTTCGTTCCTCTGCCAAAAGTCGCAGTGTATAAGCAATATGCTGAGAATGTACGCCGATGAGATTAAGGCGGTTGAGTTCATCAACTATGTCTCGATTTAAAGCCGCAGGGATGTAGTTAGCTACATTGGATATAGAAAAGGGCGGAGAAAGTCTGCCAGTTTCTAAAGCTGCTGCCAAATTAACGAGGGTTGGACGACTGAGGTTGAGAAAACCCATCAAACAAGTACCTGATCTGGAAAGAATTCTGCTCCTAGTCCTTCAACAGTAGCCACAACCAATGCTCTATCGAGAAACTCATTGCGGCGTTCACAGGAAGTTTCCGCGATCAGTAGGCATCCGTGACAAGCAGATCCGTGTAAAAATCTTTCCTCTTGTACGTTATCTGGTTGATGTTGAGCGCATACTGGATCGTTAGAACAAAGTTTTCCCAACTCTAGGGCAACATTCAAATGTTCTTCAAGTTGATTCCCTACTTGTACAAGTCCCCCTAAAGTCCCCTCAGAACCGGGAGAACCAGTATATAAAAGGATGCCATAACCTGCATCACTGGCATAGATGCGTTCACGAATTGAACTAGCAGCATAACCACACTCCAAAGACACTGCTGTAATCAAGAGGTGTGATAGGGAATGCAGCATAATATAAGGAAGTCCAGGGAAAATGGCTTTTTCAGGGGGAATGCCTTTACGATCGCGCCAGACATTGAAACCCCTTTCTAATTTTTGCCCCTGTTGTTTAACAGCCTTCCGTTGCTGCCAATCTTTTATCGCTTGTTTGTTGAAGGCAATAAACACGCCTTCGCCTTTATTTTCAATCGCAGGCACCCATTGACGTTCAAAATCCAAATCAGCACGCCGCACATTAATGCTTAAATCATCAATTTCTCCTTCAATATTAGGGATGGATGCCTCAAAACGGGTAAAGCCAACTTGGGCAATCACTTCTCGCAGACGATGCACCAATACTACCTGTTCTATAAATGGCAATAGTGCGGGATTGAAATTATCTAACTTGCGTTTACTAGCGTAAAACTCGTCATTAGAAGTACCTATTTCTGCTGAACAAGAAAGTAAAGCTTCAATTTCTACTTGTTTGATGGTTTTAGAATCGCTGCTTCTTCCACTTTGACGGCGTTGAATTTCTGCCCAAACCAACTCTGCTCCAAATTTATTTAAATCAGCATACTTAAGATTCCTTTTCAGATTTTTTTGCACTTCATCCAAGTCTTCCAAATATTCCAAGTCCTGTAAGTAATGGCGATCCACTACTTTTTTCAATTGCTCATCAGCATCTGGAATCGAAATCACGCTGAGGGTTTGAGCAAAATAAGCATTACTAGCAGAACGTACCAAAAGACGGTTATGTTCTGGTTCGTTAGTTTGGACAATATTACCTGATTTATCTGGGACACAGACCCAACAAGGTTCCTGAGCTTTAGCACCTAACCAAGGACGATGCCCTTGGCATTGTCCGAAAACTTTGGAATTTTTGGCTTTAGCTATGGAAAGTGGACGACGGGCTTTGCAGCCTTCACAGCGCACAAAAATTTCTTCAAAGTCATTGCCAGAGCCACCTTCATCTAGCCACAGTTGTCCCCGACAGTTGGTTTTGAAATCATTATGGGCAAAGGCGTACCAGTCTATATCGCTCAGATGTCCATTTATACAAGCTTGCACAAAGCGGACTGGTACGTATGACACGCGCTGTCCTTCAAATTTTGATCCCTCCTTGACTGTTCGCCAGTTAGCTAGGGGACGGGTACGGTAATCTTTCCCGTTGAAGCGAATGGTTTGATCGACTTGAGCTACAAACCAAGCAGGAAAAATAAATGCATCCACACCAGTGAGGGGCATGTTAGGGTCTGAAGTCTCTCTTGGTGGACTAAATAGTTCGATATTCTTAACTTGCAGCATTTCGCAAACTTTATCTTTCAAACGGTCTTCACGAATGGGCTGCATTTCGCCTTTCCAGTAGGTCAATCCCCCAATTACTACCGAGTATTTAGGTAAATCTACCATTGCTCCTGGGCCAAAGGTTGATAAAAGCTGGCTTTGGCGGATTTCTGCTTGTGGTTTTATTTTATTATTTGACTTCTTCATTAGGGATTTCCAAGAAATAAATTATCAAACCACAGAGACGCAGAGAACACAGAGAGAGGAGAAATTGAGAGGATTTTTGCGTCAGTTTTGGGATATTTTTTGATTTGTAAGTCCATTAAACCTCTTCCTCTATTTCTAAGCCAACAGGGTCACGCACAAAAAGTTTTACTACTGGCTCGACATCCCGCAAGCTGCGTTGGGCTTTGAATTTTTGCCGATCGCTACTTTCTTTGTCCGCTTTGGGGTCAAGGGCATCAAGTAATAAAGGGGCTGCCATCTCTATTTCATTGCGTTGATATTGTAAGCGTTGGTCTTGCACGGCAATATGTTGCCATGTATCTAAACGGTCTATAACTTGTCGCCGGATTTCTTGACGCAGACTTTCGGCTTCATCGGCTTTTAAGGGGCTATGTCCTTCTGCACGTTTAACGATCGCATCCACAACAAAATCTAAAAGCAGGCGATGTTGGGTAATTTGAGCAGCACCTAGAGGCGCTGTCATTTCTGGATTACCTAATCTGGCAAGGGCAACGGTAACACCTGATAAACCCCGATCGATGGCGCGGGGTGAGAAGGGAGTAACGCTACTTGCTTCCACTGTGCGGTAGAAAGTATCATGCCAGATTTGAAAACGTTCGTAGTGAGAGCGATCGCGCGGTCGGTGAATGTTGAGTAAGGTAACGACTAAACCAGGTTTTTCAGCTTCTCGACCGACGCGGCTGGTAGCTTGAATGTATTCAGCAGTGGTTTTCGGCTGTCCTAAAACTACCATCAGCCCTAAGCGCGTGATATCTAGCCCTACAGAAATCATGTTAGTTGCTAGGGCAATATCAACTCTTTCTTGATCATGAAAAGGTAAAGCTAGACGACGTTTGGTATTAGCAACTTTGTTAGTGCTGATGCGAGAGGTTAATTCTTCTGGTTCATCATCTATTTTGCGATCGCAAAATAAGCTAAACGGTTCTTGATAGCGACGGCGATCGCCATAATGACTCAGGCGCGAGTTTACCTCATCTTCCACTAGGCGGCGACTACCACCCAATTCCCGCAGGGAATTAAAATAACCTAGCAGTGTCATATAAGGGTCAGCAGGATTATGCGGATTTGTTTTCCCGCCGACATCTTCCCAAGCTTGTTTAGCTGCTCCCAACAGGGCTAAGTATGCTCGTAACAGAACTACCTTCAGGCTGCGTCCTTGGGCTACAACTCCGACATAAAGCCGTCCCGGTGTTTTGGTAATTGGTACGGTTTCGGCAAAAAAGGAGTCGTGGCGATCGGGCCCAGGAGGCGGAAAAATATCTACCTGGCTATGACTAAATAAAGCTTGAATTTGGCGCTCCGCACGGCGGACTGTAGCAGTGGAGGCAATAATCTTCGGTCGGATAGTTTTATTATTGTGCGTCGCACTACACAGAACATCAAGAACAGTTTCGTATAATCCCACCATTGTTCCCAAAGGCCCAGAAATCAAGTGCAATTCGTCTTGAATAATCAAATCTGGTGGGGGTAAATTTTTGTCTAAGGCTCGACCTTTGGTTTTAGCATCAGCTGGCCCGGTGAATCCGGCTTTTTCATCAAAATGAGTTACCTTGCCAAATAGCGCTCCAGTTTGACCAACCCAAGGCAGATTCGCAAATTTATCAACGGTAGAAATTATGAAGCAAGGAAGCCGTCGATAGATTTGTTCATCTACGGCAACGATGGGTAGGGGATTGTTGCCTTTAAATACACAAGCAGGTTTACAATCTGCGTGTTTTTTCCGATTGTCACAGATTACCCGCAGGTCAGTAGGTGCATCGGCAAGTGGTAAAAGCTGAAACGATCGCGCTTTCAATTCCGTACCACACCAAGGACACCTTTCTAGGGGAATCGGCTTCGGTTTATGAGGATAATGCCGATCAAATTCTTGAGTCCGCGCCCAAGCTGAATTATCTTTGTCGCCTTTTTTACCCATTTTATTGGGTGTGGCACCCTGCCCAACCCACAACCCAATTTCAAAAGGATGCTTACCTAGTCTAGGATTTTGCTGACGTTCTAGTTCTAAGGCACAGACGAGGGTTGCGGCTCTTTCCAATTGGTCTAGGGTCAAGAGGCGCAGAGTGTAGCGCATGAGAACGCTGACACCAGCAGAGTGGATACTAGGATCGCGCAGACGACGCAGCACCAGAGTGAACGCTGCCAACCCTAAATAGGCTTCGGTTTTGCCGCCACCTGTGGGAAAGAACAGCAAATCTACTATTTCCCGATCTGGATGTTCTGGTTGAGCAATGCTCAGGATGTTCAACAGCAGAAAAGCTAGCTGGAAAGGTCGCCACTTCGGTGGTGAAAAGTCTTCAGGGGATTTGTCTGGATTATCGTGAGTTAGGCGTTGTCTTCTAGCAGTTGCTAGGGCTTGGTTAACGATTTGAAAAGCTTCTAGCACCAGAGGATCTTCTAAAGCTTGTAATCCGGCGGCTATGCGTTGCTTAATTCTGCTAGCTGTGGTTAATAATTCACTAGCAATTTTTCTCTGGTGCGGTTCAGTCGGGGCTGCGGCTTGCTGTTTGGTAATCCAGTCAGTATATGCAGACACCATTGGGTAAACCATCTCAGATATAGTCGCCGCGTCTTTTGCCTTAGCTAGTGCTTCCATGCCTAGTTTTAGCCCTGGAATTTCTGCTGGTTCTACTCTGGCCACCTCTGCTGTGGGCATCCAGTTAGTACGAATTTCTTGACAGATATGATTCGAGCTAAGGATAGTAATAGCAGAAACATTGTGTCCAACAGCATATTCGCAATCGTTGCGGTATTGCAGGCTTGACACCGCTTCGTCTCTGTCTTGGCTGTTTTGCCCCCGCAAGTTAGGGCGGGATACAAAAGCCTCAGCTGTGCGGATGGTGAGGCAGGCTTGAAAAATAAAACTGATGTCGTGCTTTTGGTTAGGATTGTTGCTGCGGTAGTTAACTAAGAATACTGAAACTGAACGCGTACCAACAGGGAGTTTTTGTTGAGGTGATGAAGCTACAGCCCGATTTGACACAAATAACTTTAAGCCGTTGCTGTCTGGAACTTCAATCTGAATTTTTCGCTGATTTCCCAGCAGGGAAATAGGCATACTAATGCAATGAGGAGAGCGTTGCCATAATTCTTGCTTGGCTGACTGGGGATTCTCGCTATCATCTAATTCTGTTTCGCTTTCAAGAAATTGGTAGTCACCCCACTGGACAGTTATATTCAGTTCTGTGGTATTTTCTGGTAGAAGAAAGCTCAAGCCAATGGAAGAAGGAAAGTGAGCTTTACGGGCTGAGGAGGCTTCGGGAGCATTGGCATCTTCATTAGTATCACTGCTACTAAGTTGTTCGAGTGTGTCATCTGCTGTTTCGTCCGATCGCACTTCAACAGGCGCTCCAAAAGGTACTAAGAAACCTGTAAGATACCACTTAGAAGGAGCTTGGGTGAGGATTTCCTCGGCATATTCAACATCATCAGGGGTTGGCCCCACCAAGTCTAGTTGCATGGCGCGGATTAGATGCGATCGCACTTCGGCAGATGTGGTCATAATGAGGGCAGGGAACAGGGAATAGGGAATAGGGAACAGTAAGTGTTCATAAATGATTTAGGATGGCTATGCTTTTTTAGGAATTCATCGGTATGGCTAACGTTGAACCTGTCACATAGAAGTAGAGGGAAAATCAGGAATAGTTAAAGTCGTTTCCGTCACTTTGCGAGATTTCGCTACTTTTTTAGTATTCCCTTTTGCCTTGGATTTCTCAGCAGCTTTACCGCCTAAAATTTCCGCTTCGGCGCGTTGCTGGTTGAGTTCGAGTAAACGGGCTAATACTTCGTCGTGAATTTCTTCAGGCCAACGGTAGCGCCAAGGCTTTTTTTTCTGGCGTTTGCCGGTGTTTTCGTCGTCTTCTTCATCTTCGTAGTCAAGTAGGAAGGTGCAGTCTGTGGAAATATCTGTCCAGCCGTAAGCATCGAGGACGGCGCGATCCATTTGGGCGTGGAGTAAGCGTAGTTGTAAAATATCGGGGTGGCGTTCGTCAGGATCGTGGAAGCGGTTGTAGGTGTCGGTGAGTCCCTGGTTGTTGCGAACCATTAAGGCGGCGCGGTATTCATAGTATTCTTTGCCTACGGTTTCTAAGGTAGGGTTGGTTTCCCAGTTTTCAGGAAAGGGGAAGGTTTCAAAGCAATCTGAGGGAGTGTAGCGAAGTCGGTCTTCCAATGATGAACTGAAAAATCTTGCCCAAATTTCATGTATGCGAGATTGGAGAGTACAAAATGCAGAATAAGTTGTTAGTGGAAAGATAGCTAGAGAATGAGCAAAAACCATTCTCGGTGGTTGAAATGAGAATGATATATATTTACTAGCACCACAATTGGTTACTAAAGCCCGTCCGAGAGGGGCGATCGCTTTGTTACCTTCTTGGTTTCGTCGTCCAAAAAGCCACCACTGACGGCTATAACTTCCAGGCTTATTTTTTCTTTCTGGATAAACTTTCTCCTCTACAATCTTCATTAAATCAGGATACTGTTGTGCTTCATCTTCATTCATCTCCCCAAAATTAATTACATAGCGATGATGTGAATGAGTCGGACTAGAGTTAACCTCTTCTCCACCAATATAAGGAAATATTCGCTCTTGATTTTTGGGATTTTGTTCAATCAAACGGTGCATTTCTGGAATAGGTGTAGTGTCAGGGTTGGAATCATCAAATGTGAAACCCATTCCCAGCACAATGCTACCAATGAAACTTTTATTAGTATTTGCTAATAAAACAGCAGGGTTTTTATGTCCACCTGACTTAAATAGAAAGGCAGAGATTAAGTCAACTTCGCGCCCATCTAACAGCTTTATACCTTTATACTCACCTTTAAAAATGTGAACTACACTTACAACAACAGCTGCTAAACCCGGCCAATCTAACCGCTTTTGAGCATTGTAAATTATACCTTTATTATGACATATATAGCTTAATCCACTGCTACGTGTATCACCTTGAAAAATAGTATTTGTGGCAATTAAACCAAAACATCCAAATTTTCGTAACAGTGTAAACGCTCGTCTGAAAAAGTGAGCAACTAAATCACTATTATTGTTAGATTCTGGATTAATTACAGGCAACCAATCCCTATAACCATCACCGTATACTGTACTAATTCGTTTACCACCCAAAAATGGCGGATTACCAACAATCGCATCAAACCCCGGATTATCTCGCTCAAACACTTCGGGAAATTCAATCTCCCAATTAAACGCCGGAACTGGTTTCTCCCCATACCTCAACTCTGCACAAATCCGCCTGACATCTAAATCATCTTCTTGATTTTTCTGCCTATTATAAAACTTTAACCATGAATTATCCCGCTCATCTTTTCTCGCTTTATCTTTATCCTTAGCGAAAAATGAAGCAATAACCAAATCCCCTTTCAGCCGAATATCATGCAACTCGGTTTCTATATTGTTGTAAAAATCGCGTTTTGCTGCATAATTATCCTCATCTAACTTGTGAATTTCATCTCTGTCAAACTTCACTTTCTCCATCGATAAATTAAGCAAAGCTAAATTTGGATCTTTATAAGTCTTGTCTTCAGACCAAGTAAACGTTTTAATTTGTTCAGAAGTTAACCCAACTAAAGAATCTCCCCACTTAAACGCATGGTCTAAAAATGTAAAAGGATGAGCTTTCGCCAAAGTCGCTAACCACAAAGATAACTTAGCCAAATTCACCGCAAAAGGGTTTTTATCTACTCCATACAAACATCGTTGCGCTACTAACCGCCGCGCATAAAGTAATGGTTCTTCATCAATTGGAATTTCAGGTAATACGTTTTGCTTATTCCATGCTTCAACTAATTTTTCAGCCAATTGGCGACAACTTTCAACCAAAAACGCCCCCGAACCCATCGCCAAATCACAAACTTTCAAGTTTAAAATCTGCTCTGGTGTGGGGTTTTCTCCCAAAGCCGATAAAATTGGTCTGAGAGTTTCACGAACAATCGGCTCAGTCAACGCACGAGGCGTATAATGAGAACCACTACGCCGCCGTTCTTCCCCCGGTTGCAAATACAGAGAACCCACAGGCATTAAACTCGGCGTTTTCGGTGATATCTTGCGTCCTAACGCCGCCACTACCTCATCTGCTGTCCTCGCATCCTTTAACTCAGTTAAGGATTTCCCAGTAATTTCACAACCTGCAACATCCTTTAAATATTTAGCCCGTTCTCCCACCTTAGCTTTGAGAACTTCCTCAACGCTGATAACAACTGTCACCGAAGATTTGGAACCTTTGGGTTTACTCCAAACACCGATAGCAGGACTACTTGCTCTTTCTACCTCATAGCCCATAATCGCTTCGTAGACGGAACCAATTTGTTCGACATCTAGAGAACGGTAAGACAGGCGTTCTCCATCCAGTACCAACAACCCTTGTAATACCTTGTGAATTACCCCATCTGAAACGCGAGGCGGTTCAATACTTTCCCCTGTTTGATATTTTGTATACTGGGGACGACCTTCTAAAAACGGATATTCATCTGGGTCAAATAGTTGCCCATGACGAGCAGGTAAGTACAAATCAGCATGACCGCCGCCATCATAAACCAAACGAAACAGACTCAGCAACCACGCCCAAGCACCATACCTTTGATCCATTGTATCTGGGTAGTTGCCTGCATCTTCTCTTAAGCGATCGTAAAGTCCACTAACTGAGTAATAGCGTGTATAAACTGCATCTTGAGACATCAGTCCCCGGTCTTCAGCGTAAAGCAAGAACACCAACCGCAGCAGAATAGTAATCAGTCCACCGTAAATATGCTGGGGCGCAGTAGTAGCACTTGTGTTGAGCGGAGTCGAAACAATGTCACTCACTAAGCGGCTTTTAGTGGTTGCATCTGCTATTTGGAAGCCGCGCAGTAAATCCCATAATGCCTCTAATACCTGCTCTGCAAGCTTAATAGAGACATCGTTTTGATATTTCCGACTTTTTTCCAGGATTGCAGACAAACGGCGATCGCTAGGGACATTAAACAGTCGATCAGCCGAGACCAACATCTCCATTGCACCCAAAATCAGCCGCCCAGATACCTCACACATTGCCTGTACAGGAAAGGTGAGATGTCCCGATGACTCACCAAGTGGTGCATAAACCAAACGCAATTCTGTCCCATTGCACAATAGCCCAGTATAAACTTTTGTTTCTTTTAAAAGGCGCTCAAACTTAGACTGGGGGCTAACGTGCCAACCAGTACTTCGACTGCGCTCAGTAGCCATAGATTTACTATCCTCCGCACCAGCATTGTCAAGTTCAGTACCAGGGGAAAGCACCTGTACCAGCATCATCCAGCCGCCATTAGGGTCGGGTACAGCATACGTAGGTGTTAAAACTTCGTTGTAATCTGGGAGTGCGATCGCTAATGACTCTGGACTGGCAACTAAATCTTCTGGTTGCCAACCTAGAACATTGATAGTGAAAGCAGGAAAGTCGTCAATTCCAAAGGTTTCCTTGTCTATGTCACCAGAGAGGGGTTCACGTCTGGCAACTGTAGCGAGTGTTTGTTGCAGTTCCACCACATTGCGGTTAACCACAGCTTGGGCTGCTGACAATGCCGGGGGAGACACCACCAACCCCATCGGCTGGAGAAAGCCCAACCATTCTTTATGTAAGCGAATTTCTGGATCGTTTGCCATTGTTTATCAAAAAAGTAAAGGTTTAAAACCTCGCCCCTAGTGGGTGGCTTGATTTAATTGCGAATTGCGAATTGCGAATTGGTTTCATACTCCCTTTAGCCGGAAATCGGCCATAAATAAATTACGCCGACTGGCTCAATCCGCACTGCTTTTACTTTGTATGCGGCTTCAATTCGGGCTGGTTCTGAAATTAGTTCAACTGCGATCGCTTGAAGGCGTTTTTCCCAATGGCGACGGTCTGCATCCAATTGGCGCTGTTCTTCTATGAATGGAAGAGTCAACTGCACTGCCTTAGATTCTTCCTGACACTTGACAATTCGCGTCTGTTGCTCTTCCAGAATCTTCTTCATCTCAGCAGCTTCTCTAATACCCCGATTGGCCAGCTTTTTCTCAGCACTTTCAGCCAAAGCTGTGGCGCGGCGTTCCAGATGGGGAATTAATTCTGCTACATCTTGGGCAGCACTTTTTTTCAATCGCTCTTTCACCGCTTCGGCAACTTGCAGCAAGTGAGGAGAAGCTAAGGAATTTTCCAGTAATTCCAGTACATTGTCTTTCTCGCCTTCTCTTAAAGGTTGAAGTTTCTTGCGTCCCCGACTGGTTGGATCTGACCACTCTGCGGCGACTGCAATCACCTGATCGTGTAAGCGAGAAGCCCGTTCACCATACAGAGCCAGCCGTCCCAGTGCAATCACTTTTGGCATGGGGTCATCAGTCAGACAAACACAAGCACGGGTTAATTCATCATGCAAGAAGCCCTGAGCTAAAAACCTGCTTAGTAGACGTTGGACAATTCTGTGTTCTAAATGCAGATGAACTACATCCCCATCTAAAGAACCGGGATCTCGAAAGACTACAGGGCGAATCGGTGCTGATTTTCGCCATTCCCAAGGCTTTTGTCCGATTTTCCGAGGTGTTCTCAGGGTATCAAGTGTAGTTGACCATGTAGGATCTGCACCAGTACGCTGGTCGAGAGCCGGAATTGTCCAACGCGCAGTTACAGGATTGTTAGCAACCTCATTCACATCTACAGGGGTAAGTGTTGGGACTCCCAGAATTTCTAAAGAAGCAGAAATTGCATTACGGAAGTGATTGTCATCTAATCCCAACCAATCCCGCGAGTCTTTCAACATTTCTTGTAAATTCTCAACTTGTTTAGTCAAATCCTGTTGGCGGAGTCTGGCTTGCTCCAGTTCTTCATTAATTACTTGCGTGTTTACTGTTTCTTTGTTATTGAATTGCTCTGCCTGATTAATCGAATCAGTAAGATGATTTACTTCTTGGTGGCGAATCCCATTAGCCAGTAAGCGCGACACATTTCTTTCAACCACTGGTGCAAGAGAGCCAAGTTCTTGTTGAATCGTGGCTGTTTTCCGCACCAGTACGGACAATACTTTGTCTTCTGTGCGTTGCGGTAAGACAAAGTAATAACAATGGACAACAGGCGATCGCTGTAATTTGCGGTCAATCCGTCCATTACGCTGTTCCATTCTTGATGGGTTCCACGGCACGTCAAAGTGGAACAAGTTAGCACAGTTATTTTGGAGGTTCACCCCTTCTCGTGCTGCATCTGTGGCAATCAGGATTCGCAGGGGATGACGTGCTATTTCAGCGTTAAATGCACTTTTGATAGCTTCGCGGCGTTCTTCTCCAATGCCCCCGTGAAATACATCTATGCGTTCATGTTCGCGGTTAGAGCCTGCGATGGCGTTCCGCCCACCGGAGGTGATCGCTGTTTGTAATTGTTGTTGTAAATAACGTTTAGTATCTGTATATTCTGTAAAGATAATTACTCGCCGTTCTAACCAAGCAGCATTCGGCTGACCCAGATCGGGACAAAGATTTTGGCGAATCCACTCCACCAGTTGTTGAATTCGGGGATCTGGCTGGTAGCGAGAGGAATTCGCTACATCTGCCATTTCATCTAAAATTGCTAATTCCCGCGCACTCTGTCCGGCAGCTTGTATAGTAGCTGCTATCATTTGAGCATCTTCTTCTGCAATTACTTCCTCTTCAGAAAATTCTGCCCGTTCGTCATCAGCACCAGGGGATTCAAACAGCAATGGGAGACTGGCTTGATGTATGGAAGTCCGGTTAACTGCTTGCTTTTCCATCGCCGTCCGATGCACCTTTAAAGTCCGAGCAAATGCCTCAATAGAAGACAAAAGCCGCTTTTGTAGTGAAGTAATTACTAACATCGCCGTAGTCTGGGTAGACTTCGCTGCATCTTTGAGCTTTTCTTCACGCAGATTGCGATACTGTTGCAGCAATCGAGATAACTTGAGTTCTGGCGCGTCTTCTGGTAGGTTATCTATAATAATAGGATTCACGTAGCGCTGCGGGAACTCTTCTCCTATCTCCCGTAAATCTTGCTTTAAGCGCCGTACCATTACAGAATCCAGCAACTTGCGATTACGAACGGGTACTCCTCGGCAGAAACGCTGGGGGTCAAGGATTTCTAGTAAGGCAGCGAAGCTGTTGGAATGTCCATTGTGGGGAGTGGCAGACAAAAACAGCTTGTGTTCAAAACGCGGTGCTAAATCTCGAACAGTTTTGGTAAGTTGAGAGTCAACCGCATACTTTGCACCACTCGCAGGTGCAGCATTATGAGCTTCATCAAGGATGAGCATGGAAGCAGCTGCAAAATCACCAAGCCAGTCCCGTAATGGTGCGGTGTATGTTTCATCTCGTAGCAAGGCGTGGGAAATAATGAACCGAGTGTGCGTCATCCAAGGGTTAATTCCATAACCCCGTTCTTGACGACGGGCAGCAATAAACTCACGATCCAGAATCATAAATGTAAGTCCAAAGCGGCTCTCCATTTCTTCTTGCCACTGCCTTACTACTGATGGCGGACACGAGATCACTACTCGCCTAACCTTTTGCCGCATCAACATCTCACGCAGTATCAGCCCTGCTTCAATTGTCTTGCCCAAGCCGACATCATCCGCAATAAACAAACCGACTCTCGGCATCAGCAAAGCTTTACGCAGTGGTTCTAGCTGATACGCTTTGACTTCTATACCAGCTCGGTAAGGCGCTTGAAAAAGCTTGGCATCTGTGGAGGTTACGCAGTTCCAACGTAATGTGTGCAGGTAGGCAGAAAACAGACGCGGATTATCAAAACCTCGATTCGCTATGGAATCCCATGATGTTGCCCCTACGATTTTGGCATCTATTTCCCGTTCCCATAGGACTTCTAGCGATTCTCCTAACGCATCATCTTCTAAACAAGAAAGGCTAACTTTAGTGTCTTGCTCTGGAGACGGCTTAGACACAACTTCTTCTACAAGATACTGCCGCGATCGCACGCGCACAATCTGTCCAGTTACAACGTCAGTCACTAGTATCTTCCCCTTTGTAACTGGACTGCTATTATCCTTCCCATGACAATTTCACTCCCCTAAACCCTTATGTCTAATGACTGGTTGGACTGGAGTGCTAAGAAAGCAACTATGCTTTGTTTAAATTACAGGTATAAAATAGTTTGTTAATCTATTTGAGTCTTAGCACCTGCTACATCTTATGAAGTATTTTTATATACGGCTATATTATTTAGCTAATTATCAAGAAAATTTTAAAGCTTCTATTTCATAAGCAATTTACAAATTATTTTTCTCAGAAGTCTTACGTAGATTAGTTTTTAAGGGCAGGGTAAAAATAAAGTTTCTTGGTAAAAATATTTAGTCTTCCTCAAGTAAGCTATAAGCTTCCTTTGATTAGCGATCGCTTTATGGTTTCTGATGAAAATTTCTGTACTAATTTTTTACAATTGCCTCCAAAGTACCACTGACAGCACGTAAATAGTCAGATGGGAATAGCAGAAGCAGCATTCCTCGCATTCCACCAGAAACAGTAATCTGCTCAAATAGGATTGCTGTTTCATCAAGGTAAACAGGATAGTCTTTTTTGCTAGCTAAAGCTGTTACACCTCCACGGATGTATCCTGTTAGTGGCTGCACTTCCTTCAGGACAACTGTCTCAATCTTGCGGTTTCCTGAAATCCGCGCCAAGGCTTTTAAGTCCAACTGAGCATTTCCTGGTATAACAGCAAAACAGATACCTGTTGTGTCACCTCTAACTACTAAAGTCTTAAAAACTTGTTCTGGAGGAAGCCCAACTTTCTGTGCTGTACTCTCGGCAGCCAGATCAGCAGGATCTACTTCATAAGTGAGAATTTGGTAAGGAATACCTAGTTTATCAAGTAGCCGAGCAGCATTAGTTTTCATTCAAGTCCACAAAAGATATTATTGCTCAAGCTCCCAATCTTCAATCACCAGCCCACTAACGCGACTAAATTCTCTTGTGTTGTGCGTGACTAATGTTAAGTTATTTACCACTGTGATCGCTGCTATCTGTAAGTCATAAGGCCCAATTGGTGTACCAAGCGCCCCTAACTCTGCCCGAATTGTGCCAAAAAGCCGAGCCGCCCGATCATCAAAAGATAAAGATACAAAATTATTTAAGAATGCTTCTTGTAATGTTAAAGTCCGTGTCGGATTATTGCTTCGCATTGCACCATAAAATAGTTCGGCTTTTACTATCGAACAAACAGCAATATCTGCTGGTGATAGCGATTCTAACCTCCGCCTTACAGCAGACATAGGACGATTCAGATAAATAATACAAGCATTGGTATCTAACAAATATCTCACTCTAATGCTTCCCTAATCTCATAATCACCTTGGGGATATCTTTGAATTGGGTCATCCGCTAATGATCCAGCTGTTTGTTCAAAAAATCCGGCTGGCCATCCTAATTCTTGGGGTGTTTTTGGGGGGTCTGATGGCTCTAGCTGTTGATATGTTACTGTTACAACTATATCTTTGTCTGTTACGTCAACAGGGATATCAAGGTGCAAAATGCCATCAGCCCCAACATGAGAACATAACTTAATACTCTGCATTACTGTTTTCTCCTACTCCTTGGTTTATTAAGAATGGTACTTCATCTATGATTTCGTACTCTTTCTCTATCAAACCTAACAGCTTCTCCTCCACCGCAGTCAAATACGGTCGCTTCAACTCCCCCAGATGCTTCAGCACAGCACGGGCTGCCTTTTCCAAGTTCTCGTTTTCCCGTACCCTACTGATGCGATCGCTGATTAACTGTATCTGCTGACATTCCGTAGGCAAGTAATTCAGTGGCTTTAGATGGTCAATTCTCACGGTGTACTCTCCATCCCACATTGCCACTGTACAACTGAATTCGCCTACTTGATTAACGATGCCCCAGCACCCGCCTTTTCCTCGCAAATCAGAGTTATCTTTAACAAGAATTTGGCATACCTCCCCTACACAGTAAGGATTTGCGGCTTTAGTGCGTTCCATTATCCGCTCTATAACGTCTTTGACAACACGACCTGATGGTACTTTTCCACCAGCTTGTTTCACCGCAGTTTGCCACACTTCCCACTGTTCCTGCGGTTCTAACTTAGTCATGGGGCGAACTTGTCCTTCGCTGGTGGGCAAGATTTGTGATCCATTTGTTGTCAAATCATCAATTCCCATATTTTGACAATAAATTGTTGTCAAATTTTCGTAGACATTAGCTGCTGCAATCAAATAATTTGACTTTTGGCGACTATGACCAAAGCGATCGCGACAATAATCTTCAAACGTGCGGTGACTTGAACGGTAAAGTCGGCGATCACGTAATTCTGTCAGTGCCTTCCCTGCCTCAAAAAACGCTCTTTCTACACGGCGCTCCAGATGTAGGCGATCGCGCTGTTCTTCGTCTGTCAACTCTGGCACTTCGACAGCAGTAACGTTAATTGTTGCTAAGGCTGGGTTTTCCTCAACAGAGATAGCTTCATTTGCAGAATTACTGAGTGGTTTTGAATTTATCTCTGCGGCAGAGGTGGCTTTTTTACGCCTAAAAGATGGTTTAGCCATCATTCCACCCCTTTAATTCAATAGTACTTGTTCAGAGTCAATGACAAATAGATTAAGTATGTGGTGAGTTATGGCAATAATGCTCTGAGATTGGACTCGGTGGAGCATTATCATCTTCACGAGTCCTCTTCAATTTTCACAATGTCATTGACAGTTACTAACTCTCCAGATAGCACAGAGCAAATCCTTGCTAGTTTTACCAAATTATCGATATCCGCTTTTTTTAGCCTGCCATCACGGGCGACAGTCAGGGTATGTCTAGTGACTTCATTCGGGCTACCCTCAAACTGCCTATGAACTGCATAGACAGACAAGAGGCTACCATCTTCAGCTTTGGGCCACCATTGCGAAATATCAATATATGCTTCCATCCAAACTGCTAACATGTTTTTAATGATTAACCTCCATTAACGCTTATCTGATTACAGAATAACAGCCAATCAACATACAGACTATCAATTAACAGAATAACTGTTAATCAGTATGTTGACAACCAGTTAGCAGGATGACATAATATAACTATCACAAAAGGCAACCGCCCTTAGCCTCGGAAACTTTGGAAGCGATCGCCTTTTGAAAAACCCATACATTCATGCAGGGAATCTTAATTATGACTTATATCATCTACGGCCATCAACAGCTGCACCTAAAATCCATTGCCCGCCTGAAGCAAATCTACAGCGAAATCGGCTGCACAGTCGAAGTAAGCGACAAACGTTACAAGGATGCTTGGATTACCGCAATCACTAAATATCAGTCAAGCAAGGTTCAGAAACTCACCCCTGCTGTTCCCGACGAACAAACCGCAGCCCAAGCCGAACTCGACGGGTTCATCGCTGCTCAAGCCCAAGCCATCGCTCCCGAACTACTGACAACGGTTGAAATCAACTCCAACCACTACGAAATCTACGCAGGCAAACAACTCATCACTTACATCGCCTACGACCACAACGAATTCATTACCCAACCTTGGCTAGTTATAATCAACGGTGAAGAGAAGTTCCGCGACACGACAGTTGCAAGATGCCAGCGCTACATTGAATGGCATCATCAGGATGGGACGCTTAATCCATTTGCACCAACTGAAGTACCAGAAGTACCCCAAATTTCAGAACTCTCATTTTATGACCAAGAAGCGTTTGTTAATCGGGAACTAATAGCCGGCATCTTTTACGATCATGACAACTATGAAAACTTCTACTGGCGCGTAATTATCAACGACAAAGAGATTTTCCGAGATACTACATCAGCCAGATGCCACAGCTACGTCAAGCAGCAATACCAACAGGGCACGCTGCCAATGCAAGAGCCATTCGAGGAAGAAGCAGAGGAGCTATTAGCTCTTAGCGAGGGAGAAGAAATTTTCCCCTTGCACCCCACATCCTCTTCTTGCGCTACAGGTAATGAAATCATGGCGCAGATTTTCAACGAGTGCGAGAAGTACGGCTTTGAAATCCTTGACGATGGCATATATTACGAACCTTCAAGAACTTACAGTAATCAGATGAAGGAAGAATGCTTAAAAATGTATCTCAATGGTATGGGTTTCAGGGGCATTGAACGTGTCAAAGGGGTTCATCATACTACTATGATCACCTGGGTCAAACAACTGGGTCAAACGATGGTAGATGCACCAAGCCAAGACGTGCATGAAGGAGAATTGTCAGGCGATCGCAATCATCCAGGCGATCGCAATATTCCATTAGTTGGAGAACTGGATGAATTAGAAACCTTTGTTGGGTCAAAAAAAATAAAATCTGGCTGTGGACAGCAGTAAACCATTTTAGTCAAGGAATTCTGGCTTGGGTATTGGGTGACCATAGCGCAGAAACATTTAAGCCTTTGTGGGAATTTGTCTCCTCCTGGGAATCCTACTTCTACGTCACAGATGGATGGAAAGTTTACCCTCAATTCATTGATTCGGGAGACTATATTGTGTTCTATTCCTTTGCACCGCATTCAGTTCTCAGAAACTATCATCCAATATTTGCTTGATAAAAAACGGGTACAAGTGCAAAACACCGGACGCGGCTTTTTGTTGGAGATTGCCGAGGATTTTTAGGTTATTAATCCCACAGTAAAAAGCATGATTGACTACATTAACGCCCTGAAAACCAGTTAGTATATCTCTCCACCTTGGGGTCAAACAATTCCGCCTGTTGAGGTCAATTTATTAGAAAGAGTTTACCTGAAAACTACGAGAACATTTGGTTACTGTTCTGGTGTTCAGTGGAAATATGAATGTTGGCTTTATACAATCATTTGTGGTGATGAAATTGTCCACGCTACAGAACATCAAATCATTGGGGCTGGTCAATTATAAACCCTCAGCGTGCAAAAACTTGCTTTCGTTTTAGGGCAGAAAGTAATCCTGTGTTCTTATGGTGATGACACAAAACAACGACTAATTCTAGGGGTTGTACTTGTGGATAAGTTTTGGTTTTACCTTGTCGAATTGGTATCGCCAACCTTAACTCAATCACGGACTATATCGAATCGTTTCTCACTGGTTGGTGAAAAAAGTTTGGTGCGCGTGAATGTCTAATTCTCTCTAATCAACAACAACAAATTATCACCCAACTAAAGTTATGTCACAAATCGAAGTAGCCCGAATCATCGACCAGATAAAGCAAGAAATCACTGTTGACTCTAATGGACAAGGTAAGGCTAGTCTTCGTGCAACAGCAAGATTAGCTGGGGTTGATGCTGCTGGATTATTCAGAAGTCTCAAAACGGCTGTTGACAATTCTCGCTCTAAAATGGTTGAAAAGCTTATCCATAAAGGCTTTGAAGGTGTTGACATTTTAGGATGGTCGCAGTCTGGTATCCCTGACGCAGCAGTTGCCGCCATACTTCACTATTACGGTTACGAAGCACGGAAAAGATGTAGTGAACAAGCAAGATTAGCCTGTGAAGCATTTGAAAGTATCGGTGTTCGCGCCTGGATGCAAGACATCATGGGCTGGACAAAACCCGCTACTCAACCACAAGAACAACCCTCCACACTAGCCCTCCCCCCAGTTGAACAGCGATTGCATACTCTTGTCTTGGCAATGAAAACTTTAGCTGAGTTAACTGGTGGCAGACTCAACCCGTACATGGAACAGCAATTTAAAGACTATGCCGGGAATCTTCTGGCAGAACACAACAGAAAATTGCTCACCTCTTCAGAAGAACGATGGTTGGGGGTTGTGAACTTTGCAGAGAGCGAACTTGCAAAGAAAGTCCCCCTGAGCGGCGCTCACTATCGCGGACATCTTGGGACATGGGTGAGAACATTCTACCCACAATTGGGCGATCGCCAAGAAACACGATTGGTTAACGGTGTACAACAGCCCATCTATGTCTACGCCTGTCACGATCCGGTGGTAGCTGCGGGGTTGACCAAAGCAATTGATGAATTTTTCGCACACCCGAATCCGGCGGCGGCATTAAGAATTGCGGGGGCATTCTCTAAGAAGGCTGTGGTTACTGCTTGATAGTCATTGGTCATTAGATATTGGTCATTAGATATTGGGCAAGCAGAGCGATCGCCGAGTCATCAAGAATTAAAACTTTTACAACAAAGGCAAATTCTACCTTGAAGGGAAAGGATATGGAACTTGGATACTTCCAAAAAGATGTACTCATTGAAAAACTAGCTAAGAAATTCTACGCGATTCAAGGTTATGTAGTCCCCGAATTATATCGAATGCAATCAGCTACACATCCAGCAGAAAGAGCGTGTGTGGCTATGGCTTTATTTGCTATTCAAGAATTTGAATCCATCGAAGATGAATGTTCAGATGAGGACGTGGAGGAAAACTCTTCAGAAACAGACAGTACAAAAAAAGTAATTACTTGGTTTTGTGAGTTTTGGAAGTTTGGCGACAGAGAACAAATCAAAGAAAGAGTACAAGGTTATATTATTAGCCTAAATTACCTAACTGAGGCTGAATCTGATAAGTTAGGCGAGTGGACTTGGGAAGATTTTTTGAGTTTTAAAAGAATCACTAAAAAGTATCCTATGCCGGAAGTAGCTGAAGCCCAAGTTGATTGGAAAAAAGTCGGAGCTTTTATTCATGAATTATTTGGGGTAAGTTTCCATGAAGACGAAGAATTAGAAAATGAGGAGGATTAAATATGAATAAAGAACAGTGGCTAACTCTTGGATAAACACTATTTGGACAAGACACAATGCAATGGAAGTTTAAGTGTCCATGTTGCGGTCACATTGCTTCTGTCCAAGATTACAAAAAAGCTGGCGCTCCATCTTCTGCCGTAGGATTTTCTTGTGTAGGACGCTGGATGCCAGTTCATAAAGAAGCCTTCGATGACAAAGATAAGCGTCATATTCCTTGTAATTATTCTGGGGGCGGATTGCTCAATATTAATCCGGTTATTGTTGATAACCGCAAAGTTTTTGAGTTTGGAGTTTAAAGATGAAAGCCATAGTCACAGTAGTTGAGAAAATTATATTTGAAGCCCACATTGATATCCCTGACGATTTAGCAAAATCGGGAATTAGACAGCACATTTTAGACTGCAACAACAGTGGCAAAATGCTAACTTAGATGAACATTTTTCACGTTGATTTTGAATCTATTAGCGCTCACATTGGTCAAAAAACACAAATCACTTGGCAGCCCGGAAAGTCTTGTGATAACCGTGCGAATTACTTCTGCAAACTGGGAAGATTTACTTTGACTCTGTTAACTGACACAGAGCAAAACTTGACTTGTACAGAAGCTTATTTGGGAAATTTTAAGCAATTTATTTACACATCGAAAAAAGAGATATCTAAAGAATTGGCAACATTCAAACTCCAAAATTTCTTAAGTGGATTAGCTGTTGAACTTCAGACTTTAAGCCACATTGAATTTAGTGAGGATTCGGTATGACTGCCACACAATTGCTGATACCACAACCACATACAAGTACATCTACAGCAGAAACTGTTGGTAGGCATCCACTGAACTTTTATGAATCTCGATCGTGGTTTACTACAGAACTACTACGTCATGTTAGATTATCTGGTGTGATTGGTGAGCCGTGTGTGGGGCATGGAGCGATCGCAACATTACTTCAAGCTTGGCCCGACACCGAAAGGATCTGGACTAATGATATAGATGCGAATAAGCCAGCAGATTATCACTACGACGCAACATTAGCCGAATCTTGGGCTAAGTTTCCCAATTGCGATTGGATTTGTACTAACCCACCATACTCGGAGTTTGCTGCACCAATTATCAAGAATGCCTACCAGAAAGCGCGTGTAGGTGTCGCTGCTTTTTTACTTACTAGCTTTCTCGAACCTTGCAATGACCGGGCTGATTTCTTACAGCAGCACCCGTTGTTACTTGTGATAATCATGCCCCGCTTCTGCTTTCGGAAAGACAAACGGGGCACTCGTTGGGCTACCGATAACATCACCATCTCGTGCTTTGTATGGGATAAACGTGCCACCACACAGCGCATTATTGTACGTCCTAAACCAGAAATTATTGGGTTTTACAAGAATCCAGAACAGGCTATTTCACAGGAACGCGCAGAAGAAATTGTTCGGGCGATCGCCGCTTAAGGAGTATGTATGAAACAAATGACACTTTTTGATGAACCTACAACAGTTTTACCTGTAAGTTATTATCCCGACTTTCTCACAAAGCAGGAAGCAAAAGAACTTTACCAGGATTGCCAAGAACTGCAATGGCAGCAAAACCAAATCAGGATGTTGGGTAAAACTATGCCCGTTCCGCGTCTGGAGTGTTGCCCCAGAAGGACATACTGTAATGCCAGATCGGGGCAATATATTTATATATACAGAGATTACTTCAAAGATTACTTCAGAGATTACACACAATGCGCCCCTAGCTTTGCCACCCGCGCCCCCCACCCAAGAGTGTGTGTGTGAAAAAGAAGAACTTGATTTAACAACGAAAGAAATTGAACTTGAAGAACCAACTCCAGAAAAACCAAGCTTAGAAAAACCAACTCCAGAAGAACCAACCCCAAAACTTTCCACTTCTCTACGAGACGCTACGCGAACGTTGTTAAAAAATTCTGAGTATAAGCAACAAACCGATAACCCCTCTTGTAGACCAACTATTGCGGTGGGGTCGTTCGATAAAAGCGAACAATATAACAAGCCTAATAAACCAAAATTCCAGTCGATTGAAGACTTGATTGACATGGTTTTAGTAGATCCAAGCATCATGGCAACTGATTCGTTGCCTGCTGTGTACAGGACAGAAATCAAAATGCGTAGTTGGCGCTTCCCCTGGCGTACTGCTACCAGGGACAAGATTTACCAAACCTGCGATCGCCGACTGGTAGAGTTGATAGCCAAACACAGGGCTAAGTGGAGTGAGAGTGAATCTTGGCAAGAGAAAATTCCCACAGTTCTCAAGTCAATTGGTAACTTAGAAAGCTCCAAAGCCGGACTAGAAGAATTACTGGGCTATTGGTCACAAATTTCTGAACCAGAAGCCACATCATCACCAACAAAACAATAAAAACCAGATGAAAAACAATCAATCGGCTATTTCGCTAACCGTTCTCTTGATTGGCATAAAGCCATATTCTGCGAATTACTTGACCTTGGAGATCGCCTTGGACGTGATCGGGCGATCGCCTCTTTCCGTACCCGCTATGACCAAGAAAATACAGGAGCTACTGATGGTTGGTTAAATTGGCTATCCCTCAATTATCCCGAAATATATGCCCATTTATATCACCAACAAGCCGCATAACGAGGAAATATGACAGAACAATTGAATTTTCAATCCACCACTGTAGACCGCTTACCCCCACAAAACATTGAGGCAGAAGAAGCTATACTCGGCGGTATTATGCTTGATCCAGAAGCAATCGCAAGGGTGTGCGATCGCTTAATCCCCGAAGCATTTTACATCTCCTCCCACAAAGACATTTACCAAGCTGCGCTGCGGCTCCATACACAAAGCAGACCTACAGATTTACTATCTGTAACCAGTTGGCTAACGAAGCACAAATACAACGTCAAAAACTTCGTCACAAGCAGTTTGAACAACTCAAAGAACTTCTTTTTTGGGCTGGTGCTTGGGTTGGCTCTGGTCGCTCTGGTACTTTATTTGTCCTGACAGCCATTGTCACCTTCGCTACTCTTGGGCTAATCGCAGGACTCAACTGGCCTACCATCATCGCTTGTAAAAGTGACTCTGAAGGATGTTATTTACTGCGATTTGATAAGAAAACCGTGATTCTTCCCCAACAATTCAAAAATATCCTTGCTGAGTACGAACGTAACAAGAACAAATCCAAACATCTTAAGAGGGAACAGGGAATAGGCAACAGGGAACAGGGGAATCCCCATAAATAAATTTAGGGGCTTTAAACCCTACATTCGGGGCTAATGTTTTCCTGTTAAGAGTTTCCTGTTAAGAGTTCCTGCCCCGAAGGGCATAGTAAATAATTAAGAAATGCTGATGTCTGAATTACAACAAACCAAACTTTGGGACGATTGGGATGATATTAATTTATCAACTTCTGAACGTCGCGTTGAACGCTTAGAAATTCTGTTGTGCCAAAAAGTACACAGAGGCGAAGATATCTCTCAATGTCTGCAAGTTTTAGAGTACTTGAAAAATCGCACGACTCACCAAAAGTTAGAGTCTGTTTTCTTTAGGCAAGTTCATTTTAAAATAACTTTCAACTACTGGCAAATAATTAGTCAGGCTATGTTAATTTTTTTAGTCGCTATTCCTTGCTGTTTTGCCATGTATAAAATAGCTACTTCATCAATATCTAGTAGTTCTTCGTCTGAATTATTTCAGGGCAAACAATTATCAAAAAACACCCCACCACACGGGAAAAAACATCATAAATAAATCTAGTCACAGTGCGGTATATTTATTGACTGCACTGCACTTACTGAGCAAAGTAAAAAGGCAGTTTATGAATATTTACTTCCATGCCTGTTGTAGGCAATCGCTTTTTTTCATATATTCAGATAAAATCACTGTACTTGATGGATAAAGCGGGGTTACGGCGTAATCTCACCTACTTTAATAGAAGGTGTTTTTATCAAAAGGCAAGCTATCTTCCGGCTCAAAGTTCCGCAAGTCCTGTTCCATTTGGCGGCGGCGTTGAGCGTATGTTCTGCTGTCTTCAATCCTTTCTTTCATCCGTTCTTCACCAAAGTTAATGCCTTGTTCTGCGTGTTCGGCAGATACAGCATCATAATTCTCGACTTCGTTTCTCTTACGCCACTCTTGGTGTTCCAAAGCACTTTCACTGATGCCAATTTTACGAGCGTATTCTACATATTCAGGTCTGAGAGAACCATCACGGTTAAATTCCTTTTTCTCTTGTTCAGTGAATAAATCGTAGGCTGTGTAGATTGTCCACGGCTCTGGGTCAGTCTCATCCAGGTGCTTCCATTCGTCGTATTCTTCCCCCCAAGGAATTAAAGATTTTGCCGAAGAATTAGAGCTACAAGCTGAAAAACTAGCCTCTATTCAAGATGACCCAAGAATAGTTGCTGCTGCCTATTGTGAAAAATATGAAAAACGCAAAGAATCATTGAACCAAAGTAAATTAAAAATAGGAGAACTTACTAGCCTTGAAGCAGATGTTAAAAACTTAGGGACAAATGATGACTTAGATGCAGATGAGGAATTAGATGACGAGAGTACTAAAGATGACTTGTTCATGTACAAGCTCATCAAAGCTGACTTGTTGGGTCATCAGCAGTTATTAGAAACGGAAAAAGTTAAACAGGAATTAAGTCGGTTTGTACAGAGCCAATGGCGAGATATCGCTCTGGGGAAAACGCTTACTTTTGACCGAGGGATGATTATTCCATCCAAGGAACTCAAAAATGGTGAAATTTGTGTTTCATGGGAAAAGAATGAAGAAAAAATTCTTAACTTCCGTTCTCCTTTTCTGAATTCTAACGGATTGTGTGTGTCTGCTAACAAGCACGTTGAAGATCGGCTCGACCCAGATGGTAAAGACCTCAAAGGTGTAATCGTAGTTAGTGACGAAGACCACAAGCGTATACAGCAAAGAATTGCACAGTTAGAAGCGCTCTTAATCGATGTTGATTTTATCGATCCAGCCGAAACCGAATCAGAACGCCAAGCACGAGATTTTGACGGTGACTGCATTGGTGTGGCAAGAGCTAGCCTATACCCTAATCTGACAGCCGAAGCCGAGTATAGAAACCAACCCCAAAACGCCTATTCCCCTACAGTTAAGCTCACAAAACAATCATTTTACGATCCTAAAACTGGAATCCAGCCGCCTTTTGAAAAAATCGCCATCCACATGAGCGATAGCATTAGTGTGGGAGTAATCAACAATCAAGTTACTGCACTAGAAGCGTTAGAATCGGAAATTGAGGTACTTAAAACTTACGGTACTTTTGAGCAGAAATCAAGTTATCTAGACCAAGTTTCTAATCATTACGAAGCCCTGTTTGAGCAAGAACAGCACGAAGAACCAAAGTTAATTAGAAAAGAATACAAGCCTTATATGCAAAGGTTTGTTGAACTTGCCCAAGCTCAAAGAACCCCTCAAAATTTGCATCAAACAATGGATGTTAACCGCCTGATGTATCGGAGTATGATTGAGGAGGGATGTTTTCAAAACCAAATAGCAGTGGATCTCTTTAAAAGTTCAAGAACTCCCGACATGAACGTAATTAAGGAGAATAAGCGTTATCTTCATAGAGATATTAACTATATTAAAGATAAGAAGTCGCGTTCAGTTTATTTAAACTATGGCATTACTCCCACTGGTTACTCCCCAGTAGAATTATTAATAAATCAAACTAATAAATATTTCCAACAATCACAGTTAGAATCGCGCCCCATCGTTCAGTTTAAAGACTTGTTCCACGGGGTAGAATTTACACCACAGCAGAGATTGAGTGCGATCGCTGCCAAGTACGAGTTTGACAAGTTATTTAACGCTGCGGTACGTATGGAGCGACTCAGGGAAACCGAGAAGGGGCCATCAGCAACCATTCAAACTCCACAAGGGACGCAACTCGAAATTGGCAATCTCACTCGTTACGCGCATCCTCTAATTTGGAAAGCCCAGACGTTGAACATTCGGCTAGACGAAATACCAGAGAAATGGCGAACTAAAGAACGCCCCCACAAATTACTAGCAGTCGCCCAGATTAATGGAGAAATCGATAAAGATGGGAAACCCGCATACCGTCATCTTGGGACAATTAGCCAGCAGTCAGTAACTGACCATAACCTCAAACCGGGGATAGTTACGCAGGGAGCTAAAGTCACAGAATTTAAACCAGAGCTTACTAAAAGCCAAATTAAATTACTCTTTGGCAAAGCAAATGAAACAGCTCTTGCATTTTACGCTTCGATCCCAGAATCAGACAGACTTGCATCCGCCGCCGCCGCTTGGAATATCTGTGCATCTCGCCAAGATGAACTCGAAGTTGCAAGAAAAGAAAACGCAAACCCCCAGGCGATCGCTAAAAAAATCTCTAATTTTGCCTTCGCTGCTTTCCCCAATGAGATTATCTCTCGCTTAGATAAATTGCAATTTACCGAACCGAAGTTAGTCACACTAAATAATGAAGCAAATCAATTTCTGGGCAGAAAATGGAACCCACTCGAATTGCACCCCATAGAAATCAGAGCCTCTCATCACCCACCGGGGCATGAACGCCATGTTTCCAGACTGTTGTTTGTACAAGATACTGACGGCGAATATAAGGAATTCGCCATGCTCGAACCCAGAACCGGAATGCTGCCTATTGGCGCAAAGGCACAAGCTAATTTTGTTGGCGTGGAACCCGCGACTGCTAAGTCCACTATTGGTTTACCTGGAAATGAACCCATTGAGATAACCATCCGCGAACTTAAAAACTTCTCTTATGCAGGACTTGTTTTTAACGACCAACCCGTAAATTTAGAGTTTGGCACTGTGCCGGTTCCTGACAAAACAGTAAAAATCAAACTTGATGGCAAAACTTTGGGTGAGTTAGACAGTGATTCGCTCCTTCAGTTGAAAGAAATTAATTATCTCAAAAATGGTAATCCTCTAAAGTTAAAACTTACTTCTATCTCCGAAACTGGTAGTCTTGCTTTTGTTCTGGGTGAATCTCCCAATGGGAACCTCCTGAAAATTAATAAGATTAACTTTTACGATTTTTCTGGTCAGACATTTAACGATCAAGATTACCGAAAACTGACTATCGAAACTTCAGCTTCTAAAACTAGAGATGCCGTATTTTTGAATGGTGAACCCTTGGGGGTATTGCACTTCAAAAAAGACAAAGACGCACTCAGACAGCTTGGACTGCTCAAAACTGGACAACTTACCCCAGCACCCGCAATCATTGAAAGTAATTTTTCTGTTATTTGCGCTCAAATTGACCCTAAGACCGTTGAATATCCCCAGAAATGGACGAAGGAATTTCTTATCTTTGGAACTCAATCAGTTAACCGCCAACAACAGCAGATGATTGATAGTAGTGAGCCAATTCTCCATCATATTAAAGAGCGTCCTACTTTCTTATTTTCTACAGAATCAAACAAAAAACTTGGAGTCATGGGTCTGGCTGTTGACAACCAGAAAGCTGAGACTGTGACTAAATGGTTGACTGCTCAAAATGTTGAATGTCAACAAGTACCAATAGAAGATGTTATCAGGGAAACTAAAAAAGGTTTAACGGTATTTCACTTGGTTGATAGCTCTATCCCTGCCAAAACTTTGTCGAGTATGACCAAGAAATTTGGGGCAATTATTGAATCGGATAGTGACTATCAACAAAGAGTTAATTCCCTCGCCACACGACCACAGTTTTTGAAACCTCCATCTCAATCAGCACAATCCCCACCTCAACAAAGCGCTCAATTCCACTCAAGCCAAGAGGTTCAAAATGTCGCCTTTCCTGTCATCAAAGGCAAACCGATTCCGATGAACTACCCATTAATGATGCATGGTGACACTAATCCAATACTAGTGGATACTTGCATTGATGCGATGAGAGGATATGGTCGAACTCACACCACCAGAGCTTATCAACCATACAAACAGTATGGGTTTAAGGAAGGCGATATTGCTCTGGCGACAGGTCTTGATAAGCAAATCGCCTTTCGAGTGGGTAAGCAGTATCAAATCACACCTGATATGATTGCTGACCCGGTTTATCAACAGCAATGGGCTGACATGGAAAAGCACTCATCCAAAGCATTACCAGAATTATTCACGGGCAAAGGGCAGGTCTGGGGACTACATCTTGAACCCTTGGGGGATTATGTGGAGGGTTTTATAGTTCCGTTTCCTGAACCACAAAACAGAGTCGTACCGAACCAAAAAGTCCAACCTCAATCAGTTACTATTGATGACTTGAGAAATTGGTACAATGCCGCCGAGAAGTTAGGGAAGCCGGAAAATTACAAAAAACGGATTGTGGAAGTCGCCAATGGGTTTAAAGCTGGTGAGCAATTATCAGCCGAAGCGTTGACAGTAATGAATAAAGATACATCAGAGTTTGAAGCCATCAGTCGGCTGACTCAAATTGCTCAAAGGATTGGCATGGTCTGGGGTAAGCCTAATGAAAATGGCACTCAATTTCTTGGAAAGATTTATGATATAACCTTTAATACCCAGCAGAGGGATTTAACTATTTTGCAGAAAAATGGAGAGGTAATTTTAAACTTGCAATCGGGTCAGGTGAAGACAAATAAACTAACTCCACTGATATTGCAAACTTTTGAGGACGCGAATAGTCAGATAGATAAAATTTTAGCGAAAAATAAAAGTCAAAAATTAGAAATACACAGATAAATTAACTGACTCGGCTAAATATCAAAATGATGAATATTTAAGAAAATATAAATCACAATAGAAAATATATGGTGGAATTAATGGAAAAGATTGATGTAGAACAAGGGCAACTGTGGTATGACAAAGGAATGGAGCATTCTCTTATCAGGAAACTTATCGGTAGTGATGGAATGCTTCAGAAATGCACTTTATTTCTATCCGAATTTTGCGGAAGTTCACAATACTATAGGAATAATTCAGTTTCAAATCGAAAAATATGAAGGTGTGATTCAACTTTTCGATAACGCATTAGCAATGAATCCTAACTTTGCTGAAGCTTATAATAATCGGGGACTAGCTCGATCAAAAATCTGTCATAAATCAGAATTACCCAAGGTGATTGAAGATTACACTAAAGCCATCGCCCTGAATCCAAATTTAGTCCAAGCTTATCTAAATCGCGCTGATACATATAAAAATCTAACTGATGACAATCCAGCAGCTATCTTAGATTACAATCAAGTAATTTTACTTGCTCCAAACTGTTTATCAGCTTATATAAATAGGGCGAATATTTGTTTTTTATGTGGGAAATTAGAAAGTTCACTCTCTGATTTAGAAAAGGCATTATCTTTGGATGTTGATTGTGCAGAAGCGTACTGTGGACGAGGGATAGTCAGATTTCATCTGGGTAATATCAAGGGCGCTAAGAAAGATTTGTTTAAAGCATTTGGTTTGTATGAGGCGCGAGGAAATATGATTTATTGTGCTTTTACTCGAAGTTTGATTATGGAGCTTTTTCGAGAGTATGAAGTTTACAAAGATTTGTTTGGAGTTGAAAGTGAGGCAGGAAAATCAAAAAAGTAGCCACTCGATAAAAGTGGCTACAAATTTCATCCTAGAATTTCAATCACAGCTTTCAATATTGATGCCGCTTTAGAGTTAGCTGGAATGAATACTCGCTTTTTCCACTGAATGATTTCGGTGAAACATCCAACAGCCACCAGAGAGTCAGCCAACGAGAGGGCATTCACTAGCTCAATCCGCCGCTCATTTGCAACCAATGAACAACGCAAAGTTACACCTCCGGGTAATTGCTCTGAATACCGCTCATTCAGTACCAGAGAAACTAATTCTTCTGGAGAAAGCAGCTTATTCTTCAAACCCAGTTGTTCAGCAACAGCACGAATATTCTCTGCACTGATTACACGACCGAGTACTTTCTCTCCATTACTTAATTGCAGTCGAAATACTCGACTGTTCTGAATCGGTAGAGTTTTCCAAATCGGTAGAAGTATTCCTGTTACCAAATGAATATAGTCAGTAGTGAACTGAGGCAGTTGGGAGACTTCAGTAGACCACGCCGCAACAAACGCCTCTGTTGAAACCTGCTTCCAGGTTGACGACTCCAACTTATCAACTGGGACACGAGTTTCTTTCTGTGGTCGCACCAGCAGAACCCTTGGTACTACTCCACCCTCAGAGTCGAAAATACTGTGAGTAGGAATAGATACTGCGGCTTGACCAGATTTCTCATTAACCATAAGCTGTCCCTGGTACTTGCTAGCTGAATCCACAGCTTCAAGAGCAGTTTGAATGTTGTTCTTTTGAACACGTTCAATTTTCAAGTAGTTGGTCACACTACCAGTAGCAGGATGAGTATAAACGGCTGACTGGCTTTCGATGGTAAACCGTTCAGCCCGAAGAGTTTCAACACCAAGTTCAAAGATACCTGCGGCGATCGCTGTTTCGATTTGCTGACTTAACAGCAACTCGAACCTCTCAAAAATGATATTCTGCATCCCAATCTTCAAAGCCAGCAGTCGATTGAGGAATTGCCGCAGTGGTGGCAAGTCTATCTTCATCCCACCTTCGTGAGAAGTCAGAGATAACCCCGTCATTTCCTCAAATTTTCCTAAAGGCACTTCGTAAAATCGACCTTGGAATATCTGCTTGAATAACTCATACAGTGCGTACTCTGCGTACTGCGATTCTAGGTTATCCTTGGTGTCGAATATTCCATTGCCCCCAGTTTGGCGTTGCCCACGAGTCAATGCACCCAAACTGTCCAGCCGTCTAGCAATAGTAGAGATAAAGCGGCGTTCACCTCTGACATTAGTAGTCACTGGTCTAAACACTGGTGCTGATGCTTGGTTGGTTCTGTGCGATCGCCCAAGCCCCTGAATTGCGTTATCTGCTCTCCAACCGGCTTCTAAAAGATAGTGCGATCGCCGTTTCCGGTTGACGGTGTTCAAATCTGCATGGTAGCTACGACCTGTGCCGCCAGCATCGCTAAAGATGAGAATTTGCTTATCTCCCTGCATAAAAGCGTCAGTTTCCGCAATATTAGCGCCAGAACCACGCGAATCAACGAACAAACGCCCAGCTTCGTCCTTCAACACCCGTTTGCTGCGTCCAGTCACTTCAGCCACTTGTTTATGTCCGAAATGCCACAGTAGTTGCTCTAATGCGCCGGGTATCGGGTCAAGGCTGGCTAACTTATCGACTAAGGCATCTCTCAAGGCTACAGCAACTTGTGAGATGATGGGCGAACCATCAGCGTCAAAGACTGGCTCGGAGCGTTCTTCCCCGTCTTCACCTGAATGTATCTCATGGAGATGAATCGGAAAAGCGCTCATCAAATAATCCATAAGATATTCCCGTGGGGTAAGGTCAAGATTTAAATCTTTCCACTCGGAAGTTGGAACCTCATTGAGCCGCCGCTTCAATAACTCTTCGTTAGTGGACACAACCTGAACGACAACGGCATTCCCTTGGGTTAAATCCTGCTCAATCGCCTTAATTAATTGAGGGCATTTTATTCCAGTCAGCAGATGATTGAAAAATCTCTGTTTGTGGGACTCGAACTGAGACATTGCGCTCATCTTTGCAGCACGGTTAAAAGTCTTAGAACCGGAGATATTGCAAGCTTCTAATGCTTTATGAAGGTTATTGTGGATAATTTGGAAAGCTTCTGAGTAACTGTCATAGATTCTTTCTTGGGTAGGAGTTAAGTCAATTTCCAATGTGTGATATTCGACACCTTCAAAACTGAGACTCCGCGCCAGATATAATCCCAACGCCTTCAAATCCCTAGCAACAACCTCCATTGCCGCAATGCCATCTACTTCAATGGATTCCACAAAATCTTCACGGGAGGTAAACGGAAAATCTCCAGTCTGCCAAAGCCCCAGACGATTTGCATAAGATAGGTTAGAAACCTTCGTCGCTCCAGTCGCAGAGACATAGACAACCCGTGCCTGCGGTAATGCGTTTTGCAACCGCAGCCCAACAATGCCTTGCTGGGATGCTGCAACCATACCGAGTTTACCCTCAATAGCCATTGCATTGCCCATACTGTGACACTCGTCAAAGGCGATCGCTCCTTCAAACTCAATGCCAGCCCACTCAATGATTTGTTTGAGTCGGCTTTTACCACCCTTCTGGGATCTTAAGGTAGAATATGTAGCAAAGAGAACACCTTGCGAAAAGGGGATTGAATCACCAAGTTTGATATTGCCGAGGTCAACGATGTCCTTCTCGCAACCACCCAAGGCGCACCAATCACGTCGGGCATCTTCTATCAGAGCAGAACTTTTGGAAATCCAGATGGCTTTCTTGCGTCCTTTACACCAGTTGTCTAAAATAATACCCGCACACTGTCGTCCTTTTCCAGCACCAGTCCCATCGCCAAGGAACCAGCCACGACGAAACCGGACAGCGTTCTCCTCGTTGTTCGCTGCAACTGTCACGTTGTCGAGTGAATCATCCACTAAGTAGGAACCGGACAAAAGTTCAAAGTGTGCCTGACCTGCGTAAATCACGCTTTCAAGTTGTGCTTCGGACAACAACCCTTGTGTAACGATATGTTGAGGAAGATATGGTTTGTATGTGGGAGCGGGAGGTGAAACGAGTGCCAGGGCTGAACTTTCGCACAACAGGGATGGATGGGGTAAAGCATCCTTGATTCTCAAGCGTTGTGGATGGTAAGTTTCGTAGAGGGCATCTTTCAACCCCTCTGAACCAGTCCACTCCACAAGCTCATAAGAAAGAACTACCACATCTGGAAGTTCTGAAACTGGTTCTGGTTGTGCGATTACAATCCGTTTTGAGAATGTAACAACTTTCTTGGTACGGGCTTGAACAGTCCCAGTAGAATGATGCCACGGCTCCCGCTGTGGAAGTTGCTCAATCAAATGAAGGATTTCGCCAAGTTCTAATGTCTGTTGTATGCAAGGAATGTCACTGGAGTCAGGCGGAACTTTGTCAATCACGGTAATCCGGGTATCCATCTGCGTCCCGTGCTTCGAGTACACTTTCCCGTTGACTCCCACTGATAGCACTACTTGCGCTGTTTCTTGTATCTTGGCAAACGTTTGCTGCCAGTCAGGGTTTTGCGGTGAAAACCAATTTGCAGTCAGCGTCACTAACCGCCCACCCTCCATCAACCTTTGTAATGCCGCATTGACGTGACGGGCTGTAGCTTCACTGTTGCGATTGCTTATATTTGGAGATGCCGAAAACGGGGGATTCATCAGCACCACAGAGGGCTTTGTCTGCCCTGCAAGATAATCATTGATCTGCTCGGCATTAAACTGGAATAAAGGGACACCTGGGAATAAGCGCCGCAGGATTTTTCTTCTGTCTTCTGCCAGTTCGTTCAGCATGAGGCTGGCATTTCTCACCTTGGCGAATTGTGCAAGTATCCCGGTTCCAGCAGATGGTTCAAGTACAAGATCGTTACTGCTGATTTGTCCCGCTAACGCTATCAAGTAAGCTAATGGCAATGGAGTTGAGAACTGTTGTAATTTTAGTTGCTCCTCGCTGCGGCGGGTGTGCGTGGGGCAAAGTGATTCTAGTTGTTGCAGTTCTAAGAGAGGATTTGACGATACCCCCTTGCGTCGAAGGTAGAGGATAAGTGCAACTTCCACGGCTTCGTAAGCATCTTTCCACTGCCAAGCATTTTCGGCTGCCGTACCCAGGAAATATCGATTCATCTGTGCCTGAATCGTCTTTGTTGCTAACGGACGATTATCAAGCAAAGATTTAACCAGTTTTTGACTAACGTTGACTACTGATTGTCCGTAGTCGATTACCGTTTGTAGGTCGAACAGAGAACCTTGCGTAGCGATTTGGTTCATCATATCTATGATATTTATTTTTCACTCTCAATCAGGCGTAGCCATTGCTCATTTCTTAGTTGAAAAGAACAGCATGGAATCTCAAAACTCTGGAGCATACTTGAGGGCTACCACCAAAGCACAGTGAGCCGCTTGCATTATTCTAATTTTTAAAGATTTGGGGTCAAAGCGATCGCCTGGGGGTGGGCGGTTATGCCATCGCAGATACCCGGCAACCGCTTCAGTGAATTCAAATTTTGATGAAGTAGTAAAGCAGCTAAAACTCTTTTGTTGAGGGTGAGTTCTAGCTGCTATTAACAAAATATTCAAGCCGCTTTACGCGATCTACCTGGCTTACGCTTCACCGTTGTCATCACATCAGTCTTTTTAGCTTTTGGTTTAATCAATTCAGGGCTGTTTGTTTTTCGAGAACGACTTTTAGACTTGGGTTGTGTTTGAATTTCTGTAACTGGCAGTAGGAGTTTCAATGTCGGCAATGAAAGTACAACTGGTTGAGTCTCGATAGAATTGTTGTAAGGCTCTAGTTCTAATGTCCAGGGGTCAGAAATTTCCTCAAACTGTGTAACGAAGGGTATTTTTTGAGGTTCGACTACTAGTTTTTCTGAGTTAGGTAGTGCTTCAAATTGAGGCGGTGTTACTATGGATTTTCTATTGGCACTTGATTGTGCAATTGCAATAGGTGGTAATGGCACAACGTAAAGTCCGTCTACGAAATCGAAAATCATCAGAGCAACAAAGCTCATTACTATAACTTCGATAGCTTGGGTGAGTGTAGATTGGATATCCATTGTATTTTTCCGAATTTTTTAATTGTTCACAAAAGTTCCGCGAAGCGCTAGAAGCCTCGTAATCAAGTACGATCCGAATCCCAGAAGTTTGAAATCAAAAAGGAATGTAAATTTCTTCTCCAAGCAAATTTATATCAAGACTCATGCTTGAATCTGCAAGCAATTTTTGGATGATTTTGTAGTTGATTAAATGCCAACAAGTATCACTCAAGGAATTGTTTAGCCATTCTTTTAGGTGATTTTGTAACTCGGAATCATTCGCAATCAACTCTTTTTCTGATGATGTCCACTCTCTCTGACTACCATCAGAAATAGCTTCAAAAATGGAGGAAAGTAAAGAGTTTGTTCATGAAAGCTGTTAAGGAGCAAGAATTTTCAATCTTTTTCTCGCGCAGCGCTAATAAGCAACTTGGTATTGCTGTTTTCTCGTCTTAAGAGTGAGAGCGATGGCGTAACCGCCATGAACCGATGGCGATTGCTGTGGTGAAGTGGGCAGTTACGACATCGCACAGAAATTTGTGTAAAATACAGAGCAACACACGGGTAAGACTTGAGCCAATGCAAGATTTAAGTCAGTGCAGCAATGGCATTTTATATCACAATGCTTCCAGTGCAGGAGTGGATATTGGAATTCCGCCTTGGTTATCTCGGTCGCTACTGGAGCTTGATAAGTGTTGCTGGCTTATTAATCGGGTTTTTGCTCTGTGCGCTGATATTTGTGCCACTGATCATTAATATGACACTAGATCCCTTCAAGTTCCCAGATCATTTGGTGATGAGTGCGTTCGCCTCTGTCATTTTTGGTGCAATACTCTGGCTAGGACAGTGGCTAATACTGCGACAGACTGAGATCACACCCAGAATTTTTGCGCTCATAAATACAGTAGTTGGAATTTTTGTCTTTTCTGTGCTGATATGGTTTAATCAAAAAAGTTTGCAGTAGAGTGGTGGCCCGATCCAAGGTTGGAAAACTGGACTCATCTTTCTAGTGGGTGGAACCTGTACTGGAGCCGCGACGGGTAAAGCTTTGGATTTTTACTGTTGGCGAGTCGAGCAGCGATTAATCAGAATTGAGAAAGAAAAGGTAGACCAAGAAACCCAAGAGTGAGAAAGGCTGAAGCGAGAAAAGTTTGAGAAGGCAAAGTTAGAGGGAGCAACGCGAAAAAGTGAGATCGGGGTTTAATTCTCAGTTACATAGCTAAATTCTCAATAAAAACAGCTATTTAGCTGCGATGCCTGCGGCAGGCTGCGCCTACGCACTATTAAACAGGCGATTTATACCCCTAATTTTTAGCACCTCACAAAATCGCGTTGCTCCCAAGTTAGAGCAAGAAGCAATAGAGGCAGAAATTGCGGAGAGAAAAAGGATACAGAGGGAAGCTGCTATTGAAGAAGAACGTTTATGGTACGAGCAACACGGGAAGGATTATACAGATTATGAGGAGGAAGATGAAGAGGATGAAGAGGACGAATGAAGTTTTTGACTATGAGTGAAGAAAATTTTAGCTACGAAGATTTCAAGAAAATGTCCGACCTATGGCTCGAAAAAAATAGACAGCAGCAAGCAAAAGATTCTTCTGAGTCAGCCAACTTGATTTTGGATAAGCAATACGAAGCACTCTTTGCTGAATATCAAAAATCGGTTACTCAAAAAGATTTACGCTTGCTCAAAGAGATTACACAACAATTGCAGCTTTTATTCATGCTGCGGCAACAGAATTCATGATGGAATGGCACGCTTGTTAAGGGCAAAGCCATGATATAGCTGTATGAGAGGGTGTGGGGTTGCAGGTATTGGGGTGTGGGGAATTAAGAAGATGTTAAACTCCTTGAGGCAAGTAAAATTTAAATATATTAAAACTACACCCTACACCCTGCCCTGACTAGGTTTCAGCTTTTCTTAGTGCCATTCGGACGAATGACAGATGTTGGTATAGGCTCAGATGGTTTGTTCGCAGTTGATCATCCACGGTGTCCCAAACTGATCGGTCAACATGCCTTCACCGCGATGACCAGAACGTTTGCGCGATCGCCATCTTCACCTTGCCGTTTTCTGCTAGAGCGTGAAAAAGCCGTTCTGCCTCAGCGATTTCAGGAACGCTAATTTGTACGTAGAAACCTTGCGGGGTTTCAAAGTATCCTGGTGGGCAGTCAGATCCCATCAGGAGGCGATCATCTAGTTCAAGGCAAGCGTGCATGATTTTGTCCTGCCATTCCGGTGAGACATTTTCTGCGGTAGGTGCTTCTTTGTGTGTCATCATCATAGTCATCTTGCCACCCAGACATTGTTCATAGAACTTGAACGCTGCCTCACAGTTGCCGTTGAACATCAGGTAAGAATTGAGTTGCATTGATTTCTCCTTTTGTAATCGATTCTGCGTTTTGATGAGCGGATCGTTCGCACATGAACATCATTTGCGCGGTTGCTTTTGTCTTTGAGCCAGCCGCATTGCTGTGCGGTTTCATCCCCACCGGCAGACAATTTTTGCCAGTAATCGTCCACGTCCGCCTGGGTATCGCAAAAGATTTGGAAGGAAATCGCCTCGTTAAATTTGAAGGTCGGACCACCGTTGAGTGCAGTGAACGGTTGACCATCAAGTTCAAAGCTGACAGTGATGACGGCTCCGGCTGGTTTTCCGTGAATTTCTTGTCCAGCGTCTCCATATCGACTGACGTGGACAATTTTGGAATTGCGAAAAATCGACGTATAAAACTGGGCGGCGGCTTCGGCTTGATCGTCAAACCATAAACAGGGAGTGATTTTGGAATTGTTTTGCATGAGGGTTCTCCTTGAGTTCAAGCGGTTAAGGACGGTCAGGGCTGTGCTGGTAGTCCCGCAACTTCGATGACAGGACGGATTTCGACGGTGCCGACTTTTGCACCTGGGATGCGGGTGGCGATCGCAATGGCTTCATCCAAATCCTGAGCATTAACGAGGAAGAATCCACCCAATTGTTCGCGGGTTTCGGCAAATGGTCCATCGGTCACGAGTGATTTGCCATCACGGACTTGGACACTGGTTGCGGTTGCAACAGGATGGAGTGGAGCCGTCGCCAGAAATTGTCCTTGAGGGGAGCAAGTCCTGGGCGAGTTGGGCAGATTCCCCATAGCAATGCTCCCGCTCGGTGTCGCTCATGGCGTTTTCGTCCATATAAATCAGCAGCAAATATTTCATTCGGTTGCCTCCTTTGTGATTAAGTCGAACGGGAATTGTCCGAATCGACACCTGAGTGCAAAAATTTTGTCTACTACAATTGAACTTTATCTCCCTTTATCAGTCAGTCGAACGGCAATTGCTCAAATCGACACCTTGCCCAAAATTCTTTATGTCTTTTTGTGAAAGGTATGGCTTCAATCCCAAAAACAGATGTGGCTCAAGCAATTGCTGCCCTTTATCGAACTGAATGGGGGCGCATTGTCGCTATTCTGATTCGGCTGGTCGGAGATTTTGATGTAGCTGAAGAAGCTGCACAGGCAGCATTTACAGCGGCTGTGAATCAGTGGGAAAGCGACGGTATTCCCGATCGTCCCCGTGCCTGGATTATCCGAACTGCCCGGTACAAGGCGATCGATCGCCTCCGACGACGCACGAAACTGACCGAAAAACTGGAGTGGTATGCGGCATCTGGCTTAATTCCATCCACTGAAGAACCAACCTATGACAGTGATGAAATTGGAGACGATCGCCTACGATTAATCTTTACCTGCTGTCACCCGGCACTGGCAACGGAAACTCAAGTAGCGTTGACCCTCCGAATGTTGGGTGGACTGGAAACCGACGAAATTGCCCGCGCCTTTCTTATACCGACTGCAACAATGGCACAGCGGTTAGTTCGTGCTAAACGCAAAATTCGAGACGCAGGCATTCCTTACAAAGTACCTGAGACGACTGATCTCGCTCCCCGGATAGAGGCAGTCCTGACAGTCATCTATCTCATCTTCAACGAAGGCTATGCCGCAACCAAAGGAGATGCGATCGTGCGGGCTGACCTCTGCATCAAAGCGATTCGCTTGGGGCAACTGGTGCGGCAATTGCTGGCATCCCAACCCCCATCTGAAGTCACAGCACTGGTGGCGCTGATGTTATTGCACGATTCGCGGCGCAATGCGCGTCTAGATGAGGCAGGCGATTTGATTTTGCTAGAAGATCAGGATCGCAGTCGTTGGAACCATCTACAGATTGCTGAGGCGTTACCTCTGGTAGAGGAAGCGTTGCTCTTTGGAACCGGAGTGTATGCCCTGTAAGCGGCGATCGCCGCCCTCCATTGTCAGGCAACCCGCGCCGAAGAAACAGACTGGGCGCAGATCGTGCGGCTCTATGAGGTGTTGGAACGCTTGCAGCCCTCACCATTGTGGCCTTGAACCGAGCAGTGGTGATCGCAATGGCAGACAGTCCTCAAGCCGCATTTGGACTGATTGATAGCCTTACTCCAGAACTGGACAGTTATCATCTCTTTCATGCCACCCGTGCAGATTTATTCCGGCGTGTTGGAGCATTAGAGGAAGCGACCCAGAGCTATACACGGGCACTAGAATTAGTGACAAATGAGAGTGAGCGTCGTTTCTGGAACGTCGGTTGCGCGAAGTTCAACCTAACATTCAGTCCGGCTAAGGGTTTACAACAGTTTAAAGCGCCAGGCATCCATGATGCCGTTGAAAAGAAATGAAAAATCTTCTAACAGGGTGAACTTGTAACTTAACAAAAGGCAAAAGAAGACAAGTCGGCTTAGTACTTTAGTACTGTTATAATCCAATCGTTTCATCAAGTTGTGTTAGGGTGCAGCAAATCACCGATCGGCTCTCTGGCACATCCACATCCACCTCAACTGATAGAGGATTCCGACATGGATAACAATCCCAGCATTCTCTCGCACGTTTCGATTGGTACTAATGATTTTGAACGAGCGATTGCCTTCTATGATGCTGTGTTGCCAACATTGGGCTGTAAGCGATTTATGGAGCATCCAGGGGCGATCGCCTATGGCAAACAGTATCCCGAATTTTGGGTGGGAACTCCCTTCGACGGGCAACCTCCAACGGTTGGCAATGGAACTCACATTGGTTTATATTGCTCCTACAAAAGAAGCAGTCCACGCCTTCTATGAGGCAGCATTGGCGGCAGGAGGCAGCATTCGATGGTGCCCCCGGTGGCAGATCCGACTATAGTGAGCCGTATTACGGCTGCTTTGTGCGCGATCCAGATGGACACAAAATAGAAGCCGCCTTCTGGGATGAGCAGCTTGAGCAGCAACTCATGTAGAAAGAGCCAACACTGTCAAGTCGAAGCTGCATTTTCAGCTTCAGGTCCCTTCCAACCTTGAATAACAGCACTTTCCACCAAGGTGAGTGTTTGCGAAATGTCAAAGGATATGTGTCAATTACTTTTGAAGAACCGTTTTTCAACTTAATATCTCATTAATCTTTGATTAATCTCTCAAAATTAAATAAACTTGTTTCAATTGACGTAGAAACGGCGATCGCTGGGGCTGAGATCGGGTGTACGCTGTGGGTTACAGAGTTTACACTGTATTGACCGTTGAGTAACAAAAAATTGTCTGCCAAACACGGCAATCAACAGATGATTCACGCCGTCCACTCCACCGAATCAGGCGCTCTGTCCACCAGTTGAGCAAATCCATCGGGGTAAACCTCCTCAAACTCAACCATCACCCCCCACCTTTCATCACTCGTTAGCGTACTGAGTAGCTCTTGTACCATGCCAGATTCCACAACGGCTGATGCACAATGCGAATGTCATACCATTTGCCATGTCATTTCCTGCCCCGCCCCCAAAGGTACAAGCCCAGATTCCATAAATGGAACTTCATCAGGAATGCGCCAAGTCGTTTTGGACAAGGTAATTCGCTCGGTATTACGCGGCAGTTGATAAAAATCTGGGCCATAGAAGCTAGCGAACGCCTCCAGTTTATCCAGGGCTTTCACGCTTTCAAATGCTTCGGCATACAACTCAAGGGCGTGCAGAGCCGAAAAGCATCCCGCGCAGCCACAGGAACTTTCTTTGCTGGTGCGGGTATGGGGAGCGCTATCGGTACCTAGAAAAAACTTCGGATTAAGCGATGTTGCCGCTTGCAACAAAGCCTGACGATGCTCCTCCCGTTTCAAAATGGGCAGGCAATAAAAATGGGGGCAAAGGCCGCCTTTGAACAGGGCATTACGGTTAAACAACAAATGTTGTGGCGTAATTGTTGCTGCGATGGTGTTGGCAGACAGGACATACTGCACCGCATCGGAGGTGGTGATATGCTCAAGCACCACCCGCAGGTTGGGAAATCGCTGCTTGAGAGGGATTAAATGTCGCTCGATAAACACCTTCTCGCGATCGAACGTATCAACATCGTTATCGGTCACTTCCCCGTGCAGTAATAAGGGCATGTCCACCTGCTGCATTGCTTCAAAGACGCGATCACCCTTTTGAATATCCGTCACACCGGAGTCTGAGTTGGTCGTTGCACCGGCTGGGTAGTACTTGACCGCTTTGATAAACTGAGATTCTTTCGCCCGGAGAATGTCGTCGGGGCTGGTATTGTCGGTGAGGTAGAGCGTCATCAATGGCTCAAACTGTTGGGCTTCTGGAATGGCGGCGAGGATGCGATCGCGATAGGCTGCCGCATCTGCCACCGAGCGGATAGGGGGCTTCAAGTTCGGCATGATGATCGCGCGGGCAAACTGACGCACCGTGTAGGGCAGAACCGCTTTCAGTGCTGCACCGTCGCGCAGATGCAGATGCCAATCGTCAGGTCGGGTGATGGTAAGCTTTTGCATCCTTTCATTATAAAACGGCAACAAGGGCTTCATGAGAATAGGAGCGATCATCCAGATCTGATATGGGGCGATCGCCATATTAGAAGGGATTGGCTATAATTTGATGTCGGATGAAAACTGTCAGCTAAAATAATGAAGGGAGTTATACAGGAACGCCAATGAATATCAGTATTGACATACCTGATGAGGTGCGCGTTTATGTAGAGGCACAAGTGATGGCAGGTGCTTACAGTAGCATCGGCGAATATTTTCTCTCATTGGTACAACAAGACCAAAAACGCAAGGCACAAGCGAAGTTAGAAACACTTTTAAAAGAAGGTATTGATGGAGAAGGGCAGGAAGTAACACCAGAATATTGGCAAAATCTGCGTTCTACCGTTTTAGGTCAGAACAGCATGGGCAACCCAAACGATACATGAGCTATCGATTAATTGTCAAAGATCGGGCAACGCAAGATTTGCGACATCTGGCAAATTATATATTAGTCAATGGGAATACAGATGTAGCAGTTAAATTCTTAAGTGCTGCTGAAGAGACGTTTGCTCAGTTGGTAAAGACTCCTGGGATAGGAAAGGTAGCTCAGTTGGTAGTATCGAGATTAGGTGAAATCCGACAATGGCGCATCAAAGATTTTCAGGATTATCTGATTTTCTATCGGATTGAGGATACTACCGTTGAAATTCTTAGGGTATTTCATGGAGCAAGAGATTTAGCAGATGTACTTAGCGAATTAGACGAACAATTTTAACCCATAATTGCTTATACTACCGCCAAGAGCAAATCGCACACCACAGACTTGCATCCGCTTTCAAAGTTAACCCAAACCTGCCACTGGTCCACGCAGGCATTCCAGTAAGGCTCCCCATCAGCAATCCCAACAGCCTCGCCAAACGAGGAAACAAGCTGGGAGTAGAACCGACCAGCACTTTCTAGCCCTTGCCCTAATCGTAACTTCAGCCCCTTCCAGCCTCCAACAGTCTTATCTAATGTTTGGGGAGTATTGTCTGTGTCAGTAACGTGAGTTTGTAACTCTATATTATTAGTGGCTGACACCGACTCTTGTTGTGATACTTCATCCCGACTCAACCATTGGCGGAAAATCAAATTACGATCGGGAGCAACGCGATTTTGTGAAGTCGGATCAAAAACAAGCGATGCCTGCGGCGGGCTACGCCTACGCTAAAAATGATATTTAAGTTAATGGTGATTTTATTTACAAAATAAGTACTGGTTTAAACTAGAAATCATCTTGATGAGGTATCTCAAAAAGATTGCTAGCAAGTCATTTGACGATTATTTCCAAAAATCTCTGCAACAAATCTTCGATATTTAGTATCAATTATGACAGAAATAAATTAAAGGGAGAATTAAAGTATAAAATTTATCAAGCAGTTTGGGGTTTGATAAAAGAATTGAAGATAGAATCACAAAAATTATCCCAACTTTTAGCTATCCATTGACAACGCAGATGTAACATAATTTCTGCATTATTTTGTAACCAAAATTTACTGTTTCCTTTCATGCGTAAATTAACAACTTGACGAATTAAACTTTCAACTGCGCCACTACCGAGAGGTAATTTTCGAGCCACAACTTCGTTATATTTTAAAAGCCTCCAACTATCAGGCTTTTAAAATATAATTTCGCTCTCTTACGATAATTTTACAGCGCTCTCCTGTTGCCTCGGAGATAAATTCACCCATATTTCTCATTAAATCTAGTGCCTGACCTTTTTTTAAAATATTTCGAGATTTTTTAAACCATGATTGACGCTCATTTTCTGTACTAAAAGCAGCATCAGCAAAATCTTGTAAATGTGATGCTGCGTGATAAAAGTCTAATAATTGATAAGTTTCAAGTGGGCATTTTAATTTTTTCAGTAAAGGAGGAATATGTATCCATATCCACTTCTTTTCCATCAGCAATCAATAACACCTGTTTGGCTTCACTTATACCCAAATTTACCAAATACATTTCTAAAATTTTGAGGAATTCTTTATAACCGGAATACGTGCCATCATTAGTAATAGGTATTACCGATGTCCTAATTTTTTTACCTTGTTCATTTACTACATAAATTGTTAGTAACTTTGGCTCCATCCATTCACCGACAAAGCCATGACGGTTTGTTTTGTTACTGCGTCTACCTTTTTTATTGAACCTAATTTTAGTTCTTCCACCATCTACAGCGATCACAACTCGTTGGTCTTTGAGAACATTACTGTTAGATAAGTCACCCATCTCTAGATTTAATATTTTTGATCGGCGTAGATTAATACCAATTTCACCAAAAAGGTAAGTCAGGCGCTCGATTCGTTTTAAACTAGCATTTATTCCCCAATCCATTAGCGTCGAACGTGCTGCATCAAAAGAACTGGCTATCGCACCACATTTGGCAATTGTTGACCAGACTAAAGGGCTAATACCTTCTGACATCCCTAGCCATTTTAAAAACGGACAAAATCCTTGATTTGAGGTTTTTATTTTGGGCTCATTGATCAGAGGATTATCAGATTCTTTACTTATGGGATTCCGTTCAAGTACATAAGGTAAAGTTAAAGTTACTTCGACGTTTCCAATTGTTACTATTTTTCGCTTTCTAGAGCCATGCTTTTGTGTCTTTAAATTTTTCCATTCCTGTGTTTTACTAACAGAATAGTTCCGACTTTTTGGGGATGTGGAAAGATTATATAATAAAATAGCTATACATTGACCAGCTAAAATCATTGCCTGTTCTCTAATTTATTCTTCTCGTTCTCTCAGCTTTTTTCCATTCCACTCTGTAATATTTGTAAATTCTAAAAGTTTTGTGATCTGTGAGTGAAAACTTTTAACTGACTTGTTTAAATCAAGAGTTGCACTTATATTTTTTGCCATAAAAGGTAAACGTTAAAACCCTGGAAAAATTACTTAACCGGAATCCTAGCTTGTTTTTGACCCTCATAAATTTTTGCACACATTACCACACTGAAAATTTCTGGACAACTTATGTATTAATACGCATGTTAATGTAATAAATATTTTTAGTACTGAAGAAAGTTGTTAGCGATCGCTGGTTTTTGATCCTACCTCACCAAATCGCGTTGCTCCCCTTTATTCTAAGGTCGATAACAAAAGACGATCACTTTTCTTCAAGACACTGCGCCAATGCCCTTACGCAACTACTCATAACAGTGAAAATCTATCTGCAATCGAGTTTAAGCAAATGCCACTGAGCTAAAGGGGTGGAATCTATGCCTAAACCACCTTCTAGACGCAACAAATCCGCTTCTGCCGCCTCTATCGATTCAACTTCAGCAGCTAACTCTGCAAATGAGGATATCTCCCTTCAAGAAGACCCAGCCTCAGCAACAATTACCGTTACTGCTGTTGAAATTCCCGAATTAACCGAGCAGGAAATTAGCGATCGCCTGCACCTAGAGAGGAAAGTGGAGAGGACATTTTTTGAGGCAGGCAAGGCATTGGCCCAGTTGCGCGATCGCAGGTTATACAGATCCACTCATCGCACATTTGAGGAGTATTGTCGTGATAGATTTGGATACACCCATCGCCGAGTCAATTATCTAATAGCTGGTTCTGTAGTATTTGACAACATAGTGACGGGAACAAATTGTTCCCAAAATCAGGAAGTGGGTGAAACGGGAACAAATTGTTCCCAAAACCAGGAAGTGGATAAAACGGGAACAAATTGTTCCCAAAATGAGGGAGTGGGTGAAACGGGAACAAATTGTTCCCAAAACCAGGAAGTGGATAAAACGGGAACAAATTGTTCCCAAAATGAGGGAGTGGATGAAACGGGAACAAATTGTTCCCAAAACGAGGAAGTAGACAAAACTCGACCTAACTCCTCACGAATCCTGCCGACTAACGAAGGACAAGTGCGCCCTCTGGCAAAGCTAGAACCCCAGCAGCAGGTTAAAGTTTGGCAACGGGCAGTACAGGAGGCTGGTGGTAAAGTTCCCAGTGCCAGGATCGTCACTGATGTTCTGCAGAGAATTATGGAACGTACCAAAGTACCCAACAGCTACCAAATCGGCGAAATCTGTCAAATCCTTGCAAAAGACAATCCTGAACTCAGGGGTAAAAATGGATGTTGGGGGATAGCCAACCATGTGGGTGAATTCAGTTGCACAGTTACAATGTGGGATGGGGAGTACACAGTTGGGTTGCAACACCTGAAGTCCTTAAACTACCTGCCTGCCGAGTGTGAGCAGATGCAGGAGATTAGCGATGGCATTACACGGGTGTATTCGAGGGAGCTAGAGGAATCAGTGCAAAGGTTTTTGGAGTCGCTGGGGAAGCTGAATCGGGCTTATTTGACGGTGTTGGAAGAAAAAGTGCTGAGTCTTTTGGAGTCGGAAATTACACATAAAAAAGCCTGGGAACAAGGCAGGAATTTATGCGAACGATTAAGTTATCGTCAATGAAGTCTGCTGTTCAAGCCGAGTTTGTAAATCTACAATCAGGTTTTCTCCACCGCGTCGTGCTGACCATAAACCAGAATACTGCAAACCTATATTCCACTTTCCTTGCATATAATCTTCACTTTCTGAAACTATGCCTGTATATCTAACTGGTACAGGTGAGGTAACTAAATAACGTTTAGTAAAACTGACAGTGCGCCCAATTACCTCGCCATTGACCTGAGCTTCTCCTAAATAGTTGTCATCCAAAATGGAACCACTAAAAGTATTTCCACTCTGAACAAAGGTTGCTTCAAAGCGACTAGGAATGTCATCTTGCCAGTAAGTTCCTAACCAATTACCGCTGAGGTCTGCCATATTGCTTCCTAATAAAAATGTCTATGCGCTCGCCCATTTTCTTTGTTAAAAACGTAAGTGTATCCTATTAAAATCCAGGCATCGTGACGTAAAATTTATTTCCAAAATACACTCATATCATGCCACAACTCTATCTTCAAACACTGTTCAATAGGTGGAATAACGAAACAGCTATCCTCTAAGCGTAAAAAATCCACCTCTGCTGCATCCAGTGACGACACGCCACTAGATAACCTTACCCAAGAGGAAAACCCAGCCTTAGCAACAATTACGGTTACGGCTGTTGAAGTAAGAGAGTTGACGGAGGATGAACAGTGCGATAAGCCTGACGGCATGGCTACGCTTACCGCCTTCACCTAGAGCGCCGTGTGGAAATAGCGTTTTTCGAGGCGGGGAAGGCATTGACTGAGTTACGTGAGCGCAGACTTTACCGTTCTACACACAAAACATTTGAGGAATATTGCCGCGATCGCTTTGGGCATAGCCGTCGGCAGTCTTATCTTTTAATGGATGCGGCTGTTGTTTTTGATAACTTGGTTGAAATTTGTGATCAATTTGATCACATTTTGCCGACAGCAGAGGGACAAGTTCGACCCATGACAAAGCTTGAACCCCAGGAACAGCAGGAAGTGTGGCTAAGAGCAGTAGAAGTTGCTGGCGGTAAAGTGCCAACTGGTAGAATCGTCAAAGATGTGGTGCAAAGGATTATGGAGGGAACCCAAGTACCCAATACTTACCAAATCGGCGAAGTCTGTCAAATCCTTGCAAAGGATAATCCCGAACTCAGAGGAAGGGGTGGCTGTTGGGCTATTGTCATCGCAGTGAATGACTTTAGTTGCAGTGTGAGAATGTGGGATGGCGAACACACAGTTGGGTTGCAACATTTTAAATCTTACGAATACTTGCTTGTTGAGTGTGAGCAGATGCAATTAATCAGCGATCGCATCAGTCGAGTGTATTCCGATTCGCTGGAGGAGACAGTCAAAAGTCTGTTGCAGTCGTTGGGGAAGCTAAATCGGCCTTATTTGACTGCGGTGGAAGAGAAATTGTTGAATGTACTGGAGTCTGAATATGGGAGAGAGATAACACCCTAAACAATTTTGGCAATTTGGCATCCAATGGCTTTGGGTTGCAGTTTCAATGGAGATAGCAACACAACGGGACAGTGAAGAAGTTGTACGAGGGAAAAGATAAAAAAGATAAAATTTCCCGCTTCTTGACATCCAGCCGGAGCCAGTTGTTTAATTGAGTGCTGTAGAACCCCTCTACATGATTCATACAGCGCTCAACAGAGTTCAGTTAAGGCTCTACAACTGGCTAGAAATGAACAAGACCAAATAGAACCTCAGAATATGGAAGATGCAGATAGCTGGCATTGCTTCTTTGGCGATCGCTCGTTTGTGATCATCAGTTGATTGTTCAGTATATTAATATACGTTGCAGTAAGACATCCAGAAGTTTTTGGAGTTGTTGGGGAAGCTGAATCGCGCTTATTTAACTAATTTAGAAGAAAAAGTGTTGAGTTTTCTGGAGTCGGAAATCCTAGCAGAATGGAACAAAGAAACAATGCTGTGAGTGAATTGTAGTATTAAATTAATAAAATCTTGCTTTGATTTAATATTTTGTGACTTGAAGAAGATTTTGGACAGGTTTTAAAGGAGAAGTTGGACAAGTTGCATGAAATACTTATAACTTCGTAAGGCATTAATCAAGCGATGCCTATGGCATCGCTATTACCAAAACCTTTATCTTGTATACAGGCATAGAGTTTGAGCAGTTTTGTTATTTTTTAGACGTTTTTAGAAGGTAAACTTGGACATCCCTTTTTGTCAGGGAAACTTGGACAACCTGTGCAAAATCTTCTTCAAGTCACATTAACCTTTGTTGTGATTAACAGTAATTTAGATGCGTTTGCCTTAGTACTATTAGTGAGGGGGATCTACTGCAATTACAGTGGCTGTACCATTGATAAGACTTAAAAATCGTTGTTTCTATTCGGAGCCAGGAAATTATCTATAATTCCCACAGCCGTGATTTTCCCTAAGAAAGGGGTAGCATTAGAAAAGCCACAATATCTTCGATTAAACTTCGTGCTGGCGCACCGACAATAGTTGCATCAGTTGGAATCGTATATACCTGTCTAACACCTTGAACAAGACTGCCAGCTAGAGCCGCGATCCAGGTTGAAGGATCGCCCCCCAAATAAGTCGAACCCAAAAATGCTATCCCCCAAATAATTAAATATGCAAAAAACTGATGCAAGCTGGCAAGTACTGGAATTTTATCCAGAGAACAATCAATAGCTGCTATCAGCCAAAAAATCAACAACACAATCGAAGTAAAATTAGCACCTTTTTCCTGAGCGCGATAAGCAACTCTCAAAAGACAAATACCAGGAGAGAACGCGGAAACACTTGTTAATAGAGCCAATTCTCCTGTTGATAATCCTTGTTTTCCAGTTTTAGAAGCATTTGTAACCGATGGAGTACTTTTTGCTGCTGTCAGTAAAGCCAATTCTCCTGTTGATAATCCTTTTTTCCGAGTCTGAGTAGCATTTACAACCGATGAGGTAGTTCCTATACTGGCAGTCATAAATAAGTCAGTTGTTATAACAAATATCATTACAAAGAGTGAGATAAGTATTGAGTATTTTTTCATGATAATAACCTTGAGAGATGAAACTCTCATATATAAATTCACTGTTTAATGTTTTGAAAACTTTCTCTATCCCTAAATTACAGAGTATTTTGAAAACTTGCTTTAGTTTTGATGCGAATAACAAATTTTTTCTTCTCACAGCAGGGTGGCTGAAAATACAGCAATTCTCATATACCCTACTAATATTCTTGTGTATAAAAATTTCGGACTTTAGTCAAGAAAGGGTGAAGGGATTAAAATCTTACTTTCTCAGTAGACGACCTATTTGTACCTTTTCCAAAATTTTTTGTACTATATGCTCTTGAAATTATGCATTCGTGTTGTATCTCCTTGGCATATCCAAGCCCCCCAATAAAATGGATGTTCAAGTGGTGTGTCTGACTCATGACAATCAATCTCGGTATCTGCCAACAAATCAAAAACGTGTAAAAGTTGTTTCAGCACTTCTATACCCAAGGCAGACTTTCGCAGTTCTTTGACCGTGATTTTACGTATATAATTCTGGGCATTTTGCAATGCCTCAGCACGTCCCATGTTCAAATCTAAGTTGTTAAAGAAACGCTCCATCAGTAAAGCCGTAGCTTGATCTGGTACTTTCCACAGGCTCATTACAAGTGTTTTTGTTCCAGCAACCGCAAAAGCACGCCGCAATCCAAAAACACCTTCGCCAATTTTAATATCTCCTCTGGCGGTATCACAGGCAGATAATACAGTCAATTCATTCGCCCACAGGTCTAATGAGGCGATATCCTGGGCGAAAATAAACCCTTTACCTGCTGATGGGGGTAAAATCCCTCCAGAGAGCCAAGTATTAGCACCAGCTAAAGCCAGTCCAGAACGCATCATCGGGTTTTCTATCTTTGATACTTCCAAATGCATCGTCTGAAACGGTGCTTGTGGCGAGTCGGCTAAAAATAAACCGTGAGTGGCAATCAGCATTATACTAGGACAGTTGCTGGTGGTTAAGTGGGTTTCAAGTGCTTCTGCTCCCAGATATAGCCGTGCATCTGGTAGCTTTTTGGCGACACTTTCAGCAAGAAACCTTGTACCAAGTGTGCGGGACAAAACTTCACCGTCAAGAGTGTTGATAAATTCATCGTTTGAGGATTGTTGTTTTACGATCGCCAAGGGACTCTCAAAGGCGATCGCACCACTCGTATCAGTTTGTTCAGCAGCCAAATCAAAATCTGGATCGGCAATGATTAGAGGTGTAGAAGCCGGGCGCAGTTTCGGGATTTGCGATCCCTGCGGGGGGCTACGCCTACGCAAAATATCCCGTCCCACACTTAAATAACTGATGGTAAACTCATCCATCAGTAAGCGCGTGTTTGTCTCATCGCAAGGTAATGCTTGAAACGGCAGTAAATTTAAGTTCCCATCTGGTGCAAATATTAAGTGTTTACAGCCTTTTAGGGCGTTATAAATAGGCTTAACAAGCACTTGGCTAAGTTCGATTGCTGGGGCTGAGTCGTATGGTTTTATTGGCAGCTTTGGTAATTGGTCAGCTTTTCCCCATCCTAGAGTTGCCTTGCTATAGTCTGATGCCTGCAAGCGAAATACCCAAACTAGCTGATCAATGACTTGGGCTGACCCTAAATCTATCATCTGCACTGCATCTGGTTGTCCAGAAGGTAAAACAAATGCTAGATAACGAGCAGGTTGCCATTGTATGTCTCCATTCGCTGGAACTGCATTAAAATCGAATAGCTCAAAGCGGACAAATTCGACTAAAATCGCGTCTGCTGGTAAGGCTGAGGCCACAGCATAACGGTTAGAAGGTTGTTCAAATAACTGAATCTCTGGTACTTGAGATGCCAGTTGTTTTTGAAGGTTGTTATATTGTGTCTGTAGTTGTGCTAATTAGACTCGTCCGAAAATTTGCAACACGCTCTGAGTCTGGTTTTGGGCAGTGTTAACTGCTAACCAGAACCAACGGAATAATCAAGGTTAGA
>NZ_JBALDI010000060.1:0-190584 GCF_036917395.1 Nostoc sp.
ATTGTTTGATAAGTGCGGTTAGTTGTTTATGAATCAGACGGTTTTGTTTTCGCCTGTAAATACACTTTACACTGCTTTACAATTTTTTATCAACTGTGTTGCTTTTGTAAAGCTGATAAAACTCATTAGTTTTACTTATTGAAAGGTAAGCAACGAGGTCAGGATACGCCGAAGCTCTCTTTTTAGGACTTACGCAAAAAACCTCTCAAACTCTCATTCCTTTGGGTACTCTGCGTCTCTGTGGTTCGTTCTTTCATGACCCGTGCGTAAGTCCTGGTTTTGTATGAGTAGTGATTCTAGAATTCCCTGCTTTTCCGAATTAATCAGAGATAGCGATTTTAATTTAACTAGGAAAGTGTCAAGATAACCTTATATCGAAGTGAAAAAATCAAGTGCAACGAATTAACGATGACAGAAGCTAAAAACGTAATCGGTGGAAACCTAGAGTCCTGCTGCACTTCTCCCATGACCGGGTTTTACCGCGACGGTTTTTGTAGCACAGGTGGGCAGGATTTCGGGTCACACGTCGTATGTGCCGAAGTGACATCAGAATTCTTGGAGTTCACCAAATCGCGGGGGAACGACCTGAGCACACCTGTTCCTGATTCTAATTTTCCTGGACTGAAGGCTGGCGATCGCTGGTGTTTGTGTGCTTCTCGTTGGCAAGAAGCTCTCGAAGCTGGCGTTGCTCCACCCGTCATCCTCTCTGCAACCCATGCTAGAGCTTTGGAAATGGTTTCCCTAGACGAACTGAAAAAACATGCCTTAACTTATTCTTGATTGGGCATTGGGCAATTCAATTTTGGATTTTAGATTTTAGATTTTGGATTAAATTTCAATCTAAAATTCAAAATCTAAAATCTAAAATTCTTACTCCCCACTCCCCAGTTCAAAATCAACTTACTGGAACTTCCAGAGGTAGTTTCAATACATTGACAACCATAGCAATCAATTTAGTGGGGTCAATTGGCTTAGATAAATGCTGCTGAAACCCTGCTTTTAGCGCTTTTAAGCGGTCTTCCTCTCGCGTGTACGCTGTTAAAGCGATCGCCGGGATACGTCCACCTTTTTCTGGTTCTAAAGAGCGCAGTTTCCGAATCAGCGTATAACCATCTTGCTCTGACATGCCAATATCGCTAATCAGGACATCTGCTTTTGCTTGTTCAATTACTGCTAGCGCTTCATCAACTGATGCTACCGCAGTGGCGATCGCCCCATACTCCTCAAACATAAAACTGAGAAAGTTACGGGTATCTGCTTGATCATCTACAACTAAAACTCTTAATCCAGCCAGGGGCACAGAAGCCACAGGGGAGGAAATTTCTCCTGTGGCTTCTCTATTTCCCCTATTAGCCCTATTGTCTTGTAGTAGTGGCAGTCTTACAGTAAAGGTTGCTCCTTCTCCTGTGCCTGGACTTTGGGCAAAGATTGTACCTTTATGCAGCTCCACCAGATGACGGACAATCGCTAGTCCTAGTCCTAGTCCATTGTGCGATCGGGTTGTGGTACTGTCTGCTTGCCGGAAACGCTCAAATACTTTGGGTAAAAACTCCGAACTGATGCCAATCCCCGTATCGATAACTTGAATTTGGGCGTACTGAGATTTTGAATTTTGAATTTTGAATTTTGGATTACTGCCTTCATCAGTGTTTGAAAACTCTAAATTTTCACCATCAGATCCCAATCCAAAATCGTTCGACTGAGCGTTCGCGCAGCGTCTCGTAGAGAAGCCGAAGTCTGAAATCGAAGATCCAAAATAGACAGATAGCCTAACTTCTACCCTGCCACCCTTAGGGGTAAACTTAATGGCATTAGTTAGTAGGTTCCAGACAACTTGCTGTAACCGGGCTGGATCGCCATAAACTGACCCTACCGAAGTATCCAGGACAGTATTTAACTTAATATCTTTTGCTTCTGCTAGGGGACGCACTGCCTCTAAGGCTGCCTCCATCACTGTGATCAGATTCACAGCAGATACATTTAATCGCAACTGACCACGGATAATCCGGGATACATCTAAGATATCCTCAATTAGTTGCATCTGAGACATCGCGTTGCGTTCAATCGCCTCTAGGGCCCGGGAAGTGGCTTTGTCATCAAGTTTCTTAGAGCGGAGGATTTTTGACCAGCCCAGCATTGAGGTTAGGGGTGTGCGGAGTTCGTGGGAGAGAACGGCGAGAAACTCATCTTTCATCCGATTTGCTGCTTCTGCTTCTTGTCTTGCCGTCTGTTCTCGAATCACTTGAGCGCGGACTTCTTCTGCTTGTTTGCGTTCAGTAATATCTTCGAGAGTGCCTACATATCCCAGCAATTCTCCTTGACCGGAAAGCATCGGTGATGAGCGAACCTGTACCCAACGGACGATGCCTTGAGCAGTTTGAAAGCGAAACTCTTCAGAGTAGTTGCGACCTTCACAAATGTAGTCAGACCAACTGGTAACGGCTCGTTCTCTATCTTCTGGATGAACAGATTCTAGCCATCTCATTTCTAAACTCTCTGCCGCTTTCAAGCCACAAATTGTCTGATAGCGAGGATTAGTATACCTACAGCCTCCTTCAGTATCAATTTCAAAAATGCCAACGGGTGAACAGGTACTCAGCGATCGCAATCGTTCTTCACTTTGCCTGAGTTCGGCATTCACAGCTACCAGCTGCGCTGCTTGTTGCTTGACGGCTTCTGTTTTCTTAAATAGTTCTACGAACACTGTGACTTTAGAAGTCAAAATATTCGGGTCTAATGGTTTGAGCAAATAATCAACTGCACCCAAGGCATAGCCTTTAAACAGCATTTGGTCGCTGCTGCTAAAGGCGGTGAGAAAGATAATTGGAGTGTGACGCGATCGCCCCCGATTGCGAATCAAGGTAGCAGTTTCAAAACCATCCATCCCTGGCATTTGCACATCTAGCAAAATTACCGCATAGTCTTGATTTAGCAGACACCTCAAAGCTTCTTCCCCAGAAGTAGCTCTCACGAGATTCTCTCCCAGTTTTTCTAGGATTGCCTCTAGTGCCAGCAAATTTTCTAGTTTATCATCCACTAGGAGGATGTTTACTTTGGGTTCCATCTGCATCAGTTTATTTCCGTGATGAGTGACAAAGCTTGACCATTTGAGAAGCAATGTCTGAGAGTGTCAAAATCCAGTCTACTGCAACAGCAGAAATTGCTGCCTCTGGCATAACGTCACTCTCAGCTGTGGCAGGTTCCTGTACGATAGTTAATCCTCCCCGCACTTTTATTTTCTTAAGACCTTGCATACCATCTTGGTTTGCTCCTGTCAATATTACACCAATAACTTGCTGGGTGTAGACATCGGCTGCTGACTCAAACAGCACATCGATAGATGGTCTAGCATACGAAACAGGCTCATCAGTCGAAAGAGCAAAGTGATCTAGTTCAACCAGCAAGTGATAATCTGCTGGAGCTAGGTAGATATGTCCTGGTAGTATTTCCTCTTTGTCTTCCACTTCTCGAATCGGCAACGAACTAGATTCTTGTAATAACTCCTGGAGTGTGTTGTTAGACTCCTTGTGACGGTGTTGCACGATCGCGATCGGCACTCGGAAGTCTGCTGGTAAGTTCCCCAAGATAATTTTTAATGCTGATAATCCGCCCAAAGAAGTACCAATTACCACAATTTTAAACGACACTTGTTTAGTCCTCACACCTGTAGAATGTGGGTTTCAATCTTAGTGTGACTTGATGGCTCATAAAATCCTTTCAGCATTCTCCAGTTCCACTACAGCCACTAACTTACCTTGATTTGCTTTTATACCAACTACTCAAAATTATATATTTTTGCTATTTGCATTACAATTAAAAATTTTATCATTGTGAAATACTTCACAGAAAATATTATAAATAGGCTTTTTACAATATTATTTAATGCCAAAATCGATACATTATATAAATAGTTTTTTGCTAACTAACTAACATTTAAAATTTTAATTATTATTGTTTTGACAATTCATAAAAATTTACTTAAGCTAAAATATAAGTTAAGCAAATCAACAAACGACAGCGATTTGGTTTAGCTACATCAAAAATTGCTGTTGCAGACTATTAGCATGAGGAAATTAATCACAAAAAAGTTATTCGTCGTAGGCAAGTTTACTAGATCTGTCTACAAAAAGCTAAGACATGATTAAGCGTATTGCACCGCGCACATATTGAACATATTTTGGTCATTTATAGATGGATACTTGTGGTGATATTAGTGAATATCCATCAATCATTGAAGTTTGACTAGCGATTTTAGATTTTAGATTTTGGACTTCGGCTTTGCTCAGTCGAACGGTTTTAGATTTTGGATTAGGGTCTTCTAGTTTATGCTCCATCAGGTACGGAACAAATCTAAAAGACGCTCGATAACTCTTTGGTATAGCCTCTCCAAGAGTTGAGGCTGTGCTATCGGTAATCCAAAATTGGCAATTCCATTATCCAAAATTGATTGGCCAAAGTGCGGTAGATATGTCCAGGAGAAGACAATGCTTGAATATTTGACATCTTTGAACGACCACAATTTACCCTATCCAGATACGATTCATCCCATCGTTGTCCACTTCGTAATAGCGATGGTGTTGTTTTCCTTCTTCTGCGATGTAGTTGGCTATTTTACTGGTAAAGCCGGTCTTTTTGAGGTGAGTTGGTGGAATATGTTAGTTGCCACGATCGCTATCTTCGTCGCAATTATTTTTGGTCAGTTTGAAGCGGGTTTAGCACAACCTTACAGCCTAGCTAAATCGGTGCTGAATTTGCATACGCTGATTGGTTGGTCGCTTTCGGGAATCATCACGGCGATTACAGCTTGGCGCTATGTAATTCGTACCCGCAACCCGCAAAAAGTACCGATTTATTATTTGGGAGCCGGACTAGTTTTGACTTTGATAGTTGGCTTACAGGTGTATCTCGGAGATGAACTTGTTTGGGTGTATGGATTGCATACAGTGCCAGTTGTAGAAGCATTAAAGGATGGTCTGTTGCGATGAACTCAGAATTGATTGACCAATTGACCGGCTCTCTAGGCGCAAACGGATTACCTTACACAATTCCCATTCATCCCAACTTAGTGCATCTGACAATAGGTTTGTTCATTATTGGGATGACCTTTGATATCGTTGGTGTTCTGTTCCCCTTCCAAAAATGGGTCTTCAAATTTTTGGCAATTACCGTGGAACGTCAGAACTTCTTTGATGTTGGCTGGTACAACATGTTAGCTGCCAGCATCATCACATTTTTCACCGTGGCAGCAGGCTTTTATGAAATGCTGTTGGCAACACCACCAGCTGATATGAAAAGTGCCTGGGGATTGCAGGCTATGGAAACTATGCTCTGGCATGGTGTGGGCGGTGTGTTCTTATTAGCGCTGATTGTTGGCATGACCTTCTGGAGAGGATGGCAGCGCTCCGTTTGGGGCAAACAAGCATATAAACAGTCAGATAGAGAAGTGCAGTGGTTCTATCTGTTCGCAGGCATAGCAATCATGTTGATTATGTACGTTCACGGGACATTAGGGGCGCAAATGGCTACCGAATTTGGCATACACAATACAGCAGATAGTTTACTGCGATTGGGCCAAGACCTGAACACCACACTCAAATAAGTCATTAGTCATTTACCCAATGCCCCATGCCCAATAACCAATGACCATGAAAATCCAGAAGATTTTAAATATTTTGACGCTGCTTACAGGTGCGATCGCAGTGACTGTTAGTAGTCTCTGGATCGGCAAGCAGGCTTACTCCTGGCTTCCCCCCCAAGCAGCAGCCGAATCCCTACTAATTGATGATTTGATTAGCTTCTTAGTAACCCTCGGTGCCTTCATCTTTTTGGGAGTAACAAGTACCCTGATGTATTCTGTTATCTTCCATCGGGCAGTCAAAGATGACTTCACCGATGGTCCCCCAATTGATGGTAATGTGGCAGTGGAAGTCATCTGGACAGCGATCCCAATTCTTTTGGTGTTTTGGATTGCGGGCTACAGCTACCAAGTTTACGAACAAATGGGGATTCAAGGCCCATCAGAATTAGTTCACCTGCATAATCCATTGGCAGTAGCAGCAAAAGATGTATCAGCTAACGCTTTAGCACAACCCGTTGAGAAAATCGACGTACTAGCTAAACAGTGGGCGTGGGTTTTTCATTACCCAGAGAGAGATGTTACCAGTACCGAATTGCATTTACCGAGCGATCGCCGAGTGCGTTTGGCACTGCGATCACAAGACGTTCTCCACGGCTTCTATATACCTGCATTTCGCCTCAAGCAGGATATTATTCCCAACCATGCGCTCGACTTTGAATTTACTCCTATCCGCCCTGGTCAATACCGATTGACCGATTCCCAATACAGTGGCACATACTTTGCGACGATGCAGGCGAATGTAGTCGTCGAATCTCCTGAAGATTATCAGCAGTGGCTGGCCCAAGCTGCAACCCAAAAGCCATCCCTAGCAAATAATCAGGCAGCTTCTGAATATGCTCAAACATCCAATCAATCAGTCCAAACTGGTTGGGTCACAGTTCCACCTGCTGCACCGACTCTAGTCAATTCTCCTGGTTGAAAGGAAAGTAACCGATGACTAATGTTCCTATTGAAGGCATCATTTTCCCTAATGAAAAGCCTAACCACGAATCTCCAAGTAACTGGAAAGAATACTTCAGCTTTAGTACTGACCATAAGGTAATTGGTATTCAGTATCTCGTTACCTCCTTCTTCTTCTTTCTCGTCGGCGGTATTTTTGCAATGGTGATGCGGGGAGAACTGCTAACACCCGAATCAGATTTAGTCGATCGCACTGTCTACAACGGCATGTTTACCATGCACGGCACTGTGATGCTGTTTTTGTGGACATTTCCCTCACTAGTTGGTTTTGCTAATTATTTAGTGCCACTGATGATTGGGGCGCGAGATATGGCATTTCCCCGCCTCAACGCCGTTGCCTTTTGGATGGTGCCAGTAGTCGGAATTTTGATGATGGGTAGCTTCTTTGTCCCTGGTGGCCCAGCCCAAGCCGGTTGGTGGTCTTACCCGCCCGTCAGTCTCCAGAATCCCACAGGTAACTTAATTAATGGTCAAGTTATCTGGCTGTTGGCGGTGGCAATATCCGGCGTATCCTCAATTATGGGGGCAGTGAACTTTGTCACCACAATCGTGAAGATGCGGGCCCCAGGAATGGGCTTCTTCAGAATGCCCTTGTTTGTCTGGGGAGTGCTTAGTGCCCAGATTATCCAACTATTCGGACTACCTGCATTGACAGCTGGTGCAGTGATGCTGCTACTCGACCTCACAGTTGGCACTAGCTTTTTTGACCCAGCCAAGGGTGGGAATCCAGTTATGTTCCAGCATTACTTCTGGTTCTACTCCCACCCCGCCGTTTACGTGATTATTTTGCCTGTGTTTGCGATTTTCTCAGAAATCTTCCCAGTTTATTCACGTAAACCTCTATTTGGTTACAAAGTAGTTGCCATTTCATCCATCTTGATTGCACTAGTCAGCGGTATTGTTTGGGTACACCATATGTACGTCAGTGGTACGTCAGGCTGGATGCGGTTGGTTTTCATGATGACAACAATGTGCGTGTCTGTACCTACGGGCATTAAAGTATTTGCTTGGGTGGCAACCATCTGGGGAGGTAAACTGCGACTGCATACACCAATGCTGTTCGCTCTAGGTGCGTTAATCATGTTTGTGTTCGCCGGAATCACAGGCATCATGCTTTCCTCCGTGCCGGTTGATGTCCACGTTAACAATACCTACTTTGTGGTGGGACATTTCCACTATGTCCTCTACGGCACCGTGACGATGGGCTTGTATGCTGCCATCTACCATTGGTTCCCCAAGATGACTGGGCGGATGTACTCTGAAAGCTGGGGTAAAATCCACTTCTGGTTAGCTTTCATCGGCACCAACCTCAACTTTTTGCCCATGCACCCTTTAGGATTGCAAGGGATGTTACGCCGAGTTGCTTCCTACGCCCCAGAGTATCAATTCTGGAATGTCATCGCTAGCCTGGGCGGATTTTTGTTGGGAATGTCCACCTTACCTTTCATTTTCAACATGGTGATTTCTTGGATGCAAGGCGAGAAAGCACCTGATAATCCTTGGCGGGCAATTGGATTAGAGTGGTTAGTTTCTTCACCGCCCCCAGTAGAGAACTTTGAAGAAATTCCGATCATCATCTCTGAACCCTACGGCTACGGCAAATCTGAACCGTTGACAGCTAACCTACGCGAAAACACTCACTCAACATTGACAAGCGCAGACTAACTTTATTTAGGAACCAAAAACCTTTTAAAATCTCGTTTCCAGGTTCTACCTGGAAATGATCTTTATTGGGCTGCCGCGAGTAAGAAAGGCGGAGCCTCAATAATGGGCATTCCCAGCCAGAGGCTAGGAACGAGGGAATGAGGCAATTACATATCGCAGTTTGCAAGATAAAGGAGAATTCCACCAATGGACAGTTATATCAATTCAAATGAGTTGCACCAGACAGGCGCAGAACATAGCCACGACGAAGAAGGCAACAAAATGTTTGGCTTCATTGTGTTCCTACTGTCTGAAAGCGTCATTTTCCTGAGTTTTTTCGCAGGATATATCATCTACAAAACAACAACTCCTAACTGGCTACCAGCTGGTGTTTCTGGACTAGAAGTAAAAGATCCGACAATCAACACAGTAATTCTTGTTGCCAGTAGCTTTGTGATTTACTTAGCCGAACGCGCCCTTCAACGCCATGACTTAGTGAAATTTCGCCTGTTTCTTTTGGCAACAATGGCGATGGGAACTTACTTTTTAGTCGGACAAGCGATCGAATGGAGCCACCTGGAGTTTGGCTTCACCTCCGGGACATTCGGTGGAACATTCTATCTACTAACAGGTTTCCACGGTTTGCACGTTTTCACAGGTATTCTGTTGCAGTTGATAATTTTGGTACGTTCTTTCATCCCTGGCAACTACGACACAGGTCACTACGGCGTTAACGCAACTTCGTTGTTTTGGCACTTCGTCGATGTTATCTGGATTATTTTGTTTCTGCTTATCTATGTTTGGCAGTAAACATTAGACTTCTGGTAAGAATACGGTTTAAAGATATTTATAATCACAGATGCACACAGATTGATCTGTATGCATCTTTGTTTATCTAAACCCCAATGGGAGCAAATCTCTCCAACAGGCTAATTGTTGGCTGTAATGAGTAGGGTTGAACAAATAGTATACTTTGTTCAGCAAAAGCAGTCCAATTTTGGTTGGTTAAAGGCTCAGAGGCAACAATAACTTGGTTTGGGTGCTTGAGAGAATCACTTGACCAATAAAGAGTAGGGGCTTGTGTGCGGTAAGCGTAGCGAACTGCTACAACTGCTTGACCATCACTGACAATTATATTGGCACTAAAGCTAGTGTCATGTTTTGATGCCAACTCAGTCAATTTTTGAAGTGTCATACGTAAGGCATCAAACAGAGTGCAGTCTGGATACGACTGCCACATTTGGACTAGGAGGGCGAAGATGTGTTCTGAGTCAGTCATGCCTTTAATCAAGCGGTATGTGGAATCAGAGAGGCTCTCACGTATTGGTCTATAAAGAGTCTGTTGAAAGTCTGAGATTTCACCATTATGCACAAACAACAGTTTCCCATTGCGAAATGGCTGACAGTTGCTAATGTTGAGCGATTCACCTATCCCAGCTAATCGCGCATAGCCTACAGTACAAGTAGATTCTACATAGTGGCTTAACTCTTTGAGATTCGGATCGTTCCAAAGCGGAATCGTGTTTCGGTAAATGAAGGGTTTACCCACTTCGTCGTACCAGCCTATACCCACCCCGTCTGCACAAACTACTCCTGATTTTAATTCCAAAGGACTGTAACTTTGTTTGTAAAGAGAATGCTCCGGTTTATACAGCAACTCATCTAATCGGATGGGATTACCAAGGTAGCCTATTAATCTACACATAAAAAATGATTTGCTGAAAGAGTAAGGAAATTGAGTTACAAGCCCCGATATCAATCGAACCTTTTAACTATGCAATTACTGCAAAGTATTACTAAGCTAACAACTATTTTTTAGATTGTGTATGCTTTAACTATGACTTTAGTCATGCTTTTGTTTGTACCTTTCATTAAACTTTTTCAGGATAAATAATCAATGACCATTTCAATGTACCAAGCTTCAATACCCGTGTCTATTCGCACACTGAATAACCTTGTAAGTATTCTGGAAAAAGGTGCTACATACGCTGAAACTAAAAAAATAGATCCTTCTGTGTTGATCAATAGTCGTCTATCCCCAGATATGTTTCCATTATCAAAACAAGTACAAATTGCCTCTGACATTGTAAATAGAGGTGCTGCACGACTAGCAGGTATAGAACCAACCCAGTTTGAGGATAATGAAACTACATTCCCTCAACTTATTGACCGCATTCATCAAACTATCTCAGGTTTAAATACATTTAAACCTGAGCAAATTGACGGTTCAGAGGAGAGAACAATTACCCTTAAATTAGGTGACAAAACTATTGATTTTCAAGGGATGCCATTTCTCCTATCTTTTGTTTTACCAAACCTTTATTTCCATGTCACAACAGCATATGACATTCTCAGGCACTGCGGTGTAGAACTTGGTAAACAAGACTTTCTTGGTCAGCCTTAAAATGAAAAAGCATTTAGGCAAATTAAGAAAGTAATTTGCCTAAATGCTGATTGAACTCGCTTTATCTATTTTCCCAATGCAGTCTACTTCTTTTTCAAACTAAATAACTTGTATTGGGTACGATCGCAAAGAAGGCATACTCATACCAAGCAGTCCAGATGAAGCTGCGAATCCATCGCTGACGCTTTTCTGGACTCAATTCATATTCAAACGCCCCATGAGATACATCAATGGCAGATAGATGAGAGTTGCAACCGCAGCCGTGTTGATAAGTAAAACCGTATTTGGAAGCAATACTTTGCACCTTCATCTGAATAGCAAACACTTTACCTGCATGGAGCATGGCATCCCAAGCACGTTTATGTTCGATATCGCGCTGATCAAACCGTAAGGCACGTTCTTCAAAAACATGATCGCGGTAAATTGGTGCTAGATGCACATGATAGAAGCTGGCAGGTAGTTCATAACCAAACTCGTTGAATAAATCTATACCAATGCGAGCCACTTTTACTTCGTCAGCATAATCTGTGCCCTTTGACTCCACATCACGGAGAATTTCTGCAAAGTTTGGATAGCTGTGTTTGAGAAAGTCTTGCCCAAAAAAGTCAAGGGTTTCCCATGCTAACTGTGCAAATAGTTGGGAAAATAAGGGTATCAAGTGAGCCAGTTGGGGGCGATCGCTAAATAAGTCAACATCACCATGCTCTAATTTGTATAGGAACAACTGCGCCATCTCAACATAGCTTTGGGGATAGGAAAGTCCGACACTCGTGGTTCCTCTAGCAATGTCTTGCCATGTAGAAGGTAGTTGAGAAACGTGAACCGCATTTTCTCCAGCAATGATTGCAACAGGAGGACATTCGAGAAGTTGCATCGACAATCTCCTTTAAGACTCTAATGTGTAATTTACCTTAAGCGATCGCTAAGTCTATCTTCTGAACACAATTAAAAATGTTTGACAGACTGTCTTTTGACAGCGATGCTACGACGGGCTATGACGCTCGTTCGCCCTTGTGAGAAGACTCGCTAACGCAACTCTTAGAGACGCTGCGCGAACGCTATCGGCGTCGCAACTTTATTCATAATATTTTTTCTAGAAAATACCTAGTGCTAATTTGAATGCACTTTTAGTGAGAAGATGTTTGAAAAGTATTGGGCGATTAGAAGAATCGGTGTCAACTTAAGCGCTAATGGTTTAAACAGCCTGCATTTTAAGCACCAGCTATTTTCTTATATAGTTTATCCCCTTTGACTATCTCTTCATAGTGCTGTTCATAAGAGGTAAACCTGATGGATTCTTGTTTTCCTAAACCTAAGATGCCAAAGGTGCAGAGGCTATTATAAAACAGTTCGTGTACTCGCTTTTGAAGTACTTGATTAAAATAAATAAGGACGTTACGACAAAGGATGACATTAAACTCATTAAAAGAACTGTCAGTTGCTAAATTATGCTGGGCAAAGACAATGTTTTCTTTTAAGGATGCTCTAAAAATAGCGTTATCATAAGCTGCTGTATAATATTCTGAGAATGACTTCTTGCCACCTGCTTTTAGGTAAAGCTGGGTATATTCCTGCATCAGTTTTAGGGAAAAAATACCACTTTTAGCACTTTGTAATACCTTCTCATTAGTATCAGTGGCATATATGCGGCAACGGTGATAAAGTCCTTCTTCTTGAAGTAGAATTGCCATTGAGTAGACTTCTTCACCAGTGGAGCATCCAGCGTGCCAGATCCGAATAAACGGATAGGTTTGCAAGAAGGGAATAACTTGATTTCTGAAGGTGTTATAAAAGCTGGGATCACGAAACATTGATGTTACATTCACCGTCAGACCAAGCAAAAACCGTTCCAAATAAGCACGGTTGTGGAGTAACCGCTCTTGCAAGGCAGAAATATTAGCTAACCCCTCTAATTCCATGAAGCTATGAATGCGGCGCTTGAGTGAGGAAAGAGCATAATCGCGGAAGTCATAACCATAGTACTGATACATCCCTTCCAAAAGCAGATATATTTCGATGTCCTCCAAGGTAGGTTTGGGCAAAGCCATAGTACGAATTAGCCTATATGCTAAACCAGCTATTTAAAAATACTGGCAATACAACGAGTTAAGTTGCTTGAAGTTAGCAAAACAACTGTTTCCCAAAAAACCTCATGGAGCAAAAATTATTCACATTCTGGGCTGGTAGGGTTTTTAGAACCGAAGTGAATTTTACACCGAAAATAGCTTGCTGGATCTATTAAATTTGCTCACAGTACTACCTATGAGTTTCAGTTTAACCTAGCGGCTGTTACTCCTAAAACAGTGATCGCTATTATTGAAATCCCAGCTAGCCATCGGACTTGCTGGCGCAGATTTTTAATCTCTTGGCTCATATTTTCTGTATGTGGTATCGGATATGGTTCAAGTTCTGCAACTTCAACAGCTACTTTTTGGGGTCTATTTTGGGTCTTTTCAAAAGTTACTTGCGTGTGTAGCCAATTAGTAATCAGTTGGGGACAGTTTTTCTTAAACCAACTTAGAGCCAAGGTTCTAAAAACTGGTTTGGACATTCGGGCAATTAATTTCATCACCCTGTTTAGAGGCTTCAAGCGAAGCTTTTGATTGATCAAATTGACTGAACCAACGTCATACAGACAATCCAGAATTAGTTTCACAGTGGCTTCTTCACTGTTGATCAAGTTTTGCAGTAAAAGTTGAACATCGTGCATCCGCTCTGCTTCAAGATACTTTTCTGCCAATGTTTCTGGAGGACTTACTGAAGGACTTAGAGTTGTATTTAGAGTGCTTTGTCTTATTATTGTCATATTGGTAACATAGCAGCCATAATAATGTAAGTACACCTATCTACCGAGAGAAAGATTTTTTATCTAGAGAAAGAACCCAAAGGCGAAAATTTGTTCGTGAGAGACATGACTATATTATGTCTGTAAATTACTTACACTGACCTTGCGGTATAGTGTAGGCTTTCCAATTCATTGGGGATTACCTCTATCATCATAGATTTTTTACGTCCCGATGATTTTGGCTAGTTCCTTATCAATCTTTTATCTACTTCTGGGTAAATAAATTTTTTATTTAGATGCTAATACCTCAATTTCTGCAACGACGCGTTCTAATTCCTCAATGATTATAGTGGTTCCAGTCTTCCTGAATGTATCCACAAGCGCCCGATAATACCAAAGAGTACCTTCTTTACGCCCCTGAAAACGTTCCCAAACTGATTCGCCCAAAACACGATAATCTTTGAGAATAGACTGGGCGTTGTAAAGTTTATCTGCTAATGACACGAGCAATACTGATGGAGAAGCGGTAGGAATATGAGCAATGTATGCCTCCTTGCGCTGTCGCCAAGGGGGTTTGGGAGTTGTATCAGCGTCAGTACAAGCGTCTACAATTGCCGTTACATTGTCACCAAAGCGGCGGCGAATTTCTTGCCGTGTTGCGGCCCCACCTTGGTCTTCGATCGCATCGTGTAAGAGGGCTGCGATCGCTTCATCTTCATTTGCCCCGTATTCTAAAGCAATACTGGTGACACCTAATAAATGGGCAACGTAGGGAACACCTGAACCTTTACGAACTTGGTTAGCGTGCAGTTGGGTAGCGTAGGTGAGGGCTGCGGTAAAACGTTCTGAGAGCATTGTTTTGAAAGAATAAAACAGCTTATAATCAGATATTGCACTGCTGCTAATGTCAATTTTATAACAAACCGCTCCAGACACAGAGAATGCAGAGCAAGAGAGGGGTACAGAAGTAATTGAATCTCAGCCTAAAATTGAGATATCTATCAAGCTTGCGATGAAATCATTATGACCAGTAAAAAAATAACGGTGCAGTCTTTGTATACTGTCACTGATGAAGAATTAATGCTGATGAGTTCGCAAAACCCAGAACTGCGGTTTGAACGCAATGCTAATGGAACATTAGAAACTATGCCCCCAACTGGTGGAATTTCTGGTAATCGAGAAATAAAAGCAGGAGCCTATTTGTTGAATTGGGTAGAAAGTCAGGATTTAGGTGAAGTTTTTAGTTCAAGTACAGGTTTTAGATTAGCAAATACTGCTGTTAGAGCACCTGATGCTGCTTTTGTGGCTAAACAACGTTTACCAGAAGGTTGGGATGAAGAAGAAGACAAATTTATTAATTTAGCACCCGACTTTGTAATTGAAATTCGTTCTAAAAATGATAGCTTGGCAAAACTCAAAGCTAAGATGGAAGAATATATTGCTAATGGTGTTCAATTAGGATGGTTAATTGATAGAAAAAATCAACAAGCTTTAGTTTATCGCCAGGATGGTTCAATTACTCAATATCCGGCTACAGCAATATTAAGCGGTGAAGATGTTGTGCCTGGGTTTATGTTGCCTTTGAAAAAATTATTGTAAGAGCTATGCCTACGGCTGCCTACCCCTACGTACTTTATACCCATTTGATATGACGATGTACCGCGCCAAACAAAAATTTAATTCTATATGTTGCGAATCTTTTTTATTAAACAGATTTTAGCTAAAGTTCATAAATAAAATAACTACTAAGTTCTATATATTCAATCTTTCTTTTGAGTGATATTGGATAATAAAACGTTTTGTATCTACGCTTTAAAAACTCTGGGTATAAAAGCAAAACTTTTGATTATAAATAATATAATTATTCTTTTGATAGACAGGATTTAAATCTATCTTACATCGTAAGATAGATTTAAATATGATACAAATTATTTAAAGTAAATCCAGGAAATAGTATTTAAAGCAGGAGTTAATTTAATAATGGCAGACAGTCCTGGATTAGGAGAGCAAGCGCTCAATAAAGCGGCAGAAATAGGATTATCTAGCCAATTAGATGAAGTAGAAAATTTAGATGTAAACATCAAAACCGATCCACTGAAACTGGTTCAGGGGCAGGTGGATTCAGTCACGATTGAAGGTGAAGGTATGGTTATGCAGAAAGACCTCCGCATGGAGGAATTTAACATGCAAATGACTAATGTTGCCATTAATCCCCTGAGTGTAGCTTTCGGCAAAATTGAACTCACTAAACCTACAGAAGCCAATGCACAGGTTGTGTTAACTGAGACTGATATCAATCGCGCCTTCAACTCAGAATATGTGCGATCACAACTGCAAAGTCAAAAAATCCATGTTAACGGTCAACTGACGACTATTGAGCCTCAACATGTAGAATTTCGACTACCAGGTGATGGAAAAGTAGCAATAAATGCCACTATGAAAATAGTAGAAACAGGTGAAAATCAGCAAGTTGCTTTTTCCGCAGTACCCCGGATTAGTGCAAATGGAAAAACTGTTTCTCTGGAAGATGTCGAATATGGCAAAAGTGAGGAAATATCGCCAGAGTTGACAAAAGCTTTGGTAGATCAAACTAGCGAACTTTTAAATTTGAGTAACTTTGATTTAGAAGGAATTAGCTTGCAAGTTAAACAACTAAAAGTAGAAGTAGGTAAACTAACTCTACAAGCTGAAGCTTATGTTGAACAAATTCCTTCAGATTAAAAATAAGACGCTAATAAATTCAGGATACTAATAATGGAAACTACAGACACAACGCAAACAAATTCAACACCTTTTCCAAATATTCCACCAGTTATTGAAAGTAACGACAGTGAGTATCTTGATAGCGGCGTACCCAGTACAGTTGCGATCGCAGGACATCCCCTACATCCCCTGAGTGTGACCTTTCCCATCGCATTTTTAGCCGCCGCATTGGGAAGCGATATCGGCTACTGGTTAACTAGTGATTTCTTCTGGGCTAAAGCTTCACTATGGTTAATCGGACTCGGATTAGCTGGAGGTGTCCTTGCATCAGCGATCGGCCTCAGCGACTTTTTTAGAATAGAACGAGTTCGCAAGCGCAGCGCAGGTTGGGCGCATTTAATACTTAACGTTTCTCTAATAGTTTTAAGTCTAGTTAATTTCCTTCTGCGCTTGGGCGACGCTGAATCTCGAATACTACCTTGGGGACTGGTTCTCTCGCTCATTGTCGGTACGCTGGTTAGTATTTCCGGCTGGTTCGGTGCCGAACTTTCCTATCGCCACAAAATTGGTGTTGTGGGTGCTGGTAGCAGAAGATACCCTTGAGTGTAAATTCTTCCTTGTCTTTGAGCAATGGGATATTTTTTATTTGCAAGTCCCCTACTTTAATGGTAATTAGATTTACTTAAGTAGTTATCTGCTCTAATTTTATGCTGGGCTGCGTCAGATACAAGCAGCCCAGTTTAGTAGTTTGTAAATTATGAAAGCACTGATTGTGTTTCCAACTTCTGGGCTTTTTGCTTGAAGACGGTTGGTACTTCTGAGTTCGCCCTGACTGGTTAAAAGCCTACAAGCTCTTAACCAGTCAGGGACTTGACCAGAGGCAGCAGCCCTCTGGGAATACATTCCCAGTCCAAAGACTGGGAACAAGGTGACACAAGCCTTTGGGCTTTTTTTAGTGCCATTCGGATAAAGACTTAAACGTAGCTAAAAAGATTGACCATTGGTCATTCTCTGATGAATCTATTCGGGGTAGAAAACTATCGTCCTTAACTCAATGCTCTGACGAGGTGGAGCATCTGGTGGGCTAGTGGGATCATCAAATCCAGTATGGGCGGCAAACCTGGCCCGTCCTTCTTCTGCGGAGTCAAAGCACTTAATAAATAGCGCTTCGTCTTGTTGCATTTGCGGGAAATAAAACCATTGATGTGATGGGTTATAGGTTATTGCGTAAGTTTCGCCAGCGTAATTGGGGTACAAGAGATCACCAGCTACAAGGTCTGTAGGTGCGATAGAAAAAGCGTCGCACACTGCTAATGGTGACTCCTCAACTGGTGCAATAGGTCGCCAAATGTTAATCAGTGCAAACCTTTTTTGTAGCACTTGATCAATGTTATCTATTCCCTGCTCTGTCAATACCTTGCGGGCACGCGTATAGCCAGATTTAGCTGTAAAGTCATTATGCACGCGCTTGACAGGTTCCCTGATTTCGTTCTCGCCCGACTGCGAACGTTGAGCGTTACGAAGAGTATGATCAAATATCAGTACTTCAGTTGCACCTGTCACCTCTTTCAATAATTGCTTGGCTTCAGGATAATAGACGCTGCGGATCTCATCTTCATCATAGAAATCACTGACTTTACTTTCATGTGCAGCAAAGTCGAAGCCTTGGCGCTCTAAGGATACTTTATCTGAAATTGCCCGTGCATTATGGATTGGTACTTTGTGTGTCTCGTACTTTCCGTTGGAGCGGGGAACCCCTACTGGGGGTTCATAGGCATAGATAAAAGGCTTTTCTGCCATAGGGGTGAGGTAAGTCAGTTCTGCCTCAACGTGTTTCAGGTCAGAGAAAAAACGATTGTCTGTGCTCATTGCTTACATCCTTGTTCAGAAGTTAAGACAGATAATATCCCGTGGAATTGGAGTGCAATTCACGCTCAATATCTGGCAATTGATCGCAATTACATCTAACGGCGTCAGCAAAATTACAACATGCCTCAGCTATGTTGTAAGAGTAGGACTCAAAGTAGCTGTTGATGTTTGTTAACGTCGTATCTCGTCAGGAATCTTCAGTACTAGAGAATTATAGTTAAATACTTATTTAACCATTACAGTAATTAGCATAACAGAATTTTTGTATAATAGTCAAATGATTGTTTGAGTATTTTAGTAAAATGCCAGATTCTGCTATGATATGGGGATGATTGAGAAAATAAATTACGAAAACCGCGCTAAAATCTTCACGGCTCTTTCAGATGCAACACGCCTGCGCTTAGTAGATTTACTGTTGAATACTGACGAAATCAGCTGTTCAGAAATTGCCGAGCAGTTGGGTATTAGCTTATCTCTTTCTTGTCACCACTTAAAAGTTTTGACGGAAGCAGGTTTGGCGAAGAATTACAAAAAAGGGCAAACAAGATATTACTCAATTGATCGTGCTGTTCTCAATAGTACTTTGGAGAGTTTAAATAGTCTTATTAGATGAATAGTATTGTATACCAATATTGGCTCTTAACTTTGGTTGTGATCAAGGACAATTGAATGTATTGCTATTGACATATATTTGATGGGCTGAAAACCAGCGATCGCTTTTAGCAGGCTACTATTTTCACAATCCGATGACCCAATAATTACAAACTTTTCTTTTGGGTTCATAGCAAAGCTAACATCTTCTACAGGCAGAAACCGATGCCTACCTTCTTTCTAGATAATTTGAACACTTTTTGCTATAATTAATGATTCTAATTTTTCCATGAATTCAATCTCCTTCAACGCCTTTAAGCGTCAGTAAAATTAATTCATCGATTGATTTAGCCTGCTGATTTAGCATCCTGATTTTATGCATAAATTATCCAGATTTCAGGAAAAATATTGGCTCAAGACCGTATTATACAGCCTTATTAGTAATTCACTTTTTATATGCTTAAATCGCTTTAATTTCATCATTTTTATGCCTCTTGTCGCTGCTTTAATAAGCCTCGTTTTTGCATTTAACATTCCTGAGTAATATTAATTATTTACAAGGGCATACAGATGTAAGCTTTTATCATGCATTGCATCTAAAGGAGAAATAATATATCTTTATATTTTAACAAATACGGTAAATCAATAGAGATACAGTATTTATTAAACTTAAACCAAAGTATCACACAGTCAGAACCAAAAAACAAGGTGTGTTAAGAAGTTTGTAACTTTTCACCGAGACCTCCGTGCCGTAAAGAGCAACTATATTCATGTATGGGGGTAAGGCACAGGCGAATTGATTCGCCGTCAAATAAGGATAAAGGAGTGCAGTGTTGATGGAAAGACTTAAACTTGGACGTTCCGGGCTAGAAGTATCACGACTATGTTTTGGTGGCAACGTGTTTGGGTGGACTATTGATGAAGATACTTCATTTAAGATTTTAGATTACTTCATCAAGGCTGGAGGTAATTTTATTGACACTGCTGATGTCTATTCCAAATGGGCTACAGGCAATCAGGGTGGAGAGTCGGAGATCATCTTAGGGAAGTGGCTTAAGCAGCGAGGCAACCGTGACCAAGTGGTGATTGCCACTAAAGTTGGCAATGATATGGGTATTAAAGGCAAAGGGCTTTCTCGTAAACACATCCAACAAGCTGTTGAAGACTCATTGCACAGGTTACAAACCGATTATATTGATTTGTATCAATCACATATCGATGATGAAAGCACTTCCCTTGCAGAAACCCTAGAAACTTATGGGGAATTAATTCATCAGGGAAAAGTGCGCTTTATTGGTGCTTCAAACTATAGTGCAGAGCGTTTGGCACAGGCATTGCAAATCAGCCAGCAGCATAGTTATCCTCGCTATGAGAGCCTTCAGCCTCGTTATAACTTGTATGACCGAGCCGAGTATGAGCAGGAGCTACAACAAATCTCCCAAGAACAGGAAATTGGTGTGATTAGCTATTCCTCTCTGTGCAGTGGCTTTCTCTCTGGTAAATATCGCTCAGAAAAAGACCTGTCTATTAGTGCCCGTGGTAATTCTGTCAAGAAATATTTGAATGCTCGTGGTTTAGCAATTTTAGAGGCACTGGATGAAGTCGCTAAGATTTATAATGTGACTCTCACCCAAGTTGCTCTAGCCTGGCTAATTGCACATCCCACTATTACCGCTCCTATTGTTAGTGCTACAAAAGTTGAGCAGCTTCAAGATATCATCAAATCTGTAGATATTAAACTTGAGCCAGATGCTATTCATCTTCTAAATCAAGCCAGTTCCTGGAACAAGTAGTTCAATAAACAATTCGACCAACAAGCCAGATAGTACCAACAAGTGCCCCCACAATAAGTTGACGTTGAAAGAGAAGATAAGTCCGCCCACGCGGACTAGCTTTCCCTACAGGACGCTACGTTTAGCTGGCTTTTGAGTAGAGGTATACCTAAGTTTATGTAGCCGCGACTTTCAGTTGTTCAGGCTGCTAAAATTTTGCTTAGTTTCTAGTTTGTAGAAAATGCTTCGACACCGTAATCAAACAATATTTATTATTCTTTCTGTGCTCATCGTTGTACCGATGGGCTTTTTGTTTAAATATTATAATGGGCCTGCCCATCACTGGTTTAATGACTACGGAGCCGCTGTATTTTATGAAATATTTTGGTGTCTATTTGCATTTTGGTTTTTCAGAAGTCGGGCGGCAGTTATCCAAATTCCTATATGGGTTTTTGTCATCACCTGTATACTAGAATTCTTGCAACTTTGGCATCCGCCACTCTTAGAAGAGATTCGCGCCACCTTGATAGGTAAATTGTTACTTGGTACTACCTTTGTTTGGTGGGATTTTCCTCATTATGTATTGGGTTGTGTTTTAGGTTGGTTGTGGCTGCAACAATTACAGAAAATAGGTTATGCAAAAAAAAGTCAAGGTTAAACCTAATTCAAAACAGCAAAAGATTGAAGAACAACCTGATGGCAGTTTGACTGTATATTTAAAATCGCCTCCAGTTGATGGTAAGGCTAATGAAGAGTTAATTAAACTACTAGCAGATAAATTTGATGTACCTAAATCTCATATCAGAATTAAGTTAGGTTTGTCCTCTCGGCAAAAGCTGATAGAAATTGATACAAATGTCTAGTTGCTGCTTAGTAAGACATTTTTTGAAAATTTCTCCTCATAAATGTGAGGCTATATCCCACCCAGTATATCCTCTACTAGAGCCAATAACCTAGAAACAGAAGCTCACAAAACCTAATTTTTCTGCTGTGTAATACTGATATACCTTGGTTGAGCTTTGACTCTTTCTATCCAAGCTTGAATAGCAGAAAATTGTGTCAAATCAAACCCACCTTCATCAGCTACATGAGTGTAAGCGAACAAGGCAATATCAGCGATCGTGTAACACTCTCCTACAAAAAAAATGTGAGAAGTTAAGTGTTTATCCATCAAGCTAAGTGCTGTATAACCCGGTTCACGTTTTTGCTTAATAGCCTCACTATATTCTTCAGTTTTACCTAAAATAGAAATCCAAAATCTTGATGTAGCAATAAAAGGCTCATGGCTATATTGTTCAAAACATAGCCATTGCAGCACCTGCGCTCGTAAAAAGCGGTCATATGGTAAAAATTCTGTACCTTCACTCAAATACACCAATATGGCATTTGATTCTGCCAAATATTTCCCTGGCTCAATTTCCAGAAGGGGTATCTTACCGTTAGGATTTTTACTTAAAAATTCTGGTGTTTGAGTCTCGCCTTTCAAGATGTTAAGCTCTATTCTCTCAAAAGGCATACCTAGTTGTGTCAATAAAAGACGTATCTTATAACCATTACCAGATGGTAAAAAATCGTACAGACGCAGGAGTTCCATGTTAAAATACAGTTAGTAATATGTTGATAACTGAAGGTTCAAAATACAATATCTTACCAAAAGATTTTCCAAAAACCGGATAATTTTTTTTAGATTTAGCATCTGAGCGTACTACATAAAATTATCCGAAAAAATAAAAAAAAATATTATTTATTTCTAGATTGAGATGTTTAATTTAGTTAGGGATCGAGAATAAAAGTATGTGTGGAAGATTTACTCTAAACCAGTCAGCAGCAGGATTATCTCAAGTTTTCCATGTCGAGTCAGTTCCCGATTTAGCAGCCGAATATAACATTGCACCTACGCAAATGGTGGCAACAGTGTTACAAAATCCCGAAAGCGAAAAGCGTGAATTTAAGCAGTTGCATTGGGGCTTAATTCCGTCATGGGCGAAAGATGCAGGAATGGGGGCAAAGCTGATTAACGCTAGGGCAGAAACTGTTGCCGAAAAACCCTCTTTTCGTTCGGCTTTTAAGCATAGACGCTGTTTAGTGCTAGCTGATGGCTTTTATGAGTGGCAACGGCAACAAGGCAAAAAACAGCCGTTTTATTTTCGCCTTCAAGATGGGCAACCCTTCGGCTTTGCAGGTTTGTGGGAGAAATGGCGATCGCCTGCTAACGAGGAAATAATCTCTTGTACAATTTTGACAACGGCAGCTAACGAATTACTCCAACCTATCCACGAGCGGATGCCAGTGATTCTAGAGCCACAAGATTACGATTTATGGCTAGGTTTGCAGGTGCAAACGCCCCAAACCCTACAGCAGTTATTGCGTCCCTATCCAGCGTCAGCAATGACTGCCTATCAAGTTAGCACCTTGGTAAACAACTCTCGCCATAATAGTCAAGAGTGCATCATCCCACTCAGTGAGAAGAATGCCACCGCAAATCAGTTAAATTAGCTATTAAGTGTACTAAGGGATTGGGAAGATGAGGAAGCAAAGGAAGCAGGGGAAGAAAAACTATTGATTATTGCCCCATGACGCCACTTGCTTCAAGCCGGGGAACCCGGACAACGCAGTGGCTCCCCAATGCCCCATGCTCATTACCCCTTATCCCCAGAGGGGACACCGAGTTCCCCAATCCCCATTACCCCTTATCCCCAGAGGGGACACCGAGTTCTCCAATCCCCAATCCCCAGAGACAAATATGCCAAGAACACAAAAAAACGATAATTTTGTTGACAAATCCTTTACAGTAATGGCGGATATCATCCTGAAAATCCTGCCAACCAACAAAAAAGCTAAAGAAGCGTTTGTTTATTATCGAGATGGTATGTCAGCTCAAGCAGAAGGGGAATATGCTGAAGCATTAGAATACTATGAAGAAGCTTTAACACTAGAGGAAGATACCAACGATCGCGGCTATATTCTTTACAATATGGGGCTAATCTATGCCAGCAACGGCGACCACAAAAAAGCTTTAGAACTGTATCACCAGGCAATTGAGTTAAACCCACGTATGCCCCAAGCCTTGAACAACATCGCCGTGATTTATCACTACCAAGGTGAAAGGGAGAAAGAAGCTGGAGATAACGAGGCTGGCGAAGCACTGTTTGACCAAGCAGCAGACTATTGGATTCGAGCTATTCGCATGGCTCCCAATAACTACATCGAAGCCCAAAACTGGCTGAAAACCACTAAGCGATCGCAAATCGACGTATTCTTCTAAAAGTGATGAGTTAGGAATTATGAATCATTCACTCCTAACTCTTGTACAGACGCGATTAATCGCGTCTCTCCTAACTCTTGTACAAACGCGATTAATCGCGTCTCTCCTAACTCCTAACTAAAAAAATATGATTGACCAAGAACAAGTTCATAAAGTAGCTAATCTTGCTCGTTTAGAATTGACTCCAGAAGAAGAGGAACAATTCACTACCCAGTTAGGAAATATTTTGGATTATATTGAACAGTTGAATGAACTTGATGTTAGTAATGTGCCCCCAACAACACGGGCAATTGATGTCAGCAACATCACACGAGAGGATGAATTGCAACCCTATCCAGACCGGGAAAGTATTCTCAACAGTGCGCCTGAACAAGAAGGGGAATTTTTCAAAGTACCAAAAATCCTCAACGCTGAATAGTCAAAAGTCAAAAGTCCAGAGTTTTAGATTCTTGACTGTTGACTAAAAACTAAGGAGATAATTATGGGTTTGGGAATTCTTAAGAATGGTCAGTGGGTATCTCAAAGAGATCAAGAAGACTCAGAAGGTAAATTTATCCGTCCATCAACAACTTTCCGCAACCAGATTACAGCTGATGGTTCTAGTGGTTTGAAAGCTGAAGCGGGACGCTATCATCTGTATATTTCTTGGGCTTGCCCTTGGGCGTGTCGCACCGCCATTATCCGCCAATTGAAAGGACTCCAAGATGTCATTGGATTATCGGTCGTTGCAGCAGAAATTGATCAAAATAGCTGGGAATTTGGCGATGAAGCGGGGTCCATTCCTGATACAGTCAACGGTACTCAATATCTTTGGCAACTTTATCTGAAGGCTGACCCTAACTATAGCGGCCGGGTGACAGTTCCAGTTTTATGGGATATCCAAAATCGGACAATTGTCAATAATGAATCCCGTGAAATCATCCGCATGTTTGATACAGAATTTAATGCTTTCGCTAAACAAAATATTAACTTTTATCCAGAACATTTACAAAAAGTAATTGACAAGACGATTGATACAATTTATCAACCAATAAATAACGGTGTCTACCGGGCGGGATTTGCTACCACTCAATCGGCTTATGATGAAGCGGTAACGGAATTATTTACGGCTCTCGACTACTGGGAAAAAATATTGGGAAATCAACGCTATCTTTGCGGAAACGAAATTACTGAGACGGATTGGTGTATGTTCACTACTCTGTTTCGTTTCGATGTAGTTTATTATGTGCATTTCAAATGCAACTTACGCAGGATTGTAGATTATCCAAATCTGTGGAATTATCTCAAAGAACTTTACCAACTGCCGGGAGTCAAAGAGACTTGCAATCTTGACCACATCAAACGGCATTATTATAAGAGCCATCCCCAGGTTAATCCAACTCGCATCGTCCCAAAAGGTCCACTGATTGATTTTGATGCACCCCATAACCGGGATAAAATATTTGCTTGATTAACACTGCTGACCTTTAACTGTTTTGTTCGCTTGTCGCGTCATCGCTTGGGGCTGCTCTTTTTTCCAAGCAATATAGTCTACACGTGTTGATCCACATAGTGACGCAATACGCTTGGGTTAAAATTTAACTCTTTGCCAAAGTAAATTTTTTTAACGAACCGCAAAGGACGCATTCGCGTAGCGTCTCGTAGAGAAGGACGCAAAGCAAGAGAAAGAAGAGAAGGAAGAAATGCTTAACTGAACTGTATTGCATAGTGACGCAGCAGCCTGTCCGAAGGTTCAAAACTAATCATTGTTACTTGTATAATTTGAGTTCCTCAACTATTGGTTACTGCTTATAAGAGACTTCCATAAAATAAAATCCTCACTGAGAGCGATGCCTTCGGCAAGTAGCAGATTGCAAATTAATTGAAGTAGACCCCTTCCCTAACCTCCCCAAGGTATCGGGGAGGGTGGGTTAATGTACCTCACTTAGATGAAAAGCGCTGTAAATTGACAACATTGAGTCTACTTTTTTTGTGCAACTGGCTGCACACGTAAACCCTCTGTCTCATCAACCGTAGGAGTGGCAATCAGCGATTCATTTCCTGTTAGACCTGATGTAATTTCTACTTCAGTACCATAATCTCGCCCAACGACAACTTTTTGATAATGCACTGTTTGGTCTTTGGTTAGAGTTGCTACCTGCGTACCTCCGGCGTTAACGACTAAGGCACTATCTGGCACAACAAAGGGAGTATTAGTGCGGTTAATCGCAAATTTCACAGTGGCATACATCCCAGGTCGCAGCGTCGCGTTGTAATTCTCCACTTCTAATTGTGTCAGCAAAGTGCGAGTATTTGGATCTATAGCGTTGCTACTACGCACTACTTTACCTGTAAACGCTCGTTGTGGTAACTCTTTGACTGTAATTTCTGCTGTTTGACCAGTCTGAAATGACGGTGATAAACTCTGTGGAACATTCACATTCACATTTAGCTTGTCATAAGCAGCAATAGTATAAAGGCTAGTATTGCTAGTATTGGTGTTGCTGGTACTGGTGTTACTACTAGTATTGCTGTTGCCACTACCTGCTGAAATTAAAACACCTGTATTTACATTACGTGCGGTAATTACTCCTGCGAAAGGAGCAGTGACTTTCTTGTAAGACTGCAATACGATATTACGTTGGAAGTTTGCTTGAATGGCGTAGGCGTTAGCTTGTGCTGCTTTGACGTTAGCAGAGTCAGAATTGATAGTATTTTTTGCTGCCTCAACGTTGGCAAGATTAGCCTGATATGTGGCATATCTTGTATCAGCATCTTGTTGAGGCACTGCACCTTGCTTCACAAGAACACTCCAGCGTTGCCAACTCTGACGTGCGATCAATAGATTAGCCTGGGCTTGCTTCAAATCAGAAACACCTTTAGCTAAACTAGCACGACTTTGAAGCACATTAGCTTGTGCTTGCACGAACTCTGCCTTCGCTTGCAAAACTTGCTGATCTATGTCTGGTGAATCAATCTCTGCTAATAATTGACCCGCCTGGACGCGATCGCCAATATCTGCGTACCACCGCCGCAAATACCCAGTACTGCGAGCGTAGATGGTCGTTTGATTAAGGGCTACAACACTACCAGGTAGTTCCAAATTGGTAGTAGCAGCAGCGCGACGGGGAGTGATAATGTTGACTAAGGGTACGGTGCTTGCTTCCTTAACTGCTGCTTGTAATTCTGATTTTTGGCTTAACCGAGGCAGAATACCTATAGCTAGTAGGCTACCAAAAAAAACAGCACCAATTACAGCCCAACCAATTCGACCGATGCCGCGCCTTTTTTTAGAAGTCGTTTGTTGTTGAGAATCAGGAGATGCAGGAGGCTGAGAATCCATAGGTAAGCTGTCCCATATTGTCTAATTTGCAGAAATTCAGCAGCTAGAGTCATTACCATCATTGGCTTTAGCAATTTTGTTCTTTAAATTGCTTACTCCTTGCCTTGGGATGATGAGAACGAGTATGCGGTCTGTGGATCTGAGAAATTTAAATCGTCATCATCCTGATTAATAGGACGAGGTTGTTTACGCCGTAACATGCTGTATACAACAGGTACAAAGATGAGAGTCGCAACTGTTGCAGCTGACAAGCCGCCAATTACAGCGCGACCCAAGGGCGCATTCTGCTCACCACCTTCACCAAGACCGAGAGACATTGGCACCATACCAATGAGCATGGCTAAGGCAGTCATTAATACAGGACGCAACCGTGTGTGACCCGCCGCTTGCGCTGCTTTATAGGCATTTTCACCTTCTTGACGCTGGTCATTAGCAAAAGTGATCATTAGAATACTGTTTGATGTCGCCACACCTATACTCATAATTGCACCCATTAACGAAGGAACGCTGAAAGTAGTGCGGGTGACAAACAGCATCCAGACAATACCAGCTAAAGCACTTGGCAATGCCATCATAATAATCAGGGGATCGAGCCAAGATTGGAAGTTCACCACCATTAAGCAGTAAACCAGCACAATTGCAAATACAAGTCCGAAACCAAGTCCCAGGAACGAAGAGTTCATCGTTTGCACTTGTCCGCGGACATTAATCTGACTACCGTGAGGCAATTTTTTCTTATAATCAGCGATAATTCGATCCACATCGCGGGCAACTCCCCCCAGATCGCGATCGTAGGAGTTAGCGTAGATATCGAAAACTGGCTGAATGTTGTAGTGATTGACAACTTGCATTACTGTGTCGCGTCTGACACTAGCCAAATTACCTAAAAGTTGGGGTGCAGTTTGACCGTTACTAACTGGGGTATTTTTCAGGCTGTCAATAGAGTCAATTTTGTACTGGGGAACTTGTACAGCAAGGGTGTAACTTACGCCTTTTTTGGGATCGAGCCATTGGTTAATTGCAGCTTGACCGCTTGAACTTAAGGAAGTGAGAACACTATTAGCAACATCACGCTGGGTCATACCCAGTTGTTGAGCCTCAGTGCGATCTACATCAAGACGTAACTCTGGCGCATCGACAACTTGTTGCATGTGTACATCTACAGCGCCAGGAATGAGCATCATCCGGGCTTCGATTTGTTTGGCAATTTTAAAGTTAGCCTTTGAGTTTTGCAGAGGGCCAGATATTTGCACGTCAACAGCAGCAGGCAAACCGAAATTCAGAATTTGAGTAACAATATCAGCCGGCTCAAAAAAGAAGGTGTAATTGGGAAATGTCGCTTTCAATTTCTGGCGTAATTGCTTGACGTAAGAAAAAGTTGAACCAGATTCTTTTAACGAGACAAGAATATCAGCATCAGCCGGGCCAATTGTAGCACCGTTGTAGCCATAGGTAAGGTTAATGCCACTGTTGGGTAAGCCGATGTTATCCAGAATCTTCGAGAGATTTTCCTTCGGTACAGTCTGGCGAATAACGCCTTCGACTTGGCTAACAATTCTTTCTGTCTCTTCCAAACGAGTACCAGGTAAGGCTCGAACGTGTAGGCTAAACTGACCACCATCGACTTCAGGGAAAAAGTCTTGACCGACGAACGGCAACAAAACTCCTGCACTTACTATAAAAGCACCAAACAGCACAAAGACTATACGGCGGTGATTTAATGCTGAGGTGAGGACATCGTAGTACCAACTGCGAAATTTCTCAAATTGTCGGTTAAACTTTTCGTGTAGCCGCCATATCCAATCTTTCTTAACAGGTTCGGCAGTTTTCGTTGTTACTTCTGACCTTTGGTGCTGATTGTCGTGACCATTATTGTTTTGGACTGGTGAATGGGTGTGGTGGTTGTCGCGACTATCATGGATTTCGATTGGCGAATGGGTATGGTGGTTGTCACGACCATTATTGTTTTGGACTGGGGAATCTATATGATGTTTGTCGCGACCATTATTGTTTTGGACTGGCGAATCTATATTATGCTTGTCGCCATGACCATTATGATCCTCACTTTCTCTATGCAAGTGCGCTTCATGTGGTAGGAAATAATTTGCCATCGTCGGTACTACAGTCCGAGATAGCACATAAGAAGCAAGCATGGCAAATACTACCGCCATCGCTAGCGGGACAAACAGGTACTTTGCCACTCCACTTAGAAACACCACCGGCACAAAGACAATACAAATACATAATGTTGCTACAAGTGCTGGAGTTGCAATTTGCTGCGCTCCATCTAAGATTGCTCGCTTGATTGGTTTACCTTGTCCAAGATTTCGGTGGATATTTTCAATTTCGACTGTGGCATCATCTACGAGAATACCGACAGCTAAGGACAAACCACCTAAAGTCATAATATTGAAAGTTTGTCCCAAACGACTCATCACAATAATCGAAACCAGCATCGAGAGGGGAATCGATACGGCTACAATTACAGTGCTGCGCCAACTTCCCAGGAAAACCAGAATCATCAGCGCGGTGAGACATCCTGCAATCAATCCTTCTTTGAGAACGCCTTGAATCGAAGCCTTAACAAATACAGATTGATCGAACAAAAACGCTAAATTCAGTCCTGGGGGTAAAGTGGATTGGATGCGAGGCAAAGCTTTTTTTACCCGATCAATCACATCAATAGTTGAGGCATTGCCACTCTTGAGAATACTCAGTAAGCTTGAGCGCTTGCCATTTTCACGTACTATATTCGCTTGTACGGCAAAGCCATCTCGTACCTGCGCGACATCACGAATGTAAGTCACATTACCATTGACTTGTTTTATCGGCAAGTCGTTGAGGGCTGCCACTACATCTGGACTATTGTTGATTTGTACGGCGAAGTCGCGAGCGCCTATCTTCATATTGCCTGCGGGCAAAACCAAGTTTTGGGCACTGACAGCATTAGTCACGTCTTGGGCAGAAACGCCTTTAGCCAACATCGCTTGGGGATCGATATCAACCATAATTTGCCGAGGTTTACCACCATAGGGCAAAGGTACACTCGCACCTTGCACTGTTGCTAACTGGGTGCGGACAACGTTAGTAGCAAAGTCGTTGAGCGCTTGTTCCGGCAAGTTTTTGCTGCTGACACTCATCTGGATAATCGGCACGCTGGAAGCGTTGTATTGAATGATGAATGGCGGCGTGATCCCAGGTGGCAAAGGGCGGAGAATTGTTTGGCTCACAGAGGTGATTTGAGCGACGGCTGAGGCTATATTGACGCTCGGTTGGAAGAAAACCTTGACAACACTAACACCACTTAAAGATTGAGACTCAATGTGTTCGATGTCCCCAACAGTTGTTGTCATGGCACGTTCGCTAATTGTCACGATTCGCTGTGCCATTTCCTCAGATGTAGTACCAGTATAAGTCCAAACTATACTGACAACCGGAATGTTGATTGCCGGAAAAATGTCAACCGCTGTACCAAATATTGTTACTACACCTAATATCACAATCATCAAGGCAGCGATCGCGAATGTATATGGAAGACGTAAAGCAATTTTGACGATCCACATGCAATTTCCTTTTAAATGGGTTTAGCGCTCTATCATCACTATTGTGAGAGAATAATTTAGAATTCTTGTTACAAGTGACTTTTATCAAAAAGTCACTCTTTTGTGCATTGTATTAGAAAATAAAAACTCAAACCCATTTCTTCTCTTGTATTAAAAATGGCATCTGATTTTTCGTTTTCTAAAATGATGAAACATTAGATATATAAAGGTCTACTGAAGATATCGTAAATAAATGTAACGCGTTTTCTCCTTTGTGATCCATGTCACTAGTCATAGACGCTATTAACGAAATATTTCTTAACATTAAACAAAAAGGTATTGGGTCAATACGGTTCGGTTAAGCTTTAAGCAGTATTGAGTACAGAGAACATGAGTGTTTCAATTTTGGCTCTTATTCCTTTGTGTATCAGTTTCTTGGAAGGAAATTTAGCTCTAGTTTTTTTACTGCTCGCGGGTTATATTACACACACTTTACGATTCTTTTCTTCGCAACGCTGCACAAACCCAAGAGCATCTTGTAGAGTTGGAGTATGCTTCATTCGCAATTGACTTTTAACGATTTTAGTAAATTTGCTTGCATTGGGATGCTCCCCAGATGCGAGCTTGTAAAGATAGCCGAATAAAAGGGCTGCTGAATAACTAACTTGTGAGAAAGGTCTTTGTGAGCTTCTACGGTTATAACAGAAGCTGACATTAGGATACACTGGCTTTTGAATACACCGGAAGTTTATCAGTGACTTTATTTGTCGCTGCTAGTGACTTCCTGCCTAATGTCCTATCGCTTTTTGCTGTATGAAACTTACTCCAATCTACGGCAAGTCTCCCTCAAGAAGGTTTCTTAGCATCTAAAACGACTCCCACTGTTTTGAGGCTATAGCCTTAGAATATTTACAAGCTTTACTTACGAATTGGCTTTCTCTAGAAAAATACCGTTTTTGCTATCTAAGCTGACATTCTACCTGTTTCTATCTAAATTTTTGTAGCTTGACAAATCAGCTGATTCATTAATATTAAGCCTGTTTTACTATTTAGTTTCTTACCAGTGACCTATTAGACAGTTAGAGTGTTCATTTTACTTTGTTCAATAGCTTTTAGCCCTTATCGCTCCCATGCTCACCCATCACCGCAAGCCCGTGTGCTTATCACTTATTTCCACTGACCTACCAATCTGGTCTGTTGTGGAAACTGCCGCGACATTGTATCAAAAGGATACTAATAGATTCCATTTGCTGTTAACTGCACCGCCCCTAATTAGCTGCGAAGTAAAGAGTGTCGTAAGTCCAGATGACACACTTACCCAAAGTAAGAGCAAAGCTTATGCCCCTAACAGTCCCAGAATTTTGTGGCTGGAAATTTCCCCTTACCGGGTGATTATGACTATGCAAGGTAACGCTCAAGTGAGTTACCGTCACTTTTGGGAACAGGGCGTTTATGGGATTAGTCGCTATTGGTTGCCAACTGAGTCATTCCAACCTAACAATCCGATTCGTTTACGAAATTTTACTAATAGCCTAACTCTCAACGGACATCCCTTGCCAGAACATTTGCGTCTGGAATATGAATTGTGGGCAGAAAAAGTCCAACTAGGATGCTACATACTTAATTTGGAAATTAAACACTGATAGTTAGGGGGACTAGGGATTGGGGACTAAAAACATTTTCCAGTACCCAATACCCAATACCTAGTTCCTTTCAACCAAAATAACTGGGTTGGTTTCCAGATTTCCATTTAATATTGCAACCAACACTCGGCTTTTGCTCGCTTGTAACAGGTTTACCCGCCAGCGCTGCTTCAATGGCTGCGCGTAAATCTGCGCCTGTTACAGGTTTACCATTACTCGGACGGCTATCGTCTAATTGCCCCCGATAAACAAGTTGGCGTTGGTCATCAAATACAAAAAAGTCTGGTGTGCAAGCTGCTGTATAAGTCTTTGCCGTTTCCTGGCTCTCGTCGTAGCATAATGTAAAACTAAACCCTTGTTCTGTAACAAATGCTTGTAACGACTCTGGCGCATCATCTGGATAATTCTTTGCATCGTTAGCACTAATGGCAACGATCGCTAAATCACCTGTAAAATAATCTTTTCCTAACTGCGCTAATTCTTTTTGGACGTGCTTTACAAACGGGCAATGCCGACAAATGAACATTACCAACAGCACTTTTTTCTCTGCAAAGGTAGAAAGTGAAGTTGCCTTTCCAGATACTACTTCCGGTAGATCAAAATCTGGTGCTTTTGTGCCTAGCGGCAACATAGTTGAAGCAGTTAAAGCCATAATTTCCCTGATAACTTTACACTGATAACTAACAGCTTTTGCTATCAGTATATTTTTAATCTACCACTAAGTTTCCCATAAATTAAGAGACGGTAAATTTACCGTCTCTTACATTTGTTGATAATTACAGCAGATTGCAACTTGGTGAGTTCAGATTATCGTAAGGGCACAACAATGTTGTGCCCCTACCCGTGTACTTCATTTACCTGAAAAACGCTGTGAGTTATAGAAATTAGCTTTTACAGGCTTGTCAAAATACCAACAATGCCGTGTCCTGTGAATACTTCTAATGCTATTAGAGAGACAAAACCAATCATTGCTAAACGACCGTTGAGCAGTTCTGCAAAAGGAGTGAAGCCTGTGCGATCGCCTTGTTCATCTATATAAATCCTTGGCTCTATCGCAAAGTTGTTCAGTTTGCCTTGGTCGTCAATTATAGCAGTGTTTGTACGCATGGATTTTTCCCTGTCTTCTCTTTATGTAAATAACTGTAACAAATGTATTAATATTTGTAAAGTATCTGAATCTGTTCAAGTAGAAGTCCAAGCCAGAGATATGATAATGGATCGAGTTCAAAGCCATGTTTAACGAACAGGCTCTGCTCCTTGTGTGTAAGCACTTTCAGTCACAAATCCATTCCCAAAAACTAATGCATCGATTTCGAGTAGAGGTTATTGCCAAAACACCAAACCCGCAGCAGGTGATTTATGCCGCGATGCACCAGGACTATACTGATGGGTTCGTGTTTGATGAGCGTGACTCTTGGCCCTCGGAGTCACAAAGCGGCGAAGTTATTGTTAAGCGACTTTTAGCCGGTGAGAGGGGACACTATGGGCCTCTAGAACATCCCCAGATTGTTTTCAACTGTGGCTACTTTCCCCACAGTGTGATGCAGCAGGCGCGTACTCATCGTGTGGGCGTATCATTTGATGTTCAGTCTTTTAGGTACACAGGCAACCAATTTATTGATGTAGTAGAAGGTCAGAAAGACATAGAAGATGTTTTTTACCTGCGTCCCGTTGGCTATTACACTGATAGACAAGGCAAAAAATATCACTATTCACTAGAGCAACGAGCAGCAGATTTGCAATGGTGTGAAGACGCAGCTAAACGATATAAAGCTGATTTTGAGGCTGGAATGTCTGAAGAACACGCAAGAGGTAAAGTGCCTTTTGATTATCGCCAGCATTTTGTAATTAGTTTCAATTTAAGGTCTTTCTTGCATTTTTGTGACCTGAGAAATAAGAAAGATGCTCAACTTGAAATTCAAAAGTTATGTGAAATGATGTGGCCTCACTTTGAAGATTGGGCACCAGCGATCGCACAATGGTATGAAAAGCAGCGTCTAGGTAAGGCAAGATTAGCACCTTAAATATTGGCGCCTCAGCCTCCTTATACTTTTACCCCCTCACAGCTACGTGTCTTGGTGTTCCGAATTTTAAGTTTGATTCAAGGCGATCGCACAATGGTATAAAAAGTAGCGTCTAAGTAAAACAAGATTAACACTTAAAAAATTGGGTATACAATATATAATAAAAGTGTAATTTCTTACACTTTGTTCTCTAAGTAACAAAACAATGAGTGTTATCCCCTTTATATTGGATGGTAGTAATAGAACAGTCGTAGAGACTAGGGAAGAGTATGAGAAAGCTGGTGGTCTTGAAGGAAGTGTAATTTTTATACAGAATCTGAATATCAAACAAATTCATAATACGAAGTCTAGTAATGCCAGCTATGATTTAAGAGTTGGTGATGAATACAGAGATCATAGAGACTCCGGTAAAACTGATTTGTTGGAGAATGGCACAATATCTCTTCAACCCGGTTCTGCCGTAATTATTGAGACAGTTGAATCAGTTCAATTTCCCAAATCTAGATTTGGCCATGTAGTTCCAAAAGTATCTCTTCTGCAAGATGGGTTATCTAACACTTCATCAAAGATAGACCCTGGATATGAAGGAAAACTTTCTATCACAGTTTTCAATTTAGGCAAAAGAACCGTTAAGCTTAGGAAAGGACAAGATTTTTGTACCCTCTATGTAATTGAGGTCAAAGAAGGAGTTATTCACTTATACAAAAGACCCTAAAAAAATTGCTGGAAACTCTAGAAAGGATTTATTAAGTAGGCTTAAAGATTTTATTGAGACAAACCAGACATATTTTACTATTATTTTAACTATTGCAACCATAGTTTTAACAATTGTTCAAATTGTACAGCCTTTAGGTAAACAGGAAGTACAAACACTTCCCAAAGAAAGCAGAGAGAAAACTAAATAATTATTTTGAAGTTTAAACCCTAGCCAGAGTTACACCCTTTAGCTGGTCTTGATATTTACCCTGACGTGCTTCATAATTTACAGCACATGGTTCTCCCTCCAAAAACATTAACTGCACTATTCCTTCACTCGCGTAAATGCGACAATCAGCGCTAGAAGCGTTGGATAACTCTAGTGTCAAGTAACCGCGCCAAGCAGCTTCAGCTGGAGTTACATTTGCAATTATTCCACAACGAGCATAAGTACTCTTACCTATACAAATTACTGTAATATTATCTGGTATTTCCAGCCTTTCAAGGGCAACCCCAAGTCCATAGGAGTGGGCAGGGAGGATGAAGTATTTGCCATTAACATCAGTATGGAGTTCTGTTCGCTCCAAGTTTTCAGGATTAAAATTCTTAGGATCTACTACAGTACCTGGAATATGCCTGAAAATACGAAAATCATCTGGTGACAGTCTGATGTCATAGCCAAAGCTGCTAAGACCAAATGAAATTATAGGTAAATTCTCAATGTGACGTATTAGGCTTGGCTCAAAGGGCGAAATCAAACCCTGTTGAGCCATTTCAGTAATCCAGATATCGTTCTTAATCACAAGTTCGCTGCTAACGTTAATTCAAACCGAGTCGGTATATTAGCACAAACTGAGTATTTTGTTTAGGGTCGATAACTCCGCCGGATCTCTGTAATTTGATCTGCTACATCCAAGAGAGATTTTGGCGTCTCTGGTCCTGTGAGAATGATATCGACCTGGGGAGGGCGTTTTGCCAGAAACGCTAAAACTTCGGTTTCAGGAATTAAACCAAAGTTAATCGCTAAACTTAACTCATCTAAGACAACGAGAGAATACTTACTCTCACACACTACCTGCTGTGTATACTGCCACAGCTTTTGTAAGGCTTGGTTTTCCGTATCTTCTAAATGTGGTGTATCGATACAACGAGGCAAATCACAGCGAATCCAATCTAAATTTTGCCCTAATTGTATGGGTTGATCATGTCCTTGACGAATACCTCCTTTGAGGAACTGCACTATTAATACTGGCGTTCCTTGTCCAGCTATTCTCAGTGATTGAGCCATAACGCTCGTAAAAAAATTGCGATGGGAACTAGTGAAAACTTGCACTAGTCCTTCAACTGGATATGGTAAGGGAAGGGTTGAATTGATACTTGTTTCTAGCTGGGCAACCATAGGGTTAAGTTCAAAAAGATACAATAAATTAAGGCTTTCTGCTGACCAAAGAGGATTCTTGGGAAGGCAGATTTGGGGACTTGGGGAAAAAAGAAAACCCCTTATCTACTTTCTTTTCAAGAAGAGTAAATTCATTTATGCAAAAAAAGAAAAATTTCTTCCGAGATTGCTTGCAACAAGGTATAAGGCGTCCAAGTTTTCAGAGCAAATAGATTTATCTATGGGATAACCCCAAAGTCTCCCTGTCCCAAGAGTTCTCTTATCCCAAAAGTCCTCTTGTTGACAGTAATTATTACAAATCTGCCTGTATAATCAATCTGTTTTTCACACGTGTGGTGGATTTGGCAAATTGCATTCTTAGTCAAACACTACATTTGTGCTGAAGTCAAGAGTTATTTTTGTTTTTTCTCTGAAAGTAGTTGTAAAAATGAAAACACATGAGTTAGAGTTCCAATTATTTAAAAAAGCTGGGCATAACGGCTGAAAATCGCTAAATGTTAGATTTCCCAGTTGTTTGGGCAAAACAGACTTAACAAGTAGTGAATTTGACAGGATGAGGAGTTAATTGTTGTGAGATTGGTGATTGTGGGAGGTTCAGGATCGGGGAAAAGCACTCAAGGACAAAGGCTTTGCAGATACTTTGATATTCCTCTGATTTCTACAGGAGAGATTTTACGGGAAGCAATATCTGGCGATCAGCATATCCCGGAATTTCAATGGTTACAAGCCGATCCCCGGACTTCTTTTTCGGTTTACGCTAGCTTGAGTGAACTAGGTTACCACGCACGGCCCTACATGGAAAAAGGGGAGTTAGTTCCAGACGAAATGATTATTGAATTGATCCAAATTCGCCTCAGACAACCAGATATTGACTGTGCTTGGGTGTTAGAAGGCTATCCCCGTACTGCCTTCCAAGCTAAAGAATTAGATTTTTCATTGGATAATTCAGGACAAAAGCTAGATTGGGCAATTTATCTCCAAGTCTCAGAAGCAGTCATGGTTAGCCGATCCTTGGGGCGATCGCTACCAGATGACCAACCGGAAATCGTGCAACGCCGTGTAGAATTATTCTACGATCACACCATTCCCATCCTAGAATATTACGACCGTCGTCGCCGCCTATTGACCATCAACGGCGACCAGTCACCAGATATGGTGCAGCAAAATATTTTGACTCTGCTTTCAGTTCCTTAGAAAAGAAGCAGGGGAGTAAGAATTTTAGATTTTAGATTTTGGATTAAAGAATTGAAATATAATCCAAAATCTAAAATCCAAAATTGAATTGCCTAATGCCCCTGAAATGATGATTTACAACACTAAGGTAACCTTAAGGCAGTATTGTAAAACTTGAGGCAACTCTAATGGCTTGGCAGCGTCCAGACGGCCGTCTTCCCTACGAACTACGTCCGATCAGCTTTTACCCCAATTTCACCCGCTTTGCTCCCGGTTCTGTTCTCACCAGATGTGGTGACACTCAGGTACTTTGTACCGTTAGCGTTACTAAAGGAGTTCCGAAGTTTCTTGAAGGAACTGGTAAAGGCTGGTTAACTGCTGAGTACCGGATGCTACCATCTGCTACTCAAAAACGGCAAGAAAGGGAATTATTAAAATTATCTGGACGGACGCAAGAAATTCAACGTCTAATTGGGCGTAGCTTACGCGCAGCAGTGGATTTTGAGGCTCTGGGAGAACGCACGCTGACTGTAGATGCCGATGTCTTGCAAGCAGACGCTGGAACTCGGACAACAGCGATTACAGGCTCTTTTGTCGCCTTGGCTCATGCGATTTCTAAATTGTTGCAGTCGGGCGGGTTGGAGCGATCGCCTCTGTGTGGGCAGGTAGCAGCAGTTTCCGTAGGATTACTGGAGCAAGAGCCATTTTTGGATCTAAATTATATTGAAGATGTGGCTGCAACAGTAGATTTTAACGTGGTGATGAATCAACACCTGGGAATTATTGAAGTCCAGGGAACAGCCGAAGAAGGCAGCTTTAGCCGCACTCAGTTGGATCAACTCCTAGATGTCGCTCAAAAAGGAATTCAGCAATTATTAATCGCCCAACGCGAAGCGATCGCTGACTGGGAAGCATTGTTTCTAATTAATTAGTTTTATTAATTTTTAATAAGAATTAATAAATGTATCCTCTATGGCGTTACTCAACCAAGTATCAAGTAACTGGGTGTAAATAAAAATAATCATGAAAGTAGTTAGTAGTTAGTACGACTGACTACTGACAACTCACCGTTAAAAATGATAATGAGCGTCTATATTTTTCCAGCCTACTTAATCCATGATGTTAAATGTTTCAAAATTTCAAAAGGAGGATTGTAATAAGTTCGGTATTGTATTGCTGGAAGCCAGCAATATGATGAAGCTATGAAAACCGTTGAAGTTCTACCGGATCAGCCAGCACTAGTTGCACGAGCGCTAGAATTAATTCTGTCCAAGTTAGAAACTGCCATTGAGCAGCGGGGGCGGTTTACCATCGCCTTATCTGGTGGTAATACACCCAAACCGTTATACGAAGCGATCGCTAATCAAAAACTGCCTTGGGATAAAATTCATATATTCTGGGGGGATGAGCGTTACGTACCACCAGATCACCCCGATAGCAATGAACTGATGACGCGTCGTGCGTGGCTAGATCGTGTTGACATCCCAGCGGCTAACATTCATCCCGTACCAACTTTAGAAGCCAATCCAGAACTGGCTGCTGCTAAGTATGAACAACAACTCAAAGAATTTTTCAATTCTCCTGGGGTCGAGTTTCCCTCATTGGATGTAGTATTACTAGGAATGGGTGATGATGCACATACCGCATCTTTGTTTCCCCACACAGAGGCTCTCAAAGTACGCGATCGCCTGCTGACTGTAGGTAACAAAAACGGAAACCTCAGGATAAGTTTCACATACCCCTTTATCAACTCTGCTCACAGCGTGATTTTTCTGGTTGCTGGTGCTAATAAACGACCAGCTTTGGCGCAAGTCTTTGCACCTGTAGCCGATGACTTCACTTACCCATCCCGCTTAATTCAGCCCCAAGGTGAACTTTGGTGGCTGCTGGATGCGGCAGCAGGTTTGGAACTCCAACATTGAACAATGGGGCACTTGTACTGAGCATCTCGACTTCTCTACGAGACGCTCTTGCGTTCGCTCGATGGAGCCGGCGTCGTAAAGCCTACGGCATAGCTACGCTTAGGGCGCAGCCTCTCGTAGAGAAGTATTGGGCACAAGAGGCAGAAGTTTTTGAATTTTGAATTTTGAATTTTGAATTGATTTGTCTCCCCTGCTCCTTTCCTCGCGTCAAAGCGTCCAATTCATTGTTCCATCAGCAGTAATTGCTAGAATCTAAAGCTAGGGCCGCTCTCTGCTTGCCAGTCCTACCTATATTTATGATGATCTTGAACAAAGGCTAAATATCGATGATCGTCTGCCCTAATTGCAATCATCCTAACCCTGACGGCGCTGTCCAGTGTGAAGCTTGCTATACACCCTTACCCGCGACTACTAACTGTCCCAGTTGTGGGGCAACTGTGCAGGCAGATGCTGCATTCTGCGGTCAGTGTGGCTATAACCTTCACTCCGCAGGAGTTCCACATGTTCATACTGCGGTAGCTGCAACAGTTACTCCCAATATTCCTGTGGAAGTTCCGCCGTTAGATCCACCCGATCCACTGTTAGAACTTTTACAACCAGATGCTTTGGGAATAAGCGGTTCTACTAATTCCCATCCCTCCGGCTCATCTTTACCACCAACAGAGGTGGCAGTTACCCCAGTAGCTCCGCCACAGGTATCTGTTACAGAAAGCAGCCTCCCAGAAGCACCGCCAACCGTTGTAGCTCAACCCGTAGTTTCTGGACAAAGTATTCCGACTCCACCACCTTTGGAACCAACGCCAGCCTCTGAAGCCGAACTACCCCCGCCAGCAGCAGCAGCTCCAACTGCAACTGCTGCCAGAACGCAATTGCAGCAGGTTACAGCGCGGTTAATCCATGTTCAAAGTGATCGGTTAATTGAATTGCCGCAAAATCTCTCTGTGATTCATATCGGCAAGCTCAATGACCGGATTCCCCCTGATATAGATGTTTCAGGATTTCCCAATTCAGAAATTGTCTCGCGGATTCATGCAGATATTCGCGTTGAGGGAGACGCTCACTATGTTGAGGATGTGGGAAGTTCCAATGGCACCTACATTAATAATTTGCCGCTTTTACCGGGGAATCGTCACCGCTTGCGACCAGGCGATCGCATCAGCTTGGGTAAAGGAGACTTAATGACATTTCTTTTTCAACTTGCTTAACTGATATTTCGATCAATTGTGACATCAGTCTAGGCGTTTTCTGCCCATCCTCCGGCATCATTGAAGGAGGATAAACAAATGAACCGCATCAGACAAGCGACGGATAACTATGTTGTTCTTGATAGCGCCATAGTTTACAGCCGTCGCTTTGATGTGCGAATTGTTGCATTGCCCAGCAACCCCACTACCTTAATAATTACACTAGGATAGAGAAAATACACTGCCAATTTTAGATTTTGAATTTTTCGGAAAATCTAAAATCTAAAATCTAAAATCCAAAATCGAGTCACTTATGAGGGAACCAAGCAAAAATTTTAAACCCTTGCTCACCAAAGAAGCCCCGCCAGTTGTTGAACGTATGGGGCTAACCTGGTTAATTGCAGCAGCGATCGCAACTGCTTTACTGTGGCAAATCCCAGGAGGGGATTATATCTTATACCCATTTACAATCTTGGCAACTTGGTTTCATGAAATGGGTCACGGCTTAATGGCACTCCTATTAGGGGGACAGTTTCAGAAGTTGCAGATTTTTAGCAATGGTTCCGGTGTTGCAACTTATGGTATTCGGTCGGGATTGGGGCCAATTGGGCCGGCAATGGTTGCAGCAGCAGGGCCAATGGGGCCGCCTCTTGCCGGTGCAGCTTTGATTCTGGCTTCCCGCAGTTTTAGAGCAGCAACCCTCTGTTTAAAAATATTAGGGAGTTTTTTGCTATTTTCCACATTAATTTGGATACGTTCCTGGTTTGGATTGGTAGCAATTCCCTTGCTGGGTTTAATAATCTTGGGTATCGCCCTGAGAGCACCTCGCTGGGGCCAAGGGTTTGTCATTCAATTGCTGGGTGTACAAGCTTGTGTGAGTACGTACCATCAACTTGATTATCTATTTAGTAGTTCTGCTGGCCCCCTTGGACTCTCTGATACAGCGCAAATGCAGCGGTATTTGCTTTTACCTTACTGGTTTTGGGGCGGTTTGATGGCGATCGCATCTCTGGTGATTTTAGTCCAAAGTCTCCGCGTTGCCTATCGTTTGGAGTGATGGGTAATAAGCATCACAAAAGGGCGATTGAATCTTTGACTCTAAGAATTACTGAACATCAAGAAAAGATTAGACTGGAATCAGAGAAGAGTTTTCCTGACGAAGGTTTAATTAAGCATTGGGAAAAAGAGATTCGTGCTTTTGACAAGGCAATCCAACAAGCGCGTAAAAGATTGGGACAATGAATATGCAGATTAGCGATCGCCCTCTTGCAGTCACGAATTCAACCCTCAGTACCTTGATTGCTGAATTAGGTACAGAGTGCCTGAAAGTACAAGCATTAGTTAATCAGTTACAGTTACCTAGTTTAACTGCTAACCAACAAGCTGAAATTCTAGCAGAACTCTTAGCTGCTGCGGTTCATCTGCATAATCATTGTGACGAAGATTTTCAGACGCTAATTACTGAGGAAATGGAAAATTTGCCTGATGATGAGGATTGAATGGTGATTTCAGTCCAAAGTCTTTGCATTACCTATTGTTAGGCGTAGATGAATGTGCTCCCTTAACGTTATCTAGTCATTTGGTATTAGCGATCGATCTCCAAGCATTACTTAAAGTGAAGGTTGAGCGCGAATTTCATTTGCACAAGGACGACCCTGTTCAAGATCAGCAATATTAGCAACAGTTGTTTCTGCAATATTGTAGAGAGCTTCTACTGTAAAAAAGGCTTGATGTCCGGTAATAAGTACATTGGGGAAGGTTGTCAGACGTTGAAAAATATCATCTTGAATAATTTCGCCAGACAAATCCTCAAAGAATAATTCTGATTCTTGTTCGTAGACATCCACACCGAGATAGCCAATCTTACCAGACTTCAATCCCTCAATCACTGCTTGGGTATCAATCAGCGCTCCTCGGCTAGTGTTAATTAGCATCACGCCTGACTTAATCTGTTTTATAGCCTCAGCGTTAATCAAGTGATGCGTTTCGGGAATCAGGGGGCAATGCAGGGAGATAATATCGGAGTTGGCAAATAGCTCAGGTAGTTCTACATACTTTCCACCTAGCGCCTCCAATTCTGGATTGTGATAAACGTCATAGGCGAGTAGGTTACAGCCAAACCCCTTCATAATCTGTCCTAAAATCAGACCAATTTTGCCGGTGCCGATAATCCCCACTGTGCGCTCATGCAAATTAAATCCCAACAGTCCATCTAGGGAAAAATTGCCTTCTCGGACACGGTTATAGGCACGATGAATTTTGCGATTCAAGCTTAAAATCAATCCTACAGCATGTTCTGCTACTCCATAGGGTGAATAGGCGGGAACACGCACAACGGTAATTCTTAAATCCGCTGCGGCTTGTAAGTCTACATTGTTAAACCCTGCACAGCGAAGGACAACCACCCGAGTTCCCCATGAGGCGAGAAGCTCTAAAGTTGGGGCATCAACTTGGTCATGCACAAATACGCAAACCGTCGGAAATCCGGCGGCGAGGATAGCAGTATCCCGATTTAAACGAGGTTCAAAAAACACTAATTCGTGTTGGGTGAGAGAATTTGCAGCTGACAAAAAATGCCGATCATAGACTTTTGTACTGAAGACTGCTACTTTCATGCAAAACCTCAAGCTGTATGCTGCATGGTATTCGACTACATAATACCTTGGCAGTTAAAGAAGCGATGTCTATGATGGGCTATTCGGCATCACAGCTTTGAACATTGCCAGTCTTCAGGATTGCTGTTAGTGTAAGCGATTCAATTTTATCGGTGAGTATTAAACTCAGACGTTTCGCTCAAAAATTAAGTGTTAATCATGCTTCATACCCAATAACTAATTAAGGTAGATGACTGACTTTTGGCTGCTCGAAGTAGCCATACATCACCTGAGAAACTTGACGAATAAAATCCCTAGCTCTATTGTCATTATTCGGTCTTCGGACAAAAATTCCTGCTAAATAACGCTTACCTGATGGCGTTTCAATGATACCCGCATCGCCTAGTACAAACCGCAGAGTACCTGTTTTATGAGCAATATTTGCACCATAACCTAAGCCAGATGGGAGCAATGTTCTATTGTGACAACGAATCATAATACCTAAAACTTGGGATTGACTTGTCATCGAAATTAACTGATTATTTGTAATCAAAGCTGACAGTCGTACTAAGTCTTTTGCACTAGTTTTATTAGTTCCTTTAAAGTCTCCTAGCAGACTGTGAATTACAGTACTTTGCAATCCCCAACCGTGAAACTTTTGATTTAATTTAGATACACCACCTAAACGGTCAATAATCATATTTGTAGCAGTGTTATCGCTAATAGTCATCATCTTAGTTGCAGTTTGCAAGAGACTAAGCTTAGTTCCTACTCGTTGATACTGCATATCTCCAGAACCGCCAGTGACATGTTTCCGTCGCATCACCAAAGTTTCACCTAGTTTGATTCTCCCTGCATCTACTTCCTGAAACAATGCAATCAAAATAGGATACTTAATTGTGCTAGCGGCAGAAAAAGCTTTATCACCATTAAAACTAAAATAATCCCCAGTTTGTAAGTCCATAAAAAACATTCCGGGAGTGAGGAATTTATAGTGCTCCATTAATGCTTTAATAGGAGTTTTTAATTCTGATATCTCGCGTCCCAGAGGAACTAAACCAGTGAATTTAGAAGTATTTATTCGGTTGACAGGTTCGCTTAGAGGAACCGGAGGAATAAATTTAAGTTTTGGTAGTTGTAAATTATATTGATTTGCACTCCAGTCATTTACGTTGCCAACTTGATTCGTGTTGGGATTAGCTTTTACAGGGGACGATAGTAAAAGAATACTTGTAAGGCTCAATAAGAACCAGCGTAGTTTCATGCAGTGCTGTGAGGATAGTGTTGGATTTATTTACAGAGATTTTCCAAAGAAGTTAATCAAATCCGGATTGATTGATATAGTAATCCCTAAAATATCCCATGTCAAGAGAGATTAATGACACATTACCTAGAATATTAAAAACAAAAATTATGACAAAAAAGCACAATGTTGAATATAGAAAATATACATGTATTACATCAATTAACTATGTATTTATACAAATATTAAGAGATTATGATTACGGTTTTAATTTCGCTAGCAATGATTTATACATGGCAAGAGGGATGAAAAAAGCACTTGCAGTGAAACCAATTAAAAAATGGAAACTGAAAACTACAAAACGACTAATGCTCATTGGCTTTTGAGCATTTTATAACTGTTCTAAAAATTCTACAGGAGATTTATCTGCAACAGGTTGGGTGTTTGTTTCAGAGGTCATCTTAGCTCGACTTTATCCAAAATGAGCATCTGACTTTTCTTTATTCAGCAAAAACCCTAGCTTTTTAGCACAAACTTTTTCCATGTCACTAGTTATCGTTAAACTTCATAAAGTAAAATTCCTGTTTCAAAAAAATGGATAAAGTCGAGCTTAGAGGTTGTTTAAAAAGTATTTTTGCTACTCTAAAACCTAACCACCCTGCTTGCCTACAATATAATAGGGGTTTCAAAGCCTCTCAGGAGTGAGAGAAAGGAATGGAAGTAGGGTTTGTAGTATACTTTAGGACTTTTCAAACATCCTTTTAGTTAACCTGATCAATTGCTAACTGCCAGAGTTGAATTTCATAACAGAGATGCTTATCAAAAATGGTGCGTGCTGCTAACCCCTCGACAATCGGCTTTTCCAGCCAGCGTTTGAACGCTAAACGACCGATCGCGTGTAATGGTGGGAGTGCGATCGCTACAATATCTGCAATATATTTGATGGTAGTCAGCCCAAAAGTCCGGAAGTTATCAACACCCAAGTCAATCGTTGGTGCAATTTGGCTGGAAATGTCTTCAGTCTTAATTAACTTGAATCCAGCTTTTATCAACTCCGCCTGAAGCTCGCTAACGACATGACAATTAGAAAAAATGCCCTTTCGATATCCAGCATCAGAGCGCATCATATCCGCAAGCAATAGGTAGCCACCACTACTCAATAAACGAGCTGTACCTTGAGCCAAATCGTCAGCAGCAATATATTGGCTGCTTTCACTGAACAAAACTAGGTCGTAGGAGTGTGAAGTTTGAAAATCTTCAAATCTCGTTAAGTAGAAAGGTACTTGAGAGTTGGTATTCTTGATAAACTTCTCTTGTTGGATTACATCGGGCGCTAATCCCTCAACAGTGAAACCGCGTGAACACAAATATGCTGCGTTCCCACCGATACCACAACCTACGTCAAGCACAGTTTTTGTGTCCTCTGGAATAAAACTCAAAAGCTTGGCTGCATAAGCAACTTGCGCCGCACGCAGGCGAGTTACAGTCAATTCTTCACCCGCAGTAGGTAGTGGTTCCCAATAGCCGTAATGGAGATAGGAGGAATCTGTGATTCCCATGTAATAATCTATTGCCGCATTTTGATAGCGAGTTGGTTTAGGAATGTTGATTGATTTTGACTTCAGCATTGATGAATTAAGTAAGTTTTAGGGTATTTGAATTGGTTGAAATTCTGACCAACGTTTGCAAACTTGTTCGTAGCAATCGGGTGGAGTAATTTTTAGTTGGTGTAAGAAATTGACCTCAATCTGAGGATCGGCCTTCTCAACAAGACGCCGCGCCAACACCACCATAATAATCTTGTCTGGGTGTCATTGACTCACTGGGTAATTGCGCCAACCACGATAATGAGAAATGTCTTGGGCTTGGGCGTTGCCGGAGCATTCCGTTACACAAAAAAAGCGATAATGTTATAGTAGTATAGGAAATCTGTTAAAATTTCCCTTACTTCATGGCATTTGAGTATACAATAGATACTCAAATCTGTAAATAAATAGCTGGAGAGGTGTCCGAGTGGTTGATGGTGACGCACTCGAAATGCGTTTTGGGGAAACCCAACGGGGGTTCAAATCCCCCCCTCTCCGTTTTTCTTTATTTTGTAAGCATTTCAATTATTTAAGCTTGAAGTTATCTGGTTTAATTGGTTTAAGTTATGTAACTATAGTTAAATCATAAGTATACACAACCAGGACTTACGCAAAATCATGATAAAACGAACCGCAAAGGGGAGGCAGCGCGGTCTTGGAGGTTTCCCCCATGAGCGACTGCCGTCGCAAAGGACATAAAGGAATAAGAGTTTCAGAGAGTTCTTGCGTAAGTCCTAACAACATCATATTCATTATTGCCACAAGATTTAAAATATTCTATAAATTCCGAACTATTATAAATATTAATTTATTCAATATTATTGCGCTGAATAATCAGATTGCTTTCATATTTTTTAATAATTTGGTTATAAGTTTTAGTCAAAAAATTTAGAAAAATTTTGTTGACTAATTCGTGGGCGCTAATATTTTCATCTACACCAAAACAGACTTTCACTTCTGGGCGATTGCGTAATTCTTCAGTTAATTCCTTTGCAAACTCAGATATTAATTCTAAGGCATTAGAGCTTTGGGTTTTTTTGGGATAAACTAATGCCATCGTGTGAGGAGTGAACAATGGCAAATCACAGCATGGGGAGAGTGCTTTCATTTAGTTTTATCAGCGTCTGTTTATATCTGGGTATTAGTATAGGAGTCATTATCCGGCTTGGGCAATCACAGCGATTAAACGCTGCTACTACACCTACTGAGCCTGTGCAATTTCCATTACCTATCCCTGTTACGCCATCAACAACAAAACAACAAACCTTTGCAGACACTATTACCATCAAAGCCGTTGGAGATATTATTCCCGGCACTAATTTCCCTAACTATAGATTACCCCGTTTTCGAGATCAATTATTACCAAAGTCAGTGAGAACTCAGTTGCAAGGATCTGATATCTTATTTGGTAACTTTGAAAGTAGCTTAACTAATTATCCCTACACTGCCAAAGATATTAGTCGTGGACAAGTATTTGCCTTTCGCTCCCCACCTGCATATGCCCAGCTATTTGCTGAAGCTGGTTTTAATGTGTTTAATATGGCGAATAACCATGCAATGGACTTTGGTCCAGTAGGATTTAAAGATACAAAGAAAAATCTTGAGGCTGTGGGCATTGCAACATTAGGTCATAAAAATCAAATTCTCTATTTGGAAGCTAACAATATCTCTGTGGCAATGATCGGGTTTTCTCCTTATGAAACATATAATTCCATCCATAATTTAGGAGTAGCCCAAGCACTTGTAGCAGAAGCCAAAAAGAAAGCCAATATTATAGTAGTATCGATGCACGCTGGAGCCGAAGGAACGGGGGCACTACAAGTTAAGAATCAGACAGAGTTTTTTTATGGAGAAAATCGAGGTAATTCGATCAAGTTTGCTCGAAACATGATTGATGCGGGAGCCGACTTAGTACTTGGACATGGCCCTCACGTTCCAAGAGCGATGGAAATCTATAAAGGAAAAATCATTGCCTATTCTTTAGGAAACTTTCTGGGATACCGGACTTTATCTACAAATGCCCAGACGGGTGACTCAATGATTTTAGAAGTTAAACTCAACCTAGCGGGAAATTTGGTATCAAGTAAAATTATTCCTGTTCGGATGGATCGGCAGGGAATCCCTCATATTGATCAGCGTTTTCAGACTGTAAGACTTATGCGTTATTTGAATAATCAAGCTTTTCCCAAAAATCCGGTGAAAATTAATAAGAAGGGGGAAATTGTTGTAGGCAATATTAAATACAAATAAAGAACTTTTTAATTGTTATCATCTCCCAATTTTTGCGGAAATTTGTCATTTTGAGGTTGACTCGGAATCGGTGAATTTGGCGTTTCCTGTGTTGGTACTATTACACCAGAAGGATCTGACTGTTTGGATTCGGTTGATGGTGCTGTTGGTATAACCACAGGATGTGATCGATTTAGAGGCTGAGGGGAGGCAGAATTTTGCTTAAAAACAGGTGAGTTATTTTGTGGTAATGGTGCTGGAGAAGCATTACGAGATGACCGGATCGCCCGTAGTTTCTCTACTAGCGAGGGTGTAGGTGAAACCTGAGGTAAAGGTGCGGATTGTTCCAAATCACGCCGTTGTGATTCTCTTGTAGGGTTGCTGGGAGTTTCTGGCGGGGAAGAACGACGATTACGCCGCCGCTGCTTGGAATTAGAAACAGGTGCTGATTCGGTTCTTGAGGTGGTGTTAGTCTGTTCACCATTCTCGAAGCTAGGTACTTTCGCGGCTGGCTTTTGAGTAGGCTGTTCAAAAAGCGGTTTTACTGTTGGCTGCGGCTGAGATTTGGGTAAGATTCTAGTGATGCCAAAACCTGCTGTAGCGGCAACCAAGGCTACACCTATACCAATGAATATTTTAGATGACCCCAGTTTTTTTGCCACTACAGTCTGCTTGGCGATGCCTGCGGGGGGCTGCATCAACACAGATGGTCTATGAAGGCGATTTTGGGTAGTTTTCCCAATTAATGCTGCCTGTTGGGCAGATAAATTGACAGTTGGCACTGCGTAAGTGGCTAACGCTTCCGGTGTCATATTCGCCCCATCTCCAGATAGCAGTTGTAACCACTCAGCAACTGTCGCTGGCCGAAAACGAGACTCCACTGCCATACCGCGCATTACTGCCTGATTGACAGCAGCACTCAAATGTGGTTGCAGTTCGCGGGGGGAAGGCATTTGCTCGCGATCGCGCAATAATGCTGGCATAGGAACTTGAGCAGTCAACAGGGTATATAAGGTTGCGGCTAAACCATAAACATCTGTGGCGGGTGTGCGCGGCGCTTGCGTTAGGTACTGCTCAATTGGAGAATAGCCCTCAGAAACCATACCCGTGTGAGTCTGCCTGACACTGCCATTAAATTCCCTGGCAATGCCAAAATCAATCAGCACTACTTCCTGCGTTCCAAGACGTTGGATGATATTATCTGGTTTGACATCTCGGTGCAGCAAACCGTTATTGTGTACTACCTGCAAAGCTGCCCCAATTTGCCGGATGTAATGAATTGCTGTGGCTTCTGGCAAAGGTATCCCTGGTAATACAAATGCGTCTGTCAAGGTTTCCCCAGGAATGTATTCCATCACCATGTAAGGCAGTCCAGCTTCAACAAAAAAGTCACTGACTCGAACTATATTTGGGTGGATACACGTAGCTAATCGTCTGGCTTCATCTTGGAATTGGCGCTCAAATTTGGCGAAATCAGGATGTTGTCGCAGCCGTTCATTGATGGTTTTCATCACCACCTCCTGACCCAAGTAGCGATGAGTAGCTTTAAATGTAATGCCAAAGCCACCCCGCCCTATTTCTTGAATTAGGGTATATTTTCCATCCTGTAAAATTGTGCCTGCTAACATAGAAAATCCTGAGTCTTGAGTGAGCAGATAACCAGCGAGTCCTGAGTCTTGAGGGATTACCAAAAAATTTTCCCATATTTTATATAGGGCAGGGTTATTGCCTGTCTATCCTACAGGATGATTTAGTTGTTGGAACTCCCTAAGCGGGAAAAACCTCCCCACGATCACAACAGTTTTATCTTTTTCATAGGATAACGCGGGAGTCGAGAAATCCTGAAGGAAAAACAGACTCAAGTTGTCTTCCACGTCTGTGATGTCAAGCAGGAAACTTGATTCGACATCTTACTTGCTACAACGCCTAAAGAGCAACTCACTGATTCGGCTTTAGCCACATTAAAAGCGATCGCTTCTATGATTTACAAGTCTGCCTGCTTCGCTCAGTCGAACGATTTTGGATTTTAGATTAAAAGTCTTGAACAAAAGGCTATTCCAGGAATTTTAAACAATACTACCTATAGCAATCCTAAATGAGTCGTGAAAAATATAGATAAGGAAACGAACCGCCAAGAACGCATAGACACAAAGTGGCTTCCCGAAGGGTAGGACACAAAGGGAAGAAAGAAGAAAGAGATATATAACTTTCACAAATGATTTAGGACTGCTATATGCAAAATTGGTGTTAGTTGTAGGGAAGTAAAGAAATAGGGATAATACTAACTTCCAGCTTCTTCGCCGATTTTCCTATCTATACCTCTTACCCAAACAGACTGTTAATATTGATGTTTTGTTTCTTATGAGTAATGTATCTCGCTTATCCCTAGCCTCTAACTCCCAAGCTGCAACTTCTCCTTTGCGGTTACTTGTATTAAGTAATGGTCATGGGGAAGATATAATTGCAGTTCAGATTTTGCAAGAACTCCAACGACAATCAAACCCACCAGAGATATTTGCTTTATCTCTGGTGGGCGAAGGACGTGCTTATCAACAATTGAATATCCCTCTGATCGGTTCAGTCCGCACTATGCCTTCTGGCGGCTTTATTTATATGGATGGTCGCCAATTAGTGCGGGATGTACGCGGTGGTTTATTGCAACTTACCCTCAGCCAGATTAAAGCTGTCCGTCGTTGGGTGAGTTCTCAAAAAAAATTAGGTAATAAAAGAGCAATTTTAGCTGTGGGAGATATTGTCCCGCTATTGTTTGCAACTTTCAGTGGCGCTAATTATGCTTTTGTGGGTACGGCGAAATCTGAATATTATGTGCGGGATGAAGCTGGATTATTACCACGCAAATCCAAAGATGCACATTGGGAAAACTTTTCTGGTTCAGTTTACCATCCTTGGGAACGTTGGTTAATGAGTCGTCGCCGTTGTAAAGCAGTGTTCCCTAGAGATGCACTGACGACGGAAACATTAAAACAATGGCCAATTCCAGCTTTTAATTTGGGTAATCCGATGATGGATGGTCTGCAACCGACCTTTTCACGCCAACAATTTTATAGTCAAAATAGTCAACAGCAAGAGACAGTTCGACCTTTAATGGTGACTCTTCTTCCTGGTTCCCGTCCACCAGAGGCATACACTAACTGGGAAACAATTATGATTGCCGTATCTGCGTTGATGGCAAGTTTCCAGGAGCGAGATTCAGTGTTCTATACTTCTGGCACAGTAGTGTTTTTAGGTGCGATCGCTCCTGGTTTAGACTCTAATATTTTATCCCAAAGTGTGCAATCCCAAGGCTGGCGCACTCAATCGGCATCTCCTCTCAAAATCTCTGATCCAAAGGTCTTGACATTTAAACAAAGGAATGCATATTTATTGCTAACAGAACAAGCCTATAATGACTGTCTGCATTTGGGAGATTTAGCGATCGCAATGGCAGGTACAGCTACAGAACAGTTTATCGGTTTAGGGAAACCTGCGATCGCGATTCCGGGTAATGGACCCCAATTTAACCCGGGCTTTGCTGAAGCTCAAAGTCGTCATTTAGGCTCATCTTTGATTTTAGTCGAGCAGCCAGCAGAAGTTGCCCAAATAGTCCAGTCCCTATTCAAAAATCCTGATATCTTGCAAATTATTGCCGAAAATGGTCTACGACGCATGGGTAAACCGGGAGCCGCATTACGCATTGCAGAATGTTTACAGGAACGATTGAGTTAAAGAGGCATTGGGCATGGTTATTGCCCTTGTCCCCTTATCCCCTCATCTCCCTCATACCTTACGCCACCAACCCAGAACGTAGGGCCCTAACAGCAGCTTGGGTACGGTCATCGGCACATAATTTATTTAGAATATTACGAACATGGGTTTTCACAGTACCAACTGTAATATAAAGTTTCTCGGCAATTTGCCCATTGCTACACCCAGCTACAATCAACTCTAGGATTTCCAGTTCACGTTGAGTCAGAGGGTATGTTTCCAAAACTTGCTCATATTCTGACGCCAGCGCCTCAATTTTTACAGTCTTGGGCTTGTCAGAGTTTTGGCTCTCTCCAGGAATACCTTGCCGCATCTTCCGCAATACCACGTTGGCTATTGCCGGATCAATCCAAGAGTTACCGCCGTGAGTTGCTTGGATTGCCTCCGTTAATTTACTGATACTTGTTTCTTTCATATAATAAGAATCAGCACCCGCTGCGAAAGCTGCAAGTACAGCATCCTCTGTATGATCCATTGTCAGGATCAGAATCTTCGTTGTGCCTTGCCCAGTTTCAGCTTGGTAGCGTTTGAATTTACGGGTGAGTTCGATGCCATCCATGTCAGGCAAGCCGATATCTACAACAGCTACATCTGGCTTTGCCGTTTCTAAAAGTTTTAATCCTTGGGTAGCATTTGCCGCTTCGCCAATTACTTTCAATGCGCTGTGAGATTGTAATGCCGCTCGTAGCCCCATTCGCGTTAAGTCGTGATCTTCAATTAAAATAATACTAATTTCATTCATAGCTACACATACTCTTACGCTGTTTGCAATCTTTCAAAGTATTACCTTTTATAAGCGCTACCTATCTATTTTCCCAAACTAAAGATAGATGATTTTTCAACCAGCCTGCATCCACCGATAGAAATAAGAAACATCCTATTTTTTAGTATTTAGATAGAGGACATATCTAGCTGGAGATATATAGATACTTACACAAAAAGTATGAAATATTGAGATTAATGCAAAATTGCCCCGTTTGTTCAAAATTCAGCTTTTAAGTAGGTAAGCATAATTAAACGCAATAGGTCATTTCGATTGCTTCCTTCCTCTCTACCAGACCAGAGGCGAACGCAATGAAAGTCTATATTATATTTATTTACACCCATCTGGTTAGTTGCTATCTTTCATTAGTTAATGACTATTATCTTATATAAAGCTTTGAAAAAAAGCTGACAAAAATGGACAAATTATAACAGATGGAAGTTCTGACTTTTCACAACTTCTGGAAAACCTTACTTCCATTCCTCTCTCCTACTTTTGAGAGGCTTTGAATTTTCCCCCAACCATACAAGGGTTGGGGCTGGGGGGCTAGGATTTCGCCCTCTTCTTTTTCATATGACCTGAATTATCAGGCTCATTGGTGGGCAATTTCAAAAGGAATTCAAGCACAACTACCAAAGGTAATCACTCGTGCCTGCATATGGTGGGAGACTTACGGCTGACAAGTTAAACCCTTGAGCAATCAAAGTGGACAAGTAATCTTTTTAATCCTAAAAGGCTTGGAAGCACTTGCTATTCTTCCCAAAGTTCACAAGAAAGTCTGGGGAATTTTCCAAACAGTGGAAGTCCGCGATCGCCAAAAAAATCCTAACACAGGACTGGCGATCGTTCAGAAAATTGTCAAAATTCCAGGGGTAGGATTACTTCAGATTCACAAATAAATATAGCCAGTACTTTCTTATCTACCTGGTTTAAGCAATCTGATGGGTAAAACTACTCAGGCTTATGATAGACGATAAATGGTATGCAACTCTGACCAATGGGTGACGACGGTCGCTTGCTGACTCATTTACAATTGTTTTAAGCTTAGTAAAGTATTTTATTTTACTTTATATCAGCTTTATACTATTGTTTTCAGAGCAATAGTTTTCAGTTTATTAATTGCTAATTGTTTTAAAGTTATTAGTTATTAACTAGGAGTTTTATTCCAATATTCGGGTAAATTAACCAGATTGACAATACAACAGACTGAATTAAACCTAAAGAAAAGTGTTGGATATTATACAAAATGCCTTAGTTAATCAAGTGAAAGATTTTAAATGTCCGAAAATCTTATATTCTTTAGTTGGATAATCTGAAAAAAGAAACATTATACATCAACCTATGTTTGGCGGCAAAAAGAAAAACTGATGAAACAGACGCTGAAAATTTTGGTTGTAGACGATAACGAAGTTGACCGGATGGCAGTCCGTGATGCGCTGACTAAAGCAGGTGTTCAAATGGAACTGTTTGAAGTAAGCGATGGCAATGATGCGTTTTCTGCCTTAAGCACTACTGCCTATGATTGTGTTTTCTTCGACTATCGCTTACCAGATCAGCATGGACTAACCTTTATTCAACAGCTACGTTCTTCGGAAATTAAAGTTCCTTTAGTAGTCCTAACTGCTCAAGGAGATGAACAAATTGCTGTGCAATTAATCAAAGCTGGTGCTACAGACTATCTATCTAAGTATAAAATATCTCCAGAAATGTTGGCACAGGTTTTGCGGAGTGCGATTCGGATTTATTGGGCTGAAACGCAGGCAGCTTTGGTAAACCAGCAGCTCAGAGAAAGTCATGAACAACTCATTCGTAAAAACCAAGAATTGCAGAGACAACGGCAACAGATTCAAATGCAAAACTTCAAGCTATTGGAGGTATCACAACTAAAATCACATTTTTTGGCAACTATGTCCCACGAACTCAGAACGCCGATGAATGCGATTATTGGTTTTTCGCAAATACTGTTCCGTTCTAAGTTCGGTCAACTAACGCACCAGCAAGCAGATATGGTTGAGCGGATCTTGAATAATGGCAAGCATTTACTGATGCTAGTCAATGAAGTTCTTGATTTTTCCAAGTTGGAGGTAGGACGATTAGACTTAAAGGCGGAAATATTTGATGTATCAAAGGTAATAAATCTCGCTGTAGGTGAAATGCGTTCCCTTGCTGATGCCAAAAATCTATCATTGTTAGTACAAACCGATTTGCAAAATACTTTGGTATTTAATGATCCGGTTCGGATCAAACAGATTTTAATTAACCTGCTCTCCAACGCTATTAAGTTCACAGAGTCTGGGCAAATTTGGGTTGAGGTTAAGGAACTACCTGCAAGTCGAGTGACAATTGTTGTTCGGGATACAGGTATTGGCATAGCACCCAGAGATTTTAAACGGATTTTTGAAGCATTTCGGCAAGTCGATCAAACTATCACTCGCAAATATCCAGGTACAGGTCTGGGTTTGGCAATTATAGATTCGCTGGTGCGAATGATGGGCGGCAAAATTTTTCTTGAGAGCAAATTAGGCATCGGTTCAATGTTTAAAATTGAATTGCCGCGTCAAATTAGATTATTCACTGAAGCAGCTGATGCTCCAGCTATACAGTTAGATGGCGACGAGATTTATAGCTCTACTAAAAATCCGCATAATTCATCTTCTCAAATCAGGTAAGCAGCAATAGGATATCCTAAATTTAAACTATAAATTACTTTCAAAAAAACTGATAAAAGTTGATAAGTTATGTCTGTAGTTGAAAATAATAAAATTTCTCGTATCCTCGCAGTTGATGATACTCTAGATAATCTCATTTTGGTTCAAGCAATTTTAGAAAGTGAGGGCTATGAAATTGATTTGGTTTCAGATGGAATAAAGGCTTTGCGGCAAGTTGAACAATCTCCACCCGATCTAATTCTGTTAGATGTGATGATGCCGGGAATCGATGGTTATGAAGTCACACGTCGGATTCGGAATAACCCAGCAATTAGTTATATTCCAATTCTGTTAATTACTGCCTTTCACGAATCTAGCGTTGTCGAAGGTTTGGATGCTGGTGCTGACGACTTTATTCGTAAACCATTTGATACGGATGAACTACTGGCAAGGGTGCGATCGCTATTGCGTCTCAAGCATAGTCTGGATGAACAACAAAAAATGGCCCGCCAACGGGAAGACTTTGTTTCGCGTCTGACTCATGATTTGCGAACTCCCCTAGTAGCCGCCGATCGCATGTTGAATTTGTTTGAGATGGAAACATTCTGCAAAATTTCGCTGGAAATGAAACAGGCGATCGCAGTTATGATTCGCAGTAACCAAAATTTGATGGAAATGGTGAACACCCTCCTAGAAGTCTATCGCTTCGAGGCAGGTAAAAAAACGTTGAATTGGGAAGTATGCGATTTACGTGAGATATCTCAAGAAGTAGTAAGCGAACTAAGTCCTCTAACTAGTGAAAAAGGTTTGACTCTGGAAATAGACACCCGTGAATTAGACTCACAGGGAAAAAATGCTGGTGTTATTATGGGCGATCGCTTGGAACTACGCCGGGTGCTAAACAATCTGATCGCAAATGCGATCAAATTTACAGATACAGGAGGCATAACAATCCGCATTTTTGAAAAATCACCTAATCCAGTCAATCCAGATTCGGTAACAATTGAGATCCAAGATACAGGATATGGGATTGTACCAGAAGATCAGGCAACAATTTTCCAGCGATTTCGCCAAGGTAAACATAAACGTTCAGGTAGCGGCTTAGGACTACATCTATCCCACCGGATTGTAGAAGGGCACGCAGGAACTATCCAAGTCACCTCTGAACTAGGTAAAGGTAGTCTGTTCACTGTGCAACTACCTAAAAACACTTAAGTTTTTCTGCTTCACCACAGATTTCTATACTAAACTGCTAATCCTGACAAAGCTCAAAAGCGGAGTCAATACCCTATCTTCTCCCAAGCCCGCCGTGGATTATAGCCTCTAATTCCTCTTAAACATAAAATACGAACTCTGCTTCGTAGTCAGTACTTTAGTACTCAGGGTAAAGATTTTCAGCGCTGACTACAAAGTATTGTTTGTTTATGCCTATCTACTTATTAGCGCTCGCAAGATTATAGTGATGCAATACCAGATTTTGAAATTATTTATACACATCCTCTAGCACGATGATCTGTAAATAGACTCTTCTTGAGCTAACTTTTCAGCATCAATAGATGCCAATAAGCTCCTTGCAAGAATCTCTGAATTGTAAGAATTCTTGATTTCATTCCCAGTGAGGATTATTATCTTTTTTTGCCAAAGTATATGTATACTTACCAAAGAGTTGTTCTACTTCAATGCGAACTACAGATAGAGGAAGGCTAGCTGTGTTTATATCGAGCATCTGCATAAAAATTGCTGTTCCTTATTTGAAGAGATAGGGTTGTAAAAGCTGATTTCTTTTACTGCCCTAATTACACTTTATCGTTCAATCAGATGGCAATAAACTCTGGAACTGCATTTAGACAAATCTAGCTGCAATAATTCATTGCCTTTGACTAATTCACAATCTTTTACGCCTTAAACGTCAACACTGGACTTAATCGCGCCACAACGTCCACCATTTCTGCCTCAACCTGTACATCAATCACAGACTGAATCGGTTTGTAGGCGACGGGTGCTTCTTCAATTCGGCGTTCTTCACGCAAAGTGATGCAGTCTATTCCAGTTAATCCCAGTTCTGCTTCACTCTGAGATGCACCTTTGCGGTTGAGGTCAAAGCGAGAATAAATTCTTCCCGCCCCATGTGAGGCCGAATTACAAAATGCTGGATTGCCTCTACCCACCATCAGATAAGAATAAGCACCCATTGAACCAGGGATAATCACTGGTTGCCCTACATGGGCTGGACTTGCGCCCTTGCGTGTTACCCATCCCTGACCTTCTGGCAAGGTTATATTATGCGGCAAGTCATAAATTAGAGGTGCTTCCACATCTTTGTATACTTCCCGTAAACGCAGACGTAGCAGTTCCGCTAATAGCAGGCGATTCACAAAGGCATAGTTAGCAGCAGTGGCCTCAGCTTGCAGGTAACTAGCGACTAGTTCGGGGTGAGAATGGGTAGAGAGAGGAAAAATCTGCGAATCAGGGTACTTTAGACCTTTTTGCCAAATCGCCTTAGCTTTATCTCGCCATATTCCCCCAATATATTTACCCACGTTTCGAGAACCAGAGTGAATCATAAAAGCTAGCTGTCCCTCGCGCACTCCCCAGGCGTGGGCAAGTGGGCGATTTTCGACTTTATCAACCCGTTGCACTTCTACAAAATGGTTGCCGCCGCCAATGGTTGCTAGTCCGCCATCGCGTACTAGTCCAGCATCGGGAACCAATTCTTCAGGCGCAAGTTTCCAGTCACCATCCATTGAACCACCTAAGAAGATGCGATCACTCTCTTGGGCAAGTTGTTGCAAATCAGACTTGACTACACTCCCCGTAGGCTGCTCTAGCATGGCATCCAGCCAACCGGGAACTCCGTACTGAAATAGCGATCGCATTGCGTCAGCAGTCATCGTCACATCACGTGTACCGAAGAAGTAATCCCCCTTCATCCGTTCTACGAATTGGTCACGTTTTGCCAGAAATTCCTCGATTGTCAAATCAACAACATGCAGGCGCATCCCACAGTTAATATCAGAACCGACAGCGCCAGGGATGATCTGACCCACAGTTTCCACAACTGAACCAATGGCAACACCCGCATCACCTGGGTGAAAGTCAGGCGTAGCACAGGCACGACAAACGCATCCACCGGACGGGTGGCGAACGCTTGCCAAATTCGCTAACTGCTTAAGTGCCTTAGCTTCTACGGGGAAATCTTCTGGCAGTAGCACTTCTGCTACAGGGACATCAGGAGAATTAACTAAACGGACAGAATAAATGCGATTGTTGTAACTTACATCCAAACCCTGCCGCTCTAAAGCACGCAGGAGACGTTTCAGATTTTTTGGCTGCATGAAAACTCCAAATAGAGCCTTAAAAAAGACTCTTTGTTGTGAAGAGATGAGGAGACTTGGGTTCAGCAGCCGCGTCTCAAGTGGTGCGGAGGGTCATTTTCCAGAACTGTGGGAAAACAACAGGTTATATAGCCTTAATAACACAGACTTGCATCGGAAGACAAGTGTTTTGTAGTATTTTGTATTTTTAGCGATTTATATACTACGTCTGTAAAGAAATTTGAAGTTTAGCTAAAAACTTTTAAAATTCTCTAGACTCTCCAGCCGGCTAGAGAGTCTAGGATGAATTCAAGGCGACTTTGTTTGCAGTTATTTCTGACTGTTGATGGTTGTCCCTCAGTTATCTAGTTTGATCTGGCTAGGTTGTTCATTTTATCCCGTAAATCTATGACTCTCCAACTCACAGTTCCCAATATGGCTTGTTCTGCTTGTGCAGGCACCATCACCAAAGCACTTCAGGCAGTCGATGCCAACGCCAGCATTCAGGCTGATCCTACAACCAAGCTTGTCAGTGTAGAAACTCAAGCATCAGAAACAGCAATTAAGGAAGCGTTGGCTGCTGCTGGCTATCCAGTTGCTTAATCTTTAAAATCCTCCCACATCAATCACGGCGGTTCATTTAGTTATGGATACTCTCACACTCAAACTTCGAGGCATGAGTTGCGCCGCTTGCGCCAACAACATCGAGAAGGCAATTCGCTCTGTTCCTGGGGTGATTGACTGCAACGTTAACTTTGGAGCCGAACAAGCCGCTATCAATTATGATCGCTCTCTAGCCAATTTGGAGAAAATCCAAGCTGCTATAGATGCTGCGGGATACTCTTCCTACTCACTCCAGGAAGAAATGCTCTCTGAAGAAGATGATGCTGAGATTGCGAGTAGGCAAGCATTACAACGCGAACTCTCCCTCAAGGTAGTAGTGGGAGGTGTGATCAGCATTTTCCTACTTTTGGGGTCGTTGCCCATGATGACTGGGCTGAACTTGCCCTTAATTCCTGGATTTCTTCAAAATCCTTGGGTAGAGTTAGTGCTGACAACACCCGTCGTGTTCTGGTGTGGTGGATCTTTTTACCGAAATGGCTGGAAAACCCTCAAGCGCCATACGGCGACAATGGACACGCTGATTGCTTTGGGTACAAGTGCAGCGTATTTATATTCTTTGTTTGTCACTGTTTTCCCAAAATTTTTTATTGCTCAGGGCTTGATACCTCATATTTATTATGAAGTTGCCGCGATTGTCATTACCTTAATTTTGTTAGGGCGGTTATTGGAAAATCGCGCTAGGGGACAAACTTCTGAAGCCATCCGCAAACTGATTGGACTACAAGCTAGAGATGCCAGAGTTATCCGTGATGGTAGGGAAATTGATGTTCCCATCGCTGAAGTCAGAATCAACGATGTAATTTTGGTACGTCCTGGTGAAAAAATTCCGGTAGATGGCGAAGTGATTACGGGCGCTTCGACGGTAGATGAAGCGATGGTGACGGGTGAAAGTTTGCCAGTTAAAAAGCAGCCAGGAGATGAGGTGATTGGGGCAACGATTAACGGTGCGGGTGCATTTCAATTTCGGGTGACACGAGTCGGAAATGATACGTTTTTGGCTCAAATCGTCAAACTAGTGCAACAAGCCCAAGGTTCTAAAGCCCCAATTCAGCGCTTGGCAGATCAAGTGACAGGATGGTTTGTCCCAGCTGTGATTGCGATCGCGATCGCCACTTTCGTCATTTGGTTTAACTTCACAGGCAACCTTACCCTAGCAACAATGACAACGGTGGGTGTATTGATTATCGCTTGTCCTTGTGCTTTGGGTTTAGCTACCCCCACTTCTGTAATGGTGGGGACGGGCAAAGGTGCAGAAAATGGCATCTTGATTAAGGGTGCAGACAGCTTAGAACTAGCACACAAAATTCAAACCATCGTTCTAGATAAAACCGGCACTTTGACTCAAGGTAAACCCACTGTTACAGACTTTGTGACTGTCAATGGCACAGCTAATGGTAATGAAATCAAGCTTTTACAGTTAGCAGCAACCGTGGAACACAATTCTGAGCATCCTTTAGCATCAGCAGTGGTGAAATATGCCCAGTCTCAAGAAGTGAGTTTAATAGAGGCAAAGAACTTTCAGGCGATCGCAGGTAGTGGTGTGCAAGCAGTTGTTTCAAATCAGCTAGTGCAAATTGGTACACAACGCTGGTTAACAGAACTTGGAATTAACACCATCACTCTCCAGCAGTATAAAGATGCATGGGAAGCGGTTGGTAAAACAGTCATTTTGATTGCAGTAGATGGCAAACTACAAGGAATAATGGGTATTGCTGATGCCCTCAAACCTTCATCAGCAGCAGTAGTGAAAGCTTTACAGAAGTTAGGTTTAGAAGTAGTAATGTTGACCGGAGACAATCGTAAAACTGCTGATGCGATCGCTCTGCAAGTTGGCATCCAGCGAATCTTTGCCGAAGTGCGTCCAGATCAAAAAGCGGCGATTATCCAATCTCTGCAAGGGGAGATAGAGAGATTTCCCAAATCCAAAATCCCAAATCTAAAATCCAAAATTGTAGCAATGGTCGGTGATGGCATAAATGATGCGCCAGCCTTAGCACAGGCTGATGTGGGAATTGCTATTGGTACGGGAACAGATGTGGCGATCGCAGCTAGCGATATCACCTTAATTTCTGGAGATTTGCAAGGAATTGTCACAGCAATTCAACTTAGTCGTGCCACTATCAACAATATCAGGCAAAATCTCTTCTTTGCCTTTATTTACAACGTCATTGGCATTCCTATTGCGGCAGGAATTCTATTCCCCATCTCTGGTTGGTTACTCAATCCAATTATCGCCGGAGCTGCGATGGCTCTTTCTTCGCTTTCTGTTGTTAGCAATGCCCTCAGATTGCGTAACTTTCAACCAAAAGCTACCTCATAATTTCAGGATAATTTAGGAAATGTTCAGTAAAAAAATGCTTTGGGGAAGCTTTACAGCTTTAGTATTTCTCACTGGAACATCAGATGTAACATTAGCAGAAATGCCAGCCCACTCGTCAGAGCAAACCAGCCAATTTCATCGTATTGAGCAACCTTTGGGCTTGAAAGTCGGTGTTGCGATCGGTGGTTTAGCCTTAATTGGATTAGAGTTGTGGTGGTTCCTTGTCTATAAAAATTCTGAGTCGTGAAAGGATTTCTTAAAAGTCGTTAGTGATGTATCAAAAACTTTTAGATCCCCCTAGCCCTCCTAAAAAAGGGGAGAACCGGAGTTCAAAGTTCTGAATATAGCGTTTCTCAATTGCATGGAATACAGACCTAACCCCCAACCCCTTCCCTGCAAGGGAAGGGGAGTAAGGTTTCAGGCTTTTATTAATCATTCTTTGATAGGAAATTGAGATGCTGCCGTTGCTCCAGAACTTGGGGATTTTGCCCCAAGTCTGACCAAGCTTGATTTGGTGCAGTTTCACAAAAAATTAATATCAGCAGTGAGGGGTGTTTTGGATAATGGGACAAATTGTGTCTTTATGCTGGCTGCCATTATTCTTCCAGCCTGACAGTAATCCATCTATTTCAGACCGTAAAGTTAACAACTGATCGATTTGGTGATCAATTTCTAAGAGCTTGTTTTCGAGCTTTTCTTTAATTTCACCACAGGGAGCTTGTCCTTGGTCATAAACCTGAAGAATATTTCCAATCTCCTCTAAACTAAGACCAAGATTTTGTGCCCTTTTAATGAAAGCTAGACGAGTCAGTACATCCAATGAAAACTGGCGAAAGCCTCCCTCTGTTCGTCTTGATGATTTGAGTAAACCTAAACTCTCATAATAGCGAATTGTCCTGATGGGGATTCCGCTTATATCTGTTACCTGACCAATCAAAAGCAGTTTTGTCTCCTGAGTTAACACGGCATATTTTCCCAAATATTGTAATTATTATTACATATTTTCCTAATTTATTAACTCATTTGATTTAGCAAAATGTTGGCATCAGCAGTTGGAATTTTTATCTAATTAAAGATTTTACTAATTCACTACAAACCTTTAATAATTTCCGCTGATTTACTTAATTTTAACATTTTTACTGAATAAATTTAACTCAATATTTTACCTCTTTAATTTTATCCATTGATAGGGTAACTGTTTGTCATGGTACTGAAAGTAACTGTTTTTTTTAAGTTTGTATGTTATTTCTAGATCAACTGCTTCACCTCAAGTGAAACTATAAAAATGAATCTCAACTCGCAGACTTTTAGCTCAACCCGTAAACCTAAAAATTTCAATAATCCAGAGCGTTTTATTGAGGGATGGTATTGGGTAATACCCTCTCAAAATCTGCGGGTAGGTGAAGTAAAACCTGTCACTATTTTGGGCAGAGAATTAGCAATTTACCGTGGTAAAGACAAAAGAGTAGTTACCTTTGATGCCTACTGTCCGCATATGGGCGCTCACCTTGCTGAAGGCAAAGTTGAGGGTAATGCACTACGTTGTTTTTTCCACCACTGGAAGTTTGACGCTGAAGGGATGTGTATTGATATCCCATGTTTAGATACACCATTTTCCTTAAAGTTACAAACTTGGCCCACTGCTGAGAAGTACGGGATGATTTGGATTTGGACTGGAGAAATACCACAGCAACCTCTACCTTTTGTTCCAGAGTTAGAAGAAAAAGAATGTGATGTTGCTATTACTTCCCATTTTGTGATGAACTGTCACCCGAATGTGGTAATGATTAATGCAATCGATGCTCAACACCTCAATACAGTTCACAAACTGCCAATAGAAATTATCTTTGAAAGGCAGGAGCTGAATGAGAATGCTATTATCTTTAGCAACACTACACCGCTCAACGAAAATTTATTTTTTATCAAGCTCATCCGTCCATTTTACAAAAAGGCCATAACTTACAGTGTTTGCTATTGGTACGGCAGCACTGGCATAGTGACAATTGGGCCAGACTTTTTCCATGTTCATAGTATGTTTACCTTGCGTCTCCTTGAAGGAGGTAAAGCTGAAGGTCAGATCCTGTTAATTACTAAGAAAGGTAAGGGGATTTTTGGTTGGTTATACAATCAAGTTGCGCTATGGCTGACTAACATTGCAGGTAAGTACTTTCTTATGGGTGACATTAAGATTGTCCAAACAATTCAGTTTGATTTGAAAACTCCCATCAAAGCAGATCAGTCAATCATGCAGTTTATTAACTATGTTGAAAAACAGCAATCCCTAATGTGGGGGACTTGGCAAGAAGCGCGATCGCGCGATGTGGAGAGCAAGCCTAAGCGTGAGAGATGGCAAGATACAATGAGTAATGACTAATATCATGTCTATATGACCAGAATTTTGTCAGACCTGGATACAAAACTGTAGCTTAACAGGCTAATTATTTTATGGTCAATTAAACGCACATGATATAACAACGAATAAAAGTTAAAAGTTCAACAAATTACTTTTAACTTTTAATTTATTTTTTTCCTGGGCTACCAGATTAATAAAAGAAGTGGCAAAGCCACTTCCTAATTCCCAGGTAGAACCTAAGTCATGAGTATAACCACTACAAAAAATTGAAATAGTATAAACAAACACCAATTAACTGAATATCTCTATTTTCCTTGTTTTCTACGTGGGGAAATCCTGATTTGCATTTGCCAAATAACTGTATATTTACATAAGTCTCATAATTGCAATGCAGACTCAATTTTATCCAGTTCATCGCCAAGATGTGCCAGTTTTGCCTCTTCATCAAGAAGCTGCTGTTCTAATTGAAACTTAACGGCGGTACCAGCCTCAATTGCTACAGCTTTTTTCATCTGCTTAAACTTCTCGCTGCGGATGTCAAATTCTGCTTGAAGTGCGTCTAGTTTTTGTTGCGATCGCCGTCGCCCTCCAGGAGTTAAGCTAGTAGCAGATGGGCTAGTTTCAATAGTTGCCGCTTCACCAGGCAAAAATTTACTTCCACCTGCGTAATAGCAAAAGGGAAAATTATCGCCTAAATCCAGTACTTTATTTACAAACGGGTGCTGCGGCCCTGATGCTCTTTTTGGCACTTGGTCAAACAAGTAAACTAAAATATCAAGAATACGTGCATAGCCATCCTTATTCACCGCTGCTTTCCCTTGCAAGGCTGACAATAAGCAATCTGTGAAAGCACTGTAGGGTTGACCCGTGTAAGAATATTCGTCTTCTCGCGAAGAAGCAACCACAACTCGACCGCTTCCTGTTCCTAGCACATTTAACAGTTCCGGGGGTAAAGGTGATTTTACAAAGGTTTCTCCTGGTTCCTTCAAAGCTGGAACGCCACCAGCATGACAGCAATCTAATAAAACTACAAGTTTACGCGCTGTAATTGCTTCAATCTTTTGGGTAAATTCTACACCTGAGATAGCTGTGTCTGCGCGTTGGCTGGGGTCAATAGCCGAACGGTACAAGGAAGTATTCATTGGTGCGCTGGATGCGTCCACCATGACCAGAGTAGTAAATGATGACAGTTGCATCAGGATTTTGATTGACTTGGGCGATGATTTCGTCAAAGGCTGCGAGGATATTTTGCCGAGTTGCAGAGGTTTCGGTTAGCAGTGTGACTTGTTCTGGTGGATAGGCGGCGCGACTTGGGTCAATCAGTATATCTTTTAGGGCAGTTGCATCTAGTACAGTGACAGGTAAATCTGCACCTACGCCAATAAGTAATGCATAACCGTTGGTAAAAGTTTGATTTGTCATGCGGTGGGTGAGGAATGCGATCGCCTTTTATACTCTATAACTTGTGGAGAGGTGCGATCGCATCCCCTTTGACAGAACTGGTTACAGGGGAGTGCGCCGCAGGCGCACTCCCCTGAACGGTTACTATTTATGTATAATTTATTTTTCCGAATGATTTAAATTGCTAAATCTTAATTACGAATTACGAATTAGTATTATATCTAAGCGCTCAGTTCTGATGGCAAAATGACTGTAAATGTAGAACCTTTTCCTAGCTGTGAATTTACTTTAATCTCGCCATGCATTAACTGGACAAATTGAGAGACTATTGCTAAACCTAATCCTGTACCATCAATACTTTGTACTTGGGGATGAGTTACAGCACGAAAATAGGGATTGAAGATTTGTGTTTGAGCCTCTGGGGAAATACCAATACCACTATCAGTAACAGAGATAGCCCACTGCTGTTGAGATTCCATCCAGCACTTTAAAAGAATTGAACCTGTTTGTGTATAGCGAATTGCATTACTCAGCAAATTGGTAACAATTTGCTGAAGCCGGAGTGGATCTGTAGTAACTTGCTTGGGAGCGCAATCATAATCAACTACTAAAGATAGTTCTTTGGCCTGCGCTAGCGGTTCAATCATCTCTATAACTAAGTTGATTAAATCATGTACATCAGTGAGAGTTGGCTGCAATATCATTTGCCCGGTATCATAACGCGAAATTTCTAGAGTATCGTTGATTAAACGGACAAGAAGCCTACCATTCTTGAGGACTCGCTCGATACTTTCAAGATTTGTATAAGAATCCTTAAGTTCTGGTTGTTGACGCTGCTGACGTAAAAATAAGTCTGCGTAACCAATAATTGAAGTTAGGGGCGTTTTCAGTTCGTGAGCCAAGTGAGATAAACCTTCTTTACCGGCACGAACTAAACGAGTTAGTTCTTGGTTAGTCAACTGCAACTGACTTTGCAGTTGTTTAAACTCTTGTATTCGCCCTTGAGTGTAACTGTGAAAACAACGGGCGATCGCTTCATCAATTATCATATCAATCAGGCGAACCGCCCGTAATACCTCTTGCGGAGACGCATTTAATAAATCTTCTTCTAAATAAGAAAAAATCACAAGTCTAAGTAAATGATACTCTCGTGCAATTTCTGCTGGCTCAAATCCTTGTTCAGCACGAAGTGTGCCGTGTTCCAGGCTTGCATCCACTACCGTCTGTAAATCGCTGGTTACTGATTCAGAAAGTACTGTTGCTAATGCTTTCAAAATGCGCGGTAAGCTATCTTGTACAGCTTTAAAAGTTAGCTCTTTAGTAGCTTCGATTTGTTCATCTTGGTAAACTGCTTTTACCCATTGTTCAACAATGACATCACTTTTGTGACTTAGAGTTTGACTAAAATCCATCTTATGCTCAATCCAAGACACTAAGCGGGAAGTCCCTTTGGCTAAAGCTAGCTTAGGCCGTTTAAGCTAATATTGGCAAGTGAGGCAGGACTCACGCAACTGGCACAAAGGTTTCGGCAACTGTGCCGCAAAATAGATAACAGAAAACTGTAAAACCCTTTCGGGATCTAACTTTAAATCATATCTCTAATCACCGAAAACCTGATAAGTGATCCGTTTGCTCCAACACTCTGAAAATCTCCCAAAACATCGGAAATATCTGAGATGGTTCTACCTCGTTGAGCAAATTCTCGGATACGCTTATCGCTTGGAATCTGATGCACACCAAACAGGTTTTGGGCATTATTATGTTCTTTGTTCTCTGCCATTGAGCGTTGATAAGCGAGAAAACAAGGGGTTTGTAGTAAAAAACAGAATAGACGCGCTTAAAGTTGCGTCAGTATCTGATGTGAATTAGAAAGGCTCCTACTTAATAAGTCTTAATAAAGCTCGTTCGAGATCATCAAGCTGTTGAGCCAATTCGTTTAGTTCAGCTTCAGTTTGTTCAATTTGCTTTTCTAATTGCAAGCGAATGAGAGTATCTGCTGCAATCGCATAATCGCGACGCAACCTTTTTACCTTCTGGGCTACGAGTAATGTTCTTGTAATGCATGGCGTTTGTTCTGTAGATGCTGCTCAGAAGACATGCAGGTACTTTTTGAGTCAATAATCTTTACTCAACACGAATAGCCAGATTATCGATCTAGCAATCTGGTTTACTGTATTTGATTTCAATAGCTGAAACATCATTGCGACATTAGATGTCACTTATGCAATTTCTTGTGTCAGTAATTTACCAGTTCCAGACTTAGTATAAGAACGCCGTCTCCATAGTCCTTCTACGCCCTAGCAAGAAAACAAATGTTTAGCATACCACTACTCACTTGGGTTCAGTACAACAATAATTTCTGCTAGCCTGATTCCCAGAGGTTTCCAGTGGGGATTGGTGGAGGAAAAAGTACTGTCCCCAGACACCGCTTGGTAGTCATTGGGGAACTTTTCGTAAGCATTAGGAGCAGCATCTACTTGTAAAATTAGTTTGCCCTGATAGCTGGATAATTTACTACTATCCAACAAAATCGTGCCGCCGTAATCCCACGCCAATCCATAAAGTTTAAAATTACCTAATTTCTTGCGTAACTCGCTCAAAGGGATTCCGACACCGATACCTTCGCGGGTTTTCCAAGCTGAACCCAGGTTACGCACATCTAGAGGTTGAGTACGAGTATTATCACTCCAGACTACCAAGAGCGTAGATGCGGAGCAGCTTGTCGTTAGACATCGCCCCTGATTTAGATTTACCTGCGTAGCTGCAAAACTACCCATTCCTTCAGCACCAGAAATAGTTTTATCAATGAGATGGGATGCACCAAACAGCTTCACTAAATCTTGCTTGGTGGTTTTGCGTGTAATCGGCCCCACTCTTTCCCCAGGAACAATCAAGGTGTCTGTTAATGGTTGCGATTTAGCAACAGTCACTGGATGATTGATTTTCTGGGGTAGTGCAAAGGCTGGGTTTGCTGAATAGTTTAGCAGTAAAGCTAAAGTAGCTGTAGCAATGCCTTTGATTGATGAATTCATGGGTTCCATTTGGGGTAGTAGAATATGAGTGAGAAGCGTTAAATAAATAACTCCTTACTCTTTAGTTTTAACTTCTACAATTTCCCAATTAGGAATTCCTGATTTCCCAATAATTTTATTTCATCGCTCTAGTTGCATTGAAAATTGCAAGCAAAGCTACTCCGACATCAGCAAAGACAGCTTCCCACATTGTCGCTATCCCGAAAATACCCAGTCCAATAAATATAGCTTTAATTGCTAAAGCAAACCCAATATTTTGCCAAACAATTTGCCTTGTTTTTCTAGCAATTTGTATTGCTTCTGCCACTTTTGATGGTGCATCTGTCATGATCACAATATCAGCAGTTTCTATTGCCGCATCTGAGCCTAACCCACCCATTGCCATGCCAACATCTGCTCTAGCAATCACTGGCGCATCATTAATACCATCCCCAATGAAGGCAACTTTACCATGCTTGCCGGCGCTGCTGAGTAACTTCTCAATGGCATTGACTTTTTCTTCAGGTAATAACTCTGCTTCGTAAGTATCTATGCCAAGCTGTTGAGCAATCCGGGAGGCGATCGCTTGATTATCTCCTGTCAACATTACTGTTTTCTCTACACCCATTCGCTTGAGTGCTTGAATAGCGTGTTTCGCATCTTCTTTGAGTTCATCAGCAATAACAATATACCCAGCGTAAATATTATCCACTGCTAGATGAATAACTGTTCCCTCTAACTGGCAATTATCATGAGCAATATTCTCTCTATGCAATAGGCGATCGCTTCCCGCTATTACTACTTGATTTTTAACCTTGGCCCTAATTCCATAACCTGCTATTTCTTCATAATCTCTCACATCTAATGCATCGATTTTTTCATCAGAAGCATTGCGGATAGATTGGGCAATAGGATGATTTGAATGCGATTCGACTTTGACTGCCAATTGCAACAATTCTTGTTCATTAAAGCCATTTTGCGGTACTATTTTTGATACTTGAAATACTCCTTTAGTTAACGTTCCGGTTTTATCAAAAACAACTGTATTGACTGCATTTAAACTATCTAAAAATGTAGAGCCTTTAACCAAAATACCACGTTTAGCAGCACCTCCCACACCTCCGAAGTAACCTAATGGAATACTGATAACTAGTCCACACGGACAGGAAATAACTAATAAAATTAAGGCCCGATAAACCCATTCTGAAGAAGTTGCACCAGAAATGAATAAAGGAGGTAACAAAGCAACTGCTAAAGATGTAAAAACTACTATTGGCGTATAATATCGGGCAAATTTAGTAATAAATTTCTCTGTTTCTGCTTTTTTACTTTTGGCATTTTGTACCAAGTCTAAAATCTTAGCAATGGAAGATTCATCAAAAAGTTTTGTTACTTTAATGCTGAGAACACCCATTTTATTGATCATCCCAGCCAAAACTGTCTCGGATAGCCTCACCGTTCGCGGCACAGATTCTCCAGTTAATGCAGATGTATCAACTTGCGAATTACCATCTATAATCTCACCATCTAAGGGAATTTTTTCTCCCGGCTTGACAACGATAATATCCCCAATCTTTACTGTTTCTGGCGATACTTTCTTGAGTTCTCCGTCTATTTGGATATTGGCATAGTCTGGGCGGACTTCTAATAAAGCTTTAATAGAATTACGAGAACGACTAACGGCAATATCTTGAAACAATTCCCCAATTTTATAAAATAGCATGACTCCGACAGCTTCGGGTAATTTATGAATTGCGATCGCCCCTAATGTCGCTACTGCCATCAAAAATGTTTCATCAAATACTCTACCTTTGAGTATATTGCGCCCAGCAGTTTTTAAAACACTCCATCCACTTAATAAATAAGCAGGGATGAAAAGTAAATATTCACCTATTGAGTAGAATGTATTATGTAATTGATTTTCAAAAATTACACCAGGTGCATATAAACTTAAAATCACTACCAAAGGTAATACCTCATTTTTCAGATTGAATTCTCCACCGTGGTCGTGATCATGGTTATGATTCTCATCATGATGATTATGAACATGGTTATGATTCTCGTGATGGTCATGTTCACAGTTGGAACAACCTGATGATTCTAAATGTACTTTCTGCTTCATTTTTTCTGTTGAGGCTAGTAAATTACTTGATATATGAGCCTTTTTCCAAATGTAATCAAAAAAAGAAGTTTTTACAAGTTGATAATTTAAGAATGAGAATCTATATCAGATTTATTATTAAATATTTGTCCTATCTTTTGGTTAAAATCAATATTTTTAATTTTGTAAAGATAGCCATATTAGTTTGCAATTGTATAGAATAATATCAGATATAGTTTTTGTTTGTAGTCAGCGATTTATCGCTTTGCATAAGATTTTAAAGGGCTAGAGCCACTGACTACGAGTTTCAATTTAATTAAGCCCTTATACTTACATCAAGCAAACAATCACTATCTTGGGAATATCAGAGCTATTTCATTCTTATCTAGCTCACTTCAAAATGAATTCATCAGTTTAATAGTGAAAGTCGTTTAAAGACGACTGAGAAAAGGTTATAGTCCGTTAAAACGGACTTTAGTTATTAGACTGGAACTTGAGTTATAGACGGTTTATGTATATAACGAAATAGAACTGTAAGGAATATACAGCAGATTGAAATTTTGTGAAGTACACAACTTAGGTTAGGTATCAAATTTAGACATAAAGCCTGTTTGCCTTGTGAATTCTGCTGTAGCAACTACTTTATGCTCAAACTGGGTAGATATGGAACTTTCTTGAGTAAAAAGTGTCAAGCTAGCTATTCTTAGGGAAAATTCACTTGAAGTTTGAAAGTGAATATAATACCCTAAACTAGTAGACAATTTTCTCAAGGAAATCTATGAACAAAAAAATTATCCTGAATTTGCTTTCCAGTTCCTCTATTTTTGTATCGATGATGTCTACGCTGGCGGTATTTCATCCTGCCCATGCTAGTACTAGTATTACACAGAAATTAATGCACACACAAGACGGTCGTACCTGTATCACTAACCCACATGGGGCAAAAGATTTTGTGTGCATTCGAGATTCAGAGAGAAAGCAACCGTATACCTCATCTACACGTTCCTCAACAATTGTCACATCAGTATCAGATCAGAATATTGCCATGTTGAATTTTACTGATGCGGAAAGCGATCGGGCAATTCAGTTATTTGGATGCGATTGTCCATTGTGTATAAATTCTTTACGTCAGTTGCAGGGTACTGGAAACCTGGTTTATTAGGATTGAAAAGCGTTGACAGGGATTATAACTTCTGTTATTTACACGTGATTAATTACGTATAAAACATATACGAAACCAAAAAAGCACTTTTAACCACTTACCACTACTATTTTTTGGTCAAATTTAAATTCATTGTTGGGGCAGTTTGTAGCACTACTTCAAAGACCTCAAATTAATGTTGATGAAGAGGACGGACATAGAGAAAAAGAGGCAAAGATGGACAGAAGCTTTTACGCAAAGAAATTATCAGATACTCTCTGTGCGTAAGAGCGTTCTGTTCATTCAACCACCTCATTCACAGGGAATCTATCAATCAACTGCATCGCCCGATGGGCATTACGCTGGAAAGAGTGTGGCAAATGGGGAACGTGGGGTATTTGCGATAATAAATCCAACGTCCGCCGTAAAATTCTCACTACATCGCCTTCATCCAAGGTGGTGTTCTCGCAGAGTTCTGTCCACTCCATTCCTAGCGCCCATTGTTCCACTATGGCAATTAACTCAAATTCCAACCATATAGGCAGCGCTACGTTATACCGCCGTTGTCGGTGGAACATTTGGTGACGAATTCCCCGCAATTTTTTCAAGGCTTCTGCCACTTCATTACTAAGCTCAAAGTTAACCTTGCTATCTGGACGAGGCGTTTCCATCACCAAAGCGGCGGCGGCAGCGGCTAAATGGTGTGGATCTAAGTTGTCCAATTCACCATTAGCGAATACTAAACCCAACCACAATTCATTCTCCCCTCGAATGGCGGCAGCGATTCGCCCTAATTCTGTGGGGACTAAGTTATCTAAAGCGCCAAAGTGTTGCAGAATTGAAATTAAATTGAGAAATTCTTCCCAATGACGTTGTGACTGTTGCTCTACTTGCTCTTGCAACTGTTCGAGTTCGGCTTCTAGTTCCACATAGCGGGCGCGACGCTTGAAAAGCGTGGCAGCATTGCCTGATTGATGTAAGGGATGAGCTTCTAATTGCTCTTGGATGGCGGCAGTGCGACTGAGTTGTTCTGTTACTTCTGGTGCCAGATACAAAGATTCTATCGGATTGGGAATACGTCCAGCGATCGCAAAGGTTTCTTGACTACCACGGCGCGACTGTCCTGGTTTCAAGGGCATCTCTGGCGGTGGTAGTACATCAGGTGGCACCTCAACTCGCGGCAGTTCGGCATACAAATCGACTACATCCCCTGTTGTTGCTACATACCAGCGGTTATCGTGTCCCAAGCATACCAAGTAAGGAGCTTGACCAGAACTAGGCGATTTTCCCACTAAGATTGCGGTTACAGGTGAAGGCACTGTGATATTTTTGCCTTTAAGACTCAACAGAGTTCCTGAGACTGCAAAGCCCAACATCATCCCCAATTCTTGTTGTCTATCATCCTGCGCTTGCTCTTGCAGGGTTTTCAATATCTGGCGTTCCACTTTTAGGCGTTGCCGCAATTTCTCGTAAACAGCCAGTTCATTTTCATCAACTGCGGCGATTTGCTCATGAAGTTGAGCTAATTGTGTTTGTAGTTCGGCAATCTCATCGTATTCTGGTCTTAAATGCAAGGTGGCCATGTACTGCCCAAAGCTGCGTTCTATGAGTTCCCTGGTTTGCTCTAGGGTGTGGGTTTGCAGCAAATTGAGTACCATGCCATAACTGGGCGTAAACTGGCTTACTAAAGGGTCTGGCTTGGATGTTCCCAAATACGCGGCTTCTTTGGCTCCTTCAAAGGGAGTTTGGACTGTCACCACATGACCTTGTTTATCCATCCCCCGGCGGCCTGCCCGTCCCGCCATTTGCAAGAATTCGGAAGCATTCAACAGGCGGTGTCCAGTGTCGGTACGCTTGGAAAGGGTAGAAATTACCGTTGTCCGGGCAGGCATATTAATTCCTGCTGCTAGTGTCTCGGTGGCGAATACTACTTTTATCAGCCCCTGCTGAAATAGTTCTTCTACCAATGCTTTCCAAGCAGGCAAAATTCCGGCGTGGTGGGCGGCAATTCCTCGGTATAGGGGTGCAATTTGTCCAGAACGCCCTGCTTCGGGATTGCGGACTAAAAAGTCATCAATCTGTTGGCGCAAAATCTGGGACTCTTCATTATTTACCAGCCATAAATCACCCACTTCTGCCACCGCTTTATCACATCCCCGGCGGCTGAAGATAAAGTAAATCGCTGGTAGCATATCCCGTTGCTCTAACTGGCTCAAGGTATAAATGATGCCAGGAGCCTCAGGTCTACCACTTCTCCCCTTCTCTCTTTCTCCCCCTCTCCCCTTCTTCTTCTGAAGGCGGGGGTTAATTTTGGTTTTGCTATCATTCAGCAGGGGAAATAACCCTTTGGGATTGCAAAAGTGAAATTCTAAGGGGACTGGGCGAAAATCGGAGTAAATCAGGTCTGTTGGGCCGTGAACGCGATTTAGCCAGTCGGTGAGTTGATCGCTGTTGGCAACAGTTGCTGAGAGGGCTGCCAGTTGCACTTCCCGAGGACAATAGATGATTGATTCTTCCCAAACTGTACCGCGCTGGCGATCGTTCATGTAGTGGCACTCATCAAGGATCACGGCGTCAACGTCTACTAATGAGATGCCAATTTGCCCAATGGGTGTGCCATATAGCATATTTCGGAAAATTTCTGTAGTCATCACCAAAATCGGTGCATCCCTGTTAATGGAAGCATCTCCAGTTAACAGTCCGACTTGATCAAACCCAAATTTTTCTCGAAAGTCACGTAATTTTTGATTCGATAGCGCCTTTAGGGGAGTAGTATAAAATACACGTTTTCCTCGCGACAGGGCGCGATAAATGGCGTATTCCCCGACTAATGTTTTGCCCGAACCTGTGGGGGCACACACGACTACGGAGCGTCCGGCGTTCAGGGACGCGATCGCTTCTTTTTGAAACTGATCCAGTTCAAAGGGAAATATAGACCCTAAGTCAAGTTCTGGAGACGGCGCAGGATAATTCACTCAATCACATTTGCAACCAGATTGATTACTATACTAACGAGTCTTTGTCAACTTCGTTAGGCTATGAGTTAGGAGTTAGAAGTTAAAATTCATAACTCCTGTACAGACGCGATTAATCGCGTCTACTCATAACTTTATTTTCCCAGTTCTTGCGATCGCTCTGTGGCAGCTTTTACTGCTTCAATTAAAGCTGAACGAAATCCTGCCTGTTCTAGCTTGGCAATCCCCGCAATGGTTGTACCACCAGGACTGGTAACCCGATCTTTGAGTTCTGCTGGGTGCAGTTTGGTTGACTCCAACAGTTTCGCTGTGCCCAATACGGTTTGCAAGGCTAGTTGATTGGCAATTGTTCTAGGTAAACCTGCGGCTACTCCGCCATCAGCAAGTGCTTCTACCAAGAGCGCCACGTAAGCCGGGCCGCTACCAGATAGCCCTGTGACTGCATCCATCAGCCCTTCTGATACTTCCACGACTTCCCCGACAGCAGAAAAAACTTGCTGTGCTATTTGGTGGTGCTTGGGGCTGGTGTATGCACCTAAACAAATCGCAGTAATTCCCGCCCCTACAGTTGCTGGGGTGTTGGGCATTGCTCTAATAACTGGCAATTGCACAAATGCAGCTTCTAGCTGGCTTAAAGGCACACCCGCCAAGATGGAAATGATCAGCGGTGAGTGTTCTCTATTCAGAAGATTAATATTTGCTAATTCTTGATTCTGAATATTAATATGTGCTATTTCTTGAGCAAGCGCGCTGAACACCTGCGGTTTCACTGCCAAAAAGACAACTTCTTTTGCTTGGGTGAAAACCTGGCTATTATCTGTCGTCACAGCAACATCATATTGCTGTTTTAAAAAATCTAGGCGTGAAGGTAGCGGTTCGCTAACTATGACTTCTGATGATTGATAAATTCCACGCACAAGCAGGCGGGATAACAGCGCTTCTCCCATCACCCCACCACCAATTAAGCCAAATTTTATAGTCATTGATCATTAGTCATTAGTGAGCCAACGCTCTTACTGGGGGTTTCCACGCCACTTGCTTTAAGCCGGGGAACCCGTCCACCGCAGTAGCTCCCCATGAGTGAGTGGCGTTAGCGTTAACGCAGCGTCTCTAAGAGTTGCGGTAGCATTAGTGACTGTGCGTAGCGTCACCCGTAAGGGTCATTAGTCATTAGTCGTTTGTCATTTGTCATTATGATCAAAACCCACGACAAATGACAAAGGACAAAGGACTAACAACTAATTTAACTTTATTGTGCCATCCGGTTAGTTTCGTTGCCCCAGGTTTGATTTGGAGAACCTGTAGGACGAGAGGGACGGGCTGGCGGTTGTGGTACTTCATGAAGAACGCCACCCTGGGTGCTAACTTGGACACAGCTTGGCGTAAACAAGAAGATGCTCTCACCGATGCGCTCTTGATGTCCATCTAGTGCGTAAGTACCACCTGCAACAAAATCTACTGCTCGTTGAGCTTGATCTGGGTCCATAATTGTCAGATTTAATACTACTGACTTGCGTTCTCGCAGCGCTTGAATTGCCTGGGGCATTTCTTCAAAGGTGCGTGGTTCGAGGACTAAAACTTCCGAAATTCCGTTAATTGCTCCTGGCATACCAATCACATTCCCCATTGGCTTTGAACCTGCTGCTATATCATCTCCCATTGTAGGCACTGGTTCCCGCCAGCGTCGATTTTGAGCGGTTGCGCTCTCTTGTGGTGGTGGTTGGGGATTTTCTTGCTGATACAGATTTTGGTAATTATTATTATCTGTTTCTGGTTCTTCTTCGTAATACTCGTATTCCACTTGCTCATTTAGACCCACAAAGTCTCTGAGTTTGGAAAAGATGTTGTTCATTGTGTGTGTACTTTCCTGGTGCGAATAGCCTGTTTTAACTTGGCTTAGGATTGATTGAACTAGGAGCGATGCCAACGGCGGTAAACTACGCTACATCGGTGGATATTTCAGCAAGTGTTTTGCTATTTGTAGTTTATACTACGGGTTTTGGCGATGAACTGACACTTATTGGAAAGGTCTGTGCATCGCCTAAACATAATAATGAGTCAAGATTATATCCTAAGGTTTGTCCGAAGGTAAGTTCTTTATACCCCATTTTTCCTTGGCGATTGCTCTTGTCAATACTATATCCTTTGTTTCCAATTGCACCAGTCTGTTACAAAATTCTTGTCATCAAATCCTGATCTCTATTAATACTGACCTCCAAGGCTGATGATCAACAGGCTAAGAGCGATCGCCAAACAATATTGTTCCTAATCGTACCATCGTTGCACCTGCTTGCACTGCCAGTTCGTAGTCGCCTGACATACCCATAGATAGTTGCTGCATTTTAATGTGTGACCAGTTTTGCTCCTGGATTTCCTTTGCTAGCTCACGATTGAGATTAAACACATTCAAAATTTCCGCAGCATTTAATCCTGAAGGCGGAATTGTCATCAAACCTTGAATTTGTAAACTTTTGTATTGATTGAGTGTGGGTAAATCAGCTAAAAGTTCTGGCACATTCCAACCGGACTTGTTGGGATCGGGGAGAATTTTCACTTGCAGGCAAACCTGGGGACTCACTCCTAGCTGTTGCGCCAATTGATCTAAGCGCTGTGCCAGCTTCAAGTTATCGACGGAGTGAATCCAAAAGAATTGCTCGATGGCTTTTTTAGCTTTATTGCTTTGCAAATGTCCAATGAAGTGCCAGGTAATATCCGGTAAGTCTTGCAACTCGGCTTGTTTGCTGGCGGCTTCTTGGATACGACTCTCCGCAAAATCACGAATTCCTGCGGCATAGGCAGACCGAATGGCCTGGGCAGAAACTTGCTTGCTAACAGCAATCAATCGGACTGAAGTTGGCAGTGAGGAGCGAATGGAAACAATACGTTCGGAAATCGAACTGCTCATTGGAAGGTGCGTTGGAAAACACTCTGAAGCTGATCGTACTCCTGAGATTGTCCACTGCGACGCAGGGTACGTAAGCGATTTTCCAACATCATTCTAGCCTCAGTCCGTCCTAAAGACTGGAATTTAACACCTTTAACGTCATTTGCTACCAAAAAAAATAAGCGCTGGGCATAAAGTGTGGTGAACAAATCCTGGTTCTCGTCAACCATACAGATTTTGTAGAGTAAACCCCAAGTTGGATGGTTTATGTAAGTTTCTGCGTTTTCTGGATTCATTTAAGAGTCAAGGTGGGAGTATGTATATCTTTTCGCAGTGAATTCCAAACATTCAGACGATAATACCAACATTCGCCTGAATATTTGTTTAAAATGCAAAACTGCGGTTACGAAGACCTTGATCTAGTTCCTAATGGGCAGATGAAGCTAGTGGTAGTGAAGCGAAATGGTACAACAGAAGCCGCAAAGCGTAGATTCTACAGAGTAGAGGCTGGTTGATAAACATCACCATCTGCTTTGGTGATTTCAATTTACCAATCTGTAGGGATAAGGCACAAAATAGTCCTGATCCTGTTGTCGAAGTTCGGCGTTGCCAGGAAAAACACCCTTTGAAGTTCCCAACGGTAACAGCGAACTTTTCAACTTCTTTCTATACTGCCACAACTGTCGCCCAATGGCACAAAATAGCTAACAGAATAAGGGAGTGGAGAGTGGGGACAGCAAAGAAAACTATCTTCTATTGATTATCTAGCATTTTCAGCGCTGCAAGTTGTGCCTGAGCTTTGTGCAGAGATTCATACCATTCTTTCTCAGGATCGCTGTCTGCGACAATTCCTGCACCAACTTGTCCCCAGACAATGTTGAGTGCTGAGTGCTGGGGGATGAGTCTTGAGTGGGGAGATGAGAGAGATGAGGAAGATGAAGAAAAATTTACTCCCCCTGCCTCCCCTGCCTCCCCTGCCTCCTCTGCTCCCCTACCTTCTTGAAACGCGGGAGCTAATAGCAGGGTGCGGATTAAGATATTTAAATCTAAATGACCACGCCAATCTAAATAGCCACAAGAACCGTAGAACAAGCTGCGCCGCACGGGTTCTAATTCTTCAATAATTTCCATGCAACGGACTTTAGGACAACCTGTAATTGTGCCACCTGGGAACGTGGCGCGAATCAAATCAATGGTAGTACATTCGCCTTTTAAAGTACCTTTGATGTTGCTGACAAGATGCATCACATGGCTATATCGCTCAATTGTCAGCAATTCATCAACAGCAACCGTTCCCCATTCACAAACTCGCCCTAAATCATTGCGTTCCAAATCCACTAGCATGATGTGTTCTGCACGTTCTTTAGTGTTGCTGAGTAAATCTTGGGCCAGTTGCATATCTTGTTCTGGAGTGACACCACGCGATCGCGTTCCGGCGATCGGTCTGGTTTCGGCTTGCCGATTTTGCAACATTACTAACCGTTCCGGCGAACAACTGATCAGTTCCCCCCAAGGCGTTTGCCAATAGCTGGCAAAAGGAGAAGGATTGATTTTTTGCAAGGCTTGATAAATTTCCCAACCAGAAGCCGATGTAGACGCTTGAAATCGCAATGAAAGATTTGCCTGAAAGATGTCTCCGGCTTGAATATATTTTTTCACCTGGTTGACAGCTGTTTCATAATCTGCCTGAGATGTCAAAAATAGGGGGAGCGAAGAGGACACGGGGATGCAGGGACAGGGAGACACGGAGAATTCTTTCCCCGCGTCTTTCTTTGCTAACTTCTTTTCTAACTCATCAAGTCCACTTGCATCACTGGCGGCTAGCCAAAGAATTTGTTGTGCATGATCCAAAACGGCAAAACAATCTGGTTCGTACCAAAAAGCTATGGGAAAGGGGAGGGGATCAATTTTATTATGGGGTAACTGTTCAATTTCCCATGCCACATCGTAGCCTAGCCAACCCAACCAACCGCCAGTAAAGGGAAGATGGGAAGCAGGGGGAGTAAATTCCTCCTCATCTCCCGCTACTCCTTGCTGTAACAACTTTTTTAGGAAGGGAAAAACCTCTCCTACTTCTGGTGTCCACATCTGTGGGATGCCATCTACTATGCGAGGAGCGCCTGTACAGATAGAATATTGGTTGAGTTGGGGATGATCGATTGGCGTTGGATAGGGACTTTCTAGTAGGGTAGCAATTCCCGGGGCGGCAGTGCGGCGAAAAAGAGCAGCAAAAACTTCCGAACCTGTGCGCTTTTCTAAGGGTAGCGATCGCCAATACCAAGGCTTGGTCATACTGTTTAGAAGCGTTGTCAATAGTTAGTTAACAGTTTTCAGCAGTGAGTACAAATAACTACGACTACTGACCCTTGACAAAATGCAATTATCTATTACCTATTACCATTTTCTCAGGGCAAAATTAGACCTGAGTTCCAATAGCTAGCCGTATTCCCCAGAATAAAATTAAAGTTGCAATAGCAAGCCAGTCACGCCCTTTTAATCTTAAGTCGTGCCACTGCACTCGATGCTCATTGGGACTGGTAAAACCCCTCACCATCATTGCATTCGCCATTTGATCGGCTCGTAAGAGCAGATTTTCTAACAGTCTCTCTGCAACTGTCATCCAAACTTTGAATCCTCCTTTCAATCCCAGCTTTTTCCAATTAATTGCCCTTGTCATCACGGAGCGAAATAAGTTTTGTACTTCTTCTAATACCAGGGGAATAAAGCGCAAGGACAAGGTTAAAGTTAAAGTAATTTCTGTGACAGGCAACTTCAGGCGTCGCAGGGGTTGCATCAGGCTTTCTATGCCAGATGTGATTTCTTCTGGTGCGGTTGTCAGCAGATACAGGTTGGTGCTGTAAATCACGGTAAATATAAGTGTACTCAGGCGTACTGCCAAATCCAAAGAATAGCGAGTTACTTTCACTGGGCCTTTGTGAAATAGCACGTAGCTGTATTTTTTTTTCTCAACTACTTGCTGTTGAACAATATTATTGGAGTTTGATGGCTGGGTTAATATTTGTTCATTAGCTGGCAGGCGTGGCTGATAATCTACACCCATTCCATCAGGACTGATCGCTCCGATCGCTAAGACAAAAAACGATAGGATTAACAGCCAACCCATTTGCTGCTGCCATACTCGTCGAGGAATCCTGGCAATCAAGGTGGCAATAATTAATACTACCACCAGCAGCAGCCGCCAAGAACTGTTGGCCAAAATATAGCTTGTTAAAAAGCTCATCAACCAGGCGAACTTGACTCGCGGATCGATTTTATGCAGCCAAGTTTGGGGTTGTTCTAAATAAAGTCCAAGTGGCAGCGATCGCAATAAATCCATTTTAAAGTTAAGAGTTAAGAGTTAGGAGTGAGGAGTTAGGAGTTTTAACTTTAACTCTCATAACTTTCACCTTGTACCGCTATCAAACTCAAGTCGATAGGGTTCTATAGTGAGCAAGCAATTCTGACTTTAACTCATAACTCCTGTACAGACGCGATTAATCGCGTCTGTACTCCTAACTTAATTTAACGCGAGTTGCTCTATTAACATTACCAGTTTCGGCATCACGGACTTTTTTACTCCGCCACAGTATAATCATTGGCGTGCCCTTGAATCCTAGCTGTTGCCGGAATTGGCGTTCAATGTAGCGGCGGTAGTTATCGTTGAAGCGTTTGGAATCATTGACAAATAAGGCGATCGTTGGTGGTTGACTACTTACTTGTGTACCATAATAAATCTTGCCCTGACGCCCACCACGGGATGCTGGCGGTGAATGCCAACTGACGGCATCTGTTAAGACTTCGTTAATAACTGATGTGCTGACACGGCGTTTGTGTGATTCAGCCGCCGTTTTCACCAACTCTAGAATTTTTTCTACCCGTTGTCCTGACAAGGCACTCACAAAGATTGTTTCTGCCCATTCGGTAAAATGTAACCGTGATTGCAGAGTTTTTTCGTAATCGTAGATTGTGTAAGAGTCTTTTTCGACAGCATCCCACTTATTAACGACGATGATGCAAGCTCGACCTTCTTCGATAATCCGCCCAGCTAATTTTTGGTCTTGCTCAGTTACTCCATCTACAGCATCTAGTACTAATAAAACCACGTCAGCGCGGCGAATCGCTTTAAAAGCACGGTTAATACTAAAGAATTCTGTGCCGTATTCTATGTGTTTCTTTTTGCGAATGCCAGCGGTGTCAATCAAGCGGTAGCTTTGTCCGTCTCGTTCAATAAAAGTATCAATAGCATCGCGGGTGGTGCCAGAAATTGGGCTAACAATTGCCCTCTCTTCCCCGACAAAAGAATTGAGTAAGCTCGATTTGCCCACATTTGGGCGTCCCACAATTGCTACTTTGATTTCATTAGTTTCTGGGATATCTTCAATAGCAGGTATGTGATTAATTAACTCATCGAGTAACTCTCCTGTACCACTGCCATGAATCGCGGAAATGGCGTAAGGTTCGCCCAATCCCAATTCCCAAAATTCGGCAGCTTGGATTAAGCCTTGTTCTGGGGATTCACATTTATTTACAGTTAGTAGCACAGGTACGCGTTGTTGGCGCATCCATTCGGCGATTTCTAAATCTGCCAATGTGGGGCCTGTTTTACCATCTACTACAAAAATAGCGGCACATGCTTCTGCAAGCGCTGTCATTGCCTGCTGGCGAATTAGTGGTAAAAATTCGGTATCATCATTAAAGACTAAACCACCAGTGTCTACGACTAAAAATTCGCGACCATTCCAGAAAGCTGGCATGTAAGTGCGATCGCGTGTCACTCCCGGTTCATCATGGACAATCGCCGTTTGTTCCCCGGCGAGTCGATTAACCAGGGTGGATTTGCCCACATTTGGGCGTCCGATAATTGCAACAATTGGCAGTGCCATAAAACCAGGGTAAGTCAGAGACGTAGTATATCACGTACTTACATTTTACTCACTTTAAACTTGAAATTTTAATAATTTCCCCAGTATTTGGATCTGAACAATGGGAACTACCGTGCTACCCAGCGCTTCAGCAGAGACGCTCAAGTCCTTGAGTGCGATATCATTTCCACTCAGTATTAAAGCTGCGATCGCGTTTAGCTAAATTGATTAAACCCGACACTGACAACGTTCGCTTTTATTTTCTCTGTGGCTGTTGTCAGCGAAAAGTTGAACGTATTGGCAAAGAACAGTCACGGGACGAAACAATTTTCTTTGCTGAGTCCCCTTCTGGCTAGGTTCCTGTATATCAAATGCGTCCAAGGGTAGGCGGACAAATTCCACAGTCTCAAAAAAGCGCTTCTATCCCTACTCCAGTAAGGCTTTCAACCCATTATTCGCCTAATCATCATCCACACAATTTCTGAAATGCTTATCAAAAAAGGGTTTTAGACTTTAAACTTTCTTGGCACTCTTTCCAAACAAATTCTCTAATGTTTATGATTGCTCTTGAATCGCGCAACAGCACCTTGAAAACTAAATATAGCTTGGATTTCAGACTCCTGTGATCGCAATTCATCAAAATCCCTATTAGGGATTGAAAGCTGAACCTGATAATTTAGAAGCATTGATAGTTATATTGCAATTCATCAAAACCCCTATTAGGGATTGAAGTTGTTGTTTGAAATTCAATATGCATAATTCTATTCTCTATTTGTAAAAATGTAACATAATCTGCGCGAATTGATTCGATACTTAATTCAGTTTTTAAACTTTAATTTCTCTAGCATCGACCGTTAGCAACCAATGCTCAAAATCTGTTGGATATTTTTCAGCTAAAATCTTACATAAATTATCAAAACTCACAAAATTACCTAATCTTCTACTGTCATAACTTTATTATTTCATTGCTATAAAATCAAATTTTAACCAAAAAAAGGGTGGGCTGCTTGCCCACCCTAAACCATTATTTACTTAATAGTACTTTATACAGGTGCTTCAGTAGCACTTTTGCCAACCAGCATTGCGGTATTTTCATCGCTTTCGAGAATACCGAATTCAATCAACAATTCTTCTAGTTCTTCCATTTCGATGGGTGTAGGAATAGACAGGTGTGTGTTGTTGATGATCTTGTTAGCCAATGTCCGATATTCATTAGCTTGGTTGCTGTCAGGTGCATACTCGTTAACAGTCATCCGGCGCAATTCTGCGTGTTGAACGATGTTGTCACGAGGTACGTAGTGAATCATTTGGGTGTTCAACCGTTTTGCCAAGGTTTCGATTAGGTCGATTTCCCGGTCAGTATTACGGCTATTACAAATCAGACCACCCAAACGCACGCCACCAGTGTGAGCATACTTGAGAACACCACGAGCAATGTTGTTAGCAGCATACATCGCCATCATTTCACCAGATGTGACGATGTAGATTTCTTGTGCTTTACCTTCACGAATAGGCATAGCAAAACCACCGCACACAACGTCACCTAACACGTCGTAAGATACGAAGTCTAAGTCTTGGTAAGCACCGTTTTCTTCTAAGAAGTTGATGGCGGTGATGATACCACGACCTGCACAACCTACACCGGGTTCTGGACCACCAGATTCTACGCAAAGAACGTCACGGAAACCCTTGAGCATCACTTCATGGAGTTCTATATCTTCTACTGCACCACGTTCAGCAGCGAGGTGAAGAACGGTTGTTTGAGCTTTGCTATGTAGCATCAAACGGGTAGAGTCAGCTTTGGGGTCGCAACCAACAATAAGAATGCGTTGACCGATTTCAGCCATTGCTGCTAGGGTATTTTGAGAGGTGGTAGATTTACCAATACCACCTTTACCATAGAAAGCTATTTGTCTAATCTTTTCTTCAGTCATGGTTGTGTTTTCCTAAAATGATTTAGCTGATGGGTCGGAAGCTTGATGTGAGACATTCACCCTTGGTGGTGTTGGGAAGTAGAGCCTATTGGCGTAGACGTGTAGGAACTTGTCGCTAAACATCGCACCCTGACAAAAACAGTTAAAATCAGAATATATTTACCCACGAAGCGATGCCTTAAGGGATAGAGAAATCTCTATCTCGTAATAACGAAGCCTTTAAAACTTTGACTTCAGCATTGTCAGTTGTTGTCACAGAATCCCAAATGGTTGCTCAAGCCTCAAGAGTGGTTGCAGCAGGAATTCAAATGAACGCAGATTTGTTCTCTGAACCACACAACCAACCAAATTGCAATCCACTCTTAAATGGTCGCCACAACTTCTCTGATTTTGCTGATGTCAGTCGCCAAGAACTTCAATAGCGCTTCTCGTTTAGTGATTGATGCAGCAGGATAAATTCCAGCCCAAAAGTGGTAGGTAGCTACAGGTGCAGTACTATAAAGCCTGCACAGGCAACCCCTAATACTCTGGCTTAGATAATATCTTGGTGACTTTTGACAGTATGGTTAAATTCCTGAAAATTCTGGAACTACACCATTCTGCTTGAAGTTTTCCTTCCAAAAGTCAGCAACTGCTTCAACTTAGTTCGCGGTTGAAAATGTTTGTTTCCGCAAGATTAAGTTCGTAAATATTCTGTATTTTTATGGATTTGTCAGGCTGTACTAAGAGTCTTTCTTCCCAGACTCCAAGAGTAATTGCCTTTAACGGGTAATGCTCTAGCTAGGTTAGCCAACTCTTATTGGCTCATACCCAGATAAATTTTGATTGACTTCAAGTTGTTACAAAGGCTACTATCCTACTCAATCTAGTTTTAGATTTTTGTGGCAAAAAGATGTAGCGAATTGAAGTGGACTTACCAGAGCAAAAAAACTTTCTTGAGCTTGCCTCAAACTTGTCTTGAAGTCTTTTTGTGTTTTCACTTTTTTGATTCCTATAAAAACCATAACATACATCTCACTAATTTATTTTTTGAATATCAAATTATTTATCTACTCACCAGAAGATTATCCTTAGGATCTTTAATAGTCATAAGTTACACGCTCACAGGTTGCCAGTTAGTAAAATTATTTATCATAGCCAAGATGTGCAGTTAGATACTTTTGGGTATTTTAGAAAAGTATTTAAAAGTAATATTCTACAACAAAAACAAAATTTCTTATTTTTCCGCTCAAAAATTTCGTCATGAAAGTAGATTAAATGACTCACACAATTTCATTCGATAATATCAAGTTGGCTTAATTACCTATAATTCAAAACTCCCCCTGCCCCCTACGGTTTTAATGATAAAACTTTCACCGGACAGAGATGACACCGTTTCACTTTAATAATCATATAAATACATTGGTAGGGGCACACCAATGCTCATCCGTGTCAACTTAAGCTAAAGTCCCCAGAAAACCTCGTTTCCAGCCTCTGGCTGGAAATGCAAATCAATTGCGGCTCTGCCGCGAGTCAGGGAGACGGCAGCCCCAAAATAGGCGTTCCCAGTCGGAAACTGGGAACGAGGTGAAAACAAGATATTAAGCTTGTTTTATTCGTAACTCTACCAATTTTAGATTTCTCTTCAATCCAAAATTCAAAATTCAAAATCTAAAATTGGATAACTCCTGCCTTATTCAAATAGTTCTTTGCCACACATGTTGCCCATTAAGCCCTTGCTTAATCCAACTCAGACATTCATATTCGGATTTGAATAATTTGGGAGCTGCAATATTATTCAATAACTCTGGTGGGTAATGGTCATAAAAACATTTATCTCCTTCTTGGAAGATGATAATCAAATTGTTTCGATAAATGTAGCGAGACTTAAAACTATCGCCCCGATGAATAAATTCGGAATTTTGAGCAATATCAATATGTTCTTTAGCAATATCAACGATATTACTAACGCAACTTCCATAGATTCCGGCTGGGTTTTCTGCTTTATGAAATTGGTTTCTGTGCCCAATCTCAGATAGCAATTTATACGAATAAATATCGTAATTATCAGCTCGCCCAAAAAGAAATGGAATGATAAGATATCCTTTATATGAGACTGAACTTTCATAAAGAAGACGATTCATCTCAACCTCCTTTGATGTAACTGCTCTCAAAAAAATCGCTGAAATCACATATACATTAAAAATCAATGCTTTTCTGTTAAATATATTTATGCATCACTTAAACCCTCATCACGATTTAACAAATGGGGCTATTACCCCTTTTGTCAAGGAGAAAGGAATATGAAGCTTTAACAGAAAAGTATCGTAAAACTAATTATCGCTCTTTTTTTAATTACTAAACATTAGATATCTTCTAAAAGTTAAAAAATTATAAATTTCATTCTGTGGGACTACTCCCCTACTCCCCCTGCACCCTGCTTTTCAAGACCATAAACTGAGCTGATTGGGGGGATGCTCAAGATTATTCCAAGGTAGGGGTGGAACTGGTGTATCGTTCTGTTCTAATAGCTGTTGGAAGTGACGGGCTATGCTAGGCGATCGCGCTTCTATTGGACAATGGACAAAGAAATAAATTCGCACTCCCGTCTGCAACCATTGCTGAATCTGCCTTACCCACTCTTCCATAAACGGCTGATTCACTGATAAATTTGGATGAGAAATAAACCGAATCAGAGTAAAAGGTGCTGTCACACTCAATTGCAAGGGTAATTTAGGTTTACGCCGTTCCGATTGTAACTGGGGGTCATCATCTCCAGTGTAGATGGGGCGCGAGTCTAAGAGTACCCGTCCCACACCTAGCTTTTCTAAAAGCACCGTTAAATTACTAGCATGGGGTTCCCTGAACCAGTCGCGATGCCGAACTTCCAGCGCTAGGGGTGCTTCTGTACGCGGCCAAGCTTCGAGAAAGTTGGTCAAATCGTCAAGCAATGCAGGTGCATAACTGGGTGGTAACTGGGCAAACATTGGGCCAAGACGCTTCTCTAAAGGGCGCATTCCTTCCAGAAATTTTAAAGCAGCCGGAATATAAGGTTGTAGCAACCCTTGATGGGTAATATCTCGCGGTAATTTCAGACAAAATTCAAAACCTGTTGGTGTTTCGGCAGCCCAACGGGTTACAGTTTCTTGGTTAGGCATCGCATAAAAGGTGGTGTTACCTTCTACAGTCGTGAAGCGACGACTGTAGAGATGGAGAAAATCGGCAGTGCGAATGCCTTGGGGATAGAGTTCGCCCACCCAACCTTTATATGCCCAAACAGCACAACCGATAAAAAAGTTCACAGTATCTAAAAGTGAATGGCACTAATAAAAGCTATAGCACGTTTTGGCGTAGTGCTAGCAACGATCGCCTTTGCGGGAGAACAAGCAAGTCAGCCGATTTTCGCCACTTTAGCACGTCGTTTTCATGTTGATATTAATATCCTCAGCGGTAGCATCGAAACCGTAGGCGATCGCCGCGTTGGTCAGTTTCACATCGAACTAGAGGCAGCAAATGTGACTCAAGCCTTGTAATATTTACACGAATCAGGGTTTGAAGTGGAAGTGCATTAACAATCCGTAATTCGTAATTTGTAATTATTTGTTGATGGAAAGAGTCAATTACCAAATTTAAATTAAAGATTATACCAAACTAAACCTCATCTATGTTGAGAACCGTAGTTTTTGCCCTCACCCTAAATCCCTCTCCCAGTAAGGACAGGGACTTTTTTCCGGCTCCCTTTCTCCCAATATTGGGAGAAGGGGCTGGGGGATGAGGGTTTTTCTTTTCATATGGAAAGAACTACAGTTTTCAAGGTGGACGCGGTTTATGACTGCAATTGACACTACTTTTTTTAAAACAGGTGCTGCGATCATTAGTACAACACGGCGTAAATAGAGCAATCATTTAAAAACCTTAAAAAGCCCATTCCGTAATACTTTTGACTTTTGAATGAGTGACTTCCGCCTTGCGGTACTAGTCCAGCAGATTATCCCGATAGCCCGTTGTCGCAGGCGGCAACCCGTTCTCCCACATAAATTGGCTGTAGAGGCTTGGAACTGTATGCCTCTACCCTTGTTTTTTCTCTTCATCTATGCAAATCTTATAGTCAATACTACGTTAAACCTATAAACTTACCGTAATATGCAATTAAATTGTCCAATAGCAGGTAACAGTGGTACAGCCCAAGCAACTGCACAAAAAGAAGTCATTCAAGTCGGGGTGACGGGAATCATATCTGAAAATATTTTGAAGTTTGTAGATACTCAACTAGCACCTCAGGAAGGATTAGAAGTAAAAGTTGTGACTTTTAATGACTGGATACAACCGAATATACCTTTAAGAGACAAAGTAATCGATGCCAATTTTTTTCAACATCGACCTTTCATGAATAATGCTGTCAAGGAACTCAAAATCAATTTAATCCCATTAAATCTAGTTTCTTTAAGCACACTCCGTCTTTTCTTAAAAAGCCTCAAATCTGTGAATGAGGTTCCTCAAAATGCCACTGTCACAATTGCCAATGATGTAATAAATAATGATCGAGGACTGAGGTTACTGGCAAATAATGGCTTAATAAAACTTAAGGAAAATACTAAAAAATTTGTAACTCAAAGAGATATAGCCGAGAATCCTAAAAACTTGCGAATCAAGGAAGTAGAAGGAGTCCAAGTAGTTCGAGCTATTAATGATGTAGACTTTATTGTTTCCTCGGCTCAAATTGTTGCTCTAGCAGGAATAACACCGCAATCTATGGGACGGGAGACAGCTAAAGATAAAAAGTATGCCTTGGCATTAGTCATATTACAGGGTCGAGAAAATGAGCCAAAAATTCAGAAGCTAAACAAACTTCTTAACGCTCCACAAGTTAGAGATTTTATTAACAAGTAGTATCAGGGGCGAATAGTACCTGTATTTTAAAGATGGTGAAAGAATCAAAGATGAAAATTTTATACTTCATCTTTACTAAATTACCAGTTACTAAACTTAAATTGTCACATTACTTGGAGAATAAACCCATGTATTTCGGAAAAATTGAAAATGAATTATGTTGTGGAGAAATTTGGTCAATTTGGCAAACAACTAAATTACCAGATCATCTACAGTTATTAGTGGATCAAGAACTAGGAAAAGACGATATCTGGGAATTGCAGAGCCAAAAGCCTGATGATCAGCCTATTCATCCAAGTCCTGATGAGGACTCTAGTCATTCAACAAGTATTTAAGCTACTATTCCATATTTGGGTGCATAATAACGAGTTAAAAGCAGCACATTTTGACCACTGATAAAAATTCGCTGACGCAGCGAAGTACCGTTTTAACTTTAGCGATCGCTCGTGGTTTAGCAATGGCTAATGTCTACTATAATCAGCCACTACTGGCTGATATGGGACGTAGCTTGAATATCTCTGTCCAACAGGTGGGATTTATTCCCACTCTCACCCAAACTGGCTATGCAGTGGGGCTACTGTTGTTAGTTCCTTTGGGCGAATAGCTGTTGTTCTATCTCTATCAGCTTTTGTCATCCTTTGGATAGCTGGTGGAACTCATTTAATGGGTCATATATTAGGAGTGCTTATTCTTGATTTGGGAATGCACACTGGTTACGTTTCAAACCAAATCCGCGTCTATAACTTAGTTCCAAATGCTGAGAGCCGTTTGAATACAGTGTACATGGTCACTAACTACACTGGCGGCGCACTCGGCTCTTTTATCGGTACTTATACCTGGGGATTGTGGCAGTGGAACGGCGTTTGTGCATTGGGATTCTTTTTGTTGGCTGTGGCGTTTATCGCTCATTTCAGTGTATGTAACACAAAATCTCCAACTGTTTAATGCAAATTCGAGTTCATGCTGCAAATTCGTCCCCAATTTCTTTCACCTAACAAGAGAAGGAATTAATATTAATGGCACACCTGTTTGAACCATTCAAGATTCGTGAAGTTACCTTTCGCAACCGCATCGCTGTTTCACCGATGTGTCAATATTCCAGTACAAATGGATATGCTAATGATTGGCACGTTATTCATCTAGCTTCTCGCGCAGTTGGCGGTGCAGGTATAGTGATAGCAGAAGCAGCAGCTGTAGAACCTCGCGGACGCATTAGCCCCCAAGATTTGGGAATCTGGTCAGATGCACATATTGAAACTTTAGCCAAAACTGTGGCATTGATTCATAACTTCGGAGCTGTTGCAGGTATTCAACTTGCTCATGCAGGTAGAAAAGCCAGCACTGCTAAACCCAGTAAGGGAGGAAAAGCGCTAGATGAATCTCAGGAAGGTTGGCGTCCCTTGGTTTCGAGTAGTGCGATCGCCTTTAGCAAAGATAGCCCAGTTCCAGAAGCCCTAAGTCTTCAGGGAATTCAGGGAGTTATTGAAGCCTTTGTCGAAGCTACCAAACGTTCTCTGGAAGCTGGTTTCAAGGTAGTTGAAATCCATGCTGCCCACGGTTATCTACTGCACCAGTTTCTCTCACCTCTTTCTAACCAACGGCAAGATGATTATGGTGGCAGCTTTGAAAACCGGACTCGTCTGCTTAGAGAAGTTGTTCAAGCAGTCCGAGAGGTTTGGCCTGAGACATATCCACTGTGGGTACGTATTTCTGCCACCGATTGGGTAGATAAGGGTTGGGACATCGAGCAAAGTATCGCTTTAAGTGACAAACTTAAGTCTCTAGGAGTTGATCTCATCGATACTTCATCGGGCGGTATTATACCGGGCATTAATATACCAATCAAACCTGGTTATCAGACTGAGTTTGCCGAACGCATCCGCCGCGAAGCCAATATCCATACAGGAGCCGTGGGCTTAATTACATCCCCTGAGCAAGCTGACGAGATTATTCGCACAGAAGTAGCTGATATAGTGCTGTTAGGACGTGAACTACTCCGCAATCCTTACTGGCCACATCTGGCAGCCAAACAACTGGGACACGATAAACTCTGGCCTGTTCAATACGACCGAGCTTGGCTATGATCTTCTCACCTGTGCTTAATTGAGGATCAACCACCCCAAACCTTTGCTGCTTGGCGGTAGGGGTTGGGGGTTGATTTGTAAGAATTATGGGTATTCGACCAGACATGGTATAATACATATTGTAATCATATTGTGCTATTTTCTTGTTGTAATACTAAGCATACAAACTTTCTGTGTTACAAACATTAAGCTTTGCTAATACTCTTTCAGGGCTGGTAATATGTAAGTCTGCTAAAACTCCATCAAAAAAATAGTAGAGACGTTGCAATGCAATGTCTCTACTAATGTCCTCGTCCGTGCAAATTATCTTCTCCAAGCGTAATGGGTTAAAGGAAAAGCCCAAAGGCTTGTGTCGCCTCGTCGCCTCGTTCCCAGTCTTAAGACTGGGAATGTATTCCGAGAGGCTCTGCCTCCCTGACTGGTTAAGAGCCTTGAGGCTCTTAACCAGTCAGGGCAAAGGCTGTATTTTAACTTAATGCCATTCAGCTATAGCCCTTGAAATTTAGCGAGCAATCACTCATTACAAACCACTAATTAATATTTTCAATTGAAATCTATTTTGAAAAAACAGGGCTGGAACAATTTTTAACCAGGGAAACATTCATGATACCAAGTAATAGAGGAAACTTCCAAAAAAACAAGCTAAATTTTGTTTATTTTGAACTTCCGTCTGCGTTGAAATCCGTTAATTTTTCTTGTTTCGTTATTGGAGAAAGCTTATCTTTTTTTGGGTCTTGGATGACTCAAATTGCTTTGGTATGGCTAGTTTATCAAATAACTAATTCGGCTGTATTAGTTGGTGTGGCTGGATTTACAAATCAAGCTATGGGCTTGATTATTACTCCTTTGATAGGAGTATTACTAGATCGCTGGAACTTACGATATGTCCTATTAACTACTCAGCTAGTATCTATTATACTATCTTCTACACTAACATTTCTAACTCTTAGTGGGAACATCAATGTTGCATGGATTATTGTCATCGGTACGCTTCAGGGAACGGTAAAAGCTTTCGATTTACCAGCACGTCAGGTAATTATTCCCAGACTTTTGGATAAAAAATCAGATACTTATAGTGCGATGGCTTGCCATTCATTCTTGATTAATACAGCGAAGTTTGTTAGTCCGATGATTGGGGGTTTACTAATTGCTCGATCTGGTACAGCTTCTTGTTTTTTAGTAGATAGTATTAGTTATCTACCTTTTCTATCTGCAATCTTAACTGTCAAAGTAAACCCAATCATAAATAATTCCTTGACTCAAAAATCCCAAATTTGGGAAAACCTCAAAGAAGGATTTGTTTACGCATACGAATTTTTGCCAATTAAATATTTATTGATATTACAAATTATTATCTGTTTTATGGGAATGACTCATGTCAATTTAGTGCCCATTTTTGCTCAAGAAGTTTTGAAGGGTAACGCTGAGACTATGGGATTTTTGATGACAGCTTCGGCACTGGGTTCCATAGTTTCAGGTATTTATCTGATCTCCAGAAAAAATGTCATCGGATTGGGAAAAATTATAGCAAGTTCTGCCGCAATTCTCGGTTTAGGTTTAATAGTTTTTTCTCGCTTAACCAATTTAGAGATTTGTCTAGTATTCATGTTTATTATAGGTATGAATAATACTCTAACTCTGGCTTCTATTAATAACTTTATGCAATCGATTCTTCTGGATGAAGATAAAAGAGGTAGAGTAACTAGTCTATTTACAACTGGTTTTTTAGGAATCTTGCCTTTTGGTAATTTATTTTTCGGGGCATTGGCAGGTCATCTGGGTGTTACCAATGCTTTATTATTTGGCGGAATTTGTTGCATTTTAGGAGCATATTTCTTTAGTAGACAACTACCCCAAATAAGAAAGATAGTGCATCCAATTTATGCAGAGTTGGGCTTACTTCCACAGTCAAATAAAGGCTAAATCCGCTTTGATTGGATCTTGTTTGGAAGCGATGTCTACGACGGGCTACGCCTACGCCTAATTCTCTCAACTCGACATTACAACAACAACAACCGCCTTTAATACTTCATCCAAACCCAAGTTTAACTACGTTTCATACCCCATTTTTCTACAGTTTTGATTTCAATTAATCGAAAAATATAATCGACAGCTAAACCCAAAATTGCAATCACCACTAATCCGGCAAATACGCGATCGGTTTGGAGGAAGTAGCGACTGTTATTAATCTGCCATCCCAAACCGCTAGTAGCACCCCCTGAACCAAAGACTAACTCAGATGCAATTACAGTGCGCCAACCAAAAGCCCAAGCAGTTCTCAAGCCTGTTAAAATGTGAAGCAATGCAGCAGGGAGCATAATTTATCGAATCAGTCTGAAACCATTTAGACCGAGGTTTTTCCCCACCATCAGAACCGTTGGGTTTATGGTACTTAGTCCCATTTCTGTATTCAGGGCAATAGGCCAAGTTGTAGCATGGGCAGTAACTACGATTAGAGAAACAGAAGTTAACCCAAACCAAATGATCACTAGGGGTAAAATAGCGATCGCAGGTAAGGGATACAGCATTGAACTCATCACAATTAGCAAATCTTGACCAAAACGAGAAACTTTGGCGAAAGCTGCTAAAGCCTTACCTACAATCACACCCAAGACCATACCAACAATACAAAACACCGATAAAATACTGAGTGTAGCTTGCAGCAGTTTTTGACTTAATAAGTCGCGCCACAGTACTTCTAGGACTGCTATTGGGCCAGGAATCAGTAAGGCGGGAACTTGGGTAATCCAAACATACAATTGCCAAAAAATCAATAGACCGCAAAAAATTGCTCCATCGAACCCACATATCGCCAAATTTGATGCTGCTTATCGTGCGTTTGAAGTAAAACTGCGGCAGAATGCTTGTGTTGTCTGCCACAGTCCTGACAATGCCAGTAAGCAAAATCCCTTATTAATCCTGAGTTATCCCAATCAGGCACTCTCTTTACGGCACGAAACTGTGCACCAAATCAAAGAGAAACGGATGCCTCCTCCAGCTGGTATTTTTGATGAGCAAGAGCGACAACAGCTAGTTGAACTCGCCCACACATTTGCCCAAGCAGGTGATCAGGCTCTCGCTTACGAAGGTGAAAAAATAACTTCTGGAAAAAACTAACACCAACAAAAGTAGTTGTGTGTCTTGGCGTTTTCAGAGGCGATCGCAACTCCTAAACTGCTTAATTTTGAGAATAGCGATCGCCATCACATGAGCATTTGTACGAAATTCTTAATCAAATCATTATTAACTCCGGTAACACGATTGAGATACAGTAGTCTATAGCCTAGCTTTTGCAAAGTTATGCTTGTAGCAGTGCAATGCTCTGGGAAACCAATGGTAAAAGATGCATTTGAACTCGAAATTACTACCGACTCATCAGCAGCAGTAAATGCCATCGATAGCTTTGTCGATCAATTATTGGGTGTTGGTAACGATGCCCAAGTTATTCTCAAAGCAGTTGAGGCAGATCCAGCCTGTGCGATCGCCAATGCTCAAGCTGCCGCCTTTTATCTGTTTGCTGGTGGCTCTGTTGCCTTAACTCAGGCGACATCTTATCTCAATGTGGCAAAAGCAAACCTCACCCACGCTAATGATCGCGAAAAACTTTATGTTGCTGCAATTGAAGCATGGGCAAACCGAGATATTGCCCAAGCGATCGCTCACCATGAAGCGATCGCTGATAGCTATCCCCGCGATTTAGCCTCGTTGCATGTTGCACAATACCACTATAGAAATTCCGGTAACAGTCAAGGGATGCTGCGAATTGCCGAAAAAGTTTTCGCCGCCAATCGTCACAACCCGTATATCTACGGAATGTTGGCCTTCGGGCTAGAAGAGTGTCATCGTTTAGCAGAAGCAGAAACATATGCCAGGCAAGCGATCGCCCTGAAACGAGATAACCGTTGGGCACACCACGCCCTTGCTCATGTGTTAGAAACTCAAGGGCGCTTAGATGAAGGGATCGCCTTAATGGAAAGTCTCAGCGATACCTGGGAATATGGTAGCCCAGTGTTTTACGGACATCTTTGGTGGCACACATCCCTTTACTACCTGGATGCAGAGAATTTTGCCAAGGTAGTAGAAATTTATGACCGAAACATTTGGGGACGTGCCGAAAAAGACAATAGACGCGAACAGATTAATGCGATCGCATTATTGTTGCGGCTAGAGTTACGCGGTGTAGATGTCGGTTCGCGCTGGCAGGAACTTGCTGCTTACCTGCAACCACGGCTACACGAACACGTCCTCGCCTTCCTAGATTTACAATACATCTATGCACTGGTGCGGGGCGGTAAAGATGACTGGGCGGCACAGATGTTAGAGAGTATGCAAACTCATGGAGAGAAAGTCTTACCCTACGTGCGGCGTACTTGGCTAGAGGTAGGAGTACCAGCTGCTACGGGGATGATTGCTCATGCTCGTGGAGATTGGGAGAGGGCGATCGCTCAACTAGAGCCAGTGTTACCAGATTTATACTCCACAGGTGGATCTCATGCTCAACGAGATTTATTTGAGCAAATTTATCTTGATGCACTGATTCGCGATCGGCAGTATCACAAAGCCTTGAATGTCCTGGAAAAGCGCAATGCTGCCCGTGGCAATATTCCAGTGATTCAGCGGGAATTAGCTAATACTTACAGCCAGCTAGGACACATCGATGAAGCAAATCAAGCTTCTCAACTTGCTTTAGAACTATCACAACGTTATCAAAAAGTAGAGCAAACAGTATGACGACATACGTAAATCTGGGAAAAAGTGGACTGAAAGTATCACGCCTTACTCTAGGTACTATGACTTACGGTTCTCGGAAATGGCGAGAATGGGTACTAGAAGAAGAAGAGAGTCGCCCGTTTATTAAACTAGCTTTGGAATTGGGGATTAACTTCTTTGACACCGCCGATGTTTACTCTTTAGGTGCCAGCGAAGAAATCTTAGGACGGGCGCTTAAGGATTTTGCGAAAAGAGATCAAGTTGTCATTGCTACCAAAGTCTTTAATAAAATCGGTGATGGACCTAATGATCAAGGTCTATCTCGCAAACATATTTTTGATAGCATTGATGCCTCATTACAGCGGCTACAAACAGATTACGTCGATTTGTACCAAATTCACCGCTGGGATTACGAAACGCCCATTGAGGAAACCCTAGAGGCACTGCATGATGTAGTCAAATCAGGTAAAGTTCGTTACTTAGGAATCTCAAGTGTTTACGCATGGCAGTTCGCCAAAGCCCTTTACACGGCTGACAAACACGGCTGGACTCGCTTTATATCTATTCAAAATCACTACAATTTGGTTTATCGAGAAGAAGAGAGAGAGGTGATACCTTTATCTCTAGATCAAGGAATTGGGATCATTCCCTGGAGTCCTCTAGCACGAGGCTTTCTGGCGGGAAATCGCAGCAAGCAAAGCTATGGGGAAACTGTGCGGGCTAAAACCGATGAATTTGCTCACAATCTCTACTATCAAGATTCGGATTTCCAAATAGTCGATCGCGTCGTAGAGTTAGCCCAAAAACGCGGTGTTAAACCAACACAAATTGCCTTGGCTTGGTTGTTGCATCAACCGGGTGTAACGGCTCCGATTGTTGGTGCTAGTAAGATAGAGCATCTCAAAGAAGCAGTGGAGGCGGTGGATTTGAAGCTTTCCGATGAAGAACGCAAGTTCCTTGAAGAACCTTACACACCCCATCCCATCTTAGGACATCAGTACCCAACCGCCTCTGCCAGTCGCCCATAGCAATATCTGGTACTGGGGAAGAAGTAAGGGAATAGGTAACAGATGATAGGGAACAGATTTAGGACTAGCCCTTTCAAGGTGGGTAAAAATTTAGCTCAAGAAACTCCTATTTAACCTGTTGACTCTGTGTTCTCTGTGGTTAAACAAAAGACTTTTTAACCGCACAGACGCAAAGAACGCAAAGAGAAAAAAGAGATTTTACAAATCACCTTGAAAAAGCTAGTCCTAGATTTATGAACTTTTCTGTTTATCCCTTGGCGCTTTTGGCGACTGGTGAACCCGAAGGGCGGTAGCCTGCGGCAAGCCGCTGCGCGTCTACGATAATTTTTATTAACTCAAATAGGATTACTATAGTTGACCAAAAATCAATAATACGAGTGCCGACAGAACTGGTTATTTTTGACTGTGACGGAGTATTAGTAGACAGCGAGACATTGGGCAATCGCGTTCTTGTCCAATTTGTCGCAGAATTCGGACTCGCGTTGGAGCTTGAAGAAGCCATTTTATTATTCAAGGGTTGCAAAATGGCTGATTGTGTTGCTGTCATTGAGCAAAGGCTTGAGCAGAAATTGCCGCAAGATTTTGTGACTCAGCTTCGTGCCCGCACTGCCGAAGCATTCGAGCGTGAACTGCTTCCGGTGGTTGGGATAGAGGCGGCTTTAGACGAAATCAATCTACCTATCTGCGTTGCTTCCAGTGGGCCACTGGAAAAAATTAAGTTAGCTCTACGTGTGACTAACTTACTACCTCGATTTGAAGGACGTATCTTTAGCTCCTATGAAATTGGAAGCTGGAAGCCAGCACCTGACTTATTCTTATATGCAGCCAAAAATATGGGAGTTCAGCCTTCATCTTGCACTGTTGTAGAAGATAGTGTTTTGGGTGTGCGTGCAGGTGTGGCCGCTAATATGAAAGTTTTAAGGTATACCAATCAGAGTGAGGCTACTCTATTAGAGTCATTTGGAGTAACTGTCTTTCACTCTATGTGCAAACTGCCTTGTTTGCTGTCACACCATTAGTTTATAGGTTGAGTAATGTAAGAAAATTTAACCCAGCTCGCTTAACTAAGTACACTTTTGCGTAAAAGCGTAGCGTTTTTATTATAGAGGGACGCATTAGCATTGCATCAAGATACATTGGCATTGTAAGAGGACACATTAACATTGCATCAAGATACATTGGCATTGTAAGAGACACATTAACATTGCATCAAGATGCATTGGCATTGTAATGAGACACATTAACATTGCATCAAGATACATTGGCATTGTAGAGGGACGCATTAACATTGCATCAAGACGCATTGAAACTGTAAGATATTGTCAAATTTAATTCACTACAAATTAATTAAATGCTGTACTAAGTTGCAAAAAATAACTCGCATTGGATAAACAAAGAATTTTGAGGTTTACATCAGGAGGAATGTAATGTCAAACTCATTTACAGAAAGACCTATTGCCACCTATACAAGAATGGCAGATGGAACAAAGGAGGATTATTTGCTGTTACAGGAACACTCTAAGCCTTTGTTGAATCAGGTTGGAGATCGCGCCTTGACACTTTTAGTTGGCTTACAAGAGAGTTATCCAGGAAATCTAATTGATCGCTATCAGCATTCGCTACAAACGGCAACACGGGCTTTTCGGGATGAGGCACAAGAAGAGGTCGTGGTGGCTGCGTTGCTTCACGATATTGGAGATTTACTAGCACCCGTAAATCACGCCCAGCTAGCAGCAGCCATCCTCAAACCTTATGTAAGTCCAGCTACCCATTGGATAGTTGAACATCATGGGATTTTCCAAGGCTATTATTTCTGGCATCATACAGGACGCGATCGCCATGCTAGAGAAAAGTTTCGAGGTCATCCTTACTTTGATTGCACCACTGAGTTCTGCCATAAGTGGGATCAAGAATCATTTGATCCAAACTATGATACTCTGCCACTGACTTTCTTTGAGCCGATGGTACATCGGATCTTCGCTCGTGAACCTTGGGGTCAACATACAAAACAGGAATTATAAAAGTATCGGAGTGTAGAAGTCAAACATGATTCAATTCAACCATGCCAACAAAACACTTATGCTGTTTGCTGCATTCCTCCCTTTGCTAGGACTGTATGGGTGTGGGCAGGTAGCCAGCCCGCAAAAAACGGCAACTGTTGATCTGTCGCAAGTCACTGTGGTGCTAGGCGATCAAGTCGGTGGCACGCGGGCCCTTGTTGAAGCCGCCAATGCACTTGAAGGTGTACCGTATAAATACAAATGGGCAAGCTTCCAGGGGGCAGCACCTTTGTTTGAGGCGCTGCGTGTGGGTGCAGTCGATACCGCGCCCGCCGGCGATCTTCCAGTTTTGGCCGCAGCCGTAGGTCAGACACCACTGAAGATCCTTGCAACCAGGGTCAGCAAGGGCGAAGGACTTGGCATCATCGTTCAGGCTGATTCTCCCATCAAAGGCGTAGCTGACCTGAAGGGTAAGACTGTGGTAGTATCCTCGGCGCGGGGCAGTGTCTCGCAATACCAACTCTACGGTGCGCTCGAAGAGGCTGGTCTTAAACGCACTGACGTAACGGTTAAATTTGTGCTGCCGACCGATGCGGCTGCGGCTTTTTTATCCAAGAGGATCGAAGTGTGGGCGACCTTTGATCCCTACTTCTACGTGGCGCAGGAAAGTGGTGGGCGGGTGCTGCGCGACGGTAAGGGCATCAACAGTGGATTGTCGTTAATCACTGCAAGCGACGATGCCCTGGCCGATCCGGGCAAGCGGGCGGCGATCGCTGATTTTTTAAAGCGGTTGAACAAAGCCAATGATTGGGCGATCGCGAATCCAGACGCCTATGCTCAGGTTTACGCGAAACTGTCGCGCTTGCCACTGAATACCTCCAAATCCATTACCCAGCGCGGAGCGCGAGAGCTACGCCCGGTCAGCGATGACGATATCCGTGCATTGCAAACCGTGGCTGATCGTTCCTACCAGGACGAAATCCTGCCTACACGGATCGAGGTGCGTTCCATCGCTAACCAAAATATTTGGACGAAATGACGCCATTTAGTCAAAATTCGGCTATCTGGTTTAACTTGCCGTCAAGTGACAGTTGGGGGACAAGTACCTGTCTGTTGCAGACTTAAACAAAGGCGAAACAGGCGATCACGACGCAATACAGTAAGAAATCAGATTAATTAATTCTGGTTGGGTGAAGCCACAAAGGTAAGCTCTTGGTATTTTAGGAGGGGTGCGATCGCTCTTAGAGAGTGTAACATCTGAAAGCTTTAAGTCTTGTCAAAGGCGATCGCCATTCGAGACTGGATGAAGGACAGTCGCTGGTGCTCCACAACCAATAATCACCTTATTAACAAAACTACTATTGGGCTATGTAGCTTCTTATGCAGCTAACTGAGTTAAAAGTCATGAACGTATGATCATTTATTCATCTACATAGCACGGCTTTTAGCAAAATTATAGATAGCAAGCCCTATGGCTACAATTAACAATATATGAATTAAATTTCCAGCGATATGAAGTGCGAGTCCTAATGCCCAAAAAGCAAATAGTACTACTACAATTCCCCAAAGTATACCCAACATATTTTTGCTCTGAGTCAGGTGATTTTTTCTAACTCAGACATTTTAATGGTTACCTCAGTTAAATTCTATTTATCTTAAGACAGATATCCGAATTCAAATCATCTTCCTTTGGAAATAAAAAATTAAAAATCAGACAGCCTTTGAATGAGTGCTTACACGAGCAACCAGCACTTTATCAACTCGGTTACCATCCATATCAATTACTTCAAAACGTAGTCCCACCCACTCAAAATATTCAGCAGTAGAGGGAATATGCCCAAGCTGGTTCACAATAAAACCCCCTAAAGTTTGATAATTGATTCCTGCCTGTGGTGGTAACTTTTTGAGGTCGAGAATTTCTTTCAACTCGTCAATGGGCAATAGTCCATCTAACAACCAAGATCCATCCTCGCGTTGTACAATCTCAGGGTCAGTTAGGTCTTCACTCGACGGGATATCACCCACAATCGCTTCTATAATGTCAGTGAGTGTAACCAAACCTTGTGTCACACCATACTCATCCACGATTAAGGCAATGTGAGTCCCAGATTTCTTAAACAAATCCAGGAGTTTCAAAGCATTCATACTTTCTGGCACATACAAGATTGGTTTTAATAAGGCTTGCAATTCAATCGGTTGAGTTGGATTATGAGCTAAAAATTCTTTGGTTTGTACAACACCTAATAAATTATCAACGCTATCCTGTCCAACAGGAAAGAAATAATGCATACTTTTGATGACTTGATGGCGGACTATTTCAAGCGGCTGATCAATGTCAAGCCATTCCATCTCTGTACGTGGTGTCATAAACGCACTAACTCGTCGATCGCCAATACTAAACACTCGCTCCACTACATCTTGTTCGGCTGACCCCAATAAACCTGCTTCATGACTAGCTGCGACTAAAAGTTTCAATTCTTCAGTAGAATGAAATAATTGTTCGGCATTTCCTGGTTGCAAGCCGATAAGTTTGAGAACGAAATTTCCGATATTATTCAAACCCTCGACAGCTGGGCGAAATATAGCTAAGTATAGTTCTAACAGATTAATCACAGCGAAGGCAGTGCCTTCTGTACGTTGAAGTGCCAGACTTTTAGGAGCTAATTCTCCCAAAACGATATGGAGACAGGTAATGATTATGAATGCTACAATCACTGATAGGGTATGGGCGCTCAACAAGGCCAAGGATTTCGGCAGCCAGTGGAAAGCAGGCTCAACGATTACAGCTAGTGCTGGTTCTCCAATCCAACCTAAGCCCAGAGAAGACATAGTAACGCCAAGTTGAGTTGCTGCTAGATAAGAATCCAAGTTGTTGACTGCACGTTGTAAAGCCTTTGCCCGAGGATGTTCTTCAGCAACTAGCTGCTCGACACGACTACGACGTAAAACGACTAAGGCAAATTCTGCTGCCACAAAAAAGCCGTTGGCTAGTACCAAGAAAATTAGGGCTAGTAACTTGCTTGCTGTAAGCAAATTAAGTTGGCTGTTCATAAATAATTTCAAGTTTTGTTGACAGACTATTAAATATATTTAACTCTAATTAATTAGATTGAGCGTGGCAAAGTAGATGTAATCAGTAAGTGCGATGTCTCTAATACTTGCCACCGTCAATCGCCACTCATGCTTTAATTTTATAGTTATCACTCCTAGTGCTATACAACCGCCTAGCAACATTCGTTTCAATGTGCCTTTTTATTAGTATTAACAGATACATTAAGCAAATACTATATGAGTCAATCCAAAAATTGACATTAAAGATGCACAAAAGATGTTTTAAGTAAATCTACACGTTGACTGAGATAAATTACGTCATTTTGGTAGATGTAAATGTCCGCTATTTTTGAGAGAACTATTAGAATTGAAATATTTGGCAAATAAACTTCTTAGCAAATTTATGAGTCAAGTATGAGTCAAGTAGTAATAATGGCCTTCTCAATATTGATATTATCAATTGACAATACCAAAAATTATCTTCTAGCTGGAAGTGAAAACCAATCCTTGTCATCTGCTGATAAGACTTTTTAATTATAAAAGCTCTATGATAAGATTTCCTTAATTCAAATTTGTTAGCTTTCATGTTGAAATTAACTTACAGAAATTACTATTCAACACATCTTCAAGTTTGTTAGTAACAGTAAAATTAGCTTTTGGTATTTCACTTATGTATGTATCTGTATGGCCGGGAAATGTATATCCCTTGGGTGCTAGTTGGGATGGCAAAGGCACGAACTTCGCTTTATTTTCCGAAAATGCAACAGGTGTAGAACTTTGTTTGTTTGATGCTGATAATCAGGAAATTCGCTTACCTTTAACAGAAAAAAATAATTTTGTTTGGCACGCTTATTTACCAGGAGTTGGCCCCGGACAACGCTATGGGTTTAGAGTACATGGCCATTGGGCCCCAGAAGCTGGTCATCGCTTTAACCCTAATAAACTACTAATTGATCCCTATGCCAAGGCAATTGATGGGGAAATTAACGAGAGTTCAGCTATTTTTGGCTATCCTTTAGATGCACCAGAAGAAGACCTAGCTTTTTCAGATTTAGATAATGCCCAAATTATGCCAAAGTGTGTTGTTGTTGATCAGTCCTTTGATTGGGGAGACGACAAACCACTTGGTAGGCCGTGGCACGAAACTATTATTTATGAAACTCACGTTAAAGGTTTTACTAAGTTACACCCGGATATTCCAGAAGAATTACGTGGTACTTATGCAGGGCTGGGACATCCAGCGGCAATTCAATATCTCCAACAACTAGGAATCACATCTGTAGAATTGATGCCTGTACATCACTTTTTATCTTCTCCAGGATTTCTGGTGAATAAAGGACTGAAAAACTATTGGGGTTACGATTCCATTAATTATTTCACACCCCACTCCGGTTACAGTGCTAGTGGCTCACTCGGAGAACAAGTGACCGAGTTTAAGCAGATGGTAAAGGACTTACACTTTGCTGGCATTGAAGTAATTTTAGATGTAGTTTATAACCACACTGGCGAAGGCAATCATTTAGGACCAACATTGTCGCTGCGAGGCATCGATAATAGTGTGTACTACCGCTTGATCAAAGATAACTCTCGTTACCACATGGACTTCACAGGTTGCGGCAACTCTCTGAATGTGCGTCATGCCCAAGTTCTGAAGTTAATCATGGATAGTCTGCGCTATTGGGTAACAGAAATGCATGTTGATGGCTTTCGCTTTGATTTAGCTTCGGCATTAGCGCGAGAACTATATGAAGTAGATAATCTCGCAGCTTTTTTTGATATTATTCATCAAGATCCAGTTCTGGCAGATGTGAAGCTGATTGCTGAACCTTGGGATTTAGGAGAAGGCGGTTATCAAGTTGGCAATTTTCCTTTACGTTGGTCTGAATGGAATGGCAGGTATCGTGATACTGTGCGGGATTTTTGGCGTGGTGAGGATGATAGCCTCGGACAATTTGCTTACTGTTTTACTGGTAGCCCTGATCTTTACCAAGCAAACGGGCGCAATCCCAGTGCCAGTATTAATTTCATCACTGCTCATGATGGGTTCACGCTCAATGATTTGGTAAGTTACAACCAAAAGGATAATCAGGCCAATGGCGAAGATAACCGGGATGGGGAAAGTCATAACCGATCTTGGAATTGCGGTGTAGAAGGAGAAACCCTTGAGCCAGACGTGATTCGCTTACGGGAACGTCAGCGGCGCAACTTTTTAGCAACTTTAATGCTATCTCAAGGCATACCCATGCTATTAGGAGGAGATGAAATTGGTTTTAGTCAGAAGGGTAACAACAATGTCTACTGCCAAGACAATGAAATTTCCTGGCGTGATTGGAGTTTACAAAAGTCTAATGCTGAACTATTAGACTTTACCCGCCAACTGATTAATTTTCGTCATCAGCATCCAGCATTTCGACGGCGTAAGTGGTTTCAAGCCCGTCCGATTTACGGTTTGGGTATTAGTGATATTGGTTGGTTTAATGCCGATGGTAGTGAAATGACAGAAAAGCAGTGGCTAGTTAGTTATGCCAAAGCTATGGAAATCTTCTTGAATGGCGAGGGCATTGTTACTCCTGGCCCTCGCGGTGAACGTATTATTGATGAGAGCTTTCTGCTGTTTTTTAATGCTCACTACGAAACGATTGAGTTTGCCTTACCCAATGTTTTCCAGGACAGAGAATGGGAAATAATTATTGACACCAACGAATCTCGCTTTCTTAACTCAGGAAAATTGATTATGGGTGAGCAAACTGTGCCAGTTACAGACCGCTCTCTGATGGTGTTACGTCGTCTTTCTTAGTAGCACAAAAATCTCAGGAGTTATAGTGGTTCTCAGTTGGGGGCAATATAGTAGCAATCTGATTTAATTTTGTGAAAAAATATAACTATATATATGTAGGGTGCGTTATGGAGATTAATCCAAACGCACTAAAGCTTTTGGACGGTGCTTTATACCATTTTAGCTTAGGTAACTTGGATTTCTCCACCTTGGGATTTTGACAGCGCCTGTAGTTCTTCCCAAGTGTAGTGAGTGGGTAGTTCAATTGGTTTGTGATCAGCTCCTAATCGCAATCCAGTAATCGGCTGGAGTTCTTCAATGAATTCCTCAGTGTACGCTACTAGCTGATTACCTGCAACGCCACCAGCGATCGCTCCTGCAACCCCACCGATCGCAGCACCTAGTTTACCCGCAATTGAGCGACCCAGTGCGGCTCCTGCTACGCCACCCCCCACAGCTCCTAAACTTGTAACTATAGGATGAGAATCCGTTGCATCTGAGGCAATTTGTTGAGATTCAATCTGTGATTGTTGTTGTTTAATTTGCTGTTCATCGTTTGTCATCATGTTCCTCCTTTTGATTTCAAGCGTTCAGCTATGCGGTCGCCAACCCGCAATGCATTCGCCATAATTGTTAATGTCGGGTTAGCACCTGAATTTGACGGAAAGAAACTACTATCAACCACATAGAGATTATCGACATCATGGGTACGGCAATTGATGTCAAGGACTGAGGTTTTAGGATCTGTGCCAAATCGGCAAGTACCGCATTGATGGGCAACTGCTTGTTCTGGTATAGTAGTGCGGGGATAAATACTAAATGGTAGGACGTGTTTAGCGGAGTTAGGAATTGACTTGAGTACAGATGTCCAACGATGGATTAAGCGATCGCCTGCTTCGGTATTGTTGAGTGTATAGTCAATGTAAGTCTTCTCACCCACCACTCGAATTCGATTATTCGGGTCTGGTAAATCTTCTGTTTGCAACCACCAGCCCACTGAACGCTCGGCAACTAGATGTAGCTCAAACTCAGGAATCAGTTTAATAAACGGAGCCATCAGCGGCGGAGCCTCGCCGGGAATCATATCAGTTAGGACGTTGCCAGTATTTTGCACCATCCCCATTGGATAAGGAAAATCCGGCTCTCCCCAATAAAAATCGTTGACGGCGATCGTTTTCTGAAAGTTGGCACGATTTACATTTAGATGTATGGAAACGATCGCAGTTTCCAACTGTTTCATATAATTGCGTCCCACCTGATCGGAACTGTTTGCTAATCCATTGGGATGTTTGTCATTAGCAGAGCGTAAAAGCAACAGAGCCGAGTTAATAGAGCCACAAGCAACAACTACAATATCACTTGCAAACCAATGTGACTCTCCGGCAATTTCAGTTTCTACACTCGTAACCTCTCGCCCCGACTCACTGGTATGCAGCCGTAAGACTTTGGCATTAGTTAAAAGGGTGAAATTAGCATACATTTCGCGGGTGGGACGAATGGCATTAACATCAGCATCGGCTTTTGCATCTACCAGACAGGGGTATCCATCAAAAGTATCGCAGCGAATACAGGGACTTTTAGTGCGATCGCTTTCATTGAGTTTTAATCCCAGTGGTAGATGAAATGGGTAGTAACCTAGTTCGCGGATGCCATCAGCCAATTCCTGCATATCCGGCTCATGACTCACTGGCTCATAGGGATATGGTTCACTACGAGGTGGTTCGGTTGGGTCTTCCCCTTGCTTGCCATGCACATCATACAGCTTTTCTGCCTGGGTATAGTACGGCTCAAAGTTTGAGTACTTGAGTGGCCATTCTGGAGAAATTCCTCCCTTGTGAATTACCCTTTCAAAATCTCGCTCGCGTAATCTAATCAAGGCTGCACCGTAGAGTTTGGTATTGCCGCCAACCCAGTAGCCTGTCTGCGGTTTAAAGGTTTTGCCTTCCTTGTTATACCATTCCTCATCTGCGTGGTAGCGATGTTTTTGATAAACTTCCCCTGGACTCCAGTTAGCTTTCTCTCTCGGTAAAAAGTCGCCTCGTTCCAGCACTAGAATTTTTTTACCTGTAGGTGCGAGGCGGTGAGCCAGTGTCCCTCCACCTGCTCCCGTACCGATAATGATGATGTCGTAGTGTTCAGTGATGTTTGTCATATATGCAGGAGATGCAAAATTACTCTTGTCTCAAACCTATTGCTTGTTATTAACTGGCTGCCTTTGAATCAAATCAACTGTACCACGCCGTAATTCCTCAACAGTTAACGTTTGGTTCAAGCGCATCAATTCTGAGATAGCTGCTGTTTCCGTATCTTTCTGGCTGGTTGCAACTGCCAAGACTTGATTGTTTTTGACGTAGAAAGCAATAAATTCCGGTTTTTGCAAATCCCCATCTACAATTATCTCATCCCAACTTTCGGCGTGGCCGATGTAGCGCAAGGGAAACTTGAATTGCATCGTCCAAAACAAAGGAAGCCCTCTAAATTTAACTGCTTTCCCTGCCATGTTATGAGCTGCAATTCGCCCCTGCTGTGCTGCAACTCGCCAATGTTCAACCCGAAGTGGTTCATTTGTGCGCCAATCGGGATAACGGGCAATATCGCCTGCGGCATAGATGCTATCAGCTGCACGCAAGTATTCATCAACAACAACACTGCCATCTTTGGGATGCAAATCGATCCCCTCAAGAAAGTCTGTTGCAGGCTGTACACCAATTCCGACAATTACTATATCTGCTTTGAGGCGATCGCCATTATCTAAAATTACAGCTTCTACCTTGTCACTACCTTCAAATTGAACCGCTTTCCTACCAAACTTAAAGGAAACACCGTTTTCCTCATGAACTTGCTGAAATATTTTGCCAATTTCCTCACCAAGGGTTTTCTTAAAAGGTACAGAATCCGGTGAAACAACAGTTACTTGTAAGCCGTGTTGACTCAGCCCAGCTGCTGTTTCCATGCCGATAAAACTGGAGCCAATGACTACTGCTTGTCCTTTTTGCTTGCTCAGTGTCAAAATGCGGTCAGTATCATCAAAACTGCGTAATGTGAGAATATTTTGCAAGTCTGCACCGGGAATATCTAGCTGGAGTGGTTTTCCTCCTGTTGCTACCAGCAAGGCATCATAGGTTAACGAATCACCAGACGCTCCTGCGTCGCTATCGCTAAAGGTGATCACTTTTGCCGTTGTTTGCACCTGTTCAACTCGCTTATTCAACAGTACTTCAATGGCGTGTTCTTTGTAGAAATCTGGCGATCGCAGGGGCATTTCCTCTAAGGATGTTTCACCAATGAAATAGTCTTTACTCAGCTTGGTGCGATCGTAGGGTAGCCTGTCATCCTGAGTGATCATGACAATTCGCCCTTGATATCCAGCTACTCGCAAAGTTTCTGCGGCATGGACACCCGCCGCCCCTGCGCCTAAGATCACAAATGTGCGTTTATCAGCGTCGGGGTTAAATTGCGCCATTGCAGGCGATCGTAATCCCGTTGTTTTCTCTGGGACGCTGACAATGACGTTTTCACCTTCAATCCGTACCTGATAACAGGCTAAAGAATCCAAGCCAGGTGGTTCTAGTTGATCCCCACTCGTCACGTCAAAATAGGCATTGTGCCAGGGGCAAACAACATGATGTCCACTCAGCACCCCCTCTGCCAATGGCGCTTTATAATGAGAGCAGTGTGCGCCGACGGCATGAAACTTTCCATCTAATCGGGTCAGTAAAATTTCTGTCTCGCCGACAGCTACCTGTCGCATTTCCCCATCATTTAGATCATTTATATTGGCAACAACTGCTTCTATCTGTTTCATAATCAACTCTTAAATTAATAATAATAGTTATATCAATTATTTCAAATCCTGCAACAGATTAAAACCCGAAAAAACTGATGCAATCTGAGTCCGAGCGCAAGACTTACACCCCTTTATTACGAATTGATCTAACAACAAAGAACTTGCATAAATTGTAACCTTTGCACCTTCATCAGTGAGCAATTTAGCTGTCGCTTTTCCAATACCGGAATCACCTCCAGTAATTACAGCTACTTTACCTTTATCCATAAGCTATTTCTTCATTGTGAACAATTTGTGCCAAATTAAGAAATATTCAGATATTTTTTGCTTGCACGCTTTTCTTTATATCACAAAGTCTGAATTTTTCAATTTATCAATAGTTTATATCTAAAATCATAAATTCAGCCTTTAGACATAGGAAAACTATGAAAAAAATTGTTTTAACTAAGATTTGTAACTGAGAATTGGGAAAATTTTTGGCTAGAGATGGATTGGCATAACCCAGAGCAACAAAGGTATTATCAATCTATAATTTTAGATTCTACCCAATGGCTTAATTTTGATTTATGCCTAAAGAGATGCTAAAATTTCATTTTAATTTGACTTTTATTTATATATTATGTAAGTCAAGCATATTTGATATCTATAAAAAAAAGTGCGGATAAATTTTATAACCTATTAGTTTTTAAATTGATATTAACTTTAACCTGCTATTTATTATCAGTAAGCAAGTTAAATAACAGGAGATTCCTATGACTGAAGCCATTGAGATTTATGACGATCGCCTGCGTGCTATTATACCTCCAGATGCTTCACTCCAAAAGCTTGCAAACGGTGCAGTCCATAGCGAAGGTCCTCTTTACTTCCATGAAGACGACAGTATTATATGGAGCGATGCTCACGGCAACCGTTTATTACACTGGAGTGCTACTGAAAACGTGAGCGTCCTCCGAGATCCATCTGATTACCAAAGCGGTAATTACCGAGACTTGGAGGGTCGTCTAGTTGCGTGTTCCTCCGGTTTGCGTGCCATTATCCGACGCGAAGACGATGGTGAATGGAAGGTTTTAGTTGATCGCTACCAAGGCAAACGCCTCAACAGTCCAAATGATTTAGTAGTGAAAAGCGACGGCACAATTTGGTTTACCGATCCGCCTTATGGGATCACCGAGCCAAATCAAGGTTACGGCGGCGAACAAGAACAACCCGGAAGTTACGTGTATCGCTTTGACCCTGCTACTGGTGAAATTTCTCCTATAGTAACAGACATGGTGCGCCCTAATGGGCTGGCTTTCAGCCCAGACGAGAGCCTGCTGTATGTTTCAGATACAGCCGCGTTTAATATACCTGGAGGACCTCATCATATTCGCGTGTATGAGGTTATGGACGATGGCCATGTGAAGAATGGCCGTGTATTCTGTGTCATCGATCCAGGACAACCTGATGGATTTCGGGTTGACGAACATGGCAATGTTTTTACTAGTTCCCAGGATAGCGTGCAGATATACGCCCCTGACGGCACTCAGTTAGGAAAAATTCTCTTACCGGAGACATCCACTAACCTAACTTTCGGTGGGAAGGAAGGCGATCGCTTGTTCATCACAGCGGGTCATTCCTTATATGCTATCGACCTTAATACCCGTGGTGTACAGCAATGATTTATAAATTTGCCCGTGGTGTAGCGATCGCCTTTTTTCTAGGAGCATTTAATTTCCCGCAGCTAGGGCCATACCTATTAAGTTCACTTTATCATCTGTATCCTGACGGATTCCCCGGATTAGCACTTTTACTACTAAGAGTTAGCCTTGGCTGGTTATTCATCCTCCACGGCTATCCAAAGATAACGCATCTTCAACAGTGGGCTGAGTCTGTAAAAATGCCTGTCTTTCTTTGCTTTTTATCAGCTGCATCCATGTTAGGTGGCGGAATTTTTCTGATTGTGGGATTCCTGACACTCTTAGCGACATTGCCCATTCTCGGCTCAATGATTTTTGCAATATATTTAGAAGTCTCTGGAAGTAAACCTTTTGTAGCCCAAGATCCATACTTAATTCCAGAAGACCAATATAAAGGCCCTTTAGGAAAAGGCGAACCGCCAAGTTGGGAAAAAGCGTTTATGTATTGTGTCATGCTGATTGCGATCGCCGTTTTAGGCCCTGGAGCATATTCGCTAGATGCTCTAATTTTTGTCCGGTGAAAATTAGCCGAAGGCATATTATAGTTATCCTCCAACCATTTGTGTCTCGTTCCCAGTTTCTGACTGGGAATGCCTAATCAGAGGCTCCGCCTCAAAATTAACGGCACCGCAATGAAAGGAGATTTCCAGCCAGAGGCTGGAAACGAGGTTTTAAAAAGGTTTGCGCTTAACTTGACACTAATGGGCATTGCCATGCCCCAACGATAAATCTATATGTATCAGGGTTTTTGTGAATTGATATTAGATATAGATATGTGGCTAAAATGCTGTAATAGGCGATCTGCTTTGTTATATAGCAATCCTAATAATGCAATCTACAGATAAACGTCCTCTCAGTTGGTTGTTTCAGCAGTTTCAACTCAAACCAGGTAAGCCCGCCATTTTCTCAGGATTGCGTAGCCTTTTTATACTGGGTGTCCCGATTGGAGTTGGAATCATTTCTGGTCACGCGGCTGCAAGTGCGATCGCCACTATGGCGGCTTGGTTCGTTGGCATGGTAAATGTTGACGGAGCCTATCGCCAGAGAGCGACTGCGATGATCGCAGCTACGATTGGGGTAACTTTGATGTTCGTCATCGCCAGTCTGGTTAGCAGTCATCTCTGGTTAGCTGTGCCGACAACATTCTTGGTGATATTTATAGCAGGTTTAGCAAGTCTCTATGGCAACGTGGCTGCATCTGTCAGCTTAGTTACTTCGATCATGTTTGTGATTTCGCTTGCTAGATTCGCTTCATATTCCAATTTGTCTACTCTTATCCAGCAATCTGCGCTATGTCTGGCTGGTGGAACATGGACAACCGCGCTCTTATTAGGACTGTGGGTGGTGCGTCCTGATGTACCTGCAATGCAAGTAGTTGCTAACTGTTATCTCTCGTTGAGCAAATTCGTAGATTTGGAAGGCCAGAGAACATTAAATCCAAAGGCTCGTCAGCAGTGGGCACAGCAATTTTTGCAAGCTCAGGATACCATTATCCAGGATTTGACAGCTGCCCGTAGCGTCTGGACAACTATATGGACTAGACAAAAAGGAGCTAACCTGCGGGGAAATTACTTACTGGTGTTAATCGAGGATGTAAATCAAATTGTCAATTCTGTTGTAGCACTGAGCGAACTGTTAGCGATCGCATCCGAACATCAACTATTTTCTCGATTACAGAAAGAAATTCAGCAAGTGATCGAACAGTTAGCAATTGCTCTGCAAATGTTGTCACAAGCGATCGCCAAAGGAAAAAACTCACCTCACTTGGGGGATCTGGATCGGAGTCTTGAAGCACTGGAACACCATCGGCAAGTTTTGCGCTCTCAAGTCCTGAATAAAACGATAAATGTTCAGCCAGATAGCTATTCTGATCTAGTCAACCTTGAGAAGATTACAGCCAGTCTTAGAAAGCTGGCACAGCAAATTCATACTGATGCGGATATTGTTACAGATTTAATCCAGGGAAAACAGCCTAGCATTGCCCAGCGAGACATTTCCCCCCCAGCCCAACCAGAGCGGACTGCAATTATTGATACACTGCGAAATAACTTCACTTTTGATTCAATCCTTTTTCGTCATGCGTTGCGCCTAGCATTGATCACAACTTTTGCTGAATTACTTGCGTCGTTATTGCAACTACCTAGAGGCTACTGGATCACGCTCACAGTTCTAGTTGCACTCAAGCCCAACTTTGGTGGAACGTCCGAGACAACAGTACAAAGAGTCATCGGTACTATTTTGGGGGGAATTATTGGTATTACTTTGATTTTACTAGTTAAGAATCAATTGGCGATCGCAGTCTGTTTCTTGCTGTTGGTGTTTGTTGCTATGTCGGTGCGATCGTTAAGCTACAGCATATTCACTATACTGCTCACTTCCGCGATCATCTTGTTACTCAACATTATTAGTGCAGGTGGCTGGAAGGTTGGAGTATTGCGGATTTTCGATAGCTTGGCTGGGGGTGGTTTAGCACTGCTTGGCAGCTATTTGCTTTTCCCCCGTTGGGAACGACAGCAACTTCCTGCACAACTGGAAAAGACAATTAGAGCTAATCTTGCCTACTATCAGCAAGTAATAGCTAACTATATGCATCCCGAACAGAATGCATCTGTTGATTCTATCAATATGCTACGCCATCAAGCAGCACTAGAGAACGTCAACGCTAACGCCGCCGCTCAACGATTGTTCAGCGAACCTCGTCACATTCAGGGAGAAATTGAACCTGTAATGACGCTGATGGCATACATTCGGGGCTTTTTCAGTTCGGTGACAACTTTGGCAGAACATCTGCGGGAATTTAGCGGCGAGTACCAATTTGTAGAACTGAAGCGGCTTACTGATACCATTGTCCAAGTTTTGGAAAACTTAGCAGATGCCCTTCAGCAAGGACAGCCACCCCAATCGTTACCAGCGCTGGATAGCTATCTTGAAGCAATTCACAACCAAATTGAACAGTTACATACTGCTCGTTTATTAGAGATTGCCACAAATTCCCACAGTTTAACTCCCACATTACAAGCCGTTCGAGAACAAACTCCTCTATCTACAGAATTGGATCGAATTGTTAATGAAATTAAAGTTATGCATTGTGTAATTGCTCGTCTGCAAGAATAATTTTCTTGACTAGGGTTTTGCAAAGGCTCAACTCAACCTGCGAATATTTTTAACTGGATTTGGATAAATTTACAAAACGCATAAAACCCACAAGTATAAGACGCGATGAATCGCGTCTCTACAAGGGTTAATCGGGTGGTTGTTGGCGATCGCGTTCCCAATTGATTGGGTTATTGATAATATATTGTCTAATTTTATCAAGGGCGAATTCGTTACGAATCATGTTGTCATGAAACCTTTCTTGCCATCCAAAACCTTGATAAACTTGATTAATTTCAAATGTACATCGTCCTTTGTACCATCTAACAATTTTAGAAAGGGAATTTTTAGACAACATCGGGTTAAATAACCCAGTAACCCCACCCCGTTGACGATCCCCCCCTGTAGAGACGCGATTCATCGCGTCTTCTTCTTCCGGATTCATCGCGTCTTCTTCCGGATTCATCGCGTCTCCTTCCATTAAACCAGTCAAATCACCCACATCTTCTTTACCAACAACCTCCTCTGCAACAAGATTCTCTTGTGTTTGATTAATAATCAGAATCCCGTGAATATGATTAGGCATGACGCAAAACGAATCTATCTGGCAATTAGAAAAATGATTAGGAATCTCGTACCACAATTTATGAGCAATTTCTCCAATTGGTGATAGCTGCATTTTACCCTGCACAACCTCACCAAAAAAGCATTTCTTACCATCCGTGCAAATAGTAAGGAAATATCCAGCATTGCTAGCATAACTCCATGCTAGTAAACGTGTTGAATCAATTCGATATTTACCTTTGTATTTAGGTTTGTATTTAGGTTTGTTGTTTTTTGGTTGAGGATCGTAATTATTCATCATTACTTTGATTGATACAAAAACTTATGCAAGTATTGCCTTGCATTTATGTAATTGCCAACCCAAAAAACTCGGAATTATTTCTACTATGTAAAGACGGGATCAATCACGGCGCTCAAAAAAGCGATCGCATTTCCGGCCTGTTTACAATATCTGTTTTACTAGGGGCGATCATATTCCCTGGATTTGGATAAATTCACTACAAGTTTAGAACAGGCAGAAAAATTAAAGCGATCGCCTAGACTAAAATTCATATTGAACTAAATAAAAATGCCTGATTATTTACTCAAAAGAAGCTCTTGCTTTCTCAAAAGCAGCTTTTACTTTCTCATTTTGGTGTTTTCCGCAAGCAAAAGCAGCTTTTCCTTTCTCAAAAGCAGCTTTTGCTGACTCATTTTGGTGTTTTCCGCAAGCAAAAGCAGCTTTTCCTTTCTCAAAAGCAGCTTTTGCTGACTCATTTTGGTGTTTTCCGCAAGCAAAATGAGCTTTTACTTTCTCAAAAGCAGCTTTTGCTTACTCATTTGAGTAATTCACGCATTCATTTTGGTATATCATTGAGCCGAAAGCTTGCGTAGGCGTAGCCCGTCGGAGACATCGCTTTAGAAAAGAAGTGTAAATCTACAAGCGATCGCCTGGTTTAGAGATGAGCATTACTCAAATAAATCAAATCCCTTTTCGCGTCTCAACTTTCTGTCGAAAGTTGCTGTTGAATTACAATTAGAATCCTCAGCACTTGTTTTCAGATATTGTCGGAAATATAAACGATATAATTCACATTTGAGTTTTTAGGTGATTATATGTGATTTGAACTACTTTTTTTAGACATATCTTAGAATGTAGATGCACACAATGTAGCTATTTTTTCTAAAAAATGGCCACGGCGATCGCAACAGCGATTACATTCGTCTGTTTACCTTTTTCTAAATTCCATCCAAATTGATGATATGCGCTGATACATCTCTGACCTAAGTTACAGCCTAATCAACCAAGTAGACGATTTGTCCATAACTGGATCGTCAGGGTGCTAAGACAGCGTAGAGAGAGCTACAGGATATCTTCCTCATCGTACCAGCAGCTATGCATATCGAAGAACCCACTACCCATGAACCGGAAGCTCCACTTTCAGTAGAAGATTCCCAGAGTTTCCCAGAATCACAGCCACTGCAAAAAGGACAAAAAGACTTATCTCAAGAAAATTTAGATCCTTGTCAATGCTCCCAAGTCGCCTTACAAATGGCATTAATAGCCAATGGCTTGGGATTGTGGGATTGGAATCTGAGCACCAATAAAACCTATTATGATCCCCGTTGGAAGCGCATTCTGGGGTATGAAGTAGACGAAATCGATCACGACCATAAATCCTTTGAGCAACTTGTACATCCACAGGATTTACCAGGAATTCATCAGGTATTGCACGATTATCTCGAAGGATGCACACCCGTATTTGAAGTCGAATTCAGAATGTTGACTAAATCCGGCGAGTGGAAGTGGATTCTGGCTTGTGGGAAAGTATTTCAGTGGGATGAATTCGGTAAACCAGTGCGGATGGCGGGGACGCACAAGGATATTAGTCAGGATAAGGCGATCGCAACTCAACAATATCAACTATTTGAACAACTCCAAAGAGAAATTGTCCAACGCCAGTCTACCGAAGACCAAGTTAGGGAAAAATCACAGCAGCTAGAAACTACCCTCGTAGAACTCAGATATACTCAAAAGCAGTTATTGCAGAACCAGAAAATGGCTAATCTCGGCCAACTGGTGGCGGATATGGCTAACGAAATTAATAACCCCGTTAGCTTCATCTACGGCAATCTCCATCCTGCGAGTCAATATGCTCAGGACTTAATCAGAGTCATTGAACTTTACCAACATTACTATCCCACACCGACCCCAGTCATCGCCTTACATTTGCAACGCCTCGACCTTGGTTTTGTGAAGACAGACTTTTTGAAATTGCTGTGGTCAATGCGAGCCGGATCTGAGCGCGTTAAAGAAATTGTATTCGCCTTGCGGAATTTTTCAACCTCTGACGAAGGTCAAATGAAAAAGGTTGACCTGCATGAAGGACTTGATAGTGTTCTGAGGATTTTGCAACATCGTCTGAAAGAACAGCCTGATAGACCAAGGATTGAAGTAATTAAAAACTTTGGGGAATTGCCCTTAATCGAGTGTTACCCTGGTGATCTAAATCAGGTATTCATGAACATCCTGACTAACGCCATTGACGCCTTAGAAGAAAGGATAAAACATGATTATTCCTTTACTCCCACTCTTTTTATTCATACAGAAATTATTAGCAATCATTTATCATTAGTAAATAGTAATGAACTTTGGGTAGACAAACGACTAGGAAAAAAACACAAAGTTATCATTCGTATTTCTGATAATGGCAAAGGCATACTTCCCCATATCCAAAGACAGATATTTGAACCATTTTTCACAACAAAACCAATCGGTAAAGGGAAGGGACTGGGACTATCAATCAGTCGGGAAATTATAGTTGAAAAACATCAAGGTAAACTTAAGTGTAATTCTCAATTAGGTGAAGGCACAGAGTTAGTCATTGAAATGAATACCACAGCCAGACACTATGCCGTGATTAGAAAACACGCCAGCTTTTAACTAATTAACCTTGGGCACAAGGTATTAATTTTTGCAAGCCGATGCATTAACAAGGCGGCTGTCGTATTCACAATGCAAGTCAATGCATTAACAATACCTGAGTTTGATAAATTTGGTCTTCTCTTTTTCATACTTAAATTACAGCACAAGCCATCAGTATACTTTTTACCATAATCACCGCATAGGCATAGCCCGCCGTAGGCATCGCACTAATTATCAGTGTATACTGCTGCAATGGTTGAACCGACGAAAAACGCTTCAGCCATTGGTGAGCGTAGATAATGACTAAGTTTCCTTCATATCAGTCTAATTGGTTGATCACCATTAGGGATACACTGGATAAAATATCTTTTTTTCAGACATCCTCTTAGAAAAACCCTAACCATATCTATAACTGACATTTAAAACAGAAGATGGTAGACCATCAATGTCAGAATACTGAATCATCGGATGGGAAAATAAAAGTGAGTAATGCCCACCCCAAGCTAGCTGGGTTATTCACCCAAGACAGATAAACACCAAATTTTATCAGTCAAAATCTATGACTTCGACTGTTTCTTCTCAAACTCGAAAGCCACCCACTCAAGCAATAGGAGCCAAAATTTTCCACTCCTGTAACATCATTAGTCTGTTTATCATGCTCACCAGTGGACTACAAATTTACAACGCTAACCCTGTTTTTGGTGGACGTGCAGGTTTGCACATTCCTCCGATATTTACTTTAGGAGGTTGGCTTGCAGGAGGTAGACACTGGCATTTTGCAGCAATGTGGCTATTCTCCCTGAATCTCCTATGGTATGGAATTTATGTTTTAATTACCCGACGCTGGCGACATCGGTTTGTAAGTGCCAATGACTTCAAAGCATTACAAAAAAGTAAAAATTCCCAGCGCCTAATTTATGCCTGGCACCGTATTGCCTATACAGCAATTATTCCTATCTTGCTGCTGGCGTTATTTACAGGAATAGGAATGTATAAACCTGCTCAATTTCCCTGGATTGTGGATCTGTTTGGCAGTTGGCAAGCATTGCGAATTGTCCACTTTAGCTCAGTACCGATGGTTATTCTATTTGGAGTGATTCACTCTCTATTAGGACGTAAGGCTGGAGGCACTCAACTAACAGAATCGATGTTTTTGTAAAGTAACTATGGTAAGTGAAATGCAAAGACACAAAAACTAATAGCTCTTTTTTAAACAAAAAATATGAACCTTTTTGATAAATTGAATCGTAATATCTTGCAAAATCAAAGCTTACTGTTTGTAGGACTTGATCCAAATCCAGAGATGATGCCTGTGCATTATGAATCTGACGAACTCATCGCTAGTTTAGAGAAGTGGTTACAATTCATTGTTGCTGAAACTTCTGATTTCGTTTGTGCTTATAAACCGACACTTGGCTTTTACGAAGCATTAGGTATTCCTGGTTTAGAACTATTGCACAAAACTTTAGCAGCTATTCCTGCCCACATCCCAGTTATTTTAGATGCCAAACACAGTGACTTAAATACTAGTACCATCTTTGCCCAAACTGTGTTTGCAGAATGGCAGGTAGATGCAATTACTCTTAGTCCTTATACAGGACAAGATCATGTAGCACCTTTTTTGGTATATCCTGATAAAGCTGTGTTTATTTTATGCTGTACTTCTAATCCAAGCGCAGAAGCTATACAGCAATATCCTACAAACGAATCACCGCTTTATTTACAGGTGGTAAAAGAATCAAAAACCTGGGGAACTCCAGAACAATTGGGTTTGGAAGTGGGAACTACAAAACCTGAAGTTTTAGCACTTATTCGAGCGATCGCGCCGGAACGAATTATTATGGCGCGTAGCATCTGGGCGGAGGGACTAAATCTGAAGCAAATTTTAGAAGCGGGCTTGAATACTAACGGTGATGGTTTACTAATTCCTGTTCCTCAAGATATGTTGGGAAAACCCAAATTATCTCAGGAAATCCAGTCTTTACGCGCAGAAATTAATCAAATAAAAACTGAAATTATTTATGAAAATTCCACTTGTTCTGTGTGGTTTCCTGATGTTTGTTTGCTAAATCAGCATCCCCAACAGGATTTGATTTTACAACTTTATGATATTGACTGTATTATGTTTGGCAGCTTTGTCCAAGCATCAGGAGCTATATTTCCTTATTACATTGACTTACGCAAAATTATTTCCAATCCCCAAGTTTTTAATCAAGTTATTACTGCCTATGAAGATATTTTGAAGAACCTGAATTTTGATAGGTTAGCAGGTATTCCCTATGGTTCTTTACCAACTGCTACTGGTTTATCTTTGCGTCTTAATTGTCCGATGATTTTCCCGCGTAAAGAAGTAAAGGCACACGGAACTCGGAGAGTAATTGAGGGTAACTTTCATCCTGGTGAAACAGTTGTGGTAGTTGACGATATTCTCATTAGCGGTAAAAGTGTCATGGAAGGAGCAGAGAAGTTGGAATCAGCAGGATTAAATGTTAATGATATTGTGGTATTTATCGACCATGAACAAGGGGTGAAAGATAAGTTACAGCAAAATGGTTATCATGGTCATGCGGTTTTAACTATTTCTGAAATTACTAATACTCTGTATCAAGCAGGGCGGATAAATGAGGAGCAATTTTTAGCTTTTGCTGAAATTTAGTCCTCAAATAACCGAAAATTGAGAATGGTGAAAGATTTTTCTCCTCTACTTCTCCTTAAGCATATTTAATTTTCAGCTTCAATCTAGTAACTAGAATAATTTTGATTTTTAAATTGATGATGAATTTTTCACTCAATCAACTAGTTAAATGGTTAATTTTGACACTGCTATTTCCTCTAGTCTTTCTCAATGGTTGGCTAGCATTTTTGCTTGTTAAAAGTTTTCAACCAGTTGTTACAATTCTTGTCTTGGCTACTTTGCTTGCATTCGTTTTGAACTATCCTGTTTCGGTTCTCCAACAACGGGGAGTTAAACGTAGCAATGCAGTAGCATTAGTTTTTATATTAGCATTGTTAATTGTCGTTGCTCTGGGTATCACTTTGGTTCCCATTGTTTTAGATCAATTTCATGAGATGGTTAAAATCCTTCCCCAATGGATTGATTCTAGCGAAGAAAAACTTCAGATTGTAAATGATTGGTTTTCTAGACACAAATTAAATGTCAATTTAAGTCAGTTATTAACACAAATAACTAACAAATTGCCTAATGAATTAGAGTTTTTCTCAGATAAACTTTTAAGCATTATTATAGATACTATTGACAGTGTTTCTGAGTCATTAATCACAGTAGTCGTGACTTTTTATCTGTTGTTAGATGGACCAAGAATTTGGCAGGTAATATTTAAGAAGTTACCTGGAAATTTTGCCCAGGAGATAAGCCAGTCTATTCAGCAAAACTTCCAAAATTACTTGATTGGTCAGGGAACTTTGGCTTTGCTGATGGGAGTTTCTATAACATTATTGTTTTTAAGTTTTCAAGTCCAGTTTGGTTTACTCTTTGGTTTGGCAGTTGGGGTTTTGAGCTTAATTCCCTTTGGTGATGTCATTAGTCTTGTTGTAATAACCTTAATAATAGCCACACACGACTTTTGGCTAGCAGTGAAGATTGCTGCGGTAGCTGTTGTCATTGATCAGTTAATTGATCAGGCGATCGCACCACGTCTTTTAGGCAAATTTACTGGCATTAGACCAGTATGGGTGTTAATTGCTTTGCTTGTAGGAACCAATGTTGGCGGAGTTTTGGGTTTACTAGTCGCGGTACCTGTAGCTGGTTTTATCAAAGATGTAGCAGATGGTTTTTCTAAATCTGGTGATTCTGAAAATGTAGTTAAGAGTGAATTAGCATCAGAATTGTTGGCAGAGGAATCAATATCGCAATAAGTTTATGCAGGAATGGGATGTGTCTGAACGAGGCAGATAATTGTAGCTACAAAAAAGCCCCTGGTAGAAATACCAGGGGTGAAAGATATAATACCATTTCACTTGATGTTTGTCGGAGATGCTCCTGCTTACGCCTCTACTTAGATAAGAGGCTGAAGTGTTTCTCAAATATTACAGCAAAAAGTGATCAGGTATAAAATTAGCCAACATTTGCCAAGAGCAATTCTCGTTTTTCTGATTTTTGTACTCTCACCTGAGAGTCATCATCAACATCGATAATCGCTGTGTCTCCATCTGTAATTTCACCAGACAGCAGTGCTTCGGCGAGAGAATCTTCTAAAAGGCGCATAATTGCCCGACGTAATGGCCTAGCGCCGTAGCTGGGGTTATAGCCTTCTTGTACTACAAGCTCTTTGAAGCGATCGCTAACTTCTAAGATAATTCCCTTTTCTGTCAAGCGCTTAGAAACTTCACGAAGCATAATCTCAGCGATTTGCTTAACTTCATCCTTAGAAAGCTGGGTGAAGACGATAATTTCATCGAGACGGTTAAGGAACTCTGGACGGAAGTAAGCTTTCAATTCCTCATTTACCAGGGTGCGGATGCGGTTATAACTAGCATCAGCTTGAGTGTCGAAGTCAAAGCCTAAACCACTACCACCTTTTTCAATCACCTTGGAACCGATGTTGGAAGTCAAAATGATCAGCGTGTTCTTGAAGTCAACTTTCCGACCTTTAGCATCGGTAAGATGACCGTCATCCAAGATTTGCAGCAGCATATTGAATATATCGGGGTGAGCTTTTTCGATTTCGTCGAATAGCAACACTGTGTAAGGTTTCCGCCGCACGGCTTCTGTTAATTGTCCGCCTTCGTCATATCCCACATAACCAGGAGGCGAACCAATTAGCTTGGCGACGGTGTGGCTTTCCATGTATTCGGACATATCTAGGCGAATCATCGAGTCTTCCGCACCGAAGAAATAGGCAGCTAGTGCCTTCGCCAATTCTGTTTTACCAACTCCAGTGGGCCCAGAGAAGATAAAGCTAGCAATGGGACGATTGGGATTTTTCAAGCCGACGCGGGCGCGACGGATACCGCGAGATACAGCCGAAACTGCTTGCTCTTGACCGATGAGCCGTTGATGCAAAGTGTCTTCTAGGTGCAGCAGCAACTCGGACTCAGATTCAGTAAGCTTGTTGACTGGTACGCCAGTCCAAGAGGCAACGATTTGGGCGATGTCTTCTTCGTCAACAACGGTGGAGTTGACAGGTTGATCGTTTTGTGTAAATGTTGCTTGCAGTTGTTCTGCCAGTTCTAACTCTTGGTCACGCAGGTTTCCAGCTTTGTCAAAATCTTGGACTCTGACTGCTGCTTCTTTAGCTTTGGTAACGCCAGCGAGTTCACGCTTCAATTCTTTATTCGGAGAACTCTGAGAGTTCCGCAGACGAACGCGAGAACCAGCTTCATCAATTAAGTCTATTGCCTTGTCGGGCAAGAAGCGATCGCTAATATAGCGGTCTGATAATTGTGCTGCTGCTACAAGTGCCGCATCTAAAATTGTGACTTTGTGGTGCTGTTCGTAAGCGCCGCGCAAGCCGTAGAGAATTTGTACGGTTTCCTCTACTGAGGGTTCCCCGACCATAATCGGTTGGAAACGACGCTCTAGGGCGGCATCGCGCTCGATATGCTTACGATACTCATCAAGGGTAGTTGCGCCGATGCACTGGAGTTCACCTCGTGCTAAGGCAGGTTTGAGGATGTTAGCTGCATCCAAGCCACCTTCTGTACCACCAGCGCCAACCAAGGTGTGAATTTCGTCAATCACCAAGATGATGTTGCCTACAGTCCGGACTTCTTCCACGACTTTTTTGATGCGTTCTTCAAAATCGCCACGGAAGCGAGTTCCAGCTACCAATGACCCCATATCGAGGCTGATAACTTGCTTGTCTTGTAAACTTTCCGGAACATCCTGGTTGATAATCCGTTGAGCTAGACCTTCTGCGATCGCAGTTTTACCAACTCCTGGTTCTCCAATCAACACTGGGTTATTCTTAGTGCGGCGACCGAGAATTTGGATCGCCCGCTCAATTTCCTTCTCGCGCCCAACTACGGGGTCGAGTTTGCCTTCTTGGGCTAGTTTGGTCAAATTTCTACCAAACTCTTCCATCGTTAGCGGTTGGGTGCGCTTTTGATTACCACTACCAGCGAAAGCTGGTGCATTTTCACCCAAACGGCGAACTATGGCAGTGCGGACACTCTTGAAGTCAACCCCTAGATTTTGCAGTACTTTGGCGGCGACACCTTCACCAGCTTCGGTCAATCCTAAGAGTAAGTGTTCAGTATTAATGTAATTCTGTCCCAGACTATGAGCTTCTTTAAACGATTGCTCAAACAGGCTTTTCACCTTGGGGGTAAAAGGGATTTCTGGTGGTACAAAGCCAGAACCCCTACCAATAATTTTTTCTACCTCGCGACGTGCGTCTTTGAGGGTAACGCCTAACTCGGCCAGCACTTTAGCAGCAACCCCAGTTCCTTCTCCCATCAAACCCAGGAGAATTTGTTCAGTTCCTACGAAGTTGTGTCCCAGGCGACGTGCTTCCTCCTGAGCTAACATAATTACTCTAATGGCTTCGGAAGTGAAGTGTTCAAACATAATGGGTTCTTGCTCCCTCGCTGCTTGGATTTTGGGTGAGATCAAATTCACCCTCATCTAAAGTTTTTTGTATTTTCTTAAGGACTAATGTAACTTTATTTAAAGTTAAGTGGCAGTGGTGAGAGCCGTAAGACCTCAGGTGTAGTTGCCGTCTGTAACAGTTTTGAGTGCTGTTAGCGATAGCGGGGCGTTTAGCCCGTGCTGAGTAGAGTAGTTAGGAAGTGAGCAGTCGTATATATAACAATTAAACTTTCTGTGTTTAGTGATTTACCTTTGCCTTCTATACTCCTCTGCTCTGGGCTAAACTAAAATTCAGGAGTTTAGCACGGGCTAAACCATAGGTATCCGCTAACGACACTTAGGACTCATGATGACTGAAGCAACGGGAGGTAAAGACCAACAACATCCTCTTTATAACCGCGATCGCCCTCTTATTGATATCTTACTCGCTCAACAGGCCACAGACTATAACTTAGCAGAATTAGCTAGACTACAAATGCGTTATCAAGGGTTTCCAGGGGCGAGAGATATCCAAAAAGACCTAGATAAAGTGTTGCAGCAGTGGGGTTTGACCGAAGTCGAGCTTTTTGAGAAAACTCGCAAAATTCACGATTTGGGGGGAATTTACAAAAGTCGCGGTAAAAAGGACGAGCAAGATTGGAATTAGGGCATTGGGCACTTATACTGAGCATCTCGGCTTGCTTCTCTTCGAGAGGCTGCGCCAACGACTGCGCTTAGGGCGCAACCTCTCCAAGAGTTGTATTGGGCATTAATTATTCCCTTGCACTCCTAACTTTTGTACAGACGCGATTAATCGCGTCTCTCCTAACTTGCCAGTGGAATGGCGATCGCTAATTCTGTGCCTTTACCTAATTCCGATGTCACTGTGAGTTGTCCACCATGTTTTTCTTCCACAATCTGGCGGGAAATCGTTAATCCCAAACCTGTACCTTTCCCTACTCCCTTGGTGGTGAATAAGTAACCAAACAGTTTTTGCTTGACATTTTCAGACATTCCCATGCCATTGTCTTGAATTCGGATCAAAACATGATGCCGATCTTCAGATAGTGTGGTAACAATTGTGATGCGATTGGGATTGTCTGTGATTTGTTCTAAACTACGCTCCTTGTTAGATTCTTCCAAAGCATCAATGGCGTTGGCAATCAGATTCATAAACACTTGGTTGAGTTGTCCAGGGAAGCATTCTAATTGAGGTATTTCCCCGTAATCTTTGACTATATCAATGGCAGGATAATGCTCATTGGCTTTTAATCGGTGCTTCAGGATGAGTAATGTACTTTCAATGCCTTCATGAATATTAAAAGGAACTTTGTGATCGCTGTCTCCCCTGGAGAAGGTGCGAAGACTGGCGCTAATACCACGGATGCGATCGCTACCTTCTTTTAGGGAAGAGATGAGTTTAGGCAAATCTTCTTGGAGATAGTCTAAATCGATTGTGGCGATCGCTTCCTCTATTTCTCCTCCCGGATCAGGAAAGGTTTGCCGATAAAGGTCGATTAGTGCCAACAAGTCGTGAATATATTCTTGAGCAGGTTTCATATTGCCTGCAATAAAGTTAATCGGGTTATTAATCTCGTGGGCAATAGCTGTAACGAGATTACCCAGTGCTGACATTTTTTCCTTTTGCACGAGACTGTATTGTATCTGTTGCAGGTCGTGCAATGCTTGAGCTAATTGTGTTGCTTGTTGTTCTATGGTGATTAAATCGCGGTATGACCTTAAAGCAGCGATCACACTTGTAATTAACTTTTGGCGAGTCAGTTCTACCTTCAGCTTATAATCATTGATGTCATAGTTCAAAATCACCGATTCCTCTGGCGCATCTCCTGGTTGTCCTGTGCGTAGGATCACCCGCACAATCTGATTTTTTAACTCCTCCCGAATGTACTGAATTACCCTTAACCCAGCATCATTGGTTTCCATAACCACATCTAATAAAATAAATGCGGTATCTGGGTGGACTGCAATCAGCTTTTTGGCTTCTGTTCCCGAAAAAGCAGAAAGGAAAGTTAAAGGTTTGTCTTCAAAGGTAAAACTTCTCAAAGCTAGCTTAGTCGCCTGGTGGACTTCAAAATCATCGTCCACAATCATCATTTTCCACCCTTCAGAAGTCTCTTGTGCCTGAGGGACTACCTCCAACGGAGTTAATTGAGTTTTATTACTTATCGGCTCTTCATCATCTTCAAACACGAATACTTCATCGTCTGTTAGTGAGAGAGATATATGGGGATCGTTAAGCATTGTCAACCAACTTTGTTAAAAAGAACAAGAAAACTTAATGGTTCGTAGACAGAGATAGTGTCACTATAAATAGGGTTCCCTTTTCTACTGCGCTGTTAACATCAATAGTCCCTTGTAGCTTTTGAGTGACCAAGTTGTAGACAATGTGCAGACCTAAACCACCGCCTCCCTGCTGTCTAGCGGTGGTAAAGAAAGGCTCAAAAATTTTGTTTAAGTTTTCTGGCGGAATGCCGCAACCATCGTCGCTATATTGAATCACAACGCGATTGCCTTGTTGCTTCACCTCAATACGCAACTGCCCCGATTCGTGAGGTTGATAGGCATGATTTAGGGAATTCATGACTAAGTTGGTGAGAATTTGTGCCAAAGCCCCAGGATAGCTGTTACTCGTTACAGTTTCATGGCCTGTCACAGTCAGGGTATGGGAAGCTTGTTTAAGTTTGAGAGTTAAAGTGGAGACAATTTCTTCCAAATACTGCTTGACTACAAATGTCCGCTGTTCCAAACTAGTCTGATCCACAGCTACTTGCTTGAAGCTTTGCACCAATTCGCCGGAGCGTGGTGTGCCCATTTCTGCATTTGGGCTTGATTGACTGTTAGTTTTTCTAATAAGCCCGCTTGTGCTAATGGGAGAGCATCAGAATATAAAGCTAAGACCGTCAGAGAATCGTAGAAATTGAAAAGTGGTACGATTATGGTTCCTACTACTCCATTTAGATACTTTTCTAACTCTTGGGCATTGGCTGCGGCTTGCGGGAAATCTTGGAAAAGATAGCAGAGAACCAGCTTCGAGCAATATAAATGTGCCAGATCGGTGCGATCGCTTAAAATACGCATAACTGGGCCATATTGCGATCGCTTGACCCAAAAAGAAGCGATAGGGTCAAACACGCACCAGATAGCGCCCAAAGCCACTCATTTGATCATCAGGCTGCTCGGAAAAACGGGTGTCGTCTAAAGCCTTTTCACAAAATTTCGCCTCAAGGCATTGCCATTGTAGGTCGATACATTGCCATTGTAAGTCGATACATTGCCATTGTAGGTCGATACATTGCCATTGTAAGTCGATACATTGCCATTGTAAGTCGGTACATTGCCATTGTAGGTCGATACATTGCCATTGTAAGTCGATACATTGCCATTGTAAGTCGATACATTGCCATTGTAAGTCGATACATTCTACTTAAACCGCAATAAGGCACTAATTATTACCAAGATTAATTATTTTCCCCTATGCTGAAAGCGATCGCTACGATCGCTCCCATCGGTTCAATAGTTAATCATTGAGAAATCAGAGAGGATTAATCGGAGTCAGGGAAAACTTCTTAACTCTACAAGCGGCACTGATGCATACTACCATCTATTTGTACAGTGCGTAATTTCTAACGGATTTATGGAATACTGTATTTAGTTATGCGATCGCAACACTGAGGCTGTGCATTGCCTAAAGCGATCGCTGATTAAGTAAGAAATTCACTTGTTAAAGTATTACTTTGTGCCATTATACAACGCTTACCATACCGTGTTCGTCGCATTTGGGCAGTTCTCTTCCTCATAACGCTAACCTTATGTTTGTGGTTAGCGCATCCTTCTCTAACAATTGGGCATAAAGGAATTGCAGAGATAGCAACAGCTAAATCGTCGGCTTTAACACAGCCATTGCAGCAAGGACTTGAGCTATATCAAGCTGGCGATATTCAAGGGGCAATCAGTCTTGGCAAACAGCCCTCTCCTCCAATCAACAGCGTAATAGTCATTCTGCTAAGGAAATAAATATCCACACATACCTTGCCAGAGCATATTAACAAGTAGGTCAAATACTGGAAGCGATCGCCTTACGAAAAAAATGGATAAAGTCGAGTTAAGAACATATCTGGTTAAACAACCTACTATTTTGCAGATGGACTTGAAAATACGGTTGTATTGCAAAAACCAGTGCCGGTCTGGTAAAAGTGCAGAAGCCAAAGGATATCGCTATTCAAATGGCGACACTTCCAATGCAAGATTATTCTACTGTCTGTGCGCTGGTATATGCGATGTCCCCTCTTATATCGAAATCTCGAAGAAAAGCTCGGACAAAAGTCTAAGCTTAGGCACTCACTTATGAATTTACTTATGAATAAAGAAGCCCACACTATACTTGGTACGTCAAAGTGCATTGGTGTCAACTTAAGCTAAAACGGCTTTCAAACCTCGTTTCCAGCCTCTGGCTGGAAATGTACCTCATAGCGGCTCTGCCGCAAGTCTTGAGGCAGCAGCCCCCTCATTACTCATTCCCAGTCAGAGACTTATTTTTGAGACAATCTCTAAAAGCTGGTTCTAGACTGGCTTTGACCTTAAGTTGACAAATATGGTCAAAGTGTAGTGCCTACAAGACCTTACACTGCCCATAATACCGTAACAAATGGTCACACAGTACCAAGGCCACCATTGCCTCAACCATTGGAACTGCACGCGGTAATACACAAGGATCATGGCGTCCTTTCGCTGCTAATAGCGTTTCTTCACCCTCACGAGTTACAGTCTTCTGCTCTTTTCTAATTGTTGCTGTCGGCTTAAATGCAACTCGCAAAATGATATTTTCCCCGTTGGAAATTCCCCCTTGAATACCACCAGAACGGTTTGTTAGTGTGCGGATTTCACCATTTTGATCAATATAAAATTCGTCGTTATGCTCAATTCCCGTTAGCAGCGTTCCCCCAAAACCGGAACCAATTTCAAAACCTTTGCTAGCAGGAAGAGACATGACACCCTTAGCGATATCAGCTTCTAATTTATCAAATACTGGTTCGCCCAACCCTTTCGGCAGATTTCGTGCCACACATTCTACTACACCGCCGATAGAATCACCTTGTCTACCTATTTGCTCAATTAATTCAATCATGCGATCGCTGCATTCCGAATCGGGACAGCGGACGATATTGCTTTCCACTTGTTCTAAGGTGACAGTATTTGGATCAACTACACCTTCCAAGTCTTTGATGCGCTTAACGTAAGCGATAATTTCAACATTGGCGACTTGACGGAGAATTTTTTTAGCGATCGCACCTGCTGCTACTCTTCCAATTGTCTCACGCGCTGATGACCTACCTCCACCTTGCCAATTGCGAATGCCATATTTTGCATCATAAGTTGCATCCGCGTGAGAAGGCCGATACTTCTCGGCCATCTCGTCGTAATCTTGGGGACGAGTATCTTGATTACGTACCAAAATTGCTATAGGCGTTCCTAGTGTTTTGCCTTCAAATACCCCCGATAAAATCTCGCAGGTATCCGCTTCTTTGCGAGGGGTCGTAATTTTACTTTGTCCAGGACGCCTTCTATCTAGTTCTGCTTGAATTTCTTCTGCCGAAATTTCTAGTTGTGGAGGACAACCATCAATCACAACCCCCACACCGCCGCCGTGAGACTCGCCAAAAGTACTGATGCGAAATAGATGACCAAAAGTGTTGCCCATGATTTTGAGGAAAAAGGTGAGGCTTATGTATTCTACCTAGAGTTCTTGCAAAAATTTGTTTTTGCTCTTGTATAATTTTTCGCTATTTTTTAGTATTTATCCAACAGCGTCTCTGAATTCTTATCCAACTCTATATTGGTAAATACCTCATCTGTTGCTAACTTAAATTAAAAGCGCCCTCCCAATTTGGGAGAGCGCTTTTTGATTTAGCTAATCTTTACTATTTAACCGTTGATAGCAGGAGCAGTAAGAACCACAGGAGCAAAATCACCAGCAGCTAAATCTTAGGGGAAGTTGTGAGCATTGCGCTCGTGCATTACTTCCATACCCAAGTTAACCCGGTTGATTATATCTGCCCAAGTCAATCACACGACCTTGTGAATCAATGATTGATTGGAGACTTCCAAATAAAAAAATGTCCCAAAACTGACGCAAAAACCCTCTCATTTTTCCTCTCTCTGTGTCGCGCCAGTTGCTTCTCCTAAGGGAGACGCGCAAGGGACAAGTCTCTTAACCGCATCGCCCTTGGCGTCTCCCTTTGGGAGAAGGGCGCACTGGCTTCTCTGTGTCTGGAGTGGTTCGTTTTTTTGGATAATTTATTTCTTGGAAGTCCCTTGGTTAAAGTTGAAACCGTTCAAGTTGAACGCCATTATGCTCACACCCAAGGTGGTGAACCAGATGCCTATTACAGGCTACGCTGCTAAGAATTAGAAGCAAAATTGAGATTTGTAAAGAAATATTACATCGGTATTGATTATAACAGTGATTTTTTTAGTGATGAACCGCGTCTAAAGACGCAATTCATCTGGTTTTATCAACCAGGGGGCCAGCTCAACTGCCGTCCTCCCAAAATATGCACATGTAAGTGATCGACTGTTTGGCCGCCGTCATCACCAGTGTTGATGACAACTCGATAACCATTTTTCAGTCCAGCTTCTTCGGCAACACGTTTGGCGGTTAAGAAAAGATGCCCCAACAGAGCATGATCCTCAGATTGAGCATCAGCTAGTGTCGCAATGGGTTTTTTGGGAATGACGAGGATGTGAACGGGTGCTTGGGGATGGATATCTTTGAATGCCAGGGCCAAATTATCCTCATAAACAATATCAGCGGGAATTTCCCGACGAATGATTTTGCTGAAAATCGTTTCTGTAGCTTCACTCATGCCAATCTACCTACTCATCTGCTAGAGATTTTATATTAGTCCGGCAAATCATTTCTCATTAAAATGTCTTTACGTTCCTCTAAGTTCTGATGCCTGCGACGGGCTGCGCCAACGCCGGAAGCTGGCACTCAGACAACTCAGGGCGTCAGTCTAAATGATAAGTCTTTAAGAGGACATGATATTAAAGGTTTGCTGTAGTGACTAGATCATCCATACAACAAAATACTCCTTCCTGTGATAAAGTCTTCTGTAGATAAAATTCGTCCCACCCCACCATAGATATAAGAATTACAATCTCTCACTCAACTATAGGGTGGGATTTTCATGCTTAAAAAGTTGCATATTTCGTATATTAGTGCTTTGGAAATTGATATGAGACAGTCAAAATACTATTTTTTTGTTTTTTTTATTATCATAATTAGCATCTTTCTGCGTTTCTGTTTGTTGCAAAATCAAAGTCTTTGGTTTGATGAAGGTTGGAGTCTAGCTTTATCTGATGGTAAAACCTTTCAAGAAAATCTCTCCGGAATTATAAATCGAGAAGCTGGTGACAAATACCAACCGCTTTATTATTTGGTCTTGTTCTATTGGCGTTCAGCTTTTGGAGATAGTGAATTTGCCATTCGATCGCTCTCAGCTTTGCTGGGAGTCGGCTCAGTAATTGCCATATTCTTTACTAGCCTACGTGTTTATGGAAAAAAACATGCCTTATGGTCGTCTATGCTCCTTGCTGTTAGTTCTTTCAGCGTGTTCTACAGCCAAGATGCCAGACCTTATGCATTATTAATATTTATAACCACACTTCAGATATATTTTTTTAGTTATTCAATTAAAGTAGATAAGAGTAATAAGATTATTTCACAAGTGCTTTTTGGAATTTTTACTGCCATAGGAAGTTTTGGCAGTATTCTGACAATAATCTTTAGTTTTTCCCTTAGTTTATCTCATGCTATTGTTTATAAAAACTTCAAAGAATGGATCAAATGGTGGATACCTGCGGTAATTTTTTCTTTTCCAATGATTTGGTTCTACTTGTCTTCACCTGCTGTATCTGATCCGACAGCTACTGTAGTTACTCGGACTGGATTACCCATAGTTCAAAATATTCTTTTTGTGATCTACGGTATATTAGTTGGCACATCCTATGGGCCGCCACTGGAGCAATTACGGGGTGAGGAAAAGATAAAGGTTTTACTTAGTTACTGGCCCCATTTCCTAATCTTTATTATTGTGATTAGTATAATTTTTATAGCTTTAGTAACAAATTTATTGAGACAGCACAAGATAAAAAAATATCAACAGGCTGATTACTTATTTACATCTCTTTTAGTTACATCATTTTTAATAGCTTTTATCTTTGCTCTGATGACCAAAATTAATTGGCTACCGCGCCACTCTTTTTATCTATGTATACCAGCTTTTATTTTGATACCATCAGCGTTTCTACATAACTCTTACCGTCAGAATAAACTTGATATATTGCCTCAATTTGCCAAGTTAGCTACTGTTTGTTTGGTAGTTATGAATGTTTATTCAAATTTTCAATACTATTCAAATCCAGCTTATGGGAAAGACGACTACCGCTCGGCTGTTCACTACCTTTTACAACATCGAGATAAATCAGCCAAATCTGTATTGTTTTTTGGACAGCCTAGATTACTCCAATATTATGGAGATTCATCGACTTTTTATGCACCAAAATATATTCTCAGAACAACGAATGGTAAAAATCTTGCAGAAAAAGTTAGTACAATAACCAAAAATGCCGATTCAGTTTTTGTGATAAATAATCGCGAATTTTATTGGGAATTCAAAGATGTTTTTAAAAGAGAAATGAGTGATTTATATAGCTTGGAAGAAGAGGTTGATTGGCCTTATATGAAAATATATCGATTCACAAGGAAGAAATAGAAGAAAGCACAATAGTATATGCCTTGTAAACATAGAGCCTCATCAGCTCGACTTGCTCCATTTTTGTGAATGGCGCGATCGCTGTGGTAAGTGGGATGTGGCGAAAGCACAGGTCAATGAAGAGGTAGGGAGAGCGAAAGCAGGGCCGAATACAGTAATGGCTATGTCCCACACCTGAAATGCTTGGGTGGGGATTGATACCGATGTTTCGCTTCGCTACTCCCCTAAGTGTTTTAAAAGTACTTTTTGTAACATCAAAGCCTCCCAAACTTAACCCTCCGAGCAAGCCTTCCCTACATTCGCGCAGCGGCATGATGTGCGGGAATGGGGGTTTCAAAGCCTCCCTCCCTATGGAAGAGAGGAATGGAAGCGGGGTTTATAGTATAGACTTTTCAAACATCCACTTAGGGCAGATTTGTTAATTGCATACCTGACTTATTTAGCAGCGCCTTTTTTAGAACTGATGCAGCTTGAAGATGCTAAGGGTGCGAAAGGTTTCATCCGAAAATATACAGATACAAGATTGATTCTTCCCATACCATAATTTGCTATTTATCTTAATCCGTCAGACAATTACTAGCAGCTACTATATATTTTGTAAATTGGACAGGATGCTTAACATACAATAATAGTGCTATATATTTGTAGTTCCAAATTTTAATAAACTACGAAAGCTTAAAAATATCACAAAGCCGACTTTTGCAACACAACCGTATTTGATGGCTAAATCAATTGTTTCAACAAAACGCCTCAGCAGACAGTTAATCCGCTGGTTGCTTCAAGAAGACCGACGAGGGAAGGAAAGACCTCACCGCAAGCAAGAAATACATCGCCAGCATCCTTGGTGGCAGGTGATGTGCTTGACTGGTGTAGATTATTTCTCGACTCTTGGCTATCAACCTGGGATTGCAGCACTGGCAGCTGGCGCTCTTTCTCCTGTGGCTACCCTGGTTCTGGTTTTGCTAACGCTCTTTGGAGCATTGCCAATCTATCGCCGCATTGCTGCCGAAAGCCCTCATGGTGAAGGGTCGATCGCAATGTTAGAGCGTTTGCTCCCCTGGTGGCAAGGTAAATTACTTGTGCTGTGCCTACTCGGCTTTGTGGCAACCGACTTCATTATTACCATTACCTTGTCGGCTGCTGATGCTACAGCCCATATCATCGAAAATCCGCTGGCTCCAAATTGGCTTCACAATCAGACGATCGCAATCACCCTGATATTAGTTGCATTACTAGGTGCAGTTTTCCTCAAAGGTTTCCGAGAAGCAATTGGTATTGCAGTAATTTTGGTGGGAGTTTATCTGGTGTTAAACTTCATTGTCGTTAGCGTCGGTCTGTATCAGATTCTAACTCACCCTGAAGCGATCACTAATTGGCAGACTGCACTTTTTGCCAGCCATTCCAACCCTTTGATCCTAATCGGTATCGCTCTTTTGATATTCCCTAAGCTAGCACTGGGATTATCAGGCTTTGAGACTGGCGTGACCGTTATGGGTCTGGTAAAAGGGAGCAGCACTGACACTCAAGAGCATTCCAAAGGGCGGCTTCGGAATACACGCAAGCTGCTCACCACTGCTGCTGTGATTATGAGCTTCTTTTTGCTCACCACTAGCTTTATAACCACTCTCCTGATTCCCGCCGCACAATTTGCATCTGGGGGCAAAGCCAACGGACGCGCCCTTGCTTATTTAGCACATCAGCACTTAGGTAATGTTTTTGGCACAATTTACGATCTAAGTACTATTTCCATTTTGTGGTTTGCAGGTGCATCTGCAATGGCAGGGCTGCTGAATATTGTGCCTCGCTACCTACCACGCTATGGTATGGCACCCAATTGGGCCCGAGTAACGCGACCTTTAGTGTTAGTCTACACAGCGATCGCTTTTGTGGTCACAATTATCTTCAGAGCAAATGTGGAAGCCCAAGGTGGGGCTTACGCAACTGGTGTGCTTGTATTGATTACCTCAGCTGCCTTTGCCGTCACCCTATCAGCCCACCGTCACAGAGAGAAGCGGGCAAGAGTCCTCTTTGCAATCATCACACTGTTGTTTATATATACTACTGTTGTCAATATCATCGAAAGACCAGAAGGGATTAGGATAGCTGGGTTTTTCATCGGGGCGATCATTTTTACCTCCCTGGTTTCTCGTGTTTGGCGTTCAACGGAACTGCGAACAGAGCGGATCGAAGTTGACGAACTTGCTGGCCAATTCCTTGCCGAAGAGAGCCAGGGAGCAATCCGGCTGATTGCAAATCGGTTGAATAAGGGCGATGTCCTAGAGTATTTTATGAAAGAGAAAGAGGTGCGGGAGGACAACCATATTCCACCCAACGATCCAATTCTGTTTCTAGAAATTAAGGTATCCGATGCTTCGGAATTTGCGGATGTGATCACAGTAAAAGGGGTGCAAGTTGGTGATTACCACATCCTCCGGGCTGAAAGTGCAGCAGTACCTAATGCGATCGCAGCTTTACTGCTCTATATTCGTGACCAAACAGGTAAGATTCCCCATGCCTACTTTGGCTGGGTTGAGGGCAACCCCATACAATACTTACTGCGTTTTATCTTGTTTGGGGAGGGTGATATTGCTGTGGTCACCCGTGAAGTACTCCGTCGGGCTGAAAAGAATCCCCACAGGCGTCCTGGCGTTCATGTCGGGGGGTAATTATAATGGTTGATTGAAGAGGGCATTGACTCAATGACATATATCTTTGCAAAAACCCTTACCTTTGAAGATTTTTTGTCTCAATACCGAGATAATCCCCGCTATGAGCTGGCAGATGGAGAACTAATTGACATGGAACCCACTGGCCCGCACGAAACGGTGAGTGGTAAACTTGCAACCCAAATTGGTATCTACCTTGTTGCAGAACAACTCCCCTGGTTTATTCCTCGCACTTGTTTAATCTACCCCTTTGCAGATGCAGCTACAGCTCGTCGTCCTGATGTCGTAGTTCTTGATGAAACTGTTCTCAACCGTGAACCCCTTTGGGAACGAGAACCTGTAATTACACTGGGGCGATCCATTAAACTGGTGGTTGAAGTTGTTAGCACCAACTGGGAAACTGACTATGCTCGTAAGGTTGAGGAATATGCCCTCTTAGGCATTCCTGAATATTGGATTGTGGATTATCGAGGATTAGGCGGTGTGGCATTTATTGGTAAACCCAAACAACCTACCTTTACTGTCTGTCAATTGGTTGAAGACACCTATACTCAACAAAAATATCGGCTGAACCAATCAATTAACTCACCGCTTTTGCCCCGTCTCCAACTTTGCCTAGATGATATCCTTCCTCTGTAAGTGTTGCAGAGTGTAATGGTAAGCAAACGCAGAATATTAGCTTTATGTTCGCCGATTAACTAGGGTAGCGCTAGCTTGGTCAACAGGCATCAGCACAACTTCATTAATATTGACATGGGGCGATCGCGTCACGCAGAAAAATATTACATCAGCCACATCATCTGCTGTCAGGGGTGTAACTCCCTGGTAAACTTTGTTGGCGCGTTCAGTATCTCCGTGAAAGCGCACCTCGCTAAATTCCGTTTCTACCATACCAGGGTCAACGGAAGTTACACGGACTCGCGTTCCCAACAGGTCTTGTTTTAAACCTTCAGAAATTGCTCTCACAGCTGCTTTGGTAGCACAGTAGACATTGCCTCCGGGATAGGTTTGATGTCCGGCAATGGAACCTAAATTTACCACATGACCGCGATCGCGACTCACCATTCCGGGAACGACATAACGGGAAAGGTAAAGTAAACCCTTAACGTTAGTATCAATCATGTCTTCCCAGTCTTGAAAGCTGCCTTCGTGCAACTTGTCTAAACCACGACTTAGACCAGCATTGTTAATCAGAATGTCGATTTCAGACCAGGCAGAGGGGAGAGTAGAAATAGCAGATTCAACAGCGTTGCGATCGCGCACATCTAGCTGTAACAAATGAATTTCAGTACTAAAATCTTTACTGAGAGTATCTGCTAGCTGCTGCAAACGTTCTAACCGTCGTGCCGCTAAAATCAGTTTCGCACCCGCACCAGCAAAGGTTTTTGCACAAGCAGTACCAATACCACTACTTGCACCACTGAGCAAAATGATTTGATTTTGTAGAGAAGTCATTGTTAGTCAAAAATCAAAAGTCCAGTGTCAATTGTCCAATAATTTGGAACTCACGCGAATTTCACTGACATCATGTCCGAGATCGCATCAGGGAGAGTTGCCGAGTTGCAAAGTTAAACGTAAATGTCAGCGCTTGCTTTTACGACGTAAACAGTGCATTGATAAACTGTGTAATGCCCCACATTTAACCCACGTTGAATGTCAGTGTCAGATATACTGTAATACTCAGGTTTTGGAACAAGATGTCGATGATGATGAATTACTCTAAAGTAGTCTGATGCTCTTTGGCGATCACTTTCATGATTTTCAGGAAATGGCAAATTATTTATTAGCTCATAATCACCCCAATCGATCTGTAGTGTTGTACCAATTGCAGGTACTTCATTGTAAAATCGTCCCCAACCACCAAAACCACTAGGCGGATGATGATAGTGGTTTACAAAGTTCATAAATTTTTTTTCATCATCAACCAATGCAATCTGACAAAGTACAGACATATTTTATCAGCTATTAATATTTATTTTTTTCTTGGACGTAACTCAAAAGCTAAATCGAAGCGGTAAAAGCATACATCAAATTCGGCAAAAAAATTCATCTGTCCGAGAATTAAAGGAGCTTCTGTTGATTCTGTCCATGCAAACGCGAGAAGGACGGGTGAAAATTCAGCAACTGTAACTGATAGAACTAAGCCGCGCGCTTCCAGACAAGCCAAATTTCCGCTTAACTGGACTGGGATTGTCTGTTCTTCCCAGACTGCTCCCAGTTGCAGACCAACTTCGTAAGGCAAAACATTGACGCTTGCACCTGTATCTAACAAAGCCATAACTTGCACAGAGAGAGTTCTGTAGGTTAACCTCAGTGGTAGATACGGCATGGTACTAGAAAGACCAAAGCTATTGCTTCGCTCAATGAAAGGAAATCTCTTACCGTCAAGCATCGCCCTCTTTTCTCGCTGCCTCAAGAAGGTTTGATAATGTTTGGGCAGCTTCATACGCCTCGTAGGGAGACCATACAACCGCTTCAGTTGATGCCAGTTCCTTGAGCAGTAAATCTTCTGGATTTATAATATTTATAGACTCTGTAGACTCTAAATTACAGCCCTCTTCCTTCGCTACTGCTAGCAGGAGAAAATGGATGAGGCGTAACTTGTCTTGGTGTGATAGTTGACTGACAGCAGGTAGCAGTTGATTTAGAGACATATCGCTACTCGTGAAAGGCTTTAATATAACTCCAGCTTATTAAACGGAAATATCATAGATTAAAGGTAACGCACCATCCAGATTTTTAGTACGCTAGCGGTAGCGTAGCGCACTAACTCCTAACTCCTGTACAGACGCGATTAATCGCGTCTCTACTTCTTCACCACTTGCAGGCGCTGAGTTACCATCGTCATCCCATTACCCCGCAGGATGACAGCAGAAACCCATTGGCTACCAGGGGTAGATGGTGCTTGTCCCGTTTTAAACAGTCCGCCAGATGTCAGTAATTCCAAATCCACGGGTGTGGGGTTGAGAAATTTCTCTGGTTGGATAGATTCCTCTAGCGCCGTTCCTAGTAGAAAATCATCACCAAGTGGTTCTTGGATGATCGCATCAAAATTATACTTCTGACCAACTAGTACCTGCTGTGGTAATTTAATATCAATTTGAGGCGGCTTGCTGCCAGAGGTAAGTAGGGTGCGTTCTGCCAAAATGTCTTGGCGGACGATTTTTCCACCTACAATGCGCTGACGCGATTTAATCGTGGCATTGAGAGCCAAATTATTGCTGTTACCGGAGGGTAAACCAGTTATCTTCGTTTCTGTTTCAGCAATAATCCCATTGCCTTCAGATTTTGAAGATAGCAGTTTCGTGCTGTATTGCAATTTGGGATATCGTTGCCAAAGTGAAATCAAAGACTTTTGCAGAGTTTGGAGGTTTAATCCATCCCCATGAGTGAAATTGGGGCTGTAGTATTGCAACACCCCTTTGACATCGCCCCGGTTGGCGGCTGCATCAACTTGCGTCAACAGGTTTTTTAGATCGGCTGGCGCATTTTGGGCTGTAGTGGCTTGGACTAATTGCTGTGGTGTCGTCGCTTGAGTGCGTTCCCAACCACTTGTCAAACCAAGGGTTAGCAGGAAGGAAACCAGCCAGATATTTGCTGGAAATCTGAGTTGGCGTCTCACTAAGGCGGTAATAATGTTAGTCATTGGTAAGAGTTTACTGATTTGATGAGAGAAAGTAAGGAAATTGTTTTATCTTAGTTAAACTAGGCGCTAAACGGTAGAGGTTTGATGGCAAACGCACCGACACGATTATTAATAGCTGCCAGTGGGACTGGTGGACACTTGTTTCCAGCGATCGCACTGGCAGAAAAACTTCCAGATTATCAAATAGAATGGCTGGGAGTACCCAATCGACTAGAAACTGAACTTGTCCCCAAACAGTATCCCTTGAATACTATTGCAGTTGAAGGGTTTCAGCAAGGGTTTGGACTCTCCTCGGTTCGCACTTTGGGTAAACTCGCCCTTTCAATTCTGGAAGTTAGACGAATTCTCAAACAGGGAAATTTTCAAGGGGTGTTTACCACAGGAGGTTACATTGCCGGGCCAGGAGTCATTGCGGCGCGTTCCCTCGGTTTACCCGTGGTTTTCCACGAATCTAACGCAATGCCTGGTAAAGTAACTCGCTTTTTTGGCCCTTGGTGTAGTGCGGTAGCCTTGGGATTTGAAGTAGCTGCTAAGTATTTACCCCGTGCAAAAAATGTCTGTGTTGGCACTCCTGTGCGATCGCAATTTCTCGATGGGGCAATTGATGCACCCTTGGATTTAGCCATTCCTGAAGGTGTTCCCTTAATTGTCGTATTTGGTGGTAGCCAAGGTGCAGTTGCGGTTAATAAGTTGGTGCGCGAATCTGCAAACGCTTGGTTTGATGCTGGTGTCTATGTAGTACACTTAACTGGCGATCGCGATCCAGAAGCCGATAGTCTCAAACATCCACAGTACATAGCCTTACCTTTTTACAACAATATGGCGGCGTTGTTGCAACGAGCAACTCTTGCTATTAGTCGTTCTGGCGCAGGTAGCTTGACAGAATTGGCAGTGTGTGGAACGCCAGCGATTTTGATTCCTTACCCCTTTGCCGCAGAAGACCATCAATCTTACAATGCAGACGTATTTACTTCAGCTGGTGCGGCGTTAACACTGAAGCAATCGGAATTGACAACACAAGCATTGCAAAGTAATGTATTAAATTTGTTGCAGTCACCGCAAGAGTTAGCAAAGATGGGGGAAAAAGCTCATGCGATCGCAGTTCCCGATAGTGCCGAAAAGTTGGCGCAATTAGTGCGTGAGGTGATAGAAACATAACGTTGATTATTTAGCATTAGAAATTGATTTTCCAAGCTATGAAGATCCTATTCAACCAAAAATTTCACTTGACAGTAGGTTGTGCTGCTTTATTACTTGTCAGTTTAGCCAGTAACTATTTATATACTCAGTTAAAAACTAAACAGCTAACTCAACAAGATCAGTCCTTTACTCAGCAAGAAAATTTTGCCCCACTTCAATCACAAATTTCCCTCACCTCAAAATTTAAAAATGCTTTTGTTGCTCAACAAACATCCAGTGAAATTATTGGGAAGCAAAATACTTTTTCATCTCAGCAGGATTTGATCGCAGCATCTGCACCCTATCCAGTTGTGGATGAGTTCAAAAAATATAAATTTAGGATTAATGGTAGCCAGGTTCTTAATCCAGTTAAATTACCAAGTAGTAAGGTTAACTTCCCTCAAGGAGATTTACTAACCGTTCTCGTTAATACTAGAAAATATTTTCAAGACTACTCTTCAGAAGACCCAGATATTCTGCGTACAGGAATACTTGCCACTCAAGGGGTTACTGTGCAAGATGTTATCAAAACTTTAGATTTTATGATTGTTGTCCTGAAGGAGGATATTGCTAATAATCGAACTACTCGTTTACAAGACCCTAAATTTATTAATACTAATTTTCGAGTCATTAAATGGTCTGCCTACAACCCAAATAATAAACAGCAAAAACAATTACGAATTACCAAATATGCTGTCTTTACTCACTCCGGTTCTCGCAAGAAAACCTCGACTTTTAATACACCCATTTATAGCTTAAAAGAAAACTCTAATAACGATAAGTTTTACACTAGATACACAAAGCAAGATGTTTTGTCTGGTATTTATGAACCAGGTGGTAGAGAATTTGGAAAAGTTACAAGTCTCGCTTATCTGACCAGAAATGGGTTAGAAGAAGCAATTATGGAAGGAACAATCCTGATTAATTTTACAGATGGTTATAAGGCATTTTTTAATGTAGATAGAAATAATGGAATGTCTTATATTCGAGGATTGAAGGCAACAGCACAAAAGCGTTATTGGTATTTTAGAGAAGTTGATGCTATTAAAGGCTATGGATACAAAATAGATGCAAAAATCTCTATCAAACCTGGAGTCACTTTTGCTGGAGATGTTTTAAATATCGGTTTAGGTAAAGTGGTTGTGATTGAGCATACTATAGGTGGTCGCAAACACCTGCAAATGGGAGTCATTGCCGATACAGGTGGAGCATTTTTACCCAATCTTTATCAGATCGACTTTTTGGCTGGTATATTTAAGAATAAAAAAGAATTTGGGCAACATATTACGCAATTGCCGGAGTATGCTACAGCATATTTTTTAGTAAAGAAGTAATGCATTAACTTAATGTCAAAAATCTATGCACGGGTCAACAATTCTAAATTGTGACCATTGGAGTCATAGAAATAAAACCCACGACCCTTATTCCAGTGATTAATTTGCCCTTTATTTTGATGCATGGGGTCGCTACTGTATTCAATACCTGCCTCTTTCACGCGGGCAAAAATTGCATCAAATTCTTCATCACTCACATGGAACGCATAATGATGCTGCTCAAACCCTTCAGCATCAGCGAAGTCGAGCGTCAATGCATCATTTATATGTACAGCAGCGAAGTGACCAACGGGAACATCAACCCCTAAACCAAAAATTTTTGCAAAGAACCTTGCCGATGCTTCCTTGTCATGTGCAGGCACTATGGTGTGATTTAGAGTAATTGTCATCTCACACGCCCTCCTAATTTAGGTAATAATCCATATCAACTCTCTATTCAGAGTCGATAACAACAATGCTTCTTTCTATTTTATCTTTTCAGCGCTGATACCAGCATAAAATTATATAATAAAAACTAATGAGTTATATCAGCTTTACAAAAGCAAGATAGTTGATAAAAAATTGTAAAGCAGTGTAAAGTGTATTTACAGGCGAAAACAAAACCGTCTGATTCATAAACAACTAACCGCACTTATCAAACAATGACAACAACCATTCAACGTCGCGAAAGCGCCAACGTATGGGATCGATTCTGTGAGTGGATCACCAGCACCAACAACCGGATCTACATCGGTTGGTTCGGCGTAGTCATGATCCCCACCCTGCTAGCCGCCACCGCTTGCTTCGTAATCGCCTTCATCGCCGCACCTCCAGTAGACATCGATGGTATCCGTGAACCCGTGGCAGGTTCATTAATCTACGGAAACAACATCATCTCTGGTGCAGTAGTACCTTCCTCCAACGCCATCGGTTTGCACTTCTACCCAATTTGGGAAGCAGCATCCTTAGATGAGTGGTTGTACAACGGCGGTCCTTACCAACTAGTAGTTTTCCACTTCCTGATTGGCATATTCTGCTACATGGGACGTGAATGGGAACTATCCTACCGCTTAGGAATGCGTCCTTGGATTGCTATAGCCTATTCTGCTCCAGTAGCAGCAGCAAGTGCAGTATTCTTGGTATACCCAATCGGACAAGGTTCCTTCTCTGATGGTATGCCCTTGGGTATAAGTGGAACATTCAACTTCATGATTGTCTTCCAAGCAGAACACAATATCTTGATGCACCCCTTCCACCAATTAGGTGTAGCAGGTGTATTCGGTGGAAGCTTGTTCTCTGCAATGCACGGAAGTTTGGTAACATCTTCTTTGGTTCGTGAAACCACCGAAACCGAATCACAGAACTACGGTTACAAGTTCGGTCAAGAAGAAGAAACCTACAACATCGTTGCAGCCCACGGCTACTTCGGTCGTCTAATTTTCCAATACGCTTCTTTCAACAACAGCCGTTCACTGCACTTCTTCCTAGCAGCATGGCCTGTAATCGGCATCTGGTTCACCGCCTTGGGTGTAAGCACAATGGCGTTCAACTTGAACGGTTTCAACTTCAACCAATCAATCATTGATTCTGAAGGTCGAGTGATTGCGACTTGGGCAGATGTAATCAACCGGGCTAACCTGGGTATGGAAGTGATGCACGAGCGCAATGCTCACAACTTCCCCTTAGATTTAGCTGCTGGTGACTTTGCTCCTGTAGCTCTTACCGCTCCTGCTATCAACGGTTAATCATAATCTGATATCCGCTCTTCACACTTATCTATAAGTAAAAGACGCTCTCCCGAAAGGGGGGGCGTTTTTGCATTGGGTTAATTGGGACATTAAGCATGGCATTGGTTGGACACTTTTTTGAAGTGCAAAAATATTGATCGGTGTTGCACCAAAACTAGACCCCTATAGTTCAGAACTTAGGCAATAATGATCAAAAAGTAAATTTTACGGGTAATAATTGCTAGCAGCGCAGATAATTGCCTCAAAGCTCAAGATATAAGGAGAAGCCAAGAATGATTTTACACCGTGGGCGGAAAGTGGTAGCTGCTTTGTTGCTGTCAGTGGTACTACTGACAACAGCCTGTACTGCAAAAGCACCTGGACGTTTTGATCAGGTGCAAAAAGAAAGTACTCAACAAAGAAAGGGTCAAGCGGTGACTAAGACCGCAACTCAGGGTAGCGAATTTAATAAACTTTTCCCTAATGCAAGTGATGGCTACCAGCGCGTCTATACCCAAGAGAAAAAAGGCTTTGCGGAAGCGAAGTTGAAAAAAGGCGGTAAAGAAGTAGCGTTGCTGTCTATTTCTGATACCACCAGTACACCAAGTACAGCAGCCAAGTTCTCGAAAAGCACTAAAAAAATTGCCGGTTATCCCGCAGTCGAAGTTGGTAAGACGCAAACTGCAATTTTGGTAGGAAAGTACCAAGTAAAAGCACTTTCTCGCGATTCGTCATTTACAGCTAGCGATCGCGCAGATTGGCTAGAGAAGTTTAATCTTAGTCGTCTAGCTAGCCTGAAATGAGCCGCATTACCGACATTAAAGATAACAAAACCTAAATAAGGAGATTTTTGTGAGCAAATCGATTTTTGAGTTGGTTGATCAATTGCCAACTAGCGGCTTGACCATTTCTATGTTGAATTCCCTCGATTTTGTTGCTCGTGGCCAGTGGCAAAATACTGTCGGTTTTGTCAATACTATTAAGACCGTTACTGGCGAAGACGACGAAGATTTAATTCAGCAAATTGGTGAAAGAGCGATTTATCTATTCAACGACAAATCCCAAGGATACCAAACAGCTTTGTGGCTATATCAAACCGTTGATGGTACAGATAAAGCGCTTGGTGCAGCAGCTTTAGCTAACAAAGTTGGCGAAAAAATTCCTTTATTGGGTTTTTTAAATTCTGTCACTCCTAAACCTGATAAAGCCCAAACCATCGATTTGACATTGAAATTAGTTGCTGAGTTGGTAGCCTTTTGTCAAATTAACGGCATTCCTGGAGACAGTATTGGGGATTTTGTCGCCTCTTTAGGAGAGTATAGTGGTGAGTCGCTCATCCGCATGGTGGCATTAGTTTGTGTTGATGGTTTGATACCTCTGGGGCCAGACTTCATCAGCAAAGCAATATCCGGGCTTAATCAAACAAATCCACAGGAGTTAGAAAAAAACTCGACTTTCCACAACATCAAAGATGTGATTCCAGGGGACAATGCTGGTAGTAAACTCAATTTTATCGGCGAAAGCTTTGACTCAGTTAAAGGTTGGATGAGTGATATTGTCAGCGCCAATAATTTAACGCCACAAAAGGTAGTTGGCAACTTGCAAAGTTTTGTCGATATTGCCGATGACAAATTGGACTACCTTGCAGCGTTCCTAGATGTAGCAACAAATTATTATGAACACACCGGCACGCAAACTTTAGCACGTCGCTTGATTGAACGAGCGGTGGCTGAGATTTAGGTTGATTGGGGGCTGGGGAGTGGGAATTTTATATTTTAGATTTTGGATTTTAGATTAAATTTCAATCTAAAATCCAAAATTGAATTGCCCAATGCCTCATGCCCCATGCCTATTACGGTAAACGTAAATCTGCTGCGATCGCATATAAGTAAGGTTGAAAAATAGCCAAGTTTTCCAGTTTCTCAAACTTACCTGTTTGCGTACCTGGGTCAAAGGCAGTGGTAATTACGTAAAGTTTAGTGCCATCAAAGGCAACATGATTGATATGTTGTTCTTGTACTCCACCTTTTTGCTTAAGTCCGGCAAACCCATAGCGGATTCCCTGAAGCTTACCAACAGGTACTGGTTGCGGTGGGTAAGCTAAGAAAGTAATCTGTTTTCCATATTTACCCTGACGGTCTTTCGCAAAAGCAGCGTAGTTATCTTCAACCCAAACCTTGAGTACTGATAATACCTGGGTTTGGTATTTGGAACTTTGGTAGTCCACTTGGGAACCAGATGGAATACCAGCTGCTATAAGTTTCTTTTGGAAATCCTCGTTGTTTGCTAATGGGTAAACGTTAATCTCAACTGTACCCAAAAGTTCCCCTTTGGACGAGACACACAATAAAGGTGTATTTCCCTTACAAGCAGCAACTTGCCAGTTAGTTGGAGTAGCAGCATTTCCCAGGATTTTCTGCCAGATATTTCCCTCATTAGGGTTGGGAAGTTTCGCAACGAGAGGGGGTTTTACCACTTTGGGTGGAGAAAATTGGGGGAGAAAAAATTTTGCTCCTAGTGGTATTAACACCAGCAAAATAGAACCTAATAATAAATGATAAAGTCGTAACATTTTCTAGAAAATCCAGAGCCAAGGATTGCAGACTAACGATATTTACAATACTTTATGGGTATAGAGGAAGAATAAATTTATATTGCTGCGAGTTCAGCAAATGGAACTCAACAAACTATAGCGTTTCTTTGTGGAATGAGGTAGAAGATAGGGGCGCACAGCGGTGCATTAAACATACGGCTATTTAACTTAATATCAATAAACTTTTCTAAATAAGAATATATATTGTCGGCTGTAAAAATGAAAAGGACAGAAGTTAGGTTTACCCTGCTTCTGTCCCATTTAGGATTAGTTACCGTTCACAAAGTCAAGCAAGTGGCTATGCAGGCACCATTTCCTTTTGAAATCTCATCCAATGGCGATGTTGAGCGATCGCACCGATAAAATCATTAGCTACAGACTTCAAGTCAGATTCACTAGAAGTCACCACACCTTTGTCAGAGCGCGCGCCATTTTGCGATAACTTCACGCCTGCAATATCAGCCACCGATAGGAGTTCAACTCCTTCGCTGGTCGCGGCAATTGTTTTATAGTGCTTGAATGCCTCATTGATGAAGTTAATTGCTTCTTCCTCCTGCTTGAGCGTCTTGATGCTCTGCGCTCCACCAGGTACATACACCGCATCAAACATCACAGAAGCAGCTGTGACAAAGGTCATCTCAACTGGGATTTCCTGACCATCATCGCCTTTTATTTTACCGCCATGAGTCGCAACGATTTTCGCTTGAGCGCCTTCTTGGATTAGTGCTTGCTGGAGTGTGCTAAGTTCCTGAGCATTTACACCATCCGTCGCTAGAATTGCAATCTTGCGACTCTTAATCGTTTTTTCTGGCATTTTCTCTAGCATAGTTTGGATACTGAGCGCCGGAGATTTTTGCCCATGATTTGGTTTGACTTCTGTAGGAACAGGTAAGCCAAGTCCCTCAGCAATGCGGGTTACTAACTGATGATCCACAGAGTTAAATAACTCCAGCACCCGCTCTTTGACGGTGGGGTTCATCACTTTGCCCAACTCAAAATGTGCGGCTTTGACTAAGTGTTCTTTCTCCGGTTCAGACAAACTGTTCCAGAATAAGGTCGCCTGACTGAAGTGGTCTTGGAAACTGGGGCTGCGTTCTCGGATTTTATTACCTTCCATCCGCTCTTTATAGCTGACAAAGCCGCCGAGATTTTCTGGAGCCGTCATCGGGCAACCATTACCGAGGGAATTCGGGAAGTAGTTTACCTTTGAAGTGGGAATGTTGTACTGCATAACGCCGTCCCGTTGGTTATTATCGAACGGACAAACGGGGCGGTTAATTGGTAGATTGGTATAATTTGCACTTCCCAAACGGTGTACTTGCGTATCAGCGTAGGAGAAGATCCGACCTTGCAGTAGTGGGTCATCCGAGAAGTCAATGCCTGGTACAATATTGGCAGGTTGAAAAGCAACTTGTTCGGTTTCGGCAAAGTAGTTGTCTGGGTTGCGGTTGAGTACCATCTTGCCGATTGGCTTCACCGGAACCAGTTCTTCAGGAATCAGCTTGGTGGAATCAAGGATATCAAAATCAAATTTAAATTCGTCCTCTTCCTCAATAATCTGCACACCGAGTTCAAATTCAGGATAATCGCCCATTTCGATCGCGTCCCCTAAATCGCGGCGATGAAAATCAGGGTCTTTTCCGCCTGCTTTCTGCGCCTCATCCCATACTATTGAATGCACGCCCAGAATCGGCTTCCAGTGAAATTTCACAAACCTTGCTTTGCCTTGTTCATTGACAAAACGGAAAGTATGAATACCAAACCCTTGCATCATCCGGTAACTTCTGGGAAGGGTGCGATCGGACAGTATCCACATAATCATGTGCATTGATTCCGGCATCAACGAGATGAAGTCCCAGAAGTTATCATGAGCGGTTCCCGCTTGGGGCATCTCGTTGTGCGGTTCGGGTTTCACGGCATGAATCAAGTCAGGAAACTTGATCGCATCTTGGATAAAAAACACCGGAATATTGTTGCCGACTATATCGTAGTTGCCATCTTCTGTGTAGAATCTGACAGCAAATCCGCGCACATCGCGGGCGGTATCAGCTGAACCCCGGAATCCAGCAACCGTTGAAAATCGAACGAAGACGGGAGTTTTAACGGAGGGATCTTGGAGAAATTTTGCCTTTGTATACTCTGCCAGGGATTCGTAAGGCTGGAAGTACCCATGAACACCTGCTCCTCGCGCATGAACCACCCTCTCTGGAATGCGCTCTCGGTCAAAGTGTGCCAGTTTCTCACGGAAGTGAAAGTCTTCTATCAATGTGGGGCCACGCGATCCAGCTTTGAGCGAATCATTTGTGCTGTTAACCCGCACTCCCTGATTGGTGGTCAGATATTCCCCAGCTTCTTGACGAAAAGAGTCTAGATCCTTCTGCTTGCTTTGCTCGTCGATCGGATTGTGTTCACTCATGTTTGGTGCTGTGAAGTGCTATTTAATAGTTGAATTAATGCGCTACCCAAATTAATTAATTTTGTTTAGCAGGTAAATGAGTCTGCCGGGATAGGTCGTCGCCGCTCCTGATCCCTTTTTGGGCGAGTCATTAAAAGCGACTCTACTATTTTAAACAATATAGTACAATAGTTCCTCTCACTCAAGACGGAGAGAAGCGGTGCCTATCTCATTTGCTAGTTGCGAAGTGGATTACTTTCCTGTAGATCCAGAGCGCAGTCCGGCTGCTGCTTCACTAACCGCCTGCTTCCCCTTATCTACAACTGCTCCAGTGCCAAAGAATTCATGAGTCACGCCGTTATAGTTGGTTGCCTTTACAGAGGAACCCGCCTCACGCAAACGCTTGGCGTAGGCTTCTCCTTCACTACGCAGTGGGTCAATTTCTGCCGTAATTACGGTCGCAGGTGGCAGACCACGCAGGTTTTCTGCTCGCAGTGGTGAAGCATAGGGATTACTCCCATCAGATTCACTGTTTAGATATTGCCTCCAGAACCACATCATCATTGCTTTGTTAAGCGGTTTGGCGTTGGCATTCTCCTGGTAGGAGGGTGTGTCAAAGGCGTAATTGGTAACAGGGTAGATTAGCATCTGATGTACAGGTATCTTACCACCTCTGTCACGCGCCATTAAGCAGGTGACAGTTGCCAAGTTGCCACCTGCGCTCTCGCCGCCGACTGCAACCTGCTTGGGGTCGCCGTTGATTCGGGCAGCATTCGCCATAACCCATTGAGTTGCAGCATAAGCATCTTCCGCCGCTGCGGGAAACTTATGTTCTGGGGCTTGGCGATAGGCGACAGATACAACTATACAGTTAGCTGCATTAGTCAAAGCGCGGCATGATGAATCATAGGTATCTAAATTGGCGATTACCCAGCCGCCACCGTGGAAGTAGACCAGCACAGGGAAGGGCCCCTTTCCCTTTGGTAGATAAATACGCGCTAGAAGATCGCCCCCCGGACCTGGTATAAGTTGATGGTTGACATCCCCGACCATTTCCACCGCAGCTTTGCGACGTTTGGCAAGCACGCCCATGACTGCATCTGCCACAGTCGGGGTGTTGCGAGCATTCATGGGCGACAATTTTTCAATGGGCGGTGCGTTAAAAGAGGTAAGTTCATCTAACACGGCTTTCATCTGGGTATCAGGTGTAGATACAGTTCCTGCTGACTTTGCCAAAAGTGGGCTACTTAAGGCGATCGCCACCACCCCCGACCCAGCCAGTGTCGCAAACTCTCTTCTTGATATCTTTTGATTCATAAACTCCTCAAAAAAGTACCACAGCAGAAGTACTATTTAAGTCTGACTGGTTTTTCTATCCAATTCCACGCGACGCCGAATAGCCCGTCGTAGACATCGCTGGCGACATCATCTGAAGTACTGCATTATTGCCCGTCTGATATAAGTGGCTCAGATCGCAGTAAGCTTACTTCTGGATGGCATTGAAGAGACTTACTCAACCTCTAAAAGTACCTCATCAGTATTAATCTTAAAAAGCTAGAAACAATCCTGCCTCTAGCGTTGGTCAGTAATGCCTAAGTTATTCAACCGGAATAAACTACTGCTAAATGCAGATGTGATTATGAATACAAAAGAGTTAAGCGAAGCGTTGGCATTGAAGCAACATGGTATTTGCTCTGTTTTGGCTGCTTGGCTATTAATTTCACTCAAATGTTAGAAAATAATTACATACGCCTTTGGTATAATAATCCTTACGTAATTAAAAATATATACGGCTAGTAGGGCTGAAAACAAATACAGCGTTACTACGAACAATGTTGTTTATTTATGTATGTCTAATTACTTATGGCTTGCTGGAGGGATGGCAACAATGAAGAGATGCTGGCTAGATGTCAAATTGAAAGGCAAATTTGCTTGGACTTGTTAACTGAAGCGAGAATGTTGATTACGACGTTGCTTGTGCCTAGCAATTGCTTTCCGCTTCTGTTTTTCTATCGGTGTCTCGAAGTGACGCTTTTTTCTCATATCTTGGAAAATTCCGGCTTTAGAAACTTCCCGCTTAAATCTTCTCAAGGCTGATTCAATACCTTTATTTTGCCCTAAAACTACTTGTGTCATTCTCATTCCTCTTTAATGTGAATGAATAGTTTAAGGTTTAAAAGCAAATCGGTATTAACTAGTGATCGCTAAGTTATTTAGTGTTTTGAAAATTAAGCTGTGGACTAAGGAGTAAAGATTATTATTGGTAGTGGGGCTAATTATACCATGACTGAGTGTTTTAAAAGCAAATTAAAAAATATTCATCCTCGCCCCATTAGCTATGCTCAAACTGTACTAAAATCCTTTCTGCTTCCTGACACAGTACCTCGTGATATTCACCGTTACTAGCCAGCAAACCTCCCCATTGATTGATATCACCGGTGTTATACTGCAATGCAGTGCCGTCGAAGTGGGTAAATTTACCACCAGCTTCTGTTAAAATCAGTTCTGGTGCTGCCATATCCCAGTCTTTGGGCGCAGACTTACCGGAAAGTGAAATGTAGATATCTGCCTGTTGCTCGACAATGGTGGCGATTTTGCAGCCTACACTACCCACAGCTTTCTGGTTTTGACAGGGTAAGTTTTGTAGTAAGTAATCTAAGCGTTGGTTACGGTGAGAGCGAGTAACGACTAAGGTTAAATCCTCAACTCGTTTGCCTGACGACACTTGTAAAGGAATAGATCGATCACGGGTTTCTACAAATGTACCCCCACCTTTGATCGCGTAATATAACTTTTGAGCCTCTGGTACTGCCACCACTGCCAACACTGGGCGTGTTTCCTTGACTAAAGCAATGTGAACCGCATAGTCCCCAGTTTTTTTGATAAAGTCTCGTGTGCCATCCAAAGGGTCAATTATCCATACCCAAGGGGGAGAAGGGTGTGCGCCCGTACTTGGCGATTGATAGGTTTCTTCGCTGATGTAAGCAAAATCTTCATTACCCAAAGTTGCTTGTAGCCTCTGCAAAATGTATTGACTCACAGCTATATCGGCAACGGTAACAGGCTCATTCTGTTTATATTGTACTTCTAAGTTAGGGTCTTTTGCAGTACCGTGGTAATACGATCGCAGGATATCTGCTGCGCCCCAACCTACCTCACGAGCGATCGCTAATATTTCTTGTAAGTCTTTCATTAAATTTGACCTGATATAACTTTACTAAGTACAGTTTTGCGTAAAAGCGTAGTGTTTTTAATGCAGAGGAAGGCATTAACATTGCATCGGGATGCATTGGCATTGTCAGGGGACGCATTAACATTGTATCGGGACGCATTCACAATGCATCGGCATACATTGGCGTTGTCAGGGGACGCATTAACAATGCAGAGGAACGCATTAACATTGTATCGGGACGCATTCACAATGCAGGCGATGCATTGGCGTTGTCAGGGGACGCATTCAGAATGCATCGGCATACATTGGCATTGCAACGAATTACCAAATTTAATTCGCTACGAATTAATGAAATGCTGTATTAAGCCAACTACTCAGCCCTTTAAATCCATCCAGCGCCGACTACCAAAAAATTTGCACGAATCAGCAGCAATATTAGCCGCCAGTGCCAGGGCATCAGTAAAACTTTCCCTTAAAATATAATCACAAAAGGCTCCGTGAAAAATATCTCCAGCCCCTAATGTATCAACCGCTTGCACCTGTGGCACATCTACGAAACCAGTTTTAGTGCAACTTAAGTATTCAATTGGTTTTTGTCCGTGGGTAATGGCGATGTCACGAATGTAAAATCCGCCCAGATAGGCGAAAACCTCTTCTCCAGTCTGGCAATTGGGGGGATAAAAATTAGCTGAACAAATGGCATAATCTACAAATGGCAGAACTTGCTCAAATCCTGCTTTCCAACTACCACCATCAATTACTATTGGGATATTCTTGGCTTTAGCCATTTGGGCTATGGAATAACTAACCGCCATCTGATGTCCATCAATCAGTACTATATCGACATTTTGCAAAATATCTGGCGGGATAGATGCGCTGCTGGCTTGAGTTTTGACAGCATTGATAGAAACTACAGCTCGTTCACCCGTGGCTTGGGTGACAATGATCGAAGAGACAGGCGGTGCGAAATCAGTGGTAGGCTCAAGGTCTGCGATCGCAACTTTGTAATTTGCCAAATCACCTCGAATTAGCTGCGTCATGGGATGAGAACCTACTACACTCAAGACTGTAGCCTGATTTCCTAAATAATTGAAAGTCACAGCCGCGTTTGTGGCTGGGCCACCTGCTGCTACAGTATAGTCAGTAGCAACAATCTTCTGATTATTCTTAGGGGCATCAGCAAGGTAAATCAAATCCAAGGTTACTAAACCTACAAATAACCCACGAGCCGATTTTGAATTTTGGACTTCGGATTTTAGATTATCCATTTATCATATATTTTCGTATAGGTACATAAATTATTATTTTTAACTCCTAACTGTACAGACGCGATTAATCGCGTCTCTTTTACTCATGCAAACCGATCCAAAACCAGGAACACTTTACGTCGTCGGCACACCAATTGGCAATCTAGAAGATATTACCTTTCGGGCGGTGCGAATTTTGCAAACCGTGGATATCATTGCGGCGGAAGACACGCGTCACACAGGGAAACTGCTACAGCATTTTCAAGTTAAAACACCCCAGGTGAGTTACCACGAACATAATCGTACTAGCCGCATCTCAGAATTATTAGAGCATTTAGTTAACAATAAAGCGATCGCCCTTGTGAGCGATGCTGGGATGCCAGGTATTTCCGATCCTGGATATGAACTGGTAAAAGCCTGTATTGAGGCAGGAATTCCAGTAGTTCCTATTCCTGGTGCTAGTGCAGCAATTACTGCTTTGAGTGCAGCTGGATTACCAACGGATCGGTTTGTCTTTGAAGGCTTTCTGCCAGCGAAAAGTCAACACAGACAAGAACATTTAGAATCTCTGCAAACAGAATCTCGCACATTGATTTTCTACGAATCGCCCCACCGCTTACGAGAAACTTTGCAAGACTTAGCAGACGTTTGGGGAAGCGATCGCCAAATCGTGCTAGGGCGGGAGTTAACTAAATTGTATGAGGAATTTTGGCGGGGGACAATTGCTGAAGCGATCGCTCACTACAGGGAACGAGAACCCCAAGGTGAATATACATTAGTAGTGGCAGGAATTCCACCCAGTCAGCCCCAATTGACAGAAGAGCAATTGAAAGCCGAATTGAAACAGTTAATTAGTCAGGGAATATCGCGATCGCAAGCTAGCCGTCAGTTAGCAAAAGCCACTTTCCTTCCCCGTCGCCAACTCTATCAACTAGCTCTTTCTATAGTCCTTACTCCTGAGTCTTGAACAGCTAATAAGTGGATGGGTGTAAATAAATATAATATGTGATTATGTTTCCCTACTTATCGCTTTGAGAAAATCACAATATTTGCAAAGGTTAAGATGCTTCCGACTAGAAGTTATGGTTGTGCGTAACTTCTAGTCAAATTTTCATATGTATAGGCTAGCAAAAACCCAGGCATCGCCTGAATTAACGATTACAAAGCACCAAAATTTGGATTATATAGTTAAAGTAAAGAAAGTATGAATACTATACCAAATACATTATTGTTACTAATTTTTACATTAATCCTCAAAGGCTACCTGGTGAATATACAAATGATATCTAAAGATTTTTAATAATTAGTTCTCTAGATAGATTAGAAAATTTGTCGAAAAACTTTAAGATTGAATAGTCAAGAGCAAACGAACCACATTCTTCCGAAGGAAAAATTATATGATTACTAACATTATTGCTTGGCTGGTTTTGGGTTTAATTGCAGGTGCTTTAGCTAAGTTATTTTATCCTGGAACCCAAGGTGGCGGTATTCTCTCCACCATTGTCTTAGGAATCCTTGGAGCTGTAGTCGGCGGTTATTTGGGTCAAACTTTGCTAGGAAGTAGTTCGGCAGCCGCCGCATCTGTAGGAGCTTTTTCCTTTGGAAGCATTTTATTTGCTGTTCTTGGTGCGATGTTACTAATTTTCCTTTGGGGTTTATTTACTCGTCGAGCTGTGTAATTACCTGATGTCTATCACATCAAATTAGTAAACAGTTTTGGGAATCACTTCTAGTTGCAATCAACCGATAAAATGACATTAGAAAATGAGCGAAGAACCATAGGAGTTTTCGCTAAATGTTCCGATGCACAATTGGCACTTCAAGAACTAAAAGCTTCTAATTTTCCAATGCATAATGTTTCTGTTATTGCACGGAATGCAGAAGAACAAAGTGATATTGCTGGTGTTGAAGTTAAAGAGCGCACTGGCAATATATCCTCAAAAGATGCTACTAAAGCCATTACTGGTAGTGCTTTAAGCGGTCTTACTGGCTTATTAGTCGGTTTAGTCCTCTGGGTAATTCCTGGTATAGGCCGAGTCATCTTAGCCGGAGCAGAAGCAACAGCGATCGCTACCACTTTAGTTGGTGGTTTGCCTGGTATCTTGCTAAGTTTAGGAATTCCTAAAGAGCAAGCACAGGGTTACAGCGATCTTGTCTGTAAAGGTTACTATTTGGTGATAGTAACCGGTATAGATATAGAAATTCGTCTTGCTAAAAGGATTTTTAATCGCCGTGATATTCAACAGTGGGGTGTTTATCAGCCATACTCGACCCCAAATAGTCGCTATAAACAAGCAGTTGGTGTTTTTTATACGCGCCAAGATGCACAAAAAGCGCTTACTGAACTAAGATCAGCTGGCTTTCCGATGAGTCAAATATCTATAGTTGCTAAAAATACAAGCAACTTAAGTGATATTTTGGAAGTAAATATCAGCGGTTTTCAAGATAACTACACCACTTTAGGAATTTCTGATGAGCTAGCCAAATATTATGAGCATCAGGTGTCCCTTAGCCATTACGTAGTAGTTATAAAAGGCACTGATATTTATATAGCAGGTGCAAGAGCTATTTTAGAGAGTAACAACATCCAAGATTTTAGTATCTATAGCCAATCTGAGCTTGATGGAGCTAGAAGCGATCGCCAGATTACTACTAACTTCTAGTTAAACCTCAAGTTAATCTCAAAAGGTTTGATGGCATATTGTGATTGTGGATATTTCGGAAAGTTTATAGTATAAGTATATTTATTGTTTTATAAATTACATATTTTTATAGATATAGATTACCTTTTGTAACCTTAACTCACCACTAAAATACTACTTGTGATAACTTACCTTGTGCAGAATTTTGGTCTTGCTAGGCTAATTATTGCACTCATAAAAATCACTATTTTTTAGTTAAAGTCTGTTGTTAAATTTCTAATTTATTAATCAATTATCCACTGCCAGATTCAATTAAAAAACCAAGTGACTACTTTTTTTGAATGAAAAAAGTCATCCTGTTTCAAAGTTTGATCTTCAGCTATAGCAATCTTAAATATAGTTATAGGAAAATTCACCCCCCGATGCTTTGGGGAGCCAGTGCGGTCTAGGAGGTTTCCCGACTTGACGCCAGTCACCTCAAGTCGGGAAACCATGCACGGCAGTTCCTCCTGGGGGAAATCCCCAGACGCTCGTACCTCGCTAACGCTGCGCTATGCGCGGCATCGTCTCCCCTTCTCACATTGGGAGAGGCTAGCGCCTGCCGTAGGATGCCCAAAGGGCTGTAGGGAGAAGACCGGACTGCCGACGCTCCTACGTCGCTCTAAGCGAACGCAAAAGCCTCTCTAAGAGTTGCCATGCCGCAGGCTTTTCGCTGCGCTAACACCACAGCGCTGGCTCCTTTATGACGGAGAACCCGTCCACCGCAGTAGCTTCCCGTGAGCGACTGGCGTCATCCGGCGAGCCACTCTATGTTGCATCTGGTGTGGGATTGGGGTCGCAATAATTTTAAATTCTGCGTGTTTGATTTAAGACTGCTAAAGATATCAAAATGTTATTAAATGATATAAACCGCGTCCACCTTGAAAACTGTAGTTCTTTCTGTATGAAAAGAAAAAACCCTCATCCCCCAGCCCCTTCTCCCAATATTGCCAGAAGCGGAGCCGGAAAAAAGTCCCTCTCCTTACTGGGAGAGGGATTTAGGGTGAGGGCAAAAACTACGGTTCTCAACATAGATCAGGTTTAGGATACAATTAATATTGTTTAACGTGTAAAAAATTAGACATATACCACGTTAACGAAATATTATAAATTTCTATAACTAAAACATAATCCGAAGAGTGCCAAAAATATAAATAATTGGAATAACTGCCTGGAATAATGTTTAACCGTTTGAAGATTGGAACCAAGATTGGAGTAAGTTTTGCCCTGAGTTTGGCAACTCTCACCACCATTGGTCTAATCTCCTACCAAAGCACCAATGACCTAATTGAAACTTCGGTCAATGAAAACCATACTTACCAGGTGCTAAGTCAACTCGAAGACCTGAACTTGCAACTGACCAATGCTGAGACTGGCCAACGTGGTTACGTAATTACTGGAAAACAGAGCTATCTGGAACCTTATAATGCTGCCATTAATGTATTGGATCAAAAAGTCAACGAACTTCAGAGATTAACGGAAGATAACCCCAACCAGCAGCGGCGACTGGATGTTTTACAGCCATTAATCGCTAAAAAGCTAGCTGAACTTAAAGAAACCATTGACTTGCGCCAAAATCAAAGCTTTGAAGCTTCCCAGAAGGTTGTGCTGACAGACCAGGGTAAGCAATTGATGGGTGAAATCCGCAAAGTCATCTTGGCAATGGAAAATGAGGAGAATGTACTCCTGAAGCAGCGCTCTCAAAGGGCACAAGCAGCTGCTAAAAAAACACTCGCTGGCATTGTCTATAGTATTCCCCTATTTTCTTTGATCTTGGTTTTGATCGGATTTATCCTCACAAGACATATCTCAGTACCGCTGAAGCGAGTTTCGGTATCGGCAGAAAAGTTAGCGGATGGGGATTTATCGGTAAGTTTACCACATAGCGATCGCCAGGATGAGATTGGCGTGTTGACGCGCACCTTCAACCAGATGATCGTTAATCTGCGAAACACAACTCGAAAAAATGACGAGCAAAATTGGCTAAAGTCTAATTTGGCTGAATTTACCCAGATGCTCCAAGGGCATCGAAATCTAGAAAGTGTGTCTCGCCTGATCTTGTCGAATTTAGCACCAATGGTTGGGGCATCGCAGGGCGTTTTTTATTTTATGGACTCAATAGACGACGAGCCTGTATTGAAGTTGTTGAGTAGTTATGCTTATAAAGAGCGTAAAAATCTGGCAAATCAGTTTCGTTTGGGTGAGGGACTGGTAGGACAATCTGCCCTAGAAAAACAAAGAATCCTTCTAACGGAAGTTCCTAGTGACTATATCCGCATCACTTCCGGCTTGGGAGAAGCGCCACCGCTAAATATTATTGTGTTGCCTATACTGTTTGAGACGCAGGTGAGTGCTGTAATTGAACTTGCCTCTTTTGGGCCTTTTAACGAGTTGCATCTGAGATTTCTAGAGCAATTGAGTGAAAATCTGGGTGTATTTTTGAATAACATCGCCTCACAATTGCAAACTCAGCAACTACTTGAAGAGTCTGTTACTTTAACAGAGGAACTGCAAAGCCAGCAAGAAGAACTACAGCAGAGCAATCAACGCCTGGAAGAGCAGGCGCACGAGTTGGAAGAATCACAATTTATTGTCAAGCAGTCTAACGAGGAATTAAAACAACTAAATGAGGAGTTAGAAGGAAAGGCAGAATTGTTAGAAGTTCAAAATAGGGAAGTTGCCCGTAAGAACCAGGAAGTTGAGCGGGCGAGGCAGTCTTTGGAAGAAAAAGCTGAACAACTGGCGTTGTCTTCCAAATATAAGTCTGAATTTCTCGCAAATATGTCCCACGAGCTACGGACACCGCTAAATAGCCTGTTAATTTTAGCAAGGCTGTTAGCAGATAACTCTCTTAGCAACTTGACCGACAAACAGGTAGAGTACAGCCGGACTATTTACTCGGCTGGAACTGATTTGCTGGTGTTGATCAATGACATTCTAGATTTGGCAAAAATTGAGTCGGGTACTATGGTACTCGATATTGAGCAAATTGCTTTTGCAGATTTAGAGACATCTATAGAGCACACTTTTCGGCAAGTTGCCCACAATAAAGAACTCAGTTTTACTATTGAACTGGATAACAAGTTACCCCCGACAATTTCTAACGACTCCAAACGTCTGCAACAAGTGCTGAAAAATCTCCTGGCTAACGCCTTTAAATTTACTGAAAAGGGAGGCGTGAAGTTACAAATTAGTATGTCTTCTGAGGCAGCTCAATTTGATAATCCGATGATTGCTTTTGTAGTTAGTGACACGGGCATAGGCATTCCAGTCGAGAAGCAGAAGATTGTTTTCGAGGCCTTTCAGCAGGCAGATGGCACAACCAGCCGCAAGTACGGGGGAACTGGCTTGGGCTTGTCCATCAGCCGCGAACTGGCTCAACTTTTGGGGGGGAGAATTGAACTAGTCAGCCAACCAGGACAGGGAAGCACCTTCACGCTTTACTTACCCAAGCGACAGGAAAATAATGATAAAAATCCTCTCACCACAGCACCCTCTGAGCCAACCCCCTCTATCCGCACAGCATCGACCATAAAAGAAGTGCCAATGGTCGAAAACAGATCGACTGTGGACACTTCTCCATCCGCGAAAGTACTTACCACCTTTGCTAACGAAATCCCAGATGACCGGGAAATAATTCAACCGGGCGATCGCATTTTGTTGATTATTGAAGATGACGATAAATTTGCCCGCATCTTACTAGATATGGCCCGTGAGCAGGGCTTTAAAACCATTGTTGCTTTACAGAGCAAACAAGGGCTAGCACTAGCGCAACAGTTTAAGCCCGATGCGATTATGCTAGATATCCATATGCCAGAGATGGATGGTTGGACGGTGCTGGATCGTCTGAAACATAAGCCAGACACCAGACACATCCCAGTACATATCCTTTCTGTTGATGAAAGACAGCAACGGGGATTACAGCTAGGAGCGATTACCTATCTCCAAAAACCCGTCTCTCCAGAAGCGCTAACTCAGGTATTGACCGAGATTAAAGGCTTTATTGAGCGTCAGGTAAAAAATCTCCTAATTGTAGAAGATGACCCCGTACAAGCCCAAAGCATTATCGAACTGATTGGTAATAGTGATGTCCAGAGTACAGCAGTGGGTACGGGGGCAGAAGCACTTTTGATTTTGCGATCGCATCACTTTGATTGTATGGTACTGGATCTCGGTCTGCCCGATATGAGCGGGTTTGCACTAATTGAGCAGATAAAGCTTGAACCCAGACTTTTGAAACTGCCGATCATTATCTACACCGGCAAAGAACTCAGCCGACGAGAAGAAACCCAACTGCGGGGACTAGCAGAGACAATTATCATTAAAAATGTGCGATCGCCAGAGCGGTTGTTAGACGAAACGGCTCTGTTTTTGCATCGGGTGCAAGCAAATTTGCCCCCACCAAAGCGTCAAATGCTAGAGCAACTACACCAAACTGATCCGGTGCTAGCTAATCGGAAAATTTTGATTGTGGATGATGACCTGCGAAATATTTTTGCCCTCACCAGCTTTTTAGAAAGCTATCAAATGCAAGTGCTGTTTGCCGAAAATGGCAGAGATGGCATAGAGAAGCTGCAAGCTAATCCTGACATTAATATAGTTTTGATGGATATCATGATGCCAGAAATGGATGGTTACGAAACCACCCGCGCCATCCACCAGCAACAACAGTTTCGCTCACTACCAATAATTGCTTTAACTGCTAAAGCCATGCCAGGCGATCGCGAAAAGTGCATTGAGGCTGGAGCCTCTGACTACATCACCAAACCTGTAGATACTGAGCAACTGCTTTCATTACTCCGGGTTTGGCTGTATCGCTAAGGTAGTAGGGAGTCTCTCGTTCCCATGCTCTGCATGGGAACGGCTGATTAGAATAGCTGAGGCTAATTTAATTAAATTTAATTAAAAGTTATTAAGGAAACTTGGCGAATTGCTTTAACCGATCTTGAATACTCTTAGTCATCTTTTTTATTGGTCTTTTCCAAGAGGGCTTTTCCATACTCATCAGATTCTAAAGAATTCTCAAAAACAGGAACTCCCATTTTTTCAAGATACCTTATGTATATTCCATTAAGTTGATCATCTTCAACTATAAACATGACAATTTTATTATCATATGATAAATAATATATTATCCCAATGTTTAATTTGGGTGTACCGCAAATATAATGATTTTCTATTAAACCGAACTGCGTAAGATAATCATGAATAAGCTCATCAGTGATCCCAGGTCTAGTCTTAATTTTAACTTTTTTAGCTTTCATATTTTTAAATTATTATGAGAACAAGGAAAGTCTCGTAGGGGGCAAGGGGAGAAAAAGTTTTCTATAACCCAGTTTGGAAGCTCGAACTGTTTATGTTGTAATCTCAGTATAGAAATTTTAGAGATGCTAAAAACCCACACTTTACCCGATGAAGGGGTGAGTGTGGGTAATTTATGCCTATAAGACAAATGACAGTCTTTTATCGGTTAGCGGAACATACTACTGACTGAAGTATCTTCATGAATCCGCCAGATAGTTTCTCCTAAGAGATTAGCTACTGACAGCACCACTAGTTGTGGAAAACGATTGTTTTCTGGTATGGGAATCGTATTGGTGACAATGACTTCCTCAAACAAGCCACTGGACAACCGCTCCATCGCTGGTGGAGAGAACACTGCATGAGTTGCACAGGCGTATACCTGACGCGCTCCTTCTTCACGCAGTAATCGCGCTCCTTCAGCGATCGTCCCCCCAGTGTCGATCATGTCATCCACCAACACTGCCGTTTTGCCTTTAACATCGCCGATGACATTTAACACTTCTGCAACATTATGTGCCTGACGACGTTTGTCAATAATTGCCAGTGGAGCATCATTCAGTTTTTTTGCAAATGCTCTGGCTCGTGCTACACCGCCAACATCAGGGGAAACAACCACAAGATCGGGCAGTTCTTTGCTTGTTAGATAATCCAGCAATACTGGCGAACCGTAAACATGGTCAAAGGGGATATCGAAATAGCCTTGAATTTGAGCCGAGTGTAAATCCATTGCTAGAACGCGGTTGGCACCTGCTTCGGTAACCAAGTTAGCAACCAGCTTGGCGGTTATTGACTCTCGTCCTGCCGTTTTGCGATCGGCACGGGCATAGCCATAGTAGGGAATTACTGCCGTCACCTGTCGCGCAGAAGCTCGACGACAGGCGTCAACCATAATCAGTAATTCCATCAAATGATCGTTTACGGGTTGACAAGATGGCTGGATTAAATAGACATCACAACCCCGAATTGATTCTTGGATTTGAATGTAAAGTTCTCCATCCGCAAATCTTTTGCGAATCATTGGCCCCAAGTCCATGCCCAGATAACGAGCGACTTCTTGAGACAGTTGTACATTGGCAGAGCCAGAAAACAACCGCAGGCGATGATTATCAGTCAGTCCTGTTGCAGATGGTTGCATTTTGAAAGTTGCAGAACTGAGCACAGCAGATCCTCTATGTGCATTCATAGCAATATTATCATTAGAGATTTAGTAGATTTAATCAGGAAATCGCCTAAAAAAACATTTGTGAGTTTTGTTGAAGATTTCATACAAAATTTAAACATTTTTCCATACAATTATCATTTGCTAACTGTCTAATTTTCTTGGCAAGCAAACTATTGATAGCTTAACGGACATCAAGTCCGTCCACTAGGTCTATACTTCAAGTTTTTTAGGTTGAGGTAAATGACCCTAATACTTTCTAAAGATTGGTGTGATAGATTGCTTCTTCTAACTACCTCATTTATAACTGACAGTAAAGCATTTACAACTTAAGTAATATTGAACTTTGTTTTTAGACAACAGAACACTTGCGACTAAGTGTTAAACAGGTATCTGATTAAACCGCGTCCACCTTGAAAACTGTAGTTCTTTCCGGATTAACAGAAAAAACCCTCATCCCCCAGCCCCTTCTCCCAATATTGGGAGAAGGGGAGCCAAAAATAAGTCCCTCTCCCTACTTGGGAGAGGGATTTAGGGTGAGGGCAAAAACTACAGTTCTCAACATAGATAAGGTTTATATTCTATGATACTAGCGGTAAATAAATAAACTAGCAGACTTAATTTTTAGTTTTAATTAACCCAATAAATTCTCAGATCACATTGGTATTTATACCAATTTTTTATGAAATCCTTGCTAGATAAAGGGACTATTCTATGTAGGCTCACATAGAATTGGTATTAACATCTCACTTGCGTGGGTTCTGGCGCAGGGCTGACAGCAGTTCCAAGCGTTCAGAAAAGAAGAAAAGGGCCAGGGGGCAGGGGAGAAGACCCCATACATAAATTACTGTAGACAGTTAAGAGAGTTGCATAAGACACTTGAAGTGTGACTTTGCGTATACTCCTAACTATTATGTAAGGTAAAATATCGCTGCATGTAACTGTGTCGCCTCTTGGACTTAATCTTTGTGGGTGACTTCCTCCTCAGTTGCTAGTACACTCAATCAATCGATCATGCAACCACCGATTAAAGTTGGCACTGTTTTGCAAAACCGTTACCGCATAATTCAAATTCTGGGACAAGGAGGATTTGGTAGAACCTATTTGGCAGAAGACCAGAGGCGCTTTAACGAACTTTGCGCGATCAAGGAATTGATTTCAACAGCAACGGAGGCTTTGGCTTGGAAGAAGGCACAAGAGCTTTTTAACCGAGAAGCTGCCATTTTATATCAAATCGAACACCCACAAGTGCCTAAATTCCGGGAAAGATTTGAGCAAGACCAACGCTTATTTTTGGTGGAGGACTACGTTGCAGGTCAGACGTACCGAACTCTACTGGCTGAACGTCAAGCTGTGGGTAAAACCTTTACAGAGGCTGAAGTATTGCAGCTAATACAGTTGTTGTTGCCTGTTTTAGAGCATATTCACAGTCGAGGGATTATTCACCGAGATATCTCCCCAGAAAATATTATTTTGCGAGATAGTGACGCTAAACCTGTGCTAATTGACTTTGGGGTGGTAAAAGAACTGGCAGAGCGTTTACGATCGCCAAATAGCCCAATGCCAGCAACCACTGTGGGAAAATTAGGCTACTCTCCTAGTGAACAAATGCAAACAGGGGGAGCTTATCCTAGTAGTGACTTGTATGCATTAGCGGTGAGTGCGATTGTTTTGCTGACTGGTAAAGAACCAAGGGATCTATTTGACGAAAACCAACTAACTTGGAATTGGCAGCGGTGGGTAAGAGTGAATCCACGATTTGCTCAGGTTTTAAATCGAATGTTGAATCATATACCGAGCGATCGCTACCAAAGTGCTGCTAATGTATCCCAAGCACTGCAATTGGCTCAACCCAGTGTCCCTAGCCCTAATAATGTATCGAACTTGCAAACAATGGCTGTTGGTCGCCGGCCTAACTTAGTATCATCAGCAGCTTCCCCCAAGAAGAAACAACCCACTCCTGTGATTCCACCAAGTAATACTAGCTCAATCTTGGATAATCCGTTAGCGATCGCAGCAATTGCCATTGCTGTAGTGATCATCGCCGGATTTGGTTCTTGGGCATTAGTAAGTTCCATCCGCAGTCAGTCAAAACCATCACCAAGTGAGACACTTCCACAAAATTTCCCTTCACCAGTGATTTCTGGTGGTAGTACATTCACATCCACACCCACCAACGATCAACCTGTTGTATCTAGTAGGCGGCTCAATCTAGAAGCAAATAACACAGCCACGGTTAAAGATACTCTCAAAACAAATCAAATAATCCGCTACACTTTTTTTGGGCAGGAAGGTGACAAGTTAACTGCTTTTCTTGACCCAGGAAGCAGCGTTTTGCTAACAGTCTTCAGTCCCAATCAACAACCAATTGATCCGAATATCCAGCAAGTAACATCTTATGCAGGTACATTGCTGGTTAGTGGTAGATATACTATTGAATTAACACTGCTTTCAGGAGTTGCCGAAAGCAATTACAACCTGAATGTTGCATTAGAAAAACCAGTAAAACCAACACCTACAGAGACACCTCTGCCAATTCCGACAGAAACACCTAACCCAATTCCGACAGAAACACCTAACCCAATTCCGACAGAGACACCCCTGCCAATTCCGACAGAGACACCCCTGCCAATTCCAACACAAACACCCCTGCCATTTCCGACAGAGACACCCTTGCCAATTCCGACAGAAACACCTAACCCATTTCCTACAACTGGTGAAACGCCAACTTTTCCGCCGGCTGATGGAACACAACCATTTTCTGGCCAAAGAAATTAATGTTAAACACACTACTGATTACTGGAACTGATACAGAAGCTGGTAAAACTGTTTTAACAACAGCATTAGCAGCCTATTGGCAAAAATATTACCCGCAGCGTAGCTGGGGAATTATGAAACCGATTCAATCGGGAATTGGCGATCGCGAGTGGTATCAAAAGCTATTTGCACTAGAACAATCTGCTGAAGAAATTACACCTTTGTACTTTCAAGCACCTTTAGCCCCTCCCATAGCAGCAGCACGGGAAAATCGCCGAGTAGATTTAGCAGTTGTGTGGCAAGCTTTGTCTAAATTGCGATCGCATCGTGATTTTGTGCTTGTAGAAGCTTTGGGAGGGTTAGGTTCGCCAGTAAGTGAGGAATTAACGGTAGCCGATTTAGCCGGGGAATGGCGTTTACCAACGGTATTGGTAGTGCCAGTTAGATTGGGTGCGATCGCTCAAGCAGTGGCGAACGTAGCATTAGCTAGACAATCGCGCATCAATCTCAAAGGCATTGTTCTAAACTGCGTACAACCTCGAACGGATGCAGAAATAGCCGACTGGACACCACACCAATTGATTCAATCACTCACTAACACGCCAGTTTTAGGCTGCTTGCCTTATTTAGATAACCTGACTGATTTAGATAAACTTGCTCAAGTAGCATCAGATTTAGATTGGGAAACACTGACACTTTAAATAGGGCATTGGAGAAAAAGACTTGAGTAACTGATCGTAGTGAACGTTCAATCCCTGTTTACAACTGATGCAGTCAAGCCTTCCTGTCTGAGCAACTTATGGAGCATCTGCACCAAAGTTGATTTTCCCGTTAGCACAATTTGAACCGGATGATGCGCGGTTAGATGATATTGGAACTCCAGGCTATCGAGCAAACCAGAGAGCAACCGCTTGTCTGATTGATTGCTTATCAGGTTCGCTGTAAGAAGCCCAGGCGATAATCCCATCAGGACGTATCAGTACAGTACTCAAACCTAATTGTTCTTTCGCCCGGCCCGAAACATACTTCATTCGGTCGCCGTATTCACTCGCCAAAGTTTTAAGTGAAGCATTCATATCGAAATCAAGCAGTATCCCGTGGCCATCGTGCATTAGCTCGCCAATCCTTGTATCGTCTTTGAACTCAAAGTTGGGAACGCTGTGGCCTACTAAAGGGTGGTCGCCACCGAGATTGTAATGTGTGAAAACGCCCCACACCCTTCCTGCAATATAGGTGGCACCATCGCGCGTATTCATAAGGTCGCGGATAATTGCATTCAGCGCGCGGGCATGTGGGACTGGTCTCATGATTGCAACCTGGGCGCGTGACCAATCCAGAATCTGTGCACCAATTGGGTGTCGTTCAGTATGATAACTCTCCAACAAGCCTTCCGGCGCAATATTATGGATGGTTGCGGCGAGCTTCCAGCCCAAGTTCATGGCATCGCCCAGTCCAAGGTTAAGCCCTTGGCCTCCCAACGGCGAATGAATGTGCGCGGCATCGCCGGCTAAAAGTACACGTCCGTTGCGGTAGGTTGTAGCCTGCCGTGCTCGGTCAGTCCACGTGGTTGCGATATGCAGGGCGCTGATGGTAACGTCGGTGTTCGAGATGCGGCGTAGAACCTCCTGCACGTGTTCAAGCGTGATTGGCTTTTCTGCATTATGAAATGCCCCGCCATCAAAATCCTGCATTATTAGGTAACCTGGTTGCGATTGCAAGTACATGCCTGTTGGTGTAACGTTTCGGCCCGGACTGAGCTTCTCCGGGTTGGCGATGTCAACCTGAGCAGAGTAGCCGGTAAATTCTGGCTCCGTACCGGCGAATTCAAAACCGCCCCCCTTGCGAACAACACTACGGCTTCCATCGCAACCCACGAGCCATTTACTTTGAAAAGATTGATCACCTGACTGAACAGTTACCCCGTCCTCGGTTTGATGAAAGTCAGTAATGGCAAGCCCGCGCTTGATTTCTACGCCCAAGGCTTCTGCGCGGCGGGCCAGCACAGATTCAAGCTCCTCCATTTCAGACAACAAATTGGTGTCGGTCGAGCTTGGCAGGCGATACCTCCACTGTGAGGTGTCAATATTGTCGTAATGAAATGGAATGCCGGCGAAGTGCCCTCCCTGACGTTGGGGTTGTGGCCCTTGCACTTTGATTGGGTTGCTATGGGGGTCTTTAAGGCGTTTTGGTACCTCAAGTTCTTTTAGCAACCCACGGCGGTAAAGTGCTTCAACAGAAAGCGCAGAAAGCCCCCGTATCCCGAAAGGAAGCTGCTTCAATGGCGAGTGCGGATTCTCCGCCTTTTCCAGTATTAGGACTGAACATTTGGTCAAGGCCAGTTCACAGGCTAGGAAAAGTCCTACTGGGCCAGCCCCAGAAATGATTACATCGTAAACTGATTGATTTTTATTGTTATTCATCAGTGTTTCCATTTTTACCACTTATTGGTCGGCAGAGATGACTTGCGTTCCCTCATAAGCCATTGCTTGTGCCAGTTGCATAAGTCCTGAAGAAGAATTCTAATAATGATTCTTCGCCATTCCCTACGATAAACTAAGTTAGCTGTACTTAAACTAGCTTGTCTTCATAATGGTTTCTACCTTTCCCAATCCCTCTTCTGTTGACCTATCTCGCATCCGACTTTCAATCCGCTCATTGCAACCACAATTGATCGAGTGGCGGCGGCGATTGCATCAACAACCAGAGTTAGGTTTTAAAGAAAAACTGACCGCCGAGTTTGTATCACAAAAGTTACAAGAATGGGGAATTGAGCATCAAACTGGCATTGCTCACACTGGTATTGTTGCTACCATCAAGGGTAACAAATTAGGCACAGAGAAAGTTTTAGCGATTCGGGCAGATATGGATGCTTTGCCAATCCAAGAACTCAACGAAGTGCCGTATAAATCGCAGCATGATGGAGTGATGCACGCTTGTGGACATGATGGACATACAGCGATCGCTTTAGGTACAGCTTATTATCTCCAGCAGCATCGCCAAGATTTCTCCGGTACCGTGAAAATTATCTTTCAGCCAGCGGAAGAATCACCAGGAGGCGCAAAGCCGATGATTGAAGCTGGAGTTCTGAAAAATCCTGATGTTGACGCGATTATTGGTTTGCACTTATGGAATAATTTGCCCTTGGGAACAGTGGGTGTGCGGGCTGGGGCGTTGATGGCAGCTGTGGAGTGCTTTAACTGCACAATTTTGGGTAAAGGTGGACACGGCGCACTACCCCATCAAACTGTTGACTCTGTTGTAGTTGCTGCTCAAATTGTGAATGCTTTGCAAACCATTGTCGCTCGGAATGTTAATCCCATTGATTCAGCTGTGGTGACAGTAGGCGAACTTCATGCTGGAACCAAGCGGAATGTGATTGCTGATACAGCGAGAATGAGTGCCACTGTCAGGTATTTTAATCCTAGTTTGAAAGGCTTTTTCAACCAGCGTGTCGAGCAGATTATTGCTGGAATTTGTCAAAGTCATGGTGCGAGTTATGACTTAGAATACTGGTCACTTTATCCACCAGTAATTAATGATATTGAGATGGCAGAATTGGTGCGAACTGTAGCAGAAGAAGTGGTAGAAACCCCGATGGGTATTGTGCCAGAATGCCAAACGATGGCTGCTGAGGATATGTCATTTTTCTTGCAAGAGGTTCCTGGTTGCTATTTCTTCTTAGGTTCTGCTAACCCTGAGAAAGACTTGGCCTATCCTCATCATCATCCCCGCTTTGATTTTGATGAAACGGCGTTGGGAATGGGTGTGGAAATATTTGTCAGATGCGTGGAGAACTTTTTAAATTAATTGAATGGGTGTAAATTAGCTGTTTTTAATAATTACAATTTTTTACTCTGGCTTAGGCTCAAAGATTTAGCTGATCAAACTGGGCTAACAATCTATCAAATTAAGCATAGATTGTTATCAAATTATTTAGTTCAGCAACTAAAAGGTTCGGCTATTCCCATGTTACTCGCCTAGTTGTTTGGCACATGGCGCATCTGCACCGCGCCATCGCTTGTGACAGTTGCGTAAGTCCTGACTACGCTTACTTTGTTACTCCTGAGTTGATATTTCTTGCTGCGATAAATTTTCTAACTCTGATGCTAAGGTTTCTTCCAATAAGTCTACAATTGCGTGTGCATCAGTAGGGGACTTCATTATTTCAGCCTCCGGGTCAGAGCGATTTTTGACATTGGGAAGATCTTGGCGTAATTCCTCAATCAAAGCGATGAGTTTGGCGATTTTCTGCTCAGAGAGTAGGTTGAGTTGAAGACTAAGTTGCGCCCGTTGCTCTGCTAACTTTTCTTGTCGCTCTTGTTTAATCAATACCCCTGTTGTCACCAACAATGAACCCGCAGTCAGTGAAAATTGTAACCAAGGAAATGGAACTTCCTCAAATTTAGGTACACCTAAACGTCGTGGTAAGGCATTGGGTGTTACCCAGAGAATAATCCCAAGCACAATGCTATACAGGAATATAGGACGACCAAAAAAGATGGTTATCGTTTCTACAAAGCGCTGGTGTTTTGGGACATTTTTTTCAGAACGTCTGTGCAATGCGATGATAGTCTCGATATTTTGACTAATAGATTCTGGTAATGGGGCAGTGGGCAGAATTTTTTGCGATGCTTGCGGTGAGGCAGTCGGAGTCTTCTCCCAAGGGGAGACGCCATCGCCCTTGGCGTCTCCCGTCGAGTCCGAACTGCCGAACCCGGAGGGTGAATCACTTGGATTTGGTTGATTGTTGGTTTGCATTGGTAGTCTAACGTTATGAATGATTCCTTCAACTGACTAACTTCAATTTTGACTGGAAGGCGATACTTGAAAAAAGAAAAAATGCATGAAAGTACCTACAGATAGATTTTAGCAGATTGCTATTGCTACTGAATCAAACAAGGTTTTTGGAGTTTATTTACGGTCTTCTGGCTACTGCTAAACTAACTATTGAAGTCGCAAAAGCAACAAATGTGACTTTAAAACTAACTTTTGGAGTCGCAAAAGCAACAAATGTGACTTTAAAACTAACTTTTGGAGTCGCAAAAGCAACAAATGCGACTTTAAAATTAACTTTTGGAGTCGCAAAAGCAACAAATGCGACTTTAAAATTAACTTTTGGAGTTGCAAAAGCAACAAATGCGACTTTAAAACTAACTTTTGCGTAGACGTAGCCTACTACCTATCTGATCGCGGTGTAACTTTTGTCCAGATGCCCAAGTCATTGGTTGATTATCTTAAAGTGTTCCAAAAAATATAGGACTTACGCACAAGTTACGGAATTACGAATCGCAGAGGCACAGAGATAAAGTTGCAAATTGACTACCCCTGCCAAAACCAGTGTTTCAAGCTTGAAGTTTCGTGTTCCAAGCTTGAAACTCTGTGTTTTGGACGAATTATGCTTGCAACACAAAATCAGATGCCGTGAGAGTTGGCGCACCAGTTAGAGTCGCAAATAGACCACCACTGCCAAAACCAGTCGTGCTGCCATTAGGGTTGTAGAACAACTGCCCACTCACAGGATCGTACACAATTTTCGCCGTGCTAGTCCCTGCTGAATTCGTGATTTGAAAATCACTCTTGTTACTAAAACTAGTTCCCGCAGCTGAAGTAATTGCATTAAAGGTAGTTTTATCTAGGATAATCTTGTCACCTTCAGAACTATTGAAGTCACTAATGGCATCTACACCAACAGCAGTCAGGTCAAAGGCTGCATCGGTGTTGTAAAGGAATCTGTCAGCACCTACACCACTAACGAGAACATCATTGCCGAATCCACCCACAAGAGTATCATTACCTTCTCCACCGATGAGAATATCATCGCCTGACCCGCCCCGCAACAGGTCATTGCCACTGTTGCCATTAATAATGTCGTTACCCCCTTGACCATTAATCACATCATTGGAGTTGTCAAAACCAGCGATGTTATTGTTTAAGTCATTCAAGAAGGTGACAGTGTTTTTATTAAAAATGTTAGTTTGAGTGGAGTTGGCAGTAATCACATCAAAGCTGTCGGTGATGCTGCTTTGCCCATCAAACTCTATATTGCCGAGTGCAGGTGTTGAAGAACTTGCTGGCAGGTTATCCAGGTTTGGTAATTTGAAGTTTTGCAGAGTTACTTTGGTGGATGCCACATTTTCAAAGGTGACTTCCAAGTTGTTGCCATTTTCAGTTAGTTGCAAATTTCGGGCAGTTAGTCCCGAACCGATAAATTGCAGTGTATCAACATTGGCAATCACTGCTGCTGAAGGATTTGAGCCTTTACCTCCTACGCCACTAAAATCGGTGATGATATCATTGCCATCGCCAGAGCGAATAATAAACTTATCTTGACCACCGTTACCCGTGAGGATATCATTACCAGCTTTGCCATCGATGATATTGTTGCTAATTGTGCCGAAAAGAGTATCTGTACCAGCTGTTCCCGTTAAAATCGGGGTGGTGCCACTGCCGATATTTTTTCCACCAAACAGCACGTAGCTCTGCCCTGAACTGTTGCCGTTGGGGGAGGCAAAAGGTGCCCCAATAATCAGGTCGTCGATGCCGTCGTCGTTAATATCTCCTGCACTGCTGACAGACGTGCCTGATTGATCAAATTCATTAATCCCGTTGATGGCAAAGCCATTACTGCCGTTGAGGGTGGAAAGGTTGAATTGAGCAGCAAAACCTCCCTTGCTACCAAACAGCACGTAGCTCTGCCCTGAACTAAAGCCGTTGGGTTCGGCATAAGGTGCCCCAATAATCAGGTCGCCGATGCCATCGCCGTTGATATCTCCCGCACTGCTGACAGAGTTGCCTAAACCGACAGATCCATCAATGATACTGTTGATGGCAAAGCCGTTAGTGCCGTTAAGGGTAGAGAGGTTGAATTGGGAATTAAAACCCCCCTTGCTGCCAAACACCACGTAGCTCTGCCCTGAAACATTGGAGTTGGGTTCGGCATAAGGTGCCCCGGCGATAATCAGGTCGTCAATGCCGTCGCCGTTGATATCTCCTGCACTGCTGACAGAACTTCCTAACTGATATGGATTGATGCTGTTGATGGCAAAGCCATTACTGCCGTTGAGGGTGGAGAGGTTGAATTGGGCACCAAAACCCCCCTTGCTGCCAAACACCACGTAGCCGCGCTTGTCACCGAATGCCCCGATAATCAGGTCGTCGATGCCGTCTGAGTTGATATCTCCGGCACTGCTGACAGGATTGCCGCCGCCGTTGATGGCAAAGCCATTACTGCCATTGAGGGTGGAGAGGTTAAATTGGGCACTAAAACCCCCCTTGCTGCCAAACACCACGTAGCTCGGCCCTGATAAGGTGCCGATAATCAGGTCGTCGATGCCGTCTGAGTTGATATCTCCCGTACTGCTCACAGAGATGCCTGATCTGTCATATGTATTGATGCCGTTGATGGCAAAGCCATTACTGCCGTTGAGTGTGGAGACGTTTAGTTGAGCAGCAAAACCCCCCTTGCTGCCAAACACCACGTAACTCTGCCCTGATTCGACGATACCGTTGGGGGAGGCACCCAATGCCCCGATAATCAGGTCGTCGATGCCGTCTGAGTTGATGTCTCCGGCACTGCTCACAGATGCGCTTGAATTGATGATGCCGTTGATGGCAAAGCCATTACTGCCCTTGAGAGTCGAGAGGTTTAGTTGGGCACCAAAACCTCCTTTGCTGCCAAACACTACGTAGCTCTGCTCTGATGAGGTGCCGATAATCAGGTCGTCGATGCCATCTGAGTTGATATCTCCGGCACTGCTGACATTGCCTGAAAAGTCAGATGCATTGATGCCGTTGATGGCAAAGCCGTTAGCGCCATTGAGATCCGAAAGGTTAAAAGTTGATTTTGCCATCATTTTTCCGGTGTTAGTTTTCATGAGTTACTTGTCCAGGACTTACGCAAAGGTAACGGAAAATCGAACCACAGAGGTCGCAGAGGACACGGAGGAATAGGAGTTTCAGAGAGTTTTTGCGTAAGTCCTGTTGTCGTTAGTCATTAGCAAAGACACTAATGCCGCAAGGCGTAATTCATAATTTGTAATTACGATCGCCTAAGGGTTTTAGAGATTTCAAATGGGTGGCATATTTACGCGCCCACTGTACTAGGAGGATGAATATCAAGCTACTCGGTCAGAATTTTTCACAAAAATCCTAATCTAATTTGCTCCCTCAGCCTCCCCGGCACTACCATTAGATTACTAATCGCTGACTGCGTTGTAGAGCGGGCGATGTTTACGACGGGCTATTCGGCGTCGCTCCTGCTCTCTTTTAAAATTGAACTACATATTTATTAAAATTTTCTCACTTACTTATTTTCTTTGATGCGCGAAATTTCATAATTCATAATTCGTAACTTGTAATTAGAAAATTCAATCACGAATTACAAAGCTTACAATAAGGATTAATTTTCGTGTTCCAAGCTTGGAACTCAGTTTTTTGGACAACTACGCTTGCAACACAAAATCATCGTCAAAACCATTGCCGTTGATGTCTCCTGCACTGCCAAAAGAGGTGCATGAATAGTCAAATGCATTGATGCCGTTGGTGGCAAAACCGTTAGTGCTATTAAGGGTGGAGAGGTTGAGGTTAGCACCAAAACCCTTCTTGCTGCTGTGGGTTTGTTGGCTAAAGTTTGCGTTCTACACAATTTAAACTACAGCCTTAGTACAGTTTTGCGTAAAAACGTAGCGTTTTTAGTGAAGAGAAACACATTAACATTGCAGCCGACGCATTGGCATTGTAAAGCGATGCATTAACATTGCAGCCAACGCATTGGCATTGTAAAGCGATGCATTAACATTGCAGCCGACGCATTGGCATTGTAAAGCGATGCATTAACATTGCAGCCGACGCATTGGCATTGTAAGGTATTAGCTAATTTAATACGAATTAATGAAATGCTGTATTTAGTAAGGAAAATTGCAATATTGGTGACAAACATCGCGATGTTTGTCACCAAAACCAGAGTAGATGTTCAGATGTCGCGCTTTGCCAAATATTGATACATTTGCCAACGTGCATCTACTTCAGCTTGAGCTTGTTCTAACAAGTGCTTGGCAACGTCGGGTTTGCTCTTGGTGAGCATTTTGAAGCGATTTTCTTGATACATCGAATCTTCTACCGATTGCTTAGGCGATCGCATATCCAATTGCAATGGATTTTTACCCTGGTTGAGCAACTCTGGATTATGCCGATACAGCAACCAACGACCTGATTCTACCAGAGTTTTTTGGTGATTCATCCCTGTGGTCATATTAATGCCGTGGGCGATGCAATGACTGTAAGCAATAATTATTGATGGCCCATCATAAGCTTCTGCTTCCAGAAATGCTTTGAGAGTATGTTCATCTCTAGCACCAAGGGCTACACTCGCTACGTAGACATTTCCGTAGGTCATGGCAATCATCCCTAAGTCTTTCTTAGGTGCAGGCTTGCCACTGGCGGCATATTTAGCAACTGCTGCTCGTGGCGTAGCTTTAGAAGATTGACCGCCTGTATTAGAATACACTTCTGTATCCATTACTAAGATGTTCACATTTCGACCACTAGCAATTACATGATCGATACCGCCAAAATCAATATCATAAGCCCAACCGTCACCGCCAACAATCCAGACGCTTTTTCTCACCAGGTAATCAGCAAGGGATTTGAGATTTTGGATTTTAGATTTGATATTGGGGTCGAGAGTTACGATTTCATCTAACTTCTGCTGCAACAGTTCTATTCTTTCCCGCTGTTCCCAAATGTCAGCTTCAGATTTTTGTTCAGCTTTCAGAATGGAGTAGACAAGGTTTTCATCTATTTCACTCCCCAATTGTTGCAACAATTCCGCCGCAAACTCAGCTTGTTTGTCGAGGGAAAGGCGGAAGCCAAAACCGAATTCGGCATTATCTTCAAATAAATTATTAGACCACGCAGGGCCACGTCCTTCGGCGTTGGTTGTCCAAGGTGTTGTGGGGAGATTACCACCATAGATTGAGGAACAACCTGTAGCATTGGCGATGACGGCGCGATCGCCAAACAATTGTGTTAATAATTTCAAATAAGGTGTTTCACCACAACCTGCACAAGCACCAGAGAATTCAAATAAAGGTTCTTGCAGTTGTTGTTGGCGAATCTGGTTTAATTTTAGTGATCGCCTGTCAGGATTAGGTAAACTCAAGAAGAAATCCCAGTTTTTGCGCTCTTGCTCTTGTAAAGGCAGCTGCTGCGCCATATTAATCGCTTTCAACAATGGCTCAGATTTATCTTTAGCAGGGCAAATATTTACACAGATAGTGCATCCGGTGCAATCTTCTGGGGCAACTTGAATGGTAAATTTTTGATTGGCAAAGTCTTTATCTTTTGCACCAGTTGACTTGAAGGTTTCTGGTGCATTAACTAACTCATCCGCTTGATAAGCCTTAGCACGGATGGCACTGTGCGGACAAACCATCACGCACTTACCACATTGTATGCAGACATCCGGCTCCCATACAGGTATCTCTTCGGCAACATTACGTTTTTCCCACTTGGCAGTACCTACGGGAAAAGTGCCATCAACAGGTAGTGTACTAACAGGTAAGTCATCACCTTCCCAGACCATGATTTTGCTCAGAACTTCCCGGACAAATTCGGGAGCAGTAGAGACGCGATTAATCGCGCTTGTAGAGACGCGATTAATCGCGTCTTGGGGGATTGTCTGTGGGATATCTACTTTATGTAAGTTTTCTAAGGTGTTGTCTACAGCTTGCAAGTTCATGCGGACAACTTCTGCGCCTTTTTTACCATAAGTCTTGTCAATCGCTTGTTTGATTTTAGCGATCGCTTCTTCTTGTGGCAAGACTCCCGCTAAGGCAAAGAAGCATACCTGCATAATAGTGTTAATACGTCCACCCATGCCACTTTCACGGGCAACCTGGCTAGCATTGATGATGTATAACTTCAAATGCTTATCGATAATTTGCTGCTGCACCTTCAACGGCAGATTTTCCCAGACGCTATCTGCATCATAAGGACTGTTAAGCAGCAAAGTCGCCCCAGGAATAGCAGCCTTCAAAATATCTATGCGTTCCAGAAATCCCCAATGATGACAACCAATAAAGTTGGCTTTGTCAATCAAGTAGGTGGAGCGAATTGGCTCTTTACCGAAGCGTAGGTGAGAGACAGTCATTGAGCCAGATTTCTTGGAGTCATAGACAAAGTAGCCTTGGGCGTAATTGTCGGTTTCTTCACCAATAATCTTGATGGAGTTTTTATTAGCCCCAACAGTGCCATCAGCACCCAACCCATAGAACATTGCCCTGACAACGTTATCCGATTCGGTAGAGAAGTTAAAGTCAAAGCTCAAAGAAGTATAACTAACGTCGTCATTAATCCCAATCGTAAAGTGATTTTTTGGTTTAGCTTGGGCAAGATTGTCAAAAATGCCCTTCACCATCGCCGGAGTAAATTCTTTGGAAGAAAGACCGTAACGACCACCAATAATTTTAGGGGATGAGAGAGTATTTTCTCCCCCTGCTCCCCCTGCTCCCCCTGCTTCCCCTGCTCCCCCTGCTCTCTTATCTCCCCACGCCTCATGGATAGCAGCTACAACATCCAAATACAAAGGTTCTCCGGCGCTACCTGCTTCTTTGGTGCGGTCAAGAACTGCGATCGCTTTTACACTAGTTGGCAAGACTGCAACAAACCTTTGGACATCAAAGGGGCGGTAAAGTCGCACTTTTACTACACCAAGTTTTTCACCACGGGCGTTAAGGTAATCTACTGTTTCATGGACGGTTTCACAGCCTGAACCCATAAGAACGATAACGCGCGAGGCATCGTTGGCCCCGTAATATTCATAGATTTGATAATGCCTTCCCGTGCGTTCTCCAAATTCATCCATGATCCGCTGGACAATTTCTGGACAAGCGTTGTAGTAAAGGTTAGCGCCTTCACGTCCTTGGAAGTAGACATCGGGGTTTTGGGCAGTACCCCGCAAAACTGGACGATCTGGGGTGAGCGCACGGCTGCGGTGGGCGAGTATGAGGTGATCGTGGATGAGCGATCGCAAATCGTCATCTGAGAGCAGTTTGACTTTCTGCACTTCATGAGAAGTACGGAAGCCGTCAAAGAAGTGCATAAACGAGACTCGCGCTTCTAGGGTAGCAGCATGGGCGATGAGAGCAAAATCTTGACTTTCCTGCACCGAAGCGGAACACAGCAAAGCAAAACCAGTAGCACGAGCTGCCATCACATCGCTATGGTCACCAAAAATTGATAAAGCGTGGGTAGCCAGGGAGCGGGCTGCAACGTGAACCACAGCGCTAGTCAGTTCACCAGCAATTTTGTAGAAGTTGGGTATCATCAATAATAATCCCTGAGATGCCGTAAAGGTGGTACTCAAGGAACCTGTTTGCAATGCCCCATGCACAGCACCGGCTGCTCCTCCCTCGCTCTGCATTTGCACAACACTGGGAACAGTACCCCAGAGATTGGGACGATTTTCTGCTGACCAAGCATCTGCCCATTCACCCATTGCTGAAGAGGGGGTGATGGGATAAATGGCAATCACTTCATTTAATTTATAAGCGACACGGGCGACAGCTTCATTTCCGTCGATGGTTGCAAAGGTTTTGTTCATAATATGATTTTTGTCCCCGCCTCTAAGCTGCATTATCAGAACACGTGAATATAAGAATCAGAAATAGCCAGAACTAGAAAGTGAGTGGATTATATACATTAAAGAATTATCGGTAAGATTTACTCCGTGTTTCAAGGATAATTTATTGATGGCTTTTGGCTCTTAAGTTAACTTTCAACAAATACTGCATCTATTAATATCTCATCCGCAATATTGCATCTATTAATATGTATTAATAATGTACTCAATAACTGAAGTTTCTGTTTGATAAGACTTTCAAGCAGTTTCTTCTTTTTTTTTGGGTATAGGGTCGGGAATCTCTGATACAAAATATTCCCGAAATAGGCATTTTGAGAAAGTAATTAGGTATTTTGCTTATTAAATTCGACTTTATTTTTACTTTTACTTTATAAATGACCTATAAGCAGCCATTATTACAACTATTTTCAAGTAAATAGATCACACTGTAGGGGCACAGCAATACTCATTGGTGTCAACTTAAGCGTAAACCCCTTTAAAATCTCGTTAAGAGCCTCTGGCTGGAAATGCTCTTCAATTGCGGCTCTGCCGCAAGTCTTGAGGCGGAGCCTCACATTAGGCTTTCACATGGAAAGTTTAAGTCCCGCTAGTAAGGCTTGCAGAGACTCGATAACGCTACGAATTTGTTAAATCTTGTACTTATTATTTTTTTGTTGACTTGAGATACTCCAAATTTTTCGTAAAAATAATCTGTTAACAAACCAAGGCTCAAGTAAGTAACGTCTCCAAAGTCTTTTAGGTTCACATAACAAGTGATACAACCATTCCAAGCCCACCTTTGCCATCCAGTGAGCAGGAGTGGGTATTGCTCCTGCTACATAGTCCATGCAGGCTCTACTAGTCAAAATAGTGTTGGTGTGAATATGTTCAAGATTTTCAGAAATCCAATACTCTTGGCGTGGCATACCTATCCCCACCATTAATACATGGGGTTTGTAAGCATTAATTGCAGCCAAAGTAGCGAGATTTTCTTGACTATCTTTATCCATACCAATATAGCCATGAGTACAAGCAATCTGTAAACCAGGAAATCTCTGGCGCAAAATACTTGCTCCTTGTTCAGCAACTCCTGGCTTTGAACCTAAATAAAGTACACGCCAGCCTTTATTAGCTGCTTCTGCTATCAGATAGCATATCCAGTCAGCATAGGTTGCTCTTTGTTCTCTTTTCATTGGAAAACCCAACAGTTTTCCAATAAACATTAGAGGCATACTATCAATATGGGTATATTGTACCTTGGTATAAAAAGCTTGCATTTTTGGAGCATTATGGAAGAGAACCTCTTGACATAACCATCGATATTTCTCTGAATTTATATTGATTTTTTGCAATCTTTGGATTTGTGCATTCCAATCGTTATAGAAGAATAAGTTGAAATACTGAATGGATATAATATCATCCCAATCTTTAATTTTTAGTTCTGTTGATAAATCATTATGTAAAGGTAGTGGATAACTATAATTAGGAGGAAGATGTTCAACGTTTTCTTCCAAAGCACATAAAGTTACAGACAAAACAGACTGCTCAACAAAATAAATACCCTGGAGAGGAGTAATATCCAGCCGCATTACTTTTTCAAAATTATCTTTCCAAGTTGTAAATATACCTGCACTCCTTCTCACAACGACCAAACCAGAATTCCAGTAGGCTCTGATTCTTTTATTACCAATTGGTGTGTTAACAAATACCTCATGCTTTACTCCCAGTATTTCATATAGTTTTTGCCAATACCATTCTTTAGGGTCTTGCAGACCTGTAGAACCAATTCCTTGACCATACTCAGGACGTATGCGAACGTTACAATTTAATGGTAGTAAAAATTCGTTTGGCTCCGAAAAAAAGCATTTGTCATTATCTAAAAAAACTAAGATTTCTGCATCAATATTTTGTTCTGCATAGGCACAAACTAGAGGTTTATTAGCTAAATAATATTCCTGAAATTCTCGATTTATAGGAAATTGTTGATGAATCACCTGCAAGGCTTCAAATGCCTGTTGGGTTTGCTTTGATATCGGTTCACCTACTCTAGGATGAAAACTATATATAGGTGTATCTTTCAATTTGCCGCAGTACTTACGAATACTTTCTGCAAGCATTAAAGACTGACCTTCTAAACGACCCGGTTCTGTACAAATTATAAATGCTATAGGTATTGACATACTATGAATTATTTGTTTACTAAGTTAATTACTGAATGAACGTTTATGAGTACCACAAGCGAGTGATTCAAAAGCTGTCTAAAAGATTCCTGAAAAGATAGTACAAGCATCACATCAAGTGCTGAGTAAACAGTTGCTAATATATCATCGTGTAAGTGTCCCAAATTGTTTTCTCAATAACTGAATTTGATCCAACAATTCTTACCTGAGTTTCCAGGGGATTGTCGTTCATATTCAAAGCTTCTAGGCGTCCTATGTCTGGCGGTAACCCTGTGAGTGAGGAAGAGCGATTTGTTTTAATCATCAAATTTCCTTCTGCCTTGTATGAGGGTTTTAGTGAAAATGCATATAAGCATCCAAGGCTAACAGCTATATAAAAAATTCCGACTAGAGATAGCCAACGCCGTTGAAGAACTTCTAAGTATTGCTGAATGTTTATTTCTTCAAAGTTGGGTAAAGATTCCATCGTCATAATATATACAAATTTGATAAAAAAAAACTATTTACTTACAGCAGATTTTTCTCAGTATTTTCCCAGCAGTAGCACTATAGTCTACTTTGTGATGGTAATATTTGCGTTAACTGTCAGCTAATACCTTTTTATTGAGGTTGTTCAATAGCTGAAGTAAACTAATAGTTTTATTAGTCGCAACTTTAACTGAGATTGCTTGATATTATACTGACAGCAAAAATAGGATAACTCACAACTTTCTCCCTGATTTAGAGGCTTTCCATTTTTTGTTGATAATTTAGTTTTGTGTTATTACTGATACAATTACTGATTAGTCATCTCATATTCAATATCATATTCTGTAAAAAGACTTAATTGAATAACTTTACAAAAGATTCATACACCTCAATATATTTACTTACTACCTGCTGATTTTTCAAAGACAAGAGTAATTAATTCCTTAAGGGTAAGGCGAACGGGAACGCCTTGAGCGAACATCTCGCAACTCTACCAGACGCTACCGCCAACGCTATATTCGCAATGACATTGTGTAATTAATTCTGTCCGACTACTTAACAGGAAAGTATCAAATTCCGGCGCGGTTAGAGCATGGATTGCTCAACTGCCTCCTCTCAGACAAAAGTCTACATTTGACTAGACTTCACTATATTTTTAATGAAGTTTAGCTATACTTTTTACTACCTGTGTTAATCTAAAGGACTCAAACCAGGCTGCTATTTTTTTGTTTCTGTATTTAGCCAATTGGAAATATTAAACTGATATTAAATGTTAAAAAATTGAATTATGAAATCCTCTTCCATCATCCTAGTCCTTGTGATTAGCGCACTTACTCTCTCCCAGAGGGCCTATGCTAACCAAGAGAATGTTCCCATGACAACAGGCGATACTCTGAAGGAGCCGTTTCACGATCGCAATCAGGCTGGAGTTTTATTGACGGAACCAGCCACAATTAACACTACATGGAGTAATTTTATCGGACAGACTAATAATCGAAAACAAACTGCTGAATCAATTTCGTTAGTGCGGGAGCGAGGATGCGAAAAAATCAACCCGCTTGAGTTCATCAATAACCCAGAGGCTTTCTTTAAACAATGTCAGAAACCAACAAATACCCAAAGTTCTCACAGTAGTGAGCCAATTGAGTATCTCAAGGTTCCTAAACTCGATTCTGGTATTAGTGTGACAGTCACTAAGTTTTGATATAGTAACTTTTTTAACAAGAGATAACTAATTCTTTGTAGTGTAATTTATCTAGATAATTTCTGCTATACATATGGATGAAATATTTATGCTGGCTGCTTTAGCTCAAAGCAGAAAAGCTTTACCGGAATGTTTGCCCAACCCACCAGTAGGCTGTGTGATCGTAGATGGCCAAGAGATAATAGCTCAAGGATACACGCAAGCACCAGGAAAACACCATGCTGAGGCTGACGCACTTAACCAGATTCGAGACAAAGCTTTCGACTTCTTGAAAATGTATGTAACTCTTGAACCTTGTTCTTTTCATGGACGCACACCCGCATGTGCTTTAGCGATCGCTCAAGATCGGCGGATACATGAAATATATGTATCTATAGTTGATCCAGACCCCCGTAATAATGGTAAAGGATTAGACATTCTCATAAAAGCAGGAAAGACAGTTAATGTCGGGTTATGCGCCAATGATGTGAATGCTTTTCTTAAGCAATATCTGATCAAGTGATAGTTGAAGAGTTAGATTTAAATTGCAACGTAGTACCATTTTCCCAAAAATCTTTGCAACAAGTCAATCATCTATATGGATGCATAACTGTGTAATTGTGTCAACTCAAGGTGAAAACTAGTAAGAAAGCTTTAAGATGTTGTCTCCTTAAGAGTCTCAGATGATTTCCGACTTATTAAAGAAGTGGGAAATCTTGTCGTTCAAGTATGCTGCATAACAATTAACCACCTATCTCTAAACGTAAATCTTTTCGCTTCAATTAGGATATTAGTGGCGATCCGTGGGTGTTGCTGTCTTGCCAAGTATTATCCTTGATGTTAATGTGACCACTGTTACTACTTTCAGTCCAAAAAATGTCTCCAGAAGTAATTACATTGATAATACCGCACTCGATGCATATGTCTGCGTGCAGTATCACATAAGTGCAATTGTCACAGATACCCACGTCTTTGTCATCCTAAATCCCTAATTACAAGTATTTAACCAGACTCTTAAAGAAAGCTGTTCTTGAGCAGTGGCAGCAGAAAAAGGACTTTCTTTGATGTCTAACGATCGCCCGCTACGTACCCGACTTCAGATGATTGGATTATTTAGCAAAAAATTAGAGGTTAACAAATGGACATTTTATATTTAATTAATTCCCATTGAATGAGAATTCTCTGGAAGTATAACTAGACTATTAACATTTGAAAAATAAATTGCTGATGGCTTAACTATTAGCAATTATTTTAAGAGTTACTATTATTAATTTATTTTTTGGCTCATAAAATCATTCTCCAGCAAACTTTTTATTTATTTCATAAACTGCATTGGATAATTAAAGTAAATATAATTCGGGTTTAAAAATATGCAAGAATCAACAATAAAGGAGTGTAATTAGTTCAAAGGATATGCTGATGATCCTTTAGGTAATTGATTTGTGACTCGTGATGATGTTATTATTAAGGGGTGGGTTGATTTTGGGTTTATTATCTCCAACAATTGACTTGTAATGTATCATAGACCAGAATTCATCAGTATTGCCAATTGATTGATTAGCAGTCTGAAATGGCTATGGGTCTGAATATCTAGACTTGATACCAATAAATTGATGAGGTTACAGAGGAGCAAATAACCATGAGCAACTTAACATCTCCACATACCGAAGTTCAAAAAACCAAGAAAAAAAGTTTAGCCGCAGATAAAAAACCTCGAGCTACAGATGATATTGTGCGTAGTTATTTGCAAGAGATCGGGCGTGTAGATTTGTTGACTCGCGAACAAGAGGTTATTTTTGCCCAACAAGTGCAGCAGATGATGATTTTACTAGCTGCTAAGGAAGAATTGGGTGTGAAATTAAAGCAGGAACCCACGCTGCAAGAATGGGCAGATCAGGTAGAGTTAAGTGTTGAGGTGTTAGAGCAACAGCTAAATTTAGGACACCAAGCCAAGCAGAAAATGATTCAGGCTAATCTCCGGTTAGTGGTAGCAGTGGCGAAGAAATACCAGCACCGTAACCTGGAATTTATGGATTTAATTCAAGAAGGTACTTTGGGTTTAGAGCGAGGGGTGGATAAATTTGATCCGGCTCTTGGTTATAAGTTTTCTACCTATGCTTACTGGTGGATTCGTCAAGGAATCACACGAGCGATCGCTCAACAAGGACGGACAATTCGCTTACCTATCCACGTCTTTGAGAAACTGAACAAAATTAAACGGGTGCAGCGAGAATTATCTCAACAGCTAGGTCGTGTTCCCACTACTATTGAAATTGCCAATGCGTTATCTTTGACACCTAGCCAAGTTCGAGAGTGTTTATACTTGGCCCGTCAACCCTTCTCCTTAGAGGCGCGAGTTGGTGAACAACAGGATACAGAATTACAGGACATACTGGAGGATGATGGCCCTTCTCCGGAAGACTATGCCGTTGAAGAATCTCTCCACCAAGACTTACAAGACTTATTGGCAAAGCTGTCTCCCCAGCAGCGAGAAATATTAACCTTGCGCTTTGGTCTGAGTGATGGATATGAACTTTCTTTAGCACAGATTGGCGATCGCATGGGTATTAGTCGAGAACGGGTGCGTCAGATTGAGCAAAAAGCTCTCAGTCTCCTCCGCCGCCAAAAAGAACAAGTACGTAGTTATCTAGCTAGTTGAGGTTATTTTTTCACAATTTAGAGCATTTAAACTCAGGAAGTTACCAGAATGGCTATATAAAATTCAGTCATTTTGGGGGAAAATAAACCTAAATAATCTCTCAAAGATTTAATATGGGCACATCAAAGACAGTGCAACAATTGCAAGCACAATGGGTGAGTTCTAAAAATTTTTGTCGTTATGGACAGGTAATTTTTGCGAGTCTTGATGGCAAAGGTTACGATGGGGAAGATGCCCAGTTAAACCTGCAAAATGGGATTCCACGATTTTATATTATGCGATTGGAGAAGAGAGGGCGAAAGTTTCATAAAATTACTCGCCATGTCCAATGCACTCAATGTCTGGGTTCTTTGTCAGGGAAGGATTGGTTAATTGCAGTTTGTCCTCCTGATAATGATCTGAATCAACCAGCATTAGAAGAGATTGCTGCATTTCGCATTCCAGGGAATTGTTTTATCAAGCTACATGAGGGTACTTGGCACGCTGGTCCCTATTTTGACCATGAAGCTGTGGATTTTTATAATTTGGAATTAGCTGATACAAATGTGGTGGATCATTTCACTCATGATTTTTTTAAGAGTCATCAATTAGAGTTTGAGATGGTATAAATGAGATTGGGTTTAATTAGAGATTTTCAAGAAATAAATTATCCAAAGAAACAAACCACTCCAGACGCAGAGAACATAGAGAGAGGATTTTTAGTTCCTTATAGGCATAAACTAGTTATAGATAGCAGTGGTTATCTTACACTTGCGATCGCTGTATTCATTTCATGTCTAATAGCGCTTTTGGGTTGAGTTAAATATAGACCTAACAAGAACAGCCCCTTCCTTGCAAGGGAAGGGGAGTAATTCTTAAAGTGAGGAAGATGGTTAGCCCAACGCGGACTTTAACTCACTTTGTGCTTGTTCCAAGGCTTCTGGTAATTTACTCGCATCGCGTCCGCCTGCTTGGGCTAAGTTCGGTCTTCCACCGCCACCGCCACCGCAGATTTTAGCGATCGCACCTACAAATTTACCAGCTTGCAAACCTTTTTTGTTCACTTCTTGACTAAAAGCTGCAACTATGCTAACTTTTCCTGGTTCAGGAACAGAACCCAGCACCACTGCACCATTACCGATTTTTTGCAGCAAGCGTTCGGCTGCGGTTTTCAATGATTCTGGATCAACGTCTTCTAATTGGGCGACAATAATTTTATAATCGCCTACAGTTTGGGCTGTTTGCAACAAGCTGTCAGATTTTGCGATCGCTAACTGTACCTTCAAGGTTTCCAGTTCCTTCTGGCTGGTTCTGAGTTCGCTTTGCAGACTTGTGATTCTGTCTGGTAGTTCTTCGGGTTTAACTTTAAAGCGATCGCTCAAATCTTTAACTACTTTATCCCGAAGGTTGAGATAATCTAGGATTGCCGGCCCCGAAACAGCTTCAATGCGCCGCACCCCAGAAGCTACGCCAGCTTCTGAGATAATCTTAAACACGCCAATTTCAGCCGTGTTACTCACATGGGTTCCACCGCACAGTTCCATTGATACGCTAGGGAAGTCAATCACCCGCACTTCCTCGCCGTATTTTTCGCCGAACATGGCAACAGCACCCCTAGCTTTCGCCTCTGCTAAAGGTAATACTTCCACTTTTGCAGCATGTGCTTCAGCAATCCAAGTGTTCACCTGTTCCTCAATTTGTTGCACTTCCTCTGCTGTCAACGCGCGGGGACAGTTGAAGTCAAAGCGCAACCTGTCAAAGGAAACTAGGGAACCAGCTTGAGATATGCCATCATCAACAATTTTCTTCAACGCCGCTTGCAACAGGTGCGTTGCAGTATGGTTAGCTTGGGCGCGACGCCGACAAGCTGGATCAATTTGGGCTGTAACATGATCACCGACGCGCAGTGTACCGCGTTCGATGCGTCCGAAGTGAATAAAGAAATCAGATTCTTTCTTCATATCTTCCACCCGGACTAGAATACCATCACCAGAGATATAACCGCGATCGCCGATTTGTCCCCCAGATTCAGCATAAAATGGCGTTTTGTCAAGGACAATTTGCACCTGTGTCCCCGCTTCTGCTTCCTCTTGAGAAACACCTTCTACTAATATCGCTTCAACTTTCGCAGTCGCCGCAGGTTGGGTATAGCCTAAGAACTCCGTGGCTTGGATGTTTTCTGCTAATTTGTCGAGGGAACCTTGTACAGTTAAGTCGATGGTTTCGTGTGCTTCCTTGGCGCGAGTTCGCTGCTTTTCCATTTCTGCACTAAAACCCTCAACATCAACTTTTAGTCCATGTTCTTCTGCGATTTCTTGGGTAAGTTCCAGAGGGAAACCGTAGGTATCATACAAGGTAAAAGCTTCATCTCCAGTGATCCGATAGGCATCTTCAGGATTAATTAAGGATAACCCTGGAGATTTATTTTTATTCTTCATCTCCCTGTATTGAGCAGAAGCTTCAGCATCAATTGGCGATGGTAAAACTTTTGGAGATGAATTTGCTGGCAAATCTACTGTTTTGGTTTGAATGATAATATCTAGCAGTTTTTCACCTCTGTCGAGAGTCGTGAGGAAATTGGATTCTTCCCGTTGCAACTCAGCTTTAATTGCTGCTTCCCGTTGGCGCACATTGGGGTAAGCTGATTCAGAAAGAGCGATCGCAGTTTCGGCAACTTGGGTAGTAAATTCGCCAGAAATCCCAATTAATCGCCCATGACGCACCACGCGCCGAATTAATCGCCGCAGCACATAACCCCGTCCCACGTTGGAAGCGCGAATTTCATCAGCGATCATGTGGACAACTGAACGAACGTGATCACCAATGACTTTCAGAGAGACTTTGGTTTTTTCATCACTTTTGTGGTAATCAACACCAGCAATTTGCGCTGCTGTTTGGATAATTGGGAAAATTAGGTCAGTTTCGTAGTTATTGGGCACTTTTTGGAGGATTTGCGCCATTCTCTCCAAACCCATGCCGGTGTCGATGTTTTTGTTTTGCAGCGGCGTTAAATTGCCGGAAGCATCCCGGTTATATTGCATGAAAACGAGGTTGTAAAACTCGATGAACCGGGAATCGTCTTCTAAATCTATATTTTCGTCACCGCGTTCTGGGTGGAAGTCATAATATATTTCTGAACAAGGCCCACAAGGCCCAGTCGGCCCAGATACCCAAAAGTTATCATCTTCGCCCAGGCGTTTAATTCTCGCTATCGGCACACCGATTTGATCACGCCAGATACCAAAAGCTTCATCATCATCTTCAAAAACGCTGACGACGAGATTTTGGGGGGAAAAGCCAAAGACTTGTGTGGAGATTTCCCAACCCCAAGCGATCGCTTGTTCTTTAAAATAATCACCAAAGCTGAAATTGCCCAGCATCTCAAAAAACGTGTGATGCCGTTTGGTGCGTCCGACGTTTTCGATGTCGTTGGTACGGATACACTTTTGCGAAGTCGTAGCCCGCTTAAACTCTGGTGTGCGCTGCCCCAAGAATATTGGCTTAAATGGTAGCATCCCCGCGATCGTCAGCAGCACGGTTGGGTCTTCTGGCACGAGGGAGGCACTTGGGAGAATTTGGTGTTTCCGTTGGGCAAAGAAGTCGAGGAATATGTTGCGAATTTCGTTACCGCTTAGGTACTGAGGATTTGAAGACATGGGTGTTTTTAACTTTAGACTTTAGACTTGGGCGTAGCGGCACTAGGTAGGTGTATTTTCATAAATAGCTTTATATATTCTTGCATTTTGTTTCATATTAGTGCTAGCGAATTGTATCAGTCGATAAGTTATATACAGTTAGTGTGATGCTTTTACACCACTACCTTACTTTAGTAGGATGCAGGAGCGCATTTTGATGGCTAAGATCAATGCTTAAGAAATGATTTAAAATCTTCCTAATGAGGTAACAAATGGCACTAAAGCTGAAAGTATCAAATATTGCTTGTGAGGGATGTGCAGAAACAATTACTGAATCCATCCACGTTATGGAACCTGAAGCCAAGGTGGATGTCGATGTTAATGCTAAAACTGTCACGGTAGAATCCGCAGCTTCTGAGGAGTCAATCAAACAGGTAATTGTTGCTGCTGGTTACGCTGTTGAAGGTTATTGATCTGATTCTAGCTTTTCACAAAAGTTTAGATTTTAATATCTCAGGCTATGCTAACAAAATTTTTTATATTTTTCGACCCTTTCTTCAGGCGGAATTAAACTAATATTCCCATATTAGGGGTAGATTTTGACATGGAGTTTTTTTATTTAGCTTTGTTTTCTAGATTTATGATGTTGGGGTAAATTAAAAAAGATGTGAATTAAGTTGACAAACACAGATTAAGGTTAAGCTAAGACATTTTGTCTCAGCTTCTAACACATTGTGATACTTGGGTTCAGACCTTACTTAAATTGTAAATTTTTATCTGTAAGGATGTTAGTCCCACAAAGCTACCTACCTTAGTAGAAGCGAGTTTTGCTGACTATTTGAGTCGCGTTTTTTTGCAATTCAATCCCTACCTTGATACTCGATAAAAGCCGATTCATTAAAGAAAAAGGCTGAAGTGTTCTATGGGTAATAATATTTTTAATTCAATGAGAAAATATTGGCTTTTATAATTTATTTTTCTTTTTAGAAAGAAAAATTGTGACCTAATGTGACAGTTATTACAAACTATTTATTTTGGTAATTACCTCAGAAAAATAACATTTAAGAAACTACTGTAAGGGTTTTTTGACAAGCAAATAATATTCAGTAGTTTTACTGATTTAAAAACATTCTCTAAAGAAGACATTAGTTGTCAGAAGTGAAGCTTTTAGAAAGTCTAGTAATAAATGTCAAGTTTTAAGAGGATATTGAACTTGGAAATTTATTGTGAATTTAGTGTCACAAAAACGAGATATCAAGAAACATAACTCAGTCAAAATATCATATTTAGTATTAAGCAACAATCCCAGCAAGTTTTACTAAGTTAATCTCTTGAGAATTTAAATATGATAAAAAACAAAGCAAAAAATATTTCTATTCTGGTCTTTGGAAAGAATAATTTTATCGCTACACTTCCAGATCAGATCCGTTATGCGACTGCTTTTAATGTAGAAGTTATAGACAATCTTAATCAGGCAGTGTCACAAATTCAAATGACGCCCCCCGATATAATATTTGTGCAGGCTAGCCTGGATGGCAGTATGAAACTGTGCAGTTGGTTGAAAAAGCAGACAAAACTATCCTGGATATACTGTATTCTGTTTGAGGATCGTCCCCAGCAGCTTACTGATAGAAATAAGTATGGTTGGCAAAGGGAATTAGAGATGAGTGCTGCGGCATTAAAGCAAGGAGCCGATGCTTATATTTGGTATCTTATTGAAAAAAAAACAGACTATACCTTAGCAGAGTTGACCGCTAACCACGGTTTAATACTTGCTCAATTAACTGTTGGCTTGCGGAAAGCGCAAAAATACCAAGATTTGATTCGGACAAATGATATTTTATCAGCGATCGCCTTAGCCGATTCCTTGACAGAATTAAAAAATCGTCGCGCTTTAGCATGGGACTTACCCAGAGAAATTAAAACAGCTAGAACTCAAAAAACTTCCCTGAGTTTAATTATTCTGGATATAGATCATTTTAAGAAAGTTAACGATACTCATGGGCATTTAGTAGGTGATCGCGTCTTGCAGTTGCTGTGTCAACGTCTGCAACACAATCTGCGCTCTCAAGACACAGCATTTCGCTATGGTGGCGAAGAATTTGTGATTCTTCTGGCTGACACTACCGATGAGGAAGCACTATTAGTGGCCCGTCGTCTCAATCGCTTAGTCAGCGACAAACCATTTGCACTCAGCAATAAACTGACAATTAATATCACCATTAGTCTGGGCACAGCCTGTCTGCAAGCTGAGGATGATGATCAAGGAGAGAGTCTGCTGTATCGTGCCGATCAATGTCTCTTACAGGCTAAAACTGCTGGGCGTAATCGGGTTATTAACTCGAACTACATACCTCATGTCTCACGTTTGAAAGCTGTTTCTTCGTGAACTACCTACTCCCCATTCCCTACTCCTAACTCAACATGACAATCTTCTACCGAAGTGCGTTGTCGCATGGCATTAACTAAAGCTTCGTAGCTAGACCAATTTTCTTGCAGTAGGGTTTTTGCCTGGAGGGTATGAAACCGCAGTTTCTGCTGATAAAGTGATTCAGAAAAGCCCAAAATTGTCAATACTCCTATCAGCTTGTTTTTATCATCAGATCCACCTTCAGCATTATTAAAAATTAGGGTTTCAGCAGCAATACCCGCCATCCAAACAGTACAGTAGCGGTCTAGCATTTGGGCACTGATTTTACCCACTTTTAGTTGAGATGCTAATTCGCCATCATCAAAGCTAACGCCGCCTTGCCCAGATTGCCCCTGTTTCCAGGCTTCCCAAGCGCTGAGGGTGTAACCAGTAACGGGAATACCTAACAGGTAAGCAACCAAAAAATGCCCTGCTTCGTGGTGGACGATGCGATCGCGGTGTTCATTTGAAAAACCAGCAATCCAATCTAAAAAGATAGTACCACCCTTGCCTTGCAAGCTGAAACTATCTAACGTGGCTATGCCTAAGATGGTGAAGGTAGCAAGTGCCGGTACTGCTGGCGATAAGTTTAAGAATGGCCCCAGCAGTACTGATAGGGTCATGAGAAAGATGGATATTGCAACTAAATTTAGACTAGTCTGGCTCATTGAGAGTTTTCTGAGAATCTGCTTAATCTTTCTTCATTATGAGGCGATCGGACACCTTCTGTATCAAGTGTCTTTACAAATCCCTTGACGACCTAATTTCCCGCACTGGCATTTGACTAGAAGTGAATTTTATTAGCAATATGCTCGTGGTTTTGAGTTGATAAATCGGTAATCACATTTAAAAGCAGTCTGGCTGATCATGAGGCGAGATTAGCAACAAAAGGAATGCGATTAAACAATGCTGCATTTATTGAGAATGATTTCTAGCTGATTCTGTATCTGCTCAAGTTCTTGGCGCTTTTGGTAAATCCACATCTTTTCAGCCTCACGTTGTTCCAGAGTTTCGTTGTGAGCTTTTTCCTGCTGTTCTAGGAAATTTTCATAAAGTGCGATGACTCGATTAGCTGATTCAACTTGGCTATTAAAGACTTGCCAATAGATGGATTCTGACATCGCGCCCACTGGCTTCTCCTATTTTTTCTAAAACTTCCTGTTTTTCTGCTTTATAAATTTGAATTTTTCCATCTAAAGTATCCTCCGATTGATATAGCCCATCTAAACCTTTCTCGATGACTCTATTTATGTGACTAATTAGAGTGCTTAATTTTTACTATTCTACAATCAAACGTCAAGAAGATGGCGTATATTCTAATGGAATGTGGGTAGTATTAATCTTAAAGTTAAATAAAAGTTAAATAATAGCCCATCTAAACCTTTCTCGATGACTCTATTTATGTGACTAATTAGAGTGCTTAATTTTTACTATTCTACAATCAAACGTCAAGAAGATGGC